>NZ_FUYV01000027.1 GCF_900168165.1 Alkalitalea saponilacus
CTACCATTTTTCAGTTAGGCTACCATTACTCTAACGCAAAAAGCAGGTATCGTGGTGTAATAAAGCACCAAATGTGGGCCAACATCCGTTGTTTGTGGGTGAATTTTGTCCGGATACTCAAATACACAAAACAATTATGTCAAAGAACTACGTCTATTGCCCAAAAAGCGATCAAATCAAAGACTTTTGCCTATATGACAGGTGGATCTGAACTTTATTTTGCAATCAAAACATTTTTATCGGCAATATTACCTGCCAGGCTGTTCATTTCTGAAAATATCCAATTCTCCGTCAATTAAGAAAATGAGGTTGTCGGAGTGGACTCAACCATTACATCTGAAAACCAGTGTTGATTTTGATAAACTCTCCCGGCAGCCACCGATACCGGGATCAAATATATCCATTTTGAGTAATTCTCTGCAAACGGAGTAAATGCTGCAAAAGCCAGCGCCGCATGGCCCGATGGCATGGACTTAAAATCGTCATTTTTTATTGGAAATGGCGAATAATGATGCGAACCACGTTCGGTGTAAGGGCGGGCTCTGCCTGCTAATTGCTTCACTATTTCGGTTGTAATGGCTGTGGTTGCCAGTGCCTGAATGGAATTTAAACTGGTGTTTGTAAGCTTTTCATCACGAATTATATAACCAGCCACTCCATAGGTTATTACGGAAGCAGGTATTATCAGGTATTTATCTCCTGCCAGATCGGTAATTTTTGTAGCAGAATTTAAAAACGAGGAACGATTGCTTACAAAATAGCTGTTTATTGGCTTGTCAGCAAGAAACGAGGCTGCTGTAATTCCCATTATAAAAGGGAAATGACGACTTGTTGATTTTGTCTCAATTTCTGTGATTGGAATGGAATCAGGACTATTGGCCTTGAGCGACAATGGGATAAAAAGGAGTATTGTAATTGCGATATTTTTTCGCAGAGGAATATTTATTATGCTTGGTTTTAAGATGGAAGTGGTTGTTACGCATTGGCGTAACAACGATGGAAACCAGCTCATACAGATTCTACAAAAAGGTAAAATGATATATCTATCTTGCATAAAAATGTTGTGATTAACAACCCATCGATTTTTGAAAGGTTTAAAATTACGGATAAGATCTTTATGTTCTGCTATAATTATAGTCAATCTTTTTTTGTTGAGTTGAATAACTGTTCTATTGGAGTGAAGCCATTAGCGACTAATTTTCCGCTATCTCTGCATTAAGACAGAATTAAATTCTTTCTTCTCCGATATGTAAAAATCTGATCATCATTTTTGGCGATACAATATCTTTTTTTTGTAATATTGTTTAAATATTCACAAACTCTTAATCCAATAGTCTGTTGTTTAATGATAAAAAATCAACAATTCTTTAACTCACCCGGAGAGCCGGATTGGAAAAGCAGCCTGAATGTTTTGTCAAATGTTCTGGGTGCTCATGTGGGACTTGTTGAAAAAAAGGATGATCGTGTTGATTGGTTTTATAAACACCAAAATGGGCGATCTGCGAGTGAATATCATCACATTCTGAAAGAAATTGAGCCGCATTTAACGTTGAGCAGTCAACAAGAATGGTTTAAGGTCAAGTCATCGCCAATTGCTAGTCATTGTTTCGTTTCTCGCCTCAAAGCCATAAACTGTAACCACATTTTTCTCTGCATTCACACATATGGTTCTGTGCCTCACGAGAGTTACAAACAGACGTTGATCCGCCAAACAATAAAGATTCTTGAGGATGATTTGAATCTCAATAATGAGGAGTTTTCACAAAAGCCTATTTCCTCATATTGTAAAAGCAATGAACCAATCAATGATTACAATACCAGCGCAGGCATTCAGGAAGCTTTGGAAGAACGTAATGCACATTTGCTTACTTTGTTTAATTCCACGCCGGATTTTATCTGTTTTAAAGATGGGGAAGGACGTTGGATGGAGGCAAACCAATCTTTAATCAGTCTGTTTGGCCTTGAAGGTTACGATTACCGGGGGAAGAACTATCGTGATTTGTCCTTGCTGATTCCTAATAGAAGCAAGGAACTTAAATTCTGCCATGAAACAGACAATCTCGCCTGGAAATCTCGCAGACCAATAAATGTTGAGGAACATTTTGTGCAAGCTGATGGAGTCAGAAAGTTTTTTGATGTAATAAAAGCACCTCTTTTTAATGTTGATGGAAGCAGAAAGGGCTTGGTGGTTTTAGGCCGGGATATTACAGGCCGAAAACTGGCCGAACAGGAAAATCTGGAAAACGAGATGCGATTCAAGTTGGTGGCCATGCACACCAACGATGTCATTTTTGAATGGAACAGTACTGATGATGACTTTATCTGGAATGGAAATATTCGCTCCATCATTGGGAGCAGCAATAGTCCGTCCTCATTTAGAAGACTCTTAACAATGATTCACCCTGATGACAGATTGAAGATGTTGGATTTGTGGAGGATTAAGCCCGGTCAACAAAGCAATATTTGGAAAAATGAGTTCAGACTGCTACTATCGGATGGTAACCTGATTTATCTTCTGGGAAGCGGGATGGTTGAAAGAAAAGAGAATTCAGATCAAATTAGAGCTTATGGAACGATTACCAATATCACCCGCGAAAAAGAATTGGTGCATACTCTGCGAGAAGCTTTAGATGTTGCAGAGAGCAACCATGCCAAACTACGAGGCCTGTTGGCGATAATTCCCGATATAATCTTTGTATTTAATGGGGATGGATATTTTATTGATTACCATGTTCATGAAGAAAAGGGTTTGCTAGTTTCTCCAGCGAGTTTTATGGATAAGCATGTGAGCGAGGTGTTGCCAGCGGAATTGGCATCCCTCACAATTGAAAACATCAATAAAGCGATCACAGGGAAAGGAGTTGAGACTTATAACTACACAATCAGAGAGGAAGAGAAAGAGATGGTTTATGAGTCGCGCATGATCTATTTTCAGGCGAATGAAACCATCTGCATCGTGCGCGATGTAACCCACCAGAAGCAGATTGAAAAGGAACTGTTATTGGCAAAGGAAAAGGCAGAAGAGAGCGATCGGTTAAAATCGGCTTTTCTGGCTAATATGAGTCATGAAATACGCACCCCGATGAATGGCATCATGGGATTTGCTGAATTATTAAAACAGCGTGATGTGTCAGAAGATAAGCGTGAATATTATCTGGACATTATCATCAAGAGCGGATTACAATTATTGGGGCTCATTAATGATGTTCTGGAAATCTCCAGAATAGAAACAGGAAGTACTGTTTTAAACAAAGAACAAATAGATTTGGCTGAGTTGATGAGTTCATTAACTGCTTTTTTTGAAGTTCCTGCCAATGACAAGAATATTGTTCTGAAAGCTACGCTTCCTCCCAAAAAAGAGATTGTTATCAAAGGAGATCTTCCGAAACTAACCCAGGTTTTTAATAACTTAATTGCCAATGCAATTAAGTTTACTCCCGAAAATGGAACCATTGAGTTTGGCTATCACCTAAATGAAAATATTGTTGAGTTTTTCGTTGAAGATTCCGGGATCGGCATAGATCCGAAGCACCATCAGTCCATCTTTAACCGGTTTAACCAGGTTTATGAAAAAAGCGGGAAGGATTATGGAGGAGCCGGGCTGGGGCTATCCATCTGTAAAAGTCTGGTTGAACTGATGGGTGGAGAAATTCGGGTCGCTTCATTTCCGAAAAAAGGAAGCAGGTTCACTTTTGAAATTCCGTTATAGCCTGATCTTTCATGTATCGTTAAATGTTCGCCTACTCAATGTTGAACAAAAAAATGATTGGTCTGTTTGATACATCAAACAAACGAAACATCAACAATCAATTTAAAAAATCAGGGTATGGGAAGAATTAATGTATTCAGAACCAAAGAGATCAAGGAGCTTATTGAGGCTAATCCACAAAAGGCACAATTCATCATCGATGAAGAACGCGAACTTGGAATTTGTGTTACCGATGAAAAGGGGAACTACGTTCATGTAAATGAACGATACAATGAGATATATGGATATCTACCGGGGGAATTGTTGGGCAAACATTTTACTGTAGTGGTTCCTGCGGAGAATCATGGCAAACTTCAATCTGCTCACGATATGTTTATAAAAAATGAATATGAGATAGTAAGATTTTGGGATGTGGTGCGCAAAAGTGGAGAGACGATTCAAATTCAGGCTGCTGCAGCTTTTTTTAATAATATACTTGCTGGTAAAGGCCAGGGGACAAGACGTAAAGTAACATTTGCTTATTACGAGGGTTAAGGTTTTTGAACTGAAACAAAAATGGTGCACAGTTTTAACTATGCACCATTTTTTATCATATTCTACTTCGTTTAGTCCTGAACTTTTGCTTTCAGGAATTCCCTGTTCAGCCTTGCTATATGAGCTACAGAAATCCCTTTTGGGCACTCTACTTCACAAGCTCCTGTGTTGGTACAGTTTCCGAATCCTAGTTCATCCATTTTAGCAACCATATTTTTGGCTCTGCGAGCAGCTTCCACTTTGCCTTGAGGTAAAAGTGCAAGTTGGCTAACTTTAGCAGATACAAACAACATAGCTGAGCCATTTTTACAAGCAGCAACACAAGCTCCACAACCAATACATGAAGCAGCATCCATGGCCTCATCCGCATCGGGTTTTGGAATTGGAATGGCGTTGGCATCGGGGACACCTCCGGTATTTACCGATACATAACCTCCTGAAGCAATGATCTTGTCAAAAGCTGTACGATCCACTATCAAATCCTTAATCACAGGAAATCCAGCAGAACGCCAAGGTTCGATCCAGATGGTATCACCATCCTTAAATTTGCGCATGTGCAACTGGCAGGTGGTAACACCATCATCGGGTCCGTGAGGACGGCCATTGATGTATAGCGAGCACATGCCACAGATTCCTTCGCGACAGTCGTGGTCAAAAGCCACAGGCTCATTTCCCTCGTTAATTAATTGTTCATTAAGAATATCCATCATTTCCAGGAATGAACTCCCGGTAGAAACATCTTTTACCTGGTACGTTTCAAAACGCCCCTTTTCGCGGGCGTTTTTTTGTCTCCAGACTTTTAGAGTGATATTTATATTTTTTTCCATGATAAAACTCTGTTAATATAATTGAAATTGCCTGCGACCACTATTTGTAATTCCGCTGAATCAGCTTCACATCTTCAAACTTCAGTTCTTCCTTATGCAGCTCCGGTTCCTGGCCATCGCCTTTATACGCCCAGCATGATACATAAGCAAATTTATCATCCTGACGCATGGCTTCACCATCTTCAGTCTGGAACTCTTCACGGAAGTGTCCTCCACATGACTCCTCACGGTTAAGTGCATCAATGGCCATCAGTTCGCCAATTTCAATAAAATCAGCAAGACGGTTTGCTTTTTCAAGTTCAATGTTCATTCCTTCCTTGTCGCCGGGAATGCGGACATTGCTCCAGAACTCTTTTTTAATGGCACGGATTTTTTCAATGGCTTGTTGAAGTCCTTCTTTGTTCCTGGCCATTCCAACAAAATCCCACATCACCAAACCAAGCTCTTTATGAATGCTGTCAACCGAACGATTTCCGTTTACATTACGGATTTTTTCAAATCGGTCTTTTACTGCTTTTTCGGTTTCAACAAACTCTTTCTCATCACCGGTCATTCTTGGAGTTTTGATATCATCGGCCAGGTAGTTCTGAACGGTGTATGGCAGAACAAAATAACCATCGGCCAATCCCTGCATCAAAGCAGAGGCACCAAGGCGGTTGGCTCCGTGGTCTGAGAAGTTGGCTTCTCCGGCACAGAAGAGCCCGGGAATGGTAGTTTGTAATTCGTAATCAACCCAAACGCCTCCCATGGTATAATGAATGGCAGGGTAAATCATCATGGGTGTGTCGTATGGATTGTCGTCCACGATTTTTTCATACATCTGGAACAGGTTTCCATATCTGGCTTCAATCACGTCCTTACCCAGTCTTTCGATGGATTCTTTAAAATCAAGGTAAACGGCCAATCCGGTGGTACCAACTCCAAAGCCTGCATCGCAACGCTCTTTTGCTGCACGTGATGCCACATCACGTGGAACAAGGTTTCCGAAAGCCGGGTAACGGCGTTCAAGGAAATAGTCTCTGTTTTCTTCCGCAATATCCGTTGGTTTTAGTTTTCCGGCTCGAATGGCTTCCGCATCCTCTTTTTTAGCAGGAACCCAAATGCGTCCATCGTTACGCAACGACTCCGACATAAGAGTCAGTTTGCTCTGGAATTCTCCATGAACAGGGATACAAGTGGGGTGAATCTGAGCAAAACATGGATTTGCAAACATGGCGCCTTTCTTGTAGGCCTGCCATGCCGCTGAACCGTTGGATCCCATGGCATTGGTAGAAAGGAAGAAGGTGTTTCCATAACCTCCGGTTGCCATAACCACAGCATGACCAAAATGGCGCTGAGTTTCTCCGGTTACCAAATCACGCGAAATAATACCTCTTGCTTTTCCATCAACAAGCACGATGTCAACCAGCTCGTTGCGGGTATATAGTTTTACAGTTTTGAGGTTTACCTGACGCATAAGAGCCTGGTATGCTCCCAATAATAATTGCTGACCGGTCTGGCCTCTGGCATAGAAAGTTCTGCTCACCTGGGCTCCTCCAAATGAACGATTGTCAAGCAAACCTCCATACTCTCGGGCGAAAGGTACACCTTGAGCCACGCATTGGTCTATGATTGAAGTTGAAACTTCAGCCAGACGATACACATTCGCCTCACGGGCACGGTAGTCGCCACCCTTAACGGTGTCGCTAAATAATCTGTTTACCGAGTCACCATCGTTTGGATAGTTTTTAGCGGCGTTAATTCCACCCTGAGCAGCAATGGAGTGCGCACGACGAGGAGAATCCTGAATGGTGAATATCTTTACATTAAACCCCATTTCACCAAAAGATGCTGCAGCTGCAGCTCCTGCCAATCCTGTTCCTACAACAATGATATCGAGTTTCCTTTTATTGGCAGGGTTAACCAATTTTTGATTTTTCTTATAATTTGTCCACTTCTGGGCTACAGGCCCTTCGGGAATTCTTGCATCAATTTTTGCCATAATCACAAAGGATTAAATAATTAACCTTGATAGAATAAATACTGTAAAACTGCTATGAGTGAGAAGCCTAATCCAACGAACCAGGCATAAATTTGTCCGATAGCAGTAAGGCGCTTACGCCAAATATTGTTGCTGAAACCAACTGTTTGAAAAGCCGACCAGAACCCGTGAGATAGATGTAAAGCCAGACCGATACCGGCAACGGCATATACAATTACAATCCAAAGGTATCCGAAAGATGTATTAACCAACGCATACGCGTTGTCAACCATTGTCTCTACTCCTGCTAAATTAACCATTACAGGGTCTAACAGCGGATCGCCCGTAATTTTAATCTTCACCCAATAGTGAGCGAGGTGCAAAATTAAAAATGCCAAGAGGGTAATTCCTAGAATTAGCATGTTTTGAGAAGCCCAGGTAACACCAGATGTTTTATTACCCGACGCATACCTGTCTTTTCCTCTGGCCTTGCGATTTTGAATGGTCAACATAAAACCATAGATAATGTGAACCAGAAATCCAATTGCCAGTAGAGGCTCTGTCACCTTTATAATGGGATTGGTGATCATAAAATGCGCTGCCGCATTGAAGGTCTCTCCGCCATCTGGAACCAACATAAGGGAGTTGATCGCCAGGTGGATAAGTAGAAATAAAATCAGGAAAAGCCCCGATAACCCCATCAGCAACTTCTTCCCAATGGAAGAACTTAATAAACTGCTCATAAAGATTCTGTTTTAATATTAATTGATATTTATTTGTTTATAAGAGATTTGCAAAACAAGTAACGTTTTGGGAGGGGGAAATAACCAAAAACCATTCAAATTTTCTTTTTAAAATGCAAATGTAATGGCTTCGATCACTATTTAAAAATAAAATAAAGAAAAACATCTTTATTTATATAATTTCTAAGTTAGATGCTCTCAAATCCACACCAAGCCTTACATTCCTTAATTATTGTTCTTTTTGATTAAGAAAGAAAAATGCCTCTTATCTAAAAGAGTTTCAAATTAACATCTTTGGATGTTAATTTCAAGTTGTAGCCCTGTTTTTATCCGGATAATGAAAAAATATTCCTTGATGCAAACCTTTTCTTTTGGACTGAATAAGGGACATGTTTCTTGTGCCGCGCTTTGGAATTTTATTTTGAGAAGTCTCCTCAATCTTTTCTTTACCAAAATATCCATGTTAAGCCAAGCGTCCATAGTACATTGTATTGTCCCCGGTTAATCCAGGTTGTTTGCCCGTCGGCATGAGATCGTATTGGGGTCAGTGAATTAGAATATCCAAAATTCAGGTAAAGAGCTTCATATAGTGGGTAAGAAAATCCAACCAAAAGGTTGAGCTCTGCTGCATTGAAGTCGCTCCTGTTGGGATACTCTACTAAATCTTCACTCTCATTGGAATTGACGAGGAATGATACAGACAACCCTCCATGAAACAAAATTTTATCGAGGTAATTTAAGGAGGTGTAGGCCGACATGTTTTGCACAAAAAGGAATGGAACCTCCACGTATTGCAGGTTAAAACGATAGTCAAAATAGTTGTTACTCTCACTTGGAACCGAACGACTCCCTTTCTGAATGTACATCACCTCCATTTGCAAAAAGGAGTATTGCGAGAGTGGTAACATGGTAAAAGCCGAACCATATAGACCGAATTTGTTTGGCCCGGATAAATGATCTCCTGAAACCTCGGAAGCCACAACCCCTCCTTTAAAACCACCCCGGAAAACTTGTGATTGAATATTAAACGTGGATAAACATATAATAGATAGAAGTATTACAGAGACTTTCATCGATTTGTTGAATATATTACCCCTTCAGGAGATTAATTTGTCATATAATTTAAAATACTGCTAACCGGGTAGTCCTTTAATGTTGTAACATTTAGTACAATGCGGCTACACGAATATAATAATTTTTTAAAACAGGCCAATCATTGTCATTGGGAATTGAGCCCTCTAATCAGGCCATAATATCCTCCCAATTGGATCGGGAAGGAAAATGCATTTGTGCGCCTTCATGCAGTTTTGTCTGTGCTTAAATTACGCTAACATAAAAATAGAATACCATGCTATTAATGAAACTTTAGTTAGAAAAAATGCCGCCACTTTGGAATAGTGTTTTCCTACTTATGGAAGTTTCATGAAAAAAAATAACATTTTGCCGTTTTGTTGATTATTTTTGCACCTGATTTAATAATAAGACAGAGAATTACGATAACATGGAAACAGTTGTAAGCGGAATCAGACCAACAGGAAACCTGCACTTAGGAAACTATTTTGGAGCAGTGAAGAATTTTTTGAAAATGCAGAATGATTTTAATTGCTATTTTTTTATTGCTGATTATCACTCGCTCACAACGCATCCTGCCCCGGAGGATCTTCATGGTAATGTTCGTCAGGTTTTGGCGGAATATCTTGCTGCCGGTCTTGATCCCGAAAAAGCAACCATCTATATTCAAAGTGATCTGCCCGAGGTGGCAGAGCTTACGCTCTTGCTCAATATGAATGCATATCTTGGGGAATTGGAGCGAACCACTTCTTTTAAGGAAAAAGCTCGTAAACAACCTGAAAACGTCAATGCCGGCTTGCTGACTTATCCCGTTTTGATGGCTGCAGATATCATCATCCATCATGCAAATAAAGTTCCGGTAGGAAAAGACCAGGAACAAAATCTTGAGATGACTCGTAAATTTGCCAACCGGTTTAATCGAATATACGACACAGAGTATTTTCCCATACCTCAACCTTTTAATTTTGGTGAGGCATTGGTTAAAATTCCCGGATTAGACGGAACAGGTAAAATGGGGAAGTCGGAAGGGAATGGCATCTATCTGATTGATGACCCGAAAGTGATTCGCAAAAAAGTGATGAAAGCGGTTACAGACTCTGGCCCAACCGAGCCAAACACCCCGGTTAGTGAGCCCATTAACAACCTGTTTACGTTAATGTCGGTGGTTTCGCAGCCCGAAACTTTGGAGTTTTTCAAAGAGGAGTACAGCAAATGTTCTATCAGGTATGGTGATTTAAAAAAGCAGTTAGCAGAAGATATCATCATTTTCACAGAGCCTATGCGCGAAAAAATCAAAGCCATTGCTGCCGATGATGCTTACCTGCGAAAAGTGGCTGAAATTGGAAGAGAAAAGGCACATGCAAGCGCATCCAAGACATTGAAGGAGGTTCGTGAACTGATTGGATTTCGTTCCTTTTAATTTCAAATCATTGTCAGTGAATCACGCTTGTTTATCAGATTGGAAAGTCGCCAACCATCAACAGGTATTATTGTCCCGGATTTCATCCGTATTTCAGAAGAGCTTCTGTCCAAAGACTCAATATGTCTGAGATTTACAAGCATTAAAGGATGACATCTGAAAAAGGCATACTCAGATAAAAGTGGCTCATATCTTCGTAATGGGAACGAAACATGGATGGTGTCGCCCGATAAAAGGTGAAAATATGCTCCTTTTGTGATTGATTCGCCATATTCAATGCTGTTTATATCAACTTTAACGTTACCGTCTTTTGTTACGAGAAGAAGTGTCCTGTTTTGAGGTTCTTCATTGATGTTTAATAAAAGAGTCTCAATTCTTTTTGGATACTCCCTGTCGTTAAATGAATCGAGTGCTTTATCAAGCGCTTGAACAAATTCACTTTCATCAAATGGCTTCTTTATAAAATCAACCGCTGAAAACTGCACAGCCTGCTCCATATAACTTGAATAGGATGACATAAATACAATTTTGAAATCTATTACAGGAATTTGAGATAAAAGTTCAAAAGCATTTCCATCCTCAAGCTGTATGTCCAGTACAAGTAAATCGGGTCTTACCCTTTCCAATAGATGATGAGCCTCCTTTATCGATCCTGTTGCTGCAGACACTACAAACTCATTGAAGTGATTTTTTATAATCACTTCTACCACTCTTCGGGTAAACAGGTCGTCTTCAACGATCATAATTTTTAGTGGCTCCATTGAAATTAGTTGTTTTGAGATACTATTGGCAGAATGATTCTTATCAGCGTTCCTCTATCAAAAGGATTTATGTTTTTCTTGTCAATGATTTCAAGGCTCACCTTGCCTCCAATATCATTTCTGATTACATCAAGCCTCTCCTTGGTGATTTTTATAGCCATAGATTCATGTTTCTTGTTTATTCCGCTTTTTTGCTTTTGATCAATGCTGGATGAGATTCCAATGCCATTGTCTTCAACTTCCACAACCATTTGTGTATTGAGTTTTTTAAATCGTATATCAAGATGACCTTGGTTCTCCATCAATCTAACGCCGTGTTCCACGGCGTTTTCCACGAACGGTTGAGTAAGCATAGGGGGAACGAATGTATTCTCTTGATCCAATCCCTCATCAATGGTTATTTGATAATTAAAAGGTGATACAAACCGGAGTTTTTGAAGTTCAAGGTAGTATTTTAGAATTTCAGATTCATCCTTAAGCGGAATAAAGTCATGATGCGATGTTTTTAGTACCAGCCGCATGAGTTTGGCAAAATCGGTCAGGAATTTCGTAGATTTTTCCACATCATGCTCAAGAACATAAACCTGGATGGCGCTTAGTGCATTGAATATAAAATGCGGGTTCATTTGCGAGCGCAAAAGCTTATGCTGGTTTTTTAGGTTATTATATTTTATTCGAAGCCTGTGCTGATATATCAATAAAGTCGTAATAACTGCAAGAATGACAAAAATAATGATGATTATAGTAAGCATTAATCTTTGTCTGCCCAGAGTGATTAATTGTTCGGAGGTCATCTGGTTCAATTGATAAATCCGGTTTCTTTGAGCCTCAGTTTCCAGCATGGCCTCCATGGTTGTAAGGTGATTTATGTTTTTCTCATTCAGAATACTGTCGCGATAAGCTGTTGCAGTTTTAAAATATTCCAGAGATGTTGCGTAATTATGATTGGCTTCATGAAGTCTTGAAAGTAACCGCAAACTCTCTTCTGCCTGAAATCTTGAACCGATGTTCTTAGCTAGTTCATAGGATTTGTTAAGATGGTCATCGGCCTTTGCAAAATCACCTAACAAAAGATACACCTCACCTATTTTTGAGTGACTGATGGAGACCTGCATCAAATCTCCAAGTCTATCATTTATATTTAATGCCCTTTCAAGATATTCTAAAGCTGTGACTGGATCATCCTTGGCGATATAAACTGCTCCAATGCTATTGTAACAGATTGATTGTCCGGCACGACTACCAATCTGGTTGTTGTATGCCAGCGATTTCTGAAAATACTCCAATGCCTCCTCTGGATACCCCATTTTTAATCTGCACTCGCCTATGTTGTGGTTGTTTATCGCTTTCCCTAGTGTATTGTCCAGCCTATCAGCATATTCAAGAGCTCTTAAGAAGTACTCAATGGCCGAATGGTATCTGCCAAGGTTTGCATTTACATTCCCAATGCTGTTTATTGCAACGCTGATATTAAATGAATCCCGTGTCTCTTCGGCTAAACGCAAAGCCTTAAAATGCATGTCCAATGCTATGGCATTGTCGTCGGTGCGTCTAAAAACCACACCAATCTGATTATATACCTCTGATAGCAGACCTTTATTGTTGATGTTTTGCGCTATGGTTAAAGCTCTGTTATGATAGCGTAGAGCTTCCCCATAGGCTGATCTATCCCTATATCTTCTTCCAATGGTGTTGAGAATCCTTACTTGTTGCCATAACAAGTTATGGCGAGAAGCTATTTCCATGGCTTCCTGCAGAAACCTATCAAAAGGTTCAGCCCTCATTCCGGTTTCTTCATAAAATGATCTGGACCTCTGAATCAACTGATCTACAACCATGGAGTCAGTCATAGGTGATTCACCCAGATGAGCTTTGCCTGACTGATTTCTGGATGATTGTGTGTTACAGGATGCATAAAACAGCCCTGATAAAATCAACAGAAACAGAAAAAGGCCGAGGCGGGAGAGGTATTTTAATCGGGATTTTGATAAATGAATCGTCATTGCCTAATTTTTTCAGAGAATTATGCTCACAAACACTCCTTTTAAGGTTGAATTTACTTGTTTTTGATTAACATCTAAACAGGCAAGATGTTCTATATAAAAAGAATAACTTGCTTTTGGACATTTATACATCACTAAATTTAGGGAAATTGCCTATTGCAAGCAACCTTTATTTTTTATTTGCATCGTTTAACTGATTATAATTTCAAAATTTTCACTGGATATTTAATATGAAGAGATGGTGCGAAACTATATTATACAGTAATAATTGTATCAATTATTACCTCTATCTATCAATATCATTCTCCGAATAATGTTTCTAATTAGAGGTAATGAGTCCGATCACTTTTTTGTCTTTCTGAGATAACTGATCTGCAACTTAACATGTGCAGTAGTTTTGGCATTTAGTAATTAGAAATCAATGTCGTTTAGTTAAGCGAAAAAACCTGACAGGTTTTTTCCGGTAACTATTGATATTATTTCTTTTTTCATCCTGTCCTAATACTACTTTGACAGATTAGAATTGCTGTCGCCCTTTCAGGGCTTTGGTTGTGTTGTATCCTCATCCCGGGGCTGTACCCCGGGTTATCGATTAAACCCTTTCAGGGTTAGTTTAGCGTTTTTGGGCGAAAACATAATAGCCCCAATGAATAATATCGAATGTGTTATAATCTGTCAAAGTAGAACTAATAAAAATATCGAAACCTGTCAGGTCTTAACTAAACGATAATGAGTTATAAATAACCCTCGCCACCTCTTTAATTCAAGGAGAGCGCCGTCATGTAGGTCAAAATGATCAACCAAAACATGGTTGGCTTATCATCAGAGTTTTAATAAAAGTTTAGACTGTCTGTGAGAAGTAGTATATTTGTGGCGTCAAAATAAAACAATTACAACTATTCAGGTCGCGTGAAGATAGGAGAATTGGAATTAAGAAAGGAGCCTCTGTTGCTGGCTCCCATGGAGGATGTTACAGACCACATGTTTCGCAGTTTATGTAAGCAGTATGGTGTGGATTTGATGTACACGGAGTTCGTGTCGTCTGATGCGCTGGTGAGGGATGTGGAGAAAACAAAGCGCAAACTGACCATTTTAGAGGAGGAGCGCCCGGTTGGGATACAATTGTATGGGAAAGATCCCGATGCATTGGCCGAAGCAGCCCGGATTGCCGAAGCGGCAAATCCGGAATTGATTGACCTCAACTTTGGTTGTCCTGTTAAAAAAATTGCCACGAAAGGCGCCGGATCGGGAATGTTGAGAGACATCCCTCTGATGCTTAAAATTACCAAAGCGGTCGTGAACGCGGTAAAATTGCCGGTTACCGTAAAAACCCGTTTAGGGTGGGATCACGACTCAAAGATTATTGCGGAAATTGCTGAACCGTTACAGGACACAGGTATAAAAGCTCTGGCCATTCACGGCCGAACCCGTTCGCAGCTTTATACCGGAGAGGCTGACTGGACATTGATAGGTGAAGTGAAAAACAACCCCCGAATTCATATCCCCATCATTGGAAATGGCGATGTGGACTCACCCGAAAAAGCTCGCCTCTATTTTGACCGTTACGGCGTAGATGCCATTATGATTGGTCGCCCCTCCATAGGAAGACCCCGGATTTTTAAAGAAATCCGGCATTACCTGGATACCGGGGTGTTGTTGCCTCCCATCACCATGGATGAACATGTTGAGATGATCAGAGAAGTATTACATAAAGCCGTTGATCACTTGGGCGAACGAAGAGGTATTTTGCATTCGCGACGCCACTTGGCGGTAACTTTTAAAGGATTGCAGAATTTCAGGAGTACGAAAATCCAAATGCTCCGTAGCGAGAGCGTTGCAGAAATAGATGAAATACTGAATGGAATTAAAACCGACTACGCCGGTTTTACTCCTGGCGATTTACAGGGTAGTAGCGACGTACAATAACCCGAACCGGATACCAGGCGGCCAAAAATCCTGTAATGGATACCGTCAGGAAAACGGTTAAGACATCAACCCAACGCAATATAACGGGATAGGCATCAACCACAAAGGCTTCACCGCCCTGAAAGCGAAGCAAACCATAGGTTTGCTGAAGCCATACAAGCAAGACTCCCAAAAGAATTCCCCCGGTCATCCCGGCAAGGGAAATAAGCCAACCTTCAAACAGAAATATTTTATTAATAAGCTGGCGCGTAGCCCCCATGCTTCGTAGTGTAGCAATGCTCTCCTTCTTTTCAAAAATAAGCATGGAAAGGGTTCCAATTACATTAAAAATGGCAATCAACAGAATAAAAGAGAGAATGAGGTATGACATCAGTTTTTCAACTTTCATCATGCGAAAAAAGGTGTCGTGTTGCTCTTCACGGTTTTTTACCGTGAAGTGTTCTCCCAGGTGATTTTGCAATCGCTGCCGTACACTCTCCTGACGAACGCCATCAGCAACTCTGACGCCTATCCACGAAACAGTATTCTCATCATAATCCAATAGTTCGCGCGCCTGATTTATGTGGATGATGACATAGCCGGCATCGTAATCTATCTGATTCACCATAAACATGCCCGAAGGTTGCGCGTATTGCGAACGAAAAGCCTGATCGGGACGTGCCGGATTGATGCGCCCCGAGCGCTCGGGTGCATACATCATCAGCGGAGTAACAAAATTCATTCGCAAAGCCAGTTGACTTGCCAGAGCGTAACCAACAACAGCCTCCGGCATGTTGTTGTATTGAAGCCTGAATTCTCCGTCCACAATAATGGTATCTATGGCCGATACCTGGTTGAATGAATCATCAACTCCCAAAATCCGACCCGGCACCTGTCGGTTACTAAACCTGAATAATACATGGTCTTCCATTACCATGGTGGCGGCCTCTACGCCGTCGATGGCAACCAAGCCCCGGTAATCAATGCTGTCGATGCTGAAAACCTTGCCCCTTTCGGGTTCTATTTTAAAATCGGGGTCAAAAGTGCTGAAAAATGAGCCTATTAATCCGTGCAGGCCATTGAAAACGGATAAAACAAGCAGCAATCCGAGCGAACCGGTGAGAATGCCAATCACTGAAATCCAGGAAATGATGTTGATGATGTTCTGGCTTTTCTTGGCAAACAGATACCTGATGGCTATTCGAATGGCTAATGTCATATCGCTCTACTTAATGGCTTTTACGATGAGTCCCGTGCCCGATTGGTGTACTTGTCGCACATCCAGATGATTTAAAACATACGCCACCGGGAATGTCAATAAATAGTAAAAGGGTAACAATATAAAAAACAGCTTACTTTTATTCAGCATAATAATGGGGTATTTCATGGATAGCTTCCAGGCAATATTGCCCGGTTTGCCATAGGAATACTCCACTTTCACCGATGTAAAACCGGCTCGCTTTAGTTTCTCTTTTATTTCGGTTGCATTGTATCCGTCGCGAACGTGTTCGTCAATAAAACCGGTCACTTCTCCTTGGTTTTCCTGGTGATGATGGTGCGTATCCGAACCGCCCTGATCCGATGGGGTAGAGATGATCAACATCCCGCCGGATTTCAAACTTTGGTTAAGCTTTGACATCACCTTTTCGTCTTCGGCAATGTGCTCCATTACATCTACCGACAGGATTAAGTGGTAGGTTTTGGGTTCAGAAAACTTTGTTAAATCCGCTTGTTTAAATGTAATTCTGTTATGTAGCTTCTTTTTTTTGAAAAACAGATTGCAATCCTCTATTTGTTCCTGCTTTACATCAACGCCGGTAATTTGAAAATCCTTGCCCATTTGCGACATGCGCCAAACATATTGACCAAATCCTGAGCCTGCATCAAGAATGTTTGCGTTCTTAGGAGCAATTTTTTTCCATTGCCGCAACTCCCTGCGTATGTACCACGATCGTAGTAACAGAATGTCGAGCAACCGATAAAAGAGAATTCTCAAAAATGGATTCCGATTAAATACCTTGCCCAGGGAACGTTTTATGGGATCATACTGCATGCGGTTACTCTTTTAAAAGGTCGTCGATTCTTTCAATGTAATCCAATGAGTCATCAATGAAGAAAGTTAACTCAGGAATTACCCGCAATTGCTTGCCTACCCTTTGT
Source organism: Alkalitalea saponilacus (assembly GCF_900168165.1). Lineage (GTDB taxonomy): Bacteria > Bacteroidota > Bacteroidia > Bacteroidales > Marinilabiliaceae > Natronoflexus > Natronoflexus saponilacus. Next base: position 17,094 of record NZ_FUYV01000027.1, read on the forward strand.
CCCAACAGAAATCTTAGTTTGGTCTTCTGTTGTTTAATGTTTTTGAAAATTTCTTCTTTCTGAGTGGCAGGAAAAATGCTTAAATAGACTTTAGCAAGCCCCATGTCCGGGCTGACCCGTGCAGTTGTAACACTTACCATGGTTCCCATGGTAATGTCGCGAACTTCCATCTGGAAAATTTCGCTCATCTCTTTCTGAATAAGGCGTCCTATCTTTTTTTGTCTTGTGGAATCCATGAAGATTTAATTTTGCCACTATGCCACAAGTGGCGCAGTGTTTTATTTATAATACAAAAATAGGGTTTTTGTATGGATTTATGATATTTAAAAGATTGATTCGTTTTATTGTCGTAATTCCATTAAAATTATAGCACCTCTACGAGGTGCTATGATCCCCACGTCGTTTCTATGCTATCAACATTTGTCCTCTACGAGGACGATTATTCGTTCCATCTAAACCTGCCGCCTAGGTGGCAAATGTTGATGGCTAAAATGGGATTCCCAATCCGGTGCGTAGTAGATGCGCAACATTTTTTAAAAAAAAACAAAAAAATATAGTACCATGTATTGCATGGTACTATAAAAAAATCATATATTTGCATTACCAACAACATGGTATTAACATGATGTAAAAAATGTGACATGAGCAGAATGAATTCAAAAATCAGAAAAGGTGCTTTCTACCTGGGATTTCTGTTCCTTTGGTTAATGCAAAACGGAACTTGCAGATTGCCTCACGAACAATCTTTGCAGGAAGAGAGAGCATCTGGATTTACAGCACCTGTTGACTCAATTAGAAATGGAGATAACAAAGCAGGTTCTGTACGACTGGTTCCGGCCATTGTTATTGGCACAATGAATGGGTTATGATATTGATTGATAAAAAAATGAAATATGAAGATAGAAAATGCAAAAGCGCAAATGCGCAAAGGGGTTCTGGAATATTGCATCCTTTCGGTTTTGTCTGATCATGATGCGTACGCATCCGACATCATCAATAAGTTAAAGGAGGCAAAAATGATAGTGGTGGAGGGAACCTTATACCCGCTCCTGACCAGGCTTAAAAATGCCGAGCTGTTAGGTTACAGATGGGAGGAGTCATCGCAGGGGCCACCCAGGAAATACTATGAAATCACGGATAAGGGGAAAGAGTTTCTGAATGAACTTGACGACTCCTGGAAGGAGTTGGTGGACGCAGTAGCCTTTATTCGTAATTCTGAGCAAATAACTGAGTAATAACTTTGCTGAAAATCAATTAAAAACAAAGATATGAAACTAGCCACGATTGCAATTTTCTCAAATTGGGAAACAGCCTTCCGCCTTGCGCAGATGCTAATTCCGAATTATTGTGAACCACTTCGAGGCGAGTTTCATGTTGCCATTTAAAAATATATAAGCAAATGAAACGTACCATTTCAATAAACATAGCATCAACGGCCTTCTTTATTGATGAAGATGCCTATGGTCGGTTAAACGACTATTTACGGAAACTTGAATCGTGGTTCTCCGGAAAGGACGGGGGACAGGAGATCATCAACGACATAGAAAATCGTTTCCGTGAACTTTTCCTGGAAAGAATTAATCCGAAAACTGGCGTAATCACCCTTTCCATGGTGGATGAGGTGATAGCTATTATGGGTCAGCCCGAAGATTTTATTCCCGATGGCGAGGAAATTCCTGAGTCAGAGTTTGCATCTGCCGGATCAGCAGGATCAAACCGAAGCAGCAAACGAATGTACAGAGATATTGATGATAAAGTGTTGGGTGGAGTATGCTCCGGTCTTGCTGCCTATTTTAATCTCGATCCGGTATTTGTAAGAATTCTGTTCGTTTTACTCACCTTCTTCAGTTTTGGAACAGGGTTGGTAGTATATATAGTTCTTTGGATTGCGGTTCCCGCCGCGTACACCTTGTCACAAAAGCTTGAGATGCGCGGCGAAAATGTCACCATATCCAATATAGAAAAAGCCATGAAGGAGCAATATGGAAAGGCAAAAGAACAATTTAGCCAATTTAGAAAAAGCGATTCGTACCGTAAAGGTGAAGAGTATCTTCAAAGAATGGAGAAACGCGACCAAACAGCCCTGATTGTGATTGCAGTATTGGTGGGATTGATAATGGTAGGACAAGTTACCGCTTTCTTTTTGCCATTTATACATTTTGCACATTTCCCCTTTACGTGGACTGTTTTTCCAGGGTTGATTCCTTTTGTGGTGGTATTGTTGATATCTGGACTGATTTTTCGAACAGCGTTTAAGGGTTTTTTAATTGTAATCGGTGTTTTGGTTGCAATATCCATCATGTTTGGAATCCTTCGATGGTTGCCATTTTTTCCTTGGTAAAGTTAAATTTATATTTCATTATAATTATGAGTTAAGCCATGAGAATCGCCAAAACTGACAAGTCAAAACCAGACTCATACAGAAGATGATTATTTCCGGCGAGTACTATGTGGTCAATAACATAAACAAATTATTTTCAAATGAAACGCCCATGAGTGAGCAACTCACAACAAGAGCACGAAAATAACAGCTCATGGAAGTTCCATTCGGCCAATTAATTAACTAAATTATTTTCGGATGAAAAAGACGATACATATAAACCTGGCGGGTATGGCATTTCATATTGAAGAGGATGCTTATACCAAACTTGAGCAATACCTTAAACAGGTGGAAAAAGCTTTGGGCAGCGATCCCGGGAAGAAAGAGACCTTGGACGATATTGAGGGTAGAATTGCAGAACTTCTTCTTCCTCTTACCAGAGAAAACGAAAGAGCCGTTAACCTCAGCAATATTGAGGATGTTATAAAAGTATTGGGGTCACCGGATGATTATAAGCTGACCGATGAGCCCATCGTCGGGGAAGAATCTTCCGGCCGTACCGGGGGATTTGTTTACAAACCGGTAAAAAAGCGATTGTATCGTGATGTACATAACCGGATACTGGGAGGGGTATGTAGTGGCTTAGGTGCTTATTTCAACATTGATCCAATAATTTTCAGGTTACTCTTTATTCTGGGTATTTTTCTAGGTCCGTTTTTCTGGCTATCGTTCTTACCTTATCTTATTTTGTGGATAGTAATGCCAAAAGCCTATTCCATTGAGCAGCGAATGCAAATGTATGGAGGAGAACCGTTATTGGCAAAGAATCGCCAACCCTATAAAACATCAGAAGCAAATACATTTTTCAGGATTTTAGGTGTTGCTTTTGGCTTTTTGTTGATGCTGGTCTCGTTTGTGGTACTCACAACCATCGCAATGGTGATTTTTCCGTTTGTCGGGTTGGCTGAATACATCCCCGGAGGTGAATGGATCGCAGGACTGCCATTGATCTTCTTCCCCGAAATACCGTGGTTTTTCTCCTCTGCTTTGTTTATGTTTCTGGCAATTCCGTTTATAATGATCTTCTATTTGGGTTTGCATTTGGTATTCAGGTTTAAGCGAGGCGGGAAATATATTGGTGCAACAGGTCTTATTCTATGGTTTGTAAGTATAGGAGTGCTCTCAATCGGTGGCGGCTGGATTGCAAAAAGCTTCAGCACACATGAGTATATAAAAGAGGAATTTTTGTTGGATGATTTTGCTGGAAAAAAATTGTTTGTAAAACATACAAATAAGGAAGCAAGAAAAGATGCGGTTTATTTTAAAGATTTCTATGTCAATAAAGACAACGACCAGATCACGGTATCTGCACGTGCCAATATTTATGTGCGAAAGAATGCGCCTGAATTTTTGATCTCCATTGAGAGACATGCCAGGGGGAGAAACAAATATGATGCATTTGAAAATGCATCGAAAATTGAATACTTCTGGAATCAGAAGGACTCAATATTGGAGTTAAACCGCTTTTTTGAGTTGCCCGAAAACTCAAGTTTCAGAAAGCAAAGGGTATCTGTTACCATAGAAATTCCGGAAGGTATGGAGATTGATGGTGACAGACGGTTGAATGTGTTGAGGTAATTTTCCTTGAGCACATAAACGTGTTGGAAGAAAATTAAACGTTAATCTTAAGAAGAGAACCCATGAGAACTGTCTTATTATTTCTGATATTACTGGTTCTTCTGGTAATTCCGGCTCAAAACCAGGCATCTGATGAGATGTTCTCTGACCTGAAAGATCAGAGTGGTGTGACCACAATGTCTTTTTCCAAAAATGTAATCGACATGTTAGAACTCCTGTTGGATAAAACAGATAGTGAGCATCAGCAACAAGTTACAGGCTCGTTAAAAGAGATCAGGTTAACCATTTGTAATAAGGAAAACGAAAAAGCTGTTAATCAGCTTATGAATGCTCTTTCAAAATCGCCTTTCCAGCAAGTAGAAATGGCTGAGGAAAATGATCTGATGGTTTTTGTGCATCGGCGGCGCAAAAACATCAATGAATGTCATGTGCTGTTTGATGGAGACACGCGAAAGATTCTTATATCGTTTCTGGGAGAGTTCAGGGTGGAAGATATGGCCGCCATTAAAAAATCAGCCAGACAGTTGGCCGATAATTGAATGAGGTAGAGTTTGTGTTATTAACAATTGCACCTCTACGAGGTGCTTTTTCATACTCTGTAATGTTATTTTGTCAACATTACTAAACATATTAACCATAGAATGCACCTCTACGAGGTGCTATAATTCATGTCACAATATCCAGCTATCACCATTTGCCCTCTACGAAAACTAGTGCATTATATGCAAATAAGTCTGTTCCACATAGGCCATCGCAAAGGTGAAGTTGTTGATAAAATAATTTATCTTGCAAAAGACAGGTCCAATCAAACACTGAATTTGCATACAGATTTGCCACACCACAAGCGCCATCGTAGATGGCGAATGTTGATAGAAGTAATTGACAATATGAAATCCGGCGCGCCGTAGGTGCGCAATAAAAAACCTACAATTTTAAACTTTCAGAACTAAACAAAAAAGTAAGGTCTCTCTCTAATTGTTCAAAATCTTTTGATCTATATTTGGCTATACTTCCTCCAGGTTTTAAATGATGTATAGCACTACTAATACCTTTTAGGCTCTCTAAAAGATGTGATGCGACCAAAATAGTACAATCCGGTTTATTTATTGCTTTAATTAGCTGTTTGCAAACAATACTCCCCTCCAGATCCAGTCCGTTAAATGGCTCATCAAGCAAGTAAAGATTACTGTCGACTAAATAAACAGATATCAACCCAAGTTTCTTTTTCATTCCGGTAGAATAGTCAGAAGCGTATTTTTTAAGGGGAAGCTTAAAATGACTGTTAAGCTCATCTATCTTTTTTCGATTAATGGAAACTCCTTTTAGTTTACACACAAATTCCAAGTACTCTTCGGCCCTGACTCTTGGATAAAAGTAAAGTTCATTTGGCAGATACGAGATATATGAAGGTTTAATAACAGAACCCTTATATGACTCAATTCCATAAATACAATTAAACAGAGTTGTTTTTCCCGCCCCATTGGCTCCAACTAATCCGTTTATGCCCTGAGGAAACACATAGCTAAAATCCTCAAAAACCAATGTGCCGGGGTAGGTTTTATATAAGTTTAGAATTTTTACCATCTTATTGATTTTTTCAGGTTATACATACTTATTGTACTCAGGGAGAACAATAATAAAGGCCAAAATGCCAAAACAAAAAGATTTAAGATTACTCCTACGTATAGCGATATTATAAACAATTGGCAGAATATGACTTTGTATAAACGATTATTAAAAGCACTAAAAGATAAGATTATACTAACATATAATAATGCTCCTGTGAAAAAGGCAATTAGGGTACTGTAACGATATCCTTGATCGAAAAACATGAGAGTAGGCAATAATGGAAGAATAAGTACCAAATAATCTCTTAGTCCGCTTTTAATCTTTCCGGTTAAGTAAAATTTAGGTGAAATACTGTTTCTTATATTGTAATTATCGTCACCACGAGAATTTAACTGTGATATTACTACTATATAAATATTCAATGCGCTATAGGCCACGAGACTAGAATTTATAATCAAAGAAAAGTAAACCAGCACAAGAAGAATGGATATGAACGCATAGTTAGCCCTTATGGCGGATTTTACAATAGGGTTAAAAGCGTCAATATATGGAAGCTTAATGTTTTGTTTAATTGCATTCCCGGACTGACTATTAGAAATAAATATTACAAAAGCCAAAAAAACACCAAGACCAAAATATTGTGATTTGAAAAAGAAAACTGGCAAAACAGCCATTGAGATTATAAGATAATCACTTAAGTATATGAAATACATTCTTTTAAAATGTAATCTCAGATGAGGAGCATCTTTGCGTGTAGTATGAATAAAGAAAACTAAAAAAATCAAGATCGAGGATTTTACCCATTCACTTTCCAAATGATAAATCCAAGATAAACAGCTAATTATGAGCAAAGCCGACAAAAAAGAATAGAACAATCCTATTTCCCTAATGATGCGTATAAGGGAGGTGGCTACCAATTTTAGATGAATTAAATAATGCATATAGAACAATCTGAGGAGCAAGTTTGCTCCTCAGATCCTGGGTTAATTTGCTTTTTGTGCCGAAGCAAATAGGAGGATACAAGTAAGGATTATTGCCTTTGTTAAAAAAGCACCTCCATTATTCTCTTTCATTTCCTGAACACTAAGTTCTTTTAATTCTAAATTATTCATAACGAAATTTGTTAATATCTCTCCAACCATCTCCGGGCGTTGGTCATTTCCCAATCATGGAGGTTTTCCGGTTAGCTAGCATGTCAGAAACTCCAATCATACTGCTAAATGATGGTCGTTCCGTGCATAAAAAAAGCACTGAAGTAAATTTATGCATTTTCCGCCAAAAGTTTTATTTTTTTCTTCATTCTCCAATACTTCAAGATTAAACTCAATTTTTAAATGTTTCCTGTTGTTAAAGTAAAATGAATTTATCTTTCGGGAGTAGGATACCTCTAATCCCAAAAGTTTTAACTCTTCAAAGTGGGCGTACAGTTGTCGTCGGCTTATACCCAGTCTGGATGCAAACTCAACTGGGGAGCCGGTTCGCTGCTCTCGTATGAGTTTGTTTATCATCTGAAACCTCTCAATTTGTTTAATAAAATTCATGACTACATAAGGTTAAGTTAGAAATCTGATTTTATTAATTCACTTAATGCAGGCATTTGTCTTTGCCACATTTGATAATATTTCCCTTTTTTATGAAATAACTCAGAATGCGATCCCTCTTCTATCAGGACTCCACTTTCCAGAACTGCAATTTTATCTGCATTCATTATTGTGCTTAAACGGTGAGCTATCACAATAATGGTTTTGCCATTGTCCAGTAAATTTGCCAATGCTTTTTGTACAAAATGTTCAGATTCAGAATCCAAAGATGAGGTTGCTTCATCAAGAATTATCACTTCAGGGCTTATGTATAAGGCTCTTGCAATAGCCAGTCTTTGTTTCTGGCCACCGGAAAGTGTCGCGCCATTTTCTCCTATGTAAGTGTTGAAGCCGGCAGGTAGTTTTTCAATGAACTCAAGAATTCCAAGTTGATTGGAGATTTCAAGGATCTTTTCCATATCCGGCTCGAAATCGCCTACGGCAATGTTCTCAATAACATTGCCGGCAAACAGATCCAGTTTTTGGGGAACACTTGAGATTATGGTTCTCATACTTTTGTTAGTGAAGTAGTCTATTTTGTGATCCCCTATATAAATGGCTCCTCCATTCAGTGGATATAATTTTAGCAGAAGCCCTGCCAATGTCGTTTTCCCGGATCCGCTCTCTCCAATTATGGCGGTCATCTTCCCTTTTGGTATAGTAAGGTTAAAATCTTTAAACACCTCTACCCTGGTCCCATAGCTAAAACAGACCTGCTGGAATCTGATATCTCCTAAGTTCTCTTTTTTAAGTTCTATTTTGTTTTCATCCGACTCCCTCTCCAAATCCATAATTTCAAACAATCGGTCGGAGGCAATTAATGCATTTTGTATGGTTTTATTCATCTCAACGAGTCCTGCCGCAGGGCCCGTTAAATATCCTAGTATGGCATAAAATGAGAGCAATTCGCCTGGAGTTATGCTCTGACTTATGACAAAATACGATCCGACCCATAATAAAATTATGGTAAAAATTCTGTTTAGAAATTCCGATGAATTTGAGGAAAAAACAGAGTTAAGACCCGAATGATAAACAGTTTTTAAAAGCGATATAAATCGAGTTTCTGTTTTAATATTGGCAAAATCTTCTAATCCAAACTGCTTAATTGTTTTTACTGAGTTTAATGATTCAACCAACTGGCTTTCCAAATCAGCTGCTTGTTCCATCAATTTGCGTTCACGCTTTTTGTTTAGCTTGTTAGTTACCGCGTATATAACAATGTATAATGGCATAACAATGGCCATTATCAGTGCCAGTTTCCAACTGTATATAAACATTAAACCAAAAGAAAATACCACTATAAACACATTCACGACCAAAGAAACCGCTGTGTCGTTTATAAATGCCCGAATCTTTACAGCATCATTAATTCTGGAGATGATTTCTCCAACCCGCATGGTATCGAAAAACCGTTGCGGAAGTTTTAGTAAATGCTTGTAGTATCCTAAAATCAATTGTGCGTCAATTTTTTGTCCTGTTCGTAACATCAAAATGGTTTTTGATACCCCAATAAATATTTGAAAGAGCAATAGGACAACCATGGCCACACTTAACAGGTTCAACAGGTTTGTATTGCCTCCTACTAAAACATGATCGGTTATTTTTTGAAGATATATTGAAGTGCTAAGTCCGAGCAATGTATATATTATAGCTCCTGCCAGTGCTTGTGTGAGAATGCTTTTGTGGGGCTTCAGCAGATAAATAAATCGGCTAAAATTGGATACCTTTTCATTTCTTGCGGAGAAATCCTCTCCCGGAGCCAGCAACATTAAGACCCCTGTCCAAACTTTCGCGAATTCTTCAATCGATTGTTTATGCATTTGTCCATCGCCAGGATCCATAAATTCCACAATGTTATCAGATACTTTATAAACAACAATATAATGGTGTAAAACATCCCTTACAATAACATGTGCTATGGCTGGAACCGGAATTTTAGGCAGGGCATCAGTTCCCCCTTTTACCCCCTTGGCAGTAAACACCATTTTTTCTGCAGCTTTTATCATTCCCAGCAAGTTGGTTCCCTTTTTATCTGTTCCTGCCATTTGTCGGATGCGGGCAACCGGCAACTTTAATTTATAATGTGCAGCTACAGATGCCAGGCATGCCGCACCACAGTCTGTAATATCTCTTTCCTTTATTTTTATCGACATGATTATATATTTTGGATTTGAGGGTTTAGCCAGTTATCTACTTTATCAAATAAAAGATGGAATAAGCTTCTTCGGGTCAGATCAAATCTGCCGGTAACTGTCATTCCTTTTTTAATGTAGCCTCTGTGTCCTGATTTTAACTCAAGGTAATTCTGATGTATCCTGCAACGAACACGAAAAACGGGGTTGTTCTCAAGAGAAATGATGTCTTCCGAAACATGAATTACATCTCCAATTATTAATCCCCATTGGTTATAATTAAAAGCATCAACCTGAATTCGAACCATCTGGCCGGGGTATATAAACCCAATATCTTTTGGGGATATATAGCACTCAACAATTAATTCGTCATCGGGTGAAATTTGGGCAATGATTTGCCCCGGGTTCACGAAGCTTCCAGCTTGAACTCCAATTGTTTTACTCAATACACCTGAAGCCGGAGCTGTTATAATAAACTGAGTCATTTCCTCCCGCAACTGTCTGATATTTGATTTTAATTGGGTGTTTTCTCTTGCGATTCTGGTTTTTTCCGATTCCCAACTGTTTCTGGTTTGTTTTTGGAACAGAGTTAATTGAGATTGAAATAATTCATATTGGTTTTTCACTTGGAGATACTCCATTTTCGCTGTTACCTTTTCTTGGAAAAGATGTTGAGCCAACTCGTATTCTTTTTCAACCATTTCAAAAGCAACATTCATTTCTTCGAGTTTGGCAAGATGCTGAAAGGCTTCTTGCTTATATTTTGGTGACCCGACGTTAAAATCACCTGAGAGTAAAACATCAAGGTCTCTAATAAATTCCTTGTTTTCTTTCTTCTGAGCAATAGCGTGATTTATCTGCTCATTAATTCTGTCGGTTCGCAATACTAATAACGTATCTCCTGCCTGAACATGTTGTCCTTCATGAATGTCTGAAAAATCAACTTGTCCATGTATTGATGCCTGGATATTGATGTTTTCAAATTGCGTGCGGATGATTCCTCGGGCTGGTGTGCTGACGGTTATTTTGACCAGAGGAAGCATTATTATTGCGACCATAACTGCCACTACAATCCCAACGTAAATTAATCTGAAACGCTTATTGTTTTCCGAGAAATGGTTTTCTACAGTATATTCAATTATTTCGGGGGGGAACAGGTTTTCTTTACTCATTGGGTTCTTGGATTATGTGAAATTATTTTCAAATACGGTCTTATTACAATGCTAACTACAACCTAGTCAACATCGCATTAAGAAAACATTTAAAAAGCAAAGAATGATAATTAGATAGAAGAAGTATTTATGGTGTAAATTTGAGTGGATTTCAAATTTATCTGTGTGTCGATTAAAGAAAGTAAATGTGGGTGTCATTTGGGATAATGTTGTTTGTAATTTTTGATTATATACAAAAATAGGCACAAACATGATATAAATCATAATCGGGGGGGGGGTTAAAAAAAGTTAATATGTCAGTTTCGGAATATGGATTAACAGCTATTCTTCAAATAGAACTGTTAGCATTAGGAGAGAGTCAGAATTGAACCAATTCGCAGTTAACTTGAGTTTATTGCACCTCTACGAGGTGCTTTTTCTCACTCACGAGGGCTATGCAATGACCAAAGAAATTTATAGTGAGTCAATTTTTATCCAACCCGTCATCGTAGATGGCAGATGTTGATAACATATTTGGCAGACAGATTGCCGGCGCACTTTGGGTACGCAATTAAAAACCAGAAGTTTTTGGTCTTTAAGTTTTTATAGTTTAAAAACGCGAAAAAAATTCACGTTTTTTTCTTTTATGCAACTAGCCGAATGTCTTGATATATCTGGGATAGAAGAGTGTTTAATTGCCTTATTCGGGTAGTGCTTTTTTTCCTTTGGTTTGCGATTTGTTGCAACTCCTGTTTAAAACTAATTGATAACAAAGGGTTTACGAAATAGTCTTTTTGAAATAAGCATGACCACATCCAAACCCACCCTTTCTTTGTAACTATATAGTAATTAGATCTATCCATCTTTTTAACCAATCCCCTTTCTATCAACTTGCTCAATTCATAGCGGATTTTTGCGGTTTTTGGATTTTTGTTAAAATCAACCAGCAAATCT
>NZ_FUYV01000025.1 GCF_900168165.1 Alkalitalea saponilacus
CTTTGACCAAAATGCCAAACATAGTGGCACATTTTAAACCGAAATCACTGGCACAATGAAACCGAAATCGGTGGCACATTTTGAACCGTTATAGCCATAGCCAATTGACAGATTATTGAATAAATGTAGTTTCGGTATTAAAACATTGCACCTCTATGAGGTGCTAATTCTTAAATCTGATGCTTTTCTATCAACGTTTGCCCTCTACGAGGGCAATCAACAAATCTAAAACAGTTATTAATTAAACCTGAAGTCAAGTTTATTATTCCTTTGTCATTTTAATCATTCTAAAGTTACCATTGAAATTTGCATCCTCATCTGAAAGTATTGTTAGTCCTGAATTCTTTGCAATTGTTTCAAAATCACGAGTAATATCAGAAAAAAGAAAATTTGTAAATACGTTTGCAAGCCTGCGAAGGCTAGACACTTTCTTACCCTTACGAACAAACTTATCAAAAACAGCAATTTGTCCGCCGTGTTTTAAAACTCGCTCTGATTCAGAAATGCAAGCAATAGGGTCAGGAATTACAGCAAGAACCAAATGTAGAATTATCTTATCAAACGAATTGTCAGCAAATTCAAGAGCTTGTCCATCCATGATGATTGTCTGAACTTGACGATTTAATCTTCTATTGCGTTTTTTAATCCTTTCAACCATGGAGGGCGTAATATCCGTTGCGAAAACCTCACAGTCCTTGGGTAGGAACTCTAAATCTAATCCCGTTCCAGCTCCTATAATAAGCACTTTATCACCTGCTTTAATATCTAAAGAGTCAACCGACTTCTTTCTTGAATTCTTTATATATCCAGCTATAAAATCATATACAGGCGTATAAAAGGTATATCTAATCTTGTTCCAAGTGTTTGTATTGATATTCATTGTTTCAAGGGTATGGTAAATTTAAAATCGCTTCCTTTTCCGGCTTTGCTTTCTACCCATATCTTGCCTCCGTGTCTTTCTACAAATTCTTTGCAAATTAACAGACCAAATCCACTTCCTTTTTCGTTTTCCGTTCCTTCGGTTGTAAATATTTGCGAAATACCAAAAAGTTTATTGATTTCTTCAGGCTCCATTCCAATTCCGTTGTCGGAAACTGTTACTATGGCATTTGTGTGATCTGCTTCTGCATGAATTTCAATCCTTCCGTTTCTATTCGTAAATTTTATTGAATTAGAAATGAGATTTCTTAAAATGGAACTCAACATATTCTTATCGGCATAAATCAATAAATCCTCTGCCAAAGAGTGATTTATGGTAATATTTTTTGCGTTGGCAACCTCTTTCATATTTTGAACAACATCAGTGCATATCACCTTCAAGTTTAGTTTTTGAGGTTCATAAGATGTTTTGCCTGAATTTGCTCTTACCCACATCAATGTGTCTTCGAGAATTTTAAAGGTGTTTTGCGCAATTTCATATAATAGATTGAGGCTGTTTCTGGTTGTTTCAATATCATAGTCACGAACATTGGTCTTCAGCACTTCCAAAAACCCAAGCAAGCCATTAAACGGGCTTCTTAAATCATGTGCAAGAATGGTGATGAACAGATCTTTGTCCGCATTTAAGTTTTCAAGTTGAGTATTCTTTTCCTTGAGCATTTGGGTTTTGACATTAACTGCTCGCTTCAAGCTCCATGACCAGAACAAAAGAATTACAAAACCCAGGATGAATGGAATTGAAAAATATGCGATGTAACGCAGAACTCTGCTGACAGTAACATCACCACGTTTATGAAAATTCCAATTTTTCCGCAATTCATCACTTATGCCCATGGTTTTAACGTAGTATATACCATCATTAAGAATGGAAAGTAGTTCAGAATTCCCCTTTTTAACAGCGTACCTGTACAGACTTGGGATAATGGGTGGTCCAACAGCTTCTACATTTCTTATCTTTTCAGCAATTATCGTTTCAACTCCAATTGAGTAGGGTACTATCGCTGCATCATGTTCTCCTTGAGACAGCAGAGAAATTGCCAATGGCAAGGAGTTTATAAACGTAGTGTTCTCATAAAAGCCCATTGGCTTTAAGAATTTTTCTATCGATGCATCACCCTTTAAAGAAATAATGCTTTTATCTGCCAGATCACTAATTTCACCAATGGTTGAGTATTTACGAGCAAATATTGCATAATACTCTTCGGTGAGGGGTATGGTGAAGTCGAATATTATATTACGACTTTCGGTGAAAAGGATAGAAACAAGCATATCTACTTCGCCTGTTTCTAATGACTTTAATGCCTGATCCCAATTGGTCAGCCGAAATTCAACATCAAAATTGTACTTATTTGCAATAGCCTTAACAACATCAATATCAAAACCTTTTGCTTCGCCGTTTTCATCGAGATATGAAAAAGGCTTATAGTCGAAATCACCTCCAACTATAATTTTTCTTCGGTTATTATATTCCTCTCCCAATGCATTGCCATCAAAGACAGCACATAATAAAAAGGTAAAAATAATTAATGGTAAATACTTTACATGGTTGCTCATATTAACATATTAGGCACGTGTAAAAACGCATTGTTATGATTTCGAATTTATTATAATGACATGATATTCCAATTAATTATATTTAAACGTTAAGTTTAAATATACCCAAAATCATTCAAAATCAGAAGCCATTTTGACCAACAATCCCATTTATTCAACGAAAGCTAGCTTTTATCAAAATAATTATGAGGATCAATCATTTTTTCTGTGGAAGCAGAATTGAGAGCTACTATCCCAAATGTATTCGGGATGAACCGGAGCCTAACCCGATTTACTCGGGAACCTACGGATTAATCCCGAGCATATGGAACCGCTCTAACTAACCGATAGAGAAATATTATTGCGACTTAGAAAGTGCCGAATTCATAAGTTTCTCCACAAATTCTATGTCAGTCTGATTTTCAATGAGTAATTCTATAAATTTTCGTGATTTCTGGCGTTTGATAAATCGTTCTAATATCATTGCTTCTCCTCAATCCTGAGACATCTCTATTTGTGCAACAATTAGCCAAGGTAAGTTTTTGGAAGTAAATTTGTTCTGAACCTCTGGATTCTTGTGTTCATTTATCCGCTTTTCAATGTTTCCGGATATCCAATGTAATAACGATCTGAGGTGTCGGAATACAAAATGTAAACAGAATAGATCATGGGGTTAAATTCTAGGGTAAAAAAAAATCCTACATTAAAAAAATGTAGGATTTTTGCTCCTCAGGTAGGACTTGAACCTACGACCTACGGATTAACAGTCCGCCGCTCTAACCAACTGAGCTACTGAGGAATATTGACTTCACTAAATTCTTAGTACTTGTATGGTTTATCTTTATAAACCAAATCCCTATGCTAGATAAAACTAAGGATTTTTTTATATCTTTCAGTTCCTGAAAAGCCCTCCGTTTTTCAAATGCTTTGCAAAAGTATGTGCTTTACTTTAATTCTCCAAACGATTTTGTAAAAAAAAATCCATCTTTGTAGAAATATTTTAGCCGGTTCTTCTTGTATTCAGAGCAAAGTTCTGAGATATTGTTGGTTAAGATTTTGTAGGGTTTGGGAACAGTTCATATCTTTATCATGTAACAAAAGAGCTTCTCGTTAAAAAAGAGTATTTGAAAAATAAAATAATAGCAATCAGATTAGTTGCAGTTACTGGTTTGGTATGATATCTACTTAATAGAAATTATGGGAAAAGTATTAGGAATGGGCAATGCATTGGTAGACATACTGATGCAGCTAGAGAGTGACGCTGTATTAAATGAACTTTCGTTGCCAAAAGGCAGCATGCAGTTAGTAGATGGCGAAACAGCCGACAAAGTGCTTCAGGCACTTGGGAATGGCAAAAGCAGTAAAGCTTCGGGTGGTTCGGCAGCCAACACCATTCACGGGCTGGCAAATTTGGGAATTGAAACCGGGTTTCTCGGCAAGATCGGAAGGGATAGCTGGGGCGATTTCTTCAGAAAAGATATGGAGTTTAAAAACATATCGCCCTTGTTGTTGGAGAGCGAAAGCGACTCTGGACGTGCCATTGCTCTGATTTCACCTGATTCAGAACGTACATTTGCCACCTACCTTGGGGCAGCAGTGGAGATGAGTGCTGCCGATATCCCAACGGATATTTTTCAGGGGTATGCCTATTTCCATGTAGAAGGTTATCTGGTACAAAACCGTGATCTGATTCGCCAAGCATTGGTTAAAGCTCGGGAAAACGGTCTAAAAGTTTCACTTGATCTGGCCAGCTTTAACGTTGTGGAGGATAACCTTGCATTCTTAAGAGAGATCGTTTCCGATCATGTGGACATATTGTTTGCCAACGAAGAAGAGGCTCGTTCTTTTACCGGAGGATTAAATAATCATGAAGCTCTCGACTATATGGGAAAGATGGCCGAAATCACCATTTTGAAGAAAGGATCTGAAGGTTCCCTTATAAAACATTTTGATACGGTAGTAAAAGTGGGTGTGGTAGAGGCCAACCCGATTGACACAACCGGAGCTGGCGATTTGTATGCTGCAGGGTTCTTATATGGGCTTATTAAATCACTGCCGCTTGAAAAATGCGGGCAACTTGGTGCTCTTTTATCGGCCAGTGTGATTGAGGTCATTGGCCCCAAAATGGACGAAGAACGCTGGGCAGCCATTAAATCAGAAATTGAACATATAATCGGGTAGAATGCAGGCAATAAAGACAGGATTGGTTCAGCAATCCAATGGAGAAAACATACAGGCCAACATAAAAAAGTTGGAAGAAAACATTAGGCAATTGGCATCAAAGGGGGTTCAGTTGATTGTGCTTCAGGAGTTGCACAATAGTCTCTATTTCTGTCAGACTGAAGATACCGATGTGTTCGATCTGGCAGAACCGATTCCCGGACCATCCACCGAACGGTTTGGAAAGCTAGCCGCAGAACTGGGAGTGGTCATTGTTACATCGCTGTTTGAAAAACGTGCACCGGGCCTTTATCATAATACTTCGGTGGTACTGGAAAAGGACGGAAGCATTGCAGGAAAATACCGCAAAATGCACATTCCGGACGACCCTGCCTACTATGAAAAATTCTATTTCACGCCCGGCGATTTGGGTTTTGAACCCATCTCCACCTCTGTGGGCAAATTGGGTGTGCTGGTTTGCTGGGATCAATGGTATCCCGAAGCAGCCCGATTAATGGCCATGCGTGGTGCAGACGTACTCATTTACCCAACCGCCATAGGATGGGAAAGCACCGATGAAGAGGCCGAAAAAATGCGACAGCGCGAAGCATGGGTCATTTCACAACGTGGACATGCCGTCGCCAACGGTTTGCCCGTAATTTCGGTTAACCGTGTGGGTTTTGAGGCCGATCCATCCGGGGTTACCAATGGTATTCAGTTTTGGGGAAGCAGTTTTGTAGCCGGCCCACAGGGAGAAATCCTGGTACAGGGAAGTAGCAACAATGAAGAGAACCTCATTGTGGATGTTGATTTGGCTCGTTCAGAGGCTGTTCGCCGGATTTGGCCATTTTTCCGTGATCGACGCATTGATGCTTTCGAAAATATTGTAAAAAGATATATTGATTAACAAAAAATGATCTTTTCTGGTTTTTTCTCTCAGCCGCTAGAATATGATGAACCGTTGTTTCGTCCCCCCGCCGAAGCACGCTCTGCCATTTTGCAGGCCACCATCGGCTGTTCCTGGAATCGTTGTGCCTTTTGCGAAATGTATACTTCAAAAAAGTTTAGGGTAAAACCACCGGATCTGCTAAAGCAGGAGATCAACATACTGGCCAATCACTACAAGGGTTTTGTAAAAAAAGTGTTTTTGGGTGATGGCAACGCCTTTGTGTTGTCCTTTGAAAAATTGATGCCGATTTTGGAGGAAGTTAACTCTGCTTTTGGACGATTGCAGCGGATTTCTGCCTACGCTTCACCTAAAGATATCCTGGAAAAAACGCCGACTCAGTTGGAAACGCTACGCAGCTATGGGTTAAAACTTCTATATGTGGGAGCCGAAACGGGCGATGATGAGCTTTTATCGCTCATCAACAAAGGAGAAACATTTGCCTCCACCAGCGAAGCTTTGCTAAAAGCGCATTCGGCTGGCATCGAAACCTCCGTTATGATTCTCAATGGACTTGGTGGAAGAAATTACAGCCATCAGCATGCCAAAAAATCGGCAGAATTAATCAATCTCACAAAACCAAAATTCTTATCCACCTTAACGCTCTCTTTTCCCATGGGTGAACCTCAATATCAAAAAAGATTCCGAGGCGATTTTGAGTTACAAACAGTACCTGAAATCATTAGGGAGTTGAGGTGGATGATTGAAGACATTGATGCTGAGCGTATCATTTACAGAAGCAATCATATTTCCAACAACCTGGTTCTTTCCGGCACTTTATCAAGAGATAAATCAGATTTGCTGGCGCAAATTGATTTGGAGTTGAATGATGGCATTTATGGAAAATAGATATTGAAACTTATTACTTGATAATAATTATCAACTGATTAAATTACCTAAACAAGGTTAATTAATTTGCTCCCCAACAGAAGGTTGGCTAATTTCGCTGATCCCTGGATTAACAGGAATCATATTTTTTAGATAAACACATTGCCAATGAACATAAAACTAATAGTATCTGATTTGGATGGTACTTTACTGAACGATAGGAAGGAGTTGCCGACCGAGTTTTGGGAAATTCATAATAAACTAATTGATAAAGGAATTTTATTTGCCTTAGCCAGTGGTCGGCAATATTACACCATGGAGGAGATGTTTAATGCCATCAGGCATCAAACGCTGTTTATTGCCGAAAACGGTACTTACGTTCGCCATCGGGACGAAGAGATTCATGTAGATTCACTTGATTTTGATCATGCAACTGAGTTAATAAAAACAGGCCGGGAGATTGATGATGCTGAAATCGTTCTCTGTTGTAAAAACAGCGCTTATATTGAGTGTGCCAATGAAAAGTTTGTGCAGGAAACCGGCAAGTATTATGGCCGTCTGAAATTGGTAAAGGATTTAACACAGGTAGAAGATACCGTGCTAAAATTGGCCATGTTCGATTACAAAATTGCCGAAGAGAACAGCTATCAACATTTTTTGAAACACAGCAATGGCCAACTCAAAGTTGTAGTATCAGGAAAAGAGTGGATGGATGTATTTAATAATACAGCCAGCAAAGGTAAAGCCATTGAAACCATCCAGACAAAACTGAACATAAAACCGGAAGAGACCATGGTGTTTGGCGATTACCTCAACGATTTGGAGATGATGCAAACAGCCATGCATAGTTATGCCATGAAGAATGCACACCCGGAAATCATTAAAGCATCCCGTTTTATAACTGAGTACGACAATAATGAGAATGGTGTATTGAGGGTTATGAATAGTATTTTATAGTTTTATGATTTCGATACCGAATGGCGTATTTCTCGGATAACCTTTAAGATGGTAGTTCGAAACTGGCCATTGAGATCTGTTTTCGACAATAATAACCACAAGTTTATCTTTTGCCTTGAAAACATTAATCGGATATCCTTTTAATTCAAAAGTCTCCACTACTTCATCGTTTAGGTCTTTTTTGATAATCTTTTTTTGATCTAATGGAGCTAAGTATGAAAAGTATTCACAAAAAGCAATATCATTTAAATACAAGGGCTTGTTTAGAGGAATCTCTTCCAGATTATTTGCATTGAATTTTTTTACATTGGGGAAAAGATATATATCATCATTTCTTGGATCAAATCTAAATTCAGAATAATAATCACCTTCAACCCATTTGCTATTAGATTCATAGTCATTGATGGATCCATCAGAATTCAGTGCAGTAGAAATCAAAAATCCACTCCAATCATTACTATTATTAAACGATAAAAGTTTGCTAAGTTTTTGAGAATAGATCATTTGGTTACTCCCATCCATGTAGCTTTGCCAAAATCGCAATGCACTGCCAGTTGTACGATTTAGCGCATATAAATAATATCCAAATCGCTCCACAACATATATATTCCCATTATCAGCAGCAGCTATGCTTTGTGCCATTCGGTTGTTAGGTAAAGACATGTGGTTATTTTCACTCATGTTTGAGGCATTATATATTATAATCCGTTGGCTAGGTGCAGGAAAGTATAGTTCAGTATTACCATTGTATTTCCCAAAAGCAGGTCTGGCATGGGGAGAAAAAATGGATGCTTCAATTATGATTTCATCTCTTTCGAAGTTATAAAGGGTGAAGCTATTTCCATATCCTTTGTCTGAATTGAAACCTAATAAACATTCTTCAACATCAAAGATTACATTTACGGGAAAATAGTTAAACGTCCTGATTTCTGAAATACTGATAGATAGCATATTGCTTGTGTGCGTACGGACACCTCTATTATCAAATATTTCAATCCAATAATAGTTGGTGCCTAAATATACAGGGGCATCATCAATGTAGGATAGTTGGTGTTTATTTTGGATGTTTTTGATGACATAGTTAGAACGATAAACATAGTTATAGATATCTGGATCTTGTATCCGATAAATCCTGTACTCAGAAAAATTAATTGAACGAACAAGTGTCCAATTAATCTTTACTTTTCCGTCTTCTTTAACCAGGTTTATTTCAAAAGTATCTGAAAGGGATAAATGTTCTGAATAATCATTTTTGTGGCATGAGTTAAAAACCAGAATCACAAAAAAAAGGCTGATACTGGTAGATAATTTATATAAATTTTTCATGGGATTGGATTAGTTAAGCGTTTTATTAGTTTAGAATTAAGGATTTAAAATGTTGATGCATTGTATTCAAACTTATATACTAATTAAATGTGTTTCAAAAGTGAAAATTTATTTTAATATTTGCAAGCATGTTTAACCTATTGTATTTTTATTAAACCCAAGTTATGAAACGTACCTTAATTTTTTCCATCCTGTTTTCTTCTATTCTCGCTTCGGCATTTTCTCAAACTGATTCCACCCGTCATAATCTTTATTCAAAAAAAGGGTTTTACTATTTTCCTGAAAAAGGAGATTGGACCATCAGTGTTGATGCAACTCCTTTCTTAAGCTATATTGGAAGTTTAATTGGTAGCAAGGAATATTACGATGTATATTACTACGATGGGTGGGGTGAGTACATAAGTTCCAATCATTATCGACAGGAATCACCGTCATTTGCATTTACAGCTCAAAATCCGGGAACCTTATTCTTTAAATATTTCTATGCTGAGGACAAAGCTTATCGGATGAAATTCTTGTTTGGATATACTTCGGAGAAAGATATTCTGAGTACCCAAAGTTTTGGTTCCGATGAGGCATATTTGAAACAATCCGGACTTGCTGTCGGTTTGTTTTTTGGTCAGGAATATTATATGCCAATAAAAAGTCGGATCAGGGGATATTATGGTTATGAAGTAGGTGGTTTTTTACTTCCTTTTCGAGGAGGATCTTATATTATAGATAACCAAACTTTTATTGGGAACATTGAATATGTTAACAAGGGCCTTATCGATGGAGACTTTGAAGAAAAAGGCGGGAGTACTTATGGGTTTTCTGCAAATGGTTTTTTAGGTGCAAAATGGTTTTTTGCTCCCAAAGTTGCGATCGGAGGGGAATTAGGATTGGGGTTAAAATATAGCACTATGACTGAGCGGGAATATACAAGTAGCGATGGTGTTAAAGTTGTTATCGATTCCGGAATGAACAAATTTGAATTATCCCCTTTTGCCAGCGGAAATTTAATTCTGCACATTTTCTTTTAATGATACCTACTTTTTCCAGGGAATCAGGTACTCTATGGTATATGAGAATCCTCCATTGAGTCTGTTGTCGCCGTTACCAAATCCGGGGACATAGTATGGCTTAAGCATTTCGGGATTGTCCCGTAGAACAGAAACCCGGAGGTGAATGCTCCATCCAAGATAAAGGTTTTGAAAAACTTCCACCCTTGGGCCTCCCGATAGTTCTACCCAATGTGTATTAACGGTATGCGAACCTACACGGTCAACAAAGTCCGGCCAGTAACTGTTTTCAATGGTAAAGCGGGAGGCGCTCTGTTCTTGTATGGCCATTCCATAGGCTATACCAAACAAAAGATGGGCATGTGTTCCCGGCTCTCGCTTGGAGAGAGAGTTTAATTCAATCCCGGCTTTTAGAAAAGTGCCGTTTGAATCGTATGAATAGGCATCCTGATTAAAACTGACATTTTCGAAGCCTGCTTCACCTCGAAAAAACAAATTTTCGGCTACGTTAATCCGTGTTAGAAAAGAAATGCCTGTGCGATCGTTATCCATTATCCGATTAAACGGGCCTGCCAGATTAATGCCGAGGGTAAATCCCTGCGGATCGCGGGGAACCTCTTCCATGTTGATTTGTGCGGCGATGGCCGTAGAAATCAAAAGGAAAAAACTAATAGATATATATTTGAACATTCTGAAAATCTTCTCCATAATTAACCAGGGGATATATGATCGAAACAGAATCGATAAAAGTGTTTGTAAACCAAATGGTATCCAGTTCAAAATTGAATGTAAAACCACATTCTCTTGAAATGTACTCCATCTCACTTTGATGCCTGAACCAAATGGTATCCAGATAATTGTCGCTTGAAATCACAAAGGCCGTGGTATCAGATGAAAAGGACAGCGGTAAAAACAGTCGCGACACGCTGATGCTGTCGTAGATTCTTTCACTAGAGCGATCAAGACCAAAAATGGTGGTACCGGCCAGAGTTGTATCTCTGTTTGTATGAAAAGATACCAATTCCACCTGAACGGCACTTTGGTTCGACAAACAGATTTGATCCTGCGTGCATGATGCCGGAAGCATCATGGCAACGAATAGAATAATAAATAGAAACTTAAATGGTCTCAGCATGAATTTCTGCATTAATGACAATGGCAAAAGTAAAAATAAAATCAGAGAGTGCCTTATTACATCATGACGTTTTTATTCGATGCGTTAAAGTGTGTCCGAATACGTGCACACACATGTTCGGTTCCGAACACATGTGTATTGAATTCAATATCGTTTACAGTTTTCAAACATTTAAAAGTTAGAACTTAACAATTGGTGGCCTGCTATTTGTCATGATTTTTTCCCCCTTTGTCATTTTATAGAACCATTTCATCATAGGTTCAATTTTCTGGTTGAAAACCATTTTCAAATGATTTAATTTTACAAGTCTGAAATCTTAGATGTTTTGAATGTCCCAACCAAATTTTTAAAACAAATTTTTATTTAACATGAAGCAAACGAAAAAGTTATTACTGTTTTTTCTTGGCTTGTTCATCGCCATGTTTCCGGTGGATGCTCAATCCGGGAGGATTGAGTTCTCGGAATTTACCCTGGGCAACGGACTGCATGTAGTTTTACATCAGGACAACGCCACTCCTATTGTAACAGTGGCTGTAATGTATGATGTAGGTTCCAAGCATGAGCGTCCGGACAGAACCGGGTTCGCACACTTTTTTGAACATTTGATGTTTGAAGGAACCAAGCATATTCCCCGCGGCGAGTATGCAAGGTTTGTAGAAATGGCCGGTGGAACCCTCAATGCCAACACTTCTGCCGACAGAACCTACTATTATCAGACCCTCCCTTCCAACCAGCTTGAACTTGGATTGTGGCTGGAATCGGAAAGGATGCTGCACGCATCGGTGGATTCTGTTGGAATCCAAACCCAAAAGCAGGTCGTAATTGAGGAACGTAAACAGATGTATGACAACCGGCCATACGGAACCATTCTGATTGAAACCATGGCACGGGCATTCACCAAACATCCATACCAATGGACCACCATTGGAGAACCTGAACACATCATGGCTGCTGAAGACCACGAGTTTCAGGAATTCTATGAGATGTTCTATGTACCAAACAATGCTGTTCTGGTAATTGCCGGAGATATTGTAAAAGAAGATACTCGTGCTCTTATTGAGAAATATTTTGGTGATATCCCAACAAGAACCGAAGAGATTTATCGTCCTAACATCATTGAACCTCCATTAAAAGCTGAGGTGCGCGATACCATATTCGATAATGTACAGATTCCTCTGGTTCTGCAAGCATACCGCACGCCCGCTCTCAATACCGAAGATTACTTTGCCATCGATATGCTGGGTACTTTGCTATCAACCGGGCAGAGTTCAAGATTTTTCAGGGAGCTTGTAGATAATCAGGAGTTGGCACTTCAGGTAGGAACTTTTCCGCTGCCTTACAATGAACCAACGGTAACCTTAACTTATGCTTTTGCCAATATGGGGATAGAACCTCATGTATTGGAAGAGGCCATGAATGCAGAGATTGAAAAGGTTCGTAATGAATTGATTCCCGAAGAGGAATTCCAAAAACTGAGAAATCAGTTTGAAAACGATATCATTGGCGGGAATTCCAGAATTGCTGAGCGCGCTCATAATTTGGCCACTTATCACACGTATTTTGGCGATGCATCACTCATCAATAAGGAATTGGAAAAATATATGGCAGTAACACGTGAGGATATTCAAAGAGTTGCCAGAAAATATTTCCGTACCGATAACCGCGTGGTGTTATACTATTTACCAAAAAGACAATAGAAAATTGATATACAATGAAGAAGATCATATTATCCATTCTTACAATTTGTTTTACCACCGGACTGCTTGCTCAGCTCGACAGAAGCACTCCGCCATCGGCCGGTCCGGCTCCGCAGATCAATATAGGAGAGTACAAGAAGTTTAAGCTTTCCAATGGTTTGCAGGTTTTTGTGGTTGAAGACAACAGACTCCCATTTGTAGCTTATAGTCTTAATCTGGAAATCGATCCCATTCTGGAAGGCGAAGCAGTGGGTTACGTTTCTATGGCCGGATCGCTCATGCGCTCAGGTACTACCAACCGCACAAAAGGTGAAATAGATGAAGCCATTGATTTTATTGGTGCTACATTTAATACCTTTTCTGATGGCATGTATGCACGTTCATTGAAAAAACACAGTGAAGAATTACTGGAAATCATGTCAGACGTGGTTATGAACCCCTCATTCCAACAGGAAGAACTAGATCGAAGCATCCTGCGGATGCGCTCTGCATTACAAGCCAATAAATCAGATGCGGGATCCATTGCCGCTAATGTGGCCAATGTTTTGCGCTTTGGCAAAAACGACCCATACGGAGAACTGGTATCTGAGGAGACCCTCGAAAACATCACTGTGGATCTTTTAAAGGATTACCATAAAACCTATTTCCGACCCAATGTGGGGTATCTGGTAATTGTTGGTGACATTTCCCTAAAAGAGGCAAAAAAGCAAGCAAAAAAACACTTTGGGAAATGGAAAAAAGGAGATGTTCCTACCCACCAATATAATGATCCCGCAAAGTATGAGCAACCTAAGGTTGCCATTGCAAACAGGGAGGGAGCCAAACAATCCACAATAAATGTTACACACACTGTGAATTTAACCCCGGGACACCCCGATGCCATTAAAGCATCGCTGATGAATCAGATTTTGGGTGGCGGCTCCTTTAACGCACGCTTATTCCAAAACCTGCGAGAAGATAAAGCATTTACCTATGGGGCATACTCCCGTTTGAGCAACGACAAAAGAATCGGTCATTTTACCGCTTCTACGGAGGTGCGCACTTCGGTAACCGACAGCGCTGTTTATGAGATTTTACATGAAATGACCAGAATGCGCACAGAGTTGGTGAGTGAGGAGGAGCTGGATTTGATGAAAAATGTTCTCACCGGCAGTTTCTCCCGTTCCCTTGAAGATCCGCAAACCGTGGCACGTTTTGCGCTCAATATTGAGCGATATAATCTGCCTGCTGATTACTATCGCACTTACCTGGAAAAGGTGGCTGCAGTAACTCCACAGGACATCAAAGCCATGGCTAATAAATATCTGCATCCCGATCACGTGATCATCCTTGCTGTGGGAGAGGCCGATAAAATCCGTGAGTCGTTAAGCAAATTTTCACCAACAGGAGAGGTGGTTCAGTATGATTTTTATGGCAATGTGGTGACCGGCCCTCGCGAAGTGACAGATGTCAATGCAGTTGAAGTCATTGAGCGTTATTTGGAGGCCATTGGAGGCCATGATGCAGTGAATGCCGTAGAAGATGTAAAAATGCATGCCAGCTTTACCATTCAGGGCATGCAGTTAAATATGATAACCCAACAAAAAGCTCCAAATAAACTATTGGTGGAAACCTTAATGGGTGGAAATGTTGTTACAAAACAGGTGTTTGATGGCGTAAACGGACTGATTGTATCCCCAATGGGAGAACAGCGTCTGGAAGGTGAGATGCTTGAAGAGATGAAGAAGGCATCAGCCTTGTTTGCCGAACACGCACTTTTAAAGCCCGATGCTGAAATTGAGCTGGTGGGTGTAGAAAATGTTGAAGGAATGGAAGCTTTCCGAATTAACGTTTTGAGCAATGGCGAGAGCACCAAGAGCCTCTATTATTGTGTTGAAAGTGGTTTAAAATTAAGAGAAGTGAGCACCGGTATGCAAGGAACTGTTATCTCCGTTTTTATGGATTACAAAGAAGTTAATGGGGTGAAGTTTCCTTCGGCCATGCGACAAAGCGCCGGACCTCAAACTTTTGATATTACCATCGATTCCATTGAAGTGAACACAGGAATTGATGATGAAGTTTTTGCTTTATAGCATCACAAATGCAATGACAAAAAGGCGCAAAGTTTATGCTTTGCGCCTTTTTTATCTTTAGGTTCGATGTTTCCATTGTTAACTTAAAACCCTGAACTATAAACCATAAACAAACAACCTTTCCACCCTATTACCATCTTACCTTTCCACCCTCTCACCTTTTATTCCTTGTCATAAACAAACCAATAAAGTGTCCCGGTAAAGAATGAACCACCAACTATGTTGCCAAGTGTAGCAGGAATCAGGTTGCTGGTAATGAATTCTCCCCATGTAATATCAGCACCATGAAAGATGGCTGCCGGAATATAGAACATATTGGCCACACTGTGTTCAAATCCCATGGCTACGAACGCCATAATGGGAAACCAGATGGCCATTATTTTTCCGGGAATATCACGAGCGGCAAAGGCGGTCCAAACCGCTAATGTCACCAGCCAGTTGGCTCCAATCCCTTTTGCAAAAACAGAAGTAAACGTGGCAGAAGTTTTATAATCCGCAATTCCATGCAAGAATCCCAACCATGGTTCGCTTTGAAAAATGCCGGTGTGATATGCCAATGCCCAGGCAACGAAAACAGAGCCAATGAAATTTCCCAAATAAACAATTCCCCAGTTTTTAAACATGGCTTTAACTGAAATCTTTCCGGAGGCAACAGGGGGTATAAAATAGGCGGTATTGCCTGTGAAGAGATCGGCACCGGCAATTACAACAAGCATTAGTCCCATGGGGAAAACGGCACCCATGGCAAGCTTTTGGAGGCCTGGATTTTGTGCAGCTATTTCGGGCATGCCACCCGCAATAGAAATAGAAAGCAGTCCGCCAAATGCAATGTAGGCACCTGCTAAAAATGAAAGAACAATGGTTTTTGAAACGGGAGAGTTACTCCGCTTAAAAGCAGCATCGTAAACCCCAGCCAGAATCTCCTTTGAAGTAAAATAAGACATTTCAATTTTGTCTTTAAGCGTTTTTGATATATGAAAATTAGATAGATTGTAAAAATGACAGAGGCACAGATGTCAAAAAATCTTTTCCATCTGATGAATCCATCTTGTTTCAATCCCGAATTCCAATCCGCAAAAGTATGACTTTGAACTTAAAAGTGCCTAGTTTATCACCACTTCTTTTAAATATTGTTCAAAAATGGTTTTGGCTTTTAGAAGTTGTGCTTCTGTATTAGAGGGAACGTCTGTTAGTTGGTATTTCCATCCCAGCGATTCATATTTGTGTTCGCCAAGCTTATGGTATGGCTGAATTTCCAGCTTTTCGATGTTTCCTTTGTTTGCAAGGAACTGTCCCATTTTATGCAAATCCTCTTCATCATCAGAATATCCGGGCACCAAAACATATCTTATCCATGTGGGGATGTTTTCAGATGCCAAATATTCAGCAAAAGCCAGTGTGCGGTCGTTCTGCTTTCCGGTAAGTTTAAGATGTTTTTGGTTGTCGATGTGTTTGATGTCGAGAAGTACAAGGTCAGTATGTTTCAACAATTCTTTGGAGTTGTTGTTTAAAATGGTTCCGTTGGTATCAATACAAGTATGTAATCCCTCATTTTGTAATTTCTGAAAGAAAGGAACCAAATCTCTTGCCTGCATTAAAGGTTCACCTCCTGAAACGGTAACTCCTCCTTTTTTTCCGAAAAAGGGGCGTTGTCGTTGTGCCATTTGAACAAGATTGTCCAGTTCATATTCGTAACCAGCGCCAAACTCAATGGTGTCGGGATTGGCGCAATATAAACATTTGAGATTACATCCCTGAAGGAAAATAACCAGCCGAATACCTGGTCCGTCATAGGTTCCCAGAGATTCAACGGAATGAACTCTCAGTTTTGGGGCAGGAGCCACACGCGGCCTGCTTGTGCAGGCTGCGTGGGTTTGTACCCTCTTATACGGTTTCAAAGAAACTTCTTGCAATAACATCTTGCTGCTGGGCTCTTGTTAGTCTTACAAAATTTACGGCATAACCTGATACACGGATGGTCAACTGAGGATATTTCTCAGGATTTTCCATGGCATCGGCAAGCATTTCACGGTTCATCACGTTCACGTTGAGGTGATGGGCATCTTTGGCAAAATATCCATCCATAATGGAAGCCAGGTTTTCAGTACGCTGATCCTGTGTTGCGCCAAGTGTTTTAGGAACAATGCTGAAGGTGTTGGAGATACCGTCCAATGAGTCGCGGTAATCAATTTTCGAAACCGAACTCAAAGATGCAATGGCACCACTTTTATCGCGTCCGTGCATGGGGTTTGCTCCGGGAGCAAACGGTATTCCAAGGGCTCTTCCGTCGGGCGTTGCACCTGTTTTCTGCCCATACACCACGTTGGAGGTAATGGTCAGGATGGAAAGCGTTGGTTCGGCATTTTTATAGGTTCTCAGCTCTTTCAGCAAACCGTTGAAATAGGAAGGAATCTGCTTCGCGAAAATATCCACGCGGTCGTCATCATTTCCGTAGCACGGAAATTCACCTTCGATTTTAAAATCGGTGGTAAGACCTTTCTCATTGCGAATGGCAGTCACTTTTGCATGTTTAATGGCCGAAAGCGAATCGGCAACAATACTCAGACCGGCAGCTCCGTATGCCAGATTGATTTTCGGATTGGTATCCACCAAAGCCATCTGCATTTTTTCGTAATAGTACTTATCGTGCATGTAGTGGATAATGTTCATGGACTCATTGTAAACCCTGGCAACTTCTTTCATGGCCAGTTTGAAATTATCCATTACCTCTCCAAGTTCAAGCGTGTCTGAACTCAATTTCGGAATGTTGGAAAGCACTTTTTTGCCTGATAGCTCGCAATACCCTTCGTTCAATGCAAGCAACAAAGTTTTTGCCAGGTTGGTACGTGCTCCAAAGAACTGGATTTGTTTTCCAATCTCCTGGAAGGAAACGCAACATGCAATTCCGTAGTCGTCGCTGTTGCGGGTGCACTGCATCAGGTCGTCGTTTTCGTACTGGATAGACGAGGTATCGATGGAAACCTGAGCGGCGAATCTTTTGAATCCTTCGGGCAAGTCCTGCGACCAAAGAATGGTCATGTTTGGTTCCGGTGATGGCCCCAAATTGTATAGTGTCTGTAGGAAACGGAAAGAGGTTTTGGTCACCTTGTGGCGTCCATCTGCCAGTTTTCCGCCAATGGCTTCGGTCACCCAGGTTGGGTCGCCGGCAAAAATTTCATTGTATGCTTCCATGCGCAGGTGGCGAACCATGCGAAGTTTCATCACGAATTGGTCAACCAATTCCTGTGCATAATCTTCAGTAATTTTTCCCTCCTCAATGTCTTTTTCTATATATATGTCCAGGAACGAACTCACATTTCCTAAAGACATGGCCGCTCCGTCCTGCTCCTTAACGGCAGCCAGGTAAGCCATGTAAACCCACTGTACAGCTTCTTGGGCAGTTTTTGCCGGACGAGACAAGTCCAATCCGTAAATATCACCCAGTTCTTTCAATTGGTGAAGCGCTTTGATTTGCTCAGCAACCTCTTCCCTCAATCTGATGCGCTCATCGGTCATGGGGCCAACCAGTGATAACATGTCAAGCTTTTTAGCCTGAATCAATCTCTCGGTTCCATAAAGAGCCAGACGACGGTAATCACCAATGATTCGTCCACGAGCGTAATTATCAGGAAGACCGGTTAAAATACCCAATGAGCGGTATAATCTGATTTCAGGCGTATATACATCAAAAACCCCATCGTTATGTGTTTTTGCATAATTGTTGAAAATATCTTTTACACGTTCTGATGCTTCAACACCATGCTCTTCGCATGCTTTTTCAACCACGGCAATTCCGCCGTAAGGTTTCATGGCGCGTTTTAAAAGCATGTCAGTCTGAAGACCAACTATGATTTCATTCTCTTTATCAATATAGCCGGGGCCGTGCGAGGTCACACCCGAAACGGTTTCGGTGTCAATGGCCAGAACTCCGTTGTTGGCGCGTTCTTTTGAAATGGCATCCAGGCAGATGTTCCATAAATGTTTGGTGCGTTCACTGGCTTCGCACAAAAATTGTGCGTCGCCATCGTAGGGGCGAACGTTCTTCAGCACAAAGTCACGAACGTCTATCGCATTTTCCCAATTGCCGGATTTAAACATGATACTAGTTTTTTGGTGATTGAATGTTGTTGTTTTTCTGTTATTTGCAAACTGAGAAACCGAATATTTAAAATATGTTATCAAACGAACATTTCATAAAACATCATATTTTGCTATCTCTAGATTGCAATTGCAAATATAGAGATTTTTTTCTGTAATTGATGTCTTAAGACATCAATTTTCTGATTTTTTAACTATAAACAATCTGTTTATAGGGTTTTTAAACATAAACGATAGCTTAGTCCTGCTTGAAATCAATTCCTAAATTTTTCGGATTGCATCAAATGAAGAAATAATTGCAAATAAAGGGGGTTTGCCCGTACGGACAAACCCCCTTTCGCAATTGAAATTAACAGTTCCTTTATTGAGGATTATCTGACTATTAGTCTTTTGGTAACACCAAAGTCTGCATTATTTATCTGTATGAGGTATATCCCTGTTGGCAGGTTTACAGGCAATACATAGCTGTTGGCAGACGTTTCTGATATTGAAATAACCGTACCACTCAGATTCAGCAATTTGATTTTTTTATTTCCTTCGAAACCGGTAAGAGCAATATTTACCAATCCATTGGTAACCGGATTTGGATAAATGTCAACCTTTTGCTGATTTTCATAATCGGGGGTAACAGTTGATACATTGTCTCCGTAAGTGGAGCATATCCAAGATGGAATTGGGGAACCTTCTCCCGGAGCATAAGCTCCGGTTTCATCCCAAATTATCCAGTCAATAAGTGCCCCTGAAGTTTGATCTCCAAACGGATCTCCAAACCTGAAGTAGTTATTATTTGTAGAAGTACCGGTTACAACAGATTCCACCGGAACAGGATGCTCATTGAGATAGAAATTTACATTGTGTCCCTGTTTGGTTAAACGGATAATGTTCCATTCATTTATATCCGCACCATTTGGGAGTTGTTCATTCGGACCTGATACGCTTCCAGCTCCGGCATGTCTCAGCCAGTAGGTGTTGTCACTATTAATATATATTCGTTCCCGAGATCCGGCAAACTGCATATCAATCACCATAACTTTATCAAAGGCACCAGGAAGTGCTTTTACACGAGCCACTATGGTTACGGCAATTTGGCCGGATGGGAAATCATACCGCCAGTTTCCTTTGCTTGACGGGCTTGTGTGTTCCAGTTTAAGGAGTTGATTATCGTCAATGCATCCATCTGTATCATCTACGAGAGAGAAGGAAGGGTTATCAAAATCACTGGCCGAGAATGAAGGCGAGCTGCTTCCCGGTAAAGCGGAGGCGTCGTAAATAAGCCAATTGGTGGTAACTGTAAATGTAACGGTATAGGTTTGCTTAGAGCCGTCCTGCGCTGTTACCTCCACCGTTGCCACACCAGGCAAATCATCGGCTTGATTAATTTCCACAGAAGCCAGTTCATCGTTCACTACCGCAGAAACCTGAGGGATTGAGGCCTCTGAATCTGGAATATTAATCGTATAGTTTGTCTGGCTTGGACTGAATCCGGAAATTAATGAACCGTTTACATTTATCTCACTCAATGTAGCATCAGCAGAAGGATCTGACTGAGTAAAAATAATATAATAGATGTTCGATTCAGTGCCATCGGCAGATGTTACCTGAATGGAGTTTGTTCCGGGAATTGAACCTGCTTCATACATTGCCATACCTGCTTCATGCCAACTTAAGGTGGCATTTACAACCGGAACAGGTGATCCGAAGGGCAAATCAATAGTATAATTAAAATTTGTACTGCTAAATCCCTCTATAGGTTCTCCATCAATGGTGATTCCTGCAAGTGTAGCATCATCTGAAGGATCATACATGGTAAACTGTACAGTGTAAGTATTACTTTCTTGTCCATTGGCAGAAGTTACATGCACCGTGGCAGTTCCAGGTAATGAAGTCGCCTGACTGATGCTCAATCCGGCCTCACTTTGTGCGGTTATTGCACTTACAGTTGGAGCACTGGGAGTGCCAAATGGAACTTCATGGGAGTACTCAAAAGCAGAGGGTGAAAATCCGTCAGCCAGAATATCTCCTATATACAATGCGGACAATGTAGCATCTTCATCCGGTTCATAGCTTTGTACCCGGCCGGCAAACTGATATACAAGGTCGTAAATATCCTGAGCAGGATGCAGTACATGGGCATATTCATAGGGTACACTTGTACTGCTTAGGTTGTTTTGCCAAACTTTGTCGTCAAGCGGGCTGTTGTCAAATATGTTGTCAATCAGGTGCCAATATCCGGTACTACTGCCATACCACCAACCTACAGCTCCTTGCTGGTAATTCCCTTGGCTGTCAACGGTTCCAGATCCTGCATTTATGTAGTGGTTATTTTCAATCCTTACCACAGCTCCCATGCGACAATTGGTGGCAGAACCCTGAATGTTTTCAAAAACATTGTTAAACATATGCACGTTGGCAAAGCGTATCAGAGGAGCTCTGGTATTCAGGTTTAGAAACAAATTATGATGATATGTAATATTATCTGGTGCTGCACTCGGGCTGTCACTATGCCCTAAGAGGAGACCTTTGTAATGGTCTCGGAATATATTCCATGATACAGTAATAGCATTGGATTGATGCTTAATATCCAGAAGACCATCGTAATAATCCCTGTGAATTTCCGGCAACAGGCCTTCACTATGATACTCGTTACGGTCTATCCATATATTATTACTATAAGCAATTTCTGTTCCTGTTGAAGCTCCTTGTCGCACATTGTATATCCGCAAATTCCTAACAATCACATTACTGCATCTGATTATACGTATCCCAAGATCATGAAAATCGGCTTTTTCACCGCCATTAATCATTCCAATGATGGAAACATTCTCCGTATCCTCAATGCGAATTTCTCTGGTGCTGCCTGTGTTGGTTAAGTTGCTTTTTATGTAAAATGTTACAGGCTGATAGGGAGCTGAATAGTTGCTGTTTCTGTGATGCCGGGTAAACTCAAGTAAAACACCGGCTAACATATCGGCGTCATAAATCTCATAAATCATCCCTCCCATATAATCTCCACTTCGCAATACATCCCTCAGGTCGTTTCCTGTGTAGGTAACCACTTGCGGGTTCGACCCTTCTCCTCCTGTAGTGGTATGATGTATGCCGGCTCTTCCGGTATTGTTGCTTCGCGGGCTGTTATCGCCAGTGGTGTCTCCGTAGCCAACCAAACTAAAGTCGGGATTCTGACTTATTAGCGCAGAGGCTGATAGTAATAATAAAAACAGTGTAAATAGATTTTTTTTCATTTTGATTGTATGTTGGTTTTAACAATAAACCCATTTGAGCCGAATCATGAAATCGCTTGACTAAATAAGTCGAAACAATATTCTGATTTGCTATGCTACTATATACATTTTAATTAGTGGCTGATTACATGGACAATCGGGATCGACCATTATTCGGGAGTCATAAAGGACTTTGTTGTTTTTCTGTCAACAAATCTATAGGTTACAAGTGAATCACAATGGCTACAAATTGACTTAATAAAGGTGAAAAAATGTTACATGGGTTGGTTGATGTCATTTTTAAATGGAACTTTCTTCAATAAATTACGAGCAATGTTGCACTGAAATTAATTCTGGTTTAACTTTACAAATTGTTCGTAAACGTACACCTCCTGTTCAAAAACAGACAATTATCATGTTTTCTTGAATCTTCTCAGATATGCTATTTATCACAAAATCAGGATGAAAAAGTTTTTGGTCTGATCATTGATAAGTTTTTTTCGCATTTTTATACAACCTGCTAATTTTTATACAATGGATAACAGTATCATTCGTGTTGAAACTCTGCACAAGTCTTATGTGAATGGAAGCAATGCGCTTCATGTATTAAAAGGGGTGGATTTGGATATCAGGCAGGGAGAGATGGTGAGTATTATGGGATCTTCGGGTTCAGGAAAATCTACATTACTTAATATCATTGGGATTCTTGATAACTATGATGCTGGTGCATATTATCTGGATGGAATAAAAATTGAAAAGATGAGCGAAACGCGCGCAGCACGTTTCAGAAATAAATACATCGGCTTTGTATTTCAGTCTTTCAATCTGATTTCATTTAAAAATGCCATGGAAAATGTGGCTTTGCCGCTCTATTATCAAAAGGTAAGCCGCAAAAAGCGAAATATGATTGCGCTTGAATATCTCGAAAAACTTGGGTTAAGAGAATGGGCGCATCATTTGCCTTCAGAATTGTCAGGAGGTCAAAAGCAGAGAGTGGCCATTGCACGTTCTCTCATTTCAAAACCAAAGGTTATTTTGGCCGATGAGCCCACCGGAGCATTGGATTCAGTTACTTCCACAGAGGTAATGGAAATTCTTAAGGAGGTTAATGCAACCGGCATCTCAATCATTATTGTAACACACGAAAATGAGATTGCTGCACAGACGCAAAGAATCATCAGACTGCGGGATGGAATCATTGAGTCGAATGAGGTAAACCATAACTTCAGCAATGAGGTTTCTGCCGGTGTTTTACTAGAGCAGCGATGAGCTCCTCATTTGAATTAAAGGCAATTTCGAAGAGTACCACTTTAATTATCTGTAATGTTTTAGAGAACAAACAGGCTATATTATGATTGATTATCTGGAAGAAATATTTAGCACATTGAAGCAAAATAAGCTCCGCGCCATCATGACGGGTTTTAGTGTGGCATGGGGAATTTTTATGCTGCTTTTGTTGCTGGGTTCAGGAAAGGGGCTGCAAAATGGCATGGAATATAATTTCCGGGGGTCTTCTACCAATGCCATCTGGATACATAGTGGTGAAACCGGTGAATCATATGAAGGTTTGGGAAAAGGTAGACGCATACAGTTTACCAATGAGGATTATGACATGCTTAAAAGGGAACTTTCCGGCATTAAAAACATTTCTGGAAGAATGTATCTTAGAAGCAGTGCCCCGCTTACCTATAAAAATGAATTTGGAATTTATTCCATCACAGGTGTGATGCCGGAATTTAACGGGATTGAAGTTTTTGATATGCAACAAGGGCGGTTCATTAATCGCCTGGATATTGATAACTATCGAAAGGTAATCGTATTGTCTCAACCCATTGTTGATGTTCTTTTTAAGGACGAGGATCCAATGGGAAAATATATTAAGGCAGGAGGTGTTCCGTTTCAGGTGGTTGGAACTTTTTACGATTATCAGAATCGGGATGCCCGAAGGGCATTTATCCCAATCAGTACCGGACAACGGGTATTTGGCGGAGCCAACCGATTGGCGAATCTTGCCATTGCCACTTCTTCAGCATCGGTTGAGGAAAACAAACAAATTGAATCGGAAATTAGATCTCTGCTAGCCAGACGCCATCGCTTTTCTGAAACCGATGACCGTGCCATCTTCATCTGGAATACACTGGAACATTTTAGGCAGGCACAAGGGGTTTTTGCCGCGATTCGAATGTTTGTATGGGTGATCGGAATCATGACCATCATTGCCGGTATTGTCGGAGTTAGTAATATTATGATCATACTGGTAAAAGAACGTACCCGGGAAATAGGCATTCGTAAATCCATTGGAGCAACCCCATGGAGTGTGATCCGTTTGGTGTTGTCTGAATCGGTATTTATAACTGCTGTAGCAGGATTTTTTGGTCTTTTGTTTGGAATGGGTGTATTACACTTAGCCAATATGGTGTTAATGGGCATTGCAGAAAATAACGATATGGTAAACAGGATGTTTTATAACCCATCGGCGGATTTTGGAGTGGCTGTGTCCGCAACTTTAATCCTTATTGCTGCTGGATTAATTGCAGGGTTTATCCCGGCACGAAAAGCTGCAGCAATTAAACCAATAGAAGCACTACATGATGAGTAATTTGTAAAAATTCTTTCGGAATGATTGACACCTAATTTCCGTAAAACTATAAGTTTTAGATCTATTTATCTATTAAAAAAGAGAAATCGTGTTTGATAAAGATCGTTGGCAAGAGATATTTATTGCCATTAAGCAGAATAAGTTACGAAGTGTCCTGACAGCATTTGGTGTGTTTTGGGGCATATTTATGCTCGTTGTTATGACCGGCTCCGGCAACGGACTGGTTAATGG
The DNA here is from genome assembly GCF_900168165.1 of Alkalitalea saponilacus. Taxonomy (GTDB): domain Bacteria; phylum Bacteroidota; class Bacteroidia; order Bacteroidales; family Marinilabiliaceae; genus Natronoflexus; species Natronoflexus saponilacus. Next base: position 24,744 of record NZ_FUYV01000025.1, read on the forward strand.
CGTAACCCAAGGTACAGCAAATTTTGCATCCAACAGCGCATTTATGTGGACTCAGAATACAACAAAACCTTATAAAGGATTTCGACAAGGACGTTGGTGGAATTTTAACAACAGAGACATGGAAATTATCCGTGACCAGGTTCCGGGTGTGGATGTAATTGCTCCACGATTGCAAGGCTGGGATGTTTCACAGGGAGAGAATGTGCACCGGGGCTTGCGAAGTGGTTCTTTTACTGTTAATGGGGACTATCCTGCATATAACCTCATCGATCCGAGTGAAATGATTCATGGACGATTTTTAAACGAAATGGATATTCATTTACGTCGTAAGGTCTGTATTATAGGAGAACGGGTTTACGAAGTAATGTTCGAGCGCGGAGAAGACCCTGTTGGGCAGTATATGAAAGTGAGTGGTGTCTATTTTCAGGTTGTTGGGGTATTCAGAACCTTAAATCCCAACATTCAGTTAGGAAGTAATAAAAGCGAGAGCATATATGTCCCATTCACTACCATGCAGCAGGTTTATAATTACGGTGACAGGGTACACTATTTTGGTTTTACAGCTAAGCAAGGACATAGTGTTGCTGAAACTGCAGAACAGGTAATGGCGGTGCTTAAAAACAACCATTCGGTTGCACCTGATGATAAAGACGCCATTGGTCATTTCAATGTGGAAGAGATGGTTCGAACCATGACTTATCTTTTCCTTGGAATCAACGTGCTGATATGGATTGTTGGAATTGGAACTTTGATTGCCGGAGCAGTTGGAATCAGTAACATCATGGTTGTTGTGGTGAAGGAACGAACTAAAGAGATTGGGATTCAACGTGCCATAGGAGCACGTCCATGGACCATTGTTAGCCAGGTTTTAACGGAGTCGGTTTTCTTAACCACCATCGCAGGGTTCATAGGGCTGTCCCTTGGAACTTTGGTTTTGCACGGTGTAGATACAGCCTTAACTCATTCACAGGCAGCAATGCCTGCCGATGAACAAGTATTTTTCACAAACCCGGAAATTGGAGTGACAATGGCTGTAGCATCTCTCATAATTCTGGTTATTACCGGTTTGATTGCAGGACTAATCCCCGCTCAAAAAGCCGTTCGTATTAAACCAATAGAAGCCTTACGCCACGAATAAATACGCTAAAATCATATATCTAACATTGTAATTATCATTTTTGAAAAACCTGTTAAAACGCCATAACAATGAAACGATTTTTTAAAATTCTCGGCCTTTTAGTATTTGTAGGCCTTGTTTTGTGGGTATTTGTATATCTTTACAAGCAATCAAAATCTGACCCTGTTGTATTTGACACAGAAACACCTTTTACCACCGATATCATTAATAAAACGGTGGCCACAGGTTCTGTAATTCCAAGAAGAGAAATTGCTATTAAACCGCAGGAGAATGGGATTATTCGAGAAATCTATGTAGATCCAGGTGATCGGGTAAAAGAAGGTGATCTGATTGCTCGCATTCAAATCATTCCGGAAATGATTGAGGTAAACGCGGCAGAAAGCCGGTTGAACAAAGCGCAGCTGGAGTATGAAAATGCCCGTATCGAATACGAAAGAAAAAAGGGGCTGTTCGAACAAAATGTCATAGCCCGTTCAGAATTTGAGGCTGAAGAATTGAGATACAGAACCAGACTTGAGGATCTCAATGCTGCAGATAACCATTTACAGCTGATTCAAGAAGGTGTTACCCGCAAAATGGGTTCTCAGACCAACACCCTTATAAGATCAACCATTGATGGGATGATTCTTGATGTTCCTGTTCGGGAAGGAAACTCCGTGATCAGGACCAATGCATTCAACGAAGGCACCACAATTGCTATTGTGGCTGATATGAATGAAATGATTTTTGAAGGAAAAGTGGACGAAACAGAAGTAGGAAGAATCAGCGAAGGAATGCATCTTCTGCTTACCATTGGAGCACTTCAAGGCGATTCCTTTGATGCTTATCTGGAATACATTTCACCCAAAGGACAGGAGGAGAGCGGAGCCATACAGTTTGAAATCAGAGCAGCGGTTAAGTTACAGGAAGGTAATTTTATCAGAGCCGGATACAGTGCCAATGCCGACATCGTTCTTGATCGCCGAGACAGTGTTCTGGCTGTTACCGAAAGGGTTTTACAGTTTAATGGCGACTCCATTTTCGTGGAGGTTGAAACAGCGCCACAGACTTTTGAGAAAAGAGTGGTAAAGACAGGTCTATCTGATGGCCTCAATATCGAGATAAAAGAAGGTGTCACAGAAGGTGACAAAGTAAAAGTTCCGAGGATTTAATGACTGATAAAAAGCAGGGATATAGTCCGCTGTTGTTGTGTCATTGGCCTGTTTGGATATTGCTGAATTTAAAACTGGGGATGCAGAGGGAAATATTACAATATTTGGCATTCAAAATTCAAACGAACAAATAAATTGGTAATTAAAAAAAATTTGAATATGAAGTTTATACATCCCATCCTGGTAAGCAGTTTTCTGTTGGTTGTTGGTTTTGCCAAGGCAGATGAGACTCCTGCACCGTGGAGCCTGGAGGATTGTATCAATCACGCATTGGAACATAACCTCTCCATAAAACAGCAATCCTTAAATGCTGAGTATGCCGGGAACCAATATACGCAGAGCAGGTATGAATTATATCCGAACCTGAATGCAGGTTCATCCCACCGTATAACACGCGGACGCACGACGGATCAGGTAAACCTGCGAATTGTGGATATTACATCAAATACCACTAACTTCTACGTGGGATCATCAACTCCTTTGTTTGAAGGGTTTGCCAGGCGAAATACCATTGAAAGAAATCAATCGGACTGGCAGGCTGCGCTAAAGGATGTTGATCGTGCCAGAAATGATCTGGCTTTGAACATCACCGCCTTATATCTTCAGATATTGTTTGATAAAGAACTCCTGGAGGCAGCTAAAAGGCAATATGAGGTAGTTGAACAGCAGATGCAACGAACCCGCCGGTTGGTAGATGCAGGAAGTGTCCCCCAGGGAAACTATCTTGAAATGCGTTCATTGGTTGCACGAGAGTCTTTAAATATAACCCAGCTGGAGAACAGTGTGGCTCTATCTCTGCTTGATCTGGCTCAGGCTTTGGATCTGGAAGTGGTTGAAGGATTTGATATTCAAGAACCTGTACTGGACGAATTATCAGGTGCTGAACTGGTAGAAAGAGCCGATGTTCTTGAGTATGCCATCAATAACATGCCACAGATTGCTGCTTCAGAGCATCGTCTATCCAGCAGCGAACTTGATGTCGAAATTGCCAAGGGGAGAATGTTACCAACGCTCTCTTTCGAGATGGGTTGGGGAACTAATTATGTTTCGGTTAAAGATTTTGAGAATCCTTCATTCGGGAACCAATTCAGAGACAATGCCAACAGTTACGTTGGACTGAATCTAGCCATTCCTGTTTTTAATCGATTTCAGGCTAGAACCGGCGTTGAAAATGCTCATTTAGGTGTTAAAAATGCCAGGTTTGAACTGGATCGGCAAAAGCAACAACTTAGAAAAGAAATACAGCAGGCATATGCAGATGCAGAAGCTGCTTTTCGCCAATATCTGGCAAGCCAAACGGCTGTTGAATCCTACCAGGAGTCATTCAGGTATACCGAAAAAAGATTCGATGTGGGCTTGCTTAATCCTGTTGATTATAATGTGGCAAAAACTGAGTTGATGAAGGCAGAATCTGACTTCATTCAGGCAAAATATTCCTATATTTTGCGATTGAAGATTCTGGAGTTTTACCAGGGAAATCCAATTGAATTATAATCAGATTGTCGATGTTTAATGTTTGATTATATTGTTAGCCCGGGTTTTACCCGGGCTAATTTTTTATATTCTCTCTCAAAGATTCTTTTCCTATCTTTGTGCTACCAAAAATGATTTTATGGCTTTGATTTTGTGTATTGAAACTTCTGCTGTAACCTGTTCTGTAGCTCTGTCAGAAAATGGTGTCGCCATTGCCAGATTGAGGGAAGATGTTCCCAACTCCCATTCTGCCCGACTTACAGTGCTTATAGAACAGTTACTTAAAAATCAAAATCTGCAAATCAATGATCTGGATGCAGTGGCTGTTAGCAGCGGACCGGGATCTTATACCGGCTTGCGAATAGGAGTTTCTGTTGCAAAGGGATTGTGCTTCGGAGCTTCAAAACCACTGATATCTGTTCCTACTCTAGAAATATTGGCAGCCATGGTTCTGCATCACCAGGAGTTTTCTGACGACACCCTGATTTGTCCCATGTTGGATGCCAGACGAATGGAGGTTTACTCTGCTTTGTACAACAGTAGGCTTGAGAGAATTCGAAACACAGAAGCTGAAATAATCACTGAAGAGAGTTACCGAGAACAACTTGACCAATCGCGGATCATATTTGCCGGAAACGGAGCAGTTAAATGCCGTGGAGTTATACGTCATCCAAACGCTATTTTCCCCGATGACGAGGTGATGCCATTGGCATCAGAAATGGCCAGTCTGGCACATCAAAGGTTTTTGGATAAAAAATTTGAAAGCGTCGCTTATTTTGAGCCGTTTTACCTAAAAGATTTTCTGGTAACGGTACCAAAACGCAAAGTTTTTTAGCAGATATAAGAACCTCTATTTCAACGCTTAATCAACAATCTTCTTCTTTTTTTCTAATACTGAAACAAGAAAGGCTCATAATTTGTATAACAGATATTAACAATCCAAATCATGATTTAGATTGTTAAACCATATACAATGAACCAAAGGTCATTGTGATGTGAGTATTCATTAAAATCTTATGCACATGGGCACAATTAAACCTATTCTATACATCATCTTTTTTTTGATGGCCATTATGTCTGATACTGCATCAGCAAGCAATTCACCCAAAACACCGAACAGACCGGCATACGGCCCCGGAGAGGAGTTACACTATATCATGTCCTACGGGTTTATTACCGGCGGTCGCGGAGTCCTATCAGTAAAGGATACTATTTTAAATGGCAGACATGTTCATCACCTGGTAGGAGCTGCAAATACAGTAGGTTTGGCCGACCGGGTTTTTCGGGTTCGTAATGTTTACGAGAGCTTTATCGACCCCAAAACCGACTTTCCCGTAAAGGCCATACGGAATGTAAGAGAAGGCAGTTACCGCAGATATAATGAGGTGCTGTTTGACCATGGACCTGATTCCACTTTCATCATCAGCCAGCGTACTGGTGAGAAATACGTTTACCCAAACATTTATGACATTGTTGCTGCTTTTTATGTTGCCCGAAAGCATCATTTTAACGATGATATGGTTGAAGGCCAGGTGATGGAATTCATGACCTACTTCTCCGACGAGGAGTTTCCGCTTCGTATACGTTACAGAGGAATTGAGGTAATTAATACCCGATTTGGTAAAGTGGAGTGCTATAAATTCTCACCTGTTACAGAGGTTGGACGCGCTTTTAAGACCGAAGACGACATGCATGTATGGATCACACGTGATGCCAATCGTGTCCCAATACGCATCCGTTTTAATCTGCGGGTTGGTGCATTCGTGTGCGATTTGGAGAACTTCCGTGGCTTACAGCATCCTTTTTCGAGTATTGTGCATTAGCGAATTGTGCTAATCTAAAAGATTGTAAGGCAGAACCCTATCAACAACAATCCTTTCCGGTTCAACTTTCACTTGAACCGGAAATATTTCCACTCCTTCCTTTTCAGCCAGAATCAGGGTGTTGGAATATTCCGGATCTATTTCATGTGCCGGGCCAAATATGCTAACGTCTTGTCGCTGAATAATGTAAACCATGGCCACTCGAAAACCCTCTTTCTTCAGTCGTATTAAGGTGTGGAGATGCTTCAGACCCCGCTCTGTCCGTGCATCGGGAAACCGTGCAAAATCACCATCTTTCATGGTCACGTTTTTTACCTCAATGGCACATTTCTCGTGGTCGTTTTCGGCCAGAATATCCAAACGGCTTTCATCGAATTTCACCTCACGTCTCACTGAAGTATAGCTATCCAACCCGGGAATTTCCCTTTTAAGAATGGCGTCGTAAGCAATTTTGTTGGGATGTGATGTATTGATGCCAACCCAGTCGCCATTGATTTTAATCATCTCCCAAGTGAACCGGGTTTTTCGTTTCGGATCGGTAACAGGCGAGATATATACTTCTGCACCCTCTTCCAGACAACTTTTCATGGAGCCGCTGTTGGTGCAATGGGCTGTTACAATTTCTCCGGAATCCAGTTTTATATCGGCCAAAAAACGTTTATAACGTTTTATTAAAGTTCCGTGAACCAGTTTTTGTTGAAATATCATTTGCCTATGAGTCTGTTTAACTTTCCTGAAACAAACCCTTCTTCATCTATCTCAGTTTCGTTAAACCCAATTTCTGCAAATTGTTTGGTAATGGTGTTGATTTTCTCTTTAAGGATAGATAGCTGAAATTGTGGGACCTCTATTTTGGCCTTAGAGCCAAAATAACGAACTCTTGCATCCATGAAACCATGGTTGGCTACAATCTCCTCAGCCTTTTCAACGAGTGCCAACTTGTCCACGGTTATCAATTCACCATAAGGGAAACGACTGCTTAAACACGGGCTTGCAGGTTTATCCCAAACCTGTAAACCAGCTTCACGTGCCAGATTGCGTATATCTTCTTTGGTCATTCCGCAATCGGCCAGTGGACTGTATGAGTGGTATTTATCGGCAGCCTTCAATCCGGGACGATAATCACCCCAATCGCTTTTGTTGTTGCCATTGGCAAGAATAAAATCGGGATAGTTTTTTTCTCTGAACTCACCCATCACAGTATATAGTGAACTTTTACACCAAAAACAACGATCTTCAGGATTTACCCTATAGTTTGGGTCTTCAATTTCGTTGGGATAGATGATGGCGTAATGTATGTCGTGTTGATTACAGAATTCGATGGCAATATCCAAATCGCGACGTTTTAAACTTGGAGAATCGCCTATTAATGCAATGGCTTTTTCTTTTGGTAACGCCTGACGGGCAGCCCAGGCAACCAGACAAGAGTCAACTCCCCCCGACAGAGCAGTTAAAACACCTTTGTGCTTTGTAAACCAGCTCTTTAATTCAATCAAATGTTGATTCATTTTCCTATTCTTATGTTATAGAGACAAAAGAGTCTTTTTTGCTAAATTACAAAAATCCACTGAGAAATCATTCATGGTAGTTTCTCACAGCAAGGTAATTCATTGTATAGTAGCCGTATAAATATTTGTTAATGTGTTGTTATCAACAACAGGTTTTCTTATTTTCGCAAAAAAAATGATGGATTGCAGAGCAAACTGCGGGGCATGTTGTATTGCTCCTTCTATATCTTCCCCAATTCCCGGAATGCCCAATGGCAAACCGGCTGGTGTGCGTTGCATACATTTAACGGAAGATTACCGTTGTGCCATTTTTGAAAGTATTGACAGGCCTTCTGTTTGCGGAGGATTTATGGCTGAGTTACTGATATGTGGTAATTCCAGACTTGAGGCACTTAATATTTTAGCTGAATTGGAGGGTTGTCAGTCAGAGTAAAAGTTTTATATTTGTTACTAAACTCAGCAATGTTTAACAAAATATTTGCATTATGGAAGATGAAATTAAGTTAGTTCTGGAAGATGCCACAGAAAAAATGGATAAAGCCATTGACCATTTAGATCGTGAAATGGCCAAAATACGTGCCGGTAAAGCCAACCCCAAAATGCTTGATGGCCTTATGGTCGATTATTATGGTTCCATGACTCCGCTTGCACAGGTTGCAAATGTAAATACTCCCGATCCGAGAACCATCGCAATTCAGCCGTGGGAAAAGGGAATGATTTCCGTCATAGAAAAGGCAATTCTGGCTGCTAATCTCGGTATGAACCCCGATAACAATGGAGACGTTATACGCATAAATGTTCCGCCATTAACCGAAGAGCGAAGAAAAGATCTTGTAAAAATGGTTAAAAAAATTGGGGAAGAGACCCGAATTGGAATCCGTAACGTGCGTCGAGAAGCCATAGACGAATTTAAGAAACTTCAGAAGGATGGACTTCCTGAAGATATGGCTAAAGATGCCGAGGACGAAACTCAGAAACTCACCGATAAGTTCATGAAACGCATCGAAGAGATGCTTGAGAGAAAAGAACAGGACATAATGACTGTATAGAAAAAAGGTCGCTCGATAGAGCGGCCTTTTTTTATATGTAGGGATTTCTGTTTTTTTCTGATTTTTTTTTCACAAAACGAAAACAGAGGCTAACTTCCTCAATAACTGCATCATTACCTGTGCAAGAAGTTGTAATTAATAACTTGTTAATATGCATCTAAGGGATTTTAACACTCCGGATTAAGGTTCAAATGGAATTGTAAACATATATTTACATTAAAATCGGAAGCCGGTATAAAAACATGGGTCGAGATAATTTGAGATTTATGCGTAATCAAATTAGGTAAGAGATTCCGAAAAATTAATACAGACCAGACCAGTTAATTTTTCCATGTTCTATCCGGAGTCGGTTTTGAAGTTTAGTAATACTGTCACACCTGACAAAAAGGGGTTGTCGAATGATCGACAACCCCTTTAAGTTTTGTTGTAAATTTTGATGGTTATTACTGTGCAATTATCAGCGAATAACTCTTTTTTCCTTTCTGAACCAAAATGTACTTATTATTCAGCAATGCTGAGGTATCAACTACATCGTCCTGGGATTCCACTTTTACTTTATTGATGCTGACCCCACCACCCTTTACGGTTCTTCGGGCCTCCCCTTTTGATGGGAAAACGGCCGCTGCATCGGCTATCAAATCCAAAACATTGATGCCGGATTCAAGCAGAGAACGGTTTACTTCAAATACAGGAACTCCATCAAAAACACTTAATAGTGTTTTTTCGTCCATCTTTTTGAGAGTTTCAGTTGCTCCTTTTCCAAACAAGATTTGTGATGCTTCCACGGCAAACTCATATGCTTCCGCACCGTGTACCATGGTGGTTACCTCTTGCGCAAGCCTTTTTTGTAATGCGCGTGCATGGGGCGCCTGTTGATGCTCTTGTATGAGAGCTTCCACTTCATCACGCGTTAGCAGGGTGAAAATTTTGATGTACTTTTCAGCATCGGTATCTGATGTATTCAGCCAAAACTGGTAGAACTGATAAGGACTGGTTCTTTCCGGATCCAGCCATACATTACCCGACTCAGTTTTCCCAAACTTACCCCCATCGGCTTTGGTAATAAGCGGACAGGTGAGCGCGTATGCCTCACCTCCTGCCACTCTGCGAATCAGCTCAGTTCCAGTGGTGATGTTACCCCATTGGTCGGAACCTCCCATTTGCAGTTTGCAGCTTTTATCACGGTACAGGTGCAGATAATCATACCCTTGTACCAACTGATATGTAAATTCGGTAAAAGATAGTCCTTCACGTGTGTCGCCGGTGATTCGTTTTTTAACAGAATCCTTAGACATCATGTAGTTTACCGTGATGTGCTTGCCAATGTCCCGGATAAAGTCTAAAAAGGTAAAATCCTTCATCCAATCGTAATTATTGACCATTTCGGCTTTATTGGGCTCGCTGCTTTTGAAATCCAGAAATTTGCTCAACTGGTTTTTGATGCACTCCTGATTGTGACGTAAAGTTTTTTCGTCCAGAAGGTTACGTTCTGCCGATTTCATGGAAGGATCGCCTATCATACCGGTTGCTCCACCAACCAATACAATGGGACGGTGTCCCGCTACCTGAAAATGTTTAAGCATCATAACACTTACCAGATGGCCAATATGCAGGGAGTCTGCAGTTGGGTCAATGCCAACATAGGCAGAAGTCATCTCTTTTTGCAGTTGCTCTTCAGTTCCGGGCATGATGTCGTGGATCATACCTCTCCATTTTAATTCTTCAACAAAATTCATGGTCAATTATTTTTTGCGCTTTTTGCGGCGCAAATATATCAAAAAAAGCCGGTTAAACATGTCAACCTAAATACTATCTTTTACTGTGATTGATTTATCAGCTCATGGAAGCAGGCGGCATAACGGGTAACTCTTCAAGTCTGGGTAGTAAATGATCGACACTGAGATTGATGAGATGCAGAGCGTGTGGAGCGGCCTTTTGCAGATGGCTGTACAAAAGAGAATTCTCACGATTTTCCGCAGTCATATATTTCTCGCTTAGGCCGGTGGCTTCGAACAACAGAATACCAATGCTGATTAAAATGGCTGCTTTTACAACCCCAAAGGCCGCTCCGGTTAGGCGGTTCAGCCAACCCAGTGCAATGGCTGAAACCAGCTTGTCAATCATTTTTGCAACCAGATGTACCCCAAGCACAGTGGCAGTAAATACCAAAATAAACGCAAGAATGGATACATATCTGGAGGTGATGTAATCAGATAACCACGTTGCTGTTACTTCTGAGAACATCACTGCAAGGATAATTCCTAAAAAAAGAGCAGCCAACGAAGCCAACTCAATAATGAAACCGTTCTTTAGTCCTTTAAAAAGAAAAAAAAGGATAATGATTAATGCAATAATATCAAAAATATGCATTTTAAAAAGTTTTCAATTTTCCACTCCGCTTAACATGAAGCGGGATTACATCGCGTAAATTTAACATTAAATTTTTAGTTTGCCATTATTTCGCTTTTCAGATCTCTTAGTCAACAGAATAAAAGGTTTTATCTTGTAGATTAATGATTTAGTCAAAAAAGAGACCATAGCAATGTCCTATTTTAGTAATTTGGTTACTGATTTTTTTGACAACTGATAAAAGTTTTAGCCATCCTTTAAATCACATTAATATATTTAAATCAAACTACTATGGAAAATCAACAAGAACCTTTAGCTTACGCACAGGAAAGTCAAAATGTATCGGTTGGAGAATGGGTACTTTCTCTTTTAATTGTAATGATTCCGCTTATAGGATTAATTATGCTTTTTGTCTGGGCCTTCGGCGGAAACACCAAAGTTAGCAAAGCCAATTTTGCAAAAGCAGCATTGATATGGACTGCCATCAGTATCGTACTATGGATTCTTGTTGCTGGAATTTTTGGAGCTGCTTTTTTGTTTGGAAGATAAGGGTAGTATAAAATGAACTGCTTTTTTGAGCGACAACCGATAAGCGGTTGTCGCTTTTTATTTGTAAATGAGGTTTATCTGTAGTTGTAAAAGTATTTTATTAAGGTTATATAAAGCATATTTTATTGTTTTAGACTATTTTTGCCAAAAAAACAGATCATTCTCAGCCTGATTTTGTTGAGATTATTCGAAAAAACGATATTTTAATATGGCAACAACAGCAGATTTTAGAAACGGGATGTGTATTGAGCACAACGGGCAATTATTCTCCATTGTGCAATTTCAGCATGTAAAACCGGGCAAGGGCCCTGCCTTTGTAAGAACCAAGCTCAAAAACATTTCAACCGGTCGTGTATTGGAAAACACCTTTTCAGCCGGAGTTAAAGTAACCGAAGCTCGCGTAGAGCACCGTCCTCACCAATTTTTGTATAAGGATGATATGGGTTATCATTTTATGAATACTGAGAGCTTTGAACAAATGACCATTCAGGAAGCATTGGTAGAATCGCCCGACCTTATGCGTGAAGGTCAGGAGGTAGACCTTGTTTACCATGTGGACTCTGAAACACCTTTAATGGTAAATCTCCCGCAATTTATTGTTTACGAAATAACTTATACTGAACCTGGTGTGAGAGGGGATACCTCTTCTACATCATCTTTGAAACAAGCTACGATTGATACCGGGGCAACTGTTATGGTACCTCTTTTTATTGAAAATGGAGAAAGAATTAAAGTGGATACCAAAGAGAGATCTTATGTTGAAAGAGCGAAGGAATAAATTCTTTGAGTTTATATTTCTTCGATTTAAAATTAATCTATATAGACAAACCGGGTTAGCGCAACTACGCTAACCCGGTTTTTCGTTTTGAAAACCATTCATCTTATAATGTGTTTGTTATGGCAGATACTTTAAAGTGTTTTCCGGTTGACTAGCGATAATCGAATCGTAACAAAATCTTTATTTATATCAAATTTTCAGACAATATGTTTAAATCAGATGATCTAAGCATGATTTGTTACTTGACTACATATATTTTTTTTGTAAATTTAGTCTGTCGCAGAACGGGAAAAAGAGTTATAATGATTACACATACACGGAAAAGACGCATTAGATTATATAAAGACCGGTTAAACATCCTGTTGGATTTGGCGCAGACCATCAATGAAGACCACAACATTGAAGATTTGTTGTCTGAGTTTGAAATTTTGCTACGTGAAGAACTGGATGTTGGAAAGATTCTTGTATACACCAACACGGAAGGAGTCTGGTCTAATTTGTTGAATTCAGGAGTTACTCCCGAAGAGGTGGCAGGTATTGATGTCGAAAGAGATTTAACGGTTTTTAAAGGCATAGAAAACATCACACTCACTCCTCCTGAAAATCTAAAAGGCTTTGATGCAATCATCCCGCTTTTCCACCGGTTTAAGGCGATTGGGTATGTCCTAATTGGCGATGTTGAGGAAGAACAACAAGGCATAAGTCCAACCATCAAACACCTTAAGCTCATTCAGATTATCTCAAATTTGATCATTGTTTTCATTGAAAACAAACGAATGCATGCAGAACTACTTGAGCAGCAAGTAATGAAAAAGGAGCTGGAGCTGGCTTCCCGCATTCAGAATCAGTTGATTCCCGGACCCGCAGATTTACCGCAACACCGGAAGCTGGCAATTCACACTTTATATCATCCTCACTATGGAGTAGGGGGCGATTATTACGATTTCGTGAAACTTTCGCGAAACACCATTGGCTTTTGCGTAGCCGATGTCTCCGGCAAAGGTATTTCAGCAGCGTTGCTGATGTCAAATTTTCAGGCGGTTATCAGATCTGCATTTACTTCACGGGTGAAAATGAAAAAACTGATTCACCAATTAAACAAAAGAGTAAACGAGAGCGCCAATAGTGAAAAATTCATTACCATTTTTATTGGGAAATATAATATTCTGACACGAAGGCTTAGTTATGTAAATGCCGGACACCTGCCTCCGTTGCTGTTTGAGCCGCAAAAGGGGCATCTGATCTCTCTTGATAAAGGCTGCATCGGGTTGGGGATGCTGGACACCATTCCAGTAATTGAAACCGGTCGCGTGACCGTTTCAAGAGGATCTAAACTGCTTGCTTTTACTGATGGCTTGGTGGAGTTGGAGCGTGGCGATGAGATCACATCCGGGTTGAATGCTGTTGAGAAAATCATCTCAAATTCTCAATCAATTGATACCAATATTGAGGAGATAAGAAAGTTTATATCAAAACATGTGGATAGGCAATCCATTTTTGATGACATCTCGGTAGTAGGAATGGCATTTTATTAATTTCCTCATGAAACAATCCCTTGACTTTGGGTCTTGTTTTCCATTTTGTCGGGAATGAACTGTTTAATCATATCAACTAGTTCGTTGTAATTAATGGGTTTGGAAATATACTCATTACATCCAGCTTTCATCGCTTCGGCCTTCTCTCCCCTCATTGTATAAGCTGTTTGGGCTATAACAGGTACTGTTTTGTTGAATTTTCGTATCTCCCGCACTGCAGTATACCCATCCATAACCGGCATTTTTATATCCATCAGTACCAAATCTATCTGTTTCACTTTTTGCAGGATGTCAACGGCTTCTCTCCCATCTCTTGCCCAAATCAGAGACGCATTAAAGAGCGACAGCGCCACTTCCAGATAACGGAAATTATCCTCCTCATCCTCTGCTATCAAAAAGGTTTTTCCTTCCCAATTTATGCTGTCCGAAAGCCAGGGCTTCACCAGGTTTTGCAATGGGACTAACACCTTCTGGAAAGGGATGGTGAAATAAAAGGTTGTTCCAACAGCCGATCTGGAATCCACGCGAATGTCTCCACCCATATATCTGACTAAATGTCGGGCAATGGTGAGCCCAATGCCGGTTCCTCCGTAAAGTTTTTCACTGTTGTTGCTGCATTTGTAAAAACGATTAAAAATAAGCTCTTCAGTTCCTTCAGGAAGTCCGATGCCGGTATCTTTAACGTAGAACTCAAGTTGATGATGATTTATTACCACATATCCAAATTCCACATATCCTTTGTGCGTAAACTTAATAGCGTTACCTATTAAGTTGGCCAGAACTTTTTTCAACCGGGTTCCATCCGTTAAAATCTGGAGATTTTCATCTGCCAGGCCTTTCTTCAGGTATAGCTTTACATTGGTAATTCCACGTCTGAAGATCTCTTCTTCAAAGATGTTGTTGGTCTCATCCAGTAGTTGGTGCAGTTGGCAGGGGCTGTTGTGTAATTCAAACTGACCACTTTCCATCTTGGAAATATCAATGATATCCTCAACCAGAGACATCAGGTTGTTGGCATTTATTCGAATGAGATTTACAAATTCTTTCTTCTCCTGATCGCTGACCCCCTTATGCGATAAAAGGTTCGAGAATCCGAGAATGGCATTCATCGGAGTTCGAATTTCATGACTCATATTGGATAAGAAAGCCGTTTTCAATTTATCAGACTCTTCGGCTCTCTGGCGGGCTAAAACCAGATCATCCTGCTCTTTTTCCAGAATGCGTTGATACCTGCGTTCTTTTTTTATGCTGAACATTAATCCGTTAATCAGAGAGATTAGCGGTGCCAGAGTAATCGTATTCAGCACCATGAAACTTATTGCCAGATTTATATAGGTGTGAAGTGATATGTCCGGAAAATTGGTCAGTTGGAATTTTCCTGAATACCAATAAAAGCCCACCGCTGTCAACACAATGGAGTGCAAAATCATATATCTGATGGCCGTAATTGTTCCCGACATGGTAACAGCCATGATGGAACAGGCAAAAAGGAAGATCATCCCAATGTTGGTATGGGGCCCCAGGAAAAGGAGGAATGTCCCGGTAATAAATAGCATCAGCTGCACCCAGCCTGACCTGATTTTAAGTGGAATGCCCGGAAGGCTGACCATCAAAAGTGAAGAGATAAAAATAAAGGTGCTGAAAGCAAGCAAAAGGTAATCCTGAGAAAAGAGAAAATATAAACCGTAGTACAGATATACAGTTACCCCAAAAAATACAATCGCCAAAGAAAAGTAGTGAAAAATCCGTTGCCTCCAATATTGGATGCCTTCTCCGGGTAGTGACGACGGCCCCAAATGCCTGTTAATCAAAGCATGTAAATGACGAATGTAGGTTTTTGTTGTTTTAGACATAGGTTTTGTCACTTCTCCTCAATCATATTTCATGGCTAAATATAAATATTTATGCTTTAGTTTGTTTGGGATTTATGAAAAAGTTGTTAACAATTTTTGGGAAACTGGTTAAACTCAATTTAAGTCTTGATAAAAGAGCCCCGGATAGAGAGTAAATTCTATATCCGGGGTTGGATGGCAGCACAATTTAACTATTTCGTTTTTAAGACTCTGAAGGATCTATTCAGAGTCTCAGATTCTATTTGAATAATGTATACGCCAGGACCTGGCAATGGTATCATATTGCTCTCGCTCGGGTTAATGATTGTTTTTATAAGAGTTCCTGTTATGTCGTATACTCTTACTGCAACAAATTCATCGTTTAAAATAACATAGAATCCATTGTCCGTAATAGTCGGGTAAACAATTACTCTGCTATTTTTTTCTTGTTCAAACGAAGTCTGGGTATCATATATAAAGTTGATGGTGTATGTAGCTTTTGTGCCGTCCTCAGCTGTAACTTGAATTGTTGTTGAACCGGGAATTTGGCTCGCGTTGGTTATAACAACATTTGCATATGGCTCATCCGGTCACCTCAGGAGATTCTGTAATATCATTGGTCAAAATCATAGTATATTCCAATGTGTTTGCATCGAAATTGTCTATGGTAATATCGTCAACTTTTAAATCAAATAAAGTGGCATCTGACGAAACATAAAATGGAAAATCCGCAGCCCTTGTGGCAATTTCCTGAGGATTCATAACACCACTGTAAATATTATATTCATAAACAGAGCCGATCCAGGTTGGATCACTATATCCAGCGCGACAAAGGTAGGCAAACTGAGTGCTTAAGTTATGGATTTTATTCTCCTCAGAAAGTGCTGCTGAGCCGTATTTTACCAATTGAGAATATTTAAAGGAAGTAATATGGGAGTAAAAATAAAAAGCTGCCTTTTTCAAGGCAGCTTTAATTGAAGTTTGTACCCGGAGCCGGGGTCGAACCGGCACGACATTGCTGTCACTGGTGTTTGAGACCAGCGCGTCTACCAATTCCGCCATCCGGGCAAACAACATTAAGATTTATTGCGCGGCAAATATATAATAATTCATCATTCCAAACAAGAAAAAACCATATTCCTTACATTTTATTTACTTTTGCAGGACAAATGCTCTGTTCATGATACACAAAACCCGCGGTATAGTTCTGAATCATACACGTTATGGCGATTCCAGCGCCATAGTACATGTTTATACATCAATGTTTGGTATGCAGAGTTACATGGCTAACCGGGTTTTTGGCAAACGCAAAAAGTCCAACGGACTTTTACTCCAACCTCTCAATGTGCTTGAAATGGAAGTGTATCACCATTCAAACAAGGAGATACATCGAATAAAGGAGTTTCGTCCAGTCAGACCTTTATTGCGGATCCCATACTCACAAACACGCAGAGCTCAGGCATTTTTGATTACGGAGATTTTATCAAGGGGACTTCGGGGTGAAGGTAAAAATCAATACCTGTTCGAATTTCTAGATCAGTCTGTGGAATTTATGGATGGAGATCATTCCGGGATGGAGAACTATCATATCTGGTTCTTATTTAATTTAACACGGTATCTGGGATTGTTCCCTCACAATAATTTTAGTGATGCATATTCCCGTTTTGATATCAAGGAGGGCTGTTTTGTCAGCGGAGAACCATCTCACCCATATTTTCTTGATAAAGAAGAGAGTGGTTGGCTTGCATCGTTATTCCATATTGAGTTGGGGCAACTTGCCGATATCGCTGAAAATATCACGCGCCGACGCCAACTGCTTAACTCCATTGTACTTTTCTATGAGTTTCATCATCAGGAAATTGGCAAAATCAGGTCCCTGGATGTACTAAAAGAGCTTTTTTCTGGCTTGGTTTAACCATAATTTGAAGAATGTATCCAAATATTTGACCAATGAATGCTATTTGGCTGCTTACAGCTAAATATTCAGGATTTATGGAGGTTTCAGGCGGTATTTAATTCATATCTATTCACTATATTTGGTAGTAGAGTAAAGTCGTTTTATGATAAATATTAAACCAGCATGATACAACCAAAATTCTTATCATTGGATCCAGAGTATGTCTCTCAAGTTAGTGAAACAGCCTTGACTTCAGGGGCAATCGATCTGGCGGCCGGCAGTTCTATGGAAAACATGCCGGTTGAACTAGCAACCTATTTTAAGAATCTTCCGGAACAGGATATTCTTCGTCCCTTTGCCCCGGCAAATGGCTTGATGTCGCTTAGGGAGGCCATTGCCCGAAAAACAGCTCTGTTATACGGCCATGGTTATTGCGCAGGTGATGAAATTTCTATTACTACCGGAGCCAACCAAGCTCTTTTCGCCTCCATGAGTGCTTTTCTGGAAGAGGGTGATGAGGTGATTTTATTCGAACCAGCTAACGAGAACTATCTTCCCATTATTTTGCTATGTGGAGCCCGCCCTGTTTATATCTCGCTCAAAGAACCTGATTTCCATGTGGATTGGGAGGCAGTAACACGCATGGTAACAGCAAAAACAAAAATGATCATCATCAACTCGCCACACAATCCAACAGGAATGGTGTTTAACGAGTTGGATATGTTGAGACTACAAAAAGTGATAAATGGTACCCAGATTATTGTTTTAAGCGATGAAAGGTATGAACATATTGTTTTTGACGGATTCTCCCATCAAAGCGTGGCACTGTATCCGCAATTGGTAGAACGAAGCATTTTGGTTAGTTCATTGAGTGAAACCTGTCGGGCTTCCTGGCCGGTTGGTTATTGCGCTGCACCAGCAAAAATGATGAAGAAAGTACGTCAAATACTTCAAGTACTTCACAGTGGACATTTTGCCCCGTTTCAAATGGCTTTGGCTGAGATTATTGAAAATCCTGATGTGTACAAGCAAGTTGGAAACTATTATCAGGCTAAGCGCGACTATTTTAATGGGAAGATTATCAACAACACCCGTTTGATTCCCATTCCCAGTCAAGGAACCTACTTTCAACTTTTTAGCTATGAAATGATATCGGAAGATAGAGACCGTGAATTTATTGAAAAGATCTTACATCATACCGGAGTGGCTGCAGTTCCTTATAGTCTGTTTTTCCATGAAAAACAGAAAAACCCCTGGATTAGGTTTAATTTTGCAAGACCTGTTGATATTTTGGATAGTGCTATTAGCCGACTTTCTCGATTATGATTACTCAAGATAATGGCGGAAGAGAAATTATTATGGTTTCATGTATTATGATGTTCGGCTAACATGTGATTTTAAGTAAATACTCAGGCATATTGGCATAAGCAGAAAACTGTTCTATAGTTTATAAAGATTTATTGTTTTTCCCAAAGCAGAGAAGGATTTATCTAATAATGAAGAGTAGTTGTTCATATCCTCTACAGCGGAGGCATTTTCCTGCGTGAATAAATTCAGTTGAAGCACAGCTGTGTTTATTTGATCGGTTCCTGTTTTTTGTTCTTCCGTTGCAGCAGCAATTTCCTGCACATATGATGCTGTTTTTTGTATTTCAGGAATTATCATTCCCAGCAACTTAATTGACCTTTCGAACGTTTTTAGACTTTGATTGGTCATTATGTTTATTTCGTTGGCTGTTGTTTTGCTGTTGTCAGCAAGTTTTTTCACTTCTGATGCCACAACTGCGAATCCACGACCATGCTCACCCGCACGTGCTGCCTCAACGGCTGCATTTAATGATAAAAGGTTCGTTTTCATTGCAAACTCATTGATTACCGATACCTTTTCAATGATTTGACGAACAGATCCTATGGCACCCTCTACTGCCTTATTTATTATCGAAATATTATCTGCTGATTTTTTGGTAATTGACTCAGTTTTCTTGGAATTTTCTGCATTTTGCTCAATGTTTGCTAATATTTCCTCAATGGAGGAAGAAACTTCTTCGAGGGTTCCGGCCTGATCTGTTACTCTTTGAAGAATATTATTAGACCTCTGTACTACTTCCTCGTTGAACTTTTTTGTGCTTTCCAGCTCTCTTCTGAGTTTTTTAATTACATTAACCTGATTGTTTACAAGCAGATTTAATGATTTATAGACATTTGTGAGTTCTTCGAGACTCTCTCCTTGTTTTATTGTTTTATGTCGAATGGTTAGATCCCCTTTTGCAACCAGTTTTATTTGATCTGAGAGCCCGGCTAATAAATCAGATAACTGCTTGTTAAAAAGTTGTATCCCTTTGTATAACAAAAAAGTCATTAAGGGAACAACCCAAAGTAAATGCCATAAACTTAACGATCCAACGATATAAAATATAGTTGCGATAATTCCAGTATATGCCAATAAAACCAAGGCTGTTTTATGAAGAAAAGTTCCTTTATATAAATACTTTATTCCATAAAACAGGCCTGGGATGACTATTCCAATAAAGATGAGCAAAAAACCTAAGAGAGAGTTCATTATAATGGTTCGGGTTTAGTTCTGGATTAATTAAAGAGCCAATCTTCCGCGCTGTTTACATTGTCGAAAAATTTGAAATTCAGGTTTTTGGATACTTCCTCTTCCATCATTGATTCGGAAGCTAGTTCAACAAAACCATCCTGACTAATTATCACGGCAATTTTCTCAACAGAGGAGTTCAGGACAATAGGGGCAGAATTTTTATCAATCCACTCCTGCTCTTCGGGAGTATGTGGACGATTCATTTCCTGTTCATTGTTGAGAAGAAAACGCGGCTTGTGCTTTTTTACCGCCTCCAGAAAAACATCCATAAATGCGGTGCGGATATCATCCCATGTTGCATTTTCAGTTGCTTTAAGCCAGGTTGAATAGAGGCACTCATTTTCTTTTGAGTATTCCACTTTAATGAAATCTGTAGAGTAAGTTGACATAGTTTTCGGATTTGTTTAGTGATTAGTAGAATCAAAAATAATATTTTTATGATAATTTTTCACTATTGTCCGGGGAAATAATTTCATATTATTTAAGTGCTCAAGCCGCACAGGCTTTTACTTTTTTTCTACAGCAAAAAAAAGTAAACAAAAAATGCCGCCGCTGCACGAAAAAGACTAAAAATCAATATGTTTTTCTAAAAACCGTGAACTCGCTACGCTCAAACAACACGGTTTTCTTAACGAAAACAACATTGATTTTCTTAACGTCTTTTTCCTGAGGCGGAAAGCAAGCCCAATATTCCAAGAAAGCCGCGCAGCTCAATAAACAAGGCATATTTCATGATTTTTAAATAATTAACCGGACACCAATGATAATTTTTAAATAATACGGGCATATTTAATTTTTTATTAATTCCAGGAACTACTTAGATTGAGAGAACATAGGCAAAAGGGATGCTTTAAACTTTATTTGCAGTTAACCATTTCGATGTCAACAGTGAAGAAAATCTTTGATTTCAATGTTCATTTAATCTGCCTCTTATTATTTAAGAGTAAGATAATTTTTCTATTTTTGCATTTCAATTAATGGCTCCATAGTTCAAGGGATAGAACGGAAGTTTCCTAAACTTCAGATACAGGTTCGAGTCCTGTTGGGGCTACACATTAAAACCGTAATTGCTTTATTTTTAAAGCTTTTACGGTTTTTGTGTTTATTGTTGCAGCCACCATTGCAACCACATTGATGAGGTGTGTGCATGATTGCTATGACTTGGTGTGTTTATTATAGAACGAAATTTTTCAAATTGCTCAAAGGGTTTAATATTGCATATACAATTCTTAAAAGCTTATATTTAGGGTTTGTTGAAAAAGTTAACAGCCCATAGTATTGTGTGTTTTGTCCTCAAGCCGGACGAACCCTTTCTTTTTTACTAATAACGTGTTAAACTCAATAGGCATTGGGTGATTCGCAGCACTTCTCAACAGCAAAAAGGAAAGTGAAAAGTAGAGCGAACCTGAAATCATATAATGCTGAAGAGGCTGTCTAAAAAGTCTGTTAAGAATATTCAACACTTACAATTTGTAAAACAACCTTGCTTTCACCCCTCCAAACCTCCCCCAAGTGGGAGGCTTAAAGTCCTTGGGGGATTTAGGGGTGAATTATTAACGTGAAATTTACGATTTGAAAGTTAAGGAAAATTTAAAATTACTTTTTGGACAGCCTCTTCAGAAACAAAAAAAGAGACTTGAAACTACCCATCACAAATAGAAAATGGACAATAATAAGAGTTATAGTGATTAATTTACTAGTAATAACTTTCTCTTTTATTATTCAAGACGGTACCAGACTGCTGATTGTCTTCTATCCAGCAATTTTAGTTTTGTCAGCCCTCAATATTTATAAAAATAATATTCAAAATGGGTATTTAAAGAATGACACCATTATTTTAAAATACAATTGGAAGAAAATTACCATACCGGTTAGGGAGGTTATATCAGTTAGTTCAGCAATCGCAGGTCATAATGATTTCAAGAATCCATGGACTACTTTTTTTGTATTGGAGCTTAAGAATAAGTATCATTTTGGTCGGAAACTAGAGTTAGAATATATGCACCAAAATTTTCATATAGAAGAGCCAAGAGAAATATCAATCATTAAAGCGATTATAGAAAATCAGAGAAATATCGTTGTTGATACTACATTATAGCATAAATCAAAACATCATAAGGTTTGTGACCTCAGCGATGCCCTAAAGCCGTTGCCAACTGTCTGAACGAATAGAATAATCAATTTTATCGAGGAAACCACAGTCATACAAGTTGAGTACCAAATTTTCCGGGAAAATTTTATGATGTGATTTGCAATTCTAGTGAATTCTGAAAAAGAACCATCATTCGATCCTTATTTATCGAATTAAAAAGCCTGTTGGTCAAAATGACTTTCTGGTTTTGAAGGTTTTGTATCAATACTGTCCTAAATAATCTTCAGTAGGATTTATTGCTCTTTAAAAATAGTAGTTTTAGCCAGAAACATCTACAATTTCAGAATAAAACCCCCTGTATGTATTTTTGAACTGGTTCAGGAGGTTCATCAAAGGGTTTATCCAACCACTTTTGCAAGTCAATTTTCACAAACATATTCAACCTGATAAACGCAACTAAATTTGACAACCTCCAGCCATATTGGGCTAATGCTTTTAAGTATTTTAGGACAAGTATAGTTATCAAAGCAGTCCATATTTGTATCATTACAGCATTTTCGCTAGTTCCGATGAAAGATTTAATATGAAGGAGTTGCTTTATCTCCCTG
>NZ_FUYV01000053.1 GCF_900168165.1 Alkalitalea saponilacus
TGTTTTTTACATTAACCTCTCTGCCCCGCTCCAGCTTCTGTAACGGCAGACAAAGACGCACACCGCAGCCCCAACATTTCATATATGTCACCGTTAGCCGTCAGTGTAAAAAGACAACGACACAGCAGACAATTTGCTTCTTAAAGAAATAAAAAGGAAAACGAAACAATGAACAACCCACGCACAAAACTGCACATTTGCAAGCCCTAACACACAAACCGATGCTTCAGCTTGCAAAAGAGCAGTTTTCTTGCCGACGCACCACTGAAATTTGATACATTTGTGATTTAAAATAACATTTTGATAGGAATTGAAATAATGAAAGGAAAAAATACCGCACAATCAATAGAGCCAAATATTGCAGATTTAGCAAACGGATGGCTAAAATCGTACAAACTTCCCTACAAATTAGAGCAAGAATCAGTTAATGCAGAAATTGATAAAGCACTTTCTGATTACTTCACTAAAAATGGTGGAGCTGGTGCAAACCGACCAGATGCAAAAATTCTACTTCAAGACAAAAATCTTGATTTTTTTCCTATTCTTATTGAATATAAAGGGTATAAAGACAAACTCGTAAAACTTGATAATGACGGTCAAATTGAAAATAGAACTGCAAAGAATGAACCCAACTTTAAAAACATCAATTCGTTTGCTGTAAATGGAGCAGTTCATTATGCAAATGCTTTACTTCATCATACAAGCTATACCGACATTATAGCTATCGGTATGACAGGTTACAAAGACGAAACAGGTAAAATACATCATTCAATTGGTGTTTATTATGTTTCTAAAAGCAATCTTGGTGCAGGTCAAAAAGTTGGTGAATACACAGATTTTTCATTTTTAGCTCCTGCAAACTTTGACAGTTTTATTGACAAGGTAAAAACCTTGCAATTGACATCAGAAGAACTTGACAGACTAAAAGAACAGCGAGAAAAGGAAATTGACCAAAGCCTTGTAAAACTTAACAATGACATTTATCAAAATGAAAAAGGATTAGGAGAAAATGACCGTGTTTATCTTGTTGCAGCCTCTATAATTGCAACTCTTGGAATACCAGGGAAAGTTGCACCACTCGAAAAATCAGACTTAAAATCATCAACTGAAAAAGGATATAGAGATGGCGATTTAATGATTAAAAAGATTGAATCATTTTTAAGTCATAAGGAATTACCAGACGAAAAAAGACAGCTAATTGTAAGAACTTTATCCAACACACTTTTAACTGAGAATATTAACAAAGTTGAAGACGGAGAAAGTCAGTTAAAAAGAGTGTTTGCCAAAATTGTAAATGATTTAGGCATCTACTACAAAATAGGTTTAACAACTGACTTTACGGGCAAACTCTTTAACGAAATGTATGGTTGGTTGGGTTTTTCTCAAGACAAATTAAATGATGTTGTTCTTACACCTTCCTATGTAGCTTCACTCCTAGTCAAATTAGCAAGAGTAAACAAAGAATCCTTTGTGTGGGATTTTGCAACTGGTTCTGCTGGTCTATTGGTAGCTGCAATGAATGAAATGCTAAATGATGCTAAAAATACAATTCAGTCACCAAATGAACTTGTTCAAAAAGAAATTAAAATCAAAGCCGAACAACTACTTGGATTAGAATTACTTTCAAGTGTGTATATGTTGGCTATTTTAAATATGATTTTAATGGGTGACGGTAGTTCTAACATCTTAAACACAGACTCAATAAAAGATTTTGATGGAAAATATGGTTTTGGAAAACCTGATACAAAATTCCCTGCGGATGCTTTTATATTAAATCCACCTTATTCAGCCTCTGGAAATGGTATGAACTTCGTTGAAAAGGCTTTGAATATGATGAATAAAGGATACGCTGCAATCATCATTCAAAATTCATCAGGTTCAGGGAAAGCTGTTGACTATAACAAAAGGATATTAGCAAAACACACGCTTTTGGCAAGTATTAAAATGCCAGTCGACATATTTATAGGTAAGTCGAGCGTACAAACCAACATCTATGTATTTAAAGTCAACGAAAAACATCATAAAGATGATGTAGTAAAGTTCATTGACTTTACCAATGATGGTTACACAAGAGCAAACCGAAGAAGAGCAAGTAACAATTTAAAAGATACCGACCGAGCCAAAGAACGCTATCAAGAAGTAGTTGATTTAGTTCGTTTTGGTAAAAGCAAACTCTACATTTTCAGCGATAAGGAATACTACGAAGGTCATATTGACCCAAATAATGGGGCGGATTGGAATCAGTCCGCTCCGATTGACACGAAACCCTTAATACAGGACTTCAAAAAGACAGTTGGTGATTATTTGGCTTGGGAGATAGGAACAATCCTAAAAAGACAAGGCGAAGAGTTGGGAAAGCAATAACCCCACTCAATGAAAAACTGAAAAATGTTGAGTGGGGTAAATATAAGTATGATAAATTATTTAAACTCTGTGTTGTAAAAAATAAGCTTACTAAACTTGATTTAGAAATTGACGGCAAAACACCTGTTTACTCTTCCGATTCAAGTAATAATGGAGTTATAGGTTTCACGCATAAAGTAGCTGATTTTTTAATAAGCGAAGATAATCCTATTTATATAGTATTTGGTGACCATACTATTAGTTTCAATATCGCTACTGAGAGTTTTTGTGTAATGGATAATGTTAAAGTTTTGGCTGTGAATTCCAAACTAACCATTAATGAATTGTTATACATTATTGCATCTTGGAAAAAAAGCATTCCAAATAAAGGATATGCAAGGCATTGGAGTTTAGCCCAAAAAGTTTTATTCCATCTACCCACTAAAAACGGTAAAATAGACTTTGATTTTATCGAAAGTTTTGTATCAGAAATAGAAAACGAACAGATTTTAAAATTGGAGAATTATCTTTCTGATATTGGATTATGGGATAGTCACTTAACGGAACAAGAAAAAGCAGCTTTAGAAGGTTTTGATAATTTAAGGTTTAAAGACTTTAATATTACTGAAGTTTTCGAAGTGAAAAATACTGGGAATATTTTATCAAGAGATATAATTTCAAATAGTGGCGAAACCCCTTACTTGTGTGCGAGCGCTGAAAATAATGGTGTTAGTTCTTATATTTCTTATGATGTTAATTACATCGACAAGGGAGATTGTGTCTTTATAGGTGGAAAAACTTTTGTTGTTTCCTATCAAGAGAAAGACTTCTTTTCTAATGACAGTCATAATTTAGTTTTGTATCTCAAAGAGAAAGAAAAGAAAAACAAATTCAATCAACTGTTTTTCGTCTCTTGTATTAATAAAAGTCTAGCTCATAAATATTCTTGGGGTTATAGTATTAGCAATAGAAAAATACAAGGTGATAAAGTTTCTTTGCCAATAAAAGATAATAAACTAGACTATGAAACTATGAAGACAGTTATTTCTGCAATTCATAAATTGGTAATCAAAGACGTTGTTTTGTACGTAGAGAAAAAAAAGAAAGAATTAAATAAACTGACATAATGAAAATGCCAACGCTTAAAGCCATACACATTTGCAATTCGCACCAGCCAACGCTAAATCCAAAAATTGCAAAAGAGTATGTCTTTGCCGACGCACGGCAGACAGAAACGAAGAAGCAAATTGAAAGAAAAAATGACAAAAAAATAAACACCGAACGGCTAACATCGTGTATAAAACATTTGGCAGACAGTGGTTTATCGAGCGGCACAGCTCGTATCAAAAGTGGTTGTAACTTGATAGGGAATCGCTTCGAATTGCCAAACGTTTCATACACGTAACCGTTGTATGTAATTCGACAGAAAAGAAAGAACCTATTTAACCAGTTGACTTTTAAGACTTAGGCGCTGAAAATAAAACTGAGAATAGTCGAAA
>NZ_FUYV01000014.1 GCF_900168165.1 Alkalitalea saponilacus
ATTGGTATAGGCGCTTAGACCGCCCAATATTTTTTTTAATGCTACTTTAGTAGCATGAATGAACGAAATAAATTTAAAGGCGTGAACTCAATTAAGTTCTATAATGCGTTTCCTTCTGAAAATGATTGCTACCGTTATCTGGCTGATGTCAAATGGTTCGAGAACGGTTATCAATGCAAAAAATGTAATCATACAAAGTATTACAAAGGCGTAAAACCATTTTCAAGACGATGCATGAAATGCAAATATGATGAAAGTCCAACTGCAGGAACCATGTTCGACAAATGTAAATTTTCTTTGCACTTAGCTTTTCACATTGCTTTTAAGATAAGCACCAAGAAGAAAGGAATGTCTTCCTTAGAGTTATCTCAGGAATTTGAATTGCGCCAAAAGACCTGTTGGGAGTTTAAATGGAAAATTCAACAAGCCATGCAAAGCAGCAAACAGCATACAATCAACGGTATAGCTCATGTTGATGAGTTCTATATCGGCGGGGAGGAAGAAGGCAAACGAGGTCGAAGCAAAGGAGACAAAAAGCTTGTAGTTGTCGCCCTCGAGATTGTTGAGGGCGGTGTTGGACGTGCCTATGCTCAATGCATCGACAATGCTTCTGCTGCTTCCTTTCAGCCATTCTTTAAAACATACATCAGCAAGGACACAAAAGTCATAACCGATGAGTGGAAAGGGTATATTCCTCTAAAAAAGACTTATCCCAATCTGGAGCAACTAAAATCAGAAAACGGGAAAAGTTTTCAGGATATCCATATCCACATAATGAACCTCAAAGGATGGTTACGAGGGATTCATCACCATTGCAGCAAAGACCGTCTTCAAGGATACCTTGATGAGTACCATTTCAGATACAATAGGCGGTCTAATATGGATACAATATTCGATTCACTCATAAAAAGAATGGTTTTCAATAATCCTATTCGTTTACAATCAGTTAATTAACTTGGGCGGCTTAAACGCCTATACCAATAAAATAAATAGGGGCGTAGCCCTGACATCTTAGAAATATTCTAGACCGCATACAACTAAATTTAAACAGTTACTAAACCTCGAACATCAAACCTTACCGCCCTGAAAGCAGAACTCCAACCACACAACTCATTTTCACAACAACCATCAACCCTAAACTCCCCAACCTAAAACTTTAAACCTCGAACATTAAACTTTATCCCCCCACCGCCCTACCCACCGCATCTTTGCCAAACCGCTTACGTATGCGATCCATGGCCAGATAAAGATTGACCTGTTCAGGAGTATCTTCAAACAGGTTCAGTTGTTGACTGCCTGATACCAGGTGAGTAAACCTAACACCCAGTAATCGTACCAATACCCGCCGTTTATAAAGCCGCAGCAACAACTCCCGTGCTTCACGCATGAGAACATGGTCGAAAGAGGTGTAAGGGATACGTTTTTGTATGGTATGGGTGTCAAAATCCGCGTACCGGATTTTGACGGTGACACATGCGGTCAACTTATTACGCACCCGAAGCTCAAAAGCCAGTTTTTCCACCATTTTCAGAAGCCAATCATTCAAAAATCGGAAATCGGTGGTATCTGTCTCAAAGGTTTGCTCCGTGCCAATGGATTTTCGTTCATAGTATCGCTCCACGGGCGAAGGGTCGATGCCGTTGGCTTTTTGCCACAATACAATGCCGTTTTTTCCCAACACCCGCTCCATCATTTCGGGAGGGACAAGGCTCAACGTTTCTATTTTATCCACCCCCATGGAGCGCAACAAACGATAAGTTTTTGGCCCCAGCATTGGAATTTTACTAATAGACAGAGGGTTTAAAAATGGCTTAACCCGTGGAGCTTCGACGTACAATTCCCTGGTGGTTCCTTTTTTTGCCTCGCCTGTGGCTATTTTTGACACAGTTTTATTTACCGACAGTCCGAAGGAGATGGGAAGCCCCGTTTCGCGGATGATGGTTTCCCGTAACTCGTGCGTAAATTTATAGCAACCAAAGTAACGGTCCATTCCCGTTAAGTCAAGATAATGCTCGTCGATGGAAGCTTTCTCGTAAAGCGGTACTCTGTCGGCAATAACTTCTGTCACCAGATTAGAAAAACGACTGTAAGTGTCCATATCTCCCCGGATAAAAACCGCCTGCGGGCATAACTGGCGAGCCATGCGCATGGGCATGGCCGAATGCACGCCAAAACGACGTGATTCGTAGCTGCATCCTGCCACCACACCCCGGTCAGACAAACCGCCAATAATCACCGGCACGCCATCAAGGGCACTGTTCTGCAACCGCTCCACCGACACAAAAAAGGTGTCCAAATCAATATGAACAATGTGCCGGTTATCAAACTGATAATTGTAATCAGAAACCATGTTTTGATTATATATTAATCTTTATTACGATTTCAATATAATCAATTTTAATAAAATGAGCAAGGGAATGGAAACCGGAGAACGGAAATCGGAGACAGGAGACCGGAAAAAGGAAAGGTGGGAAGGTAACAGGGTGGGAAGGTGACGGAAACTGAAGACGGGAGTTTTAAGTTTTAAGTTTAAGGTTCTATGTTAACTCAACCCTCAACTTTAAACTTAAAACTTTGAACCACCATGCACACAAAGAATAACATTGAGAACATTGTGTAAACCTTTGTGGACATTGTGGTCGATTTTTGAAACACATAAGACATAATAAGGGTAATCCCAAGAGGAAAACGGAAAGCGGAAACAGGAGAACGGAATGCGTATGGCAAAAAAAAATGTACATTTGTACCCCAAACCAACACTTCGTTTTCTTGAAGGGTTGCCCTAAGCAAAATTCCTCTCCACCTCTATTGGTATCGCAAAAACTGAATCGGAATAGCAAAACAATAAAAATAAAACAATGAGTAAAAGATTATCTTTTAAAACCATCATTAATTATTCGACCATTATTTTGCTTCTAATAGCTATTGCCATAAGAGCAGGCGCTTCTTTTGAGTGGTTAAAACCAGTGGAGGTTAAGGAGTACTCTTTGGCTGATTTTAAGGATGCTTTTCCTTTGGCTGAATCGTTTAACACGAACAGCGACCAAAGTTTTTCGGTTTACGATAACGAAGGGGGTTTGTTGGGATATGCATTGGTATCCGAAGAGCTTGATGCCCGTTATTCGGGCTATGCCGGTGAAGTTCCACTGGTCATTTCATTATCTGAGGATAAAATAATAACTGGTGTTTACCTGTTACCAAATGGCGAAACATCTCATTACATCGAGCACATCAGAGAAACAGGACTCCTGTCTGAATGGAGTGGCATGGCTTTAGATACTCTTGTGGTACAAAAACAGGTTGATGCCGTTTCGGGTGCTACCCGGAGCAGTACTGCCATAATCAACACCTTTAACCAAACGGTTGCCAATTATCTGGTAGTTGCCTCGCAAAGGCAACCATTTTCAGTGGTTAGAGGCATTCAAATTGCTTTAATACTGATTCTAATCGTAATTTCACTAATGCAAACCATTGGTAAACGATTGCGCAAGTTTTACTATTACTATTTGGCTGGCGTGGTATTAATTATGGGCATATGGTTAAAGCAAATGTTGTCTGTGGGAGCCTTTCATACCTGGCTGGTTAACGGTTTGCCGTGGCAAACGAATTTTGAATTAATTGTCATTTTGCTACTGGCATTGGTCATGGCTCTGTTGGGACACAAAAAGTACTATTGCAACTACCTCTGCCCAATGGGAGCCTTGCAAATGCTTGTTTCAAAAATGTCACCAATTAAAAAGCGTTCCATAAACATAAAAATATCGGTAATACATTTAAGAACAGTGTATTTAACCTTTGTTTGGGTTGCTATATTGCTGGGGATTTCACTTCCCCTGTCGAGTATGGAACCTTTTATGGCATTTTCATTTTCTGTGGCGACCACATTTATGCTTCTTTTTGGTGGAGTTGTCATTGTCCTCTCCATATTCTTTAATCGCCCATGGTGTCAGTTTTGCCCCACCGGTTGCGCCATTGATATTGTTAAACCTGTTATTGAAAAACAATGAAGAATACATCAACACTTTTAAACCTGCTACTTGCGGCTATCATAGTTGTTTTAGTTATTCAGATAACTAAAACCGATAAAAACATTGTAGAAGAATCAGCTCCGGTTTTGGTTCATGTACCAACGTATGAATCAGAACTGCCGCCCCAGCCATCCGAAAAAGTATCAGTAGGTGCCCGTGGTTGGATTATGCCTAAACCAGCACTGGTGATAGGCTCATATGGTGCCGATGGCCAGCCAAATATTATGACGGCAGCATGGGCAGGAATTGTAAATTCTCATCCAATAAGTGTCGGAATATCATTGCGTCCAGCAACATTATCGTATAGCAACATTATGGAAACTGGCAGTTTTACCATTAATGTACCGTCGGCTAAATACCTGGCTCATATGGATTACGTAGGAAACATTTCAGGGCGCGATGAGAATAAATTTGTCTCTTTGGGACTCACCCCTGTTAAGGGCGATTACGTAAATGCGCCATACATAGAGGAGTTTCCCATTGTAATTGAGTGCGAAGTAACACAAACCATTAACCTTGGTTCGCATGTTCAATTCATAGGCAAAGTGATTGATACAAGAATAGATTCTCATCTTTTAAAAGAAGATGGAAGTGTAGATGTAGAAAAAATGCAACCCATTTTATACGAAGGGAATGCTTACTATGGTTTTGGGCCTTTATTGGGGAAACAGAGTGATGCTTTTAAAGTCTTCATGGATGATATGGAGCCGGAATTTGAGCCCCGGTCAGAAAGTTTTAACCACACCCTTGCAACCATTTACAACCGCAAAAGCGTTCGCAATTTCACGAATCAACAAATAACCAAAGCTCAACTGACCGAACTTGTAAGAAGCGGCATGGCAGCCCCAACAGCTGTTGATAAACGCCCATGGGCATTTGTAGCCATTGACGACCGCCAAACGCTCGATAAACTCGCCGAGGTATTGCCCTACGCACGCATGCTTAAGCAAGCTACAGGCGCCATTATGGTGGGTGGTGATTTGGATAAAGCACTTTCGGGAATCGAGCAGGCATACTGGGTACAAGATTGTTCGGCAGCCACTCAAAACATACTCCTTGCAGCCGAAAGCATGGGGTTAGGTGCCGTTTGGACAGGCGTGCATCCGGTTAAAGAGCGCGAAGAAACCGTAAAACAGATTCTTGGCTTACCCGAGAATATCGTTCCTCTTAATGTGATAGCCATTGGCTACCCAACAGGCATCGATAAACACAAAGACAAATGGGACGAATCCATTTTACACTGGAACAAGTGGTAAAAATTTTAGACATCAAAAATCCGCAAGTCACTCCATGGCTTGCGGATTTTTTAGTTAATAATGTTTCAGTAATTCAGGGAGCAGTAATCAGTAAGCAAATGAACTTCAATTACCATCAAACCAGAACTTTAAACTTTAAACTCCCCCTTTCCCGCTTTCCGTTTTCCTACCACCCTTTCTCCTTGTTACCTTGTTACCCTCTCGCCCATCTTCTGTCTCCATTCACCATCCCACCTTATCACCTTGTCACCTTATCACCATTCCATTTTCCAGTCTCCCATCTCCAATTTCCGGTCTCCGTTCTCCTGTTTCCCTCCCCTCCCTCCCACATTTATGGTATATAAAATGCCTCATCTGTGGGATTTCACAAAACAGCAAAAGCCTCCATCTTTGTAATATCAATAATAACTAAAACAATTCATCATGACACATTCAACCATTTCAACACAAAACGGCAATGATGCCCGCCTCTTTAGTCTGGTGATAGATGAACCGGTAAACCTGGGAGGAACCAACATTCAGAAAAACCCTGTTGAACAGGCTTTGGCCGGACAAGCTGGTTGTTTAAACATGATGGCACACATTGTTGCTAAAGAACTGGGAATAAAACTCAACAAGCTATGGGTAGAAATATCCGGCAAAGTGAGTTTCTCATTTAATCAGAGCACTCCTACCACAAACCATAAATTTCAGGATATCAACGTCAATTTTCAGGTTTATTCCGACTCTGACGATGAAAAGCTATCTCGGTGGGAACAAATCATCAGGGAACGTTGTTCTTCAGAGGGTGAACTCAGTAACTCCGACGCTCCGATTTCTATAGCTTTTAGCAAATTTGCATCGGTTTATTAGGTTAATAGGTCGAGAGGTCGAGAGGTCAATAGATTTACAGATGATTATTTAGACAAATGTGTATATAAAAAGTGTGGTTTCCCACACTTTTTAATTTAAGCCAATGTCATTTAGTTAATCCTGACGGGATTATATCTCAATACTCTGGTATAACAAGAAGGGGAGAACTTCATCAGAGGAAGAACACTGGAAGGGTTCAACCTCATTCGGGGTTGAATGTTTTGGGAGTGTTTTAGCCGTAAGTTTTACTCACAGTTATTTTTATTTTATATAACCCCTATCGGGGTTAATTGTATTCAATACAGCCATAACTAAACAACATTAAACTATAAACATTAAAAAACCAATAGATTATGAAATTTGAAACTTTACAACTGCATGCAGGTCAGGAAGTAGACCCCACCACCAATTCACGTGCAGTACCCATCTACCAAACTACTTCGTACGTATTTAATAATTCCGAACACGCTGCCAACCTGTTTGGCCTGAAAGAGTTCGGCAACATATACACCCGCATCATGAACCCCACCACCGATGTGTTTGAAAAACGCATCGCGGCACTTGAAGGTGGAGTGGCTGCCGTAGCGGTTTCATCGGGACAGGCTGCTCAATTTCTGGCCATTACCAATCTGGCAGAGGCAGGCGACAACATTGTTTCTACATCGTACCTGTATGGTGGCACTTATAACCAGTTTAAAGTGCAATTTAAACGTCTGGGCATCAAAGTGAAATTTGTGGATGGCGACAAACCAGAAGAATTTGAAAAACAGATAGACGAAAACACCAAAGCTCTCTTTCTGGAAACCATTGGTAACCCTCGTTTCAACATTCCGGATTTTGACGCCATTGCAGCCATCGCTAAAAAGCATAACATACCATTAGTTGTGGACAACACCTTTGGTACAGGCGGTTACCTTTTCCGCCCCATTGAGCATGGAGCCAACGTAGTGGTTCAGTCGGCAACCAAGTGGATTGGAGGACATGGAACCTCTATAGGGGGAGTCATCGTTGATGCTGGTAACTTTAACTGGGGCAACGGAAAATTCCCTCAATTCACCGAACCATCGGAAGGTTACCATGGCCTTAAATTCTGGGAAGTATTTGGTGACCAGGGTCCTTTTGGCAACATCGCATTTGCCATTCGGGCAAGAGTGGAAGGATTACGCGATTACGGAGCTGCTTTGAGTCCATTCAACGCTTTTCAGCTGATTCAGGGTTTAGAGACCTTGTCCCTGCGAGTTCAAAGAACAGTGGACAATGCACTGGAACTTGCCAAATGGCTAGAGAAACATCCAAAAATTGAGGAAGTTTACTACCCCGGCCTACCATCCAGTCCATACCATGACCTAGCAAAAAAATATCTCAAGAATGGATTTGGCGGAGTGCTTTCATTCAAAGTAAAAGCAGGAAAAGATGCTGCAGACAAGGTCATCAACAGTCTGCAACTTATCAGTCACCTGGCCAACGTTGGAGATGCTAAAACATTAATCATCCACCCCGCTTCCACCACGCACGAACAATTAAGTGCAGAGGAGCAAATTAAAGCAGGTGTTGCTCCGGGTGTGTTAAGGTTATCGGCAGGAATTGAACACATTGACGACATCAAATCCGATTTGGAACAGGCTCTGGATAAGATTTAACAACTAGTTTATACCACATAAGGAATATTTGAATCAAATGAGGGCTTCACTTTTAGTGAAGCCCTCATTGCTTAAACCCTAATAATTAATTATTTCATTAACTTGTATAGAAGTAAACAGCGATAAAGTGACAAACAGCGGCACCTAAAACAAAAAAATGAAAAATCGCATGGTTGAACGGAATACGTTTAATCTGGTAAATTACAGCACCTGAAGTGTACAGAAACCCACCTGCAGCAAGCCACATAAGACCTGCAAAGGGCAGGTTGTTGATGAGTGGTTTGATGGCAATCACCACAATCCATCCCATGGCTACATAGCCAATGGTGGATAATAGTCTGTATCGTCCTGCGAAAAATATTTTCAGAACTATGCCTGCAATGGCAATGCCCCAAACAATGCCAAAAATAGTCCACCCCCACCCACCACGAAGAGTTATCAGGGTAAACGGCGTGTATGTGCCGGCAATGGACAGATAAATGGCTGCGTGGTCGAATACTTTGAGCCGAAGTCTTTGAGTGTTTTTTTTCGAGTTATGATATAGCGTTGAAGCCAGAAAAACGGTAAAAATGCTTACACCATAAATGGTGTAAGCCACCCAGTGCCATACATCACCAATGGAAGCGGCTCTCAACATTAGTAACACAATAGCTACAACAGCAAACAAAATACCAACAGCATGGCTCCGAACATTTAGTTTCTCCTCAGCTGGACTGTATGTTGTTATGGCTGTTGTACTTTTCATTTTTTTCGTTCTTCCAGTTTCTTTTTATCCTTGATGTTAAGTGCCACTTTATAGGTTGGGTCGTCCATTATATTGATATCAATGATTTTATCGGCATTTTGAAGTAACTGATAACAGTCACGGCTCAAATGCTTCAACTGAACATTCTTACCGGCAGCGGCATACTTTTCAGTAAGTTTATTGAGTGCCTCAATGGCACTCATATCTGTTATCCTGCTCTCTTTAAAATCAATGATGACTTGTTCCGGGTCATTAGCTATGTCAAACTTCTCATTAAAAGCCATCACCGAACCAAAAAACAAGGGGCCAAAAATCTCATAATGCTTCACACCATTTTCATCCACATGCATTCGGGCGCGAATGCGTTTGGCGTTTTCCCATGCAAAAATCAGTGCAGAAATAATCACTCCAATCAGGACAGCCAATGCCAGATTATGCAAGAACACCGTAATCAGCGTAACAACAGCCATTACGAGAATGTCGGATTTAGGCATTCGGCCAAAAACTTTTAGACTAGCCCATTCAAAGGTACCAATTGCAACCATAATCATCAAGCCCGTAAGCGCTGCCATGGGAACTTTTTCTATCAATCCCGAACCAAACATCACAAAAACCAACAGCATTACAGCCGCCACAATGCCGGACAAACGAGCCCGCGCACCATTTGAAGTGTTAATTAAACTCTGTCCTATCATAGCACATCCACCCATGCCGGAGAAAAATCCGGTTGTAAAATTGGCCATTCCCTGTGCAAAAGATTCTTTATTTCCCCAACCTCTGGTTCCGGTAATTTCGTCTACCAAATTCATGGTAAGCAAACTCTCAATCAATCCTACACCTGCAACAATGGCCGCGTAGGGGAAAATAATTTGCAGGGTTTCTAAGGTAAATGGCACTTTTGGGATATTGAAAGGAGGAAATTCTCCCTGAATTGAAGCGATATCCCCTACTGTTGTAGTGTCAATGTTCAATCCGGCAACGATGGCAAAAATTACCAAAATGGCAACCAATGATGAAGGAATTGCCTTTGTAAACCGGGGTAACAACCAAATAATAACCATGGTCAAAAAAACCAGACCCAACATCACAAACAAAGGCTCTCCAGTCATCCATTGTAGAGCCCCGCCTAAACCGCGCTCTTTGAACTAGTCCAACTGTGACATAAATATGATAATGGCCAAGCCGTTCACAAATCAAAACATCACGGGATGTGGTACCAGACGGATGAACTTACCAAGTTTAAGCACTCCAAAAAGCATTTGAAGTATTCCGGCCAACACCACTGCTGCAAACACATACTCAACACCATGAGAATATGCCAGAGAAACTATTACAACAGCAATGGCTCCTGTGGCTCCGGAAATCATGCCAGGTCGGCCTCCAAAAATAGAAGTGATTAATCCTACTGTAAATGCGGCATACAAACCGGTAAGCGGGGATAAACCGGCAATTAATGAAAAAGCCACGGCTTCGGGTATCAAAGCCATGGCCACTGTAATTCCACTTAGTATCTCAGTCTTGTAATCAATTTTTTGTCTGTAGTCAAATAAATTCAGTAATTCCTTCATTCAGGTTGTTTTTTAATTTTGTAATCTTCAACTAGCAATTCCCAATCGAAATTGAGGTGCAAAATTAACAAAACTTACAAAAGAAAGAACATCCTATACAAAAAAACTAGCAGACAGTATTCGTGCTATTTCTCTAAAAACATTATAAATCAAAAAGTGCATGTCAACGTTCTATAATAACTTTCTCAACAACAGACTCATTTTGACTTGTAAATCTCAGGACATAGACTCCGGACAAAAGTCCAAAAACATTTAACTTCACCTCGCTTTGATTTGTGAAACTCTGTTGCAAAATTAATTCTCCACTTAAATTGTACAAGCTTATGGATATCATCTCGGTATATCCTGAATTATAACTTATATATAGAATATCTGATGTTGGTATCGGCCAAACATCTAAAGTCCGATTCTTGGTTTGATCAAATTCATTAATACGATTAGGAACAATTTCTGAAATTGAACTCACTTCAAAATCAGATAGTGCGTAATTATAAATTCTAAAATCATTAATTGCTCCACCAAATAATGGGTCTGGATATTGACTTCGACCAATATAATTTAAAACAGGCTTAATATCCATTGGACTAATGGAAAAGTTATCTGACTCATCAACCAAGTCACCATTCACATATAATCTCGCCTCTGAGCCAGCTAAGGTAATGGCAACATGAGACCATGCTCCAAGTGGCAGCATTGGGGCATTTAATCGTTGCTCTTCACCATAACTTTTGATTGCAAAACGCAGTTCTTGTGCATTCGATTCTGTTGTAAGAAACATATACTCATCTTCTCCATTTCCGAAATCAAAAATACGCTGCCACATAGCATTTCTATTGGGATGGACCCATGTAGCTATAGTGATTTCACGGTGATTCGCTATGGTATAGGGCAACTGAATAAAGGCATTGGTTCCATTGAGTCGTATGGCTTCATTAGTTGCTTTTCCTTCGATGTATGAAACTCCTCCAAAAGTTGCACTGTGGTTTAAATTTTCGGTATTATCAAACGTATTCCCGTCAAAAAGAAGGTGAGCAACCAGATCATTATCCCCATGGACAGAAGCAACTACCTGATTAGAGTTATCGGAGCGATTCAGGGAGTAATCCTTCGCCCTGACCACATAATGGTATTGAACTCCAACTTTAACAGAATTATCAACAAACGAAGTGGATGTAACATTTCGGGCAATTGTATTATAAGATTCAGTTTCTGGGTCTGATCTTAGAATGGTATAACCGGCAACATCTGCATCACCACTCGGAGTCCATTCCAATCTCACAGAAGTTGCATTTGCAATGGCGGTGAGGTTTTGAGGAGCTTCCGGGGCGTTGAATTCTAGTGGTGCGCCAACGGGAATAAATCGCCATTGTTGGTTGGCTCTCCCATTTTTAGTTCCCTGAACAATACTTGCACCATTAGCTGTACTGGAGTTGGCTATTTCAAGACACTTTGCACTATGCCGGCTTCGGATATAAAACCAACCATCTTCAGCATATTCAAGATACCATTGTTGATTTCCTCCTTTTACATCATTCCAAACTATGACATTGGCTCCATCTTCAAGGGACCAATTAAGTACATCCGGTGCAAGGCCACTATGAACACCTGTAATGGTAAAGTAACTAAAGTCGCCGCCGATCCTTGAGTCTGCCGGAGTAACATTCCACTGCTGGTAACCTGCATTTATAAACGTTCCCTGCCTTAAATTTGATCCGGGATTGGTGGATCCGCCAGCCACCTCCATCACTCTTCGGCTGTTTCTATTAACAATTACATATTGTCCATCTATTAACGGTTGAATATCGTCACCCCAGGTAATATTAACCACCCGTTCTGCATTGGTTTGTCCTTGTTGGTAGCCTGTTCCTCCCGGCAACACCATGGTGTATTCCCGTTGAGGCCCGTGTCCATCAAAAAAAACATCCATCTCTTTCGAAACAAAGCGATAAGAGGTGGTTACTGCCTGTCTTTCAGACGTTCCGCCAAAAGCCTGTATTTTACCTTCAGGAGATCTGTAAACCGAAGCCGCAGTCCAATTAGGTCGGTGTTCAGCATAACTTAAACGCTCTCCATCACTTGCCTTTACAAACTCACCACGTGCATATTCGGCAGTACCCCACCATATTCCGGTTTGCATTCCATATTCAACACCAACCATTGCTTCCATCACATTGTGTAGCTCATCATTCGTGGCGTGGTGTCCATTGGCTCTCACTGTTTCAAAAAATAATGCGTAATTATTAAAGCTCCCGGCTAATTGGTGTGTATTTCCTTCATCTAACCTATCCTTTAATTGATTATACCAAACCAATGCTTGATCAGCATTAAGGGTATTTCCTCCCGAAATTCTGATGTTCTCAAAACGAGGGTTTTCTCTCAATAATCCTGCAATATTATAAAAATCAGTAACTAATCCCTGTCCCCATCCATAATCAGGCTCATTAAAAGGAGAAACGGTAACGACGGTACGTCCATGTTCCTGATGGAGCCTGGTAGTTACATCTATCAACTGAGCCCAATGCTCTGCATTACCATTGAACCATGGATCGACAGAGGGATGATCACAATTCAGAACAACTTGAGTGGTGGATGGCAATAGATCAATGATCCGTAACCGTTCATTAAGAATTGCCATCTCTTCTGCCTGCAATTCGCCATCAATTAATGGTGCTGTTGGGGTAAAAGAGGATCGAACCAGATCAACCTTATCTTCCCCCATAAATGCAACTCCTCTTCTTATATTTGATTCACTAAGCCAGGCTAAATCTAACCCCCAAATTATCGGCATTGAGACACCGGCATCAAAAAGATTAAAGAATAAAGAACGGTCCGGGATTTGATGAGTTCTGAGATTGTTGCTTGTACTTTCAGATTCTTTCATTGAATTGGCTTTCTGAGCACTTGTTGACGGATAATGAAAGAACAAGAAAGCCAGAATCGCCAAAGACAGATAATGATTTTTCATAATTATAAAGATTTCAATTTTTACAAACAAAATTAACAGAACGTCGCGATAATGAATGTCACAAATTTCACAAACAACTATAATAAATTCACATTAATACGAGATGTAAAAAAAGCCTTTATGCAGCAAGTTGCTGCATAAAGGCTTTTTCAGTATTGAATAACCATCAGAACAATCTATTTCACAATAATTTTATCCATGACAGATCCGTTATTACTCTCTATCTGTAATATATATATACCCGGGAGTACGCTTATATTTATTTCCAAGATTTGCGATCCGGCCATAACATTTCTCACAGTGACAAGATTTCCACTTAAATCATAAATCCTGACAACTGAGACTTCCGCCATCTCGCTAAACTTAATCCATAGAACCCCATTCTCAACAGGGTTCGAAAACACGATCTTATCATTTTGTTTCATTTCGGAAACGGAAGTCGCATCGTCATCAGACTCTAGCTCATAAGCTCCCATGTCAGGTGCTGTTCCATAAAACGGTTCGCCAAAATCAACACCGCCATTAATAATAACCGTTCCCGGAACAGGTTTCAACAAATCAATTTCCGGTAACGAGCCATCTATTTCACGAGGCCCGGCAGCAAGAGCAGTATTAACGCTCGCAAACATATCATCTGTGATTGCTACATTTTGTTGCCAACTATTACCTACTAAAATTGCATTTGAAGGCATTTCAGCCAAAACACGAGCCTTAGCACTCAAGTTATTTCTAAAAACAGACTGCCCGCTATCCGGGTTTCGAGGGAAACTAAAATTACGATCATTGTTATAGGCTGTATTATGAAGCAATGTTAAAGGTGCCGTGTTATTGTTATGGTCAAAACCCTTACCTTTATTATCAAAGGCAAGACTGCGTCTGATGATGTGAGGTCCAGGTTCATGATTACCTCCAAGTTTAAATCCATTACCACCACCATCAAAGTTTGCAGGATTGCCGAAAGAAGCCGGATCTCCATTTCCAAAAGCCCAACAGTTTTCAACGATTATGGTCTCTAAGGCTCGCCAAAAATCATATCCATCGTCAGAGTTTTCCCACGCCCGACAACCATATAAACGATTACCAGGACCAATGTCATTAAATTTAACGCCAAATCCGTCTGCATTATTACCTA
Source organism: Alkalitalea saponilacus (assembly GCF_900168165.1). Lineage (GTDB taxonomy): Bacteria > Bacteroidota > Bacteroidia > Bacteroidales > Marinilabiliaceae > Natronoflexus > Natronoflexus saponilacus. The sequence goes on from NZ_FUYV01000014.1 coordinate 14,187, forward strand.
TCCTTGGGGTTCTTTCTACGTCATAATTAAAATTCAGATAAGAATCACAGTTCTTAATTAAATTATGAGAAGCGCTCCCTGCTAAATGAATTCCTGTATCGTGATTCCCTGTTGCTGTTAATTGTTCAAGAATATTATGACTTCCATCCATTCTGATTCCGTTATGAGAAGCATTTTTAATGGTTAACCCAATTAAATGCCAATAACTGGCATTTAATCTCATGCCATGATAATTTCTCTCTTTGGGTTGTGAATTAAAATCAAAAACCGGAACCTCACCCGGGTATGCAGTTACAACAATTGGTTTAGATGCAGTCCCATCGGGCTCATTCATACGAATAATATCATTGTGCTCATAAACCCCTCCTCTCACAACTATTACATCTCCCGGAGCAACAAGACTTACAGCATAATCAAGCGTCGCAAAAGGACTCTCTTTTGTCCCGGCATTTTCATTGTCACCATCCACCGCTACATAAAAAATTCGGTCGCCTTGTGGTATCTCTCCGTTAAACACGTTGAGATGAGTAGCATTAACAAAGGAAAAAAATCCAAGAACAACTGTTAAAATAAAAACAGCAAAAAACTTATAATTCATAAAGCAAAAATTAGATGAAGAAATTCAGTGAATCACCACCACTAACTATATATAATACTCAATATTATCTATCCACCCGGCCCGGATGGCATACATAATCAATTCTGAACTACTGTTTACGCTAAGTTTACGAAAAATGTTTTTGCGGTGGGTCATTACGGTATGAAAACTGATGTTTTTATTGGCTGCTATCTCCTTGGTAGTCATCCCTTCTGCTATCATTTTCACAATCTCAGTTTCTGTTGCAGTTAAATGAATTTCTTCACTCTTTGGTTTGGCTTTGGGTTCATCCATGATGATTTCAAGCACCTCTTCAGAGTAGAATTTACGTCGTCGGATGGTGGCATCCATAGCCATGAATAGCTCGTCCTTGCCGGTTGTTTTGCAAATAATATTTTTTATTCCTGATTTATTCAGCTCATTAAAATCGTGTTTCAACACCTGGTTGGTCAGAATTAAAATTCCCATATCAGGAAAGGTTTGAACCATTCCTGAAATAGATTCAAATCCGTTATAATCCATAGTTGCAAAATCAGTAATCAACAGGTCAAAGCTTTCCTTCCGGAGCAATTCATTCAGTTCAAACAGATATTCAACAACTCCTATCAGACAATATTTGTCTGATTCAGCAATCAGTTTCTTCAGTGATTCAGTTACCAGGTATTGGGAATCGGCAACGACTACTTTATAAGCTTTATCAGGCATATTAAGTTAAGAGATTGGATGAGAATAGAAATTCAAAAATAATAAAAAAAGCCGCTTAGTGAAATATTGGTGAGTTTAAGCAGTCCCGACAGTTTCGACAAGAGTTCCTGCGTAAGCTTTTCTTTCTTAGATAGTAGATTTATGCTATGATAGTGTAAAAGGATAAATGTCCATTAAATTTAAGTAATGGCTTTTTACACTCAAATCACAAACTTTCGGAATAACACCAATTTCTATAAATTATGATCAAATTAAAAGCAGATTAACATTATTTAGATTCTAAATGACATTCATTTTTTCAAAAAAATCAGGGTTTTAACCCCTGATTTTCAACATTTCATTGAATTATATCTCTTTACCTTCCGAAATTATAAAAGGATTTATCCCTAAAAAAGAGTATTTTTGTATTACATTGTATTCAAAACATCATTCTGTATACAAATACCAATATCACAACCACTTAACTTATAAAAAAGAAATTTAGTATGAACATTCAGGCAGAGGAACTCAACAAAACACTTCAAGAGGTGAATCCGGCTCTATTCGACATGCTGTCGGAACGGGGAAAAGCCATCTTTTTTCCAAAAAAAGGAATTCTTGGTCAAAGTGCTGAAGCAAAAGGGACAACCATTAATGCAACCATCGGGGCAGCCATTGAAGACGACAACTCCCCCATGCGCCTGAAATCCATCAGTAAAAACCTGAATATTGATGCATCTAAAGCATTTCCTTATGCTCCAAGTTTTGGAAGACCGGATATCCGTGCCCGCTGGAAGGAAATGATTTATCAGAAAAATCCGGCTTTGGGGACAGCTCCCATTAGTCTTCCGATTGTGACCAATGCATTAACCCACGGAATAAGTATGGCCGGTTACATGTTTGCAAATCCGGGAGATGAAGTTCTTGTTCCAAGTCTTTTCTGGGGCAATTACAATTTAACCTTCATCAATGCTTACAATGCCAAAATAGAGCCATACAACCTGTTCAAAGACAACGGTCTGGACATAGAAGCCATGAGCGCTGAACTGATGAGTGAAGGCGACAAAAAAATATTGCTGTTAAATTTCCCAAACAACCCCACAGGATACTCTCCCACTGTTAATGAAATGAAGGAGATCGTTGCATCAGTGGAAAAAGCTGCCAATGCTGGTAAAAAAGTGGTGGTGATTTGTGACGATGCCTATTTTGGACTTGTGTTTGAAGAAGGTATTGAAACCCAATCACCTTTTGCCTGGCTGGCCAATCTTCATGAAAATGTATTGGCCGTGAAAGTGGACGGTCCAACCAAAGAGGATTATGTTTGGGGATTCAGAGTAGGTTTTATCACCTACGGAATTAAAGGAGGTACAGAAGAGCTTTATAGTGCTTTGGAAAATAAAACGGCTGGTGCTGTTCGCGGAAACATTTCCAATGCATCAAATCTTTCGCAATCATTACTGCTTGAAGCCTTCGACTCACCTACCTACAAAGAAGAGAAAAAAGAGAAGTTTGATATACTGAACAGCCGTTATAAAGCAGTAAAAGAAGTGCTCAAAGACCCGAAGTATGCTGAGTTTTTCAAACCACTGCCATATAATTCCGGTTATTTCATGTGCGTTGAACTTAAAGAAGGCATTGATGCCAACAATGTCCGTCAACTGTTGATTGAAAAATACAGCATTGGCGTTATAAGCCTCAACAACTTGCTACGACTGGCATTTTCTGCTGTTGCAGCCAAAGATGTTCCAACGCTTTTTGAAGGAATACATTCTGCTTGTAAAGAGCTAGCAAACAGATAGGAAAAGTCAGCCATACTAAATGTAACAAAAAAACCACGAAACTATTTTCGTGGTTTTTTATTTCTCAATAATCTTATTTTAACGTACAGTTTGTATTTCAGCCACAGCATTTTTTAATCCATCAGATTCAGCCATAACCCTAATGATTCCCGGTTTACCAGAAATCCCCCTGACAATAACCAGACTCAATCCATTAAAAGCATTTCGTTCATTTGACGGGAAAGCCTCGAAATCCCGGGGATCTCCACTATCGGTAGCGACAATTTCACCCGGCCCTTCAATGCTAAACCGGAGCGGGTGCTTAGCATCCGGTATGACAAATCCATCCTCATCAGTTACTGAAATAGTCACAAATGAAAGATCTTTTCCATCAGCTTTAATTCTGTCACGATCAGCTTCAGCGTTCAGAGATTCGGCAGCCCCAGTTGTCTTAACAAAACTTTGTGCCCACTCTTCACCATTTTTATATGCTACAACCTTCAATTCTCCAGGTTCGTAAACAACATCATCCCAACGTAGACGATACTCATACTCTCCCTTCTTTTTTCTTCCCAAAGAGACTCCGTTTAAGAACAATTCAGCCTCATCACCCGATGTAAACACATGCACTGGGGTAACTTTCCCAACCCTGTCCGGCCAATTCCAGTGAGGAAGAATGTGAGCCATTGGCAATTCAGGACGCCAATGTGACTGATAAAGATAAAAACGGTTCTTTTTAAATCCGGCCAAATCTACAATTCCAAAATAGGTGCTCCTTGCATCATAATATGGCGTTGGTTCACCTAAATAATCCCATCCACTCCATACGAAACCTCCTGCCACAAAGGGGTGTTGAGCCTTGGCTGCAAATACCCGGTCAACAGAAGATCCAAAATTTGCAGTGTATAATTCATAAGCACAAACAATTAGGCTTTCAGAATCACCTCCAATTCCATCACTCACCGGAGCGCTCGAATTCGGGGTAACGGGAAACAGGTACTCTCCTCTTATGCTTAATGCTGCAGCATTCTCACTGCTAATGATCATTTTGTTGGGAAATGTTTCGTGAAACTCCGAGTATAAAGGGTGTGTACGAATGCCTTGCAAATGTTCATATCCCGGATGAATGCGAATGCCCTCTCCCTGGTAATTTAAGCTGATGATATCCATGGTTGCAGGCATTGGCATATCAGGCTTGGCAAAATTCATGGAAGCAGTTGTTGGCCGGGTTGGATCTTCATCTTTTAGGATATCATTGAGTTTCTGAGACAATGCAGCACCATCAACGCCTGTATATTGTTCTCCTACTTCGTTTCCATAGCTCCACATAATTACAGATGGGTGATTGCGATCCCTTCGTACCATTGATCGCAAATCCTGCTCATACCAATCAGGAAAAATCAAATGGAAATCGAAAGGCACTTTTCTTCTTTCCCAAACATCAAACACTTCATTCACCACCAAAAAACCCATTTTGTCGGTCAACTCCAACAATTCTGGTGCGGGAGGATTGTGAGCCATGCGTATGGAGTTTACTCCTGCTTCACGCAGAATTTCAAGCTGACGCTCTGCCGCTCTTTTGTTAAACGCTGCTCCCAATGGACCAAGATCATGATGTTGGTTAACGCCTTTTATATAAATATGCTCACCATTTAAAAATAAACCGTTAACCGCATCAAACTCCAAAGATCTTATTCCAAATGGAGTCTCAAAAACATCAACTACTTTTCCGTCTTTCTGAACTTCAGTAACGGCAAGATACCTGTTAGGTATTTGGGTAGGAAGTGATCCCCATAACCGTGGATTAGCAATGGTAACGCTGCTGTTTACAGCTGTCTTTGTTCCAGCTGCAACATTTGCACTTTGAGGTGCAAATTCAATGACTCTTTTACCAGTTCTATTTCCGTTTAAGTCTAATTCATATATAAAGGTTACAATTTCAACATCAGCATTCTCATTTGATTTGTTATCAATAGTAACTTCCAGATCAACCACTGCTGACTCTTCTGAAACATCTCTTGTTGTTATAAAAGTGCCCCATTGGCCAACATGTACAGGCTCGGTCTTAATGAGCCACATATTTCTATAAATTCCACCACCCGGATACCATCGTGATGATATGGGAGGATTATCCAAACGTATGGCCAGCTGATTCTTCCCTCCCGGTATGATGTAAGGTGTTAAATCCAGTTGCCATGAGTTATACCCATAAGGCCAGCCTCCCACCAAATGTCCGTTTAACCAAACCATGGCATAAGACATGGCTCCTTCTACTTCAAGATAAATTTGTCTACCTGCATCCGAAGAAGGAACATCCAAGGAACGCCTGTACCAGGCCACTCCATGGCTCGGCAATCGCCCCATGCTTCCGCTCACTTCATATGTGAAAGGCTCCCGGGCACCCCAATCGTGAGGAAGATTTACTTTCTCCCAATTACCATCATCAAAACTAGCCTGAACAAAGGGAAAATCAAATCCGGGATATCCTTCAGGTCTGACATGGCGCTTGGCAGAGTCTTTAATAAAATCATTCCCGGAAGGAAGGATCCACGCTTTTAGGACAGATTCCTCTCCTTCAACCCACTCTCCCTCAACAGGCTGATCATCTGCCTCTCGTTGGTCAATATCTTCATCAATATCAGACCGAACATCATAAATCAAGCCATCAGCATTTTTTGCATCATCGTATTTAAAAAATCTCCATCCGTCATTGATGGAAAGACGCTCTCTGACCTGATGATCAGGCCTTTCAGTGCATGAATAGAAAAAAAGAATAGCAAAAAAGAAACCAAAAACAGATAACTGCCTTTGTCTCCTGAAACTGGTAATAGAATACATAGAATTGAATTTTGTTAAATTGCACTTTATTTTGTTTCGTGGTAACGGGGGTGCATGATGCATAAAATTATGCATGATTTTCTAATTACAAATTAGTTATTTACTAGCTGATTTCCATTAAAAATAAAAAATCACATCTAATCTAACAGATTTTTACACTTTAAGGCATAAAAAACGCCTGATGTTTTCACATCAGGCGTTGGCTTATCAAAATCTTCTGATAAAAATCAATGCATCCTCTTCAGATACTTATACAAATCACTGTTTGTGGATAGAATAACCTGAGTTTCTTTATCCAAAGTTTTTTCAAAAGTTTCCAACGATTTAAGGAAAGCGTAGAGTTCACGTGCAGCATTACTTCGATTGTAGGCTGCGGTATATATGGCTGCAGCCTCAGCATCGGCTCTTCCCATGATCTCTTCGGCCTGACGAAATGCTACCGACTGAATGGTTTGCAACTCCCGCTCTTTCTCGCCATTGATGACCGATGCCTCTCCCTGTCCTTCAGAACGAAATTCATCGGCAATACGCATCCGCTCACTGATCATCCGATTATAGACCTGCTCTCGTACTTCAGGAACATAATTGATCCGCTTGATCTTGAAATCGAGGATTTCAAGACCCAACTCGCGTGCCTGCTCATTGGCCGATTCACGAATCATTCGTTGAATGCGATCCCGACCTACTTCAATATGCATCAAAGAGTCACCGATCATATCACCAATAATTCCTGACGAAACAGGCTCCCGATTACTGGTTCTTACTGCCTCTTCGAGATTATGACTGGCAATAAAGTCCCTCGTTTCACCATCCAAAATATCGGCTAATCGGGACATCGCGCTTCGTTCGTTTGTAAAACGAATGAAGTATCTCAGTGGATCAACAATTTGCCATCTTGCGTAAGTATCAACGAAAATAAATTTTTTGTCCTTAGTAGGAATTTGGTTTGGATCACCGTCCCATTCCAAAAACCGTTTTTCAATAAAATTTGTTTTTTGAATAAACGGGACTTTAAATTTTAATCCGGGCGTAGTAATGGCCTCGCCTACCGGCCGGCCAAATTGGGTAACAACCACCTGTTGGGTTTCATTTACCACATAAGCACTTTGCGATACAACCACCACCAGGATAACAGCTGCTACTATTAAGTATATTAAATTCTTTTGCATGATTCACTCAGTTTAATTAGATTCTTTTTTCTGACCTTGACTTAATTGCATCTGCAACAATGGAATGACATTGTTGCCATCCTGATCGGTGATGATTTTGTTCCCCATTTGAGGAATCACTCTTTGCATGGTTTCAAGATAAATACGCCGCTTGGTAATCTCCGGGGCACGCATGTATTCATCAAACAACAGATTAAAACGGGCAGACTCACCCTGAGCATTGTTCACACGGGCCGTTGCATAACCTTCTGCTCTTTGAATGGTCTCCTGCGCCTGTCCGCGCGCTCTTGGAATAACCCGGTTGTATTCAGCTTTGGCCTGATTGATTAAAGTCTCCCTCTCCTGCTGAGCCTGATTTACGGCATTAAATGCGGGTTTAACCGGATCGGGTGGATTTACATCCTGTAAAACCACTTGTTCAATGCGAAGACCCAATGAATACTCGTCCACCAGACCTTGAATCAAATCTCGAACAGTATGTGCAACTTCTGTTCGTCCGACGGTAAGAACTTCGTTTACAGTTCTATCGCCAACAATCTGGCGCATGGAAGATTCTGAAATATCTCTCAAAGTACTTTCAGGATTTCGCACCATAAATAGATAATTGAAAGGATCCTGAATTCGATATTGCACTACCCACTCCACGTCGGCGAGGTTAAGGTCACCGGTAAGCATTAAAGATTCATCGGATGTTCCCCTTTTAGTGTACTCCGAGCGCACATCTGAGGATACTGTCCGAAACCCAAATTCCTGTTTCTGTTGACGTTCAACCGGAACTTTTACCAACTTCTCCACAAACGGCATTTTAAAGTTAAGGCCGGGGCTTACAAGACGTTCAAATTTCCCAAACCGGGTGATGACTCCAACCTCTTCCGAAGCTATCTGAAATATCATATTCCAGGCCAGTACGGCCAACAAAACAATCCCCGCCAAACGGGGAATGTTGCCAAAAATGTCCTTCACAAAGGGAGGAACATCAAACTCACTGTGTTGATTCATAAATTATATTAGTATAAAATTTAAATTACTTTTTCTTTGAAAGCTTTTTGAGAAACGCTCTTACAGCCTCCACCGTTTCGAGTTTATAGGCAGCGTTGGTATGTTTAATACCAACTTTTACGGTAATAGCCGTCTCGGGTAACTCTTTGAACAGGAACTCATCGGTCCAGTCATCTCCAATTCCCATAATAAAATCGGCATTCATATTAAGCAGAAAACTATTGGCTGCTGCACCTTTATTGATGCCACCGGTTTTCACCTCAACCACTTTGTTTCCTTCCATAATTTCGAGATTGTGATTGGCCACCAACTCAGTAAGTTCGTCCCTTAGCTCTTTTGCACGAAGTTCACCCAGCTCAGCTTCCGCTCGACGGAAATGCCATACCAGTGAGTAGTTTTTCTCCTCTAAAAACGATCCGGGCGTACGATCAACATAACTCTCCAATACAGGACGTATGGTAGGCATCCACGAATTGGATGCGTTGGTGAGCATATTCCAGTCTTCACCTATTCTACGCAGCCATACTCCATGTTCGCAAATCAGATTAACTTGATGTCCTTCAAACCATTTTGAAAGCGTCTCTTTATCACGTCCACTAATAATAGTGACAATATTCTTTTCCGATTCGGTTAGTTCATCAATAAGCTTTTTCAGTTCAGCATCGGGTTGAACCTCTTGCGGATCGGCTTTAAAACCGGTAAGAGTCCCATCGTAATCCAAAAAGATGGCGCGTTTTCCTGCGTTTTCAAATTTATCGATGATGGATTTTCCAACTTCCGGAGTAATTTTCTTGGCAAGAAAATCCTTTTGAATTTTATTTACCCGTTGTAGAGACCCAACAAACTCCTTTGCCCATTTAAAAACATCATATCGCTTTAATCGCTCCTGCATGGTAGCGAGTCGTTTTCTTTGTTCATCCACCGGCATTTCCAATGCTTGAAGAATTGCCTTTTCTGTCTGATTCTCATCGTTGGGATTAATAATTATTGCCTCTCCCATCTCTTTCACCACACCGGCCATTTCGCTCAGCACCATGACCCCGGTTTTGTTAATTCTTGATGCCACATACTCCTTGGCCACCAGATTCATACCATCTCGAACCGGCGTAATCAGAGCCACATCACACATGCTGTATAGTTCTACTAAATTCTGAAAAGGCATGGTGCGATAAAAATACCAAACCGGGGTGTAGTTTATATTACCATAAAGTCCATTTATGCTTCCCACAAGTTCTTCTACTTCACTGCGCAAACGTTGATAGTGTATTACATTGTTTCGTGAAGGTACTGAAAGCAAAATCAGGGTAACCTTTCCACGGTATTCGGGATGATTCTCCAGAAAACGTCCAAAAGCACGCAGCCTGTTCGGAATCCCTTTGGAATAATCGAGCCTGTCGATAGACAACACCAGCTTCCGGTCAGGATCCATCAGGAAATATTTTTCCAGTTCCCGATGCACTTCGGAACGTTCCTTAAGCGGGGTTTGGTTGATTTTTATAGCAGCATCTTCAAATTTCTTATAATCAATTCCCATAGGGAATGCATCGGCAAGAATAATGCGATCATCAATGTGAATTTCGTTAAACGTAATCTCATATCCGAATAAACGACGAACGCTGCTGAGAAAATGTCGCTCATAATCATAGGTATGAAATCCGATCAGATCGGCTCCTAACAACCCTTTGAGCAATTCATCCCGCCAGGGGAGAATTCTGAATACTTCATAGGATGGAAATGGAATATGCAAAAAATAACCGATGGTGATGTTCGGCTTCTTGCTTTTAATCATTTCCGGAACCAACATCAATTGGTAATCATGTACCCAAACATAATCACCATCATCAATCACTTCAAGAGTTTTGTGGGCAAATATTTGATTTACTTTCACATATGCATCCCAGAACTCCGCATGAAAGTCCACATATTGAGCAAAATAATGAAACAAAGGCCAGATGGTATTATTACAAAACCCTTCATAAAACTCCTCGACCTCATGATTGCTCAAATGCACCGAAACACACCCTTCTTTTTCCAGCAAAGCATCAATTCGGGCTAAATCTGCGGGCGATTGGCTATCAGAAGCAACACCGGGCCATCCTATCCAATTTCCGTTATATTCTTTATAAACGGAATTCATCCCGGTAGCAAGACCTCCTACACTGGGAGTTAACAAAGGGCTACCATCAACAAAATCAACACTATAAGGTAATCGGTTTGAAACAATATGGAGTTTCTTCATAATAAATAAAAATTTTGAGGATTATTCTAAATTCCACCTTTATTGCATGCGCAAACTGAACTCTGCAACCTTCAGGTATTGACTAATTATAAACAAGTTAAAACATCAATTTATGTTTGATTTAAATCATTTATAATCTCTTAATAAACCCAAACGTCGTTCTCATTCGTTTAAAGAGAAATGGATTTACTTCTGGTAAAACGCCATTACAGCTGGAAAAACCATTGAGTATAACTGAAGTCAAAAATTTTCTAAAAAATTTTTGAGTGGTCTTACTTTTAACAAATCAACCGCTAATCCGGTTTAGTTTATAGAAAGATTAATCCGGTTTCTAACAAAGATAAAAAAAAGTAGGACTTTTTTGCTCAAAACAGAGATAAATTCCTGATTTTTGATGATGCAAAAGTAAATAGTTATTTAATTGAATACTGAAATTTTGACAGCGCGTATGAAGCAATTGTGTGAAAAGGATCTGAACTATGGAATTATTGGTAACTGCAGAAGTGGTGCTTTGGTTTCCGACAAAGGAAGTATCGATTGGTTATGTTTGCCAAAGTTTGATTCTGCCTCAGTTTTTGGAAAAATTCTTGATGATAAAAATGGTGGAAGTTTTGAAATAATCACTGAAACGGAATCCCGCATCATTCAAACTTACGATGGGAACACGAACATTTTAATTACCAGGTTTCATTGTGAAGATGGAGTTTTTGAGGTACACGACTTCATGCCACGATATAAACTGGATAATGGACAATACTACACACCACCCGATTTAATTCGATTTTTTAAACACGTTGAGGGAGCACCCAAGTTCCGGATAAAGTTTAATCCAAGACTCGAGTATGGCAGGTTTGATACGAAAATTCAGATTTATGACAAATATGTAAAGGCGCAAACCACCAAGGGTAATTACGATTCGATGTACCTTTACACCAGCATGAACAATTCGGATGTGGCTTGTCAGCAACTCATTACGCTTTATCGTGATGAGTTTATCCTGGTGAGTTACAACCAGAAACTGCTGAAACAAACCATGGAACGTTCCTATATGAAATTGATGAGAACAAAAGCCTACTGGCTTACATGGTCCAACCGAACAACGCATTACGGAAAATACAATGACATCATTGATCGCAGCGCATTGGTTTTAAAACTTCTAAGCTACCAGAAAACCGGCGCAGTGTTGGCCGCTCTTACCACCTCCCTTCCTGAAACCATTGGCGAAGTCCGCAACTGGGATTACCGCTTTTGCTGGATCAGGGATGCTTCCATGGTCATAAAAATCATGTCTGACCTGGATCACCACAAACTTGCCAACCGATACCTGAATTTCATAACCCATTTATTGCCTGAGAAAGATGAAAAAATACAGATAATGTATGGCATTAATGGGGAGAAAAAGCTGACGGAATTTGAACTGGATCATCTCGAAGGTTATTGTGGCAGCAAACCGGTAAGAATTGGAAACGCAGCATACAAACAAAAGCAAAACGATATCTACGGCATCCTGATGGATGTGATTTACCAGCATTTCCACCTTTTTTCGGTAACGTTGGAACATAGCGAAGAGCTCTGGACCATCACCAGAAATATGGTGCGATCCGTGCAAAGGAACTGGCACAAACCTGACAAAGGGATTTGGGAAATGCGGCAAAACAACAAGCACTTTACCTTTAGTAAAGTGCTGTGCTGGGTGGCCATTGACAGGGCAGTAAAAATTGCCTCGCTACTTCAACAAAACAAACAAGTTGATGAATGGCTTCCTCTGCGAGATAAAATAAAAGCCGACATCATGGAAAATGCCTGGTCGGAAGAGAAACAATCATTTACACAGGCTTATGGGCATGAAGATTTGGATGCATCGGTTCTGTTGATGGAAACCTATGGGTTTATGTCACCTCAGGATCCAAAATATGTAAGTACAGTCCTGGCTATTCAAAAAGAACTTGAGCACAAAGACTTGATGTACAGATACAAAAACAAAGATGATTTTGGTGAACCATCTTCGGCTTTCACCATTTGCTCTTTTTGGCTGATAAAAAGTTTGTATATGATTGGAAGAAAAGAGGAAGCCATTGAGAAGTTTGAGAAGCTTCTCTCCTACTCTAATCACCTGGGGCTTTTTAGTGAAGATCTGGATTTTGAAACCAAACGACTGCTCGGAAATTTTCCCCAGGCATACTCTCATCTGGCATTAATTGAAACAGCCATGATCCTTGGTGGAGGCCAATTGAGCAGAGAGGAGATTTTATTGCAAATGTTGCATTAAATCTTTAACAGGTTAAAAAGTTCAAAGTTTGAGGTTTGAAGTTCAATGTTATAAGTTTAATGTTTTAGGTTGGGGAGTTTAATGTTGATGGTTTGTGGTTCTGGTGAAAATGAGTTGTGCGGTTGGAGTTCCGCTTTTAGGGCGGTAAAGTTTAAGGTTGGAGGTTTAAGGTTATAAGTTTAAAGTTGAGGGTTTATGTTAAACATTGAACCTGAAACTTTAAACCTAAAACTTCCTGTCTCCGATTCTCCTTTCCCACCCTGTCACCTTGTTACCCTTCCGATTTCCGTTAAATGTCTTATGTGCATTAAAAATCAACCACAACGTTCAAAAAGGTTTACACAATGTTTTCTTTGTGTGCTTTGTGCATTCTTAGTGTCCATGGTGGTTAGGTTTGCGGTTTGAAGTTCTGATAACTAATCACTGAATCAGCAACCAATTGGCTAACATATCATACTGTCGTGCATTTTCCGACATCCAAACCATAACTTCTGAGGGATATCGACTATAGGCAGTATGCATGGCCAGTGGCATAGAAAAGTTGAGCCGTGCTACTTGCGCAAAAAAGTCAGAATAAAAAACCCACAGAGCATCTTCGGAGGTTACATCTGCAAGCTGCAAACTTTGAAGTAATGCATTGGTCTGATTTACATACCAATTGGCACGGGACTCATCATCAACCAACCTCTTGTCGGGCAATTCCGGCACAAAAGGGACTGAAAAGCCGCGGCTCACATTGCTGTGCCGCGAAATACTTGCCGATGATGCAGCCCAGGAGTCATATAACCTTTCAAGAACACGAACCAGCTCAGCACTTTCAGGAGTGTCATGATGCAACATGAGGTAGTATAACAATGGCAATGCTGCTTTTAAATTTTCACCTCTTCGGTGCATCTGTTCCCCAAGCAAAAGATGCGCCGGAGCAAATCCAGGCTCTGCGTGAATGGATTTCAACAAAAGGCGTTCTCCTTCTTCTTTGTCAAATGGGATAAGCACTCGTCCGGCATGAAACAGTAACAGATAATCTCCAGGAAAAAGGTCTAACCCCTGCTCCATCCAACGATTTCGCTGGCGCACATTTCCCAATTGCTCATGAGCCAAAAATCCGGCCAGATAAGCATCCTGCGATGGGTTGGTTCGGTCTCTTCGGGCATCAACAGCTTTTTCCAGCGCTCTTTGAGCATCTCCCTGCAGAATATAGGCCAAAGCCAACCCACCAAGAACCTCTCCATCATTCAAACCAAGCAAGGTGGCCTGATTTAAATAAACCATTGCCGAATCAACCTTGCCTGCCTGTAAAAAATCCAAACCGCGGAGTTTGTATTCAAATCCTCCCACTTGACTAATGCCGGGTTGTGAAACCACTCCCAACAATAAAAAACTTAAAATAAGAATCTTCATATTTGATGATGTAATAATCATTAATTTTTCATAATTGTAATGTCAAACATAGATTCCCCCTTGAGAAACCGGGGAAACATGCAAAACAAACTATTCCCATTGAAGTGAAACCCGGTTTTAATATAAACCTGATTTTCAATCCTAATGTACACGAATCGTGCCACCTTTGCTGTGTCCTGCAAATTCAGGCGCATAATAACAAGAAACCCTAATTGGCCCCTGAACGGCCTCTCCTCTGTGTGACACGGTAACTTCCCATGTTAAGGTGTATCGTCCTTTGGGTAGATGATCGATAAATAATGATGAGCCTGCATCTGTCACCGACATGTAATAACCTAACCCCGACTGATAGCGGTAGCCCGAAAATAAATCCACCGGCTCCAGATTGGCTGCACGTGGTGCATCCACGTGCACAAAATCCAATGCTTGGGGGGTTTCAACCACCAAACGATTCATCAATCGGTCGCCCGGTTGCAAAATGGTGTTATTATTCACCGTATGCCACTCTTCCTGCCCATCTTCCAAAGACCGTTTGTAAACATAGCTCCTGACATCCAAAAATCCGCCGGCTTCAACCCTATCCATCGACTCAAAATAACTTACATGCATGGATGCAAAAGATGGATTGTCGGACTGCTTATGGATTTCTATTGCTGTGGATTTTGCATTTATACTTTTGCCGTGTAAATGATAATTAAAATATCCCGTACCTGATTCCACCTTTGGTGGAACCAGCTCCTCTCCCCCAACCAAAACCTTATCCGGCTGCGTTATTGCAAACAAATCCCGGTCTGAAGCGGACAAAGCATAAACTGCTGAAACCGTGGCTCGGGTCGTTGGCCACGATTGGGTGCGTTTTTGCTGAATCAGCCAATTTTCCAATCCCGGTAAAGCTTCTGATTTGGGATCCATTTCCCGGATGGCTTCCATTGCTACAACGTGCGTTTCAACAGGTGCCTGATACCAATATGGCCCATGTGGCAAACGGAAATGGAGGGTTTGATTTTCTCCTTTTATCATTCTTTCTTGAACAGATGTCAGAAACTTTTGAGCTTTAGTTTCAAATCCTGACCTATTCAATATAACAGCCGCATAAGACAGATTTGAAACCGGATTGCGAGGAAGTTCTTCCCGCATTTTTTCTATCCAGAACTGAACATCCTGATGCTTTAAAGCATCAGGTGTAAAACTAAGCGCATACAACTTTCCTATAACTGAAATAGAAATATCTGAGATATGTCCCCTTTCCCTCATCTCCCTTAGATGCTCAATCAGCCATTGATTGGCTTTATTAACCATCGTTTCTAACTCATCTGACACATCAATGTTTTGCTTATGCAGATATCCCAATCCTGATAAAATATTAACAGTGGTTTGCTCTGACGGCCGCATGCCACTGAACCACGGCCAGGCACCATTGTCAAGTTGTAGCTCTTTCAATAATAAAATAGCCTCACTGATTTCAGTCTCCAGATGTCCGTCCCTAACCATCGCCGCAAAGTAGCGGCGGCGCTCTGTTTCATTTTGAGCTTGTGTTAACCAGGGGGTTGCGGTTAGCAGGGTCGATTTCAATTCCGGATTGCGTTCCATGGCTGAAAGCAAAGCATCCTCATCACCTTCCAATTCAGCAGCCCATGCTTTTATCACCCGCTCAATGGGTGGGTGTTGTCTCAGGACTTCTCTGGCCACCGATGCTGCAAAAAGTCGGTTAAAAACCTGATCGGCACTCTCAACAGGGCGTTCCATCAACCATGGTAGCACACTCAGCACCTCCCATGCAGCATTTTGGGTGTAGGTAAATGTAAAACGCTCAAAGTTTCTGTTTTCAGTATCATTAATTACAGCCATTTCCATTGTATGAACACCGGAATTGGTGAGCATAACCGGTTTGGTTTCGGTCACAAGCGTACGGGATAATCGCACCGGAATGATGTGCCTTTCGCCGTCTGAAACTTCACCGGAAACGACAGAAACAGAAACTTCCAATGCTTTGACGCGCTTGGGAACTTTCACCCGCCAACTAACCGGCACTGATTGAGTGGCATTGACTTGCCAATTGCTTGCTGATTCTCCAACTAAATCTATCTTTTCTCCAGAAATGGCATCCTTGATCTCCAACCGGGCAATCCCCTCCATCCATTCCGAACTGTTGTTCAGCACATTGGCTGCAAACACCAATTCATCGCCTTCGGTAACTATGCGGGGCAAATTGGGAACCACCATCAAATCCAATACCGTGGTGACAAACGCCTCGGTGGTGGCATAAACTCCATCTTTCCGATGCGCCAATGCCATAAACCTCCATCGGGTGAGGGATTCAGGCATTTTAAAATCGAACCTTGCAATACCCTCACTATTGGTTTCTAGGTGAGGAAGGAAAAAGGCGGTCTCTTTTAGATCCCGGCGCAGCTGCAATGATGGCGCAGCAGGAGCAGGCGGAGGAGGAACTGTGACCTCCTCTTGTCTGGTCATTGGGATGATTTCTTCTACAGAATCATCTACAATATTTAAAGCGGCTCCTTGTTTCAGTTGAGAATCTGAACCAGCTGCACGCATAAAAAGTATATTGTGTGACGAACCAATAATCTCTTCCCAAAAGAAACGTGGGTATGGTTTCTGAGTAATTCCACGATGCCAGATGTACATTCGTCCATCGATGCGCGACAGTGATGAGCTCTGCCATTGCCATTTACTAACAGGACGATGGAAAGATGGAACATTCAGATTTAGAGAATTGGGCTGATATGCGTCCAAAGAGGCGTCGTACATCAGAGCCAGCAATTCAGTTTGTACAGGTTGCCCGGTTCCATCGGTCAACTTTAAAGTCCAGGAATTATCTTCTCCGGGCGACAGTT
The DNA here is from genome assembly GCF_900168165.1 of Alkalitalea saponilacus. Taxonomy (GTDB): domain Bacteria; phylum Bacteroidota; class Bacteroidia; order Bacteroidales; family Marinilabiliaceae; genus Natronoflexus; species Natronoflexus saponilacus. Next base: position 31,017 of record NZ_FUYV01000014.1, read on the forward strand.
CCTCCTTAAATTCACTTAATTCAAGGTTGAGCTGATCTTCGGGCTTCAGCACATTCAGATTTAGCTCTTTGGAATAAGATCTGTTATTATAAAACAGAACTGCCTGAATCAAAACATGTCCTGCCATCTCTTCAGTGACGCGAAAAGCAGCCTGTTGCCATGCTTTGTTTAAATGATACTCCTCATCAATAACAATCCCGGCCTCGGTAGCTGCCAACAACTTTACACGTGCAGATTCCAAACCTGTACCAATTAAAAAAGAGGCCGTTTCACCGGGTTTCAAAACCCTGTTGCTCAGATTTACCAATGTGAGAGCCTCTCCCAAATCGTAAGGTTTTTCATTGGGATTAACCACAAAAAAACTGGAAGAAACCGTTAATGTATCCCCTGAAACATCCGGAACCATCATGGAAATTCGGTACTGTCCGGGTTCAGGCTTTTGAGGCCAGTTGATGGCAATATTCTGTAATCCGAAAACATCTGTCCGTCCATTTATCACCAGATAATCAACAGCCTGCTCTGTTTTTTTTTCTAAAGAAAAAAACTTCTGCGAATCACAATACATAAGCGTATCGGGATCACCCCAAAGCCTGTCAGGAAGAACAAACTCATCCACAATCATTTTCTCAATTTTATACAGAACCTCCGATTTCACCTGTTCTCCGGAGTAATTCCTGACCTCAAACTGAGGCCTGAACTCTTTGAGTTCATCAGCCAAATACCATGGCTTTGTTGTTACATTAGCACGTACACCGTTTTTACCTAAAAGAACAGATTGCGAGCCGGTTTGGGTTTCGTCATTGCTATCCGTTACACTTATTTCAACCTGGTACCGAAACCAACCTCCGTGTAAATCTTTTTTTTCTCCGTCCGTATTGAATTTCACCAATACCACTCCGTTATCATCAGTTTTTCCGGTTCCGGCAGCAATTTGAGTCTCATAAACATTCGGGAAACGCCAGACAAAATAGCTGTATCTGGTCACTGTCCAGTTAACCAAAGCATCGTTTAATGGTAATCCGGTGAGGGTATTGGCCTTTGCGACCAATGATATGGAGTCGCCTATCACCGCAATATCGTCATGGGGTTCAACGACCACTTCAAAACGGGGACGTTTATATTCCTCCACGCTAAATGATTTGTGTCCATAGGCCGACCCCAAACTAAAACTTCCTGTTAGTGTGCCTCTTGGCAATAAAAACTTGCCGGATACCGAGCCATAATTATTGGTTACAAAATATTGTGATGCCACTTCCTGTCCGTTTACATCGCGCAAAAACACCTGTACGCGCTCATTGGCAACAGCATTGACAACGCCATCCCGGTTTTCAAGCATTACCCCTTTAAAATGGACAAACTGCCCCGGACGATATATCTGGCGATCAGTAAAAATCGAAAATTGTGTTCGTGCAGAAATTCGACGCTGCGACTGAGAAGAGAAATATCTTGAGTCTCTGAGGAAAAATACATCATCATCCTTTTGAATAACCAGTCTTATTGTATTATCTGCATATTCGTCTTCATGAAGTGTTACTCGCCCCTTTTCATTGGCAAAAAAGACCTCCTTATTTTGTTGGTTTCGACCTGAAGTTCGATGCCGATAAACCATGACACCGGCGTTTTTAACCGGTTGACCGTTTGAGCGGTCAACCACAGAAATCAAAAGGCCTTCTTCCCGAACATGCTCACTGTAAGCAAGATTCGACACCAGAAATGGAGCAATATGAAACAACTCATTCTTTGTCAGATTTTGATGGTCGATTGGTTCATTGGATACAACCAGACAGTAATAACCTGCATCTTCTCCTTCCGAAAACTTAAACTCGGCGATACGCTCCCTGAAATCACCAAAATCGGGCAGAGCAACTTTTCCAGTATACAACGGCTTCTTCTCCCCAATCTGTTTCATTACATTCTGCCTATCATCAAAACGCGCTGAAGCAAAATCCGGCATATCCAAACGGAACAATCCCGTATAAAGGGTATCGATGTTCTTATATCGCAGGGCATATAAAACGGGCTTTTGAGGTATCACAACAGACTCAACCAACAGCTGAAGCGAGGGCTTCAAAATTTCCTTTTCCAAATTGCCTGCCAGCAATGCACCTTCGCTCTCAGGCCAGGCTGCAATGGCTCTCCGAATAAGTTCCAGTGCCTCACCATAGTAGTTTCTTTCGTCATCTTCAAATTCATTAATATTTGCCTGAGTCGCCAAAAAGGTGGCATGTTGGTACAAAACGGAAGAGTAAACTTCCGCACCTACCGACTCAGAAGCAAGATGTTTCAGAGCCTGTTCATATTTTCGATAACCATCAATACCCGAAAACTTATCATACATCAGCCGCAAACGTAATAAATCCACATCGGCCAAAGCCTCTGCATCACCTGCATTCATCCTGAACCTTAACCATTCCTGTAAAATTTGCAGCGCCATTACAGCCGCTTCGCTATGATGCTTCTCATCTATTGTAGCACAAATAAACTGTTCCCGATGATTTAGCAAAAAGTCATCCGAAAAAGAATAGAATCCGGAACCGGGCAACTCAAACAAAGCATCACTCAAGAGTTGTTCAACTAATCTATTGGCCAGCAAATCGTACACGGTAGGTCGCAAATGCAATTTCTCCTTATCACCTTTCAACAAAGCATCATAATTTATTGATGGCTCAGAAGCCAGAGCTTCACGGTTTTCCATTGAAGACAAGTAGTGATGTATGGCTAAACGGGAAATTTCTGAGGCACTCATCTCTACCAATTGAGATGCAGAAGTTTCAGCAAGTGGTTGCTGAAGTAACCTCCACCTGTTTTGCATATAAAACTGGTGATACAAATCGCCAAGAATACTGTGCACCATCTGTTTGGCCGGCATCCACAGATTGACTAAATCCGACTCAAGCTCTGCAATGGTTTCTTCCAACGCATTATCATAAACCTGCTGCTTCAATTGAAATCTTAAAACAATTGCCTTGATGTAATCCTCTGTGCTTCGTTGTTCATGACTCTGTTTTACAATTTCATTCACCACCTCCAGGGTGGATTGTGGCCTGTTTAAATTTTTAAGGGAATCAGTATGATGCCATAGTTCGGAAAAATCTGCATGAAAAATGGTATCGGAAGTTCTGCAACCAACTGAAATCCCGATTGTAATAGAGAGTAAAAATATAATTTTATGCATGGAATTAATACAATTACTAAAAGATCACTATTGTAATGAATTTTAATGACTTAATATTATAAAATAAAAAGAGATATTTCTACAAAATTCAAGATAATAATTCCAGATGGAATAGATCAAAACCCCACTCACATAATATCCAAATGTATAATACCATTTTATCAAAGATTTAGAAATGGATGGTGATGCATTCTGAAACTTTTTTACTCCTTTTATAAAACTTATTCATATATTTGTAACCATTGTGTAAGGTTTAACAATTTGGTTACATGAAAGATTATTTAACATTATCTGAAGCATCAGAAATTATAGGTAAAAGTAAGGAAACTTTACGAAGATGGGATAAAGAAGGTATTCTAAACGCTGTTCGTGAGCCTGTTTCCAACTACAGAGTTTATCGAAAGTCAGATGTGCAAAATTTATTAGGCAGTCTTTTTAATGATGTTATTGAAGATGATGTTTCAAATTGCGTTGAACCTGAAAACGAATACTCAGTTTTAGAATTATTTGCCGGAGCAGGTGGTTTAGCCATAGGTTTAGAGAAAGCAGGTTTAAAGTGCGTTGCACTAAACGAAATTGACAAATGGGCATGTGAAACACTTCGAAAAAACAGACCAAACTGGAATGTATTAGAAGGAGACATTAGAGAGTTCAACTTTTCCGATTATAAGAATAAGGTTGATGTTGTTACAGGTGGTTTTCCATGCCAGGCATTTAGTTATGCAGGAAAAAAATTAGGCTTGAATGATGCCAGAGGAACCCTTTTTTACGAATTCGCAAGAGTAGTTCAGGAGGTTAAACCAGCTATATGCATTGGAGAAAATGTTCGTGGCCTTATAAGCCACGAAAAAGGAAAAACCCTAAATGGAATGATTTCAATTCTTAATGAAATTGGTTATAACGTAGCTCCGGTACAAGTGATGAAAGCGATAAATTACAGAGTGCCGCAAAAGAGAGAGAGATTGATACTTGTTGGTGTTAGAAAAGATATTGACATTGAGTTTGAATATCCAAAACCACACAGAAAAATATACAATTTAGCGGATGCTCTAAAAAAAGGAGAACTATACGAATGTGATGTGCCCAAGTCAAAAGGAGCCAACTATCCTGATTATAAAAAAAAGGTACTTGATTTAGTTCCACAAAAAGGCTACTGGCGTGATTTGCCCTTAGATATTCAAAAGGATTATATGGGAGGAAGCTTTTATCTTGGAGGTGGAAAAACCGGAATGGCTCGAAGAATAGGTTGGGACGAACCATCTTTAACGTTAACATGTAGTCCTGCGCAAAAACAAACAGAGAGATGTCATCCTGATGAAACCAGACCTTTTACAGTTAGAGAATACGCAAGAATTCAGACATTCCCGGATGATTGGCAATTTGCCGGCTCATTGGCTCAACAATACAAACAGATAGGGAATGCCGTACCTGTAAACCTTGCAAAAGAAGTTGGTCATTCAGTCGTTAAACTTCTGAATGAGTTCTATAAATCATCAAAACCAAGATAATAACTATAATTTTCGAATGTAATCTGGTCAAGTATTGAGCGATTTGTTATGTCAGTTTCATTCTTAATTTCAGAAAGCGCAGAATTTATAGGTATAAACTGCTCCTCCTCAACTCTTTTCAGAAAGTCATCAATGGCACACGGCAATGCTTTATACAATTCGAAAAGCGCATTTTCTCTTCCCGTAAGAAGCGCATAGAATTGATCTCCAGAGATCTTAAATACCCGGCTATGGCTATACTCTTTGCCATTTATATCTCCTTTCCAATGTTCGTTGAAACTGCCTTTAGCTAATATTTGAACCCAATAACATTTAGCGTGTTTATAATCATCTGCATAACGTGCTAATTTTTGAAAAAGGGCTTCGGAAGCACTGCTATTCATTGTATTGTGTTTGTTCTTAATATCAGCAAACAAGGTATTATCGGAAGCTTTTATGTCAAAACCACTCAATTTTCCAATTTCGAAACCTTCAATTTCCCCAAGCACTTGTTCATGAAAAGTTCCAATAGAATTATTAATAGATTTATCAATTTGACGCAGTATTTCGGTTTCAATTATGCTTTCTTCATCAAGGTTATTGAATTTGGCATCAAAAGTTAGTTTTATGGTATCGATTTTATTATTATAAAACTTCTTTTTGGATATTTTGGCCTTGGCTCTTAAATAGGAACCGTATAAGTTTTCAATACATTTTAATAAATGCTCATCGGAGATAAATTCAACATACTTATTTTGCATAATTGAGTAAAAAGAGGTTTTCTACAAATATAGAAATATTTTCTAATTTTCAATATCTTACGAAAACACCGGCACCATACCTTCTGGGTGCATTTTGATAAAAGAGCAAAAAGGGGAGCCAATCGGCTCCCCTTTTTCAAGTAAATCTCTAAAACAAATAGCAAAATCAATCAACATCTTCCCTGTGTAGAATTTTCACATCCAAAGTGGTGAAAACCTGGTAGCCATCTTCATTGGTTACATATATATGAAAATGGTAATCACCATGGTCATGTACCTTATCATCCTGATTTTTTACCGGAAAGTTTAGAACTTTCTCAAATGTATATTCACGCTGATTAGGTAACGAATGGATCCAGGCTTTGGAAAAAGGATGAATAGCCTCTTTTCGATCATCCATTTGGCATGTGATGTTATCGCCATGACTGTGATGATTAAAATTATTATGGATGTCCATGCTTAAATTGCCCAACTCATTCTTATCGGTCAACTTTAAACGAAAGATAAAATCTTCGCCGTAATAGATGGTATCACATGGAAACGGCAATAGTATTTCAACTTTTGGTGCTTCAGCCTCTGTATCTGAGTCTTTCACACAGGCAGAAACAAAAAGTATAGAAATCAAACTTACAAAAATCAAGCGCTTCATTAAGGATTCTATTTTTTATTATTACAATATTACTCTTCAGTAGGTGCAACCAGAAAGATGATGGTATCTACATCAGTAGTATTACCATATTCATCAAATACGATAACTTCTACATGATACTCTCCAAGAGGTGCATCTTCAGGAATTGCAATATGCTTGTGAATCGAAGCATTTCGTGTATTGAAAAACTTAGGGTCATTTTCAAACATTTCATCAATGATCTTGTATTCATCATCAGGATCACCACTCTCAGGGTGATCATGGATTTCAATGTGATATGCTACCAATCGGCCATCATTTCTGGAACGGGCATCAAAATCCACGATAATCTCCGCACCAGGTTCTTTTACTATGGTATTACCTGCACCATAATGCAATCCGGCACTAAAATTGGTGATCTCAGGTGGAGTGGATGTATCATCATCGTCGCTACAGGCAGCGAAAACAAATAGAGATAAAAACAATAATCCGAACAATTTAACTGACAACTTCATAATCTTAAAAATTTTAATCCTGCTCATGCAGGGTTTGGTTAAACTTAAACTATTTAAAAAGGTATATTTACAAATAACTGAACATCGCGTCCCGGCTCCGGGATGCGCATTCTTCGGTAAAAACTGATGTGATTAAAGTATTGCTCATCTAATAAATTTCGCACAGTCAAACGCATATTAACCTCCTGTTTGCCAAAAGCAACCGTGGAGCGGGCATTGAAATTATATATTCGATACCCCGGTGTATTCAATTCATTTGGTACAGTCATATTCTGATCGGCCACAGTCAATGCTTCCAGCCCAACGCTGCTGCGTTTAAATACATTTCCATCGTTAAACAGATAGTTAACACCAACTACAGCGGAAAAAGGCGGCGTAAAAGGTAAAGGTCGCTCCAGCTCAAGGTTAACCGCGTAAACATATTCCGCTGTAGCATTAAACTGAAAACGGCGCCAATTGTAGTCCAGACTTATTTCACCGCCGGTAAGAAGTGCCTCTGTTTCTCGGTATTCATAAACCTGTCCTTCGGGTCGCAATACAGGAGTCGGGTTCAGGAACAGATAATTGGTAAAATAGTTGGCAAAAGGAGAGACTGAAAACTCCAAATCACCAATGCGTTTATCCCATCCGGCATCAATCTGCCAGGCTTGTTCAGGAGAAATGTTCAGGTCTCCCCTTTCGAAACGCCCCTCATGACGGTGTAAACCGTAAGCACCGAGTTCATAAGCCGAGGGAACTCTGTAGCTCTTACCAACATGCAATTTCCAGATGGTATTGTTGTCCGGCAAATGATTTACTCCTAGGGAAAAAGATGACCCATTGAAATTTTTATTGAAATCGGGATTAAACACTGCTTCACCATAGGCAGGGTCAGGATTGAGCGACTCCTCCATTTCAAATCGGTTAAAATCGACCCTTGCTCCGGCGTTAAACATCCATTGATGTGAAAACTCATATTTGTATAACATGCCGGTACCAACAGAAATCCGGTTGTAATGCGGTAAAATATGGCTGTAGCCGTCGGTAGTGTGGTAATGATATTGCGAATTCAGAACAAAATCGATGGTGTGATTTTCGTAACTTCGGATGGAATACAAAAAGTTGGCACTTATATTATGAAGTTTCAACAGTAGTTCAAGGTTATCTTTATCACGGTAATAGATTAAATCTTCGTATCTGTTTCCTGTTCTGTCGAACAGGAAACTATGCTCTGCCGATTCATTGTACTGGTATCCCAATGCCACCCGAAAACGATTTTCACCAATAGCTACATTGGTAAAATGGTTCACCGAATAGTTATCCACCTTCTGATAAGGAATCCTTATGTCACGTCTGTTTTTGGCATGTGCAGCACGCTGATCTTCATATTGAAGCCCCACATAATCGAAAAACCCGGTTTTATTGGAGTAGTAGCTCATATCAAAATAGCTTGTTCCCCATGGTTTTACAATTCCCGTGGTTAATGAAGCAGCATTTTCGCGACCTGCGGTGTTGTAAACCTGATCTCCCAAGGGAACCCGATGTGACGCTTCTGCGGCACTGACAGGTGCCGGCAGCACAAAATCCCCTGTTTCAGGAATTTTAAAATCTCCAAAATTATTATGAGTAAATCCGGTATGAAAGTAGAAATCTCCAGTGCGGCCACTTACGGATGCAGCTCCACCAATCCATTCAGTATTGGTTTTTCCGGTAAGTGAAACATTTCCGCTCACCTCTCCCTCCTGAGGAATTGGAGCCGGTAAAATATTTATAACTCCACCAATGGCATCCGAACCGTATTGTAAGGATGCCGGGCCTTTTATGATTTCAATCTGATGAACTCCCTGCTGATCGATGGCCAACCCGCTGTGACTGTTCCATTGCTGTCCTTCGTGTTTGATGCCGTTTTCAGCAACCACAACCCGATAAAACCCAAGCCCCCGAATGACCGGCTTAGATATGCCCGAACCCACATCCATTGAATTAACTCCCGGTACACGTTGCAATGTTTGCATCAATGAGCCGGAGTAATTATTGAATAGGAAATCCTGATTTATCACTTCAACGGCCACACTCTCAGAACGTCGTCGGGTATCTCGCTGACTACTCACTACCTGAACTTCATTCAGCAGGTATTCAGATGGTTTTAATCGAATGGTTATGAAAGATTCCGCAACGTTACTCTCCAAATTATAAGTAACAGCCTCATATCCCAATGATGAAGCCACCAACTCATGGTTTTCAATTGGCAAATTGCTGATCTCAAAACTACCATTGCCATCGGTAACAGCACCCATTGACCCTCCATTGATAACAACATTGGCTCCGGGAACAGGATTGTTGTTCTCATCCAACACAATCCCTTTTACCGACAAACCGTAATCATTGCCGTAAATGCTACTGCACACTAACAGAAACAGGAATGTCAATATCTTTGCGGGATTAACTATCATATTCAGACAAGCTATGCTTTAATTTGGTTGACCTAAAACAACAGCAAAAATATATCTACCGTTCAGACCTCACAATCCCCATTAATGGGGGTTTTAAAAACTGAACCAAATTTCTACCGCCCTATCTTTAAGCGCCTTACATGTCTCGACGAAAATTTATACCTAAAAATAGGGATTAAGAAAACTAAAAACTGATATTCAGGCTTTTAGGTACTCGTTTCTTTTTTTATTAAAAGGAGAATGCACTAATGAATATCATAATCCTTCATCTTAACAATAGATCGTTAGTCCCGATGCATTGGGATTAGAAATTTAGACATAGACATAGACAAATACTTAATTACAAGCAAATTACTTACTTAGCGTATGATTATATATACCTTAAAATCAGCTAAATATAAAAGCTTAACGAACTATTATCTTAAAAGTCAAATCAATATTAATTATGTTGATAAAAAAACAGCATAATCTGTCAACACATCTGGGTAAGTATAGCCAAAAAAGTAATTCAACAAATCACTATAATTCTACTATAGCAAAAAAACAGAGAATTATCAGTATTTTTGAAATCAATTAAAACCATTAGCAACCAGTTAAATATTAAACCAACCATGAAAAGCGCTAAACTAGATTTAATTGTTGTTATTTTAACAACAATGACAGGATTCTTATGCTTTCCGGCCTTAGGAGAATCCTTTTCCATAACCTACCATTTAAATGGTGGTGAGAATCATCCGGAAAACCCGGAAACATTTCTTACCGATGTTTTGCCACTCTCTTTGGAAAATCCTAAAAAATCCGGCTACAATTTTGAAGGATGGTATAATAACCAATTATATAACGGAGAGCCTTTAACAGAGTTAAATGAGCCAACCGACATTGAGTTATGGGCTAAATGGAGCGATGCCATAGTTTATCAAATTAATTATAGAAACGCTGAGGGAACCACTCACGATAATCCCACTACTTTTACCGTAAACGATCTGCCCATACAATTAAATAGTGCTTCTAAACAAGGATTCTCTTTTAAAGGATGGGTAAAAGATAAAGCTGCAGACTATATAGCATATTACAAATTTAACGGAAACACAAATGATGAAACCGGTAATTATAATGCCACCAATCACGGGGCAGTTTTAACAACCGGCATTACAAGCGAGCCGAATAGTGCATATTATTTTGACGGAGGTGTTAGATACATCGATACCAATACAAATTTCAATTTTACTGATGCCTTTTCTTTCAGCTTTTGGACAAAACTTGAGAGCTATGGACCTGCCAGTCAGGCAGGGATTTTGGTTGTTCAGGGAGCAAACTACGGAAACGAAAACACCGCAAACGACTTTTCCATAAGCAGCAATATCCATGAAGGTGGAAGAATTGTTTTTGGCATAAAAGACGGCGGAGTTACAGCTTCAACAAACGTGCCCCTTAACACTTGGCTACATGTTGTTGCTACCTGGGAAAAAGGCGTAGAAAGAAGCCTATACATCAATGGAGAACTAAAAAGTACAGGAAACTCACCCGGAGGAATTTCATACCACAACAACTTAACATGCCGATTTGGAGCCTGGAACTGGGATGGATGGCACGAAAAACATCAAATGCAGGGCAAACTTGATTTAATGCGAATATACGACTATGCACTCTCTCCCGCGCAAATCACAATCATTAACCATTTAGAACAAGGATTATGGGTTGATGAAGGAAATATTGAGTTGATTACAGAAGTGGGAGACATTGAACTAACTGCTGCATTTGAAATAGCAACAAACGTTGATCAATTAAAAAAGGATAACAAAACGGTCATCTACCCAAATCCCGCATCAGATCAGCTAAATATAGAAACAGAAAGAAGTAATGTTGTAACAACGTTTATAATATTGAATTCACAAGGCATAACCATGCTAACAGGCGAATTCATGAGTAAAACCTCCATTAATATATCACAGCTTGAACAGGGAATATATTACATAAAACTTAGCTCTGAAGATGAGTCTGAAGTTCTTAAATTTATTAAGAAATAGGTTTATAGTATAAGTTGATTCCTAAAACAACAGACACTTTTAATATAAGAATGAGGCTGTCTAAAAAGTCTGTTAATAATATTCAATACTTAGAATTTGTAAAACAACCTCGCTTTGACCCCTCCAAACCTCCCCCAAGTGGGAGGCTTAAAGTCCCCCTTGGGGGATTTAGGGGTGAATTATTAACGTGTAATTTACGATTTGAAAGTTAAGGAAAATTTAAATTTACTTTTTAGACAGCCTCATATTTTCTTTGTAAAAGCATATCTACCATTTTCATGAGTTTTAGCCCATACATACAAATATGAAGCTCATTCTTTGATTAAAATAATTGCACACCATCGGAGTGCTTTTATCATTATGAAAATTGAGATTCTATCAACATTTACCACCTACGGCGGAGTTATTCAGTGTTCCCAAAAGGTTCGGAAATTGTTTCATTCCGGCTTCGCCATGTGAAACTCCGCATCGCTACGAAACCACTCAACCATCGACTATACACTCTCCCTTAATCTAAGAACCTCTTGACCTATTTACCTAATGACCTAAAATTTTGTCAATGAGAAACCATAAACTAACAACCCAAACCTTTGTCCGGTTTCCAGTCTTCATTCAACCCTCCAACCATAAACCATACATCCAATCGAAAAAACTCTCTTTCCAAAATATTGGATGGAACATCAAAAAAGAATACTTTTGTAAAAATAACACGATTATTAAAATTTGTAACACCATGAGTGTAGTACGCTTTGGAGTATCCCTTGAAAAAGAGTTATTGGACGACCTGGATGAATTTGTAAAAAAGAACAGGTTCACCAATCGCTCACAAGCCATCAGACAACTGATTGCAGAGAACACTGCACGCTCCAAATGGGAGTGTAACAACATAGTGGTTGGTTCCATTACGTTAATATACGATCACCACAAACGGGAGTTGGTTCACAAACTCCATGATATACAGCACCATTATCATCATGAAATACTCTCTTCGCAACACTTTCATCTGAATCATGAAAAATGTATGGAGATAATTGCCGTAAAAGGTGAAGCAAAACTATTAACAGAGTTGTCGGACAAACTGATTGCCATAAAAGGTATTCAGCATGGCAAACTGACCATGAGCAGAGCCTGATTTTGAGAATTACATGCACCCATATATGACAAACAGCAAACAAATACTATCGTTTCTTTTCATTCTCATTTTGGGATGCGGGAGTCCTCAACCGCGCATTGGTCAGGAAACCGTTACCATCACCGATATGTTAGGCCGAGAAGTTATCGTCCCCGTTAATATTGAGAGGATTGTTGGCTTAAAAGCCGGAGCCTTACGAATGTTGGTTTACATGGGACTAACAGAAAAAATATCAGGCGTTGAAGATGTTGAACGGCGCCCCGGACGAGCATACGCATTTGCACAACCACAACTTACTGAAAAGCCAATAATAGGCCCAATGCATGGAGGCGATGCTGAGCTGATAGCCATAAATGCCCCCGATGTAATATTTATGACCAACGCCACCATAGGAGAAGCCAATGACCTTCAGCGAAGAACCGGAATTCCTGTTGTGGTAATTCAACCCGGGAACTTAACAAACCGGCGAAACGATTTTAACCAGTCACTTAAAACCATTGCCGCAGTTACCGGCACAGAGGCCAGAGCCGACTCCCTTATACACTTTATTGATCATCAAATTGAAGAACTAAACAGACTGTCAGCCCAAAGCCGGAAAAAAACTGAAACGGTTTATGCCGGTGGTATTTCCTATAGCGGTGCACGCAGCATCACTTCCACCATACCCCTTTTTGATGCATTTTTATTTGTAAATGCTGAAAATGTAGCTTCAGAGTTAGCCCTGAAAAGCAATCTACCACTCACCATTGGTTCCACAGTTGAAATTGATATTGAACAACTTATCACATGGAATCCAGACAGGATTTTTATAGACGCTGCAGGACGAGAATTGGTTCAACCTCAAATTGCTGATGGGACACCTCTTCATGCAACACTTCAAGCCGTTCAGAATAACAAGATTCATTTCCTGATGCCACATAACTGGTATTCTACAAATTACGAAACAATTCTAACCAACGCATGGTATGTTGCTTCAGTACTATATCCTGATGCGGTTACTCCGCAACTGTTTAAAGAAAAAAGCAAAACCATTTATGAGTATGTGCTTGGGAATGACGTGAGTGAAGAATTGATACATATGTACAACGGCTGGGTATGCATGCAATAAAGAGACAAAAACGAAATCGAATAATTATTCTGGTGACAGGCTTTATTGTTCTGATGTTGTTGTCTGTTGCAGGACTGACCATTGGCAGTTCGGGATTGACCATTTTAAATATTCCGGAACTTCTTCTGGGAAAGGGAGACGAAGTAAGCAGACAAATTCTGTTTCACATCAGGTGGCCACGCGTATTGGCTGCCATACTTTCAGGAGTAGCTCTTTCGGTATCGGGAGCGGTTATTCAGACTGTTATTCGCAATCCCCTTGGATCGCCCTACACACTTGGTCTAAGTGCGGCATCCATGTTTGGTGCGGCATTGGCAATTGTGCTTTTAGGTTACGCAGCGCAACATGGCATCGCCCAATCACTTAAAAACAGTCCTTATCTTATTACCTTATCGGCATTTATCTGGGGAATGGCATGTACATTTCTCATCACAGGCTTTGCACGATGGCGTGGAGCCTCTCCTGAGACACTAATAATGGCCGGAATAATACTTTCAGCACTTTTTGGCTCTGCCACTTCACTGATGCAGTATATTTCCAATGATGTGGAACTGGCAGCCATTGTATCATGGATGTTTGGCGATTTAGGTAAAGCCACCAACCAAAACACCCTATTTCTGCTCGTCGTCATAATTCCCTCCATGGCCTATTTTATATACAATACGTTTAACTTAAGTACCCTAAATGCAGGCGATGAAGTGGCCTCCAGTCTTGGAATTAACGTGAACCGTTTAAGAATGATTACCGTGCTAACGGCCTCTCTTTGCACGGCTGTTACCGTTGCTTTTTTTGGGGTAATTGCGTTTGTGGGGTTGATAATTCCTCACGTAACACGTCGATTGGTGGGTTTTAATGAAACTTACGTGATAACCGGATCGGCCATATTTGGCGCACTGTTTCTCCTTGCCAGCGATATTGTGGCCCGCACCATAGTGGCTCCGGTGGTAATTCCCGTGGGAATTATCACCTCATTTATAGGTGCTCCATTTTTCCTTTACCTGTTGTTTAACCGTATCAAAAAAAGATAACATGACCATATCATTTCAAAATATAAAATTTGCATACGGAAACCAGGATGTTTTGCATGGCGTATCCGGAGATTTAAAATCCGGAAGATTTTACGCCATAGTGGGACCCAACGGATGCGGGAAAAGCACGCTTATTAAATGTTTGGACAACATACTGCATCCACATACCGGTACCATTGAATTGGACGGTGTATCCATAAAAAAAATCCGAAAGAAAGAGCTCGCAAAAAAAGTGGCTTACGTGGCTCAAACATCTAAAATTATTTTTCCGTTAGATGTGTTCAGCACCGTATTGCTTGGGCGCAGACCCCATGTGGGATGGCTCCCCGGAGAAAAGGACAGAAAGCTGGTTAATCGGATTATTGATGAACTAGGACTCTCCGATTTAATAATGCGCAACATTGATGAAATCAGTGGTGGTGAACTTCAGCGCGTGCAGATTGCGCGCGCTCTGGCGCAGGAACCGTCTGTACTGCTGCTTGATGAACCCACATCAAGCCTCGACCTAAAATATCAGATTGAGGTAATGCAGCTTTTAAAACAGGTATCTGAAAACAAAAAGATAACCATCGTAACAGTCATTCACGATTTAAATCTGGCAACCCGATATGCAAACAGATTTATCTTAATGAAAAAAGGCCGCATAATTGCCCATGGTGGAAAAGAAGTCATCAATGAAGAAAATATAAAAACCCTTTACGAAACAGAAGTTCAGAAGATATCACATGGTACCCAGACCTATATCCTACCCGTTTGATGAGTCAATATAACCAGTGGCTGAATACAACTCTTGGGTAAGAACTTTAAGTTTGTTGTTTTTTTCAATAAGGCCGGCAATTTTTCCGGTAGCACCGGTAACAACAATGGCACCTAGGAAAAGACCTACAATCAATGGTTTACCCAATGAACTGAACGAGGCCAGAGCAATTAATGCCAGCAGAAAAACTGGGGATGCATACATGATGTATTGCTGACCGGAACTGCATCCGCATTCGGCAAGAAGATGATTGAAACGCTGAGTCCATTCGCTGTTAAAATCATCGTCAAATCCGGCAATATCAAAAGAAACCTCTTTGGGTTTCTTTTCCCTGATATCCTTAACCTGTTCCAATGAAGTAATAACCATTTTTTAAGACTATTAGAGTTTTCAAAATTTAGACTGATAGACGAAGTGTAACGTAGTCCTGATTTATATATCCGGATAGAAATATGTAAATCATTTAACCAATCTATTGCTCTTATCCCACCATGCGGGTCTTCGCTGCACTCATCATACTTTTAGCCTAACAACCCATTGTGAATAAGCAAATATATAACATTCGTAATCAAATAAAAACCGACAACTATGAAGATTCAATTCCAACCAATAGGATACGTTAAAAATCAAATCATTGACCCCAAAGACGGGTTTCCATTGAAAAAGGAGAAGAGCGTTCTCGAGATTCTGCCTGAATTTTCCGATGGTTTGCAAAACTTAAATGAACTACCGGCTGTTGATGTCGTGTTCAACTTCCACCTTTCGGAGAGTTATAAACTGATAACCCCCATTTATACCGGAGAAATTAAAGGAGTTTTTGCCAGTCGAAGTCCACACCGACCAAATGGCATTGGAGTTACTACGGTAAAACTACATTCAGTAGAAGGCAACCAACTCACCGTTTCAGGCCTCGACGCCATGAATGGAACACCCATACTCGATATAAAACCAACTGATTACAGTTTTTACGAAAACAGCAAATCAGAGAATGAAATCCGCGTTGAACGGTTAAAGAGTAACCCCAGAGCAGAAATCATCATGGATATTAAATCAGAAAATCTGGAAAAACTACTCATTGGTGCAGCTCAAATACACGGACATTACTGTCCGGGCTTAGCCATGGGTGTTATAGCTGCCGTAAAAGCCATGAACCTTATGAAAAGTCAGTCGGACGGCATGGAAGACCTTTTGGCGATTACCGAAACCAACAACTGCTTTGCCGATGGTATTCAGTACATAACAGGTTGTTCGTTTGGCAACAATGCTCTAATTTTTCGGGATATTGGGAAAAATGCTTTCACGCTAACCACCCGCAATGGTAAAGGAATAAGAGTTTGTGCAAGAAACGAATCCAGACAAATCATCAATCAAAAGTCGCCCGAATTCAGTTCTCTCTTCCAACAGGTAGTCATTGAACAGAACCATGATGAAAACATCAAAAGAGAATTCAGAAAAGCAGCTTCCAAAGCATCTTTTGCAACACTGACCATTCCTTTCGACGATATTTTTAATATTGAAGACAAAGAAACCAACATCCCTCCCTACGCCCCCATTATGGAAAGTATTGTTTGTGATAATTGCAAAGAAAATACGATGAAATCGAGAACTGTTGAAGAGAATAATGAGAAACTATGTCTGGACTGTAGTTCGACCTCTCAATATGTTTTGGATGGCCATGGAATAAAATCCACATGAAGGTGCAAAAACTCGATGTTTTTTAAAAAAATAGAGGCTGTCTAAAAAGTCTGTTAATAATATCCAATACTTACAATTTGTAAAACAACCTTGCTTTCACCCCTCCAAACCTCCCCCAAGTGGGAGGCTTAAAGTCCCCCTTGGGCGATTTAGGGGTGAATTATTAACGTGTAATTTACGATTTGAAAGATAAGGAAAATTTAAATTTACTTTTTAGACAGCCTCTTATATTTCTACCCGCTAAAACTTCAAACTAATTTTTCCTGAAAGAATCCTTGGAGGCCCTGCGAAATATGTGGCACTCCCCTGACGGCTGTCATCCGATGTATTTATAATTCCGATGTGCTTTTTGTCAAAAACATTCTTAACATAGACTCCTGCGGTAATATTTCTAAAAATGTTTATGTTCTCAAAACTGTAATTTATTGAGAAATCAAAAAGTCCGTAAGCATCGATCTTTTCGATGTTGGTGGCATCGCCGTATCTTTTGCCAATGTGTTTGTAAATTAATGATATGTCCATATCGCTCATTGAGAATAAAGCCCCAGATTTCAGGCTGAAACGGGGTGTGGCAGGCGATTGGTTGCCTTTTATCTCAATGATTCCATCCTGACGTTCCAGATTTTTATCATAGCTTATATTTGTGTAGGTGGGATTGAAAATCAAAGTGAACCACGAAACCGGGTGCAGATAAAACTCAGTATCAACTCCCCAGGCTGTTTGTTCGCCAACGTTTTGAAAATAGTCCAATTCAACAGTGGAGTCATAGGCTGAAGCCAACACATTATTGTGCCTGGCATAATGGATTGACGGCGACAAAGTAAGGTAATTGGATACGTATCTAAACCCAAAATCAAAATGATGTGAGGTTTCCATTTTCCAATTGTCGAAAATGTCCTGCAGATCCATCCCGGCATCAGCAAATGTTGCCATATTGTTCACATACAACGATATAATGGGATTATACATATAAGGGCGCATATAGTTCTTTCCATAGTTAATGTATAACTGCATATTATCTTTCAGAGAGTATCCAATACCAAATGAAGGCAGTAATGCGTGGTGCGTCATTTTTCTTGTATATAATGACTCGTTTGGTGTTTCGGATAGTTCAGTCGCTGAAACTGAATTGAACCTGTCTGTTGCCGGATCAGTAAAGTGGAAGTATTTCAAGCCGGCCTGAAGGTTAAACCTGCCCGGAGAATATGCCACTTTAGCATAAGGGCTGTGGATTATCCCTTTTTTTTCATTCACTGAGAAAAAACCATAGCCAACGGGGATTAGTCCCTGATCAGCAATACGCGTGTTATATACTTGCGCATCATTATCAAAAATTTCCAACCAATAACCTGCAGAATATGAAATTTGATTCATTCTACCCTGAACTTCAGGTATTATACCCATTCGGCTAATATCTCTAAAACTGGTTGTCTTGAAGAAATTAGGTCCACGCTGTACTGTCCCATCGTAGTCAGCTTCTTCATTGGAAACATATCCTTTTATCGAAACAGAAGTATTATCATCAGGAGTATATCTGACGATTCCCATAAAATCGATATTCGTAAATGTTCCGTCATTGTAACCGTAATAATAAAAATCTTGCGACGCAACCCCTGTTAATTCTGATGAAAAACCTTTCGTATAATTCTCTTTCAAATTAATGGCTTCTGAATAGCTTAATCTCCTGTAAGCATTTCGTTTAATGGTGTTGTAATTCACAAATATTTCGGCCTCAAAATTTTCATTAAATTGCTGAGTAATTCCTGTTACTGCATTGTATCGGGGTCCCATTTTCCCAGGGCCTTTCCATTTATCAGCTTCAGTTGCCGAAAAAGATACGAATGCCGATGTTCCAAATGCAGTTTTACCCAGGTCAACCCTTGTAAATGCTCTGAAAAAATTATGATTGCCAATTGATTGATTCACTTCTGCTCCAAACTCCTCATTTGGCCGGCGGTATCTCAATTCAATGGCACCACCTTTACTACCGGTTGCGGTTCCTAAATCGGCCGGGGATGCCCCTTTATACAAAGCTATGCTTTCTATATTTTCCATATCGTAAATATCATCCCGGGCTCCAATGGGCATAATTCCGTAATTAGGAAAACCTTCCAATGTCATCCCGCTAAAAGAGCTGCGAATGCCCCGGATTCGCACCGACTTTTCGGACAAACCATAACCGTCGACGCCTTCGATTAACACACCGGGAAGAATGTCAAGCGCATGATAAACACTGGTAGATGCGGGTGCTCCACCAATACTCAGTCCTTTGGAAGTGAGCGCTGTCCCGGTAAAAAGTGCATCGCCATTTCTTCTTACAGGATTAGAAATGACTCCGTCAACAGTGATTTCTCCAAGTGTATGGTGGTCGGGGTACAGTTGAATATTCAAAACATGATCGGCACTATGAGGGGCCAGATTAATCTCTTTACTTTGATACCCAATAAAAGTAATATTCAGAGTATTATTTTGCCAATCTATGATATCAATCAGAAAAGCTCCATCTAAATCACTTATTGCTCCCTCATTAGAACCCTCAATGGTAATGTTAGCACCCGACAGTGGTTCGGATGTTTCGATATCGGTAATCACGCCTCTTATTGTTTGAGCACTGCCGTTAAAAAAAACGAATAGCATGATTAGAATAATAAAATGCGAATCTTTTACTGGTATCTTCATTGATAAAAATTAATTATTAATACTAATAGTGTTACGAAAGACAAATATAGTAACACGATGCAAAGATAAAAAAATGATTGCGCATGCAATCATTCAAATTAAAAATAAGCACAGAAAACATTAAAATTTTGATTTTGTAAATACTTTTTTGGTCGAGGCTCCTATGTTGGCAATATTTTGACGATTGTTTACAAGGCCCATAATTTTTCAAATATTCCTGTCAGAAAAACAAAAACAGCTAAAGAAAGTCAGGAAATTAAAAAAATGTAATACAAATTTAACAATTGCTTAACATCTACTCATAGATATTTGCTTAAGGGAGTATTTTTGACTATTTTCGCATCTCATTAAAATCAAAACACAAACATACGGGATGAATATTGGAAAGGGTCTGAGACCAATTATTGTTATAGTATTTTTTCTACTTTTAATACCAGTAACATTTTACATCAAAGTACCGTACACCATTAATACAAATGGGGTTTTGCTGCCAGTAATGGAATGGCGTTTGGAGAAATCATTTGACGGAACTATTGTAAATACTCTTAAAGATAACAGAACCAACACCATCCCAAAATTCTCTGCCACCGAATTCCAACGTGGCGATCACGTTGAATTCAGGAAGTTTGCCGAGATAAACCAGAGCGGAAAAATTACTGCCGGCGATACCATTGGAAAAATTCATTCTCACCTGGAATATTTCAAGCTTCTTGAACTAAAAGGAAATCTGGAAGAGCAAATGAGAGTGAAGCAGATAACCCTTACGGGTGAAACTCCTGAAAGAATTGCAGCTGCTTATCAGCACATGATTTTGGCTCAAACCGAATACGAAACTGAGAAAAAACTATGGGAACGGGCACAATCCCTTTATGAAGAAAACGTCATTGCACTTCAGGAGTATGAACTGGCTCAAAACAGCTACAACATAAAGAAACAACAAATCAATATAGCCACAGCCAATTATGAAGTGCTTACATCGGGGGCGAAACGCGAAGAGGTAGAAAGGGTGGAAGCCGTTATAGGAGCCATCAATGAACAAATCGAAAATGTAAACCAAAGACTCGAAGCCTTTTACATCACCTCTCCGATTTCGGGTACAGTTTCTTCAGGAATAAGAAACACAACCAGCAATGAAACCCTCATGCGAGTAATACAAAACCAGCAAATGGTTTTGTTAATGCCGGTTGAAGTTTACAACCTGGACTATGTAACTGATGGAATGGCAGTAATCATTGATAATATAGGAAATTCCCTTTTGGGGAATATCATCCATATAGATGATAACATAGAGCATATCAACCAGCGGCAGGCAGTATTTGTGACTGCAATTTTTGAAAATCCCGATGGACAACTGCGCCCCAACCTGAAAGTAAATGCGCGGATCGACTATGGGAAAATTTCACTGGCACAGTACATAATCAGAATGAGTAAAAACATATATCACAACTAATTGTAATGCTTAGATACGAGCGAAAATATCTGGTTCCTAATGAGCAAATGGATGCACTGCGCAAGCGTTTGATGCCATTTGTTGTGCCCGATAAATATGCTCATCCCAATAAACATGGTTTACATCAATATACAGTCCGCAGCATCTACCTGGACTCTTTGGACATGGAATGCTATACACAGAAGGACAGTGGAATAAAACTGAGACGCAAACTACGCATCAGGGGTTATGATAAGCTCAACGATAAAAGCAAAGTCATCCTGGAGATTAAACGAAAAATAGGAAATCGCATAAAAAAACATCGCTCCACACTTCTTTATAAAGATTTGGAGGACATGATGAAATACTCACGACTGGAAGATTACATCATTACGGGAAGTAGAAAAGAGGCATTAGACGATGCAAAACGTTTTTTCTTCCATTTGAAGAAAAAACAGTACCGTCCCAGTAATCTGATAGTCTATGAAAGAGAAGCCTACCAGGGAAAAATAGATGCCGGCGTAAGAATTACATTTGATAAGAACATCAGAAGCAAGGTTTACCCAAAACTTGATGCTTTATACGAAGACAAGCACCTTAAAAGACTGTTTAACAACCACTTTGTTCTTGAAATAAAATATTTCACCAACGAAATGCCCATATGGGCTCGTTCGCTGGTGCAGGAGTTCAAACTCCGCAACGATGCTATTTCAAAATATACTATTGGATACGATGTAAGCAAGTATAATCGGAAGCTTACCTATTAAAAACAACAACATCAGAATGGAAGATATTCAATCGATTTTCACATTTAGTATAACAGCCCGGGATGTATTTGCCAACGTATTGGTGGCAATGACCTGTGGTTTCATAATTGCATTACTATACAAACACACCTATAAAGGATTAAATTATTCTTCGGCCTTCACCATTTCTATCATTATGCTGACCATGATCACAGCCATTGTCATCATGGTTATTGGGAACAATCTGGCAAGAGCATTTGGTATGGTTGGAGCCATGTCGATCATACGTTTCAGAACGGCTGTTAAAGACGCATCAGATATCATGTTCATTTTCTTTGCTCTGGCAATCGGTCTGGCAGCCGGCGTAAAACTCTATGCTATTGCATTTTTAGGAACATTTATGGTTGGAGCCGCCTATTTACTGGTTACACAGTTCAGCTTTTCCCTTTCGGGGAAAAGAGAATTTTTAATGCACATCACCACCGAAGGGGATGGTCTACCGGAAAATCCTTTTGGAGACTCATTTAAGCAATACTGTAAAACACATAAACTGGTAAATGTTAAAACCATTGGCGACGATTACGATCAAATTATGGAGTACTCCTATTATGTGAATTTAAAAGATCAGCAAAAGGGAAGTGAACTGGTTTCAAAACTCAGAAAAATTGAGGGTGTTCACCAGGTTAACCTGTTCTTTGATGAAGATTAAATGCTCTGAAGTTCTTTAACGGCTTCCTGCAAAAACGGACGTGTATGATAGTCATCGTCCACCACTTCATCGTTCCAGATTAAGATATCCAGATCAATGTTGCGTGGGCCAAACTTAGGAACTGTTCGGTCGCGCCCCATTTCATTCTCAATCTTTTTAAGAATGGTGTTCACCTTCTTCTTGTCTTCATTCGTTGTAGCCAAAACAGCACCATTAATAAAATCTGCCTGATCAACAATGCCAATGGGTTTGGTGGTTTGCAAGGATGAGACAGACAGAACCTCAAAATGATTCTGTAATTTTCCCAGTGCCACCTTTATGTGGTGAAATGGTTCAATGTTGGATCCAATGCTGATGATCATTCTGTTCATGGCTCTTCTCCTACTTAGTTTTTGTTAAAGAAAAAGACACACTCTCGGCAAAACGAAGGGCATGCGGTTTATCAACTTCCAGAGAAACACTTTTTACCCTGTCTATTGAGATGATATATGATGCAACCTTTTCAGCCACTCTCTCCAACAGGTTAAAATGGCCGTTTTCAACCAATCGAATCACCTCCTTGCAAATAGTTCTGTAATTCAATGCCTGATTGGGTTCATCAGATACCTCCTCTCCTTCCAAGTCATAATCAATGATTATATTCAGCAATAAATCCTGCTTCTTCCCTATTTCATGATCATTGAACCCGATCTGAGTTCTCAACAGTAAGTTTTTGATTTTTATTTGTGCCATTCATTCAGGTTAAATGTGTTCCGGAATCACAAAAGATGATCTGGCCGGTAATGGAATCATTTTCCACCAAAAAATAGACACTTTCCGACAAATTATCAAGTTTTACCTGCTTTTTTAGAGGAGTCTCCTTAATAACTGCATGAAGATAATCATCGGTTTTGCCCGGTGGAGGCAAAACCGGCCCCGGAGCAACAGCATTTACCCTGACATCTGGCGCCCACTCCAAAGCAGCCATTTTTGTCAGGTGCATCAGTGCTTTCTTAGATATGCTGTATGCTGCATGCGAAAAGCTGTTTTCGGTTACCCTTGTATCAATAACATTAACGATAACGCCGGATTTAAAACAATTAACAAAGCTCTGCATCAGAAATAAAGGTGCCTCAAAATTGACGCTCATTTGGCTTTTTAGCAGCTCTGGTGTTGTGTCACTCAGTACTCCCGGATCAAATACCGATGCGTTGTTAATCAATACATCAATTGAATTCAGTTCTTGTGGTAAATGATTGAAAAACTCTATCATTTTTTCAGGGAACTCAGACAGATTGCACCAAACAACTGGAAAATACTGCTCCGGATATATACCGGAAAGCTCCTTCGACAATTCCCTGGCAACATCACTGCTGCGATTATAGTGAATCACCACATTCCATCCATTTTGAGCAAAAAAACGTGAAAGAGCGGCTCCCACTCTTTGTGCTCCTCCGGTAATCAGAACAGTTTTTCTCATAAATTACATGTAAATCAATGCGACTATTTTTTCGAGATGAATGCGATCAGTTTCATCAAACATAGCAAATTCACGACTGTCCACATCCAGAACGGCCACAACTTTGTTGTGGCTGTTTCTTACGGGCACCACAATTTCTGAGTTGCTCTGTGATGAACAGGCAATGTGACCTGGAAATTGATGAACATCATCAACAACGACCGATTCCCCTGAGTTAATTCCGGCCCAGCAAACCCCCATATTTTTTTTAAGTTTGAGACAAGCAATTGGTCCCTGGTATGGACCAACAATCAATTCCCCCTCATCAAGAAAATAAAATCCGGTCCAGAAATAACCTTTCATTTTATGATGCAGCAACGCAGCGATGGTTGACATACGCGAAACCGGATTATTTACAGGTAAGACCAATTCTTTTATTTGATCATATACACGATCATATCGTCCTGCTTTAGATTTATCAGTACTCATGCGTAATTAATGTTATTGTTTTGAAAGTTAAAACCAAAGATAAGATAAGAACAGATAAATTCATGGTTCGATTGAGAAGAATAATGAAGAAGGAGTTTAATACGGTCTATTTGTTTTCAAATAAACCACTATAAAAAAACAACCGGTTTCGACCATTGTCAAAACCGGTTGTTCACTCATCTACTAAACCTAAACCCAAAACTATGCAAATTTAATGAATTAAGTTCTTTAATACCTAATTATTTTAATAAAAAATTAGTAGACATAGCTTCCTTCACGATCTTTTAACATTTCCTGCAACTTTTTGCGGGTGAAGAAAATTCTGCTTTTTACTGTACCTATGGGTAAATCAAGCTGTTCGGCAATTTCTTTGTACTTATAACCATCTGTATGCATTTTGAAAGGAATGCGAAATTCATCTTCCAACTGGTCAATGTAGCGATTCATTTCAGTAACACTGTGAACCATTTCAGGGGTTTCAGATGCATAATTACTACGGTAAGCTAACCTGTTGGCATCGTCTCCACCATCAAAGGTGTTTTTTGTTTTTTGATTACGGCGGTAGTTATTTATAAAAGTATTTTTCATGATGGTAAACACCCATGCTTTGAAATTGGTATTGGCCGTAAACTGATTCCGGTAGGTTAAAGCCTTCAAGATGGTTTCCTGTAATAAATCCTGTGCATCTTCATCGTTGGCTGTTAAACTTAACGCGAAATAACGCAACTTGTCTTGTAATCCTAACAAATGGTTGTTAAATTGAATTGTCGTCATGGCTGAAGATTTTTTTTGGTTTATTTTTGTATAACAAATATATGTAATATATAAACAGATGCAAATAGTTTTACTGCTTTTTTTTATATAAATTAGATCAATTACAAATAACCAAAACTTATATGTATTGATAATCAATACACATATACACCTACCATGTAACAATTGCATTTTCGACGTTAACCCAGCGTTAAACAATTCACTTTCTCTCATAAACAATAACCACATTCACTTATTATATTACCTATTTACCTGTTTGATAGGGGTTTTGAACTATCAAAATGAAAATAATGGGGCTCCAAAACAAAAAGAATATATTTTGAACTGTCCTTAAAATTGAAAAGTGAAGGAAAATAAATACCTTTACAATCAATTCATCGCGAACCACACCATTAGCGACATTGAGACATAATTCACTCTTCGCGGAAAAAGTAAAGGACATTTTAAACTATTATGCGACATATTACATCAAAACTAATACACGGATCATCCGGAAAAGAAGATCAGCAATACAGAAGTCTGAAAACCCCCATATACCAGACAGCATCCTATGATTTTGAATCCGCAGAGGATGCCGAAAAGGCCTTTCGTGGCGAGAGTGAAGCATATATATACTCCCGGATAGGAAATCCAACAGTGACAGAACTTGAAAAAAGGCTTGCTCTATTCAGTAATGCAGACAATGCACTCTGCGTTAGTTCTGGAATGGCGGCCGTGTCAAATGTATTCCTCACGTTATGTAGCAGTGGCGATAATATTATTACCTCTCCTTACCTGTTTGGTAACACCTGGTCGTTTTTTGCAAAGACCCTGAAAGAGTTCAACGTTGAAGTGAGATTTGTCGATCTGGAAAACCCCGAAGAAATAGAACGCAACATTGACCGCAATACGCGGGCAATATTTATGGAGGTACTTACCAATCCTCAATTGATCGTATATGACTTTGAAGCCATCTCTCATATCGCTTCAGACAAAAACATTCCATTGATTGCCGACAACAGCGTGCTTACACCCTACATATTTGAAAGTAAAAACCTTGGAGTTGACATAGAGATTTTTTCAAACACAAAATTCATTTCAGGTGGAGCCACTTCCATTGGTGGCACAATACTTTGCTATCCATCGGATAAGTGGGCAGCAGTTCCCAAGCTTGCAGAGCAATACGATAAATTCGGACAGCAGGCGTTCTACAAACGCATGCACAAAGAAATTTACAGAAATACCGGGGCATGCCTCTCCCCCAACAGTGCATTCTTACAGCTACTTGGTCTGGAAACCATTACCCTGAGAATTGACCGGATATGCGAAAACGCACTCAAAACTGCTGAATTCCTCAATGACTCTGATAAAGTACAACATGTGGATTACCCAGCATTAAAAGGGGCTAAATACTGCGATTTAACCCAAAAATTCCTAAAAGGGAAATCAGGATGTTTAATAAACCTGGAGCTCGATGGAAAAGAGAACTGTTTTCGGTTTATGAACAACCTTGAAATGATAAGGCGTGGCACCAATTTCTGCGATAATAAATCGATGATCATACATCCGGCTTCCACCATTTTCTGGGATACTCCGGCAAAAGAGAAAGAGTTGATGAAAATTAATGACAACATGCTGCGACTATCTGTTGGGCTGGAAGATGTAAGTGATATTATTGATGATATCCAGCAGGCACTTTACAAACTGTAAACAGATTGTTAGTGATTTAGAAATTAAGACTTTCAGATGCTAATTAACTTACTATTTACATTTTATTTACTCACTTTCCAGGCACTTACGTGCATCTTCCAATCGGGCTCGCTCTTTGTCACCTATTTGAGGATACTTTAGAGGTAATTGTGCCAGTTTATTAGTTATAATATTACTCACCACCATGCGCATAAACCATTTTTTGTCGGCAGGAACGACATACCACGGAGCGTAACTGTTACTAGTTGCCGAAAGCATCTCGGAATATGCATGCATATATCTATCCCAATGTTTGCGTTCCTCAGCATCAGACATAGAAAATTTCCAGTTGCGCGCAGGGTCTTCAATGCGCTTCATAAAGCGTTTTTTTTGTTCATCTCTTGAAACATTAAGAAAAAATTTCAGCACCATTGTCCCGCTATCAGTTAAATGCTTCTCGAGGTTATTGATTTGATGGAATCGATTTTGCCAAAATTGATCGGACACATCTTCAACCTGATCAATGCCGGGCAAATTTTGTCTGAGCAAAAATTGCGGGTGCACTCTTACCACCAAAACCTCCTCATAATATGAACGATTAAAAATTCCAATGTACCCTTTGGCAGGTAGCTTCTTATATATTCGCCATAGAAAATCGTGCTTCAATTCGAGTTCCGTTGGCGATTTAAAACTTGAAACCTGCGTTCCCTGTGGATTAACCCCCGAAATGACGTGCTTAATGGTACCATCTTTTCCGGCAGCATCCATGGCCTGAAAAATAATTAACACTGAATATTTGCTTCCGGCATAGAGTTTATCCTGCAATTCACGCATGGTTTGAATATTGGAAAGAACTTCACTCTCTGCATCGGATTTATTATAAAACCCTGCTGAATAAGAAGTATCAAAGTCACTGACTTTGACACGAGAACCAGGCTTGACCTGAAAATGTGTGTCAAGATGATATTTTTCCATAAATGAGAATTTTTATCCTCAATTTAGGAAAAAACCATCAGTCATGAAAAGAAAATAAGCAGAAAAGGAACTAAAACAGGAACCAAAAGGCTTAATACAATGCCACTGAGTATGGCAATAACGGTCATCTCCTTACCGGAAAATCGGACTATAACAGGTAAAGTTGTGTCCATTGCTGTGGCACCTCCGGAAGCAATAATGGAGAAACGACCGAACAGTTTCACCAAAAAAGGAGCCATAACCAGAGTGAATACCTCTCGAAATATGTTTGCCAGAAGGGCAACAACCCCGGCCTCATCGCCACGAATGCCACTTATCAAAATTGCAGATAGGCTATAGTATCCAAAACCTGCACCAATGGCCATGGCTGTTCCGTGGCTGATTTGATGGATAAAGAGAGAGATTATCACTGCACCAGCTAAACTCCCAAGAATAACACCAATAGGAACAAGCAAATGCACCAATTTCATACGACGAAAAATTTCACTCATGGAGTTATCACTACCAACACTGATTCCAACAATCAACATCAGTAAATAAAGTGCATAGGTTGAAAGAGATTCATTAAGCATCCACTGAGGAAGTAAACCGGATAATGCCAATCCAATGCCCAATGCAAAAAATGATAGAATGATGATGCTGCTTCTCATCTCAATAATAATCCGTTTTTAACTGAATCTCGGTGTAAACCGTAACCACAAGTATCGTTTATAGTCTATTTATGGAAACTCTTTTATTAATTAAGAAAGGCGGTTGTTTCTGTGAAATAAAAGCATCAATAATGCAACAAACACCACACTCCCCATTACTGCTCCCAAAGACAACAGAAACGCCTGCCATCCCAGTTGTGGAATATTCTCTATAACATCGGGGTTATTTCCCACAGAGATTCCAAGAAAAAACAGCAGCAGATAGACAGACCACATCATAAAAAGCGAGGCTCTTTTCCTCACTATTGAATATGATTTAAAAAACCGACCGGCAATCAACCCAATCAGAAACAACCCGATTACTATTACAACACTCATAATATCAAGATACTATCAAACACAAACCAAAATTGAATTAAAGTTTTTTTTAAAAGATTACAACTTTTTGGCGCAACCTTTGCTATGACCATCATCGTATATTTATAGTCATAAACAAAAACCTTATACCATGATCAAGTTCATTAAACTTTTTGCATATTTAGCAATTATAGGCGGGATAGCAAAATTTCAGCAAAATGGAGAAATAAATGATTACCAAAACACAACTCCATCAATTAAGGAACAAACCTCAACTCAAAACTCTTCAATCATGGCAATCACCAATGTCTCATACCGAAATCCATTGGTATTCCAGACATTGATAATCTCCAAAGAAACAGATTCAGCATCTGACTCGCTTGCTATGAAATTCAACCATTAATATTTTGGGGCTTTTTCATCGGGAAACCGTTCTGCGTATTCCTTCCAGAAGCTCTTCACCTCACTCTTTACTTCCCGGTGCAATATAAGAATTCCGATTAAGTTTGGAATGGTCATTAAAGCGATGGTTATTCCGGAAAACACCCAAACAATGGAAGTATCAACAAACGAAGCTACAAAGAAACCTACAACATAAACCAGTTTATACCAGATAACAGAATTCATTCCAAACAGGTATATCATTGCTCTTTCGCCATAATAACTCCACGAGATGGCCGTAGAGAAGGCAAACAACAATAATCCTATCGACACTATATATTTGCCATATTCGCCCAGCCAGCTGCGGGAGAATGCAATGGTTGTTAGTGGTGCGCTATGAATGAGCGACTCACCAAATACCCTGACGCCTTCAGGTGGTGACATGCGCCCCCGAACGACAGGAACCTCACCAGTCCATGGCATGTTGCCTTGAATCAAGAAAACATTCTCAGCCAATGAGCGCGCATGAATAATGGATATTTCATCAGTAATTTGTCCCTCAGTAACTTTCAAGTTTCCTGTAAACAGTGGCAACGACTTTTTACCATTAACATGTGCGCCGAGCGATTGCCTGTCAGATTCAATTCCATCATCATAAAGACCTTCAACCACAGCCAAATCGGCCATTTGGAAAAGATTCTCATGTTTCTCCTGCCACACCCCGGACGCCAGAAGTGTCATTCCGGTTAACATGCAGATGATGATGGTGTCGATAAATGGTTCCAACAAAGCCACCATCCCCTCTGACACAGGCTCATGTGCACGTGCAGCAGCATGTGCAATGGGTGCAGAACCCTGACCAGCCTCGTTGGAAAATAATCCTCGGTTTACTCCACGGTTAAATGCAAAAGCAACAGAGGCTCCCAAAAATCCTCCTGTTGCCGATGAACCGGTAAACAGATCGGCAAAAATAGCCACCATGGATGGCCAAATATTTTCGTAGTTATAGATAATAACCAGAAAGGCTCCCAGAAAATAGATGATCGCCATCACCGGAACCAGAGTTTGGGTAACTTTCGCAATTCGCTTGATCCCTCCTACAATTACAAAAGCCAGCAAAACAGCCAAAACGGCACCAGTAAGCATATGTGGAATGGAGAAAGTTTCCCAAAGGGAGTTGGATATGCTGTTGATTTGGGGTAAACTGCCGGTTCCAAAAGATGAAAAAACGGTGGCAACAGCAAAAATAATGGCCATCCATTTACCAAAATTGAGCCATTTACCGGAAGGAAGTTTTATGTTGAGCCGTTTTTTCATATAATACATCGGTCCTCCGGCGATGGTTCCATCTTCGGCTTTTTCACGGTGTTTATGTGATAAAGTAACCTCCACAAATTTAGTCGTCATCCCAATTAGTGCTGTCACAAGCATCCAAAACAAGGCAGCCGGCCCTCCAAGATGAACAGCCAGAGCTACCCCGGCAATATTTCCGGTACCAACGGTACCAGACAGTGCGGTTGTCAATGCCTGAAAATGACTGGTATCACCTTCATCTCCCTCTCTGTCAAATTTTCCCTTCACCATTTTTATGGCGTATTTGAAAAAACGGATTTGAGGGAAAACAAGATATATAGTAAAAAACAGACCGGTACCAAGCAGAAGGAAAACAAACCATTGTCCCCCGCCAATATAGGAATCAAGAATGGATAAAAAATCGTTAAGTTTTTGCATAATAGGTCGATTAAATCATAATACGAACAGGTTGGCGAATATCTACAAACACTAATAAAATTGAACTACATCAAAGGAGTTTTCCCGAAATCTGGAAAATCAAATTCTGGTTTCTCTAAATAAAACCAGAAAATTCAGAAATTGTTATTTCAAACCAGAAAAGAACTGAATTTTATAAGCACCCAGGCTCTTTCTCCAACAAAAATAAGTTTTTATTGCAAAATAACTATCATTTAGCTTTCAACTTTGAAGTCGATCAACGAAAACACATAAGTTCTTCGTGATGCAGAGACAGGATAAAGTAAGTAGCAGCGATCGTGGGTCAGCATCATAACATCCCTGTCATACTCATTTTTCTCAATGGTTCTGATCACAAAATCTGCTGAAAATGAAGAGAAGTCAAACAACATGTTGCCCGAAAGATAATTTTCCATTTGGATTGGAGCATTAACAATTTGAGGTTCGTCATCAGCAAGAATTTGTTTCGGAATAATGCTTGAGATATTTTTTGTTGTTGAGAAAACCATGAACTTCCCCTTTAAAGGAAAGATGGTTTTCTGTTTTGTAAGGTTTTGGGAAATAAGCAAACGTAAAGTTGACAAAAGTTTGGTAACCAAGATAAGAAGTCTCACCAAAACCTTGAAAAAAGGTTTTCGCTTTTTACCAAAATGAATATCGTAGAAAATCTCCATGGCTTCATAAAAGACTCCAAGATATCTGACATCGCGGGTGGTACTTTCACCCTTAAAATGGATGATGGTGATGTCAGGGTTATAATACACATCAAAGCCGGCTTCTTTAATTCTCCATGAAAGATCGATATCTTCCCCATACATAAAGAAGCGTTCATCAAAACCACCGCACTTTTCGATGGCTGTTCTGGTCAACACCATAAAGGCTCCGGATAGAATTTCAATCTTATTTATCTTGTCAACCGGTAGATGCCCTAGGTAATATCCGGAAAATCGATGTGAAGAAGGAAACCATTTTGCCAATCCCAACATCCGGAATGCAGATCTTGAAAATGTGGGCAATCCACGTTTTGATTCAGGCAAGTACCGGCCGTTTCCATCAATCATTTTTACCCCCATGGCTCCACAACCGGGATGAAGCGTCATGAAATCAAGAATCTTCTCCACCACATCTTCAGGAACGATGGTATCGGGGTTGAGCATCAGAAAAAACGCTCCCCTTGCCTCAGCCATACCTTGATTGCACGCTATTCCAAAGCCGGGATTATGATGATTTTGGATTACTGTAATCTGTGGAAATGATGATTTAATATATTCAACAGTACCATCGGTACTGTTGTTATCCACAACAATAATTTCACAACGGGGATGTGGCTTCTTCAATAAAGAAGCCAGTGTTAATCCAATAAAAGGAATTGAATTATAAGTAACAATAACAACAGATAGTAATGGTTTAAATTGATTTTCCGGCTCTGTCATCAATCATTGAATTTATTTATTTGATCTCTTTATGAAACGCATTAAATAGTATATGATTGTTAATGTTGCTAAGAAAAGCAACATTCCGACCTTTTCATTGAAATCAAGATTAGACAAAAACCATACAATGATGGCTACAGAAAGAACCGGCACAGTGTACCCACCGGGTATTACAAATCTGGCTCTTCTTACATTTCCATTGTTGTTCATTCTCAGCTTTATCACAGAAAGTGCCACGCCCAGATACACCAGTAATATAGAGGCTCCTGAGATAATGGCCAGTTGCCTAAAGCCTCCAAGAACCGCCAGGGTAAATCCAATGGCTGCGTAAACCACAATGGCAATGTGCGGTGTTGAATATCTTGAATGAATTTTAGAAAGCCACCCCGATGGAATGACCTTGTCTCTGGCAGCACCAAATAAAACCCGCGGCATGCTCAGAACTTCACCACTCAAATTTCCGAACATGGATACGGCTGCACCAATTGTCATGATGGTGAAGCCCCATGGGCCAATGATCTGGTATGCTACTTGTGCCAACGGCGCTTCAGGGTTTGTTACCAATTCTGCTCCCAACACCCCTTGGGAAACCACTTGAATAAGCATATACAACAGAAGAACGCCCAATATGCCTACAAATATGCCACGTGGAACCGTTTTTGATGGATTCTTTACCTCGCCACTGACGGCAAGCCCTGATTCTCCCCCCTGAAATGCAAAGAACAGGATCAAAGCCATCTCTCCAATGCTCCTGATTCCGGGGGTAAACTCCCATTTTAAATTCTCTAATGACACCTCTCCCCAACCCATAACAACCAATAAAACCAATGGTGCCAGTTTAGCTATGGTAATAAACTTAATGAGGCCAATCCCCTGTTTTACCCCGAGTACGTTAACAAAAGCCAATCCGCCAAACACCAACAGAAAAAACATAATCCGAACCATCTCTTCACCAAAAAACGGGGAGACAGACGCCAATATGCCAACCAGCGCATTTGCAACAGCCGCATCGGCGGCAATGCAGGAACTAAGGAAGAGTATGGCTGTTAAAAAACCGGCATACTTGCCAAATGCGACTTCAATGTATGTGTAAGCCCCTCCGCTGTTGGTAACTTTGCTTCCAACTTCGGCAAAACAAAGCATGATTAGCAATATCAACACACCACAAAACAGGTATGCCAAAATACTTGCAGCGCCTAAGCCGGCTGCAACAA
Source organism: Alkalitalea saponilacus (assembly GCF_900168165.1). Taxonomy (GTDB): domain Bacteria; phylum Bacteroidota; class Bacteroidia; order Bacteroidales; family Marinilabiliaceae; genus Natronoflexus; species Natronoflexus saponilacus. The sequence continues at coordinate 64,453 of NZ_FUYV01000014.1, forward strand.
TGGCCGGCAATACAAAAATGCCGGCTCCTACAATGATGTTTATAAGATTGGCGCTAAGTCCCCAAACCCCGATCTCCCTCCTGAGTTTCTCCTGTGTCATTATTATCTATAGAATTTCCTGTTGGTAAAAATACATTGACAGAGGTTCCTTTTCCCACTTTGCTCTCTATTTCAATTTCACCCCCATTTTTTTCAACAAATTCTTTACATACAATCAGCCCCAATCCCGAACCGGTTTCCTCTGCGGTTCCTTGAGCTGATAAATTTCGTTCAAGATTAAAAATCACTCTGATTTTTTGAGAGCTGATCCCGATACCCTCATCCCTGACAGACAATTTTATTCTCTCTCCAAATGGTTCACTTTTAACGGTAACCGTTCCTCCCGGATGCGAAAATTTCATGGCGTTACATACAAGATTTCGCACGATGACAGAAAGCATGGAAGAATCGGCAAAAACAGATGCATCATCTTCAACTTCATTCACCAACACCAGAGATTTATGAATGGTATTTACCTGCAATACTTTAAACACGTTATCTGCCAGATTCTTTACCTCAACATGGGTTGGATTAACTTTCAGCTCACCCGATTGATTCATTGCCCATGACAATAAATTATCTGTTAAACTTAACAGTGAATTGGATGACTCATATATTTCTCCAATGTAATTCTTGATCTCCTCACGACTGAAATTATCTCCATCTCTCATCATCACCTCGCTCAATCCTAAAAGACCAGTAAACGGACTTCGCAAATCGTGTGCTACAATAGACAAGAACCTGTCCCGTAGCCTAACTACATTCTTTAATTCGTCTTCAGATCGTGTCAATTTCTCATTTACCTCATTCAAATGCCGGTTACGAATTTCTGCCTGATGATATAGCTTATCCGTAGTCTCTTTCTCCTTTTCAAGCAGCATTCCGGATTTAAAGGCTTTTAATCTTAACTCCTGCTGAATGGTATTAATAAAAAACCCAATAATTACGATGGGATAAATATTGACAAGCACCAAATACTGGTCGCTACCCGCTTTGAAAACCATTTTCCACAGCCAGGTAAAAACTATAAGTGGTATAAAATATAAAAGAGCCGATTTAATAATGGTGGTTTTAATCTCCATGGAGATTAAAAAAATAATCAGGATGGTTCCCGTGGCATGCGCAGCAAGATGATCACAATTTAAATGAACCAGGCATTTTGCATACATCATAACCGCCAGTGAGGCAAGCATTACATTGTATAAAACCTTTCGAAAAGCTGCATGAGTTGGCCGGTTTAGCCATACTAAGAAAAGGAGTATTAACATCAACCCCAATGGCGCCAACCGGGTATAAAATGCGTGAATGTTATTAAGCTCATAAATATCAGACCAGGCAAAATAAAGAAGAACAAGAATTCCAATAACAAGCTTTAAGCCAAGTTTCTGGTTAACCAACTCTATTAAATGCTCTTTAAATCCTGAACTTAGTTCTCTGTCGCTTAATGAAACCATTCAGTAACACTTTGGAATGAGGTATTATTTGAGTGTTTTTTTAGCATCAGGCCATTTTAATTACAAAATAAGTCAGTCCTGCAGTTTATAAAAAGATTCCCGGGTATCAAAAAAGTTGCATGCTTTTCTACCTATATATCTTATTTACAAATGTATGATTAGCTGTCTCAAAATATAACTAATAGTCTCCTAATTAAGTTTCAATGTCATGACGACATTAAAATATTCCGCAAATTATAAAAAAAAGTCAATATTTTCCAGTCTTCCTCATCCATGAGATTATAATCTCATAGTTAACTGAATTCGTTTTCTCGCTATATCAACCTCAAGCACTTTAACCTTAACATGTTGATGAAGTGATACCACTTCATTTGGGTCAGAAATAAACTTATCGGCCATCTGACTGATGTGCACCAATCCGTCCTGCTTCACCCCAACATCTACAAAAGCTCCAAAATTGGTTATATTGGTTACGATTCCCGGAAGTTCCATGCCCTGCTTGAGGTCTTCGATGGTTCGTACATCGGCCGAAAACTCAAAAACCTTTATTTGCTGTCGGGGATCACGTCCCGGTTTTTCCAGCTCAGACATGATGTCTGTTAATGTTGGCATCCCGGTTTTATCGGTCACATATTTTTTTAGATCAATATTTTTTCGCAATGCGGAATCCTTCATTAAATCGGCGACATCGCAATTAAGATCAGCAGCCATTTTTTCAACCACACCATACGATTCGGGGTGGACAGCTGAATTATCAAGAGGATTACCAGCTCCACCAATTCGTAAAAATCCGGCACATTGCTCAAATGCTTTAGCACCAAGTCGGGGCACTTTTTTAAGTTCGTTACGTGATTTGAAGGTTCCGTTTTCGGTACGGTATTCAACTATATTTTTAGCCAGTTGGGAACCAAGACCCGAAACGTAAGTGAGTAAGTGATGGCTTGCGGTATTAAGCTCAACTCCAACCATATTCACAGACGACTCCACCACCTGATCGAGGGAGTTCTTAAGTTTTGTCTGATCTACATCGTGTTGGTACTGACCCACGCCAATGGATTTTGGATCAATTTTAACCAGCTCTGCAAGCGGATCCATTAATCTTCGTCCGATGGAGACAGCTCCTCGCACAGTTACGTCATAATCGGGAAACTCATCGCGCGCCACTTTACTGGCGCTGTAAACCGATGCTCCATCTTCACTCACAACAAAAACCAATACCTCCTGCTTCAGTCGCATGTTGCGGATAAAGGTCTCAGTTTCGCGTGATGCTGTTCCATTACCTATGGCAATGGCTTCTATTTTATAAGCTTCTACCAGCGTGTCGATTTTGCGGTATGCCTGTTTTTGCTCGTTTTGAGGAGGATGTGGATAAATGGTCTCATTGTGAAGTAAATTACCTTGCGCATCCAAACAAACCACCTTGCAACCGGTTCGGTAACCCGGATCAATGGCAAGCACCCTCTTTTGACCAAGCGGCGGGGCCAACAGGAGTTGTCTCAAATTTGCGGTGAACACCTGAATGGCCTCCTCTTCGGCCTTTTCTCGATAAAGCGAAGCGGTTTCGTTTTCAATGGAAGGTGCCAGTAAGCGTTTATAACTATCTTCAACGGCCATTTCAACCTGATGTGCGGCTTCGTTGCGTCCCTTCACAAATATTCGTTGCAGCCGTTCAATGGCAACATCCGATTCAGGAGCAATGGAAACCTTTAGAAAACCCTCCTTTTCGCCTCTTCGCATGGCCAGTAAACGGTGCGAACGGCACCGGTTCAATGGTTCTGAGAATTCAAAGTAGTCCTGATATTTGGCCGCTTCTTCCTCTTTTCCTTTAACCAGCTTTGAGGTGATAACAGACTGTCTTTCAAAAATATTCCGAATGGTTTCGCGCGCTCTAATGTCCTCGCTCACCCATTCTGCAATAATATCCCTTGCACCCTGCAATGCCTCCTCCACATCGGGCACCTCATCGTTCAAAAATTCAACCGCCTTGCCTTCCACATCGCGTTCCTGCTGGTTCATAAGAATCTCTGCCAAAGGCTCCAATCCCTTCTCCCGCGCTTTAACGGCTCTGGTTTTTCGTTTTGGTTTATAAGGCAGATAAATATCTTCCAGTTCAGTGGCATCCCATGAAGCCTCGATGCGCTTGCGAAGCTCATCGGTCAATAGGCCCTGCTCTTCAATGGTATTTAAAATGGTTTGCCTACGTTTCTCAATCTCCTGAAACTTCTCGTACTTTTCCTTTATTTCACCAAGAACCACCTCATCAAGACTTCCGGTCATCTCTTTCCGGTAACGACTGATAAAAGGGATGGTGGCTCCTTCGTCAAGAAGAGCCAGAGTATTAGAAACTTGTTGATTAGAAATATTTAAAGCGGTGGAAATTAATTTTGAAAACATAGGAATGGTAAGTGATTATTTAGTTTAATATTTAAACACTCTATTGCAAATACAGAACCTTAACATTAATACAAACTTCTTAATTTATAAACACCAACTCACTTAACATAGGAATCAATATAAAATTTGGCTATTAATAATTCGGAATCAGAATTTGAGAATGTCATTGATGCCACATCATTAGCTACAGCTAATAAAGCCAATAAAAACCACCTACCGTAAAAGCTGGTAATCTGAAATCAACAATTCTGGTGAAAGATTTAGTTTTTTTGTGAGATTTCGAATCATTTCTAAAGTCAATTTCCTCTTTTTTCTTAGTATTTCAGAGACCCTGCTTTTTCCTCCAATTTCAGCAACCAAATCAACCTGTTTGAGTTGCATTTCCTCCATCCGAATCTTGATTGCTTCAATTGGATCCGGGGCCTCAATTGGGTAATGTTTCTTTTCGTATTCGTCAATTAAGAGCCCCAATACATCAGCTTCATCACTTTCAGAAGAACCAATTGGTGCGTCAAAAATCTCCTCAAGTCTTTTTAGCGCATTTTGTAAATCAGCATCTGTTTTTATTGGTCTTAGTTCCATTTTTATAGTTTAAATTGTATTCGCGTCAATCTTGTCATAATCCACATGAGTCCCTATAAATCTGACAAAAACCCATTGCTTCTCAAAGTTGAATTTTGCAATTAGTCGATAAGAGTTTCCTTTGATATTGAATACAATTCTGCTCTCTTTCAATACACTGGCATTGGCATAACTCTTTTTCACTTCATTGGGATTCTTCCAATCACTGTTCATAGCCGTGTTGTACCATGTTTTCAGATATTGTTCCGAATCAGGATGTCTCTCCCAAAACTCTCTCAAAGTGCTTTTCGCAAAAACTCTTTCCATTACCTTTGATGATTAATGCAAAGATATAAAACAAATTCCCAAAACGGGAACTTTTTCTCGTTTAATTTAAAATATGAAGTCTCAATTTAGAACTACCCCATCTGCGCCCTGTTACCAGGCCTTTTCCCCTTATTAAACTTTTTTTTGGGAGGATGCCCCTTTTTGAAGAAACGCTTTCGAGGAGGTGCATCGGGATTGTACTCAGGCCCCTGCTCAAAACCGTCAGGCAAAGGAGATTTAAAAATCTCCTTTTCAATTAACTTCTCAATGTACGAGAACTTCTCCTGCTCCATATCGTTAATAAAAGTCAGTGCCACGCCGGTTGACTTAGCTCTGGCTGTTCTTCCCACGCGGTGTACATAATCTTCTGCATCGCCCGGCACATCATAGTTGATAACCAGGTCAATACCATCCACATCAATACCACGTGCTATGATATCGGTGGCCACAAGGATTTTCACCCGTCGGTTTCGGAAACCCAACATCACTTTTTCACGCTCAGCCTGTTCCAAATCGGAATGAATGGCTTCAGCAGCAAATCCCTCCTTAAGCAGTGCACGGTGTATCTCTTTCACTTTTAGCTTTGTTGAAGAGAAAATAATCACGCTGTTCATCTCTTTGTCTTTCAACAAAGAGTTGATGAGTGGAATTTTCTGTGTATCGTAAACCAGATAAGCAGCCTGAAGAATTCCTTCAGCAGGCTTTGATATGGCTATGCTCACCTCTTTGGGATTGGAAAGGAGCTTTCTTGAAAGCTCCCTGATTTTTGGAGGCATGGTGGCCGAAAACAAAAGCGTTTGACGCTTTTGCGGCATTGATTTCACAATTTGCATAATGTCATCATGAAAACCCATATCCAGCATCCTATCGGCTTCATCTAAAATAAGATGCTTTAAGTTTGAAAACTTAAAGTATTCCATGGTCAAATGCTGAATCAGTCGTCCCGGAGTTGCTACAACAACATTGGCTCCAGTTGTGAGTGCCTTTCTTTGCTGATCCCACAATCCGGCATCATTTCCGCCATAAACAGCAACAGAAGTTACCGGCAGAAAATATGAAAACCCCTGCATTTGTTGGTCAATTTGTATGGCCAGTTCCCTTGTGGGAACCAAAATCAGGGTAGTGGTGGTCGTATCTTTGGTTTCGATAAGCTCATTGAGAACCGGTAAAAGATAGGCAGCGGTTTTACCGGTGCCGGTTTGCGCGCATGCAATGATGTCGTTTCCGGTCATGATAACCGGGATGGTCTCCTGCTGAACGGGAGTTGCTTCTTCAAAACGCATTGCCTCTAATCCTTCCAGGATTTCGGCATTAAATCCAAACTCTGTAAATTTCAAGTTGTAATAAATTAATGAATGATTCTATTCTACATAAAGTACCAACCCCTTCAGGTATTCGCCTTCGGGATGGTAAATACTCACCGGATGATCAGCCGGCTGATCCAGCTGATGCAATATCCGTACATTTCTTCCGCTGCGTGCAGCAGCAGAAAACACCATGGTTCTGAAAGCCTCCTTTGAAATCACTTGCGAACAGGAGAAGGTAAACAAAATTCCTCCCGGAGCAATCATTTCAATGGCTTTCGCGTTCAATCTTTTATATCCCTGAAGCGCATTTTTTATCACCTTCAGGTGTTTGGCAAAAGCCGGCGGATCCAGCACCATTAAGTCATATTTTTCCTTGGCCGACTCCATAAACTTGAATGCATCCACTGCAAAAGAGCTATGGCGTATGTCACCCGGAAAATTCAATTCCACATTTTGGTTGGTCAGTTCAACGGCTCTTTCGGAGCTATCCACTGAATGAACCATTTTTGCGCCTCCCCGCATGGCATAAAAAGAAAAACCTCCGGTGTAACAAAACATGTTTAGCACCTTACGGTTTGCACTGTACTTTTCAAGAAGTGCACGGTTTTCACGCTGGTCAACAAAAAAACCGGTTTTCTGTCCCTTCTCCCAGTCTGCCTGAAATAGCAATCCATTCTCCTTGGCGATGTGAGAAGTACTCTTACCCCATAGGAAACCATTTTCAGGCTGAACATTGGCCTTAAAAGGCAATGTTCCTTCAGATTTATCGTAAATGGCTGTTAATTTATCCCCGAAAACATCTTTCAGAGCATCAGCCAGCACATTTCTGCACCTGTACATCCCCACGGTGTGCATTTGCACCACGGCAGTCTGGTCATACACATCCACAATCAATCCCGGAAGTCCGTCTCCTTCGCCATGAACCAAACGGAATGCATTGGTGGTTTCGGATGATGTTAAACCCATGGCAGCACGAATTTCGTAGGCAACTCGGATTTTTCTTTGCCAAAAAGCGTCGTCGATGGTTTCATCTTTAAACGAGAGCACACGAACAGCTATGGAGCCTATTTGGTAGTGTCCAATGGCCAGAAAATTGTCGTGCGAATCATGCACACGCACCAAATCTCCCTCCTCCAGTTCGGCATTTACATTTTTAATGGCTCCCGAAAAAATCCAGGGATGAAAACGCTTCAGGCTTTGTTCCTTAACGGGTTTCAAATAAACTACAGGTAACTGCATATATTGCGGTGGTACTAATTTTTAAAATGAAGACTTTTAACTTTATAGGCAGGCTCAAGCAGCATCAATTCCTCAAAAATACGGAACGCAATCCAGGCATCCGTGGCAGCGTAATCTACCTGCGCAGGAGTTAAATTGTCCGACTCCCAGTTGCTTAACCTCTGACGTTTTGATACCCTAACACTTAAGACCAATCCGGCCAAAGCTTTCAGGCTGAATACATCAATTCCAAAGGATTTCACCATGTCCTGAATTTCCACAAACCGGGATGGCTTAAAATTAGCCAGTCGTCTCAATCCACGAAGGTCATCGCGAATACCAACCCCAACCTTAATGATGGCTGAGTTTTCGAGCAACTTAACCAAAGAGCCGTTAAATCCGGTTTTATTGAGTCTGAAAAGATATGCTTTATCGGAGGTCGAAAGCTGTAAAAGTGAGATTTCATTTAGAGCTCCTTTTTTAAACGAGGGTTTGGTTTCGGTATCGAAACCAATGACCTTCTCAGAAAGAAGTTCTTCAACAATTTCGTCGACCCTTTCCGGATCTTCCACTACGGTAATGGTACCCTGAAACTGACACAAAGGTAATTCTCCTATGGCCTCTTTGCTAATTGTGCTATCCATTCGAATTTATTCATTTATTCCGGATTTTTTAGAACCATCATCCCAGTCCTTTTGTCGTCTTGAAATGAACCAGTGATCAGTTTTTCTCTCCTCCGGATCTTGCTCCGGCTCGTCATCAATTGCATCCAGATTTTCGCCGGAATAATAAACCTGATGCAAAGCCCGTAAAACATTTACCAATCGTTGTCCCCAATAACTTTCAAAATGGCTGGTCATTTCAACCATGGAATCGTTCATAATTTCTGTAACAGCAGAACGATAGTTCATCAGGAAATCCTTTAAATCCTGGTAAATGTCGGCCATGTTCTCTGAAACGGTTGAGGTCAGAGGAAGGTCACTTCTCTCCATATCGGCAGTAAACACTTCCAGGTAATCATCAAATCGCCCCATCAGGCTTTTTACCTGATAACGAACAGCTTCGTACTCCTCTTCCGAAACAAAGGTTTCGACAAAATCGTCCAACATGGTTTCTGACCGGGGTAACATACTTGCTTTCAGATATAAAAGCGGAAGAATTTTTAATGCAGTATTCACAAACTCCTTTGGAGTTTGTTCTGTTGAACCCTCCAGCCAATTGCAAAACTCACGGCTAACCGTCACAAATTCAATAACATTTGGTGAATACACCGGGTGCTCAAAACTATCTTCCATTTACCTGAAATATCACGAGTAAACCAATCTTATGTTCTTTAATTACACAAAGATATAAAAAAGCTCGTAACTACAACAAACTATCGTTTTCCAATCCATTCCATCACTCCATCCTGATTCTCACTAACAGCCCCCACATCCTCTAACCAGTGAATGACTTTCCACGTTTTATCCTGAGCGAACGAAAGCTTTTCTGTGAGAGATTCCGCTGAGATTGGCTCCGCATTTAAAGTATTATAAATGGCCTCTTCTATTTTAGAAAACTCATCGTCAGTGAGGTTCTGCTTTTTCCTGTCGAGACACACATCACAATGGCCACAGTTGTTGCTGTTTCCCTGTCCGAAATAATGAAGCAGCAATCTGCTTCTACAAATGTGCGTGGTGGTTGCATATTCAAGCACAGCATCCACCCTTTGCCGGTATTCCTTTTGACGCTGTTCATAAATTTCGGGAGCTAAAACAATGTGCCTCAACTCTTCCCTGCGATGTAAAAAAGTAATCAATGGGGTTCTTCGTTGAGGAATGTAATGCAAAACCTTAGCCCTCGAAAGCGTCAACAGAGCCTGATAAACATCGTCACGTGTGACCTTTAACCGCTGAGCTAACAAATCCTCGTCGATGGAAGCATATTCGGTAAACAACCCGGTATAACTCCTGAGCAATACTTTGATGAAGGGATCCAGTTTTGCATTGGCCACCTGATACTTATACAATTCAAAATCACTCATCTGCATCATCACTTTCGACGGAATATCGGAATCTTCGGTATAATACAGATAACCGGCGCGTTGCAGAATTTTCAGACTGTTAAACACCGAGAGTATATTAAACCCGAAAGCTGTGCAAAATTTACCAATGTTAAAATCAAGAACCAATCCTTCACCATGCCCAACGGCCACCTGGAAAAAATTACACAACGAATCGTAAACCTTATGAATTACTTCCTTTTCGGGGAAAGATGTCGTTACGCTTTTGTTCAGTTGCATTTTATCGGCAGGTGAAAAAAGCATGACTGCGTATGCTTTTTTCTCATCACGACCGGCACGACCCGCTTCCTGAAAGTAAGCCTCCAGAGAGTCGGGTGCATCCATATGCACCACGATGCGAACATCAGGTTTGTCAATGCCCATACCAAAGGCATTGGTGGAAACTATTACCCGGCATGCCCCACTCTTCCATTGCTGCTGACGAAAATCCTTCACTTTTTGTGTCAAACCGGCATGGAAATAATCTGCACTTATTCCATTCTTTTGAAGATGCTCTGCATATTCCCGTGTTTTCTTTCGGTTTCGGACATACACCACAGCCGTTCCCTGCACCGAAGAAAGTATTTTAACCAATTGCCCCTCTTTGTCCTCACATTTCCTTACCACGTAAGCAAGGTTTGTCCGCTCAAAACTTTTTTGAAAAACGTTTTTTTTCTCAAATCGGAGTTGCTCCTGAATATCGTCCACAACCCGCGGAGTAGCTGTGGCAGTAAGAGCCAGCACAGGCACGTTAGGCAAATGTTCCCTTACATCTGCAATTTTTAGATAACCGGGTCTAAAATCATACCCCCATTGAGAAATACAGTGTGCTTCATCTATGGCCAGTAAGTTTACCTTCAGATGTTGCAGTTTTTCAAGAAAAACCGGGGTAGATAACCTTTCCGGGGAGAGATACAGAAACTTTACGCCCCCGTAAATACAATTATCATACGCAATCTGAATCTCCATTCCGGTTAATCCGGAATGGACTGCGTAAGCTTTGATGCCTTTCTTTTTAAGGTTTTCCACCTGATCTTTCATCAAAGCAATGAGAGGCGTAACCACCAAACAAATACCGGGCTTAGCCATGGCCGGAACCTGAAATGTAATGGATTTCCCGCCCCCAGTTGGAAGAAGTCCCAAAGTATCTTTTCCTTCTCCTACCGATTTGATAATATCCTCCTGCATGGGACGAAAATCATCGTACCCCCAGTATTTCTTTAATATTTCACGGTAGTTTGTCATTATTAAAAATGAACGCAGAGACGCTAAGACGCAAAGTTAGATTATGAATAAAGATTCTGATTCTTTATAATCCGGCATAAAAAAGCCATTAAGAAAATAAAGCAAAGACAAAGATATAAGAAATAACTCCTCACACGGTATGTCTTTTAAATGCTTTACACTCTTAATGGCTAAAGGGTTAATGTTAATGAACCATTTAACAATAAACAAAGCTATATTAGTTCAAAAACTCTACCTCCTTCACTTTTACGGTTAGAGCAGAACGTATGTCACCATCCTTGCTCTGGTACCCTTCGCTTTCGGGTACGCCTTCAATCAAAACCTTTTTACCTTTCTTCAGGTAGTCGGCAATTTTTGAGCTCTGGTCACGCCACATAACAGCTTTGACCCACTCTGTTTTCTCAACCCGCTTGCCGTCCTTGTCCTTATAATCCATTGAAACTGCAACACTGAAATTGATTACTTTGCTACCACCAACCTCTTTTACTTCGGCATCATTGCCCAAAGCACCTGACAAAATAAGTTTTAACATAACTTGAATTTTGGGTTAATACATTAAGATAATATCGGGATTAAAAATATCAATAAGAATTATTAATGTCAAGACAAAAATTACCATCCTATGCCGTACTCAAAACATATTACGTTTTGAGTGCGGCATTATGAGGGAGAAATTAAAAATCGATTTTATTAAACCATCAATCCCATTCAGGGAATTGAGTAGTGTTGAGATCTAATTTTGTGATCAGTCTCATATCTTCATCGCTGAGTTCAAAATCGAAAATATTCAGATTTTCAACCATGTGCGCTTTCTGAGAGGTTCTGGGAATGGTTACAATTCCCCGCTGATAATGCCATCTTAAGCTTACCTGCGCATTGGTTTTGTTGTATTTCTTTCCAATTTCGGCCAGAACATCGTTATAAAAAAGCTCATTGCGCCCCTGTGCAAAAGGCGACCAGGCTTCCATTTGTATGTTGTTTTTTTTCAGGAATTCGAGAGATTCAGGCTGATGAAAAAATGCGTGCGCCTCTATTTGATTGACCGTTGGCATAATCTCGCCTGATTCCATCAAGTCTCTTAATTGATGAGGCTCAAAATTGCTGACTCCAATGGCTCTGATTTTGCCTTCCTTGTAAAGCTCCTCCATCGCCTTCCAGGATCCCTTAACATCCCCTCTGGGGCGATGTATCAGGTATAAATCCAAATAATCCAAGCCCAACTTATTCAATGATGTATCGAAAGCTTTTTTTGTTTTTTCATAACCGGAATCATCAACCCAAACTTTTGAAGTAACAAATAACTTCTCACGATCTATTCCACTGCGCCTGATACCTGCACCCACGGCATCCTCATTGTTGTATATAGTAGCTGTGTCAATAAGTCTGTACCCCACAGATATTGCTTCAGCAACGCACTTTTCACCTTCAGAGCCACCCAGATAAAGAGTTCCAAAACCGAGAACCGGCATCTTTAATCCATTGTTCAGAACGACACTATTTACCGGCGTTAATGCGGGTATTTTAGCACTCCCAAATAATTTCGAAGCCCCCAAAGTGGCAAATAATGCCCCAGCGGCAACCTTGGCACCGGTTTGCATAAACTGACGCCGGTTTATCCTGTCAAATTTATCCATTTCTCGTTTCATGAGTCTGGTTTTTTTTATAATTTGGTTAACTCTCTAACAAATATAACAATTTTGGGTTTTAACTGTCCGCAAAACGAAGTTTCTCATATTGAAAAATTTTACGCAACCAAATGATGACTCAATCATCTATCAAAAAATAAGTGATAACATCATGCAACGATTTTCAATTGCTCTTATAGCAGCTGCTCAAATGTTTATAGGTTGTGATAAAAACGACTTAGAAAATGATTTATATATTGAATGTGGAACTCGCTATTATTACTATGGAACTGAGAAAGTCTTTCTCACAGAAATATCTAATATGGGGTCTATTTCATTCTACGATATACTTTCACCAGAGATAATCAATGAAATATTAGAAAATCACCCAGAGGTTGAAATTCTTTCATCTCCATATAACAGTAGGCATTATACAATATCCATTGATTCGAAAAATTGTTTTGAAACCGATGAGATTTTTAACTCTATCAAGAAGGATTCTAGAGTTAGTAATTGCAATAAATTCCTCATGACGAAGGAAAGCTTCACATTTGGGATTACAGATGTTTTTATCTGCAAACTAAAGAGCAATACAACACACGATCAATTGATGGAATTAATAAAAAAAAATGAGGTGGAAATATTAAAGCAAGATACTGAAATTCATCACTATATCATTCGAGCAGATAAAAAATCGAATGGTGATGCGTTAGAAATGGCAAATACCTTTTTTGAGAGTGGACTTTTCGAATATTCAGAAGCCAATCTTTTTGGTCTCTTTAGGACTTTCTAATAAACTCCTAAATACAAAAACATATTCGGATAGCTCATAGCTATTCCTCGAGGATATTTATAAGCATATACCAATGGTTTCGTCTGAATTCTCGATATTTGTTGCACACCTTCTATACCAATCGTGGGTTTTGAACATGAAATAGTTTCAGCATTTCGAATTTTCGCAACTTTGAATCGAAGCTTAGCCAACGCCAAATTTGGAACTTAAGCAATTCCACAATTTTGCTTAGTGGAAAATATAACAAGAAAGGTATTATTCACCTGACTATGTTTATAAAAAAAACAACTAGTACCGGTCGGATTTAGTCAAAAGTCCGATAAGCCTGTTCAAAGTCTCTTTTAATTCCATGAGTTTATTCAAATCAATGCTTTCATCATTGATTTTCTCTACCAGTTGAAGAGGTATTAGCGCAGCTTTTTCACGCATTATTTTGCCTTTATCGGAAAGGCTTATCAGAACCTTCCGCTCGTCGCAAGTGGAACGAACCCTTTTGATCAACCCCATTCCCTCCATTCTTTTTAATAGAGGTGTAACGGTATTGGTGTTGAGAATCAGTTTTCCGGAAATTTCGTTTACAGTAATTCCATCTGTTTCCCACAAAACCATTAAAACCAGATATTGGGGATATGTAATCCCCAATTTATACAGAAACGGCTGATATTCCCTGATGATAAGACGTGACGCGGCATAAACAGGGAAGCAAAGTTGGTTCTCGAGTTTGAGTTGATCGTATTCCAGCATAATTATTTTAGAATTTCTGACAGATATTTGTTAATCTTTTCAGGCTTGGTAAAAGGTGAAAACCGTTTCACCGGTTTTCCGTTTTTATCAACCAAAAATTTAGTAAAATTCCATTTGATTTTACTTCCAAAAACTCCTCCTAACTTCATTTTCAAAAAACGATACAATGGATGAGCATTGTCGCCATTTACCTCAACTTTTGAAAACATTGGAAAAGTAACTCCATAATTCAGTATACACCCCTCAGATATGGATTTTTCATCACCGGGCTCCTGATTTCCAAATTGATTACAAGGAAAACCCAAAATCACCAATCCTTTATCCTTGTATTTTTGATAGAGGTTCTCCAATCCCTCAAATTGTGGCGTAAGACCGCAATTACTGGCTGTATTCACAACCAAAACAGTTTTTCCTTTATACTCATCCATACTGATTTCCTTACCTTGTAAGGAAAGAACATTAAAATTATAAAATAATGATTCCATGTCCATATTATATCGTTCACGTTTATATCGTTCTCGATACAAATATATAAAAAATATATCGCATGCGATATATTTTTTATTAAATCTTTAGTCGATCAAAATATCGGTTGACTTATGTCACTCATTTTCTTCATATTAATACGTAAAACTGCTACCACCAAGAAATTCTCTTAAAATGGATGTTGGTGGAATTCCGTTTGGCTGCATGGGTTTAAAATAACTGAAAAACTTAAGTAACCGCGTAGCTTCAGAATATTCCGGCTGATTAGGCTGTACCTCAAGTAATATAGGCTCAGCAAAAGGCTTAAGCACGGCAAACTCATACAATAGTGCCGTGTTAAACATCACATCGGCCTCTTCCTGGTATGGAAAAATATGCTTTTCCTCGCCGCGGCGGACGCTTGCCCATCTTGAAATGGTATCCTGTGCTGAATATTTCCGGTATTTGTAATCGCGGACGATTCGTCGGATTAAACGATTGTCAGTTGTTGGAATCCTGGTGTGGTCATCAATATTAATGCCAGTTAGAGCTGAAACATAAACCTTATATTTTGCTTCATCGGCAACAGAAGGTGTCAGTGCAGGATTCAGCCCATGAATTCCTTCTATGATCAGAATATTTTCACTGCCCATTTTCAATTTTTCACCGTTATAAAACCGTTCACCGGTCTCAAAAGAAAAGCGGGGAATCTCAACCTCCTTACCATCTAAAAGAGCAACCAAGTGCTCATTGAACAATTTCAAATCGATGGCCTCCAAAGCTTCAAAATCAAAGTCTCCATTTTCATCAAGAGGAGTATTATCCCGATTAACGAAATAATTATCCAGTGAAAGATTTAAAGGTTTAATTCCGGCAACAAGCAGCTGTACTGCCAAACGCTTTCCGAATGTGGTTTTACCACTTGAGGAGGGGCCACTGATCAAAACTATTTTAATCTTATTTTTTCGTGCTGCAATGCGATCGGCAATTTGGGAGATTTTCTTTTCATGAAGCGCCTCTGTCACTTTTATAAGAGTTTCAGATTTTCCATTGCCGGCAGCCTTATTCAGATCACTAATTTTAGTAACATTCAAAATTTTGTTCCATTGGCTAAACTCCCGGAAAATCTCAAACAGTTTATTTTGAATTATTAAATCCTCAACAGTATCGGGTTTCGAGGCCTTAGGTAAGCGAAGCAACATCCCGTTGTAGTATTTGTTCAGGTCGAATACGGGTAAATACCCTGTTGATGGAACCATAAAACCGTAAAAAACACCAATGTGCTTCCCCATCTTATAGTATGAAGTATAGTTTTGACCACGATGCTTAATGAGGTCAATTTTATCGCATAGACTGTGCGCATCAAAGAGCTTGATAACCTCATCAGTCTCCTCCTTATACTTTTCAATCGGGATGTCTTTGGCCACAATTTCCCGCATTTTTTCAGCCAAATCAATGGTCATTTGGACAGTCAATTCACGCTCCAAATTATCAAGTTCACAATAAAACCCTTTACTCACCGAATGCTCGATACGCAACCTTGCTCCCGGGAGCATTTCCTGAACTGCGGCATAAAGTACAAAAGAGAGACTTCGGATATACATCCTCATCCCATCCACATGAGTCACATCTATAAAACGAACTGTTTTGGGTTGAAAAAACTCATAACCTGCATTACGCAGACGGTTGTTTACCATCGCACCCAAAATGGGATTTGATAAATTCACATCAAGCTTTTCAGCAGCTTCAAGCAAAGTGGTGCCTCTTGGCACCACGATTACCTTATCATTATTTAAACACTTAATCTTTATCTCTTTTTTATTCATAGTCTGTATCGCTTTATTTGATATTGATCAATCAGATCATTTATAAACTTCTTCAAAAAAAATGCTATATAAGTTTCTTAAGATAATCCTGATAAAAATTATTGGCAGCCATGTAATGAGGACGTAGTATCTGCTCGGCACCGCATACACTCAGCAATTTATAACTTTCGTCACTGGCAGCAGTTAAATAAACTCTCCCTTCGAATTTTTCATGCCTTAATGATTTCATCAGTTGAACTGAATGTTGATAATCGGCTACCGAACTAACAATAATACGTGCTTGTTTATGTGGAATCTGTTGCAGCAAATCAGGGTCTTCCATATCCCCATAGATGATATCACGACCTCTTTTCTGCTCCCTTTTTACCACCTCGGGATCAAAATCGACAACCAGATAATTAAACTCCGGGTGTTCATCAAGATTCTCCGCAAGTTTCTTACCAAAACGCCCCAACCCGATAAGAATTAAATCGTATTTCTTTTGCATTGAAGAAATCTCTTCATTTTCCCGAAACGGATTACTTCTCTCAAAGATGCTTAATATGGGTGAAATAAAACCATATATTTGATGGGAATATAATATTAAATAGGTTGATAAACCTATGGTTATCAACCCTACCAAAGTAATTAGTCCAACAATTTCTTCGGTAATATGTCCCACATATAGCCCCAATCCGGCGAAAATCAGCGAAAATTCGCTGATTTGAGCCACTGTCAATCCGGCCAAAAAGGATGTACGTTTGCGGTACCCCATAATCCCCATAATAATAAGAACAATGATGGGATTGCCTACCAATACAAACACTGAAAAAATCAGAGCCGGAGAAATCTGGCTGCTGATGACCGACATATCCAGTTCCAAACCCAATAGGACAAAAAAGAATAGCAGCAGAAAGTCCCGAAGACTTACCAGCCGACTGCTGATAACATCCTTAAACGGTGACGAAGCCAAACTCACGCCTGCCAAAAAAGCTCCAACCTCTCCGCTGAAGCCAATTAACTCACCTGCTGTAGTAAAAGCAACAGCCCACGCAATGGCAAAAAGAGTAAGTAATTCCTGTGATTTGGCAAGAAATGCACTTAACCATGGAATAATCCATTTCATGGCTACAACGGTAACGACCAACAGGCCAATACCGGAAAAAAATGTTCTTATAACATCTTTTGTAAGGGAAGCCTCCTCACTCCTGCCCATTGCCGAAAGTATAATCATAACCAGAATAACGACGATGTCCTGAACAATGAGAAAACCTATGGCTATTTGTCCGTGTAATGAATCAATCTCCTTTTTGTCAGACAGCAGTTTAACAATGATTATTGTACTGGAGAAAGTAAGTGCTACCGCGATATAAAAGCTGTGCAAAGAGGAAAAGCCCAATGCAAGCCCTATGAAATACCCAAAAAGAGAAGTAAATAAAACCTGTCCCATTCCTGTAAGCAAGGCCACTTTACCAACAGATTTTATAATGCGAAGGTCAAGTTTTAGCCCCACGATAAACAGAAGAACTGCAATACCAATTTCCGCCAACAGATTAATATTCTCCTTCGAAGAGACAATGTCAAGAGCGGATGGGCCAACGATTATTCCAAGCGCTATAAACACAACAATTAAAGGCTGTTTAAGTAGCTGGCCTAATGCTCCGAGCAATGCCGCCAAAGCCAATATTATTGCAAACTCATAAAATGGGTTTTCAGAAATCAATGAAATCCAATCCATCCGATAATAATTAGTTTATGTCGTTCATGGGATAGTAACACCTCAAATTACCGATTTGAAGCCAATTCTCCAAAACCAAACCTATCTTTTTTTCTGAAGTTGAAATTCCGGCTCCTGAAGCAGGAACTCTCCCGTATAGCTGTTTTTGATCTTGATAAGTTCTTCCGGAGTTCCGCTAAAAAGGAGTTCCCCGCCCATACTTCCACCTTCCGGGCCAATATCTATGATGTGATCTGCTGCTTTTACCACATCCATGTTGTGTTCAATAACGATAACGGTATTCCCTCTGTCCACCAACTGATTGAGTACATCCAGCAGAACCCTGATGTCCTCAAAATGAAGACCGGTGGTTGGTTCGTCAAGTATGTAAATGGTTTTTCCTGTATCCTTTTTTGCCAGTTCCGATGAGAGCTTAACCCGCTGAGATTCGCCACCGGACAGTGTTGTGGAGGATTGCCCCAGCTTAATGTATCCCAGCCCAACCTTTTGCAGCATCTTAACTTTATTTTGTAAGGATGGGATATTTTCGAAGAACTCCACTGCCTGGTTGATGGTCAAATTCAACACATCGCTGATGGATTTTCCCTTAAAACGAATCTCCAGAGTTTCTCGATTGTAGCGTTTCCCGCTACAATCGGGACACTCCACCATCACATCGGGCAGAAAATTCATCTCAATCACCTGAACCCCTCCACCTTTGCATGTTTCGCATCGTCCCCCTGCCACATTAAACGAAAAACGACCCGGTTTATAAGCTCTTATTTTTGCTTCGGGTAAATCCGCAAATAGTTTTCTGATTTCATCAAAAATCTTTGTATAAGTTGCCGGATTGGATCTTGGCGTTCTGCCAAGCGGCGACTGATCAACATCCACAACTTTATCCACATGCTCAAGCCCTTTAACCGACTGAAAAGTCAAAGGTTCCTTAACGCCATTGTAAACGTGCTTATTAAGAATAGGATAAAGCGTTTCGTTTACCAAAGTGGATTTGCCGCTTCCGGACACCCCCGTCACGCATATAAACTTCCCCAAAGGAAAAGCAACATCAATATTCTTAAGATTATTACCTGTTGCTCCTTTTATGACAACAGATTTCCCATTGCCTTCTCTCCTATTTGAAGGCATCAGGATGCTTTTTCGTCCTGTGAGGAAATCGGCAGTCAGCGATTTGGAATTAAGAATCTGCAATGGCGTTCCCTGTGCCACGACTTCGCCGCCAAAACGTCCGGCTCGCGGCCCCATATCAATCACATGGTCAGCAGCCATCATCATATCCCGGTCGTGCTCCACCACCAAAACGGAGTTTCCGGTATCGCGCAATTGTTTAAGCGAATCTATCAGCCTGTGGTTATCACGTTGATGAAGCCCAATGGATGGTTCATCAAGTATATAAAGAACATTTACCAATTGAGACCCAATTTGCGTGGCCAGACGGATGCGCTGACTCTCTCCACCAGAAAGCGTCATGGCTCCTCTGTCCAGTGCGAGATAATCCAATCCCACATCCACCATAAAACCAAGCCGTGAGCGAATCTCCTTTAAAATTTCTGTTGCAATAAGCTTTTGTTTGGATGATAATCTCTCCTCAAGATTATTGAACCACTCTTTTAATAGTGAGAGATCCATTTGCGAAAGTTCGGCAATATTTTTACCATCAATCCGGAAGTGCAAAGCCTCTTTATTCAATCGCAATCCATTGCATTCAGGACATTTTTTATGAGCAATGTATTGGTTTGCCCAGCGTTTGGCTTTGGCAGAATTATCGTTTGATTGTTGTTCAAGAATGTATTTAATAACCCCGTCGAAACTCAGAAAATAGTTAGAAGTGGTTCCAAGTGGAGTGTTCTTTAGTGTTAGCGGTTCGTTTGTTCCGTAGAGAATGGCTTCCAGGCCATCTTCCGGTATGTTTTCAATGGATGTTTTAAGGGTAAAGTCATATTTTTCGGCTATGGCCTCCAATTGCCAGAATATTAAAGAGTTTCTGTATTTACCCAATGCGTCAATTCCTCCACGATAGATACTCAATTTGGGGTCGGGAATGATTTTCTGCATATCTGCTTCATCCACCATGCCCAATCCTTTACATTTTGAACAGGCTCCTTGCGGGGAATTGAAGGAGAACGAGTGCGGTGCAGGCTCGTTATAAGCGATCCCGGTAACAGGACACATCAATAATCGGCTGAAATAACGGGGCTCCTCCCCGTCTTTCTCTACCACCATCATGGTATTACGACCTTGTTTCATGGCCAGTTTTACCGATTCTTCCAGGCGCTTGCGGTCTTTCGGCTCAACCCTGAGCTTATCCACAACCACTTCTATGAAGTGGTTTTTGTAGCGATCAACCTTCATTCCATGGCGAATCTCTTTGATTTCGCCATCGACTCTAACGTGCAGAAAACCTTTTTTCCGAATCTGCTCAAACAGCTCTTTGTAATGCCCCTTGCGGCCTTTCACCATGGGTGAAAGGATGTAAACATTTTTCCCTTCAAACTTTGATAATATTAAATCAAGAATTTGCTGATCGGTGTATTTCACCATTTTCTCTCCCGATAAATGCGAAAAAGCCTCCCCTGCCCTGGCATACAAAAGCCTAAGGAAATCATAGATTTCCGTTATGGTGCCGACGGTGGAGCGTGGATTTTTACCTGTGGTTTTTTGTTCAATGGAGATTACCGGACTCAAACCGGTAATTTTATCCACATCCGGCCTTTCCATGCCACCAAGAAACTGGCGTGCATAGGCCGAAAAGGTTTCGATGTAGCGACGCTGACCTTCTGCATATATGGTATCAAATGCAAGGGATGATTTACCGCTTCCACTTAAACCGGTAATTACGACCAGTTCGTTGCGTGGAATTGAAACATCTATATTTTTGAGATTGTGCACCCTGGCACCTAATACATCTATTCTATCAGCGTCGGGTACAACTGTTTGAGATACTGCAGATCCGTCCTTTTGCATATTTTGTTCGTCTAAAAAAATCAATCTGCAAAGATAAGGATTTTAAAGCGTTTTTTGTTTTATGTGAAAGTGTTTTATGGAAGAACAAGAATAATAATGATGCCCACACTTATGCCCAAATTCGCGTATTCAAATCTAAATCTTTTACGATGCCTGTTAAGAGATCAAGATAAATGTAATCATGCTCTATAAACTGTCTATCATTTATTGGACTTAGGATTCTTGGTTCAAAAAGATTAACGCCAGAAGGGATTGCCACATAAACATAATTATCTATAAAAGAGAAAGAGACAGGGGTGTTAAGTTTTTTCTTATAGTGCAACATTCTTTCCATAAGTGCGGGAGTAAGCTTATAGCGTGCATCAATTTGATCTTCTCCAATTACCAGAAACTTGTTATTAAACTCAATATTTTCCAGCTTGATATAAGCAGCATTATCCATCGCCTTAAATAAATTTAATCGAGCCTTTCTAAATAATGTTCTTTCACGGCGATTTATCACAACTGTTTTTGTACTAAATTTCTTATTGAACATTACAGCGACAAAAACACCTTTAAAAATTGGACTTTGATCGTTTAAATTATATGCCTTAATTTCTGAAAAACATACATCAATATTGTTCACTTTACAACTAACAAAGTCTTCACCAGAATGCCAATACACATATTTTCTAAAGAGCAGGCTTTTTCGAAGAAGGTTAATATTTACTCTCTGATTTGGAACATACCTTAAATCATCATAAAAGTATTCCAATAATCTCAATACTATCTCATTTTTAAATCTGGGTCGCAATTCCTTTACTGCTGCATCCATGTCTTCAATATAAAGCCTGATAAATAGAACTGGCAATGTTAAAAAGAAGATAAATAAATATATTTCACACAATAACCCAATTATAAAAAGACCAATTGATACAATACTCAAAATTATAAATAACCGATATTTTTTAAATCTTTTTTTTCTTACCTCCTCTAATGAATCCAATACAGGAACAAGCGTCTCGTAAATCTCATCAAAGGTTTTCTTTCTCGGCTGCATATTTTGGGTTATTAAGGTTTTCAGGGATATCGGGAAAATAAGAGGATTAATTATTGCGAATAATCATTGGCATCAGCATCGCTATAAAGGGCGAGCCTGCATCAATAAACATACCTGCACCCAGAGAAAGTTTACTCCTCCAAAACTCCAAAAATAAATGCACCCGGCTTTGGAAGTTTTAGTGTATATTTTTTGCCTGAACTGTTGGTGAGAAAAGTCTCTCTTAACCAGGGGTTTAAATCTTTAAGTTCTTTATATGTGGTATTATGTTCTTTGGCAAAATCGGCAAAATCGGCGATTGCTCCATTCACTTCAAAGTCATAAGTCTCAATGGGATAATATAAATCATCTTCACCCAAATGAAAACCAAACTCGTGTGGTTTTGACAAAATCTCTTTAATGGCAAGAATCCGAAAAACGTAGCGGGCTGTTTCTTCAACCAGTAAAAGATCATAATAACAATCGGCTTTTTGGCGAGTCATTTGTCTGGTGATTCCACGGTTTCCGGCATTGTAAGCTGCTGCCGCCAGTGTCCATGAATCAAATCGCTTATAGGAATCTTTCAAGTACCGTGCAGCAGCAACAGTGCTTTTTTCAAGATGATAACGCTCATCCACTTCCCGGTTTACTTCCAGCCCGTAATCACGGGCTGTGCCGGCCAAAAACTGCCAAATACCCACTGCGCCGGCAGGAGATACAGCACGCTCAAGAAAGCCACTCTCTATTAACGCCAGGTATTTAAAATCATCGGGCACACCTTCCGCTTCGAGTATTGGTTCGATGACCGGGAAATAGCGGTTGGCTCTTTTAATTAATAGCAATGTTTGCGATTGCCAATAGGTATTCACAAGCAACTCCCTGTCGTAACTCTCTCTTACGTAAGAGCGTTCCAAAGGAACGCGCTCTCCTGCAAGATAGAGGGAGTCCGGAATGGGCAAAGCATGAATACTGTAGTTCTGTTTAAAAAGACTCAGTTCAACATCATCTCCAATTGGCATATTAACCGGAGGCGAGGACTGAACAAAAAGATTAAAGACTAAAACTATGGCAATCACTGATGTGGAAACGGATAGAACCTTCAGCACCGGAAACTCAATTCTCTTACTCATACAATAAATAAATCCAATAATTTCTAAACACAATTCTTATCTCTCAATAACTTTAATTGGTACGCCAGGATAACAAGGAGGTTACAAAAAAAGAAGTAATTCGATTTTTGGCTATATCACTATCATTTGCAAACCAACCCAAAGCTACAGGAAAATTAGTAATTTTGCCAAATATTCAGACAAAAGAATTTTAAGTATATTTTTGCCTTTGACAAACTCGGCTCAACAACTTGTAAATAAACATAAATGTCAATTTTGGAACCAGTAAGAATAAATAAATATCTGAGCGAAACAGGCTTTTGTTCCCGACGGAAAGCCGATGAACTTATTGAAGCAGGAAGAATAACCATAAACGGGAAAGTTCCGGAAAAGGGAACCAAAGTTAACCCCGGTGATGAAGTGAGGGTTAATGGCAAACTTATCACCGATTCGGGAAAGAAGCATGTGTATATTGCATTTAATAAACCCATAGGAATTGTCTGCACCACCGATACAAAGCGAGAAAAAAACAACATAGTCGATTTCATTAAGCATCCGCAAAGGATTTTCCCCATCGGACGGCTTGATAAACCCAGCCAGGGCCTAATTCTTTTAACGAGCGATGGCGATATTGTAAACAAAATATTGCGTGCCCGCAATAATCACGAGAAAGAATACGTTGTTACAGTTAATAAGCCCATAACCAGGGAGTTTTTAAGACGAATGAGCGAAGGTGTGCCTATTTTGGATACCATAACACGAAAGTGTTATGTAGAGCAAATTAATTCTCAATCGTTTAAAATCATCCTTACCCAGGGGCTAAACCGGCAAATCAGAAGAATGTGCGAATACTTAGGTTACAATGTAACTGCGCTGAAAAGAGTAAGAATTATGAACATTCAACTGGATTTACCTGTGGGAAAATGGAGAAACCTGACTACAAAGGAGCTGAACGAGCTGAACAGACTCGTTTCAGACTCATCAAAAACTCATGGAAATCGATCATCAGAATAGTTTAAGAGACTGATTAAATTTATATTGAATTGATAAAAAAGATCTCTAGATAATAGATTTTTAGACCGATAGACAAGACAAAATAGAGACCAAGTTGTGTCTAATCATCTTTCTAATCTATTCTATCTGTCTAAATTCAATAGATCTATCATCTATTGAATTCTAAAGAAACAAAATTTAAACAGTTACAAAATCTAATGATAAAAAAAGCAGTCAACTTGCGGAGTCAACCATGATAAAGCGACTACTTATCATGCTAAGAACCAAATATAGATTGAATCATAATCATCACTAAATTATCCAACTATGAAAAAACTTTTCCTATTTTTTCTTGCGGCATTGTTTGTTGCAAGTTGTTCTCATTCGTCGGAAAATCAATTAATACGAAAGAGTAACCAGTTGTTCTACTTTGAAGTTGAAAACCCATCGAAAAGTTCCATTTCCGGAGTGCATGAAATAATCCTCACCCCTGATCAAAAAAGGGTTCTGACGAATTCCACTGGGATGCTTTTCGCAAAAATCAATGACGAACTTAGTCCATTTGAACTATCAGACAATAATGCTGATGGAATAACGAATGTAGCGGTTTTTCAATCAAACATTCCGGCAGGTAGTAGTGTCATTGTTTCGGTTTTTGAAGCGCCAGAAGATGCGATCATCGACTTTGAGAAAAAAACCCAAGCCGAGCTTTGGCATCGAACAACCGGGAATTGGCGTGATGGCAGATACCGTGGTGGTGGCAACTTTTTCAGATTTGATTCTTTAAGAGTTCCCGACGGATTCACCGACCATACCTATTTTATAAAATATGAAGGTCCAGGATGGGAGTCTGACAGGGTTGGATACAGAATGTATCTGGACTGGAGAAATGCCAATGATGTCTTTGGCAAGAAAGTAACAGATATGGTTTTACAGGATGTTGGAGTAGATGGATTTGAATCGTACCATCACATGGATGATTGGGGTATGGATGTTTTGAAAGTAGGAAGATCATTGGGAATAGGTTCCATCGGTTGGTTTGATGGCGAAAAGGCCATACGAGTTGAAACCACCGACAGCGTGATGTGCAAAATTGAAGCCGATGGCTTGATTCGCTCACAGGTTAAATTGTGGTATTATGGATGGGAAACCGGCGACACTAAAAACAATCTGATTTCATTGAAAACCATTGACGCCGATAGCAGAATGACCCGTGAGTTTCTGAAATTTGAAAATCCTCAGGAGAATGTTTGTACCGGATTCATTATTGAAAATGGAATCGACATGTTCGAAGTGAGTAGCGAGAATGGCGAATGGAAGGCCATAGCATCATGGGGACAACAAAGTTTGGCCGGAGATGATATGGGGCTTGCTGTTTTGTACCCTTCAAGCCAGAACGGCAGAGTAACCCGTGATGCATTAAGTCATCTTGTGGTATTTGAAAAACCATTAAAAGAAGTTGAATACTACTTTTTGGCCGCATGGGAACAGGAACCTGATGGAATTACAACCTTACAGGAGTTTAAAGAATATCTGCGAAAGACTCTGGATCAATTAGAAGAGCCATTGATTTATTCACCTATAACCGATATCAAAAACTAAGAGACTAATTAGCTTATATTGAAGATTTAGTAGCTGTTTAAATTTAGTTTCGAAAACATGTTATAGATGCATCCCGATAAAATCGGGATTAGATTCTAGACAGATAGAGTAGTTGATATAGATGATTAGATAGATCTTATTTTCCGTTTATGTCTATCGTTCTGTCCCGATAGAATCGGGATAAAAATCTTTAAAACAGATTATATATAAATATAAACAGTCTCTTAATACGCATCCGAATGAACCTACAAAATTAGATTCTTTCGGATGTTTTTTATTACTGACCGGTATCGTTTAATTTTACTCTTGCAGCACGTACTTTTCTAACTGCAACGACAATAAATGAAATTTTAAACGCTATTCCGGCGATGGTGATAGGCAATGCCATAATACCTTGTGTAAGATTTCCTCTCAATTGAGCCCCTGCTATTATCAATGTAATTCCGGCAAGAATTAATAACATCTCTTTACCAGGCCACAATTTAGCTTCCCGGTACATAAAAAAAAGGTATAATATTTTAATAAGCCCGCCAACAGAGAATAAGACACTTGTTAAAGTAGTATCAAACGCCAACACCCTTAAAACAATTGCAATGCCAATAAAACTCAACCCTACATATAGCAACCAGATACTTTTCATAAAAGAAGAATAACAATATTAATTAAGCGATTTGGAATCCTTGAAAACCCATCACAAAAAAAGACATAATAATCCGAAACCGCAAATATGTTAAAAATGTTTTAAAACATTAAATACTTCACAAAATCAGATTGCAATCTAACAAATGCAATTTTTAAAACAAAGAAACATCCCAGTCACCAAAAACATAACAAACTGATAATAATAGATTATAATCTATTATTATCAGTTTGTTTTAAAATTAACCATCAATATCTCACATCAATAATTGAATATGAATTACTTTATGGTAATCCTCTTTACTACTCGTTGGTCATCCAATTCTATTTCAACAAGATAAACACCGACTGGAAGTGTTGAAACATTCAATAAAATCCCATCACCTGAAAAGGAATTAATTTGAGAAACAACTTTTTCTCCATTTACATTATAAATGGTAACGATGGCAGAACCATGCGCACCCGTCCATGCTATATTCAAAAACTCACTTGCCGGAACAGGATATAATTCCACATTTAGAACTTTTCTATTTTTTATAGACACAGGTGTTCCAATTGGGTCGCAACTTCCGAATAAAACCTCTACAGTTTTATCTGAGTCTGTTACCACTAACAAGCGATCCGTATCCCAGTCAAAGACAGTTCCAGAAAGTGCACATTCTTCAGGTACCGTTTCACGATATACTTCCTCCCAGTTGTTGTTTCGCCAGAACGCATAAGTATAACTTCCTTCTGGCAGTGATACAGTGGTAATGAATATATCCGTTTCTCCTTCCTGATCCAGCTCAACAAAATACCAATCGCCACCACCAGGTGCCGTAAAGTTGCCGGTAACAAACACCCCATTAGATATATCCTGTCCAGTCATATCAACTCTAAATGTTATATCAAATTTTACGACAGGATCTGGAGCTTCTGATCCAACAGGATCGCATCCACCAAACATATATCCGTATGTTTCAGGTTCATCAGGAACAGTAAAACCTCTATGGTTATCCCATTCTCCTGTCCAGCAAGCTTCAGGAACACTCTCACGTGAGTTCCAGTCATTGGCACTTAAAAAATAGTAAGTTTCAAGCACGCCAGGTGTTAGTTCCAGTTCAATAAAATACACATCGGTCTCTCCTTCTCTTGTCATTGGCAGTATGGACCAACCACCATTGTCGGTAAAAGTACCGCTAACAAAAGCTTCAGAAACATCTTGACCAGTCATATCAACCCTTAAAGTAACAGTAGTTGTTGCACTAACAGATAAAGTTAAAAAGGCAATACATAGAGTCGTGAATACTGATTTCCAACTAAATGTGGAGTAAAGATTTTTCATAAGACAATAATTTTAGGTTAAAATAAATTAATATAAAGGGATGTATAAATCAACGCAAAATCACCTTGTGTACCTCGGTGTTAATTCCGTTCGACACATGTACAAAATGTAATCCTGAAGAGTTTATTGCAACATGAACATCAACAATTCCATCATATACTTTTCTTTTATAAAGTTTTGTTCCCAGACTGTTATACACTACTATGTCAAAATATGGATGTAATGATTGCAGGTGAATGTGAATTTCTTTAAAGTTTCCCGAATTGGTTACAATGGCTAATTGATCATTAATCTGATTTAATTCAGCAGCAGATGTTAAACCAAACGTTTCACAACTGCTCCAAACATTTCTGACTATGGTGTCATTTCTACCCACAACGATACCTCGATCACTCCACTTTCCATGACATTCGGCCGGAACAACTTCTCTGTAAGCACTTAGATTATCCCAATTGCTGTTGGTCATGAAATAGTATGCAAGTACATCATCACCCGGGGTTAATTGGGTAGTCCAGGAATAGATTCCATCACCTAAATGAGACATTTCCTCTATGGTCCATTCCGGCTGAGTTATTTCTCCCGTAATAAAAACTCCCCGTGACACATCCTGCCCGCTCATATCAACCATAAAGGTAACAGTAGGATTAATTTTGGTGATTACAGCACAGGAGCCAAAAACAAATTCATAAATAACATTACTATTGCCAACTTGATATTTGCGGTCAATACCTTCCCAATTTGCACAACCTTCAGGAATCGTCTCACGATTACTGATATCATTTCCATCTACAAAGAAATAACCTCCTTCACTCCCCACAGGTAAATAAGCAAATGTCCAGAAAACATTATTTCCCAAACTTTCCATTTTTAGAAGTTCCCCATTGCCCCAGCTTCCCGATAAATAAACGCCTCCTTCGGTATCTCGTTCCTCCATATCTACCTTAAATGTTACTTTACGGGAATTTGATACATTTTCATAAAATTCAGCATTGGTCCATCGACCGCCCCCATTCTCCATGAAATTATTTTCTAAAGGATCGAAAAACACCACATGGTCATGAGAAGAACCAACTCCCCATGGCGTTCTGCAGGGAGTGGATACCCATGCAGGCTCCCAGAAAATGACTCCTATCCCTCCTGAACGTTTAACCTCACGGGTATAATCCACCATGTACTCAAGTTGTTTTAATGGAGTAACAGGAAGGTATTCAGGGTCGGGAGTGTTAATGATGTTACCCAGACTATCAAAATTTTCAGTAGTCCATAAATATCCGGTTTCAACTACCATCACATCGTATTGGGACCATCGATTTCGCATGGACCTGATGGTATTACCAAGATCGGCTATGCTAAATCCATGCCAGGCGTAATAATAAGACAAGCCAATGATATCAAAATCAGTTACGCCGTTATCTATCAGTCGCTGATACCAGTTTATTGAATTTCGGATGTTGGAAAAATGCAGTGCAACCCGGGGATTGACTGAAGCATCAGCACCAACATCTCTCACGGCTCGGATGCCTGCATTAAAGAGCCTGGCATGACGCGACCAATTATCAGAAACCGAACCTGATACCTGAAAATTATCCGACAACGTGGTATGACGTAAAATACCGGCGTTATTTTCATTTCCAATTTTAACAATTTCAGGCATTAAATCATCTTCATCCAAAGCCAACAAAACCTTTGAAACATAATTATAAACCGAATCGGCCAACAAATCAACATTGTTTGCTACACTAAGCCATGCCGACGGGATTAATTGTTGTCCCGGATCGGCCCAAAAATCGGACAAATGAAAATCGAGCATAACCTTCATTCCCTCAGCCTTTGCACGCATAATGGTGAGTTTTACATCCTCAAAATCGCTGTATTGCGATTTTACCCCTTCGGGTTGCGACAACCGGTTTTGCCAATCAGGATTATGCCAAAGACGTACACGAACCAAGTTGGTTCCCTGATCAGCAAAAATCCGGAAAGGGTCTTTGGGTATTCCATCTTCCTTAAAAACAGCACCACAATCCTCCATTTGATTAACATATGAAAGATCATTGCCTCTATAAAATGTTTGTGCTGAAACAAATCCGGAGATTAATAACAATAATGAAATGTATATAAACTGACGCATTTTTTTTGTTTGAATGATTAAAAACAGAGATTACTTATTCATTTTTTACAACTGGCTTCCAGCCATTTACTCCATCCAGATGGATTCAATCCATAAATCCACTTCATCAAGTTTACCTTGACGTATAGAGACCTGAACAGATTCCACCTTTTCCGGTTTGAACTGAAATTGATATTCTGAGGATTGAAAATGTGGCAGATATTCGGGATATGCTCCAGGCGTGACAGCAAATTCTGATTGAATCAAACTGTCCAACGAAATATTATAAATTAACTTTCCTGGGATGATATCCACTTCAACAGAATAAGCAATACCATTGACATCAACCAATCCCACAATAATTGGCTGAGAATCGTTTAATTGGGTATATGCCTTCAATACCAAATTTTTTGAATTTGCAATTCGGGAACTCCTGCCTGACAACAAATCACCGAAGAAGAATTTGAATGAATAATCTTTTCGGCTTCCCTTTTTCAAATTGCGATCCGGTAATTCATCCATTTTCAAATGCAACGCAGCATTTCTATTTCCCAATGGCTTTAGTGAAACTCCCGGGTGCCAGATGCGTAGAGTTTCGCTCCAATCATCTAAGGCAGACCAAACAAGAACAGGCTCTCCATCAGGAATAAATTTAATGGTATACAACGAGTGATCATAAAAGTCCCAATCGCCTGGTTGTCCTTCCAAACCAGCAGGAAAGCTTTTAATTTTCTCATTAAAAGTTAATACGATGTAATAGTTTAATATTCCATGAACCAGATGATTTTTATATATATCAACTTTGTAAATATCTGCTCCCATATAAACAGCCTCAGATCTCGAGCTGCCTCCGTTTCCGTACATAATAACTTCCACTTTTTGTGGGGGTTCAGGAGATATTACCTCGAAATGAATCGATGTTCTAGTTCCTGCGCAAGCCTGAGATACGGTATTGTTTTTTATCATGATCTCAGACAAATCGGCTTCAGGTGCTACAAACTCGTTCATGCGGATATTGCCTAATGTTTGATAGGGAGAAAATTCCAGAACACTGTTTTTATTCTGAAGAATAAAAACGCCGGGAACAATTGCAAATGTCCCTTCTTTTGCTTCGGTATTATAATCATTGCCATCATTTATGGCCGCTATGGTAAAATCTGTTCCCAGGCACGACAAATCCACCTTCATTTCTCGAATGTTATAACTAACAGCCGCCACCTGGTTTTCTAAACTAACCCTACCATAGGGATCATCAATCCAATGCGCATCAGGCATCACTTCTAATCTCCATGAGTCTTTACCAATTCTGTCAAGAAAATAGGCACCTTTACCATCATAATTAATCAAAGGAGAATTACCGTATCCGGCAATTTTTTTTAGGAGAGCAGGATTATCAGGTGTTGAAGTTGTATTATTTGAATAAAGAAAAGTCTCATTGGTAACCCACTCCACCAAATCGTTTTCATAATCAATTCTGAAATCTTCAAAATGGTTATTATTAGGATAGCCACCGTAATTGGAATATCTTGGAACTTCGTGAAATACGGCTGAAGCAATTTTCAGGCTTAAAGCTTTTTGAGGCGCATAAGGCAATGACATATAGTGAGTACCGTAGTTGGTATTATAAGGAGCCAAAAACATGGCATCATAATCGAAATGTGTGGCTAACTGGATGCCAGCCTCACGAAAACTGCGAGCCATTGCAGGATACATGTAATTCCCTCCAACATCGGCAGGATCAAACTCATAAACGATTTTTGCCATTTTTTTAAACAGAGGATGATCTGCAAATGGAATATAATACTCTCCAACATGCGGCAGAAAATTGCCGTTAATTTGGCGATTTGCGACAAGACCAGCCGGATACCATTGAAAAGTGCCTCCCTGAACGTCGGCATTCAAATAGGCATCCACAAGATGAATGCTATGACTCATGTTGTAGAAAATAGGTGTTTGGGTTCCTGTTTTTCGCATAGAACCAACCAATCGGTTTATATAATTGATAACCTCATCTACCGTTCCATCGTGGTGCGGTTCATTGCTAACTTCAAAAGCTATAATGTCAGGATCGTCTTTATAAGCTAATCCTGTGTAGGGGTTTATGTGATTTAAAAACTGATACAAATAGTTTTCTTGTGCTTTTATTGCGTCCGGGTGAGTTAAACATCCCTCCTTCCCATATTTTGTGGCAAAGCCTGGGGTATCAAAATCGGGTTCTGGCCACCCATTACCCCAAAAAGCGATGGGCGTAATGACGAATTTCATTCCCCGCTTTTTCATTTCGGAAACTGCAAAATCAAATAATCTAAGATGCTCATTTTGCAATAGATTTCCTTCCACATCAGAAATTTCAACATCCCAAATATGTACTCTGTATAAATCCAATCCAAGTCGGGCAAAATGGTAAACATCTTGTTTAATGGCCTCTTCGTGTGTAATCCCTAATCTATTTGCCATGCGGTAGGCGTGAGCAAAGGGAAGTGAGTAATTCACTCCAAATCCCGTGATTTCACTGTCATCGGCACTCCATCTTAAAACACCCTCGTCGTCAACATAGGAACGATTAATATTTGCCTCATTTCCCACCAAACAAAATGTTGTAAGTAAACCTATAATAGCTAAAATAATTCTTCGCATTGTAAATGAATAAACTGTTTATAATAAATCTCACTCCAAATTTTGGAGAAGCAGAATTTAAGCAGTTGGCAGCAATGCTGCCAACTGCCCTCCAAATGGAGGTATCACCACACACATAAAAATCAAAAATCTAATTCTTTACAATTGAATAAACATAAGGTGCTCCGCTTAAATCCATGATAATGGTGTAGTTCCCATCTTCAGTGATCTGAATGTTATTGTCGTCACGTCCGGGATCGAGAACACCGTTTAAATCATCATCACCAAAGACCAAAGACCAATCTTCGTTTGCAATAAATTTAAATCCACCTGCTGTCATATCAATTGTTGCAGACCAAACCTTGTCATCGGTATCATAAACCAAAGGCGTAAAAGACCAACCATTAAAATCTCCTGTAATTGCCCATTCTGTTTTCAAAATAGAGATGGTATTGTTTACAAGATTGGCTCTGATTCGGTAATAACCCGGTCCTTCGGTGGCATAAATATTACTTCCACCCCAATTACCAACTTGCAAAGTTCCCGAGGTACCGCTATCATCAGGATCACCAATTACAAGATCTTCAATCCAATCAGGTTCATATGACATTTTAAAACCAATCCAATTATCTCCATTGTCCATATATATGAAGCCTTCATATATTTCGTCACTACGCATGGAGTAGAGCTGATCGTTAAAACTCCAACCATTATGATCACCCGCGAGATAAATCGTGGGATATTCAATTACAACCTCCAAAGGAGTTACGGTTGAAGTTACAATATTTGAGATTGTTGACACATCAGGATTTATGGATGCATGTAACTGAAACTCTATACTGGCAGGATTTCCAGGCTCTATGCCGATTGAAAGCAAATTCTGGTTCATACGAGAGTTTAAAACAGAAATACTTAAGGATTTTGTCCTGCCCAATGAAATTGGGTTTTGAAAATTATTTCCTGCCAAATCCATCCTTAATGCATATTCGGCATCGGGCAAGCCATCGCCGAAACTAGCGGCTGTCCAGCTAAATACGGTAAAATTCTGGTCAAGTGCATCTTCCTCAATTACGACATCAGAAATACTTTCACTGCTTGAAAGAACAGGTTGGACTGTTTCGGCAAGCTGAAAATACTCACGATCGTAACATGATGTTAACACAAAGGTTAACAATGCTATAGATAATACTTTATACTTCATGAGCTTATTGTTTGAATTCAAATGTTAATATCCTGATTGTCTCAGATTGGGATTTGCAGCCATGTCAGAAGCTGGAATTGGAAACCAATTGAAATGATTTGGCAACTCACGTCCCTCATAGATTCCACCTTTCCACTCCCATAAATAATCTGCACTGGTGTATTTACCAAATCTAACCAGATCGGTTCTTCGGTAAGCTTCCCAATAGAATTCACGTGCTCTTTCGTCAAGAATGAATTCAAGAGTCAATTCAGAAGCCAAAATTCGTCCTGATTCATCACCGAAAGCTCGGTCTCGAATAGCATTAACAGCAGCAAGAGCATCGGAGGAAGAGGCACCGGAGCCGCCTCTGAGAACTGCTTCTGCCAACATCAGATATGCATCTGCGATTCGAAACAAAGGGAAATCAATATCTAAATGCTCAATATTGGATCCTGGAATTCCGTTGATGTCGATGTTCTTATACTTCATCACAGAAAATCCGTTGCTGAATTCAGCTATGACTTCGGCAGACATAATTCTATCCTGAGTAAAGAACATTGCTCTTTGATCTGTTTCTCCTGAGTAATCGGGAAATTTCTCAATTAATTGACGTCGTGCTCTATTACCTCCCCAGGGATTAATCCCAAATGCTTGTGCGTTCATATCCGAAGCCCATGATGAACATGCTATCATTGTAACTCCACCCCATGTTTGAGCATTAATACCGTCTGCCACAACAGGGAAAATTATTCCCTTCGCCTGATCGTTATCAGCCATAAAAAGTCTCTCATAATTTGATTCCAACTCGTAAGGGGAGTCTATTACCTTCTTGGCGTAAGTAATGGTTTCTGTATATTTCGCCGTTCCGATATAAACTTCAGCATTCAGGTAAAGTTTGGCCAACAACATCCACACCGCAGCTTTATCTATTCTGCCATAGACATTTTGCAGTGGCTCAACCAGTAAATCTTCAAGCTCAAGCAATTCAGATTCGATGTAATCAAATAAATCCTGAGTTGAAATTTGATCAGGTAAAAAAGCACCTACCAAATCGTCTTCTGTTACAAAGGGGACACTTCTATAAAAATCCATTGCATGGTAATAGCTAAGAGCTCTTAAAAAACGTGCCTCCGCTCTGTAAAGAGCTATTTCGTTTTGCTGGGTCTGATTAAAGCCTCTATCCTGAAGCCTGCCGGGTGCTGATTCTCGAATGAATTCATTTGCAAGTGTAATCTGATAAAAAATTCTTGAATACATTCCCATATTAATTTCATTGGAAGGAGTCCATGAATTCGTTTGGAGTTCAGGAATTCCCGGATCATTCCAAATCCATAAAGCCATCTCGGTAGTTCCATCCTGCATATACCAATATGTTCTCAGATAACTGGAAGTTCCTTCGTCAATTCCCAATACATCCTGATCTCCATCGGGACCTACCTGCCCGGTTAATGATAACCCTCCATAGATTTTCGCTAACACGTTCCGATAGGCAGCGGGATCTTCATAAATTGTAAAAGAAGTGATAACATTCTCATCCAGAGGAACGGTATCCAAGTCGTTTATGCAGGAATTAAACAATAAAATTCCGCCAAACAACAATGCTGCTATATAATTATAATTCTTCATACTAACATGGTTTTAAAATTCCAGGTTTACACCCAACAAGAATGTGGTTGGTCGGGGGTAAACATTTATGTCCATTCCATTAAAAACCTCAGGATCCAACCCTTCATAATCGGTAATTACAAAAACATTCTGTACCGTAATTGATAGTCGCAGGCTTGAATTCTGATTTATCAAATCTGCAAAACGGTATCCAAGCGAGATGTTATCCATTCTGAAAAAAGAGGCATCTCTTACATAGAAATCAGATAATAATTCTTGTGATTCAAAATTGGTATCCAGTACACTTTTGGGTAAATTCTGAATGTAGGTATTGCTATATGTGTACCTGTAATTGGCATTGCTGGCAGCAAAATCGTTGTAAACAAAGTTTCCAATGCTTGCTCTTCCTGCAAAAGAAAAATCCCAATCCTTATATTCAACTCTTGAAGATAAACCAAGCAGGAATTTTGGTGCTGAGGAATGGAAATGATATCGATCATCTATGGTAATTTCGCCATCCCCGTTGCGATCACCGTAAAGGCCTGCAATCGGCATCTTATTTTCATCATATACCTGCTGATAGACAAAAAATGAATTAGCTGGCTTGCCTACGCTGTGGATTTTGGCATAATTTCCAGTTCCACCGGAAATTACTCCGGTATATGCGCCCTGATATCCGGGATCATCGACAACAGTAAGTTTTGTAATTTCATTCTTGTTATAAGTAAAGTTGAACCCTGTCTCCCAAAACAGGTCGCTGGTAACAACCGGACGCAGATTCAGATTAAACTCTACCCCACGATTTTCGAGACTACCCACATTTGTTAAAAGGATATTTGTAAAATTGGTTCCGGCAGCCACAGGAATTTCATTGATTAAATCAGTTGTCTCCCGATGATAGAGTTCAATAGAACCGTTGATTCTTTCATTGTAAAAACCAAAGTCAACCCCCACATTGTATGTGGTAGTTTCTTCCCATTTCAAATTTGCATCATATCCAGATGGACGTGCCATGGTAACCCAATCGTCTCCGAACCGATAACGGGCAGTTGACTGGCTTAAACTGTATCTTGCCAGGTATGGATAGTTATCGCTGGTAATATATTGCTGACCTGTAACTCCATATCCCAATCTCAAACGAAGATTTGAAACTACTGAAGAGTTTTGTAGAAAAGATTCCTGATTAATTCTCCAGGCAGCAGCCAATGAAGGGAAAGTTCCAAAACGATTATCCTTAGAGAAACGAGAAGTCCCATCATGTCTCACTGTTAGCGTTAACAAATATCTTTCCATCAAAGAATAGTTCATACGTCCAAAGAAAGATACAAGATAATTCTCCGTTGGAATGGTTCTTTCGGGAGCAATAAGGTATTGCCTGTTAATGCTGGTAGCATGTACATAATCTTCACGCCAAAAATGCTGCCATGAATAACCACCCATTAGATCAATACGACTTTGAATGGTTGGTAAATCACGATTGTAATTCAGATAAAAATCTAATAACTGATTCTTTCTGTCCTGGGTATACACACGATGTTCTCCGCTGATGTCTGTTCCGTCTGCGGCTCTCCTGTATGCAAAAGCTGCATTTTCCGGGATTACTACAGTCCCATCGGTATTGGAATAATCATACCCCAAATTTAGCGTTGCGACCAATTCAGGTAAAAAATGGAATCGATAATCAAACTTTGCGCTACCAATGCTACGAAACACCTCTGAAGTGTCGTCTCTTTGATTTAGTTGTGCAACAGGGTTGACGGGAGAAAAAGAAGCAGGTCTGTCTCCATCCATCCAGGTTGTATAACCTCCGTAAGGACTATTCTCATCGAAAACAGGTTTGGTAGGATCGTATAAAATTGCGTTTCCAATTGCACCGGTAGGTGCAAAACGATTTTCGTTAAACATTCCTCTCAAACTTAAAGTAACTTTAAGATGATCGTCAAAAAAAGTTGGAGTGAGGTTCATTGAGGCTGTATAGCGTTTCATGTCTGAGGTTTTTAACAAACCTGACTGATCGGAATAACCAACAGAGAAACGATATGGAACATCCATATATGCTCCTGCCATGCTAAAGTTATGGTCATGACCAATTGCTGTCTGAAAAATCTCATCCTGCCAGTTAGTCCTGGAATTTCCAAGAAGGTTTGCAGCATTGGAATTCTCCCCAAACCGATCATAAATAACCTGGCGATATTCCTCAGCATCAAACACTTCAATTTGATTGGTTTTTATTCCAACTGAAACATTGGCATCATAGTTAAAACGAATTTTGCCATGTTGGCCTGAGCGTGTTGTAATAATAATCACACCATTTGAAGCTCTTGATCCATAGATAGCGGTTGCAGAAGCATCTTTCAAGACTGTGAAACTCTCAATATCACTTGGGTTAATGGTGCTAAGAGGATTTCGCATTCCTGAAACGCCATCATTGTCAACGGGAACCCCATCAATTACGATCAAAGGCTCATTGCTTGCCGATAGTGATGATCCCCCTCTGATTCGAATGGCCGCACCACTTCCAGGAGCTCCCCCGGCGCTGGTGATTTGCACACCTGAAACCCGACCGGCAATTAACTCCTGAGGTGATGTAATGGCTCCCCGGTTAAAGTCCCGGGAACTCACAGAAACCAATGCCCCGGTTGCATCGTCCCTTCTTACCTGGCCATATCCAATGACCACCACTTCATCGAAACTAAAAGTTTCGAG
Source organism: Alkalitalea saponilacus (assembly GCF_900168165.1). GTDB lineage: Bacteria > Bacteroidota > Bacteroidia > Bacteroidales > Marinilabiliaceae > Natronoflexus > Natronoflexus saponilacus. The sequence goes on from NZ_FUYV01000014.1 coordinate 102,072, forward strand.
TTTCAATTCAATTATCAGATGGGATCTCTCTCCAACACTCACAAAACGAGATTCATAACCAATATAAGATATTCTCAAAACATCTTCATTGGTAGCCAAAATAGAAAAGTCTCCATCTGTAGAGGTTACGGTTCCTCGTTGGGTGCCCTGAACCATCACTGTAGCTCCGGGAATTGATTCTCCAGATTGAGAATCAACCACCAAACCAGTAACGGTACGTTGCTGGGATATAACAGGGAAAACAACTCCCCATAAAAGAAATAGCAGTCCCAGCCACTTTAATTTAATTCTTCTTGATTGCTTCATTAGACTTTTTGGTTAATTCATAAAAACAGAATACTCTATAATTCTCAAATCTATCTTACTTCCAAGGAAAGTTCACCTTTTAAAAGACCATTGGAAGTGGCAGTTAAGTTCAAAACTCCTCCTTTTTGTCCGGCTTGTAATAAAATGGTGGCAATACCAGCCTCTGCCTCAATAGGATTCATTCCAATTAAACTTGCATCGCCAGACACATTAAATTCCACAGAATTGACAGCTTCCGGAATGATGACGCCATAATCATCAACAATCGCTGCGTAGAGAAAAACAAGATCATTTACATTTTTAGTCAATGGCCGGTTGCTTTCATCTATCCAAAGTTTAACCTCTTTTGGATTACCCGGAGTTCTTCTTATTGATTCAACCACCGCCTTTTCATTTATGTATCCAACCGCCTTTAGCTCTCCGGGAGAAAAACTACTAAGGATGAACGTAAATGGTGGCTGATTTAGGTGAGTGCTGTTTGCATCTTCATCGGGAAGTTGTCTTCCGAGGGATTGGCCATTTACAAATAGTTCAATCTCTTCGCAATTGCTGTATATTTTTGCTTCTAAAAAAGAAGGGTCATTATAATAGTTAGCAATGTATACAAATGGCTCATTAAACTCCTTCTGAGGAAATTCGCCAATAGCTGCCTGACTTTTATAAAAATAAAATGCAAATTTTGGTAGCCGGAATATATCCATAATTCCTGAAGCTTCCAGATCTGGAGCATAACCGCGGTTATAATCAAACATTAACCAATTTGCATCACCTGCAGGACTCCCTATAAGATTACTATTATGAGCTTCCTGATAATTCAAAGCCTGTTGAGCCAGTCTTCTCTGACCAAATCCTCTCAATTGACGAGAATTGCGCTCCTCCGAAGTTAAATCTTCAAATGCTGTTTGATTGAAACCCGCATTGTGCGCATAGTACTCCCAATCTCCATACTCTGCTATTAAAATAGGTTTCTTGTCATAATGATTCCAATAATGAGGTGGATAACCATGTTGACGGGCAGGAATAAAAACATCAAAAATGTCTTCATACCAACTGCATGTATAAAGGTCGCTGGATGGCAACTCCTCATAAACTGCATTATGAGCATCCAAAATATATTGCTTTGGCATTTCGGACTCGTTGAGAGAAGCCTCCCATAGCACAATTGATGGATGGTTTCTATCGCGACGAACCATTTTTCGAACATCATTTATGGAGTTGGCATAAAAAACATCATCCCCAAAAAACTGCCAGCCAGGAATCGCATTCATTACAAGCAGACCAATTTCATCACAAGCATCTATAAAAGATTTTGTATGCGGATAGTGTGATAGGCGCACAAAATTAAATCCGGCTTTTCGAATTTTGTAAGCATCCCGGTAATTTGCATTATCCGAAATAGCATAACCAACATAAGGATACTCTTGATGACGGTTTGTTCCTCTCAAAAATAATGGTTCACCATTTAATTCAAAGCCATCAGTCGAAAAAGTGAAAGTTCTGATGCCAATGCGCTCACTAACTTTATCAATCAATTGATTATCTTTGATTAAGGAGACGTGCAAATGATATAAACTAGGAGAAGAGGGAGACCATAAATCAGGATTTTCAACATCAAATGATAATTCAAATAACCCATTTCCCTCTGCGGAAATGATTTCAACATCAGATGTTACATCCTTAATTATCCTGTTGTTTTCGTTGCGCAATTTCAAACGTATCTGAGCACTTTTTTCTTCTGTGTATTCGTTGTTTACATCCACCTGAACATTCACTGTTGCCTTGTCAATTGACACATCACTGTAAGTCACCAAAACCCCACCTCCGGCAACACGTTTGGCTCCAATGGGATCTGATATATGAAGCCTATCTTTAACGAGAAACCATACATTTCTATATATTCCACTAAAATAATTGAAATCCAACTCATCCACAGGTTTCCCGGGAGGAACCTGTGGATTATCCTCATTATTGACTCTTAAAAGAACTGTATTTTCTTCCCCATATTTTAAATGTTCGGTCAACTCTACATAAAAAGGAAGATAACCACTGTACGATGTCTTAACTCTATTTCCATTAATATAGATATCTGAAAGATGCATGGCTCCTTCGAAATGTAATGCAAGATGCTTTCCGAAAAGTTCGGAAGGGACTGTAAACCTTTTTCTGTAATAGCTTGTCCCCATCCATTGACGTCCTTTTATTACCAAGGGCTCAACGTGTGCAGTATGAGGTAAATTTACACTTTCCCACTCCACTCTATTCTGCCATAAATCCTCCTCTTCCACATCTTTAACAAACTCCCAACCGTCATTAAACAAATTCTCTCTATTTGAATAATGCGAGGTTTCTCCATTTTTGCATGACCACAAAACAGATATCGTTAAAATCAATCCTAAAAATGTCCTCATAAAATAATATCTTTATTATTCGTATTCATATTTGAAATATTCCACAACCTCAGTTAGGTTACCGGAAAAATTAAAAAAAGCACAGTTCTCCCAAGATGAACCAGTTCCCCACAAGTCCCTCATATCTGATGTAATCCAAGCCGGTTCCCAATAGAATGCTCCAATTGCTCCGGCATTTTTTAAGTTTTGTACCAAAGAGATCATAAAATTCTTTTGTCCTTCAACGGTGTATGGAAATCCTGGTACAACATTTTGCGTGTAAAAAATATTCGGATAATTGTCATTGTTAGCGGTAGTAAAAGGATAGGCTGTTTCAAGCAAAACGATATCTTTATTAAATCGATTAATTAAATCTTCAATCACTCCGGAAATCTGGTTAAAACTTATAGTAGTATGCCAGATATGATAATATGAGAACCCCATCACATCAAAATCCATTACGCCTCCTTTTTGGATTACATCGGGTAACCACCACTGCATGGTTGCCGGATCGGCAACATGCAAAGCAACAATGGTCTCTTGTCCGACACGTGAGTCTATATCTCTGATGGCTTTAATGGCAGAATTTATGACCTGTCCAAAATGGCTCCAGTTACCCTGACAAACATTTAATGAAGGGAATCCGGGTTTTGTGTTGGTGAACATCATTCCACAATTGGTTTCATTTCCAACCTGAATCATTTCCGGTAAAAGTCCTTTACTATGTAATCGGTTCAGAATATGATAGGTATAGTTGTAAACAGAATCAGACAAAACTTCAATACTGGTAATGTCTTGCCAGGCTTTTGGAACGTCCTGATGTCCGGGGTCTGCCCATGTATCTGAATAATGAAAATCCAAAAGAACAGACATTCCTGCATCTTTAGCTCTCTGGATGCTTCTCATTACATCATAAAATCCACTATATAAAGGCGGGTTATTATCATACAAATCAAAAACCCAGTCGGGGTTATGCCATAATCTTAATCGGACATAATTGGCTCCATGTTTTTTAAATACTTCATAAGGATCTGTAGCTATTCCATTCTCCAAATAAACGCCTCCGTTATCCTCTATCTGATTGACATAAGAAAGATCAACTCCCATCATAAATTCCTTGGAAGAATTATCATTTTCATTTTCATCATCAATAACATCCACCAATTTTTTTTTATCATCAGAGCATGCTTGTGATAAAACCATTGATAAAACTCCAAAAATCAACATCACGAAAATTCCTGCTTTTCTCATAGTTTCAATATTATTTAATAAATCAATTCAAATGTAAACAAACAATAATAACTACGCTTTTCATTTTAATACCACGTTTTGTCCATTTCTTACAAATCACATAAATTAACTTTTATAATCCTGTTTATCTTTAACTTAAAACATTGCATAAAACATACATTTTATTGTTTAAATTCTACATACCCATTTTAAACCATAATATTTTACTATTTTTAACCATAATAACATTAAACACTCAACCGTGATTAATAACACCAAGTTTATCCTTGTCTGTTTCTGTTTAGGGTTGTCTTTATTGTTTTCCGGCAACATAAAAGCATCTGTAAATGAGAAAAATATGTTCTTCACTAATCTCAACATTGAGGACGGTTTAAGTTCCAATATGACCAACTCAATTGTTCAGGATGAATATGGATTTATTTGGATAGGAACGCAAGAAGGCTTGTGCAGATTCGATGGCTATAAAATGACCTATTTTCAGAACGAAAACCATCCCGCCTCATTATCATCCAACAATATAAGCTCCCTCCTTCTGGATGATGACCACATCTGGATAGGAACCTGGGATGGACTTAATGTCATAAACATTCATACTTATAAAGTTCAAAGAATAAACACAGGAACGATTAGGGTTATTAGAACACTTTTTCGCGACAATTCCGGATTAATTTGGATTGGAACCGCCAGTGGAATTTTGATTTACAACTCACAGGAAAATAAATTCATACACTATAACTCCTCCAATAGCAACCTTTCACATAACACCATAAGAAGTTTTTATCAGTCCGATTCCGGAGATATCTGGATTGGTACTTACAACGGGCTGAACAGATACAGAGACGGCGTTTTTAAGCAATTCAATCTCAAAGGAGATTACAAACCTCTATTGGAAAACAATTTAATATGTTACATTGAAAGGTTCTCTGAATATAGTGACTCCTTGTTATGGATAGGAACTGAAACAGGTCTGGCTCTTTTTAATACATTCAATGGAGATTTTGAACTATACAATTCAGAAAACACAAAACTGAGCAACGAAGTAATTAAGTGTATTTATAGGCAAAATGATTCAACACTGTGGCTTGGAACTGATTTTGGGCTGAATTTGTTCAACACCAAAACCAAAGAAATTGAGACCTTTTATCACGATCCACTTATTAATCATACGGTTTCAAGCAACGTTATTTGGGAGATTTATAATGATTTGCAGAATCGATTATGGCTGATCACATCAAATGGAGTAAGTGTTACAGATGTTAGCCAGTCATATTATACTTTTTATGAAGAGTATTTTTCAACTGAAAATCCTCGTATAGGAAACCAGGTTAAAGATATACTGGTGACTCGAAACAATGATATTTGGTTGGCTACGATTCATGGAGTAATAAAACGCAGTGAAAATATTGCTTCCCCGCATAAAACTTTTTTTTCAACAACCTCTGCTGACAACAAAAAAATACTTCTCGATAATGTTTACGCTTTAATGGAAGATAACCAAAACAGAATCTGGATTGGAACTGCGGGAGGTATAAACATCTGGGATCCCATAGAAGAAAAAATGTATGCCATTACTGCAAATCAGCAGAATGGTCTTTTATCAAACTACATCAGTGGATTTGCTCAGTTTAATGATGGAACCATATGGATCTCTGCCTGGGAGGGAGGCGTTTTTAAAATGATACAGGATAACAATAATCCGGAAAACGCCCGCTTCATCCTAATTGATCCCGATGGGGATGGCCGGCTAATAACAACCAAAAACAATATTTACTACGGAACATCAAACCAATTATGGATAATTGACCACAAAACCTTTGAAAAAAGACCAGTAATAGCTGTGAACAATAGAATATTCAACAGGCAGATTTCCGCGTTGATGGCTGCAGATGACGGATCAGTATGGATAGGCTCTGACAATTCTCTTTTTCGCTATAATCCATCAAATGATTCAATTAAATCCATAGACATTAAGGCAGGACGACCGCAAAAAATAATCAATATTGTAGAAGATAGTAAAGGTAATATTTGGGCAACGACTATAAATTCAATAATCAGATTTAATCCAAACACTTCTCAGATATTATCAATCCCAATCATGGAAGGTTCTCCGCTAAAAGGTTTTTATGCATATTGTGCAGACATTACGCATGAAGGGAATATCCTTTTTGGAGGTGACAATGGCTTTATAGCCATTGAACCCAATCGAATAAAAAATGCTGAGAAAAAACCGGATATATATATATCCGGTTTATACGTAAATCATCAACCAGTTCTCCCAAACGACACAGTTGAAATCTTAAAAAAGGACATCTCCTTCAATAAAAATATAAACCTTAAGCATAATCAGAATTCTATAACATTCGACTTTACCACCCTTGATTATCTATTTCCAAAAGCCAGCAGTTATAGCTACAGGTTATTACCTATACAAGACAATCACATAACCACATCAGGCGATAAAAACTTTGCCGTATTTTCAAATCTAAAACCCGGTCGATATACCCTGGAGTTAAAAGGAACAAATCGATTTGGAACCTGGAGCGAAACAAAAAGCCTTGATTTTCAAATAACACCGTCAATCTGGCTCAGTAACAGTTTCCTATTCCTATATGTATTGATAGCTCTTTCTTTAACTTATGTCATCTTTAAGGTTTATCATTTCAGACAGAGGCTAAAGAACGAACTTCAAATTGTAAAACTTGAAAAAGAGCACAGCGAAAAACTGGCACAGACTAAAATCGGTTTCTTTACAAATATCAGCCATGAATTCAGAACCCCCTTAAGTTTAATTATTCCACCCATCCAGGAATTGCTTAGAAACGGACAAATAAATCCTAGCCATGAGAAAATGCTTAAACTGGCCAATAAGAATGCCATTAGGTTATACAAATTGGTTAATCAGCTATTAGATTTCAGAAAAATAGAGTCATCTAAACTACAAATACAAAAATCGAAAGTCAACATCGTAAGTTTCAGTAAAGGAATCTTCAACTCCTTTGATGATATGGCGGCCCGACATGAAATTGATTATTCTTTTCATTCGGATCGGGATGAAATCATTGTAGATATAGATTGTGAAAAGATTGAAACAATCCTGTTTAATTTACTTTCAAACGCCTTTAAATTTACACCATACAAAGGTGTGATAAAAGCAACGGTAAAAAATAGATCTATTAATCATCAGAAATATATAATTATATCTGTTAAAGACACAGGGCCAGGAATACCTGAAAGAGAGCAAAAACAAATTTTTCAACACTTTTACCAAACCAATCATTCGATTAAAAAAGCCGGGTCTGGCATTGGCCTCACGTTAGCACAGGAATATGCCAAACTACATAACGGTACAATCACGCTTTTAAGCAAACCAGGCAATGGGAGTTGCTTCACACTTTCCATACCACATGAAAATAGTTGCGAAATTGAATTTTCAATAGAGCAATCTCTCTTCTCTTTCGCGAAAGGAAACAACAACGACAATGGAAAACAGGATATAAACAGCTCAATACCACAAAATGCTAAACGCCTTTTATTGGTAGACGATAATCCCGACATTCTTGATTTTATTGAAATCAATCTCAGAAATGAATACCATCTATATAATGCATTAAATGGTCAGGAAGCACTTGAACTTGTAAAAACAGTGCAACCCCATCTTATCATTTCAGATGTAATGATGCCGGTAATGGACGGCATTTCTCTATGTGAGAATTTAAGGAAGAACAAAGTAACGGCTCATATCCCAATTATTCTTTTAACTGCCCGAGATTTAGATATTCATAAAACTGAGGGCATGAGCAAAGGTGCCGACTTTTACATAACCAAACCATTCGATATATTTTACCTGAAATCGTGTATCTCAAGCATCTTTAGACGGGAGCAACAAGTGGCACGGCACATTGAAACACAATTAAAGCTAAAACCTGCAGATACCTCAGAACCAAAAAATAACAGTGAACAGGCATTCCTTAAAAAAGTTATGGCAATCATTCAATATAATTTGGCTAACCCTTCTTTTTCAGTCGAAGACATCAGTTCTCAAATGAACATGAGTGCCACTCACCTATATCGAAAACTTAAGGAATCAACGGGATACTCAACAAAAGAGATCATCATAAACTATAGGCTGCAAAAGGCTGCACACATGCTTGAAAACAACGAAGGAAACATCTCTGAAATCATGTACTCTATTGGTTTTACAAGCCTTTCAAGTTTTTCGAAAAGTTTTAAAGCAAAATTTGGCAATTCACCAAAAGCCTACAAAAACACAATAAAAAACCGGGAAAACTAATTATGTTCATCCCGGTTTGATCATACCTTTCACGGCTTGTCTTATGATAAAACTCCTCGATTTAGCTTCTTATTAAAACTCCTATTTTTTACTTTCAGACGTAAAAATAAACATCAGAAGCAGTTTTCTTAACAAAAATGTACATCAATCGATTTACATTCCAACCTCCGGGTTCTGTTCTCATGTCTCCTACATTTACACCATTCCGGCAAAGCCCATAAATGCCAATGCCATAATTCCGGCAACAACAAGAGCAATGGGAGCTCCTTTCATGCCTTCAGGCACGTTCATCAAATCAAGTTGTTCGCGAATTCCAGCGAAAGAAACCAAAGCTATTCCAAATCCAACCGCCGAAGCAATAGAGAATACAACAGCCTCAACTATATTGTAATTGTTACTTACAGTCATAATGGCTACACCAAGAATGGCACAGTTGGTTGTGATTAATGGCAGAAAAACACCAAGAGCCTGATACAAAGGAGGACTCACTTTTTTTAGCACGATTTCCACCAGCTGCACCAGGGATGCAATAACCAAAATATAGGATATGGTTTGCATAAACCCAATGTTGAACGGAATCAGAATCAAATTCTGGATAAAATAAGTAACAATGGTAGCAATAACCATTACAAAAGTAACAGCCCCGGTCATGCCCACACCGGTCGAAATTCTTTTGGAAACTCCTAAAAATGGACAAATCCCAAGAAACTGAGCCAGAACTATATTATTTACAAAAATGGCTCCTATTATAATCAAAAAATAGCTGGTCATAGTTCTAAATTTTTATGCTTTATTAACCCTGTTAAGAATGGCAATGAGGTATCCCAATCCGATAAATGCTCCGGGAGCAAGAACAAACACAAGCATTCCGTAATCTTCCGGGTAAATACTTAACCCAAATAGCATCCCGCTTCCCAAAAGTTCACGCAAGCCTCCAAGCATGGTTAAAGCCATGGAAAACCCAAGTCCCATCCCGGCGCCGTCGATAATAGACGAAATCAGATTGTTTTTTGAAGCAAAAGCCTCCGCACGTCCCAACACAAGACAGTTTACCACAATCAAAGGAATAAACAGTCCCAATGCATCAAAAAGTGCAGGAATATAGGCTTCCATAACCATCTCAACGATGGTAACGAATGTAGCAATAACCACTATAAAAGAAGGAATCCTTACCTTATCAGGAATAAAACCCTTAATCAGCGATACAACGATATTTGCCATTACCAGTACAAAAGTGGTGGCCAAACCCATTCCAAGGCCGTTAACGGCCGAGGAAGTTACTCCCAATGCCGGACAGAGTCCTAATAGAAGAATAAATACAGGGTTTTCCTTGAAAAATCCTTTGGTAAAATTGTTCAGTTGGTTCATTGTTCGTCTCCTTCCCAATTTTCGTTTTGTGTCGTTGCAGAACTTGCTGCATCAGTATTTTGAGTATATGTTGTGTAAGCCACTTCAATGGCGTGCAAAAATGCACGTGCCGTTATGGTTGCCGCGGTAATGGCATCCACCTCTCCTCCATCCTGTTTTACAAGAAGAGTTGAAGTTCCCGGGTTCTTTCCAAGAATATTTTTGCTGTCGTCGCCATCATCCTGTGATATTCCGAATAATCTGTTGAAAAAAGCTCTCACGGCCCCAACTTCACCCTCGCCTTCGGCATCGTCGGCTGGTTTAAACCAGTCGTACATTTTTGTACCTAAGCCCGGAGTTTCCCTGTGCTCCAAAACTTCGTAATTGATGATGGTTCCATCCGTCTCCATGCCAACCATAACTTTAATATCACCGCTAAAACCGCGGTTGGTCATGGTCTCAATGGCTACTCCTATTAACTCATCTCCTTTTTTTGCAGGAAAAACCTTTAAGGTAAATCCTTCGGCCGACTCCAATTCGTACATTTCGGCAGCCGGGTCGTTATCGAATCCGGGTACAACCAGTTTAATCGCCGATTGCTGTTTGGCCACAGCAGACGCCTCAATGGGTGCTTTTGTAGCCTCGTATATGAACCCAAGTGAACCTGCCGCAACCGACGTAATCAGTATAAGCGTAAGTACCATGTTGGGTAATGTAGATGCGCGTTTGCTCATTTTTACTGTTATTTTTTTAGTTTTACGCTTTTTTTGCTGCTACCTTTTCTCCAAAATGTTTGGGTTTCATGTATTTATCAATTAAAGGAACAAATGCATTCATAATCAGTATGGCAAATGATATTCCTTCAGGGTAGGCACCCCATACACGAATCAAGACGGTTATTACTCCAATTCCCACTCCATACAAAATCATTCCACCTGTGGCCATGGGAGAGCTGGAATAATCGGTGGCCATAAAAATGGCACCCAAAAGCAAACCTCCGGTTAACATGTGGAACATTGGTGATGCATAAGCATCAGAGTCTGCAAGGTGAAGAATCCCGGTAAACACCAAAACAGAACCGACCACAGCCACCGGAATATGCCAGGTAATTATCTTTTTCACCAACATATATATCAATCCTATCACGAGAGCCACACCGGCAATTTCTCCGGCTGAACCTCCCATCACACCTAAAAACAATTCAAGATAAGATGGGACTTCAGCCAATACTTCAGAGAAAGGCTTTCCGGTAATCAGTCCTTCTTTCATGATTGATAATGGTGTGGCGCCAGTTTCTGCATCCAGATAGCTGAAACGCGAATCGATTGGCTTTGGCCAGCTGGTCATTTGAACAGGATAAGATATCAGCAAAAACACCCGGCCAACCAGAGCCGGATTAAAAGGGTTCTGTCCCAGTCCTCCGAAAGACATTTTTCCCATTCCGATAGCAACCGCAGCTCCAATTATGATTAAAGCCAACGGAATATTGGTTGGCAGGTTAAAAGCCAATAAAATACCAGTTACAATGGCTGACCCATCGGTAATGGTTGTTGGCTTTTTTAGTATAAATCGTTGGATCAGATGCTCGAACAACACACATGCCAACACGGATGTAAGTGTTACAACCAATGCACCAATTCCGAAAAACCATACAGAAGCAGCCAGAGCAGGAATCATTGCAATAACCACCCCATACATATTCTTTTTTACGGAATCGCCACTATGAACATGTGGTGATGGCGATACGATTAGTCTCTTCATAACAGATATATCAATTATCGGGAAACCCCTGTTTCTATTTCGTTATTATAAAAAATCTGCAAATCGGAAATCTATATTAAGAAGGCGTCAAAGACAAGGCCTGCGAAGTCAGAAAAAACGGAGTTTAACTTGTGTAAACGAGTATTTTTCTGACGAGTAAAACGCAGTATTTGGCGTTTTCTTGATAAAGATTATTTGATTCTGCTTCTCATAATCTGTCCTACCTTTCCCTTACCCAATCGAATATAATCCAGTAAAGGACGATTAGATGGACATGTAAAACTGCATGATCCACATTCAATACAATCCATAATTTTTTCCTCTTCAGCCCGGTCATGAATCTCTTTTTCTGCCAGTGTCATCAATAAATATGGCGACAACCCCATGGGACAAGCAGATACGCACTTTGAACAACGGATACAATACTCAGTTTTTCCTCTACCTGCAATTTTTTCAGGAACAATCAACACACCTGAAGTCCCTTTGGTTACAGGAACATCCAATGATGCCAAAGCTTTACCCATCATTGGACCACCAGCTATCACCTTACCTGTGTCTTCCGGTAGTCCACCAGCTGCCTCTATCAGAGCAGAAATGGGAGTTCCGATTCTTACGAGAAAATTCCCGGGATTCTTTACCGACAATCCGGTTACGGTTACAATTCGCTCAATCAAGGGTTTACTTTTCTGCACCGCTTCATAAACAGCATATGCAGTTCCAACATTATGAACCACAGCGCCTACTTCAATGGGCAGTTTCCCTGAAGGAACCTGACGGCCAATACAAGCATCGATCAGCTGTTTTTCACCTCCCTGAGGGTACTGAACTTTTAATGGTTGAACGGAAATTCCATTATATCCTGAAACGAGTCTTCGGATATGCTCAATGGCATCCTTTTTATTGTTTTCAATTCCAATAATGGCACGATCTACAGAAAGAGCTTTCATCAGCAGGCTAACACCAACCAGCATCTCTTCTCCCTTTTCAAGCATAAGGCGATGATCGCTGGTGAGATAAGGCTCACATTCAACACCATTTATGATTAAGACCTCGCAGGTTTTCCCGGGCGGAGGCGACAATTTTACGTGAGCAGGGAATGTTGCACCTCCCAAACCAACAATACCGGCCTCTCCAATGCGCTTAACAATTTCTTCCGCCGAAAGTGTTATTCCTTTTCTTATAGAGTCAGATCTATCAATATCGGCCATCCACTCATCTCCTTCGGTTTTTATAATAATGGCTTGCCGCTTATACCCTGATGCATCCAGAATGTCATCAATTTTAAACACCTTTCCCGATACCGGTGAATGAATGTTGGCAGATACAAACCCTGAAGATTGGGCAATAACCTGACCTACCTTTACTTCGTCCCCTTTCTTCACAACCGGCGTACCGGGTGCGCCGATGTGCTGGCTGATTGGGATCACCACTTCTGCGGGAACCGGCAAAATCTCTGTGGCTTTTGCGGCAGATAACTTATTCTCTGCCGGGTGAACGCCTCCAAGTGAGAATGTCTTTAACACGATGAATCCTCCTTATTTTTGTCTGAACAGGTTATGTCGGAAAATAATCCAACCTTTTGTCACCAGTTCATTTTAATTTTCTATGTTCGCTAATCTAATATTACTCTGCCGGTGTTGTTTCCGGTTCTTCCTTCTTCACCTTTGGTTTTGGCGGCGGAAAATTTAACTCATGAATGGCTTTTGTAGGACATTCAGGAACACACTTGCGACACAACTTACATTTTTCATAATCAATATAAGCAAGATTGTCCTTCATTTCGATGGCATCATGCGGACATACCTTGAAACATTTTGAACATCCGATACATGCCACTGCACAAGCTTTCTTTGCGGGAGCTCCCTTATCCTTATTGACACAACTCACAAAAATCCTACGACTCTTTGGCCCCTTTTTTCTAAGTTCAATGATATTCTTAGGACAAGCATCAACACATGCTCCACATGCCACGCAGTTTTCTTCAATAATTACAGGCAAACCGGTCTCATCATCCATATACATGGCATCAAATTTACAGGATGTAACACAGTCGCCCAGTCCGTCGCACCCAAATGCACAACCGGTTTCTCCTCCATAAAGAGCAGAAACGACAGCGCAAGTCTGTGCTCCCTGGTAATTGGTTGTTTTCGGAGCATGCTCACAACTTCCGTTGCAACGAACCACAGCAACCATTGGAATGGCGGCGCCTGCTTCTTTGCCGAGAATACCAGCTACGGCATTCATTGTATCAGCTCCTCCCACCGGACAATTCATAGATGATATGTCATCTGCCTTTACCAATGCCTCGGCAAAAGCTCTACAACCCGGAAGACCACAACCTCCGCAATTGGTAGCCGGCAATACCTCTTCCACCTCATCAATTCGTGGATCTTCAAACACCTGAAATTTCTTTGATGCTGCATATAGTATCATTGCAGCAATGGCACCCAATCCGGCCAAACTTACTATTGTTATCAGAACAACGCTCATAATGGTTATTCGTTTATGGTTTTAATCGTGAATGTAAATGATTTGCGCATGGCTTTCCCCGCCAGCTTAATAATAAAAAAATAGGGCACCAGTACCATTAAGGACAGGAACCCAGATAAATTTTCGTTGCCGGTTACCGTATAAGTAACAGCAAGAACAACCAATACCAAAACCACAGGCAACACATAAGCCAGTAAAGCTGCTTTTAGCCCCTGTGAATCGGTTCCTACCACCATCACATGCTGTCCGGGTTTCACATTTTCCATCGACTCAACATCGATCTCCTTCTCCTGAGAATCGGCCATGGTACAAGCACTTTTGACATGGCATGAAGCACAGGCCGATTGGCTGACAATCTTAACTTTAATCTGATTGCCACAAACCTCTTCAACTACTCCTTCGTGTTCGATTTTTTTCATTTCAGCCTATAGTTTGATTTGGCCGTTGCAAAACAAAAGTATGTAATATGAACGATATTTTATACGTAAAAATATCAGTTTCAAGTAGTTTTTGTTTAGAATAAATAAAAATAAGAAGACGTTAAAAGATGTTACTTTCTGAATTTGAGATGATTATTTTGCAATCCAGAGATTACAAAATGCATAAAAAAATGAAATATTTATCTTTCGTTTTATTTCACGGCTGAGTGTTTCTCAACTAATCATCCCCCAGTTAATTTTTGCACGAGCCAGTTTGGTTAACTGGCGGTTGAGTATTTGATTATCTGGCTTCTCAAGTAATGGGTCATTCTCAAGAACCTCTTCAGCTACCTGGCGTCCCATTTGCAAAATCCGGGAATCGCGGGTGAGATTAGAGATTTTCAGGTCAAATGGCAAGCCCGACTGTTGAGTTCCTTCCAAATCACCGGGGCCACGCATTTTCATGTCTGCTTCAGCTATTTCGAAACCATCATTGGTGCGCGTCATGATTTCCATGCGCTTTCGGGTCTCCTCAGCAAGTTTAAATGAGGTCATTAATATGCAATAACTCTGTTCTGCTCCCCTGCCAACCCGGCCACGCAACTGATGAAGTTGCGACAATCCAAATCGCTCCGCGCTTTCGATAATCATGACCGACGCATTGGGCACATTTACACCAACCTCAATCACTGTGGTAGCAACCATAATTTGAGCTTCACCTGAGGCAAAAACATGCATGGCTTTATCTTTTTCCGAAGGCTTCATACGCCCATGAACCATCACCACTTTGCACTCCGGAAATGCTCCCTGCATATATTCATAACCTTCCGAAAGGTTTTTGAAGTCCATTTTTTCCGACTCTTCAATCAATGGATAAACCACATACACCTGCCGTCCTTTGCTAATCTCTTCGCGTAAAAAACGATTGAGCTGGTTACGCCGGTTGTGAAAATAGTGCATGGTTTGAATTGGCTTTCGCCCCGGAGGCAGCTCGTCAATAACAGAAACTTCAAGATCGCCATAAACAGTCATAGCCAACGTACGTGGAATTGGAGTAGCGGTCATAACCAAAACATGAGGTGGATTCAGATTCTTTTTCCATAAACGCGCTCTCTGCTGCACACCAAAACGATGTTGCTCATCGATAACCACCAGGCCAAGTCGATTAAACACCACAGTGTCCTCAATTAGCGCATGTGTTCCAATAAGAATTTGTAGTTCACCACTTCGCAGTTGCTCGTCAATGCGAACACGTTCCGACTTTTTTGTGGAACCGGTGAGCAATGCCACATTCACATCTAATGCTTCTACCTGTGCAGCGATGGTTTCAAAATGCTGAGTGGCCAAAATCTCCGTAGGAGCCATCAGGCAAGCCTGAAAATCGTTATCGAGAGCAATTAGCATCACCATTAATGCCACCAGCGTTTTTCCGCTCCCCACGTCACCCTGCAAGAGACGGTTCATTTGGCGTCCGCTTCCCATGTCGTGTCGCATTTCACGGATTACACGCTTTTGCGCACCGGTCAATTCAAAAGGTAAGTGTTGGGAATAAAACTGATTCAAATATCCTCCCACTTTTGTAAAAGTATGTCCTTTTATATTGAAAGTCCGTTGATTTTTCAAGCGAAGGATGTTGAGCTGAATATAAAACAACTCTTCAAAAATAAGTCTGAACCTTGCTTTTTCAAGTGACTGATTATCGCGAGGAAAATGAATGATGCGTAATGCATCATTCAATATGGTTAAACGATATTTTTCAATAATATGAGCAGGCAGCGTTTCCGGGATTTTCCCCTTATAACTCTGAAAAAGATTATAAACCAGTTTATGAATGGCCTTGGAGTTGAGAAAATTACTTTTCATCTTCTCCGATGTGTTATAATGTGCCTGTAAACCCTGTTGAAGTAAGGTTTTAGATTCTTCAAACCTATCCATTTCGGGATGAACAATGTTGATGACTCCGTTAAAAACCGAAGGTTTTCCAAATACTATGTAAACAAAATCGCCGTTGATACTGCTTTTCACAAACTTTAATCCCTTAAACCAAACCAACTCCACGTTTCCGGTACCATCGGTAAAGTTGGCCACCATTCGCTTACCTCTTCCCTCTCCTATTGTACGCAGAGAATTAACGCGACCCTTTAATTGAATGTGCTGCATGCCGGATCTGACTTCACTGATGGTAAAAATCCGGCTTCGGTCAACATATTTGTATGGGAAATAATAGATTAAATCTTCGTATGAAATGATACGAAGTTCTTGTTTCAGCAGGTCGGCTCGTTTTGGTCCGACTCCGGGAAGATACATAATATTTAAAGTGGACAGCTCTGTCATGACAAGATTCAAAAATAGTGCAAAGCTTTGAGGCTACCAAGCATTCCAACAAACATGAGCGTTATCACCAACAAAAAAAGTCTGTAGTACGGTAAAATGGCTATATTTACCCAAAATTTTCAGAAAAGTGAACTGGTTTCAGATAAAACGACACATACCATACCTTCTTGCTCCCAACCACTGGAAGGGACACGGCATACATTCGCCTTTTGTTTTTGATTTGGTTGGAAACCTGATGCAGGAGAAGCATCCCTATTACAGCTTTGTAAAAATCAATGCATGGCGCATTGCTCTTTTAAAAAGCAGCCACTCCATTGAGGTTAAAGATTTGGGAGCCGGTTCATCGGTTACAAAACGCAGAAAAAGGAAAATTGCCGACATAGCCAAAAACTCCTCCACACCGGCCAAATATGGAGAATTGATGTTCAGGTTGGTTTCAAGATTTAAACCCGCAAACATTCTTGAGTTGGGAACCTCATTAGGCATTGGAACCCTTTATTTGGCCATGCCTGATAAATCGTCAAAAGTAATTACCATTGAAGGATGTCCGAAAACAGCAAAAATTGCACAGCAAACCTTTGACAGAATGGAGGCTGTAAACGTAAATATCATCAATGGAAACATTGATGATGCATTACCCGAAACCATCCATTCGCTGGAAACGCTCGATTTTGTCTATTTTGACGGAAATCATAAAAAAGAAGCGACCCTAAAATACTTTAATCTCTGTTTGGAAAAAATCAACAACAATTCCATTTTTGTTTTTGACGACATACATTGGTCAAAAGAGATGGAAGAAGCGTGGGGAAAAATCATTGCACATCCTGAAGTAACTGTTTCCGTTGATATATTCAGAATGGGACTGGTTTTCTTCAGGAAAGAAAACCAGAAAGAGCATTTTACAGTACGATTCTGAATCTCTTATAAACTTCGTTAAACCAAATAGCCAAAAGCCTGTCAAAACAGAAAGATTAAAACAAAGCAAACATGTCGAAATACGTAATTGAGATTGAGAACATAGAGAAAAACTACCAGGTAGGCACACAGGTAGTACGTGCGTTAAGAGGAGTTACAACTAAAATTGAAAGAGGCGATTACGTGGCAATTATGGGGCCATCCGGTTCAGGAAAATCAACCCTGATGAATATCATTGGAGCATTGGATACCCCATCGGCCGGAACTTATATCCTCAACAACCATAATGTAAGTCAACTTACCGATGACCATTTGGCCGAAATCAGAAACCGGGAAATTGGCTTCGTATTCCAGACTTTTAACCTACTTCATCAATATTCTGCATTGGAAAATGTAATGTTGCCGTTGGTTTATGGCGGTGTTCCAAAGGCAGAACGAATAGAAAAAGCCAAAGAAGCTCTTTCAAAAGTGGGTCTTGAAGACCGGATGACGCATAAGCCCAATGAACTATCGGGAGGACAAAGACAACGGGTAGCGGTTGCCAGAGCACTGATTAACAACCCGTCCATTATTTTGGCCGATGAGCCAACCGGAAACCTCGATTCAAAAACTTCAATTGATATTATGCGACTTTTCAATGAAATACATTCAGGCGGTAACACCATCATACTGGTAACGCACGAAGAAGACATTGCTCAACATGCACACCGGATTTTACGTTTTAGAGATGGAGAAATAGAACGAGATGAACGAAATGCAGACATAACTGCAATGGTATAAAAACAAAAAAAAGGGTTCGTGAGAACCCTTTTTCATTTATGGTTGTTATATTGTTTTCTGAAAATGCAGAGATTTCAATTTGAAATGACATAGAAAGGATGCACCCGTTTCGGGTCGATTAATAGTGAAACAATATAAACATATGAAAAAAAGTTTAGTATATACCAAAACAGGCGACAAAGGATCAACGGGATTAATAGGTGGCACCAGAGTTTCTAAAAATGATTACCGATTAGAAGCCTACGGAACTGTGGATGAGTTAAATTCAAACATAGGAATGATACGCTCATACCCGATTGACCAGGAATCCATCGATTCCATCATCAGAATTCAGCGCCAGCTTTTTACCATAGGTTCATACCTGGCAACCGATGAGTCAGTTTCAGACTTACGCACAAAACTGAAAACCGAGGAAGCAGAGATAGAGTTCATGGAACTTGAAATGGATAAGATGGAATCAAAGCTGCCTCCTTTATCCAATTTCGTTCTTCCGGGCGGGCATCCCGCAGTGGCTCAATGTCATATCTGCCGCACCATTTGCCGACGAGCAGAGCGAAGAATCATCACCATGCAATCTCAAACAACTGTTGACGAATGGGTTATTAGGTACGTCAATCGTTTATCTGACTATTTCTTTGTTTTATCGCGCCATTTAACGAATTATTTCCAAATAAATGAAATTCCATGGGTTTCTGGCTTGTATGATTGATTTTTTTTTATAATTTCGCCGAAAAGAAGAAAAATCTTAGATCATAACCATAAAAAACAATCCCTATGTATTGGACTCTTGAATTAGCTGCGAAGCTCGAAGATGCACCATGGCCGGCCTCTAAAGATGAATTGATTGATTTTGCCATTCGATCAGGCGCACCTCTTGAGGTGATTGAGAATCTTCAGGAAATTGAGGACGAAGGAGAAATATACGAAAGTATTGAGGATATTTGGCCGGATTATCCAAGTAAAGATGACTTCTTCTTTAACGAAGATGAATATTAGATTAATTCCGAATTATTTATATTTGTTGTCCGCCTGATTTTTAAGGAACTACTCAATATATAATACTTAATTCGGACAAAAAGGAAATACGGTTAAGAAAAAATGAGAATTCAAAGGCATGAGTCCTTTACTTTTGTCTCCGTATAAAACACAAAAAAGCTACCACCAGGTAGCTTTTTTATTTATCGTGAAGGGATATTTCTGTCGAAAAGAAAATCATCATAATTAACCCGGCCCTCTTGAACTGGCGGAGCATCATGAATAAAAATATCCTCCTTCCTTTTAGGGCGGTAATCCTCCAGCCATCTGAAACCACTTAAGCGTTTTGCATCGGGAGAAACTAAGGCAGGAGGATTCAGATTTCCGGCAGGTTGTCGACGCAAAATAATCCCTGTTACCTGCTGATCTTCAAGCAAGATGGTCATATTGCTTGACTCTGCTCTGTTCATTCCTATCACTACATCATCCTCTTTTGGATAATATATGGTTTGCCCGTTCCCATCCACATCTATACGGTAAAGCTGATTATCACGAATATGCCCAACCATGTGGTTTCCCTTAATCTGATTATATCCAATGGTATCTTCAGGAGCAATAACAAAGGCATTGTTAATCAACTCAGTTTTATACAACGCATTATTTCTGGTAAAAAGTCTGATGATATCTGCACTCATCTGATTTCCCATAGCCCACAGAACAGGGTCAATATAAAAACTATTGATTGAATCCCGAAGATCGTAAACCATAGAATCGCATCGTCCCTGAAAATCCTCCCTGAAAAATTTCACATTGCGGTAAGCTCTGATAATTTGAAGTTCTGTATCCGGAATGGGGTCAGCACGTAAAGTGTCGGCATGCAGATAGAGAGTATCATTCTGATGAATCTGTTTCAGCACGGCTCTTTTCGTTGCCAGTGCCTCCTTTGTCAGCTCATTATAAAAACCATAATCACCAGTAATAATAATGTGATTGGTGGTATCCTGTAGAAACATATTTGAAAATACCTCTCCAAACCCACTGTTACGGTCATAAAAAATAGTGTCGCCTGAAAGGAACTGCTCCTCGCCTTTGATCCATCCATTTTTTTCCAGACGGGCTACATCATTTTGAGTGTCGTAAAAACCGGCTTCAGCATAAATGATATTCCTCTCGCTTTCGATGGTGGTTGGGCCGGTAATTTTAACAATCTCGGTTAACGTGTAGTAGACAAGAGTATCTGAATACATGAAGTACTCAGGGTTGGTTACGACCACATCTTTCTGAAAATGAGCCTCCTCTGTGCGGGGATAATAATAACCATAAACACTTTCCAAGATGTTATCTCCACTCTCTATCAGTCCTCCATTAAAATAATATGCCACATCATTGCGACGATCATAATCGAGATGCTCTGTTCGCAAAACAACATCATTGTTTACCAGACGTACGTTTTCTCGTATCATAGCAATATCGGTATCTCCATGGTAATGGAGAATATTTCCGTAAAGATGAATAGAGTCGTCCTGAATAATATGAATGGAGCCATAGGCGTGCATTTTATTTTCAGCGCGATGAAAGAATGCACTATCACAATGCATCAAGGTGTTATGATGGCGAAACCGTACATTGCCAAAAAGAGCCTGAACGTTTCTTCCGAAACGTTCAGAACCTTCCATATAATCTGCATGTTCAATATTAATAACAGTCCTTCCGGGTTGCTCCTGAGCTGTTAACAAGCCAAGCCAGAGAACTGCGATAAGAATAAAAAATATATGCCTGGCCTTCATCGTAATAGATCCTCAGACTTTTAGATAATTAGAAACAAGTTACGAGCATATCTTCAATTTTCAGCAGATTGCACATCAAACAGAGGCATGATTTACATCATTAAAATGTATGAATCCTGTTTAAATATCCAAATACCACAAGAGTGCAAAAATACAACTCTGCTTCTTGGTTTAGATTTTTGATCACTCTAAAAATCCACGGAACACAAATTCATTACCTGCTCCTATAATCCCCAAAACTATTTAACCCATCCCTTATGTTCAAACTGACAGTTGATCCAATTCGGACTAATGGTGATATAAGTCTCTCTTTGTCGGCGAATGATCCAATCAATAAATGCCTCCTCACGTTTTTGGTTTTCAAGCATGGTTTGGAGCAACTGATAATCGTCCCTGATGTTAGCCCTATGTGATTCCGTTCTGGATTTCAAGCGTACAACGGCAAAATAGTTCTTTCCAAGACGTTCGTTCATCAACTCGAAAGCGCTGGTCACGTCACCAACTTCCATTCTTTCTAGTTGTCGGGCAATGGCTGGAAGAATATGCTGAATTTCAAATTTTGTGGATTGGTTTCTGGGGTTAATCATTACACCTCCATTCAATCTGGTCTCCTTGTCCATGGAATGAAACAAAGCTGCTTCTTCAAAAGATATTTTCTCTTCTCTGATTAAATTTGCAATAGAATCGGCTTTCTGCCTAGCTTTGGACACCTCATCTGCTGAGGCACGTGGGCGTAATAAAATATGGCGGACATTAATCCTGTCACCTTGCCGCTCAATCAATTGAATGATATGGTATCCAAACTCAGTTTCAACAATCTGACTTACCCTATTAGGATCCTGTAAGGTAAAGGCAACCCTGGCAAATTCAGGAACAAGCTCTGCCCTTGTCATATATCCCAACTCACCGCCTCTTGCTGCACTCATCTGATCCTCTGAAAACAAAACTGCAAGAGTAGCAAAATCTCTTCCTTCATTAATCTGTCGCTGGAAATCACGCAGGCGAGTTTTAATACGTTCCTCTTCATCAATGGAAACCTGTGGTTCAACAGATATTTTTTGAATTTCGAATTGAGCTGGTACCATTGGAAGACTATCTTCAGGCATGCGTCGGTAAAATGCACGTACTTCGGCAGGTGTTACACGAACATCATCGGTGATGATTCCCTGCATTTGTTGCGTCAGCATCTGGTTTCGTACCAAAACCCTTTGTTCCCTTCTGATCTGATGCAAGGGCTTATTGAGCCATTCCTCAAGTCTCTCCCTGGATCCGGCACGATTTATAAACTCATTAATCTGTCTGTCAACGTTACTAATCACCATGTTTTCACTAACATCAACACTATCAATTTTTGCCTGTTCAAGCAAAAGATTTTGAAGAAGAAGCTGTTCAAAAATGTGGCACTTCATATCTCCCGGGAAAGTTACACCCTGCATTCGAGCTTGTTGATACTGGTACTCAACATCTGATCTTAAAACAGGGTTATCACCCACAACGGCGATTACTTCATCAATAACATTGGATTGAGACTTCAGAGAAGAGATTCCAAGTATTAATACAACTAATAGTAAAAAACAACGATTCAGTACAGACATGTTCTGGTTTTTGCGTTCAAAATTAAATAAACTAATGAAAACTAACGATTTTTTCTCTTAATGCTTCGTCATATAAATCCTGTCCCAATTGTTGCAGAAACTCTACTCGCTTCTTATTCAACAATATGGCCTTTATCCGGTCTTCGACAAATCCAAGCGGAGCAGTGCTTCCGGCCAGTTTATAATCATAAACTGCCAGATAGTAATTATACTGAGAATCTGAAGTTTCATAATGTCTGGAAAACCTCAGAAATCTTTCTTCATTTACAATAGGTTCAGGAAGGTTAAAATTAATTCGGCTAAAAGGAATCCAGTTTTCAATAAACTGGTCATATTTTCGTGCATACTGAAACGAATATGCCTCCATGTTAACTATATCCTCCCCTGTTCCTGATCGGTACCACCTTCTTAACTGATCCTGATTTGGCGCATTAATTGGCACCTTAATAAAAACCCCTTGTATAATATTTTCATGCAACCGAAAGTTATCTCGCATTGAATTATAATACTCCTCTATTTCGCGACTGGTTACCATGGGGGAGTGCTTTTGATCAAGCATTTTTTGCTGGTATAAATGAACCAATAAGGAAGTCCTGTATTCTTCAAGTAATTGCTCTACGTTTTTTTCATCGGATGTTAAGTTCAATTCGGCTTGACGCAACATTAGCCTGTTACGAATCCATCGTCCAATGAAATCCTCCGCTATGGCCATACTGTCCTGTGGACTGATGTTATCGGGAACTGCAGCCTGCAATTCCCCCCTTGTGAGTGAAACTCCACCTACGGTAACAATCGGCTTGCTATCGGGGCCGTTTTCTGTGGTTCCACATCCGAAAACCAACAGAATTAAAAATGATAACTTTATAATGTTCGATATCTTCATAACTATTCCCTTTGCCGGGGGTACATTTTGCATAAAAACCTGAAGATTCTTCTAATTCTTCAACAAATTAAAATTAAACTCTGGTTCATGTTTTTCTCGTAAACCAATAACCCACAGTTTTTCTTTATATCGCTGATAACTGCTCATAACATGCCCCAGGATTTCACGATAAGGTATTGGTTGCGGTTCCAAAATCACACCTGCCCAATACAGATCACCATTGGCTTTGCTGAATCTGTTCCCCTCAGGCAGCTTCTCAGAATTTAATGGGTTTGTTGCATCAGATACAAATTCAAACAAATCTGTCTCACACCGGTAACAATCCGGCGAACGAGAGTTGTCCTTCAATATCTGTACCAAAAAATCACGTCCCTGCCTGTTTATCTCTCTGTTTACACGACGCAACAAGCGACGTGTTTTCACCTCACATATCACTCCATCCAGCTGGTATGGAGTTGAGAACTCATCAATGTTATTCCTGTAATGATTCTGCAAAGCTATGGTGTCTGAACCAACATTTTGCCATACTTCATTATTGCTGATTTCAAAAATCAAAAGGCCATCGTGATATTCATTGATCAGGTATCTGTATTCCGGGTTATTCTTTGCCATATCCCGGCGTTCCACAGCAATGATGGTTTCATGAATTAACTCATCCATAATCTTCTCAACCGAATTATACCCGGTCTGAATATTAAAAGTTTGATGATTTTTCAGAGATAACACAAACTCCTTCAAACTCATTTTTTTATCAAAATAACTGAAAAGCAAATCATCGTTGTTACTCAAAGAATTGTTGTAACTCAAAGAATTAAAAAAGCTGGAATTATCTGTTTCTCCTCTGGCTTTTGATTTCATAAGATTCACCAAATCTTGATTCAGATAAAAATTGCTTTCTTTTCTTTTCTGCTGAACAAATGAGACTTCACCGGTACGGTTGCGTCCGTCCCTTCTCATCATATTCATGATGTTGTTTCTGTTTGAAGCATAATCTCCTATTGGGGAGACTTCCAGTCTTTTAATAATATGCCATCCGAAATCGGTTAATATAGGTTCAGAAAAATCACCATCATTTTCCAGAGCAAATGCAGCAAAGGCAAACTCCGGAACCATTTCCTGCAAAGTAAACGGTCTCATCTCCCCTCCGTTATTTGCGGAATTTTGGTCATCGGAGTAATTTGCAGCCAATTGCGCAAAACTCTCTCCTCCTCTCAAAACCTGATATATTGAATCAATTTCTGTTTTAAATCCTGCCTTAACCTCATCGCTAGCATTTCGGGGAAACATTTTCATTATGTGAGCTACACGAATGCGTCCCGGATTAGGAATTTTTTCATGTACTTTTATGATATGATAACCAAAATTTGTTCTGATGATGTTTGAAACTTCACCTACCGGGGTGGCAAAAGCTGCTTTTTCGAATGGATAAACCATTCGAAATGCGGAGAAATATCCAAGCTTTCCCTGATTGTTTACAGCCGAAGGATCTTCAGAGTATCGGGTAGCCAAATCGCCAAAATTTTCCCCGGCAATTACACGGTTTCTCATATCATTGATTTTATTCCAGGCTTTAACTGTATCTGAAGGAGTAGCAGTTTCCTCAACCCGGATTAAAATATGGCTGGCATTAACGATCCCCTGCATATGAACAAATGCTTGCCGCGCTTTATTTTCAAGGGCAGCAGAATCTATTAAAAATGAAGCCTTTAAATCTTCAGCATATTGATTAAACTCCCTTTTAAACGAAGCTGTTGTATCTAAGCCCTGGTGGATGGCTTCCACGACTTTTAATTTATAGTCAATAAAGCGGTCAGCAAACTCAAGCGGGGTTTCAGTAAAATTTGGCAGATGTTTATTTTTGTTGTAAACGTGCCAAAATTCACCTTCCGAGAATTCATGTTCCCCGATTTGCAGTAT
This sequence comes from Alkalitalea saponilacus, assembly GCF_900168165.1. GTDB lineage: Bacteria > Bacteroidota > Bacteroidia > Bacteroidales > Marinilabiliaceae > Natronoflexus > Natronoflexus saponilacus. The sequence continues at coordinate 127,510 of NZ_FUYV01000014.1, forward strand.
TGTTTCATTGCCTTGGGATAAGGAGACCACCAACATAAAAAACAACCCTGAAAATAAGCATGCGATTCGTTTCATTGGAAAGTAATTTTGATTATTAATTGTTTTAGAATTATCTTATAATACAACCTGTTTTCCAAAGAAAACAGGTTAGAAAATCTTATTATTGCTTTGAATCAACTTTGTTTTAAATTCTTAATCCAGTTGTATCAAAAAAGCGCGAAAAATTAATCATTTTTCCAAAACCAAACAATTAAATCCGCTTGTTTAATAAAAAAGGAAAGGGGAAACTTATTCTGGTTTCCCCTTTGCAAAACAAGTTTTGCAAAACCTCAGGTTCTAATTATCTCGAATAATTTGGTGCTTCTGATGTAATGGTTACATCGTGAGGGTGCGACTCCTCAACCCCGGCATTGGTAATTCTCGTAAATCCGGCCTGATGTAATGATTCTATATTTGAAGCTCCGCAATATCCCATTCCGGCTCTCAACCCGCCAATCAATTGATAAATAACTTCGTAAAGTGTTCCTTTATAAGGAACACGGGCAGAAATTCCTTCAGGAACCAGTTTCTTGATGTCGTCTTCCACATCCTGGAAATAGCGGTCTTTGGATCCTTTTTGCATGGCCTCAACAGATCCCATCCCTCTGTAAGTTTTGAACTTTCTTCCATTGAAAATGATGGTTTCACCAGGCGATTCCTCAACTCCTGCAAACAGTGATCCGGCCATTACTGAGTAGGCTCCTGCAGCAAGCGCTTTAACGATGTCACCACTATAACGAAGACCTCCATCGGCAATTAAAGGAACTCCAGAACCTTTAAGAGCTTTGGCTACTTCGTAAATGGCCGATAACTGGGGTACACCCACACCTGCAATGACGCGGGTTGTACATATAGATCCGGGTCCAATACCAACTTTTACTCCGTCGGCACCTGCTTTAACCAAATCCTTCGCAGCTGAAGCGGTAGCAATGTTGCCCACCACAACGTCCAGTTCAGGATATCTGCGTTTGGTCTCTTTTAAGGTTTCAATAACTCCTTTGGAGTGTCCATGAGCGGTGTCTATAATAATGGCATCAACATTTGCTTTTACCAGCGCATCAATCCTGTCAAAAGTATCGAAAGTAACACCAACTGCCGCTGCAGTTCTCAACCGACCTTTTTCGTCTTTACAGGCAAAAGGCTTGTCTTTTGCCTTCGTAATATCCTTATAGGTCACCAAACCTATCAGTTTATTATCCTTGTCAACAACAGGAAGTTTCTCAATTTTATGTTTTTGAAGGATGGCAGCAGCACTTTCCAGATCAGTGGTTTGATTCGTAGTAATCAAGTTTTTTGTGGTCATCACCTCATCAATGGATTTATTCATGTCGGGCTCAAACCGTAAGTCTCTGTTGGTAACAATCCCCACCAGATAACCATGCTCATCAACCACAGGAATTCCTCCGATTTTGTACTCGCTCATAAAGGCGAGTGCATCACCCACTGTGCTTCCTTTCAAAATTGTAACAGGGTTATAAATCATCCCGTTTTCGGCACGTTTTACTACTTCAACCTGTCTGGCCTGTTCTTCTATGGTCATATTCTTATGAATGACACCAATACCCCCTTCACGTGCAATGGCAATAGCCATGCGCGCTTCTGTAACGGTATCCATTGCAGCTGAAACAATGGGGGTATTCAATAAAATATTTCTGGAAAATGATGAAGCAAGATTTACTTCACGCGGCAGAACTTCCGAATAAGCGGGAACTAACAATACATCATCAAAAGTTAGTCCGTCTGATACAATTCTATCTTCAATAAACGACATGGGAGAAGCTTTTTCTTTGTTGTAAATAAATTTTGGCAAAGGTACATAAAAATATCAATTTCATAAGGCTCAAAATGGATTAAATCATTAACATATTACCTATCGAGAATGTTATTTTTTCATAAAAAAACATTTGCCCATTGTGAAGCAAACACAGATTTTGAAAGCGATATCTAAATATGCACCATTTTTATTGAAATCAACACAGGCATATGAAATGATCGTAAATTTTATATATTTGTGTTCACCGGAGATAGAGGTTCCATTTTTTTCAGAAGATTTTGAATCTCATTTTCAAATGGCAGGAATCATGCAAAAAGCTTTAGGAATTTCAGTATTCCCCCTCCCCGTTGCCTTAAATACAAGAATGATTCCTTAAGACCTTACCGGTTAAACAACTAAATATATTGCACTTATGAAGTCTTTACAAGAAGGAGACATCGTGAATAATAATTATAGAATTGAATCTACAACTGGATCTCCGTTAAGGATCCCCAACCATCACGCACCGGTTTGGAGAACTGCTATTACCATATTGGTTTCGTTTCTTATGGTTGTGGGCTGCGGTTCCAACAGAGAAGAGGAAGCCGGCGAAAGGTTGCAGGAAGCCATTTCCCTAAAGGAGAAAGGAAACTTCAACCTTGCAAAACTCAAACTTGATACCCTTATTCATCAATACAAAGATCAGGCAGAGTATGCGCAAAGAGCGCGAACGCTTTTACGACAAATCAATATCAGCGAACAGGAACGAAATCTGACCTTTCTGGACAGCATGTTGGTCATACAAGAGGAGACTTTGCAACCCATGCTGCGAAATTTTATTGTCAGCGATGAGTATGGTTCAGAAAAAGTTTTTATTCACAGACGACAAAGACCTGAAAACAGTTTCAACAGAACTTATTTGAAAGCGAACCTGAATGAATCGGGGGATTTTTTCATATCCAGTCAATACCATGGCACAGAATGGATTCATCACGAGCAGATAAGAGTCTATTTTAGGGGAGAGTCTGTCTCTTCCATTAAAGTAGAAGAAGATGGATTTAACAATCGCAGGTTTGAAGATGGTCAGTCCAAGTGGGAAATTATTCATTTTAAGGATGGGAAAGATAACGGCATAATCGACTTTATAGCAACCAACTGGGATCAGCCATTAAGAGTGCAGTTCATCGGTAGAAGGCATGAGTATATCATTATGGAACAATTTGACCGGGAAGCCATTCGTGACGGATATGAAATATCATTTATTCTGAAAGAAATTCAAAGGATAAAAGATGAAAGAGAGAAGGTGAAAAGAACCTTAAACAGACTGATAAAGAGTGAAAACTAAATTCGTACTACCAATCTAACAAAACAGCGATTATTTATACCAGTTCCAAATAATCTATAAAAAAAACAGTTTCACATCATATATTCCCCTGTTGATCAAAAAAGGGGTGCATTTGGCTTAAAGCGATTGTATTTTTACACAATGATTACAATAAAAAAAAGCCAAATCATGAGGAAATATCTACTGATAGGAATCTTTTTTCTCACCTGTTTTTCTGCATATGGTCAGATTCAAATTACCGACCAAAATACAACTCCTGAATTCGAACAAAACCAGGCTTTTGCCATAGATATTTCGTGGCTTGATGTCGCAAGCCCGCTTGGAACATTTCCTGATGATTACAGCATCATTATTCTGTCCGGCTCCAATTATTCATCTGACGGTAGTAATATTACTCCGGACAATAACTTTACAGGAACTTTATTGGTCAGACTTCAATTAACAGATGGAGATGCAGAACTTAGCAATGAATATGATTTTGAAGTAACCATCTTCGAACCTGAGGCTGATTTGAGCATCATTAAATCGGTAAATCAAGGAACTCCAAACGTGGGATCAAACGTGGTGTTCTCCATTACGGTATTCAATGGTGGGCCAAGTGATGCCACAAACGTAGTCGTTACCGACAAT
>NZ_FUYV01000028.1 GCF_900168165.1 Alkalitalea saponilacus
TGTCATTGCTTAACTCTCCAATGTTAGGTTCATGAATCTGATCGAACAAAGTTGCTCCATGTAATCGGGGAAGCTCATAAAGTCCCTTTTGGAATAAACGGTCAATCTCAACAGGATCTTTGGATGAACCTATGGTTTTGACAATCTTGTTTACCCGATTAATCTTTTTGATAATCTGGATACTAACACTCCCACTTCTATTTTTTTTCTTTCGAACAAACATGCTCTAAAGATACCATGGGACACCCACTTTTCAAAAAACAAACTCATAAAACACTGCTATACATGTGATTGCGATTTTGAGTAAAATCTAATCCGGAAAACAGGAAAGACATACTTTACCCCGGTATGTTCAACCCTTAGGCGAACTACAAACTTATCGCCACTTTTTAGTGGAGTTTTATAAGCCAAGTCAACTCGAGCAACAACAGCTAAAATATCCCGCCGCGCAAGATCTGCAAAATCAAGTCCTATGCTTAGCAAAAATTCGTGACGGGTATGTTCCAGGTAATTTTGATAAACACTGTTGTTCACTATTCCCTGTAGGTCGCATTCGTAGTCGCGCACTTTAAAGTCCAATTCGTATTGATATTTTTGAGGCATAGATATTAGTTTTTTTATAAAAAAAATGATAATTGAATGCAACTGTTTAAATCTAGTTTTTAAAATCGTTAAGACACACTTTGGCTCTATAGTGTTTATGACCTGAACAAGGCAAATTTAAGATCTTTAAGGTAAAGGATGAAACTCCTCCATTGCAACACTAATTATACCTGCAAAACTTATATTTAGGATAAAAGGAGCCAACACAATTAAAACAAAAGTTAGTAAAAACAAGCAAACTGCCATGTAATCAATTACATTCCATTTATTTCTCCATGAAGTAGAAACTTTAGTATTCTCATCTGAATTACTGTTAATGACGTTCGCATCATAACCACTCTCATAAGAGTCCTTCTTTGATGATTTACTTTGATAGATAGCTTTTGCTGCATTCCCTGCATCATCAAGGGATAGCAAAATTCCACGGATGGCTCTGTTCCAAGTTGCAAAACGCACTGAAATCTCTGCGCCTTTAGCTGCCACAGAACCGCTGTGTGATGCAGATTGAACACCGACTCTAGCCAATGCCCCAACACCGGCAATTCCAAAGATGAAATCAAGATAAATTGCCAACCATAATGCAAAAACAACCAAAGCAAAATCAAGTTTTGTTTCCCATAAACTTTCCAAGAATATATGCTTAGGTTTTTTATAAATTTGATTTTGCCTGATCAACTCAAACATAAAATGAATAAGCACGGCAAATAAAAGCCAAAATAAGCTAATGGTAATGCTTAGCACCAGTGACAACCCAATGTATAATACGATAAATAAACGTTTATTGTCGTGCTGAGACACCCAATTAATAAGACTTTGCATTATTAAGATAACATTTAGTTTTCGGAAGTCAAAAGTAGTATTTTATAAAAACCTAATAAAGAGGTCGAATATATAATAAAAGAAATCCCTTCTTTTGGTAATAAAAATCACCATAAAGAAGGGAGATCAAAACGAAAACCTAAAATAAATCAGTATGGATTAATGATCTCATCATTAACCTTGAAAAAATCAAAATCAACATAGCCTCCGGCAGTTTCTGTGGCATAATTAAACAGACCAAACCGATATCCCATAAAATGATGTATTAGGGTATATACCATTTGCAGGGGCTTGCCAATTCGAATCCACTCATTGCCGTCAAGACTATAATAAAAGTAAGCAAGATCAACCATATCTTCAAAATCGCAATCAATACGTAAATAAATATGATCCTGATCAATAAGAACCCTTTCCAACTCCTGAGGATTATTGTTTTCTGCAAGTTCAAGAACCAGATAATTTTTATCATTTTCCTTGCGAACTCCAACAAACCCATAATCTCTTTGTAAGGCAATAAGACCTGCGCAGTCGCCATTATTCATATTTCCAATCTCCATTCTGGTATAAGCTGAACTTTGTGGCCCAAAAGTACGCTGAGTAAGTGTATTACGTGCCTGAAGCACATTAGCGTCGACACGTCCGGTAATTAATCTCAAATATCCGGGCCGATCACTTAATGACCAAAAGCGATGATCGGGGTTATGATTCCATTGCCATACAAGAGGAAGTTTTTCATCACCAGGCTCTCTGACAAAATCATCAGAGGCAACAATACCAGAAATTCCGCCATCACCGGCAGGAATATCCAGGGTATCGGGAACTTTTCCGTCAATACCTAAAACAGGCCAACCGTCAACCCAATCTACAGGCATCAAGTAGGGAATTCGTCCAACTGCACCATGGTCGCGAAACATATACGCATACCAATCTCCTTCCGGAGTATCAATTAGACTACCCTGAGCAATCCCGCGGTCTTTTAAAATCACACGGCCTTCATAAGGACCAGCAATATTATCCGCTCTATGCACAAGAACCGTCCTCATATCGTTTACAGGCCATACAATATTAAAGAGATAATACATCCCTTCATGTTTTAACAATTGGGAGCCTTCAGCGCACAAGCCAATATGCTCTCCTGCAATGCTGCTGGCATCTTCTATCACAACAATTTCAGAACCTGGGATGATACCAGACAAATCGGGTTTCAACTCAACTAAGCGCAATTCGCCACAGGCGTATATCATATAAATGCGGCCATCATCATCAAAAAACAAAGTATGGTCATGTAAATCAGGTTCAAAAGAGATCTCCTGCCATTCTCCATTTTCTATATCAGTTGTTGTGTAGATGTGTGTTTTGCCTGAAGTGGCTGCAAAAGTTGAAACATAATATACGCCATCGTGAAACCTCATGCTGCTGGCCCAGGAGCCAAAGCCATAGCTTTCCTGTCCATTTTCGAGGCGCATCATTTCATTGTCAATTAAAATGTCGTAAGCATAACTAACCAGTTCCCAATTCACCAAATCGTAAGAACGCATTATAGGCAATCCGGGACTCATGTGCATGGTTGTACTGCTCATATAGTAAGCATCTCCAACCCTAACAATAGCTATATCCGGAACATCGGCAAAGATTATTGGGTTTGTTGCCATAGGTGTTTCCTTTTGTGTGCTACAGGAAACTGCCAAAATTAGAATCAGAAAAGTGGCCGTAAAAAGATTTCTCTTCATTGGAATTATTTTTAGTAACTCTTTTGCTTACCAAAAGCATGGTAAGCAAATATTATTCATTAATAGATAAGGAAAATTGATTATGTAACGGTAAAAGGATCTCGTTGTAATAAAATTTTCAGATTGAATAAGAATGGGGACCAACTCGCTTAAACCGGGTTTGTGCCCCATTTTATTAGAAACAATGGTAAGAGAATTAATTAATCACCAATTTCTTGTCCAAAATCTGGAAATCCATCGTCATTCCAACGGAAGGTTCTAACACGTGTATCTCTGTTTGGATCATCAAGGGCAAACCCGTCAATCTCCTTATATTCTCTGGCATGATATACCAAAACTGGCGTTTTGCCATCTTCTGCCACTGTAAAGCTATTATGTCCGGGACCAAACCGATTAAACTTCTCATTGGTATAGAATACCGGCTCCGGAAGTTTGTGCCATGAGTTTGGATCCATCAAATCAGAGTCTTTGTAAGCCCATAATAAGCCAATAGCATAAGTATGGTCTGTGGCACTGGCAGAGAATGTCATAAAAATCCGATTACCATGTTTAATAACAGCGGCTCCTTCATTAACGGCGTATGTGTGCATTTCCCATTCATATTCAGGCTCAGAGATAACCACTTCCGGACCGATTAATGTAACACCATCTTTCATTTTTGACATAATCAGTCCTGAATTGTTATCTGGCCGGGTTTTTTCAGCCCACACGTAATAGTATTCTCCTTTATGCTCAAACACAGTTGCATCAAGAGCAAAATCGTCTCTTTCCGTTCTAATTTGTCCTTCCTCAACCCACTCTCCTGTAGTTGGATCATCTGAGTCGTTTGATAAAGCCCACATGCGAATTTTCCATATATTTTCTGCGCGAGCTGCGGCAAAATAAATATACCATTTCCCATCTACCCTGTGCAATTCTGGAGCCCAAATGTGGTGGCTCATCGGACCGCTGTCATGCTTTCTCCACACAACAACAGGTTCTGCATCTGCTAAACCATTAATTGTATTTGATTTCCTGATTTCAATTCGATCATATTCAGGAACAGTAGCAATAAAATAATAGATGCCACAATCTGTTCTATGAATCCAGGGATCTGCTCTTTGACGAATTAAAGGATTGTCATAATTAAATTCCTGAGAGTGCGCAATTTCTACCAATGCACCTGCCACCAATAGTGACAATACTACTAAAGATCTGATCATTTTTTTCATCTGTTTATAATTTGTTTTTAAGTTATAAGATGGAACTCGTTTCGAAAACCTAGTGTCAAGTCTAATTTGCGTGATCTTCCTCGATCACCCTAACCCCGTTCGACTGAGCTCACACCGAAGCCAAGGGGAAAGATCAAACGCACCATAGTAACCCGTCATTTTATAGTTGATTTGAAACTAAGGATTCGCTTCTTTTTACATTTTTTTTAACTAAAGACATTCACACATTACTTTGGTTGACATCTTTGTAACCGAATAAATCCGTATTTATATTCAAGTGTTGATTATAAATATATAACCATTTCATTCATGTAAATAATACAAAATCGGTTTAAACTGTCACTAAAACAAAATTAAGAAGGTTACGTCCCTGAAAGGTGGACTTAATGGTAATTCTTTCGTAAACAGCGTTACAATAGCCAATCATTACCCCTATACATGAAAAGATATTGCTTGTTCGTGACAATATTGATCGAGACCAACATGAATAATCCAGATGTATAAACATGAATATCATGGCCTTATATTATCCAAAACAAAAAAACCACTAATGTAAAGCTACATTAGTGGTTTAATTTTATAAATGGAAGCTTGCAGAAAACTTCTTTATTAGATCACAAAATCAATTTATAAAGATTTTGTAGATTTTGAGGAGGTTTTAACACGAATTAAAAACAATATTGCACCCATCATACTCATAAATGCAGCAATGTATATTGCTGTATTAAACGAACCCGTTATGTCATACAAAACGCCACCGGTTACAGGACCAACAATTCCGGCGACAGCGTATCCAAGCAAAACATATGGATAAACTATGCCTAAATTCGCTATACCATATAAGTGTGAAGTCTCTTTGGCAAACAAAACAAAATTTGCTCCAAACCCAAATCCAATCATGGCAGACAGAACAATATAGCTAAACTCAGTAAGATGCAGAAAACCCAGTAGGAAGATTGATACCGCCTGAAGGGTTAATGCTGAAAAAATAACTATTTCTGTATTTAGATAATCACTGACCATGCCCCAAGAGAGCCGGCCAAGAAAATTTGCCACAGCAAACACTGATACGCCTACAACCAACACATGGCCATCGATGTAATAAACCTCCCCGATTGGAGACAAACTGCCAATTACAAGCAAACCAGCAAAGGTTCCAAAGAAAATACCAAACAAAAGTTTCACAAAACTTTTGCTTTTAAAGAAATAACGCACATCAACCCGATGGCCTGATACAGCTGATGACGGAGCCTTTAAAAAGAATGACAGAAGAAAAATCACCAAGCCATAACCCAAACCAACCTTTGTAAATATATGCAACACATCCCTTCCTTGATCAAGCAGAGTCTCTGCAAGAAATGAGAGGACAACAGCCGCAAGGCCAAATCCTGCAGCTGCGATGCCTGTTATCAAACCCTTCTTTTCGGGAAACCATTTTACAGGTGTTGTTAAAGAGACTAAATAGCCAAATCCGGTGCCTACTCCGGAGAGTATACCAATACCGAATAGCACCATCCAAAAGTTACCATTTGAGAACCCTGCCAAAAGGTAGCCCATTGTAAACAATGCGGCTGAAATCATCCCCATTGTAACAGGTTTGAGTTTCTTTTCTAAAATGCCGGCAAGAAGCATTGTGGTGGGAAAGACAGCAATGATTGACCCAAAGATCAACTGCGTTTGAAACGAAGAGAAATTATACTCCGCCATTAATCCGGGAACAAATACACTCCAGGCGTAAACTCCACCCAGACAAAGCATAATAAAAAACGCTGATAATACTGTTAAGAATTTCTGCATTATTAAAAGTGTTTACTTCTGGACATGGTCAATAAGGATACTCATGTATGTATCCATCAACGATCCTAGAAATTGATTTAGTATTATGATTAACAATTAATCAACCTGTATTTTTCACTCCACCTGAAATGGCAGTGGTTATGATAAGCAGTTTATCTAACAACACAGCTGCCTTTTCCGGGTTCTCATCTTTAACCAATCGCCATTGCCTGAGAGAATCAATCTGCATTTGGTGTAGGGTTTGCAATGAATCCTTTCGACGATTTATATTCTCAAGCAGGCTGATTCTTCGGTTCTCTGTCTGGTCTCCAAGCAGTGCTGCCACCTGCTTTATGCTTTTCTGATGCTCAGAGAGAATGTTGGCCATAAAATCATTGCGAATTTTATCATCATCAACCAGAGAAGCATAAGCCTCCATCAACTTTTTATCGGCATTCAAAAGGTTGGTTTCAATATGGATCAAAGTGTATCTGAGGAATGGCCATTTATGGGCAAACACTTTCAACTGGTCGTACAATTGAGGATGATCGTTCTTCATAACTTCAAGACCATAACCAACCCCATACCAGGCAGTGAGGTTAAACCTGGATTGTTTCCAGCTAAACACCCAAGGAATGGCTCGCAGATCATTTAATGTGCGTTGTCCGGTTCTCCGGGAGGGACGCGACCCAATTTTGCTCTGCTCAACTACATCAATGGGCGTACATTGACTATAGAACTTAATAAAATCGGGATGTCTGATCAATTCCTGATACCGTTCCAAAGAGAGCCGTGCTAAAAGATCCAGTGCCTCATCGGGGAATTCATCAACAGAAGGCGCATGCAAACAATATCCAGTTTGCAGAGCTGCCCCCGAAAGCAACATCTCAAGGTTATAATTGGCATTAACTAAGTTGGCAAACTGTTGTGCAATTGCCTCTCCCTGAACGGTTAGTTTTATTTCACCGGAAAAAGAGCCTTCCGGCATACTATCAAGGAACCGATGATACTTCCCTCCTCCACGACTGATGGTTCCACCTATACCATGGAAGAACCTAAGTTCTGCATTATGCTTTTTTGCAATATTGGTTAAGTCCCGCTCGGCCTTATATATATTCCAACGGCTGGCAACAATGCCTCCGTCCTTATTGCTGTCGCTGTACCCAAGCATAACTTCCTGAACAGACCTCTGAGATCCTTTCACAGATTGCACCACCGGATGCGAAAGATATCTGTCCAGAACAATGTGCGACTGGTTTAGGTCTTCAATGGTTTCAAAAAGAGGAACCACCTGAAGAAGTTTCGGATCCAGTCCAACTTCGCGCATAAAGAGATACACAATCAGTAAATCGCTTAACCCGCGAGTCATACTCACTATGATGGAGCCGATGCCATCGGCTCCGTATCTGTCGACATGTTCTTTTATCACTCGGTAACAAGCCAATACCTGATCAGCTTCAGCACCAACAGAAATTCCTGAAACGACAAAAGGTCTGTTGCTTTTTAATTCATTTGTAAGAAATTCAATTTTTTGCTCCTCACTCCAGGTGGTGTAATTTCGTTCTTCGGTGGAAGCATAATTGAGCATTTGTTCCAGTGCCTTATCATGAAAGGCACTGTTTTGCCTGATATCCAGTTTGGCCAGATGAAACCCAAAGCATTTAACATGGCGTTCAAGCGGAAACAGGAATGTGTCAATAATTTTATATGCGCCGATGGCTGATAAACTCTCCCTTAGAAAAAGAAGATCATCCTGCAGCTGAAAAGAAGAGTCGTAAACCATATCACCCGATTGTACTCGTTCCTTTCGGGTATTGATCAATTTAGCGAGCATCAATTCCACCAACTGCCTCCATGGTTCGTGTTGGTTTCTAGATACAGCCTTATAGCCGGCTTTACGCAGATTCAGCGACATCTCTTCAATACGTTCGTAAAGTTTCTCAGGAACCTGATTGCGGGTATCGGAAAAACTCATTTGGGATGCCAAAGCATCCAACTGACCTTCGAGCAAACTAAAAGCCGCTTTACGATGCTCCATTAAAGTGTCGCGGGTAACTTCCGCTGTAACGTAAGGATGGCCATCACGGTCGCCACCCACCCAACTTCCGAAGGAAAGCAAGGGATAATGCTCAGGACGACTTAATCTCTTTGGATCAAAGCCATAAGCCTTCCATGTATATCTCAGTCTTTCGTCGCTCAATTTTAAGGCCTCTGGAAACACTCTAGTAAAATAGTGCAATACACTACTGCGTTCCGAGGGAACATCGGGCTTTTCACGATAAACCTCCCCACTTCTCCACCATCGTTCAATTAATGCCCGAATGGTGGCATTGATCACTTTCCGCTCGGTTTCGGACCAAACAGCATTCTCTTTTTTGACCAGCTGAAGATATATCTCGCGGTGCAGTTTAAGAATGGTTGTACGCTTTGCTTCAGTAGGGTGTGCTGTTAAAACCGGCATGATGTGAATCTTGGAAAGCAACTCCCTGATCTGATCCTCGTTTAAACCCTGCTTTTTCCACTTGCTGAATGTTTCCGACCAGGAACCTCTGATGCTGGATGCTCCCAATCTGTTCTCAATCTTTCGACGAAACTGTGCGGCAGCATTCTCCTCCACCAAATTCATCAATTGAAAAAGAATACTCAGAGCCTGAACCAGTTTCTCGTCAGACACTTTATCATTAAGATTTACCTCCCCACTTTTTTCATGGATGGAGTTAAGCAATTTAACCAGTGAATCTTCATTCAGATCCTTTAAAACCTCTCGCAAAAAAACAGATACAGAGTTCAAATCTTTACTGATCTTCTGCAGTCCATCACTCTCAATCTGCTGTTTTATTTGCTTTATCTCGACATCTGATAACTCTTTTCTCATTTAGTTGATTGATTTGTACCCGGTTTCTAAACAATAATTTCTGTGGTTAGTTCATACTTTTGTTGTTTAAACAACAAAAGCTTTGATACAATTTTCCGCAACAAAAATAAGAAAGTAGTTTTTATAATTGTCATTTTGAAATCTTAATTAAAGAAAATCTTCTTTAATTGTTAAAAATAACGGAAGTCCTTTGATCAGGAAACAAAATGGCTATCCGAACGGATAGCCATTTCTAATTGACATAATTAATACCTCATCATCTGTTACTTACAATAACCTTACTACTCTTTACATGACCATCCTTATATCTGGTCAATTGGATAAATATGCCTGGAGGGAGTCTGTCAAAATCATTTCCAACTATAACACCATTCAGATTATAATATACAATGGACTCAATATCATCGTTTGCATATCTATTATCAGGAATAAAAGTCGGCACATTTTGTCCGGCATTCATTGGGCCTTCGGCAATATTTTCAACCCTTACATGATACAAATTAACTCCGCTGTTTGGAGAGAACAGATAAATGGTGGTTGCCCCGCCGATATAGTTGTAAACTGATTTTTGAAGGTTAGCACCTGGAGCCGAAATAGCTTGCAATATATTGTTAGGAGCAGTGGCAATGTTTAGAATGCGATTAGAACTACTGCTGGCAGACTGACAGACGATCGTAATTCTTGAGTTTCCAGTTACATCAAATGCGAAAACTCGTCCAATAGGTTGCTGACCATTGAACTGCCCCGTGCCGTTGAGTTTAACCCTACGGGTGTAAGTGTAGGTCTGGTCACCAACATCCTGACTTCTTGCAGACATACCATCAACTTCAATGCCGTTGTAGAGAACAGCTCCGGCAATGGATTGGGATCCACTGACAGTAAAATCAGATGAATAGGCAGTCATTCCGGTAAAGAACCAATCATTTGCAATTTGCTGATTGACAACCTCAACCCTAACATGGTAGAGATTTACCCCACTATCTGGAGAATAGAGGAATATAGTCGTTGCCTCACCACTATATTGATAAACCGACAATGCCAGATTGCTTCCGGGAGCAGCAACTGTATGCAGAACATTGTTTGATCCGTCCGCAATTCTCAGAACGCGGTTCTGGCTGCTGCTGGCAGATTGGCAAACAATGGTGATGGTTGCATCCCCCGGTACATCAAAAGCAACAACCCTTCCGGTTGGTTGCTGACCACTGAACTGGCCGGAACCGTTAAGTTTCACTCTTCTATTATAGGTATAACTAACGCCATCCATTGTCACACTGCGTGCGGCCATGCCATCCACTTCGATGCCGTTATACAGAGTAGCTCCGGCAATAGATCTTGATCCACTTACAGAAAAATTAGAAGCATATTCAGGCATGGCGCTAAAATTCCAATCGAATAAAGCAGAGCCGTTATCTGGTGACCCTCCGCCTCCCTGATTTGCTGCCACAAAATGAGCTGTTGCGTTTATGTCCGTCTCAATTATTAAAGCAGCGGGATTATTGGTTCCGGTGATATCACCACTCCAGTGGCTAAAAACAAAACCATTATCGGGTATGGCATTAAGTTGCAACTCAGTTCCACTCTCAAATTCGCCATCTGAAGGCATAACCGTACCATTTGAGGCGTTAACATTGAGCAAAAATTTCTCAGGCTCGGCTGATTCTACCCTCACGTGATAAAGATTGACACCACTGCTTGGTGAGTAGAGATAGATGGTGGTTGGAGCACCTGTATATTCATAAACCGAAATTGCCAGATTGTTACCGGGAGCAGAAATGGTATGCAGAACAGAATTGGAACCGTTAGCTATTCTCAAACTACGATTCTGGCTGCTGTTGGCAGATTGGCAAACAATGGTGATGGTAACATCTCCGGGAACGTCAAAAGCAAAAACCCGGTCGGTTGGCTGATGTCCGTTGAACTGACCAGTCCCGTTCAATTTAACCCTCCGATTATAAGTGTAACTCACTCCATCGATCGTAGCACTTCTAGCAGCCATGCCATCCACTTCGATGCCGTTATATAGAGTAGCTCCGGCAATAGATCTTGATCCACTTACAGAAAAATTAGAAGCATATTCAGGCATGGCGCTAAAATTCCAATCCTGAGATGAAATATTACCACCACCTGAAGGAGGAGGAGGTGTGGTTATAACTCCGAATTCATAGGCTCCAATATCTGGAGCAGTCCCACTAAAAGGCTCTCCAATATCGACACCTCCATTAACAAGAAACGAACCATCAACCAACTTGAACAACGTTGTTTCTGGCAATGAACCATCCGATTGCCTCGGCTGGCGTGCAAGCGACGTATTCACACTTTGGAACATGCTATTTGTTACTGTTCCTGATTGCCAACTGTTGCCCTGCAAAAGAGCATTTGATGGAGTTTGAGCAATGACGCGTGAATTAGCGCTTAGGTTGTTTTGAAAAACAGTACGTCCGGATGAGGGATTATTTGGAAATACATAGTTTCGATCATTGTTATATGCAGTATTATGAATAAAAGTCATTGCACCGGTATTGTTGTTATGATCAAACCCTTTTCCGGTATTATCAAATGCCATTGATCGCTTTACGATATGCGGCCCCGGTTGATGATCACCTCCCATTTTAAAACCATTCCCACCCCCATCAAACTCAGATCTTAATCTGTTCAGCTGGGTTTGGTTATTGCTAAAATAACTTTCAAATACTGATATGTCACCATTCCCAAATGCCCAACACTTCTCTACAATAATGGTATTACGTGCTCTCCAAAAATCAAAACCATCGTCGGAATTACCCCACGCACGACAGCCATAGAAATGATTACCGGGTCCTATGTCATACTTAGCGGTAAAACCATCTGACATGTTTCCAACTCTTCCCCGCCAGTTGAAATTGTGATAACTATCACAATTTTTAATCAAGTTATGGGAAGCCCTTGGTGCAGGATCCCGACTTTCTATATGAATTCCGGTAAGGCGGTTCCTATATGCTACACAGTTTTCTAATATATTATAACTGCCCTCGATCCGAAAACCATTTCCTCCGGCACCATGAACATGTATTCCAATTATATGCCAGTAACTGGCCAACAATCGCAATCCATCGCGCCCCGACAACTCCTCCTGCGCCCAAAAATCAAGTATTGGCACTTCGTTTTCGTAAGCACGTAAAACTGTTCTGCGTGAGGCATTACCGCTTAAGTTGGTGTTGATGGTTATTCTTGAATTGTGATAATACCTGCCTCCTCTCATTACAATCTCATCCCCAGGGCTAATCATAGATAGGGCTCTATTTAGAGTGCCAACCGGACTGCTAATCGTTCCGGAATTAGAGTCGTTCCCTGATGGGGAAACATATATCGTATTATTTGCCACAGACAGTGAAACAAATAACACAGACAAAATAGTAAATAAAAACTTCTTCATAAAAGCATGGATTATTGATCATTAACAAAAAATGCTGTAATTCGAAATCTGACAACACTATAACCCTGTCAACTAATAACCGCTAAGCAATTTTCTCAGGCAAAACAGTTCTGGCGAATCTCGCTTAGCGGTAATTTTGATCTATTTAGCTGTTAGCAGATTATTATCTTCTCTCTTTTAAAACCTTTTCGGTTTTGAAAGAACCATCTTCAAACTTTTTTACTTTGATATAAAATCCGGCAGGTAATGCATCAAAATTCTTACCCAGATTTACACCATTCAGATTATAATAATTTACAGAAATCACTTCTTTATTTACAGGGAATGAATCTTTCATATTGGTTGGTGCCCCATAATCAGGCTCTTCAACACGCACATGATATAAATTAATACCACTGCTTTCTGAATAAAGATAAATGGTAGTGGCATCACCGGCATAAAAATAAACATCCATTGCATGTGGACTTCCCGGAGATGTAAAAGTTTCAAGAACCTGATTGGCTCCGTGTGCAACGCGAAGCACTCTATTGGCACTGGTACTCGCCGACTGATGAACAATGGTAATTTTAGCATCTCCGGGAACAGGGAACGCGTAAACTCTCGCGGCAGGATTGCCACCACTGAAAGAACCTGCCCCTCCAAACTTAACCCTGCGATTGTAGGTATAGGTTGCACCATCAATTTCTGAACTGCGATCAGCCATGCCATCAACTTCAATGCTATTGTATAATGTAGCACCTGCAATGGTTTGTGAACCAGAAACTGCAAAATTTGATACATATTCCGGCATAGCTGAGAAATTCCAATCATAAAGGATCTTCCACCCTATTTGTCCATCTCCGTTATCACCATTATCACCACCTCCAGGAATCTCAATGAATGTAGCTGTTACTGACTTATTGTTGTTCATGATCAAAGTCAAAGGATTGTCAGTACCGGTTGCATCACCGCTCCAGCCATCAAATTGCCAGCCAGATGCAGGTGTTGCAGTAATTTGCACTTCACTGTCCTCGCCAAATGAACCGGAAGCAGGATTAACACTTCCCTGACCTTCAACTGAAGTTGACAAGGTATAGGATTCAGGCATTGGATCGCCCCACGACAACACACCTGCTCCTGCATATTCCTGCACCATGTCACGCACACTTAATGCAGGATACAATGTGTATGAATAGTAATCTTCAGGGGCCCATTCTATATCGCTTGTAACAATTCTTGGGTCATGATCATGATTAATGCGATTAATTAAACTTCCCTGACCTCTCTCAAGCACCTTACCCGTTGCATGGTACCAGTCAGTAAATCGACCTGACTCCCATACATGATTATTTTCAGAAATAATTTCTGCTTCAATACCCGGCCCCATCACATAATCACCAATGTATTTGAAATAATTATTAAAGAGATGGGCACGACCGTAACGCATACGCGGATGACGCGATTGAGAATTATAAATATAGTTGTGATGATAAGTCACTTTTAAATAACCACGATCGTGATGATGACTTGCATCGTGTCCCAATAACATGGTTTTATGGTTGGTGTTAATAATGTTCCAGGAAATGGTTATAAAGCTTGATTCCCTCTTAACATCAACAATTCCATCGTTGTTTGGACCGTTAAACGTATTATGATCAATCCATACATGACTGGCGCCCCATTCAATATTGATAAAATCATCCGGAGCGGGACCATCAAATGTAAGATTACGAATGATGATGTTGCTTCGGGTAACTTCGCCCACACCGTCGTTCCTGGTTCCACGGATATTAAAACCTCCTCCTTTAATGGTTGCACCCGCCAGTCCAAATAGAGTTTTATTTGGAGCTATGCTGTGCATATTATCCGAAGGACTGTGGTGGTTTCCAGGGCCCAACGTAATTGTGCCTTCAATTAAAATAATGTAAGGATCGGGGTGTTGCATATAATGAATCAGGTCTGCTTCATTGTTCACCACGACCACTTCGCCACCAGCTCCACCCGTGGTTCCCTGCCCTACCGATGCAAAACCCTGTAAACTAAAATCAGGAACGATGGGTTCTGCATAAACTCTTAATATTTCCCATTGCTGAGCGGCACTTCCATTGGGAGCAGCTCCAACTACATTATTTCCATCAACCGCTAAAACAACATTAATGGATGCAGCATTTACCAGTCGAAAATAGGTTCCTTCCAGATGTTCAATATTCCAACGGTGATTATTACTGCTTCCATCCCTCTCCTGTCTCACATTTCCATCACGGTGACGAACTACTTT
Source organism: Alkalitalea saponilacus (assembly GCF_900168165.1). Classification (GTDB taxonomy): domain Bacteria; phylum Bacteroidota; class Bacteroidia; order Bacteroidales; family Marinilabiliaceae; genus Natronoflexus; species Natronoflexus saponilacus. The sequence continues at coordinate 14,684 of NZ_FUYV01000028.1, forward strand.
GTCACTGTGCCCGTTAACCAGGTTGTATCTTCCGGACCCCAAATCATCCATTCTCCATACCTGATGCATGGCAAAATCAACATCGGCTACAATAATATTGTGATCATTTAGAATGCTTCGTCCTTCAACATCCATGGCTTTACCAGTTTCCCGGTTTACCAACATATAAAAAGACCTTTCGTCAAAATCAACAGAAGTAGCCGCTTCTGTTAGTAAATTGCCTGTGACCTGTTGTGCATGAACAACTGGCATTAACATAAATAAAATCAACAACAAACTGATTTTAGTAAAAATTTGGATTCGCTTCATTTTTATAGATTTTCATTTTGGTTATTATGACGCCAATTAAGGCAGGTACAAAAACGACTGTTTTAAAATTTACCCACAAATAACAGCACACGCTTGTTAATTTTTGTAATCAACCAAATCATCTGAATTAATTGACCATATATAACACGACATGCCAGATCTGTTGTATAGCGGTAAGTTTCAAAGGGAGTTCACCTGAATTAAAGTGACTGGACAAAACTACCTTTTAAAAGGTTATTCCAATAGTGTTAAATTATCCAAATCGTTACGACAAATTAATAACATCCCTTAACACTTGAGTCTATCTCCAAAAAATAAAGAAACTCCTCATCCCTTTAAACTCCTCTACTACAACAAACAAAAAAAATCAGCAATCAATTTTTGAAAATCTTAACCAATTGGTTTAAAGAGCCACCGAAATTATTTCTCATAAAAATACCCCCTGGACAGTGTCCGGGGGGTTGAAAAACTTTTTACATAACTTCCTTTCTCGTAAAGAGTGGAAAATGAGTTAAATGATACTTCCTTCTATCTCCTTAAAATAACGATAGGTGCCTACCTTTAATTCCATTGTAGCGTCCTCATCGCATACTATGATTCCTTTAGGATGCAGTTGCAATGCAGAAATGGTCCACATTTGATTTACAGAACCCTCCACTCCCATTTTCAGTGCACGGGCTTTGTTGTGTCCACAAGCAATGATAATTACTTCCCGGGCACTCATAATGGTTGATACACCAACGGTTATGGCAGTTTTTGGCACATCCGAAGGGTTGTTATTAAAGAATCGTGCATTATTCAAAATTGTATTGTTGGTGAGAGTTTTTATCCGCGTCTTAGATTGCAATGACGATCCGGGTTCGTTAAATGCGATGTGTCCGTCCTCCCCTACGCCACCAAGAAACAGATCAATACCTCCATATTGAAGGATTTTTTCTTCGTATTGAAGGCACTCCCGATTAATGTCGGAAGAACTCCCGTCAGGGATATGACAATTTTCAGGCAGGATATCAATATGGTTGAAGAAATTTTCTTTCATAAACGTGCTATAGCTCTGAGCATGCCCCTTCTCCAAACCGATGTACTCGTCCATATTAAAGGTCGCAACATTTTGAAAGGAGACTTCTTTATTTTCATACAATCGTACCAGCTCCCGGTACACACCAAGCGGTGAAGAACCGGTTGGCAGTCCTAAAACAAAGGGCTTGTTATCATTGTGTTGATTGATTTTTTGAACAATATATTTGGCAATCCATTCAGAGGCGGTGCCATAATCGGGTTTGATAATTAATCGCATTTCCTAATAATTATTTAAGGTTTACTTGCCAGTTTAACTAACTGAAATACTATCATATATGTAGACAAAACAATTCTCAGAGTGAATAGAATCAACGACTTGTTTACTTCGTAAACAAATAGTTATCGGGATTATAATATTCTTTTTCAACAGGATTTCTCATATAATGTATCACCTGCGCCCCTGTTACAAACCATACATCATCAAACTGAAGAGCATAATCAATAAACTCTTCAACAACCGCCCTCCTGTCAGCTGCCGATGGAATATTCTGAAATCCAAACCCATTAAAATCATCGGCATAGTATTGAGAGTGCATACCAATGGTCATTGGAGTCCTGTTCCCTTCCAAGTTTAGTTTTAAAGTATGTTTCAGAACTGCCAGCGACTGATCCTTATTCAAAAGCCAACCGCTTCGGGGTGCAGACCACATATTGTAATCCAGTCCGGTAATAAGTCCATTATGGGTTCTTCCCGCAAGTGAATCCATGTATGCAAAAAGGGAATCAGGGGCCTGAAATGAATAACAAGGCAATTGCCAAAGTCCAGGGTGTCGACCCACGGATGTGCCATGATTCTCAGTCCACCACGAGCCAATTGTTCCGGAAGCACCATAATCCATGGTAAATGGCCATATATAGCGACCCGGTCCGAGACGCGACTCGGTAATGGAGCAATCATACCAAAAACCTTTATTGTTTATTACATAGAAGACTGAATCGCTCCAGGCCAAATATGGCGTACGAAAACCGACAATATGCTTGGGATTCATTCCAACCAGGTGAATAAGGTCATGAGAAAACTCATCCACAATGCGGAAAATAGAATCCTGCGTGATTCTGATTTGGCCTTCCCCTGTTTGTCCGTAAACACAAAAAGCATGGTTTGAGGTGTGATTACCCAACTCATGCCCAAGATTGTAAGCCCTTTTGTGGGCTTCAACCAGTTTGTGGTTTTCAGGAAGATGCCAATCCGCAGAAGAGCGGGAGTTTGAATAAAATGACATTCTTAAAGAGGTTCCATCTTTATGGCTTCTAGAAGCCATAAAGTCAAGGATCCAGTTCATTCCCTCAACATTTGTATTGTCATCAGATCCCAACACAATCATTTGGGGAACATCTCCATCCGGAAATCCTCCCGGGTTGACGGGTGACTCATTTCTAAAATCTTCACCTCTGTTGTCAGCACAGGAAATCACTGATAAAACAGTGATGACCATTAATAATAAATATTGATTCATATAGTTAATCGCCTAACTGTTTTGCAAATCATCAAATGCTGCTTCCATCATTAAAAAGCAAGCCTGCCCCTCTGTGGAAGTACCCGGTTCGGAGTAAGAAGGTGGCCCCGGAATTCCCCGAACAAAACCAAACTCATCAACTTTACCCCATACCGCATCTCTCATTTTCAGGCCGGTTTCAAGGTAATCTTTATGCAGCCAGCCCTGCTTAACACCCTTGAAAATGGAGTAAGCCAATCGCTCAGAGAGGCTGGTCTCTATAAAGGTTGATGAGTCGTCAATGGAGTCATGAAACAGAAAATCGGTGCGCATGAAATTTAAACAGCCCTCCAGATGTTCCTGAACTGCAGCGATCAATTTCTGTCTGTCGGTTTCATATTCAGGCGGGAGGTATTCTATAAGTTTCACTTTTCCATGAATGGCATGACCATTGGCAAGCCCCCATAATTTAGGATTGGAAATTTGTTTGGTTATGTCGCACCATCTATAGGCGTAAAGTCGTTTGCCTTTATCCCACAATTTCTCTCTGATTCCGTTTAGCTGCTTCAAAGCTTCGTCCGGATAACCTGCATAGGCGAAAAAAGGTGGAGCCATATACATGGAATCAGCCCATAATTCAGGTCCGTGGTGAGAATGATAAATAAGACCTTCATCGGATTTAGGTGCACCATTGAAGAAATAGTCCAGCATTCGATCGGTCGCCTCCTTCATTTCTGGGTTGTTAAGCAATACTGAAGTTCTCAGGACAGCTTCACCGGGTGTTGCAGAGTCGGTGATTCCATTTGCCACCCCCAAAACAGCCAGTCTCCCGTCACTGTCCTGCCTCACAATAGCTTCCTTTGCCATCAGTATCATCATTTTCTCATCACCCGCCTCCACAAAAGCCTGTGTGGCCATACCATGTTCCCAGTTCTGTTTTTGAGTGGTGAGCATTGCCATTTTTACCTTTTCGCGAATGGGTATATAAAAGTCGGCAACGTCGGATTGTGATTTGACACATCCCTTTAAAAGAGAGGCAGGAGCTATAACCAAACCACCAAATAATCCTAATCTTGAAATAAAATCTCGTCTAATCATACAATTGAATGTAAGAGTTTTGCAATTCAGAATTATAATCTGAATTACATAAAACAGCTGATTATTATGTATTCAACAATACCGAAAAAAGAGAATCCTGAAAACCTGTTACTTACCCGTCAATTTTGATATACAAAATTCTGCTATTGTTATTAATTCATCAATCTGTTGACAAATTTTCAGGATTCCTACTCTATCTAAAACGACCTAATCTTCAGCCGGTTTAAAAACCCAGACCCAACCGGGGCTCCAGGCCACGGGTGTATTAAATAACACAAGCCTGTCTTCGGTAAGCTCCAGTATCCGGTAGTTTTTGAGACCATCCACATGCACTCCCCCGTCTTCAACTCCAAGAATATTGGCTTCACCAATTAACCTGAGTTCGCTAAAATCTGAATTAAAAACCCAAGTAGTGTTACCAACAGGCTCTGCATCCGGCGAAGCATAATAAGTAAAGTTTGGTTGACCTTCCAGGTCAAAAACCATGCGCCCTGTTTCATCAGAGGGGCCATCGTCAGGTTGCCACCAAAAAGCGGCCGGATCAGCATCAGTCATATACCACCAGCGCGTGATATCAGATTTATCGAACACCCAGGTTTTGCTTCCGTCACCCACCAAATTACCCCACTGCTCAGGCACTTCATTATCGAGTTGAGTAATTTCAACATCAATGGATTTCACAACATACTCAATATCGTTCATGTTGTTACCGATGTAACCAGATGAGACCACATAACTAAAGGTTTGTGTTCCTGTGATGGGATACAACACTTCCACTTCATTGCTGAACCCCTTGCCTATGGTATAATCCCAGTAACCGGTTACACCCGGAGTTTTTAGTTTGAGAGTGAACAGGTTACTTCCCGGTGCAGAGTGTTCCACTGCCATTTCAATATCATCAGGGCTAAAAGCATTCTTTAACAGATCCCTGTCTTCAATAGGATCACATGCCATAACAAGGATGGAAAAAGATGCGATGACAAGATATATATTCTTAAATAGTTTCATTTGTCTGTTGTTTAATACAGTTAAATATATTGTTTCTGTATGAGGCTGTCATATAATTAAATCTAAATTATCCTCATTTTTCAAAATCGCAAACACTACAAAAATAATTCATCACTAAAGCCCGGTGGGACTTTAAGCCTCCCCCATGGGGGAGGCTTGAAGGTGTGAAAGCGTGTTTACTCACAAATTGTAATTATTAAATATGATTATTCGACTATCTAGACAGCCATATTTTGGAAATCTCATTTACCAACCGGGATTTTGTGTATACAATCCATCTGAAAGGCGAATCTCAGATTCCGGAATTGGTACCAATCCTTTTGTTTCCGGACGATAACTTACTGAATGCACTGCTTCAACACCGTTATTGATAACAGTTGCAGCCTGTGAGAAGTAGTTGTTGGCACTGTTTTCAACATCACCCCAACGAACCAGGTCAAACCAACGAATACCTTCAAAGGCGAATTCATGCTTGCGCTCAATTTTTAAAGCCTCCAGAGAATAGCTGACCGGTTCCAATCCAGCACGTGCACGAACTGCGTTCAAACCATCGGCAGTTTCAGAAAGTTCAGAATGCATCAGTAAAACATCAGAAAAACGGAGGTAGTAAAAATCCTGAGCAGACCAAAGCATATAGCTATCACTGGTACTTCCGGGACGGTAGATGTAATAAAACATCCCTTTTACACCTTCTTCACCATCATGGCGCAGCTGAATGTACTTTTTGTTGACCAATTCAGTTTGCTGAATTCCATTGTTTGCATCGGGATTGTATGCTTCAACACCTTCGTCATTGGCATTAAGATCTAACACAGAACCTCTTTTCCGAGGATCATCGTTTGACCAATTGTTATAAAAATTAGGATTAACTGTACCCCAGCCCCAGCCTTGGCCATAGGGGCCAACATCCTGTCCGCGAACAGAGAAAAACAGTACTGCCCAATTTCGGAACTTCGTATTACTCCAATCGGCAAATGCGTACCTTTTAGCAAACATTACCTCTGTGTTTCCGGTTCCAATATTTGCGTTTGGACCATCTTGACCAGCCCATTGAAGACCTTCATTCTCAGCCCATGGCAAAACGATTTCACCAGCACTCTGATTGATATGTGAGTAGGGCCACAAATTTCTAAAATCAGAGACCAATGCATAACCACTGTTATCAATTACATCTTCAAGATGCTCAATCACATCATTACGACTAATGACCGTTCCATCTGGCAATGAGATTTGAGTGGTTGGTTGATTTTCAATGTTGGTCATATAACCAGTGTAATGTAAAAATGTACGAGCCAGATAGGCTTTGGCTGTCCATCGGTTTCCATGTCCGTATCGGTTAACAGAGATGGTGTTTACATCAACTTCTGCCATCAGGGTAGCTCCTTTATGAAAATCAGAAGCTATTTGGCTGAAAGTTTCGGAAAAAGAAGACCGTGGCACAAACCTATCGGCATCAGGAGCAAGAATTAAAGGCATTCCGCCAAAAAAGCGTGCTGCCCTGAACATTAAAAATCCACGCATGAAATAAGCTTCTCCCAAAGCATTGTCCAGGTATGTTTCAGCATCTTGTTCTGTTGCAAAATATTCAGAAAAACCGGCATTCTCACCTTCCAGAGCGGCAATAATACTGTTTGCACGGAATACACCTCTATATGTTTCAAGCCACAATGGATGATATGTATCCTCTCCCGGATCGGTAAATGACGCAGCATTGTGTGCGAAAGCGTCATCTGCTCCACCACCTGCAAATACTAAGTCGCTGAACATGCTGGCAGCAATGTGTTCATCGGCCAAGCCGGTGTTTGTCTGAACAAACAACGCATTGTAAACGCCTGCCATTGCTTCATCTATATCAGTTGGAGTCCGATAGAAATTGTCGGTACTTTTATTGAATAGGTTTTTGGTGCTCAAATGATCATCACAACTGGTGATGAGAATTGCACCTATAGCGATTAAATACAATAATTTTCTCATAATAAAATGCTTCTGTTTTCAACAATTAAACCAAAAAAGGTCATAATATCGTGTGATTAAAAAGTCACGTTTATACCCAGCATAACAGTGCGTGGCAGCGGGTACAATCCAAGGTCAATCCCTGATGCCCAGTTGTCCGGCGCATAACCAACCTCAGGATCCATTCCATCATATTTAGTAAATGTGTACAGATTATTTACAGAAACGTATAACGAAGCTCCCTGCATCCAATCCACAGCATTCAGATGGCGATCAAATCGGTATCCAAAGGTGAGATTGTTTATTCTTAAATAATCGGCATCATACATATAGATATCAGAAATATAGTTTCCATTAGCGTTTGGCAGCGCGCTTAGGCGAGGATATCTGTTTGATGTGCCTTCACCATGCCAACGATTAAATACCGATGTTGGATAGTTTTGCATTGGTGATCCGGCAAAATCGCGATATGATTGCATAACCTGCATTCCAAATTTCCCTGCCAGGGTGGTATTCACGTAGAATCCTCTGAATTCGGCATTTAACTGCATTCCGAGTTCAAAATCAGGATGAGGGCTACCCAGTTTCACTTTGTCTGCTTCATCAATAATACCGTCTCCGTTTTGATCCACAAAACGAACATCTCCAGGACGCCTTGGGGTATCAGGCTCAGAACCAATAACAATAGAAGTACCATCAGCAGTTACATATTGATCAACTTCAGCCTGGTTCTGGAAAATACCATCGGTTTTATATCCGTAAAAATATCCGATTGGCTGGCCAACCTCAACTCTGTAAACATAAGAAGTTCCTTGCGACAAAACATTGGTCTCCCCGGTTATAAGACCTTCTGCATTGGCTAACCGAGTCACCTTATTCTTGTTTTGAGCTCCGCTCAGAGTCACACCATAACGAAACTCTCCCACCCTGTCATTCCAAGACAGCATAATTTCAAATCCTTTATTTTCAACATCTCCACCATTTATATATGGGGCAGATGCTCCAAATGTTCCCAAAATGGGTGCCCGAACCAACCAGTCTTTAGTTGTTTTTTTATACCAATCCAGATTCAGACCTAACCGGTTATGAAAAAAGTTTGCGTCCAATCCAATGTTCAACTGCTCTGAAGTTTCCCATGTTACATCCGGATTTGGAATATTCTCAGGAATGGCAGTATTTGCAGAGACCAGTTTGTCAGGACCAAAAAAGTAACCACGTTCCAAATAACTGATATTTGAAGAGTAAATAAAGTTAGGAATTGATTGATTTCCATTTTGTCCCCAGGACGCTCTTAATTTTCCAAATGTCATCCAATCCAGGTTATCCATAAAAGCTTCGTCGGTAAATATCCAACCACCAGAAACTGATGGAAAGTATCCCCATTGATTACCCTTTGCAAAGTTTGAAGAACCATCGGCACGTATAGTAGCATCAAACAGGTAACGCTCCATATAGTTGTAAGAAACCCTTCCCATATATGACATCAACCCTCCTCTTTGAGCGGCCCAGTCAGCACCCGTTGCTGAAATATCTCCTACTGATTCAACTGATTGTACATTGCGCAAATAGGCATGCTGTGGCAAACCAAAATCGGTTCCAGCCTTCATCGCTTCCATGCTGGTGTTTAATACATTTCTCACCATTTCTGAACCTACCAGAAAATTAAATCTGTGATTTTCCACTCTGGTATCGTAAGTCAGCGTATTAGTCCAAGTATAAACAGTTCCCTGGTTCATGCTCTGAGTCACATTGTCTCTGGAGCGGCGATCAAGGTTGGCGCGTTCATAAACAGACTTGTATGATCTGTAATGTCCAAACCACCCGTTCAGACCAAAAGAAGATCGGTATTTAAGATCAGCCAGAGGTTCAATGACAGCATAAACAGCACCCGAATAGGTATTTCCTTTCCCCCAATTATAGTTATGCCTGTCGTACATGGTTCCAATGGGGTTGTGTTGATTTCTGTCTATTCCCTCAAGTGTTGGTCCATAACCATAAGTCAAACGGTTAAGTGCGCCCATATCGTAATGAGCAGGCATCATAGGATTTGTCACAATGGCGTTATGTAAATCGTTCCAGTAAATATCGCCGGTTGCCACGCTCCTGTTGCGACTGTTGGTAAAAGTAAAGTTTTCTCCAACTGTGATGATGTCACGTTGATCATTCTTAAACAGCACCATCTCGCTGTTAAAGCGTGCCGTTAATCTGCGATAACCGGCATCCGTTATATCTCCCCCAATAATACCGGCCTGTTCCAGATACGAAAAGCCCATGGCATAAGTAATATCCTCTGACGAGCCTGTAATGTTAACAGAGTGACTTTGAACAGGGGCATTTGATTTTGTAATTTCATCCACCCAATCGGTTCCTGCCCATCCATTTTGAAGGCGATTCCAAACATACTGTCCGTAAGCCTGTCCGTAAGCCTGACCAGGATAATTCTGATCGAAATAGGTATTTCCGTTGATGATCCGATTTTCCCAATTGTATGGATCTGCACCATCATTTATACGGGCTTCATCGAAAATGTACATATACTCCTGTGCGTTAAGCACCGATGGCTTTTTATATAGGTTTTGAACCCCAAAGTAAGCATCGTAGGTAACCCTTGTTGAAGCCCCAGGTTTACCTTTTTTGGTTGTTACGAGAATGACCCCGTTTGCAGCCCGGGATCCATAAATTGCGGCTGAGGCCGCATCCTTTAGCACATCAATGGATTCAATGTCTGATGGATTTAAATAATCGATATTAGACATGGCGATTCCATCTACAATGTAAAGTGGACTAGCGTTTCCAATGGTTCCCATCCCACGGATGGTAACCTTGGTACCTGCTCCGGGAGCACCATGATTTCTTACAATGCTTACCCCGGGAGCAACACCCTGAAGAGCTTCCATGGCTGTTGCAGTGTTTTGTTCAGCTATACGATCTCCCCCAACATTTACATTGGCTCCCGTAATAAGTGCACGACGCTGCACGCCATAACCTATTACAACCACCTCATCAAGGTCGGCAAAAGTGTCTCGCATAATAACTTCAATTTGGGTTTGAGAACCAACCGTGATTTCCTGAGTTTCCATTCCTACAAAAGAGAAGACCAACACAGATGCCTCTCCTTCAACATTAATGGTAAACCTTCCGTCAATATCAGTAATTACCCCGTTGCTCGTTCCTTTTTCAAGAACTGCAAGCCCGGGAACGGGCTCATTGGTGGTGTCGTAAACAACACCACTGACTCTATGCTGTGCATAAGAAGTCAGGCCCAAAATCAAGCAAAATAACAATACCAGACTTTTTCTTTTCATAGCTTCGATGTTAAATTAAATAATTGATTGGCATATAATAGGCACACATCGTGTGCTGTCTCTCTCCTAATTAATTTTGATTCTTTCAACTCTGCTCATATTCTCTTTTCGATCCAAATCGAAATATTTATACAAAGTTGTTAATTATTATTTTATTGTGCAAGCGTTTGCCCTTTTTATTTATTTATTTACATTCATGAATAACTTTTCTGAAAGATCATATAGAGAGTTAAACTTGTTTTTACCCTATTTTTATAGTGTTTTACAATAATGCAACTGCTTGCTTTTTTATACTTTTTATGCAATCTCCAAAACTCTCAACTAATCACACCAACAGCATAATTAGCCCCTGTTTTAGAATTGGAAGATTTTTTGAGAAGAAAAAAACCGACATCAGATTAAACCTGATGCCGGCTGTAGACTTTAGAGAGCAATATAAATTGGGTAATAATCAGGTATAAAAAAGCAGTAATTATATTTTATTACTATTTTCCCGAAATGCCTTATCCAAATTGAGAGTTTGTATTTGTATGAGTGAAATAGCGGATATTACTTTCATGTCAACCAACGTTTCGGCAGCGTCATTGATAAGTGAATTAGTATTCACATCGGCATGTGGAAACGGAAAAAGGAAAATAGAAGATGAAACGCAGCGGAATCACTTAAAGTGAAACAAAAGACAAGAGATCGGGTATGGAGTATGTCGGAGCGGAGCACGAATTTCAAATTCACGCTAACGGTGTGAACCGCTTCTCCCGCAAAGCAGATCTTCGCTAATATTACTCACTATGGCCTCAAAAAAAGTAAAAAAAGGCTTTTCATGGCTTACTTTTCTCCATTAGGTGCATTTTATCTTTATTATTCCACCCAGCAAAGATTCTGCTATCGACGTAGAAAATTTTCAAGTCTGCAAAAGCTCTATTATTCACAAAATAAATTTTCTTGTCTGCAAAAGCTCTATTACTCACAAAAAGCCATTCCCCATCATTCTTCCCTACAAATGCAGAGTTATCTACCTTATAAACAAGCAAATCTGCAAATATCGCACTATTGACGACATAAACCTTTACATCTGCAAAAGCCGAATTATTTACAACATATACCTTTTGCGAATTGGCAAAACCAAATGAAAGCAAAATTACTAATAGCACCAACAAATTTTTCATTCGCTTAATGATTGTCTTAATTTGATTTTCTATAATTTCCAATCCCTTTTGGATTAGGTCCATATTCATTAACTCCATTCTCACTGTCAGCCAATAGCATCCATAAACCGTAAAAAGGGATTATTTGAAACCAACCACTATTTCCTCTGTCGTGACATCTTTTTGCTCCTTGAGCTAACCTAAACCAATATGCAGGCATTAAGAGAACATATATAAAACCATCGCCTACACCTGTAAAGCCAACAAAAAAGCCGACAACTAAAATGAACGCAAACATAATTATGATACTTAAACCGTATTCAAATCTTCTGATACGTCCTTGAAATGAGAATGGATTATTAAACATTTTCTTTGTTCTTAATTGTTAAACTTATTAATTCATCCAGACAATACCCACTAATGAATCCTTATCTTCACAACTGAAGTCGATTTATTAATCAACCTCCCCATCTCCTGTCATCAAAATGGCAAAAGGCCTAAATCGGGGCATTTTGGAAAAGGCAACAACAACAATCACCATCAGCGGAACGCTCAGAAACATTCCAACAATTCCCCATATGGCACCCCACAAAGCCAGGGAAAGTATGATTACCAATGGGCTCAGATTTACACTGTTGCCCATTACCCTGGGGTCGACAAAATTCCCTATCACAACCTGTATTATCCCCACAAACAGTAATACAAGGAGTCCTGGTCCAAACTCCCCGAACTGCAACAAACTGAAAAGCACAGGCAGGGCAGTAGCCACATACGAACCTAAAATCGGAATATAGTTGAAAAGAAATATTAGAAATGCCCAGAAAACGGGAAAGTCTACTCCAACAGTTATCAGAACAATGTAGCTCAAAACAGCGGTTGATAGACATATTAGTGTTTTCAGCACCAGGTACTTTGAAACAGATCGCTCTATCTTTTCTATCAGAAGGTAAGTCTCTTCAAACTTTTGGGTATCGACAAAAGCCTTCTGGAGCTTTTTTCTAAAGGATGATTCTTCAATAAAAATGAATATGGTGTAGATTATCATCATAAAGACGGTGCCAACTAATCCTGATGAGAAATTGAAAACTGAAAAGGCTGCTGAGCCAAAATCAAAATCCTGGAAATGGATTTTAACTGAGGCCAAAAGATCAATATTGAATGTTTCGTTAATTCTGTTTATCAGCACGTCTATATTGATCAGATACTTCTCGTACGAAACAGCGAGTATTCTTAGGTTGGACAAAACGATGTTAACAATAAAGTTGAGTCCACTCCGACAACCTCATTTTCTTAATTGACGGAGAATTGGATATTTTCAGAAATGAACAGCCTGGCAGGTAATATTGCCGATAAAAATGTTTTGATTGCAAAATAAAGTTCAGATCCACCTGTCATATAGGCAAAAGTCTTTGATTTGATCGCTTTTTGGGCAATAGACGTAGTTCTTTGACATAATTGTTTTGTGTATTTGAGTATCCGGACAAAATTCACCCACAAACAACGGATGTTGGCCCACATTTGGTGCTTTATTACACCACGATACCTGCTTTTTGCGTTAGAGTAATGGTAGCCTAACTGAAAAATGGTAG
>NZ_FUYV01000030.1 GCF_900168165.1 Alkalitalea saponilacus
GATACTGTCCCACCAGATAACAGGAATATTATTGTGGATTGCGTACTGTTTTATATGAGCATTAAGCTGGTCTGTTAAGCAACGCACAACCCCATTGGTAAGTTTGCTGAAATTCAGATTCTTCAGTAGTTGGACAATATTGGAGTCTTTGTATGTACCAAGTATATAGCCATTAAAAACCAATCTGTCAAAGCAGTTATATGTTAATGCAATATGCTCTTTGTATTGCTTGTAAAATGTATTGTTCATTATACAAAGGTAGAGTCTCTCCTTTAGGCTGCAATACCAGATTGGAACTTTAGTTCGCTAAAAATTCACTCTTCAAGGGATGACCTTTTTTTCAAAGCAATCCCAAAACTTATTCAATAATAGATATACTTATAGGTCAAAGTAGAAATATTTACACTTCAAATAAATCTCGAAATTAATGTAAAGTAAACATGACATAAAGACATTTATTTATTACATTTAAAGAAACTTTTAATTCTTTAATTATGAAAACAAATTATCTTTTTTCAAGTAAGTTTAAAAAAACTGGCTGGTTATTGTTTGTTACAGGAATTTTTCTTGGTTTAATTTATTTAATTTATCAACCAGAACCAACATTCTTAAATGTTAGTGTTTCCTCTATTGCAGAACAACAATCATTATTTAGCAAAGTATCGTTTTTTTCCATGACAAAAACCAATCTGTTTGATGAAATTGTTGGATTGCTTTTGATTATTGGAGCACTATTAGTTGCTTTTTCTAAGGAAAAGACAGAGGATGAATTAATTTCGAAAATTCGTTTAGAGTCATTAGTTTGGGCAACTTACATCAATTATGCTGTTCTTATCACAACAATCATATTTGTTTATGATTTTGCATTTCTTTGGGTTCTTAAGTTCAATATGTTTACAATACTTATTTTCTTTATAATACGGTTTAATTGGGCGTTATATAAATCCAAAACACTTTTACAGAATGAAGAATAGCATAAAAGTTGAAAGAGCAAAGTTAAATATTACTCAAGCTCAATTAGCGGAATTAGTTAATGTTAGCCGACAAACTATAAATGCAATTGAATTGGGGAAATACAATCTTTCAACAATCCTTGCTCTTAAAATCGCTCAGGTTTTTAAACAACCAGTTCAAAATGTTTTTGAACTGGAAGATTCCGATTGGCAATCAGATGGTAATTCCTGAAGGTTGTTTTGGATATAATATTAGTGACGGAACGCTTCTATTTGCTACCACCATAGTGCTTTCAATAAAGGGATTGCATGTACGGTGTTCTAAGATGGTATAGGTAGTCACTAGTGATGCTATATGTAACGACTATTTGTATTATGTGTCAGATGCCGATTGGATTTCATATGTTGTTTCTGATGAGCTTCTATGTGATGAGTCATTTCATAGTCTTGAAGCGCTCAATGAATACAGTAATCCTGTTATCGTAAAATATAAATTGATTAAATAAACCATGGAGATATTGGCCAACTAAAATAAAAATGGAGTTGTCGGTTAATTCGGACAACTCCATTTTTTATAACTAATTTCTATTAGTATTACTGCGCCGGTTTAAAGAAACCTAAATCATCAATGGTGCAATTTGCAATATACTCTGCTCTCGCACGGTTTTCTGAACGCCCCATTCTGATATAGATTTCAGTGGAAGTCCGGAATCTGTCGTCGCGCTCGGTATCCAATAACAAGAGGTAACCCATAATAATATGTCCGGCCATTTCTACCAATCTCCTGGCATGGAAATCCAGATATTCATTGTCCTTCACTTCCATTACCTGACGAACGGCTTTTTCGTACTCTTCGGTCATGCCTATCAGAGTCCTTCGGAAACCATGGAGTTCGGGCTTAATTGTCATGGCTTCAAATTCACGAATCCTGTCGAGGTATGAACCTGTGGTTACTCCCCTGATGGCAGCAACAACCTGCAACTGGGTTGTCCCCTCGTAAATAGTCGTGATACGTGCATCGCGATATATTCGTTCAATGGGGTAATCCTTCATGAAACCACTACCACCATGTATTTGAAGCGAATCGTAAGCCAATTGGTTACAGTATTCACTGGTCATTCCTTTTAGAAGTGGCGTAAAGAAATCTGCCAATCGCTGGTAATATTTCATGTCAGCGCGTTCCTCCTTGGTGAGTTGCCTCTCTTCACTGATGTGCATATAGCTTTTATATATGTCAACGTATCTTGAGGTTTCGTAAAGCAACGTTCTCGATGCATCAAGACGGGCTTTCATGGTCGCCAGAAGTTCATACACAGCAGGAAATTCGATAATGGTTTTGCCAAACTGCTTCCGTTCTTCAGCGTAAGCAAGAGCTTCCCGGTATGCTGCTTCAGAAATACCAACCGATTGAGCACCAATTCCCAAACGGGCTCCATTCATCAGCGCCATTACGTATTTAATCAAACCCATTCTTGTTTGTCCCACCAATTCAGCCGGGGCATCCTTAAATACTAGTTCACAAGTGGGCGATCCTTTGATACCCATTTTGTTCTCAATACGACGAATGGTTACTTTTTTATGGTTGCGGTCGTATATAAACATGGAAAGACCACGTCCGTCGGTGGTGCCTGCTTCACTTCGTGCTAAAACAAGAGAAACATGACCATCACCATTGGTAATGAATCGCTTCACACCGTTCAGGTACCATTTTCCATCTTTTTCGTTGTAGGTAGCTTTTAGCTGTACCGCCTGAAGGTCAGAACCAGCATCGGGTTCGGTGAGATCCATCGCAGCCGTTTCGCCATTTGAAATTCTCGGAAGGAAGCGCTCTTTTTGGTCCTCTGATGCAAATTCGTTGATGGTTTCGGCGCAGTCTTGCAAGCCCCAAATATTTACAAAGCCTGCATCGGCACGGGACACAATGTCGGCGGCCATAATGTAGGGAACAATTGGGAAATTAAGGCCTTCGTATTTTCTTGGAAGGGTAATTCCCATTAAACCCGCTTTAACCAGTGCATCAAGGTTTTCCTGCGTGCCTTTAGCGTAAATAACTTCGTTATTTACAATTTTTGGACCCTCTGCATCAACGCCTTCGGCATTTGGTGCTACAATATCGCCACAAATTTCGCCTACAATTTCCAGTACTTTTTCGTAACTGTCCATTGCATCTTCAAAATCCATGGGGGCATAATCAAATTTGTCCTTGTCTTGGAAATCGCGCTCTTTAAGAGCTACGATTTTCTTCATCAGTGGGTGTTGCAGATGAAAAAGGAGGTCGGTATTATCTGTGAAAAAATTAGCCATTTTGTTATTTGTTTAGAACCTTGGAGGTTCGTTACAACTTAATAATTAATGCTACAGCAAGATTTACTTGCTGTTTTTCTTATAAAACTTTATCATTTTAGGAATGATTTCCATAACATCGCCGGTAATTACATAGTCTGCAATTTTATTGATGGGCGCATTGGCATCATTATTAATGGCAATGACCATTGCAGAGTCTTCCATTCCGGCGGTGTGCTGTATCTGGCCTGAAATTCCACAAGCGATGTAGAGTTTAGGTCGTACCGTAATACCGGTTTGTCCCACCTGTCGATCATGATCGGCATATCCTGCATCCACTGCAGCACGTGAAGCACCAACCTCACCACCAATGGCTTCTGCTAAATCATAAAGAACATTGAAATTCTCTTTGGAACCCATGCCATAACCGCCTGAAACAATGATGGAGGAGTTTTTGATGTTCACACGGCTTTTTTCCATGTGGCGTTCAATCACTTTCACTACCAGATCTTCGGGTTTGATGTATTTGCTAACATCAATTGTTTTCACTTCACCTTTATGATTTGGCGAGTAAATCTCTTTTTTCATTACCCCTTCGCGCACTGTTGCCATTTGAGGACGGCAATCGGGATTGATTATGGTGGCCACAATGTTACCTCCAAAGGCAGGACGAATCTGGTATAGCAGGTCTTTGTAGTTTTTTCCGGCTTTTTTGTCTTCGTGGTCACCAATTTCAAGGGCTGTACAGTCGGCGGTCAAACCGCTTACCAAAGCAGAAGAAACCCTTGGTCCCAGATCGCGTCCCATAGTGGAAGCACCCAGAAGGCCAATTTGTGGTTTTGTTTCGGCAAATAACCCGTTGATAACTGCTGAATGTGGAAGGGTTGTATAGGGCGATAATTTTGGGTCGTCACCAATGTGAACCACATCGGCACCATATGGGATGATCTCTTTTTCTATTCCGCTGATTTTATGGCCTAAAACAACTGCTTCCAGTTTACATTTAAGCGTATTGGCAAGGGTGCGACCTTTGGTAAGCAATTCAAGGCTTACATCGGCAACTTTTCCCTCATCCATTTCACATATAACGAATACGTTGTTCATGAGTAAATAAGTTTTCTGGTTTTTCAAAAAAGCACGTGGTGCTTTTTTGTACAGCTTTTTACGCTGTGATAATTTTATAAACGATTAACCGATGGTATGATTCAGGATTAACTCTTTCATCAATTCCTCAATATCTTTATCCGAGCCTGAAAGGACTTTGGACTCCTTGGCCTGGAATACCACATTTTCAATTTTCTTAACTTTTGTGGGAGATCCGGCAAGTCCTAACCATTTGTCATCGGTTTCTACGTCATTTACACTCCATTCGGCGATGTTGAGATATGGCCGGTCGGCGCTCATGTCAATATAATCCTCTGATTGAGATTGTTTCTCGCTCATGGTTTTAGCGTGCTTGTATTTCATTAAAAGTTTTGCTGCGCGAGGGCGACAAGGTGCTGCAGAACCGTTAACTGTAACTACACATGGTAATGGTCCTTCAACGGTTTCCACTCCTCTCTCAAGACGCCTTTTTACAAGGATTTTCCCTTTTTCGGCTTTAAGGATCTCTTCAGCGTAAGTTATTTGAGGTAAGTTTAGTTTTTCGGCTACCTGTGGGCCTACCTGGGCGGTGTCCCCATCAATGGCCTGACGACCAGCCAAGATTAAATCAAACGATTTAATTTTTCTGACAGCACAAGATATGGCATATGAAGTTGCCAATGTATCAGATCCGGCAAAAGCTCTGTCGGTAAGTAAATAACCATCATCAGCACCGCGAAAAAGTCCTTCGCGTATGATGTCGGCAGCACGTCCCGGTCCCATGGTTAATACCGTAACAGTGGATCCTTTATACTTTTCCTTCAATCGCAATGCTTGCTCAAGGGCGTTCAAGTCTTCCGGATTGAAAATTGCCGGCAATGCGGCTCTGTTTACAGTTCCGTCAGCTTTCATTGCATCTTTGCCAACGTTACGTGTGTCAGGCACCTGCTTAGCAAGAACAATAATCTTTAATCCCATTTTATAAAATTTAAGTATTAATTTGATTTTGAGAAACACAAATATAACAAAAGAGCGCATTTGCACAACTTATAAAAATGCTGTAAAACAGGTGATTAATTTTGGTTTGGTTTTATTTCTAGGAAGTATTTCTATTGTGTTTAATTGTAAAAATCAATTTTACAATTAGTTATAATTAGGAAAAATTGGCTTTGAGGTAATAAAAATTAACAAATAAAAAATAGATAATGGCAGGCAATTTAGAATGAGTTTAATTTAACTTATAGGTGGTCTGAAGGTTTTGATTTTGATAGATGATTTTAAAGACTGGTTTATTGCTTCTGGTAATAGATGAATTGTGTTTGGTTAATGGTTCCTATTAAAGTAGTTCTTGATGATGTTTTAGTGATTGCTAATTTTAGAACTCAACGATATTTATTCTTAAACTTTAGCTGTCATTGATTGTTTTATTTCTAAAGTACGATTATGAGATTGATTATATTATTGATATTTACAGTTGCGGTTGTAACTGTTTTTAGTCAAAATGATTCAACAGAAAATACTATGAGGGAGTTTAAATTCAGAGAGTTAAATGTAGAAGAAGCTCGTGTAATTATACATAAAGGCACAGAACGTCCTTTTACAGGGGAATACTATGACCATTGGGAAAAAGGCGTTTACGCTTGCAGGCAGTGCAATGCTCATTTATACAGAAGTGCCAATAAGTTTGATGCGCTTTGTGGTTGGCCGGCTTTTGATGATGAAATAGAAGGAGCTGTTAAGCGACTGCCTGATGCGGATGGAAGGCGTACAGAGATTCTGTGTGCCAATTGTAATGGTCATTTAGGTCATGTTTTTAAAGGCGAGGGATTTACGCCTAAAAACACACGACACTGTGTCAATAGCATTTCAATGGTATTTATTCCGGAAAAAACGATGAAAGAATAGGAGCTTACCTAATCATTATTTTTATTGTAGCTGAAGGAGCATTGGATGCAGGAGTTACACGCACCAAATAGACACCCCGCCGAAGCGATGAACTGCTTAGTGTTTGTACTCCGGTTTCTGAAATCACTTCACGACGCAGAATCTCTTTTCCTGTGAGGTCAAATACTTGTATGGTGTAGGTTTTTTCACCGGGATTATTAACAATGATGTCGCCGGAGCTATTCACTGAAACGGATGTTTTTACAACCGGCTCTTCGTTAGAATCAAAGGTAATGCCTGCTGCTTTGTTTGCTGAAAGCAAAACAAAGAAACATACAAGAGATATACGAACTACATTGTAAAATTTATTCATAATATATTCTTATCAAAAAGCATACCTTATACTTCTACAAAAATACTAAATAAAAGGTTACATTAATAAATCTCTTTAACAATTTATTAAATTTACGCTGTTTTTACAATTTTGTATGAAAGTAGAGCTTTACATTCCTTGTTTTATCAATGAAATGTTTCCACGTATTGGTTTTGATATGATAAAAACCCTTGAAAAAGCAGATGTGGAAGTGAATTACAATCCTGAACAGACATGTTGCGGACAGCCTTTTTATAACAGCGGTTATTGGAAACATTCAGAAAAAATGGCGGAAAAATTCCTCACGGATTTTTCCGGTAATGTTCCGATAATAGTGCCTTCTGCATCTTGTGCCGGTTTTATTAAAAACCACTACAGTAAGATTTTTGAAAATAAGCCTGATATGCTTCAAGGCTTAAGTAAAGTTACCAAAAATGTGATTGAATATACCGACTTTCTGGTAAATCATATTAAAATGACTTCATTTGGTGCCGAATTTCCTTATAAAGTTACTTACCATGACGGATGCTCCGCTCTTAGAGATTATGGGATAAAAGAGGAACCCAGGATTCTGCTGTCGAATGTGAAAAATCTGGAGTTGGTTGAGATGGAGGAGACCGATACCTGTTGTGGATTTGGTGGAACTTTTATGGTTAAATTTCCTGCCGTATCGGTTGCAATGGCTGAGCAAAAACTGGAACATGCCATTAATACTGGTGCTGATTATATCGTCTCATCGGAGGCGTCCTGCTTTATTAATCTGAATTCGGTTATTGAAAAGCGCAAGTTGCCAATTAAAACCGCACATATTGCCAGTGTATTGGCTTCATTTTAAAAAAAGAAGAGTGGAATATGAACATAACCTAATTCGTCCATCTCGCCCAAAATTTCCTCAGGGGTCAGATAAATATCTCTTTTGTATTGTTTGTACTCGTCGGAAGCATCAGAATCGTATAGAACATAGTAAGCCCATCTGTAGAGATAGTAGCGATATCCGGCTTCAATTACCATCATGTCGATTTCATATTCGAATTTAGCGCGTCCTCTTTTGGAGAGATATTGCCAGCCTCGTTCCAGTACACCGAAAAAACCCCTGTCGTTGTAATCTTTGATGTGCATAAGTTCATGAATCCACAAGCCAATGCGCGATTCCATAGGAATGTCAGGATTGTACTGAACCCCCTCAAACTCCTCGTTTTTATTTACACGGATGATGTAATGTCTGTTATCTCTGTTTCTGAAAATTAATGACCAAACGGTAGGCCGTGCATTCATAGTTGTTCCAATATGAGCATACTTTACAGTAATTCGTTGGTCGTGTAGTGAAGGCACATCGGGAACAATTATTTGTAACGGTGGATGGTGTTTTTCGGGAATGTCCCAATTTTTAGGCATTAAAACTGTCGTGTCCGGTATTTTGAACCAGTCATGCCCAGGATTTTCTCCGTTTATTTCATTTATGGTGAAAAATATTGAAAGTAACGATATGATTGTAATTCTCATCAAATTGATAATGGTTTGTTTGGTTGATTTATTACAACGAATTAAGGTATAACAATTGTTATGCCTTAATTTATTTTGTTGTACGAAACCGCAGTCAGGGTTGTTACACAATAGTATGGAAAGATGTAATTGTTTGATTTAGCCTACTCTCGCATCTGGAGGGAGTGAAGTTTTCTGTAAATCCCGTCTTTTTGGATTAATTCATTGTGAGTTCCGGTTTCAACGATTTCACCTTCATGAAAAACACAAATTTTATCGGCGTTATGAATGGTCGAAAGCCGGTGAGCAATAACAATTGAAGTGCGATGTTCCATAAGGTTCTCAAGTGCCTGCTGTACCAGTAATTCCGATTCTGTGTCGAGAGCCGATGTGGCTTCATCCAGAATAAGAATGGGTGGATTTTTGAGAACGGCACGTGCAATGCTCAATCGTTGCCGCTGTCCACCTGATAGTTTGCTGCCCCTGTCGCCAATTACCGTATCGTAGCCGTTCTCTGTTTCCAATATGAAATCATGTGCATTGGCAACTTTGGCTGCCTCAACTACTTGCTCCATGGTGGCGTGTTCAACACCAAAGGTTATGTTATTATATATGGAATCATTGAAGAGAATGGCTTCCTGATTCACATTGCCCATGAGATTTCTTAGATCGTGAATTTTTAAGTCTCTGATGTCGATGCCGTCAATGGTAATGGCTCCTTGCTTAATATCGTAGAATCTGGGAAGTAAATCCACGAAAGTGGATTTACCACTTCCGGACTGACCCACGAGGGCTACTGTTTTTCCTTTTGGAATCTCAATGCTAACATTTTTGAGCACCGGGCGATCTCCATAGGCGAAGGTCACATGTTTATATTCAACATTTTTGCCTAAATGGCTAATCTCCTGTGCGTTTTCTTTATCCTTAATATATATGTCGGCTTGCAAAATTCTGTCTATCCTTTCGTATGCTGCCAATCCTTTCTGAATGCTGAAAACAGCCTGCGAGAAGGCTTTTGCCGGATTTATTATCTGATAAAAAATCCCAATGTACGCCAAAAAAGCCGCCGGTTGTAAGCCGCTGTCTTCGTTCAGAATAAGAGTGCCGCCAAACCAAACAACCAAAACGACCACGATCGTTCCTAAAAATTCACTCATGGGATGAGCCAAATCGCGACGCCGCATCAGTTTGTTCATGATAGACCGGTACTCGTCAATCTCTTCATCAAATTTCTTTCCCATGCGCTTTTCAGCGTTGAATGCCTTTACTATTCTTAAGCCGGAGAGGGTTTCTTCCAATACGCCTAAAATGTCGCCCATTTTATTCTGGCCTTTCATGGAACGTTTTTTCAGACTTTTTCCAACCCTCCCTATTATTAACCCGGCAAATGGTAGTATGACCAAAACAAATAGAGTGAGTTGCACACTGAAAATCATCATGGTGGTCAAAAAAACCAGAATCAGAACAGGGTTTTTTAGGAACATATCCAACGATGACATAATGGAGTTTTCCACTTCCTGTACATCTCCCGTGCTGCGTGCGATGATATCACCTTTCCGTTCATCGCTAAAGAAACCCATGGGTAGATTTAGTATTTTATTATAAATCTGGTGACGAAGGTCGCGAACTACACCATTACGTATTCCAACGCTGGTGTATGATGCCAAATAAGCGTTTAATACCTTTAACAGCGTGCCGGTAATAAGGAACATTCCCACGAAAAGAAGAGACCAACCGGGACCGTATTGGTCTTTTAATAAAGTTATATAATAGTATAGATTGTTTTTGAGAGGATCAAACTCCATAGCCCAAGGCATTAATTCATATACCTCACTGTCCTGCATTAAAATAATTTCCAGCATTGGAATCATCAATGCCACAGAAAAAACAGCAAAAATGGCCGATAGCAGGTTAAACATAAAGTTTAATGCCAGCAAATGCTTGTAAGGAGGAAGGTATCTTATTGCTATGGATAGAAAATCTTTCATGGAGAATAATCAGCAATTAAAGTAATTGGAATCAACCTCCGTGCATAAAACACGGAAGTTGAAAGAGTTTAATACATACTAACACCTGTGTAGCTTTGTGGCGTAAGCATTTTCAGTTCTTCTTTAATTTCGTCGCTCACGTTCAGGGTATCCACAAATTCCGCCAAAGAGCGTGCCGTAACTTTTGCATTGGTGCGTGTCAGCTCTTTTAACGCCTCGTATGGATTTGGATATCCTTCACGGCGCAAGATGGTTTGAATTCCTTCTGCTACCACTGCCCAGTTGTCGTCAAGGTCTTTTTGTATGGCCGCTTCATTTAAAAGCAACTTGCTAAGCCCCTTTTGAATGGATTTAATAGAAAGGACCGAATGTGCAATTGGAACGCCAATGTTTCGAAGGACTGTACTGTCGGTAAGGTCACGCTGTAAACGCGAAACCGGAAGTTTTGCTGCCAAATGGTCAAATAGAGCATTGGCAATTCCCAGATTTCCTTCAGCATTTTCAAAATCAATGGGGTTTACCTTATGTGGCATCGCACTGGAACCAACCTCCCCTTTTTTAATTTTTTGCTTGAAGTATTCCATCATGATATATGTCCACATGTCGCGACACAAATCAAGCAAAATGGTGTTGATTCGTTTGAAGTTGTCAAAAGAAGCGGCGAGATTATCGTAATTGCTGATTTGTGTGGTCAGTTGTTCTCTTTCAAGTTTCAGGTAATTGCCAAGAAAGTTATTTCCAAATTCTACCCAGTCAATTTCTGGATAGGCAACATGATGTGCGTTGAAATTACCAGTAGCTCCTCCAAATTTTGCCGAACATGGAATGCTTTTTAGCAATGCCAGCTGAGTGTTCAGTCTTTCGGTGAAAACCTTAATCTCTTTTCCCAAACGGGTGGGAGAGGCCGGTTGTCCGTGAGTCTTTGCCAGCATGGGAACCTCTTTCCAGTCATCGGCAAATTTTTCAAGTTCACTGATGAGTTCTTCCAGTAATGGATAGTAGATATCGTGAACGGCATCGCGGAGTGATGCCGGAACAGATGTGTTGTTTATATCCTGTGATGTGAGTCCGAAATGGATAAATTCTTTGAATTTATCCATGCCCATTTCATCGAATTTTTCTTTAACGAAATATTCAACTGCCTTAACATCATGATTTGTTACACTTTCAATGCTTTTAATCTTTTCGGCATCTTCCAGTTGGAAATTCTTGTAGATTTTTCTCAAACCGTCGAACTTACTTTTGTCAACACACTCCAACTGTTTGAGCGGGATTTCGCAAAGTGCTATAAAGTATTCCACTTCAACCATTACCCTGTAACGGATAAGAGCATATTCTGAAAAATAGAGTGCCAGACCGTCTACTTTAGTACGGTAGCGTCCGTCTATGGGAGAAATTGCAGTAAGTAACTGAATGTCGAGCATGATATTTATGTTTTAGACTGCAAATGTAATAAAATTATGGGGTAAAATGGTTGAGAATGTTGATCCATTCAATTTACATGTATGTTGCGATGGTATCA
The DNA here is from genome assembly GCF_900168165.1 of Alkalitalea saponilacus. Taxonomy (GTDB): domain Bacteria; phylum Bacteroidota; class Bacteroidia; order Bacteroidales; family Marinilabiliaceae; genus Natronoflexus; species Natronoflexus saponilacus. Next base: position 11,569 of record NZ_FUYV01000030.1, read on the forward strand.
TTATTTTTGTCTATTTTTGATAAACTAGAGATATAATCAAGTATCTTTTAAATTTAGGTCTAAAATCAATTATAGTTAAATAAAGAATGAAGAAATTAACCGGTTTTTTAATGATACTGTTGGCTTTGATTTCCATTAGTGCCAACGAAACAGCTGAAACAGGTAAACCTTTGGTTTACCGCTTACCAATCTTCAGCAATATTAACAGTACTGTTTGGGTTCATACTCAGAAAGCTTTTAAAGAAGCCCGAGAGATGAACGCAGATATGATATTGATTCACATGAATACGTATGGGGGTGAGGTGGTTTTTGCTGATTCCATTCGCACAAAAATACTAAACAGCGACATACCCGTTCACGTTTTTATTGATAATAATGCTGCCAGCGCCGGAGCATTGATTTCCATTGCAGCCCAGAATATATATATGCGCCCAGGTGCCAATATTGGAGCGGCCACTGTTGTGAACCAAACCGGAGAGGAGATGCCCGACAAGTTTCAGTCGTATATGCGTTCAACTATTCGCGCAACCGCGGAGTCTCACGGAAAAGATACCATTATTGTGGCCAATGATACCATTGTAAAATGGCGTCGTGACCCACGAATTGCGGAAGCCATGGTTGATGAAAGGGTAGAAATTCCCGGTATTATTGAGGCAGGACAAGTTCTTACGTTTACCGCTTTGGAGGCAGTAGAACATGGTTTTTGCGATGGAATTGCACGCAGTATTGATGATGTACTGGAACAACTGGGAGTACCGGATGCTGAAGTGGTGAGTTTCAGACCAACATTTTACGACAACCTTAAAGGTTTTTTGACCAGTCCTATTTTAAGAGGGATGCTTATTCTGGTAATTTTAGGAGGTATATATTTTGAGCTTCAGTCTCCGGGAATCGGATTTCCTATCATAGCCGCCATTGTGGCTGCCGTTTTGTATTTTGCGCCACTTTATCTGGATGGATTGGCTGCCAATTGGGAAATCATGCTCTTTGTCATCGGTGTTGTTCTTATTGCCCTTGAGATATTTGTGATACCCGGCTTTGGTGTAGCCGGAATCTCAGGAACAATACTGGTGGTTACCGGCTTGGTGTTAAGCTTGCTCGACAATGTGGTGTTCGATTTTTCTGGAGTTAAAACCAAAGAACTGATGGAGGCACTCCTTACTGTGTTTGGAGGAATGTTTGGGGGAATATTGCTGGTGATATATTTAAGTAATCGATGGACGGCTTCGCCTACGGCTCCCTTGTCGAGAATTACATTGCAAACCAGTCAGGATATTAATCAGGGATATGTGAGTGTTGACACCCATTACAAGAGTTTGGTAGGAAAAACCGGAGTTTCATCAACCGTTCTGCGTCCTTCCGGAAAAGTAACCATTGAAGGCGAAGTATACGATGCCAGAGCACTTGAGGGTTTTGTAGATCGGGATGAAAACATAAAGGTGATCAGTTTTACCTCAGGACAGTTAAATGTGCGAAAAATTTGACTCTTAATTTTGAATTTTCAATCTGTCTATCTGCCATAAACAGAGAGTTTTATCTTGTTTTGAATTTTTAACGAAAAATAGTGCGAAAAAAGTTGTAATTTGTATGATGAAAACAGAGAATTTTGTATTTTTCAACCGTATTAACAACTCATTTTTTTAACTAAAAAGCAATATTAAAATGAAAACAAAGAGGCTTCCCACAAGGAATTCCGGAGGAATGTTTCAGGATGAGGAATCATTGAAAAGACCGGGGGTAAAGCTAGGTAAACAAAAGAGATCAAAGAAGCCATCTATCTATGATGAAGTAGATGAATTTGATGACTACAATCTGGATGATGATCTTGAAGATGATTTCTATAATGATCCCATGGATGATGAAGATGAGGATCTTTATTAATTTAGAACTTTATAAAGGATGATAAGGCAGGCAGATAATTTTAATTATCTGCCTGTTATATTTTATTACTTATGTATATGTTATCTTGTCTACTATAAACATTTTTTTTGTTATTCGTCTCATGGGAGAGGTAATGTCTCCTTGATTTTTAAAGTAAAGTCTTTATCTTCATCAAATGTCCTTTAGATATCCATTTCTCTTTCGTTTATAGACATAAATTATTCATGCAGGTGCAAGTGTGTTCACATGATAGGGCTTTCTAATTAAAAAAAATGGTGTTTTTACGTGGTGAATGTGGATAAATCATTTATATCTTAAATTTAAAGGAGTATTAATTCTTTGATTGCATGTCCTTACGCTATTGATTTTGTAAATTCCACAGTTATATTTTACCTTTATATAGATAAATCATATTTTTGGAAAACAAATAAGCAAGTTATGGTAAAAGTATATATTCTATTGGCAGACGGGTTTGAAGAAGTTGAAGCCTTAACTCCCGCTGATGTACTGCGCAGAGCCGGTTTTGAAGTTTTTTTGGTTTCAACCACCGGTGCACCAGTAATAACCGGTTCACATGACATCTCTGTGAAAACAGATGTTTTTCTGAATGATGTGGATTCCGGCACAGGTACCATACTGATACTTCCCGGAGGCTTGCCAGGTACAACAAATCTTTTTGGAAATGAAAAGGTAAAGTCATTGATTCAAAAGTTTTACGATAATGGTAAATGGCTGGCTGCCATTTGCGCCGCACCCATGATATTAGGTGAGATGAAACTTCTGGAAGGAAAAAAATCAACCTGTTATCCCGGTTTTGAAAAGCACCTGCATGGAGCAGAACTAACCAATGAACAAGCGGTGACTGATGGAAAGATTGTTACAGGACGGGGAATTGGTGCCGCCATGGCATTTTCATTGGAAATCGTGAAAAATTTGTCAACCGATGAGTCACTTGCCAGTGAACTGGCTAAAAAGATGGTGGTTAGTTAAGTTACTTCTGTCCTCGAACCATTGTCTGGTTATAACGTTTAAGAGTTATAACTAAATTCTTATACATTTTATGCAATCTCCCGTTATTTTTTGGTTTCGCAACGATTTAAGATTACATGATAATCCTGCTTTGTCGCGTGCAATTGAAACCGGTAAACCTGTGGTTCTGGTTTTTATTTTTGATGAAAAATGGTTTGTTGAAAACCCGTTGGGTTTTCCGTCAATGGGAGAATTTCGAAAACAATTTCTTACAGATACGCTTTTTCAACTGCAGAAAAAGATTGCAAATGCCGGTAGTCATTTGCTTGTTTTTACCGGGAATGTTAATGAGATTCTTGCGAAGTTGTATTCCCAAATAAATGCATCAGCCATATATGCTACCAAAGAGTATGCGCACGATGAGATATTAGCAGAGAGTGAGCTTAAGAAAAAAGTTGCTTTGAAACTTTTTTCCGGTAATATGCTATTTCCACCGGAATCTTTACCTTTTTTACCGGAGACTTCTCCATTCTATTATACCCGTTTTAAAAATAGGGTTTGGGAATTAGGACACAGTGTTTCACAAGTAGAAAACATTATCAAAATTCCATCCATCAACACCATACTAAATAAAGAATTAGAAAAAAAATTGACTGAACTACCAGTATCTGACAATAATTTAAGATTTACAGGAGGGGAAGATGCAGCCATGGCGCACTATTATTCGTGGATTACTGCTGATGGCCTGAATCGTTATCTCGAAACCCGTAATCAATTAATCGGAAGTCACTTTTCATCGCATTTGGCGCCGTGGCTATCAAATGGATCACTATCAGTGAGGTGGTTGTGGCACAAAATTCATGCATATGCCAAAGAGCATTCTGTTAACGAGGAGTCGCTGGTAACGTTTTGTGAACAACTTATCTGGCGTGAGTACTATCGTTACATTATGATGCGATATGGGAACAAACTGTTTTGGACTAAAGGCTTACGGCAGAGTGAACATGGAATGTTTGATGACATTGAAACATTTAACCATTGGAAAAATGGAATTACCGGACAACCCATTGTTGATGCCTTAATGCGAGAGTTGTTACATACCGGATTTATGAGTAATCGTGGTAGGATGCTGGTTTCTTATTATCTTGCAAAAGAATTAAAAGTTAACTGGCAATGGGGTGCCGCATGGTTCGAGAATCGACTCATTGATTATGAGGTTTATAATAATTACGGTAATTGGGCGTATCAATCAGGAAGAGGAACCGATAGCAGGGTAAATCGAAGATTTAATCTGCAAAAACAAGCAGAAAAATTTGATCCTGATGGCACCTTTCGAAAAAAATGGTTGGGGTAGGTTTCTAACGATTAGTTAGCACTAAGCAAATAAACACTGCCAGATTGCAATCATGCTTTAATGGCTGACAGCCAAGTTGTCAGTAAACTCCATATGGATAAAATGTGAATAATTAAGCTTATAAAATCTACAAATGAAGGTAACAATAATAGGAACAGGCGGCGTAGGTGCCTATTTTGGAGGACGAATGGCAAATGCCGGACATGATGTGACTTTTGTTGCTCGTGGAGAACATTTAAAAGCCATGCTTGAAAAAGGCTTGAAAGTGAAGAGTATTAATGATGATTTTTTGGTGTCGCCTGTTAAAGCTACTTCAAACATTTCAGAAACCGGGGTGTCTGATTTGGTTATTGTGGCTGTAAAAGCCTGGCAACTGAAAGACGTGGCAGTACAACTTAAAAATGTTGTTGCTGAAAACACCCTCGTGCTGCCTTTGCAAAACGGAGTTTTGGCAAGTGAAGAATTAAAGGAGGTGTTGCCTCATAAGAATGTATTAGCCGGGTTATGCCGCATCATTAGTAAAATTGAAAACCCTGGGATTATTAATCATTTGGCTGTGGAGCCTACCATTGTATTTGGGGAAACCGATAATTCTAAAACCGACAGGGTTTTAGAATTGAACTCAATATTTGAGGCATCCGGCTTCAAATCAATGGTGGCAAATGATATTCAATCAGAACTTTGGAAGAAATTTATCTCGATATGCGTCAGTGCTTTGTTGGCCGTAACGCGTTCCACTTATGGTGAAGTGCGTGAACAGCCTGAAACACGAGAGATGATGTGCCAATTGTTTAAAGAAGTAGCAGATGTAGCTGCTGCAATGAATGTTTATATTAAGGAGGGTTTCGTAGATAAAACCATGGGTTTTATCGATACATTCCCATATGATTCAACCTCTTCGCTTACGCGGGATATTTGGGAAGGAAAGCCATCAGAGTTGGAGTATCAGAACGGAACTGTGGTACGAATGGCTGAAAAGGCCGGGGTTGATGTACCGGTGAACCGATTTATTTATCAATCTTTGATTTTGATGGAGAAACGAGCAAGAAGTTAACAGGTACAGAGATAATAAAAAGGCTGAAACTTGTGTTTCAGCCTTTTTAATGATTTCCCTGTTAAATCAGAATTTTATTCTGCATGTTTTTAAAGCTTGTTTCAATGGCTTCCATTGCTCTGCCATCGCGAGTGGCATCCTGTTCTACAAAGAAATATTTCATTCCTGCCACGTCGGCTACTTCCATAATTGCCTTATAATCGATGATTCCTTCTCCAACAGGTGCAAAGAACTGATCTTCGCTGTCTTCCATATCCTTAATGTGCCATAGTTCGAATCTGCCCGGGAATTGCTTCATGAGATCAACCGAGTTGAATCCGGCACGCGCTACCCAGTAATGATCCAATTCAAAAGTCAAAAGATCCGGATTTCCTTCTTTAAGAAATATGTCAGTGTAAGGAATTAGTCCATCTACTTCGAAGAATTCGAAGTCGTGGTTGTGATATGCAAACCTGATTCCATATCTTTTAAAAACGTCCCCAATGATGTTAAGTTCTTCTACAAACTGACGATAGCTGTCGGCGCTGACTCTGCGTTCCTCAACTAACCATGGCTGCACGCAGTATTTCACTCCCAGTTCGGCATGTGCTTCGGCCATGATGTCAACATTGCTGGTGTCAACACCTTTTACCTCAACGCCTGTGTGACTGCTGATGATTTCCATTCCCAGATCGCCAACCAGTTTTTTAAATTCTGCAGGAGAATAACCATAAAATTGTCCATTATTATAACCAGCCAACTCAAGGTACTGGTAACCAATGTCGGCAACTTTTTTCAAGGTGCCTGGTACGTCTTGACTCATTGCATCACGAATGGTATATAATTGAATACCAATTCCTGATTTAATGGCCGCAGGTGCTTGTGGCGATGCACAGGCAGACATTCCATACTTGCTTAAAAGGGCAGCCCCAAGAACTCCCAATGAAGTGGTCTTAATAAACTCACGTCTGTTCTTAATTTTCATGATGGTGTGATTTGTTAGATGTGTAATTGTTTACTAACAAAAAAAAGCATTTTTTTTTGAATTTCAAAGATTAAACAACAGTTGTGCACAATGAATTGTGAGGTTATTCTGTGTGTAGAGTAAAACAAGATAAGGTAAGTTATATAACTTACCTTACTTTGAAATCCCGCAAAGGAGTTTCTTTAGTGGCGTACTGTTATGACAATTAATTGAACAACCTCAGTGCCTCTCTTCCAGCATTAAGCATCGGTTGAATATCTATATCAGCTCCAACTGCCTGACGCATCCAATGATTGGGCGTTAAACGTCCAAGCATAAACATTCTGTCTGTTTCATCAGCGAATGATCTGTTTTGTATATACTCTTCCAACTGAAATTCGATGATGTTTCCATAAGCATATGCCGAAAGATAAAGCGGGTAGCTGATCATATGACTGTAAATGGCCAGAATTGGTTGATCATTTATCCCATAAACCGGAGCATAAAAGTTGTTCCAAATATCTGTAGCAAGCGTAATGACTGCCTCTTTTAATTGTGTGGCTGTGGCAGTCGGGTTTTCGTATAGCCACTTCCAAACTCGCATGTCAAGAAGCGATACACCCATGATTTCATATGATGCCCAAATCAGATCCAGCGTTTGAAGAGCTTCTTCACGCGGATCGGTAGATGGCATACCCAGCAAGTCAAGATCACGCTTTTGATACATAAATGCCAGAGCCTCTGTGAATGCAGTATTTGGTACTCCATTAAGCATGTAGTAATCTACATCGTAAAGGGAAATCGTTTGTTCTACATTATGACCAAGTTCATGCATTGCAATGTTATACCCTTTATAATCCATCCCATCAGCAGGGATACGTGTGCGCAGATAGGAGTTTTGACCACGCATGGCTGCTCCCCAGGCATGTCCTGACCCACGAGCTGCATCTACGGTTATTTTTTCTGCAATGTAGTTTGCTCTTTCTCTCTGGTAACCAAGTTTTACAAGTAAATTGGTCATGTCGTTTTCAAATGCTTCAGCATCGGGATATAGCCTGCGGGTGACAGCACTCAATTCATCTTCACCAATGGCTCCCCTTGCCTTAAAGCCATCGTACCAAATGTCAAAGGGTTGCAGAGGACGTCCTAGTCTTTCTGATATCAAATGTCCTATCTCCTTTAAAACATCTGAACTCAGGAACTCTATAAACAATTCTTCAACTTCAGGTTGAGCAATCTCCATACTTCCTTCAAAATTTCTTCGGATGTAGGTGTCCAATGGAGAATAGGCATCCATGGCTTTTAATGCCTGAAAGTTATTGATGATTTGCTGATACCTTGTGTCTGGTTCAGGGGTCACCTCAATTTCTTCTCCGTTTTGGTATAACGTATTAGAGTATGGAGCCCACTTGTATTCGGGGTTGTTGATAACTTGTTCCGGAATGGTTTGACGAATGATATGTTTCATCACTTCATATATCATCATTTGTTTCTCCAGACCTGATTCTCCCAGAGGGTAATTGGCTTTTAATTCATCACGCAAATTCCAATGTGAAAGCAATACCATATCCTCGGGGAAAATTGTTCTGTTCTCATCTGTTAGAAGTTTTCCAGCCTGTATGTTGTATTGACTAATATACATTTCCGAATCAGTACTTACTCTTGAATAGTTTTGGATGATTGAGGCGGGAGTGCGTGAAGTAAATAAATCTCCTAATCTTGCATAGGCCCAATCTCGTCTGTCCCAGGATTTCCCCAGCTCTTCTTTTTCATCTAAAGAGTAGTAAGGGAAGTTTAAAGTGATATAAAATGCTATTTTATTGTCAAACAGATCGTTTTGTAAATGTGCTCCGGCACTGTAAGCTCCAAATGCCGCGTCTATTGGCAGAATTTCTCCCATATCAACATGGATTGGTCTTTGCAGACCAAGTGCAATCTGATTAAAATGGCCGTATAGAGTTTCAATATGGGTGCTGACTGAATTGAAAAAAGCCTCACGTTCTTTTTCATTGGGGATGAAATGCTTTTTACAATATTCGATGAAATCATCGTTTGTACCATCGGCTGGCCACCATAAGGATGCGGTGTGTTTAACACCGCGGGATATTCTTTCGGCATCGGCATCCGGATGTTTTTCTATCAATGCTTTGATGGTTGATTCTATTGCATCCGCGGATACAACCGATTTTTGAATAGCCCCATCGGTGGCTGGTTGTGTACAATTAGTCATCATTATGACGGTAATTAAAAGAAAAAATATTCTACGCATAGTATTATGTTTTTATAGTTTAAAAACGCGAAAAAAATTCACGTTTTTTTCTTTTATGCAACTAGCCGAATGTCTTGATATATCTGGGATAGAAGAG
>NZ_FUYV01000019.1 GCF_900168165.1 Alkalitalea saponilacus
ACATGTGAGAAGGTTTTTTTGTTGTGCACCTCAAAGATAATTTGAGATACTTAAATTCCTTCTCACTTTTTTAATCGTTTAGGACGCTATTGGTTGAAGAATATTTGAATAAATATTGTTTCCACTACTATTATAAATATCCAATGTTGTCTCCTCTCTTAGTTTTGGGAAGAAAACTTCGAAACGTCCGTTGTTTGGGTTTTTGCCAATAAAAAAATCAGGATCTACTGGATCATCTTCTTTACTTTGATAATCAGCGTCAAATTGGAGTTGCCAGCTAAACTCTTTTATCAAATTACTGGAGAATATAAAATCCCACTCCAAATAATAATTGGTGTTTTCCGTAATGGAATCCAATGCTATTGAAGTTAACAAATATTGGTTGTGCGTGATTTCAGAAAAATCAACATATCCCAACCATTTATTGCTTTCGCAGGAACCTTTGTATAAACTTAGTCTTTCTAATCCAGAACGCCTTAACTCAGAGGTCTCAACATTTATAATGTAACGTCCTGATTTATCAGGGCGAAATTTATACATAAGTCTGGAACCATTAAATGTAGAGTAAATGGCACCAGGCCTTGCGGGTTCAGCATCAAAGCAATCGCCACTACCAGAGAAATGAAATGGAGACAGGCTCCACCAATAATCTGTTTTTCCGTTTTCGGGCAATGCCCATTTTAGGTAATGTTTTGTATTTGCCGATAACTTATAAAACGGAACATTCATGCCTGACGCTATGGGACTTAATTTTGATTCGCTGTAAAGAAATTTGGCATAAAGTTCAATATCACTGTTTGCTTTTATCGCTTTGTCTGATTCTATGGTGTAGTAGGCATCCTCTTCTCCCGATAGCACAAACCAGTCATTGATAAATCCGGTGTGCCCCAACAGCCGGGTGTTGACTGTCAGGGTATCCATATATCGCTCTTGAATGTTCCAGGTGAAACTGTCTCCGGGTTCACTAATGCATTCAATTATATAGGAACCGCCGCTTAGACGTATAATCTCTGCTTCGGTGGAATCTGCATTAAAATAAATCCCATCGTACCAGCTATCGTATCTGGGTAGCACATTCAGTTTTCTGGTTTTTCCATCCTGACGAGGAATGGATATATGATAGAAATGTTTCAGAGGAGTGTTCCCAAAAGCAAAGTACTGACTAGTGCTGTTTGATAGAGTTCTTTCATTTATTCCCAGATGGGCTTCCAGGGGGTCATCTTTGTCGTCCCCCTTTGCAATGTAAATGAATTCCCAGTTGTACGGTGCCGTTATTTTGTCCCCTTTCCAGCGAATATAGTAAGTTTCATTGCCCTCACACGGCCATGATAACCGGGCTTGTTTACTACTCCCATACCTGTCGCTGCTGTATATTTCTGTATATTCTATGCCATCAGAGCAACCAGAATGAAATTCCACTTCTGTGTCCTCTTCTGTTAACCCAACTGAGTTAAGGATAATTGTTCCATCGTGTGGTGGAGTGAATTTATACCAGATATCATTATTACTGGTGTGTTCGGCATGGTTGATGCCGTTTATAACCTCTTTGGCATCGAGACAGAAACCAGTGAGTGGATAAGTCTGTTCTGACAATTCCCACTGAAACTGATAATTTGAAATATAACCCCAGGTAATATAATAAGTGGAATCTTTTAATGCTACAAAATCGTGTTTGCTTTTGGAACCACAATATGTGATATCAACCCGGTTAAGTCTCTGACCGCAATTTTTATAAATGTTAGGTTGAAGAAGAATGTCAAGGTCGTCTTCAATGTTGCAACGGGAAATGGTGATTTCAGCATTGCTTTTTGCGGTGTAACTATACCATCGATGGTTGTCAGAATTGGTTGTGTGGAGTCCTTCATCAATTGCTGCGGCATTGCTGCAGCGTGTACCCTCTTCAAAGGCGGCTTCTTCAAGATTCCATTCCATGCTGAAGTCTGTTCCGGTTGTGGTTGACTGGAATTTTATGTAATAGGTATTGCCGGGTTGTACTTCGAGTTGTATTGTTTTTTGGTTTTCTCCGCAATCCTTGCTTTCCAGTCTTCTGTCGCTATTGCTGTTATTTGCAAATACTTGAATGTTTGGAAAAAACGACGACTCTATTCCGCAGTTAGAAAGAATTAGTCGTCCCTCAATGCTTGTTGTGTATTTAAACCATTGAATGTTGGTATCTGTAAAAACTGCCTCGTTTAATCCTTCGATTGCATTGTATGCAACCCTTCTATCAGAGCCTTCCGTTAATGGTGTTTCGGAAAGAGTAAAAGGATAGGGATTGTTTGAAAAATCTTCAATCCAGCAAAGATATATGGTATCGTTGGGATTACAATAAAACTCAATATCAGACTGATGGCCACAGCCACTCCCACTGAATATTGAAGTGGATACCTGATTGATGCTGTCAAATACAAGAACGAAAGTATTCTCCTCTGTCAAATCGCATGTGCTTATTCTTATCTTTCCAAAGCTTTGCGGCACGTAATAATAGTAGGTTGGCATGCGATTGGTCTTGGTCATTTCATTCATTCCCTCCAATGCTTCCAGTGCATTTGTTATAAGGTCGCCGGTAACGGTTTCTTTTTCAGTGATTGTCCACTCAAAGAGTGCATCAGAATTATTGTTGAGCCATCGAAAGTACAGAGGTTCTCCGGTTTTGCATCGTGCGGCTGCTTTACCAAAATCCAGACTGCGTGTTGTAAGAGCTATTGAATTGTTATATGGTCGGTATATTTCAAGCCGGGGCATTGGCGACAAATCATGGGGCATGTCAATTTCTATTTTGCCTGTGCTTTGCGGATAATAGACAAACCAGTGGTCTGTGTTGGTTTTGATTTGATGGTTGCCTGCAGTTATTTCCAACGGGTGTTCCTTGGTTCCTACCGTTTGCTCTGTCTCATTGATTGCAACATCGTAGAAGCCTTCAATGTGGCGACCCTTGGTTTTTATCAATACTTTTTCGCCGGGTTTCAGGTAAATATCTGCATTGTCTTTTCCTGCCGAAATCATTGAGTCGCAGGAGTGATAAAATTCAATGTCTACGAATTGTTTATTGTTTTCCAGACCGGTTGCAGCTACATTGACAATGGATCGTATACTGGCAGTGTATTCAAACCAATAATCGGTGTTGCCCAATACGGTCTGATTGTTTTCCGGAGATATATTTTTAGGTGCTGAACAAAATTGCGGATTTTTCTTCAAATCCCAATAAATTCCCTCTAAAGAGCTAAAGCCGGAGTTCCCAATATAAATCAAATAGGCAACTGATTCTTCAGCATTGAAGACAACTCTCCCTTCTTTGCCCTGTATGTTATTGGTAGTATCTGAAGCCAGCATTTTGCCGGATGCTTCGTTGAAAAGCTGGATGGTCGTTTCGGCATAAGCATCGTATTGCGTAGCAATCATTACATCGCCGCCAGCGTTGGGGGTGTAACGAAACCATTCTCCTGTTTTGTATCGTGTTCTGGCATAATGAACACCTTCACTTATATCTTTGGGGTTATGTTTGTTGATACCGGGCTTAGTGTCTACTTTGCCGGCATGAAAATGGAACATTCATTGATGACGTACCCTTATTATATAGTCAACATCTTTTTTATAATTAAAGTAATAATAATCAGGCTCCCAATCATTTATTTTATAATAAACCGGAACCTCCTTATCTAACAGTTTTTCCCAAACTTCAATTTTGAAGTTTGCATCGTAAGAAATTCCAAATTTTAAATACCCTGTTGAATCTGCCTTGAATTCATACCAAAAGTCAATCCCTGTCTGCGGATTGAACTCAACTTGCTTGTCAATGGGTATTGTTTTCGGCATTTCTGATGTTTTGCCTTCCTGTGGAGTTTTATTGGTCATTTTCCAAAACAAACCAAACGAGGGGCTATTTTGGTTTTTCCAACGGAAATAATAAATCTCTCCCTCACGGGGAGAGAATGAAAAATTACTTCTGTAAGGTGCATGTGTGGATTGAACGAGGTTTTTTTGATCCACGCAGGTTTGATAGATTTCATATTAATAATTAGAGCTTTCCATTCCTACCCATTGATTCCCGTCACTAACATATTTGTACCAGACTTCATGACCGGGAGGTATCTGAAATTCCATTGTTTCATCTGTAACTTCAATGGCTGTGGAGTGATGCTCTCCTGGTCTTAAATCTTCTTCTATGCAATCCCAATCGTAACCTGTTTCTGCATAAATACCTCTCCATCTGATGATATATACGGAATTGGGTTCAGCAAGAAATTTCACCCTTGATTGGGCATTTTTATAGTCATCATTTCTCAGAAATGGTTGTTTGTGGCCTTCATAATAAACTTCAACGTAAGTGTCGGTATCAGTTTTATCAACGGAAGATATGATGACCCATGTGGGGGTATCGGTGCGGTAGAGAAACCACTCATCAGCTCCATTTTCATGTTTGCTGTGATAAGTTCCGGCGGTTATTTCTTTTAATGGTGCATTGGTCTGAGCAAGAGTAGATGCAGAACTAAATATTAGCAGAACTAAAAGAGAAAAGTAATGTTTCATGTTGATCATCTATGAATTAAGGTTAAAAAAGACTCTGAAAATAAGATTTTTTTCACTAAATACTCAAGAATTCTGAATAATTGATCTGAATCCACCTAAAGCTTACTTGTTCTTACATGCACGAATTACATCGGATAGTTCATTAACTCGAAAAGACTCTAGTGGTAAACATCAAGCCACCTCTCAAGCCGTGACATTTCTTTTTCCATCTGCACTACAGCACTGTCATAGCAGGCACTAAGTTTTTTTGGATTATTTTCCAATCGTGAAACCAGATTTCCATTGTCGGGACGAATGACAAAGACCCTCCCCTCCTGCTCCAGGCGGTCAATCAAATCCAGTTTGGCGTTATACTCTTCTGTACGCTTTCGAATGCACTGAACCAGTTTTGGGTACCGGCGGTATCGAAAACGCAATAGCCATGAAGAGCGGCTTGGTTTTTTACGATAACCTTTGGGACGGGTTAGTACCACCACGGCTCTTTCATTACCATCGGCCAGGGCTTTGGCCACAGGGATAGAGTCGCAAAGTCCGCCATCCATGTATTGATGACCATTAATGCTAATGGGTTTGGAAATCATCGGCAATGCCGATGTAGCCGAAAGCCAATCCCGAAATTCCTCCGGACATTCAGTTCGCAACTCATAATATTCAGGCAGTCCGGTTGCAATGTCGGTTACCACCACCTTCAATCGCGAATCTGATTGGCTATAAGCATGATAATCAAAAGGAACATATTGAAGCGGAATTTCATGATAAATAAAACTCCAGTTGAAATAGCTGCCTGTTTTGAGCAAATTCTTGAAACTACAGTAACGTGGGTCGTTTACATACCGATTAACTTCCAGATTCCGGCGATACTGACGAGCCACGTAAGAAACGCTGTAAGCGGCTCCGGCAGAAACCCCAATCATATACCTGAAAAACAACCCCGATTCCTGATATGCATCGAGCACAGCAGCAGTAAAAATCCCTCTGAACCCTCCACCTTCAAGCACCAGGGCTACGTTATGGGTTGAATTATTGTTATTAGTCATTGAAAAAGCATCCATAAATTGTCGAAAAGTCTGCTTAAAATTACGAGGATTTGGAGAAAAAAATGAAATTTAAACCAGGAAATATCTAAAAAAACAATCCCCAGATAAACCAATAAATATTTACCTTTGAAATTAAAACCAACCATCAAATTGAGACAACAACATGCAAAAAGTCCTGAATTTTCTGAAAAAAATAAGCGAGAACAACAACAGAGAGTGGTTTGAGGCAAATAAAAATGAGTATCTGGAAGCGAGGGATATCTTTAACAGTTTTGTGGAGAAATTAATTGCCGGAATTGGAACTTTTGACCCTTCAATTAAAGGATTAACGATAAAGGATTGCACATACAGGTTTTATCGGGACATTCGTTTTTCGACCAACAAAATGCCGTTCAAAACGCATTTTGGTGCATACATCTGTCCCCATGGCAAAAAATCGGGATATTCAGGTTATTATTTCCATATAGAACCTAAAGGTGAAGGATTTCTTGGTGGTTCGCAACTAGATACAGGACTTTACCGTCCCGAACAGAAAATATTAAACAGCATTCGTGAAGAGATCTCTCTTAACGGTGATCAATTTGAAGAGACCATAATAGCAGCCAAGGGTTTTCGGCTCGATGATGACCAACCTTTGAAGAGGGTTCCGCGCGGATATCCTGCCGACTCCCCCTATGCAGAATATCTGAAACTGAAGAATCCAATCCTTTGCAAACAGGTTGATGAGGAATTTATACTGGATAAAAACCTTCTGGAGAACACCATCAAAGCATTCAACAAAACGGTTGCATTTAACACATGGCTGAATAAAGCCGTGAAATATGCGTTTGAAGAAAAATAGTTCCCCCAATATTCTAAATCAATCAACACCGCATTTCTCTCGTTGGTCAAATAAATATTTCCATTGCTTGTTTTTGGTATTAAATTGCTTCTATGAAAATTCATGAGGGGTTTGACCTCTCATGGTATTTCGCATTGTAAATGACCATTTATTTTTGTTCAACCTAAACTATACTCTATGCAAAAAATAAAGATTGTTTCTCTTTTCTGTCTTTTTGGATGGTTTTTACCTGTTACCTCAAATGCTCAAAATGTTGAAGAACTGGTTTCAAAATACACATCAGAAAATGGACAGAAATATATGCAGCCATTTGCCGATGCTTTTTCGGCAAATCTGAACAGCGGACTGTTTCATAATGCAGTGATAAACAAACTTGGGTTTCAGATTTATCTTGGAATTGAAACGCAATTGGCAGTTATTCCTTCTAGTCAGAAATTTATGACCGCCTCCGCCGAAGGCGACTATTTTCCCTCCACACGAGTGGAAAACGTTCCAACCGTTTTTGGTCCATCGGAGGGAAAACGAGTTGAAGATCCAAACACCGGTTTGGTTTATGTTTTCCCGGGAGGACTAGACATCGGCTACGTACCCATGATTACCCCTCAACTAACAGTTGGTTCGGTTTACGGTACTGATTTAACCATTCGGTTTGCCGGAACAAAAAAAATCGAAGATGTTGGCGATATTTCTCTGTTTGGATGGGGGCTCAGGCACAGTATAGATCAATATTTCCCGCTGCCATTCAGCTCCGCCATTGGTTTTTACAATCAGAAATTCAAGTTTGGAGACTATTTGGATGCATCCTCCTCAATTATAAGTCTTCAAGGAAGTTACTCCATACCTTTTCTCACCTTATACGGCGGTTTGGGTTATGAAATGGGAAGCATGAAGATCAGTTATGAATACGAAAATCTTGAGAATGGCCAAACCGAGGAGATCAGATTCGATCTGACACCGGGAAATACCATCAGGTTAACCACAGGGTTTGGATTAAATCTTGGTCCAGTAAATTTGCATGCAGAATACAATTTGGCTAAACAAAGTACGATTTCTGCCGGTTTAGGTATTGGATTCGGATATAAGTAACAATTAAAACCAAAACAATATGAAGAAAATAATTTTTAATATAGTTATCACAGCCTTACTTTTAGCTGGCTGTGGAGATAAAGAGATCTATCTTTATCCTTCATTTACCGAATCAGGAACCGCATTTGTGCATCATGAAGGTGCATTTGCAGAATCTGCTGATATTGATGTAAGAGAAATTCAGGATGCCATAAAGGATCTTGATACCGATGGAGAAATTACGGATGTTATGGTTGAAGGAATTTTTCTGGATGTTGCATTAAATGCAACACCAGAGCAACCTGCCAATACTGCCGAAGAAGTTGTTTCTTCCATTTTCATTACCGGTTGGGACAACACAGAATACATACTCGTAGAAAACCTGACTATCAGCCTGAATGCCACAACACAATCAGTTAATCTGAATCAATATTTGAAAAAACCGGGAGTTGATCAATTGCGAAATATACTTAAAGCAATTGCCTACAACACAGTGCCCCACGGTAAAAATCAAATCAGCATCAGAATTGAAGGAAACACCTTCCCCAATTCAACATTTATAAATGCAAAAATGGACGTTAGAATTAAAGTGGTTGTTGAATACAAAGACGAAGTAAAAGGTTTGTAACTCTTTAAATTTGCAAAGAAACTACGTAGAAATTTTGTTTAACAAATTTGAGAAAATTAACCACAATGATCACTAAGTTTTTCACCAAGCGCACAATATTTTTCTATCAACAATAATTACCTGGTGTTCTTTGTGCTTCCTTTGTGTCCATTGTGGTTAGTCTTCTTTTTAACACACTATGTTAAAATTCTCAAAACCCCTTGGAAGGTAAATTATTGAAATCCTCTTTATCGCGTCCTACTCTGTTAATGTTTTTCCCTCCGCCAAACTGCCAGCGCGCGTAAAACCAAAGAGGCAATTCTGATAAAGAAATATTTCCTGATGCATTTGAGGAAAAATCGTTTCCATTTATCTCAAAGGCGTGATAAGCAAATGTCCCTGATAAAGGGAGCGCAGATTTCAAACCGGCCGTCAGGTTTTTTCCTATTTTTTGGTCAAGCGTAATAAAATAGAGTGCATCGTGCCAGTATTTGTTTTGAAACGTGGTGACCGGACTGTTGTGTTGAAACATCACCGATGCAGAGGTGCTTTTTCCCAGCTCAACAGCTGCCGAAAAGGCCGTTTCAACGGCCATATCGGTTACACGACCAATATTTCCTGTTGACTCACTGATGTTTCTGTAAACCTTAACATATGGACTGATTGAAACTCTGTTCAATAAATTTACCGCCGCAACCATCTCTATTCCATACTGCTCAACACCACCCAGATTCAGATAATTCCGCTCCAATAAACCTGAACTGTTAAGCTCTGTATATCCTCCAACAAAGTTTGAATGGTGATTAAAAAACAGCTGCGATGAGAAAAAACCTGAACCAAAACCCAAAGAGTGCTCAAGTTGAAAATTGTTGGAAAAAGATGGTTTCAACGCAGGATTCCCGACACTTGAAAACATGGGGTCGTGCATCATTAACTGAGGGTTCATTTGGTAAATGTGTGGCCGGCTTATCATCCGGGTATATCGCATTTCCAATCGGTGGCCATTCTCAAAGGTAAAACCGGCTCTAAAGGACGGAAAAAAATCAACATCCGAATAATCTCCTACTGTTTGTTCACTGACCTTTCGCTCCTCCATCCTGATGCCGCTGCCAAATCCAAAACGGCCATATTGACCGGAGATTTCAGAATAGACTCCCAGGAGATTTTCACGATATCTAAAATCATCGTTCTGCCGTTCTTTCATTTCGGTTCTCACATGCCTGAAACCACTTCTCAGCAACAAACTTTCATTGAGTGCTATTTTGTGGTCAATTTTCATGCTGTAGTTGATTTGATAAGGATTCACTGAATTGCTGAAATCATCTGCGTCATCAAACTCAAACCAGGTCTGGTTTTCACCTTTAAATCTGAAAATCGTCACATCTGTCGAGATTTCATGATTAGAATTGAATGAATGCCGGTAGTAGAGCGAATAAAATGAGCGATTGTTTCGGTCGTTGTCACGCTTACTCCCATCATGACTGTATAGAGTTTCCCCATTCTCTGTCAGGCGATGGAGTAAATTGCCATCGTGTTCATTTGAAAATGGGTTGGTGTAGGCATAGAAGTTGAAAAGATTTCGTTCATTCAGATAAAAATCGAAACCATAATGAAACCTGTGTGAGCGATAATCCTGAACAACTTCCTGAACGGAAGTAAAATCTCTTGTCAATCCATCGAGCGAAGCCGTATGACGGCTTCGCTCTTCAATATCGAAACCACTGAATTCGCCATCGTATGATGTAAAGAAATTGAATTTTCCTATTCCAACATTTAAACCGAAATTAGGGAATAGATAATACTCATTTTGAGTAATGGGCGCTTCAACATGCACATGACCATTCCATCCGGTTTCCCGTTCCTTTAATATAACATTAATGACTCCATCCGTTACAGCCTCGTAACCCGCTCCCGGAGCCATATTCACCTCCACCTTCAGAATGCGGGAAGCATCCAACTGACGAAGAAAATTCAAATCCCTTTCAATGTTATTAACCAGTACTTTGATGTTTTGTCGTCCCTGAATGGTCAGGTTTTGCATCAAATCAATCTGAACGCCTGGAATCAGGCTCAAAACATCCACACCTGTTGCCGATACCTTTTCCATTCGGTTATTGACATGATAAGTGGTTAAAACTCCGTTTGAACCGGCACGACGCCGCTCGGCCACTATCAGAGCCTCTCCAATTTCATGGGTTTGAGCGTGCAAATAAATATCCCCGAGATTTAAATCTCGTTCTGATAAATCAATAAGATGTGATACCGAATGGAAACCTATAAAGCCAATTTCCAACAGATAATTTCCCGGTAATATACCGGAAATGTGAAACTCTCCATCATAATTGCTGATGACTCCTGCCATCAGGGATGAATCTGCTGGGTTCAACAACACGACAGTTGCCGATGGCAACGGTTCAGAAAAATCTGCATCATATATTCTTCCGGAAATAACAGAGGAACTTTGTACCGATTGAGCAACTAATCCTACAAGGATGGTAATGACTAAAATTTTAAATGGCGTTTTCATGGTTTTCACAGATTAAATTTTGCAATTAAATGACAACTGCAAGTACCGAAATCAATGAAAACCCTCCAAAAACAAGGGATACATGACAACAATTTGTGACCGGCAACAATTTTCGTATTTAAAATTGTGACCAATTACAAACTCTTGTGATGAACAGCAAAGATTAAAAATGACGCAGGAATTCAGGATTTTGATTTGAGAGCCATCAGGCTCTCAAATTTTTCTGCATTTTGGCGCGAAACCGGAACAACCACATCGGTTCCATCCAAAAATAAACGATAACCGGAAGAGTTACCCTGATGTTTTTTTATCCGGTTAAGGTTAACAATAAATCCCCGGTGTGACCGAAAAAAATGCGGGTATTTTTCAAGTTGCCACTGAATGTTGTTGATGGAGTTTCGGATGAGTTTCTTCACCACTTTATTATCGCTTATGATATGGAAGGCAACATAGTTCCCTTCCGATTCAGCATACAGAAACTCCGACAAGTTAAATTTCAGATGCTCCTTTTTTAAGGATGAGTGTATCTCTGTTTCATCCTCACCGGATGAAACAGAACGAGGCATTGCTTCACTCAAAACAACCCGCTGACCGGGCAATAATAGCTGCACATTTTTTAAAAACAGAATACCAAAGGGCACTATGCCTACAACCATGGTGCGTGCAACCGAATCAACGAAGGTGGGAAAATTCCATCGGCTTACAGACGAATCCTCAATAATAAAACCTGTGAAAAATACACCCACACCTGTAAACATCAATATCAGGAACGTTCCTGACAGCTCTTTAACGAGTGTCCAACGTGAAAGATTTTTGAAAAAAGGAAATAAACGTAAGAAACGAATAGAAAGATAAACAATAAAAACAACTGCCAGACAATACAACGCCATGGTAAGTTCATAACCAAAATACAATGACGCTTGCGTTCCCATTGGTCTGTAAATAAGCACAAACAAATAACTTACGGCACCAACAATCATGGCACCCATTCCCGGCCGGAGAAAAAAATAGTTTGGCGGGAACTTAATGTTCAGGATATTTTGGAACCAAGAGGACATAAAGTTGTTTTTGAAATCACCATTTGGTTGATTTTACCCAATCCACAGTAAAACGTGCATTTTCATAGGGAATATCAGGTAAAAACCCGTGGCCAAGATTCAGAATCCATTTCGGATTACTACGGAAAAACGGTTTTAGTTTTTCAAGTTCCACAGCAATCACCTCTTGAGGAGCATACAACAACCGCGGGTCGATGTTTCCCTGCAAACCCACTTCCGGATGTATCATTTCACGTGCATCGGCCAACGGCATTTGCCAATCGATGCTAACAAAATCACACAAATCGGGGGTGATGGCTTTAAATCCGGTGGAAAATCCTTTCGGGAAAAAGATGAAGGGCGTGCCAGTGGCGCGCACAGCTTTACCAACTTTCTCAACAGCGGGCATAAACAATTCCATGTACATCTCAGTAGGAATCAACCCGGCATGCGTTTCAAACAACTGAAACACCTCCACCCCATGCTCAATCTGCTTCAAAGCATAATGAACCGAAAAATCGGCTATGGCATCAATCAGTTTTTTAGATTCTGTTTTGTTGCTGAAAAGAAATTTCATGGCATCGGGAAAATTCCCATTGCTGCTAACGCCCTGCAGCATGTAACACATGGTGGTTAACGGGGCACCGCAAAAACCAATCAGGGGCACATTTTGCGGTCTGCGCCGCAAAATTTCATCTATCACATCATAGATATACTCCAGTTTTTGAGGATTTTCTTTCAGATGTTCCACCGGGGAAGAGAAGTTGCTTAACGGTGTTGGAAACACCGGTCCGCTATCTGTCCATTTCAACTCCATCCCCATGGCATTGGGAATCACCAGAATATCAGAAAAAAGAATGGCTGCATCAACTCCCAAATCGGCAATTGGCATCAGCGTTACCTCCGCAGCCAGATTTGGGTTGGCCATCATTTCACGAAAAGAGTGGCTCTCCTTGAGTTTATTGTAATTGGGCAATACACGGCCTGCCTGTCGCATAAACCAAACCGGTGGGCGTGGTGTCGTTTCTCCCCTGAGTGTATCTAATAATATTGACTTCATGTGGTTATCTCTAATATGTTAAGCAAATGCCTGAATCACCTTCTCGATGTCTTCATCTGTGTGCGCATCGGAAATAAAGGTACACTCAAATGCCGAAGGCGCAAAATAAATTCCTTTATCCAACGAAGCGTTGAAATGCCGGGCATATTTTTCTGTATCGGAAGTCATGGCATCGTTAAATCCATTTACTTCTGCCAATTCAGTAAAAAAGAGTGTCATCATGGAACCTATTCGGTTAATCACACCAGGGGTTCCGGTTTCTTTAAGTCGCTCCCTCAAACCCTCTTCAAGACGTGCAGCTTTGCGCTCCAGCTCGTTGTATATAGATGGGTTGTCATTCAAAATCTGAAGCATTTGGCTTCCTGCAGCCATGGCCAGTGGATTTCCGCTTAAGGTTCCGGCCTGATAAACCGGACCGTTTGGCGCCAGCATGTCCATAATCTCTTTGCGGCCTCCGTATGCGCCAACAGGAAGACCTCCTCCAATAATTTTTCCCATGGTGGTTAAATCGGGTATTACCCCCATCCGCTCCTGTGCACCACCCGGTGCCAGTCGGAATCCTGTTATTACCTCATCGAAAATCAACAAGGCGTCATGTCGATTGGTTAGGTCTCTTAATCCTTCAAGAAAACCGGGTTTTGGAAGAATCACACCCATATTTCCGGGCACCGGCTCCACGATAACGGCAGCAATTTCACTTCCGTATTCGCTAAACAAAGCCTCCACAGAATCCAAATCATTATACTCGGCAGTGAGCGTATCGGCAGCAGCAGCCTTTGTAACCCCGGGGCTATCGGGCAAACCCAAAGTCATGGCTCCTGAACCGGCTTTAATCAAAAAACTATCGGCATGTCCATGAAAACATCCGGCAAATTTTACCACTTTGTCTTTGCCGGTAAAACCTCTTGCCAACCGCAATGCACTCATGGTTGCTTCAGTTCCGGAATTCACCATACGCACCTTCTCAACCGATGGAACCATGGATGTAATCAACTCAGCCATCTCATTTTCTGCAAGAGTTGGGGCGCCATAACTGGTTCCTTTTTTCGCTGCTTTCTGGATGGCTTCAACAATCTCCTCCCTGGCATGTCCTAAAATCATAGGCCCCCATGATGCGACAAAATCGGTGTAACAGTTCCCGTCAATATCCCATACTTTGGAGCCCTTGGCTTTGTCGATGAACAAAGGGTTTCCGCCTACACTTTTAAATGCGCGTACAGGAGAATTAACTCCTCCCGGCAGTAATTCCAAAGATTTTTTAAACGCTGATATGCTTTTATTGATGTTTCTCATATGTATATTTTGTTTTTTCTGATTGATTACGCCCTTTCTATATTGTAATCAAAAACCAACTAAATATTTACGCCAAATTCTTTCGCATGATATGTAATGATAACATCAGCGCCTGCTCGCTTAATAGAAGTAAGGATTTCTGTAATCATTCGCTTTTCATCAATCCAACCATTGGCACCGGCTGCTTTCACCATGCTGAATTCTCCACTTACATTGTAGGCTACCACCGGAATATTAAATGTTGACTTTACCCGTTGGATGATGTCAAGATAACTTAAAGCCGGTTTAACCATTACCAAATCTGCGCCTTCAGCTATGTCCTGTTCCACTTCACGCAGTGCTTCATCGCTGTTGCCCGAATCCATTTGATAGGTTGAACGATCGCCAAATTGGGGAGCACTCTCCGCAGCATCTCTAAATGGTCCGTAAAATGAAGATGCATACTTGGCAGAATAAGCCATGATGGGCGTTTTAATAAATCCACCATCATCCAAAGCTTTACGGATGGCCGCCACTCGGCCGTCCATCATATCGCTGGGGGCAATGACATCGGCTCCGGCGGCTGCCAAAGCCATGGCTTGTCCGGCAAGAGTAACCAATGTCAGGTCGTTGTCCACATCCCCATCTATAATGGTTCCGCAATGGCCATGCGTCGTATATTCACAATTGCAAACATCGGCCACAATCAGCACATCGCTCACCTCTTTTTTTATGGCACGAATGGCACGACAAACAATGGCATCGTGCTCACATGCCACGTCTCCGGTTTCATCTTTCTCTTCGGGAATACCAAAAAGCAAAATTTTATGAATACCGGCACTTTGAATCAAATCTTTAACCTCATCAACCAACAAATCAATGGACCATTGAAAATTTCCCGGCATGGATGCAATGGGGTTTTTAACTCCGCTTCCGGGACACACAAAATAGGGCATAATCAGGTCATCGCGATTGACTTCGGTTTCGCGAACCATATCCCGCATCAGTTTACTTTGTCGTAATCTTCGTAATCGTGTGATTGGAAATGACATGTTTTTTATGTTTTAAGGTTATAAGTTTTTTGTTTAGGGTTTAGAGTTTAGGGTTTAGAGTTTAGGGTTTAGAGTTTAGGGTTTAGGGTTGTGGGTTTATGGTTGATACTATTGTTTCTGCAAGTCCTTTGTAATTTTGGTTTGTTGCTTCGCCGGATGGCTCAATGCCATATCTCCTGATTTGCGCGGAGGTAACAGTGCCTATGCTGACAAAACGTAATCTTTCCTTGTTGTTTTTCATATGCAGCATCAGATTATCTACTGCTGAAGGACTGGAAACCGCGATATAACCGTAATCATCGGATTCTATTTTCGCAATTGCTTTGAGGTTGATATTTCTGGGTATTGTTGTTTCATACACATCGACCCGATGCACAATGAAATCCTGCTCCAGTGAGTTTTCCATAACATTGGAGGCCAGCTTTCCAACTGCCAGCAAGACTCTATCTCCCGATGTGGCAAGTTCTTTAAACTCCTCAGCAAATCGTGCACCTGAGTGACCACTCCCAATAAAGTCGGCCTGATAGCCAATATTTTTAAGAGCTTCGGCTGTTGAATTACCAATGACAGCAATTTTGGTATTCTTAATATCAGAAACCTTTTTTAAAAAAGGTTTTAATGCATTTTTACTGGTAAAAATTATCCAATCGAATTCGAGCACAGGGTCCGGAATAGAAAAATCAATGGCTTTTACCTCAATCAAAGGGGCTTCCACTACTTTAACGCCAAAAGAGTTCATGATTTTTAGAAAAATATCATCACCCTCTGGCACAGGGAAAGTCCTTATGACCAAACTGTTAATCATTACCTCTAATGGATTCCAGGATTTTCTCAGCTCCGGCGTCAAGCATCGAAAAAGCCATTTCGATGGCTTTTTCAGTGGCTTCATCCAAAGTTGTTTCCATTACATCTTTAACAATAATTCGCCCATCCAAAGAAGCTACCATCGCCCTCATTTTCATATTACCATCTGCAACCTCAGAAAAACAGGCCACAGGAACCTGACAACCACCCTCCATGGTCCGCAAAAAAGCGCGTTCGGCCATTACCTGATACCAGGTTGGTAAATGATTAATGGCATCAATAATTGGATATATTTCTTCGTCGCCCTCGCGAATCTCGATGGTAACGGCTCCCTGACTGACCGCAGGCATCACCGTTTCGGGCTCCAGATACTGGGTGATGAGATGCTCCAAACCAAGTCGCTGAATGCCTGCACCTGCCATTATTAAAGCATCGCAATAACCATCGCTCATTTTTTGAATGCGGCTGTTTACATTTCCACGGATATCGACAATATTCAGAGCGGGGTTGTAATGCAACAGTTGCGCCTGACGGCGCAAACTGGAAGTGGCAATTTTATCTTTGCTCGTAAATGTCGATAAAGGCCTTTTATCTCTAGACAAAAAAACATCCCGAACCTCTCCCCTCTCCAAAACCCCTCCCAATATAAGATTATCGGGCAATTCCGTTGGCATGTCTTTCAAGCTGTGAACGGCCAAGTCAATGTCCCCATTGAGCAATGCCTGTTCTATTTCTTTGGTAAACAAACCTTTATCGCCAATTTTGGAGAGTGCCACATCAAGAATGATATCGCCCTTGGTTTTAATCACCACGATTTCAGTCTGTATATCGGGGAATGCACTTTGTAGTTGTTTTTGAACCTCATGTGCCTGCCAAAGTGCCAGTTGACTTCCACGGGTTCCTATTTTTATGGTACGATTCATGGATTTTTGTCAAAGAGTTGATTGATAACATCTACAAATTCAGTAATACGTCCATTATCGGAAACTGATTTTAATTGGCGGACAATTTTGCTTTTCAGTTTCTTGGACATATGCCGGTTAAATTTTTGTATTTGTTGCAACTCCTCTTCCGAAAAATCTTTAGTAAATACTTTCAACTCTTTTTCATAAACCGCATCAATTACTTTATCGATGTTTTGAATGGCAGGCGCCAGTTTTTGCTGATTCAACCAATGGGTAAACTCATCTACTTTGGTTTCCACAATCTCCTCGGCTACTTCAACAAACTCTTGTTTACGCTCTGCATTCATAGCTATAACTTCCTCTAAATCATCTATATTATATAAAGTAATGGATGGAATTGCTGTAATGTCCGTATCTAAATTACGTGGTACTCCCAAATCAATCATCAAAATATTCGCATGACCATTTAAATGCGGTTGTACCAACCCGGCATTCAGGATGGGCTCTTTGCCAGCAACAGATGTAATAATAACTTCAGCATCGTGAAGCCCTCCCAACAAATTATTGTATGGCAACACACTACAATTGAATGCAGTGGCGAGTTGTTGTGCCGTTTCTTCTGTTCGGTTGATCAAGCTGATGTTTTGACAACCCTTTTTATGCAGGTTTTTCAAAACCAATTCCCCTGTATCTCCGGTTCCGATTATTAAAATATTTCGCTCAGGCAGATCAGGAAACTGCTCAAAACATTTTTCCACAGCGGCAGAACTCACGGAACAAGCCCCCCGATTAAAGGGCGTGCTCATTCTCACTTGTTTACTGCACTCCAAGGCTTTATTAAAAAATCTATGAAAGAGTGTTCCAATGCTGCCTCGCTCTTCGGCTTCGGTATAGGATGATTTTATTTGCGATACAATCTGATACTCACCTAAAATCATTGAATCCAATCCGGAAGTAACTCTGAATAAATGACGAACCGTATCTTCATGAAAATAGTTAAACAGATAAGGCTGAATGTCCTCATCGAATTGCTTAATTTGGAACAAAGCCTTTTGAACCAATTTGGTAGCTCCACTTGAACAGATACCCTCAGCCGAGAAATAGATTTCAGTTCGATTACATGTTGATAGTATAACCAAATCCTTGAAATAGTTGGCAGCCATGATTTTTTCGGCAAGCAAATCGGCCTCTGCACTATCTAACGCCAACTGCTCACGAACTTTCACGGGTGCTGATTTCTGACTAACTCCAATAACTCCAATCATATCGCTTTCTTATTCTACCTGGTTTTTTGTTTATAAAACACACTAAAAATAGCGTCCCGAAAACATACTACCTCTCATTTACTGTCTGAATTACAAAAACTTTCAGTGTCTAATAATTCAAAAACTCATACCATGAAATATAATTTCCGATAAAATTAAGACTTTTTATACTTGAATCCATGAAATTTATACAAAAATATCCTGAATAGGGTGGTTATCATTGTTTTTTCAAATGAACCCATTTACAGGAGTGCAGGTTCTGAATTCTAAACAATAATAGGGGATTTCTAAAATTTGTGGTATTTTTTATGTCAGAAAGATGCCAGGGCTAACGCCCCTTGGTAAATTGGATTGGGCTATGCTGCTACGAAGACATCAGGGCTACGCCCCTAATTTAATATAGGGACTTCCTTATCTACGAAGATATTAGGGCTACGCCCCTAAAGAAAACAGTTCGTTTATATTTCACGAAGATATTGGTACGACACCTCAATCCTTTGATTAACCGGGGATGACATTTTGCTATGTTTGGTACAATGTCCTTTTGTCAAAACAAGATGGTTTTACCGATAAAATAACATGAATACATCCATTGTAATTCAATGCTCATTATTTTTAGGGGCGCTAGCCCTGTAATCTTCGTAGAAAAAGTGCTAAATATTGGAAATGGAGGGGCGCTAGCCCTGAAATCTAATCATTAACCAATCGATTTTGTTCATAGGTGTTTCATGGGCATCGGTGTTATGATAGTAAGATGCCAGGGCTAGCGCCCCTTGGTAAATTGGATTGGGCTATGCTGCTACGAAGATATCAGGGCTACGCCCCTAAATTTATTAATATAGGTTGTTTCATTTCTACGAAGAGACTAAAGCCCAAATAAAAAAAAGGAAATGTAAAAAAGGGGCGAGAACCATGTTGAATCCCTTGAACATAAATCTGTTAATCATAGATAAGGGGCGTAGCCCTGTAATCTTCGTAGAATAGGAGGTTAATAACGAAAATGGAGGGGCGCTAGCCCTGAAATCTATTCATTATCATGCCAATCGAAAAGGTATTTTGGATCATACTCAACATCAAATTTCTTTAGAAAATTCAAATATTCATCTTTAAACGATTGCTTTTTGTGATGCTCAGGTTGATTTAAAATATATTTAACCACCTTGTCAATATGTGATTTGGAATAGGTAAATGCTCCATAACCATCTTGCCAGCTGAAAAATCCATGAATATATTTTTTATTATTTAACCAATTAGATGAACCGGATTTTATTTGTTCTACTAATTTAGATACAGATATAATTGGATGTATGCCAACTAAAATATGCGTGTGGTCAGGATTGCAATAAATTGCATAGGTTTTTGATTTCTGATTGCTAATAATTCCACAAATTACTTTTTCCAGTTCAATTCTGAATCTTTCTCTAATAAGGTTTTCTTTCCCTTTTACGGTGAAAACGTACTGAACGTAAAGTTGGGTGTAGGTGTTAGCCATGTTGTTGCATTTTATTATCTAAATATAATTGTTTATTTTTTTAGTATGAATAGAATTTGGTGAATTTTGTTTTATGAAAACAAGATGCCAGGGCTAACGCCCCTTGGGAAATTGGGTTGGGCTATGTTGCTACGAAGATATCAGGGCTAAAGCCCCTAAATTTAATATAGGTTGTTTCATTTCTACGAGGATGCCAAGACTATCGCCCACATTTTAAAATACTGATATAATAGTCGCGAAAATCAGTAAACCTTAAAACAGGTCATGTAATTTTTATATTGAGCTAAAGAAATAAACTATATCGGGCATAAAATTTGCTGTTTGAGCGATTAGCAGTGGAGTTTTGTCCTTATTTTTCATAATTTCGTATTCAGATGTTTTAATACTAATAATACCTTTCAAACTTTAATATAATGAAGAAGTTTCTATATTTTTTCGGACTATCAATACTGGGTGTATTGATATTTACCGGGTGTGATAAAGACGATGATTTTGATGATGCACTTTTGACAGGGAAATGGCAATCAGGAACACTATTTGAACGCTACTTTGCCAACGGAACCGGCTACAGATGGAATACTGCAGATGATGTTCGTGAGGATGAAGCTCAGGATTTTACATGGACACTTGTAAAAGACGAATTAACACAAATCCATATTATGGAAATAGGTGGCAACGTGCCTCGTTACTATTCAGTAACTGAACTCACGAGTACGCGCCTCAGATACGAAGGTCATGGACGCAAATATTCATTTACGAAAGTAAATAATTAAAACAATATTTGATTTACTAATCCCAACCTAAATAAACAATGTAATTTTATCCTGATGAAGAGATATATAAAACCTGCTATCATAACCGTACTATCGATTCTGGTTGTTCTGTTTATAATTATCAGCGTTGCTTTATGGCTGGTTTTCACTCCTGAAAGACTTACCCCCATCGTCAGAAATCAGGCTGAAAAACATATGCCTTACCAAACTGAAATTGGGGAGGTGGAACTCACATTTTTCAGCACATTCCCTCAATTTGGTTTAAGAGTTAATGACCTTACCATTCTCAGTCCATACAGCGGAGCTACAAATGATACGCTTCTTCACGCAGGACAGTTTACAGGAATAATTGACTTTAAAGCATGGTGGAAAAATGATCAGGTGGTCATTGAAAAAATCGTCTTGAAAAATGGACTTGTCAACCTATTCACAGACTCTACCGGAAATTCTAACTTCTCTCTGTTTCTTGATGAAAATGAGAAAATAAAAGATGAAACCGATGAAAAAGAAAAAAGCGATTCAGAATTTTCATTTGACCTAATCAACATAAAAAGAGCTGATTTTGACAACCTGAACATTTATTATACCGACCTTACTTCAAATATCGTGACCGAAGTCACCCAACTTTCCACCTCCATTACCGGAAAAATGGAAGAAGACAACATTATTGGCTCCATCGACCTTAAAAATGCCAATATCATTTTCCAAATGGAGGAAATGTATACAGAAGTGGGCAATTTGGCAGCCACGGGCGACTTTGGCATTCAGGGAGATGAAATCACCGGAAGTTTTGATATCAAGCGTGGAAATGCCATCTACCTCTACGATACCATGGAAGCCATAGTGAAGAACTTTTCCGGTTCAATTTCAGGAACCATGCTACCCGACCACATTGTAGGGAATATAAACATTTCGCAATCGCTGATAACATTTGGGTACGATGGAGAAACTTACCTGGACAATGCATCTGTTATAATTGATGCTCCTTCGTCAACATTTATTCCTTCACGGGTATTTCTCAATCTGGATAATGCGAAAGCATCAGTTAATCAACTGGCTGCACATGTTTCAGGAACTATGGAAGTGGACACTTCCGGCATCATACATACAGATATGGGATATCAGCTGGAAAATTGGCGAATCAGGGAAATTATAGCCATGATTCCACCAGCATTTCATGAATACCTTGAAGGAATTGAAACTGATGGATTAGTCAGTTCAACTGGAAAAATAACGGGCATTTATAGTGATTCGGTGATGCCACTGATGGATATTAAATTACAATTGAAAAACGGAAGCTTTAATTATGCTGAATACCCGTTACCATTGCGAAATATGAACGGTGACGTTCATATTTTCACCGATCTGGCCGATGATGCAAGATCTTTTGTGAGAATTAACAGATTCAATGCCTCCACGACAAACTCATCTTTTACCACATCAGGCGTTATTAACCGTTTATTTTCTGATATTCATACCAATTTAAGTACTAGTGCTAATTTATGGATGGAGGAGTTTAACCATCTGATTCCGGAAGAACTCAACACCAGTATGAAAGGCCGTTTGAACGGACGTATCCGTTCAAACTTTACCATGTCACAAATGGAGAATATGGAACTTGAAAAAATGAAACTTTCAGGTTCTGCCACATTCACCGAATTTGAAATGGTATACGATACCATTTCGCTAAAAGCAACCGGTTCTAAACTTGATTTTGCACTTCCGAATCCCGATTTCTCGGACAAAAATCCGGGTTTTGCTCAAATTAAGTTCTCAACATCCGATTTTTTTGCAAGCGTTAATGAAAACATGCAAACCACCGTTAAAAACGGAGAACTGCTTCTTGAAACCTCTGATTTCAGAGATTCAACCAGAGTTCCTCAGGTGATTTGCACTTTCAATTTGGAAGAGTTGTACGCCGAAATGGATACCATTCGTTTATCCATTCGTCAACCAAACGGTAGGTTTACGCTTGCTCCAATGGCCGAAAATCCGGAGCAACCCGACATCGAATTATATTATAAAGGTGATTATCTGGAACTGTTTGCAGGTGAAAACAACATTGAAATTGGAAAAGTTGATTTAAGAACCGGATTACAACATGTTGCACCCAGTGAGGAAGATTTTTTTATGCAATGGTTGATTAATGGCTTCTTGGATATGAGTGATGCCAATTTCGCTTTGCATGCACTCTCCTACCCTGTTCAAATACCTGTGGTTAAAATGGATTTCGATCCGGAGAACTTCAATTTTAAGGAAGGGCGAATGATTATTGGAAACTCTGATTTTTATTTGGCCGGAGAGATGAGAAACATTCTATCATGGGTTCGTGGGGACTCCATCCTTACAGGCCGGTTCAATTTTGATTCAGAAATAACCGATGTCACCCAACTCATGAGCCTGACCAGTGGATTGGGAATTGAAGAATCTGTTGAAAATTTGGATGAAAAAACCAGTGCAGACATCGCCAATAATGGAGAATTTACAGGTCCTTACATGGTTCCACAGGGGGTCGATTTTATTTTACAAAGCAACATCAGAAAAGTAACATTTGGTGTTGATACGGCCAGAAATGTTTTAGGAGAAGTAATCATAAACGATGGAATACTTGTACTTCAGGATCTCACCTTCAGCACTTCAGCTGCAGATATGCAAATGACATCAATTTACAGAACACCACGGAAAAACCATCTCTATCTGGGGCTTGATTTCCACATGTTGGATATTCAAATCAACGATCTGTTAAATTTGATTCCGGATATTGATACCATCATGCCAATGCTTCGTTCCTTTGATGGTACCGGGGAGTTCCATATAGCAGTTGAAACCTATATGGACTCCACCTATACTTTAAAAATGTCCACTTTGAGGGGTGCATCATCAGTTGTTGGTAACGATTTGGTGCTAATGGATGGAGAGACATTTGGCCAAATTGCCAGGAGGTTTTGGTTCAGCAGAAGAGCCGAAAACAAAGTGGACTCTTTGTCTGCTGAGTTTACCATTTTTGAAGACCAAGTGGATATTTACCCGTTTTTAATAGTTATTGACAGATACGGTGCAATTATATCAGGAAACCATAATCTGGATATGACATTTGATTATCATATATCACTGGTGAGGTCTCCGCTTCCATTCAGATTGGGCTTAAATGTTCGTGGAACTCCTGACAAGATGAGGTACGGATTACGATGGCCACGCTACGGAAGATACTACAGACCATCATCCCAACGGCTTGTGGCCAACAAACAGCTTGAATTAAGAGACATCATCCGTCAGTCCTTGTTGCAAAACATTAGACGTAGAGAAGAAAATCAGAATCAGGAATAAGCTAAATGACATTGAATGTAAAGAGGGGTGTGCAAAAGCACCCCTCTATTTTTTGAAAAACATCATAAATTGGGACTACACACCCTATAAAAAAGCAGATCTTTCAATAAAATC
Source organism: Alkalitalea saponilacus (assembly GCF_900168165.1). GTDB lineage: Bacteria > Bacteroidota > Bacteroidia > Bacteroidales > Marinilabiliaceae > Natronoflexus > Natronoflexus saponilacus. The sequence goes on from NZ_FUYV01000019.1 coordinate 23,709, forward strand.
ACTCAATATCAACCTTACACACAAAAAAAACATAAAATTAAAATCACTAAAACACAAAAACTATCACAAAAACACCACGAAAAACTTCAATTTGTAATTGTCCTGATTTTTCACGATATTTGTACTTCGATAATTAAAAATGTATCCGGAAAACAAAGAGAACCATCAATTTCTGATTCCGGAAATCATGAAAACCATAAAATAACCAGGTATTATGAGCAAAATCAGAGTAGCAGTAGTGAGTTACGGGAACATTGGCAAATTTTCGGTTGAAGCCATTCAGGCTGCACCCGATATGGAACTGGCAGGCGTTGTTCGTCGTGCAGGCTCCACAGGCAATAATCCTCCGGAACTGGCCAACGTTAAAGTTGTTTCAGATATTTCAGATCTAGGAAAAGTGGATGTGGCCGTGTTGTGTTCACCAACCCGCAGCATTCCCCAGGTTGCCAAAGCCATTATGGAAAAAGGCATTTGCACAGTTGACAGTTTTGACATCCACGGTGAGGAGATGTGGAAGCTACGTTCACTATTGGACGAGACCGGGAAAAAACACAACTCAAAAGCCATTATATCAGCAGGATGGGATCCTGGCAGCGACTCAGTTGTGCGTACACTTTTACTGGCCATGGCTCCCAAAGGCTTGACCTACACCAATTTTGGCCCCGGAATGAGCATGGGGCATTCGGTTGTTGCTAAAGGAAAAGATGGCGTAAAAGACGCACTTTCGATGACCATTCCTACCGGAACCGGTATTCACCGCCGCATGGTGTATGTTGAACTGGAAGAGGGAGCAAATGCAGAAAAAGTAGCAAAAGATATTAAAGCCGACAGCTATTTTTGTAACGACGAAACCCATGTGATTCCCGTTCCAAGTGTAGATGACCTAAAAGATATGGGACACGGCGTATTGCTTGAGCACAAAGGTGTTTCGGGTAAATCCCAAAACCAGTTGTTCGAGTTTCATATGAGAATCAATAATCCGGCGCTTACCAGTCAAATATTGATTTCATGCGCCAGAGCTGTGTTGAAACAACAACCAGGAGCCTACACCATGCCTGAAATTGCACCAATTGATTATTTATACGGAGATAAAGAAGCTTTGTTGAAGAAGCTTGTGTAAACGGAAGAAAGTTTGTTGCAAATAGACCTTAAAATGCGGCTTCGAAAGAAGCCGCATTTTTTATGCTCATAATGTTGCAAACCTGAATCAAAAAGAAGAAAAACAGTGAAACCTGAATTCTCTTTCCGGAAGTAAAACCTTAGGTTAATATCTTAACTTATATTTAAATTAACTACCTTTTTGTTTCCGCGTCAGAATCGCAATATAAAGGTTGAAACTTTTGCTGTGTCATGTACGTACTTAATATTGATAATGAACTTTTTTCAGACAACTAAAACTATTTATCATAGCTACTTTTGAATAGGTAGAGTTTTTTTGTGTTTTTGTTATGAAATGTTAATTTAATTTCGTATTATTAAACTTGAATACCAGAAATATAATAGCATATGGTTCCAATCAGGGTAAATTTGCTCATATCATTAAAATATAAAAAGTAATATTTATAGAAACTGAAAACGACCTATGCTGCGCGTTATTCTAACATACATAATCTTCATATTTTCATCACTTTGTTCCATCGCGCAGAACCAGAACAAACAGTTTATCCAGTTTACCACAGCAACAGGACTCTCTCACAGTCATGTGAGAGCCATTTACCAGGACAGGTTTGGATACATGTGGTTTGGCACAGGTGACGGACTTAACAGATTTGATGGACACAACTTTAGGGTATTTACGGCAGGATTAACACAATATGAAGGTCTCATTCATCCATCAATCAATGATATTTCAAAAAAGAACGAAGATGAGATGTGGATTTGTACATCTCTGGGAGTTTCCATCTATAACCATAATACTGATGCTATTTATCCTTTTCACTATTTCCAAAATCAAAATATTGAACGCTCCTTTACCGACTCAAAAAGCAATGTTTGGTTTGGTTCACAAAACGGCCTTTTCAAATACATCCCAGAAAAAGATACAATAATAACATTTACACATTCTGAATCACCCAACAGCTTATCCCATAGTCAGGTGAGATCAATTTTTGAAGATTCGTCGGGGAATCTGTGGATTGGAACAAATAATGGGCTAAATCTTTATTTACCAGAAGAAAAATCATTTAAATGGTACGATACTGATTTTAAAGGAGAAGTCCGTTCAATTGTTGAAGATAAGAATAATAGACTATGGATTGGAGTTAGCAGAGATGGAGTATATGAGTTTAAGAATTACTTAGCACTTCCGGAGAATGGAACTTTCTCAAAGCTAATAAATAGCAATGTTAATAAATTAATAATTAGAGATAACCAGTTATGGGTTGGAAACAGTTCAGGTGGTAATGTTACAGTTGTTGATCTTAACTCCGTTACGAACAACAGAGAATCAATTAAATACAGCACTTATGCTCATTATCCTCAAAACATGTGGGGTTTGAGTGATAACAATATTTCAAGCCTGTATAAAGACAAGAATGGGGACATTTGGATTGGAACCTATAGCGGAGGTGTAAATTTATATAGTGCACGAATAAAGCAATTCAGGAATTACATCGTAAATCCGGTACCGGGTATGTCAATCAGCAGCCATTTGATAACGTCATTTCTGGACGATGATGATTATTTATGGATTGGTACAGGCGTCGGCCTTGATAGATTAAAAAAGGAAACAGGCGAAATCAGAACATTTTACTCCTCCTCCTATTCTTCCGGAACATTAAAAGGTGAAGGAGTTTTAGCTCTTTACAGAGACAGTAGGGATAATTTTTGGGTAGGAACATGGAATGGTGGATTAAATCTGTTTAACCCCGATACAGAAACTTTTAAAACATACACACCATCAGAAAACCCCGGATCAATTTCAAGCCCACATGTATTTGCCATTAAGGAAGATCAAAACAATAATTTGTGGGTAGCAACCAATCATGGAGGATTAAACCGGTTTGATTATGAAAATGAAAACTTTGAGGTATTTAGAAATAATCCTGATGATCCTTATTCATTACCTCACAATTCTGTAAATCATTTTTTTGAAGCATCAGATGGGACACTTATGCTAACCTGCTATTCAGCTTTTTCAATTTTAAATAAAGATTCGGGCACTTTCACTAATTTCATACACGATCCATCAGATCCTAAAAGTTTAAGAAGAGGTCAGGCATTATTTGTTTTCGAAGATAGCAATAACAACATCTGGGTTGCCGGAAATCTGGGACTAAACTTGTTTAATAAAGAAGATGGTACATTTATCCACTACACTACCTATCATGGTTTGCCAAACAACACCATTCAGGGAATACTGGAAGACGATCATAAAAACCTATGGATAAGCACCAATAAAGGGATTGCTAAATTTATTAAAGGAGCTGATACACCTCAAAAACCCAACTTCAGATTATACGATCAGTATGACGGACTCGCGGCCGATGATTTCAGACCAAGAGCGGCAAAAAGGGGGACAGATGGATATATGAATTTTGGAACTTCAAGAGGTTTTGTAAGATTTCACCCTGACCACATTCACGACAATCCAATTCCACCCGAAATAATAATAACAGATTTTCATGTTTTTGGAACTGATGAAAATGAGAATATTGAAGAGCAACTAGGAAAGATTAATGTTAACACTATTGATGAAATCCTTCTCAAGTATAGACAAAACAACATAACTATCTTTTATTCGGCCATTAATTATCTGAATCCACAAAAGAACAGTTATAAGTATCAACTAGAAGGGTATGAAAGCCAATGGCACGAAGTTGAAAACAGACGCTTTGCAACTTATACAAACCTTAACCCCGGAACATATACATTTAAAGTTGCCGGAACAAACAATGACGGGGTTTGGAGTCTGGAACCAAAAGAATTGAAAATCGTTATAATACCGCCATGGTGGCAAACGCAATTATTTAGAATTGCGACAATACTATTTATTCTGCTGTGCGTATATCTTGGAATCCAGTACAGGTTTAGGGCTATTCGACGCAGAAACATTGAATTGGAAGAGAGTGTGGCAAAACGAACCGTAGAACTCTCCGAAACAAATGCCTTATTGGAAGAATCAAAAGAAGAGATTACATGCCAGAATTATGAACTGGAGCGTCATCGAAACCAATTGGAAGAGTTAGTTACCGAAAGAACTAAGGAGCTAATTAAGGCCAAAGAACAAGCTGAAATTTCGGACAGATTAAAAACAGCCTTTTTGGCAAATCTGAGCCATGAATTGCGTACACCCATGAATGCCATCGTTGGTTTTTCTAATCTTTTGGTTCAGCCTGACCTGGACAATGAAGAGAAGAATTCTTACATCCAGATGATAAACACCAATACAGACACCTTATTAACCTTGATAAATGACATCCTTGATATTTCTATGATTGAAACCAATCAGTTAAGCCTGACCAAACAATGGTTTGCCGTAAGGCAAATAATGGAAGAATTGATTGCCTATTTCAACATGAAGAATGAAAAGGATATTGAATTAAAAGTGATCCCGGATAATTCAGAATTTGATTTGGAACTGTTTAATGATCCTATCCGGATAAAACAAGTACTTTCCAATCTGCTTACAAATGCGATTAAATTTACCAATGAAGGTTATGTTCATTTTGGCTGGAAAACAGAAAACAACAGCGTTACTTTTTTTGTAAGAGATACCGGAATTGGCATAGAAAAGGAAGAAATACCAAAGATATTTAAATCATTTTACAAAATTGAAAAAGACACCTCGGTACTCTATCGTGGAACAGGACTTGGACTTGCACTTAGTAAAAAAATTCTGAATCAGATGGGAAGCACTATTGAGGTTGAATCTGAACCGGGAAAAGGATCAATGTTTTATTTCTCTTTACCGTTGATGCCTGATAAAGACTCTTAACTACAATGAGGTAATTTCCGTTGGTGGTTTTGGATGAACGACTCATTTTTTTAGCATATTATAAGGAATTATGATAAATCCTCAAAATATCTGATTTCGAAAAAAATCCTCTGATGTTGCTGAATAAATCTATCTGACAATCTTGCAAATTCATTATCTTTGTCATTGTCAGAAGAGTATTCAACCATATCAAGAAAGATTTATGAACACCATATTAATAATCGGGGTTGTTCAGGGTATATTCCTTGCTCTATTAATCCTTACAAAAAAGAAAAAAAACATCTCAGATTATTTGTTGTCATTAAATTTCCTGATATTCGCTACAACCACTTTTCTCAGTTTCATGGAGCTTTACAACCGACAGAATGGTTACCCATATCCGGCTTTTTTAAACAGTTCTCCTACCATGATTTTTCTTCATGGCCCGGCCATCTGGTTTTATGTAAAATCACTGACAACGAAAAACTTCAAGTTTAGTAAAATAGATATTCTTCATTTAATTCCCTTTTTCATTGTTTCAATACTATTATTCTCCGGTCATTTTTTATATCCCGTTGAAACAAGAATTGAAATCGACATAAACCAGTCATTTAAAGAAAGATTAATCTATCCTGTTGTAATAGCAGGGATTGCAGTGTCATCACTCAGTTATATATTTATAGCAATATGGAGAGTCAAAAAGTATAAAGATGAAATAAAAAGTTACTTTTCGGAGATTTCCGGAATTGGTCTGGACTGGTTGAAGTTTCTGCTATATTCAGCAGTTGTACTTTATGCATTTAATAGCCTTACCTACACTTTAGATTACATATGGCAATTAATGCCATACAGTTTTATGCAATCATTGGCACACGCTATGGCTTCGTTATTTGTACTTACGTTAGCCTTTTTTGGTCTCAGGCAGGAGAATGTGTTCATTAGTATGCCTGTTAAGATGAATTTAGATAAAAGGCAACAATCACCATCTTTGAATATGAGCACGAATAGCAAAGATTCTACCTTTATAAACGATTTGCTGCATTATATGCAGCAAAACAAACCACACCTGGATCAATGCATCACCATTGCCGGATTAAGCGGGCAGCTAAATACCTCTCCGGAGTATTTGTCATCCATCTTAAATGTGCAATTAAATAAGAGCTTCTTCGATTTTATCAATCACTACCGAATTAAAGAGTTCAAGCAAAAGTGTAAAGATCCTCAAAACAAAGATTATACTCTTATCAGCATTGCCCTTGATTGTGGATTCAGTTCTAAAGCTACATTTAATCGCGTGTTTAAAAACATGACGGGTTATACTCCTAGTCAGTATTTACAGCAGGTATCAAAAAACTGAGACCTCATTTTATAATGTTTCAGGCAAGTTGAGACCTCATTTCGAAAAAATGAGTCTCTCAATTACATGTCTATATATTTCTTTGCATGATAATGAAAAACCATTTTATCATGCTAAAAAAATACTTGAAACTGACATTATTAACTGCACCCCTTTTTCTTGGATGTGCCACTCATCGTGAAACCGCTGCAACAGACCACCAACAATTGATATTCCGACTACAGGCAGGTATCAACAAAGGCGGAATTGTAGAAAATACTGAATTGGATTTAGTCCCCGGTAGTCCTGTCGATGGTTTCTCAGGTGCGACAAACAGAGGCTTCAACATAGGAGCCAGAATATTAAAACCCATTGGTTATAATGCAGTGGAAACCGGGCTCGATTTTATGGTGAACAGTCAGGAATTCAGCTATAGAGATGGGAATAACCAATTCTTCGGTAACAGGGAGGTTTCATTAGTCCAGTTCATGGTTCCAGTACTTTGGAATTTTGGAATCGTTAGAAAACACCATGAACAAGGGCTATTCCAAATAAAAATTGGGCCGGTTGTGCAATATAATCTTCTCCACTTCACACATCAGGGGCAACTGCCTGAGTATTCATACAACTCTGTTTCAGCAGGCATATCTCTTGGTGCTTCTTCAACACCATTTAGATTTCAAAACGGAAGTAGTCTGGGGTGGTTTATTGAAGGGTACCGTGGGAGTCAGATATATGAAGATTATTATAATCAAAAATCATTTGATATGCCTGGTTCCAGTTATGCGAAGTTTGGTGTGATATTCCAGTTTAACCCATTCTAAATTTCACAGTAATGAGAACTGCTATAATTTATGAATCAAAGCACGGAACTGCAGAAAAGGTCGCCCAAACCATTTCTGATGGTATTAATAATTCGTTGACGGATTTAATAAATCTGGGCGGAGCCCGAAAAACAGATTTGACTCAATATAGCATTATTGTTTTGGGAACATCCATACATGCAGGCAAAATTGGTAAAGCCATGAGCAGGTTCGTCAAAGACAATATCATTACCCTGCTGGAAAAGCCTGTTGCCTTGTTTATTTGCTATATGAATGATGCTGATAAAGATTTACAATTCTCCAACGCATTTCCGGAGTTATTGAGAAATCATGCATTTGCCTCCTGCTATGCAGGAGGTGAATTTAAACTTGAAAAAATGAATTTCATTGAGAGAATCATTATAAAAAGAATTACGGGAATAAAAAGCTCTGTTTCGAACATAAATTATGAACAAATTGACCAACTCATATCCCGGATTTCAGCGAACATTCTGATTAATTAAAACTCATAATCCAAACACTACCAAAGAGATGAATACAATCAACCTTTTTTGTGCATTAAGAGTTATGATGCGGATACTTCGCTTATGGTTCTGCTATATATCTTTTAAGATCACAATAGACTCAAAAAAACTCTGTTTTTTTTCTTAAAAAAGTAGATATATTACCTGGTTTTAGAATATTTTTCTATATTTGCACACCGAAAACGAGACGGTCCGGTAGCTCAGTTGGATAGAGCAACAGCCTTCTAAGCTGTGGGTCACAGGTTCGAATCCTGTCCGGATCACCATTCACAATCCCACATATATTCAAAACGCTGTAAATCGATTGATTTACAGCGTTTTTTGTTTTCTGGGGGTGTTCATTAAAACCCATATTATAACAAAATGCTGGTGAACAAATTGGTGAACAATCCAAATTTCTGGGGAACAATAATAATTAAGGATATCTCATTTCATTCCATAAAAAAAGACTCTCATTTTCATGAAAGTCTTTTTGCGGAGAGAGAGGGATTCGAACCCCCGGACCCGTGAAGGTCAACGGTTTTCAAGACCGCCGCATTCGACCACTCTGCCATCTCTCCTTCATTGCGGTTGCAAAAATAGGGGTTTAATTTTATTTGCAAAACAAATTGGGAAAAAATTTTCACTATTTGGAGATTTTTCCCTTGGACGAACATCAATTAATTTATGGTTGTTTGGTTTATGGTTTATAGTTTTCTGGATAAACTATAAACCATGAACCAAAAACCCTCACCTTTTCAACCCTTAATAAGTTCTTGTGCAATGGTGGTGCCTTGTTTTATTCTGTCTGCCATTCCTATTCCATCGCGGATGTTTCCGGCAAGGATTAAACCCGGGAAACGGGATTCTATTTTCGCTATGGTGCTAAGCCTTTCGCCAGTAGTGACTTCATATTGAGGGATTGCGTGGTTGTGGCGGAAAATTTTAAACAGATCCGGTTCATCGCCACTGGGAACAAGCATCATGCACCGGAGTTCTTCCATTACCATCGCTTTTATGATGGAATCGTCGAGATGTAGAATTTCCGGGTTTCTTACTCCTCCCAAAAATACCGATAAAAGGGCTCCATCCTCAGGCGCACGTCCTTTCAGAAAGGCGGAAGGGAAAAGAATTCCCAAAATTTTCCTGTTTTCTTTGTGAGGGATAAGACCACCAAACGCTTTAAGAGGCAATCCTCTCCACTTTTTAAAACCAATGGCCACTTGAATGACTTTGGCGTAATTAAGGTTGTTAATGGATTCTTTCTCTTTTTGGTTGAGGAATGGCAGAAGGCTATCAACTTCGTTTGCGCCTGTGGTTGTTATCACCACGTTATTGTTAATTTGATGGGTTTGACCTTCACGGGCGTATGATATCGAGTATTCGTCTCCTTTAGGGTAAATGGTAATTCTGCGGCAGTTGAAAACGAAGTTTTCAATACCTACCTGTTCGGTGAGTGTGCTTACAAGATTATCTAATCCTCCTGTAACCGAAAACATTTGCCGGGTAACTTTTTGCTGCTCCGGAGATTTTCGCTCTTTATATTTTTTTATGCTCCCTTTTATAAAACTGCCATACTCCTGTTCAAGGTTATAAAGCTTAGGAAAAGCATATCGGGTGACCAATTGAGCTGGGTCTCCGGCATAAACACCTAAGATGAATGGGTCGATGGCATAATTTAAAAAGGAGTTTCCCATTCGTCGCCTAACCAGTTCGTCAAGCGTTTCGTCCGGATTTCTACCTTTTGTTCTGAATGGTTCCAGAAGAATTCTAAATTTGTCGCGCCATTTGAACAGAGGTGTCCTAATTCCCTCTTTTAAACAATGAGGGAGAGCATACCATCGACATCCTTTCCAGATTAACCTGCGTTTTGCTTCCTCATTGGCTGGCTCAAATTTAAAATCCGGTCCAAGGCGGACAAAAAGGTCTGCGACCTCAGTATTTGTGATAATTCCGGTGTTTGGACCGCTTTCGAAAATGAACCCGTTTTCACGGTGAGTTTGTATGGAACCTCCTGTTCTGGCCGACCTCTCAAGTATGGTGACTTCCCATCCGGCTTTTTTTAGATAGAAGGCTGTTGTTAATCCTGTGAGTCCTGCTCCTATGATGACAGCTGACCGGGTACTCATATTGCTGATGTTCTGTTTCAATGTAAAAATAAGTCAATAATGAAGTTAAATGCTTTTGGAAAATTGTCCGGGGCCTGCTTTTAGCTTCGGGTCGAAGGCCGAAGCTATGTTGCGGGTAAAAAACCGGCCTGCGTCTGTAATTTCCAATGCATCATCTTTATTAATCAACAAATCATCGACAATAAAAGTTTTAATTTTTTCTTCAGAAAATGCGGTAGCCTTTTTTAGGTCATCAACATGGCAATTGAGCCTCAATGCAAGTTCATCCCATTTGAGGTAGTTATTGCACATCAACTCGAGAATGACCTCCCGGGTTAGTTTCTCTTCTTCGGTAATGACATATCCTTTTTCTGTCGCAGGAATACCATTGTTGATGGCTTCAACGTATGCTTTTATGTTTTTGGTGTTTTGTGCGTAGGCATTGCTTAACTGACTGATGCCTGACATCCCGAAAGCATAAACTTGTCCTGTTGTCGATTTGGTGCAATATCCCTGAAAATTTCGGTGAAGTTGATGGTTTTTTAAAGCCGCGCTCAGTTCATCGTCGGGTTTTGCATAATGGTCGAAACCAATTGGAATGTATCCGTTTTGAGTAATTGTTTCGTAACTTGAAAGGTACATGGCAGTTTTTTCTTCGGGTGAAGGAAGTCCGGTTTTTTCCAGTGTTTTTTGATGCGGTTTTACCCAAGGTACATGTGCATAAGAGAAGGTCACCAGTCTGTCTGGTTGCAGATTAACAGCCTGTTGCATGGTTTCGGCAAAACCTTCTACAGTTTGCAGCGGCAAACCGTATATAAAATCAAGGTTCAGAGGAATTTTACTCTCTTTTATAAATTGAACTATCTCTTCAATGGGAATGGCCGGGGGCATTCGGTGTACTGTTTTTAATACCTCGCTGTTAAAGTCTTGTATTCCCAGGCTTATCCTGTTAAACCCCATTTTGAAAAGATTATCCAGGTAGTTTATGTCGATGTGAGCAGGATGGCATTCCATGGCAATTTCGGTTTCTTTCGAAACCGAAAATTTTTCATGAATCAAATCCATTATTGATGCTACTTCATCAGTTGAAAGCACATTGGGCGTACCGCCTCCCCAGTGAATTTGCGTTACCGGTCTTTGTTTGTCCAACCATTGGCTCACCATTGTAATCTCCTTTTTAAGAGCTTTCAGATATTCGGTCATTAACTCCTGTTTGTTGGTAATTAGCGTGTTGCATCCGCAGTAGAGACAAAGTCTGGTGCAAAAAGGAATGTGGATATACAGGGATATGGCACGCGGTTCTTCATGGTTTGACGCTTCTGCCATTCGAATATAGTCGTTTGAAGTAAAGGTATCATGAAAAACCGTAGCCGGTGGATAACTTGTATAACGGGGGATGGGTTGATTGTATTTTTCTATGAGGGACGGACTAATCATATTTTATCTTGCTTTTTTCAGATTGATGGAATAACCGACAAATTTAAGGTTTTTAATTTGTTTGTTCATGTAACGGTTAGGGAAAGAGAAAGTTTTAAGAAAGTGAAGCATATTTTTTTGAAAGAAACATTACTGTTCAAAATTGAATTTCGTATCTTTAGACAAATTGGATATTTATGATACTTGAACGGACAAATAATGAGATTTTAGTAAGGTTGCCTGCGCATGTCGATTTAACTGAACTTCAAAATATGCTGGATTACCTTGAATACAAAGAGGTTACTTCAAAATCAAAGGCAAAAAAGGAAGATGTTGATGAACTTTCCGAATCTGTAAATAAAAGCATGTGGGAAAAGTTTATGGCTCAACGTAAAATTAAATGAAGATTATTTAGTTTTTAATCTTCGTTTCATTACAAAACTATTCCTGCCATACAGAGTTGCGGTTAACTTCGCAATCCAAACTCAAAACTCTCAACTCCAAACCCTCAACAAAATCTCACTCCGCTCTGTAAACCGGCACCACTTCCATATTTTTTTCCTGAAAGCGTTCTTTAACTTCGCTGTAGTTTCTGGTAAAGCCGAGAACAAATCCGCCGCCTCCTGAGCCGCAAAGTTTCAGAATGTATTTCTGGGTGCTGATGCCATATATCCATTCCATTTCAACGGTAGGGGGAATCATATCTTTAAAATGGGTGGCTTGAAATTGAGAGAGTTCACTCAGCGATTCGGTGAACTGGTCGAGTTCGCCATATATCAAATGCTTGATGCATTTATTGTTCAGGGGAGTATAGTGGTTTTCCATTAAATCCTTGAACTCAGGATTTTCTAACTGCGACATAAACCGTTCAACCAGAGGTGCTGTTTTCCCGGGTTTGCCACTGTTAACCAAAAAGATAGCATCTTCGCTTGTTAAATTATAACGCGGAATGCCAATGGGTTTTATGCTTGTGTCGTTATTCAAAAGCAACGGGTGCTTCATGTAACAGATTAATGGGTCAATGCCGGAACTGGTTCCATGAAACCATGTTTCCAGGGTTGCAAGCTCCTTTTTCAGTTTTAGCAGCTGATTGTGAGTGGTTGCTCTTCGTGGGTTCTGATTATCGGTTTTATACTTGTGGTACAATGCAGCCACCAACGCTCCACTGCTGCCAAGTCCGTATCCTTCGGGAATGGTACTTTCAAAATAAAGTCCGTTTGTAATGTCCTTTTTCAGGCGCTTATTATCAAAGTTTTCAGGCAACAACCCTTCACGCTCAAGTTTGTCGATGTATTCAGAATATTCGGAGAGCAACAGATTACTGCGTTTAGCAAAATCCAGATCTGTATATCTGTTTTTATTAATGAAACCCAATGAACCATTAAAATGGGCATAAGGAATGGTTAAACCCATAGAGCCTAAAATAATACTGTATTCTCCAAACAACATTATTTTAGAGTGGAAGGTATCGTTGTATCCGTTTGTTTGTGTTGACATGTCAAATCGCGTTATTAATGGATTGGATGTTTATTGGGCCATCTCCCACGGAATCATATATCATCTGTTGGTTTTGGCAAAGTGGTTTAAGGTTTTGTTCAATCCAGGGTTCAACCTTTGAAGCTTCCGACTCGGGATAAAGAACGTGCAGGTTTGGACCTGCATCCATACTGAACCCTATTTTTAAGTCTTCATCTTTTCGTGCACGTCGAATTAATTGTATGGCTTGTAATGAATTGGGTTCCATTAAGGTGTAAGATGGTGTTGAATTTAGCATCAGTCCGTGTAGTGTAAGAGCTTCATTTTCGGCTATTTCAATAAAGCCATTCCAGTCGCCGGTTTTGAGTATTTCAAGCAGTTTGCCGGTGTGGTTAAAAGCCTGCTCAACTCTGGCTTCTCTGAAAGGGTGGTCATTCATCAGTTGATGTCCCTGAGAACTGCTTACACTTTTTGAACCACTGTTGATGATGAGTATGACGTTTTTTAAGTCCTGAAAAACGGGTGAAACCTCGTTTTTCAAAATGGGAACCGCATAGGTATCGGAACTCTCTTTAACTTCATCAAACTTACCCCACAAATTCCATCCTCCAAAAACAGAGCGGCATGCGCTTCCCGAACCAAACCTGCTCAAACCCGAAGCCATGGTTAAATCAACCGATTCAGGAGATTTTCCTATGGATAGGTTATGCAACGACAAAAGACAAAGCGCGAGGGCACTCATGCTACTGGCCGACGAGGCTATTCCCGAAGAATGTGGAAAAGTATTGCTGCTTTCTATGGTTAAATGGTGGTTTCTGATAAATGGCAAATGGTGTTGAGCCTGTTTAAGAAATGTTTCAATTTTTGGGTGGAATGCCGGATTAAAGGCACCGTTCAAGGAAAAAGTAAATCCACCTTTTTCTGAAGGGGTTGCCGTAACACGCGTGATGGTAACGGAGTTTTTCAAAGAAAAACTCACGTTCGGATTAATGGGTTCCTGCACGTTTCGTTTTCCCCAATATTTTACAATGGCCAGATTTGACGGACTTCTCCATTCGGTGGAAGCATTTATTTGAGAGACTTTGGTCATTTAGTTACAGATAAACAGTTTAATCTTTTTTGTATGAAGATTAAACAACGATTTGGAACTTTTTGTTTAGTGTAGTTTTTTAAGTTTTTTATATCATGATGTCTTTTAATCTGAATGATGTCTGATACCCTTTCCGGGAAAACCATTTAGCCGAGGAGCTAAATGGTTCATCGCTTATAAACAAAGTAAAATCGCCTCCCCATGCGCCAAGGGATTTCATAGTACCGTTGAATTCGGGAAACAAACTCCTTTTTACCGGAGTAAGGCCTGTAACTTTACCGATGATTTCTTCATGGGTGTTAAGCAGTTCACAGAACTGCTTAATATCAGTCACTGTTACAATCTCTTCCGATATTTTTGAAATGTCATCAACATACTTTAATACCGGCACTTGCTTTTCTTTAAATCTCTCAATTTCAACCGATGAGGTTTGTTTATTATTGAGCCATACAACACCGATTTGTTCCATGAAAGGAGGTGAAAATTGTACCGGGGAAATTGTTGGTTGATGATTGGCATCAATTCTAAAAAATAGAGGCTGATGGGAGGTGGCACAGGCCAAATCGTAACCCGAACCACCAAAGGTTTGCTGAAGAAATTGGTATGCATCAGTTTCCAGCCATTGCGATAACAGAGAGATGAGTGTGGAGCTGCTTCCCCATCCCCAATCGGGTTGAAATTCAAGTTGTGTGGTGATGCGTTGATTGATTAGTTTTTTATTGGCATCGGGATTAAGCCTGATGATTGTTTCTAAAATCGATTTGAGTTTTTCTGCATGCGCAGAACTGGTTGTTTTTATGATGTTCAGGTTTCTGTCGAATTCCGATTGAAACCAAAGACCTTCAGGAGTCATGGCTTTCCAGATGAATCCGTTGGATTCATCCTCTTCAATTTTCATGCTTTGTCCCTTTTTTAAAGGTACGGCTAAGGCCTTGGCTCCATTCAACACCAAATATTCACCGGTAATAAGTAATTTTCCGTTTGCGTGAAAATACATGTTAAGTTCTGTTTAGCAGTTTCTTTACAGCGTTAACGCTCACCGTATTATTGGCAAAATATTCGTTTGCGAGTTTTTTCTCTTCTTCTGTGGCATTAAGGGAGTTAAGAATGTTTGAAAGATGCAGTTTCATGTGTCCTTTTTGAATTCCGGTGGTCACCAAAGAAGCCACCGCGGAAAAATTATTGGCCAGTCCTGCCGCAGCAGCAATGGCCATTAACTCTTGGGAATTGGGTTGCTGCATAATTTTCATAGCTTCTTTAGCCATGGGATGGAGGTTGGTTAATCCTCCCACAGTGCCAATGGCTAGGGGAATAGTCAGTTTGAATTGAAAAATCCCGTCACTTGTAATGTTGCAATGCGACAGAGAACGGTATTGCCCATCCAAAGATGCAAAAGCATGACCGGCAGCCTCCACTGCACGAAAGTCGTTTCCTGTTGCAAGAATAACAGCATCAACACCATTGTAGATTCCTTTGTTGTGAGTAACGGCTCTGTGCGGATTACAGCGTGCAATATCCACTGCCAGGTTGAATTTCTCTGCAAATTCTGTAGCCGACAGGTTTCCTGCAAAAGGTTGTAGTTGTTCTGTTTTGCACTCCACCGAACAGGTAACCAAACATTCAGGGGTGTGGTTTGAAAGAATGGCCATGATGATTTCCGGATTTTTCATCTCGTTGGATATGAAAAAATTGCAAAGAGGTTCTTTCATGGCTTCCAGACACGAATTGATGAAATTGGCACCCATGCTGTCGGCTGTTTTAAACTGAACCAAAAGCTGATATACTTCGGGAATTTCCTGTTGTGGAAGGAACTCCATTTTTACTATTCCTCCACTGCGTTTTTCCATGGATTGAGAAATATGCGCTACCGAATCTCTGAGTATTTTTTCTGCCGATTCCTGTTTAGATTTCAGCAGTTGGTAATCGCCCTGCCATCTGAACCAGATGTGTCCGGTTTTTATGGTATTGTGAATGGTTGTTGTAAAACCTCCGTTATCTGCCCAAAATGCTGCAGACCGCGATGCTGCTGCCACCACAGAACTCTCTTCAATCACCATGGGAACCATGTACATGCGATTGTTGATGAGGAAATTGGGTGCCACACCAAAAGGCATATAAAAATTGGTGATGGTGTTTTCAGAGAAGTCGTCGAATAGCTCCTGTTCTTCTGGGTGGCGGTACGATGCCAGTGTTTTCTTAAAATCTGGATTCAGATGGAGTGATCTGGATATTTGGTCTATCTTCTCACTTCTCGATAGTTTTGAAAATCCTTTTATTCGTTCCATGCCACAAATCAATAGAATATGAGATTTTTAATAATTAAGATGTTAAACGTAATCATGTTCAAATGAATATTGACTGATTATCTAACAGCTACTTCAACATAAGGTATTGCTCTGCAATCAGAATGCTTTGTTTTATTTGTTGGACATACTGCTTTAGAGAAGAATAGTCCTCGGTTGCATGTTTTAAAAATGCTGAGCCCATGCCAAAAACCGCGGGAAGTTTACATTTTTTTGCCAAAAAATGCCCCTGTAAAACATCTGTGATTCCTCCCGAAACAATAACCTGCCTGCAATTTATTTCATGGTTGCTTTCCACAATTTCATTGACAATTTGGGTCATCTCCTCCGCTGTATGTCCCACGTTTTTAAAGGATTCAAAAACCGATACGTCATGGTTCTGATGTCGCAAAAGTTCAAGTTTGGTAAAGTTGGTACCGCCAAGAGCGCCAAACTCAATGGCTTCTAGGGGGAGTTTCAACAATGCCCTGAGACTTTCCGGCCCCATTCCCTGACCCACTTCTTTAACAATCAATGGCACCGAACTGTTTTCCAAAAAAGTCTGTATGGTTTCTACAGGAGGGACGGAAAATCGGTCTCCTTCGGGTTGAAAAGCTTCCTGCAGCGGGTTCACGTGTATGATGATTCCATCAGCTTTGAGCTTATGTATGAGTTCATCAACCTTATCCAGCGATTTTGAGCTAATGAGTTTCTCAACTTGTGCAACGCCCAGATTGGCATATAAAGGCGCATCGTCTCCAATGATGTCTCTGATGTCAAAATCAGATAGAAATTTATCATCATCCAGTAATGCTCGACAGGACCCAAGTCCCATACCCATACCAAACTCGGCACACGCTTTTGCCAGATTTCGGTTGATAATCCCAGCCATTGCGGTTCCTCCGGTCATGCTTGATACCCATACAGGCAATTGCATGGTTTTTCCTGCAAAACCGAACGGCAGCATATTGTCTGACGGATGTGCCGCCAGCAAAGGTTCGTAATCATATGGTTTGTTGGTACCGTCTGGTTCAACACGCGACTGAAATGCCAGATTTATATGGTCTTTTTTACGTTCTTCCATTCGTTTTGATGTTTTTAGGCGGTTAGATTTTATGGTTTTTAGTTTGTAATTGGGTTGATAGTTGATAGTTGATAGTTTTGAGTTGATAGTTTAGGGTTTGAAAATCCAAACATGAAACAAAAGCCATTTGGGACTCCGCTTCGCCCCAAAACCATAAACCATAAACCATAAACTTTAAACCTTGAATTATAAACATCAACCTAACTTTTCTCATCCAACTGATGCAAAAGGCTGGCATATTTTCCACTTTTTGCAAGTAATTCTGTATGGTTCCCCCTTTCAATGATCTCACCGTTTTCCATCACCAGAATTAAATCAGAGTGACGAATGGTGCTTAACCGATGTGCAACAGCAATAACGGTTCTGGATGAAAAAATGTTGCCTATGGCTTTCTGAATGTACTGTTCAGTTAATGAATCAACCGCGCTGGTGGCTTCGTCAAGTATAATTAATTCGCTTTCGGAGCAGACAGCTCTTGCAAAAGATATAAGCTGACCCTGTCCCTTCGATAGGTTATCGCCATTATCCTGGATAATGAATTCATATTTCCCGGGTAGTTTTTCGACAAATGGGGCAGCATAAACAAACCGTGCAGCATTCTCAATTTTTTCCCGGGTCACACCTTCTCGTCCAAGGCCAATATTAAAGGCAACCGTATCATTAAACATGAAAATATCCTGTTGCATCACCGAGATGGTCTCCCTTACCCTACTCAATGGGATATCCCGCAACTCCTGACCATTTATGGTAATGGAACCCCGATAACCACTGTATGCTTTACTCAATAAGCGAATAATGGTTGATTTTCCGGAACCGGTGGTTCCTACAAGTGCAATGCGCTCTCCTTTTTGCAACTTGAATGAAACGTTTTTCAGTACGTCAGGGGCATCGTCACCGTAACTAAAGAATACATTACGAAATTCAATCTCTTCAAATTCCAGAGGCTTAGGCTTATCCTCCCCGGATAAAGTGCGCGGTTCTTCCTCCTCCTGCTCAAAAAGCACATTGATGTGCTCCAGTGCCGACAACGACCTTTGAATGGTGGTAATTTGCTGAGTGAACTGCCGCACCGGAATAAAAAGCCTTCCTAGCGTAGTAACAAAAACAATCAGAATACCAATGGTGAAATCAAAATTCCAGATAAGTACGGCACCATACCAAATAACCAATGCTGTTGCAATGGAAGTAATTCCTTCCACTGTAGAGTAAAGTGCAGCATCGTAAACGTTTGACCGGTTTTGTGATTTGCAATATTGCTGGTTCAACTGGTTATATTTCTCAAAAGTTTCATTTTCCGCCGCATAAAGCTGAATGGTTTTAATCCCGTTTAACGACTCCTGCAAATATGCTGCAGATTTAGCCAAACTGGTGCGTGACTCATTAAAAGCTCTGCGAATTTTCCTTCGTAAATAGCGGATGACCAATATAATTAAAGGAACCACTATCAATAAAATCAACGTCAACTGCCAGTTGAGAACAAAAAGATATGTCAACAAAGCCAATGTTTTGATGGTATCGGCAAGAAGTCCCAAAATTCCTGCTGCAAAAGATTCGGAAATAGACTCCATATCGCTGGTAAGGCGTGACAAAGTCACGCCAATGGGATTCTTATCGAAATATTTCATTGGAAAACGCAGCGCACGTCCAAATAATTCTCGCCTCATATCAACAATGGCCATATTTCCGGCCTTTGAAAATGCATAACTGTATATTCCATCAAACAAATAGTTCACCACCAATACGGCTCCAAGTAATATGGTGTATAGTTGCAAACCCTCCGCATCGCCGGGTAAAATGTAGTCATCCACAATTTTTTCAACCAACCATAAAAACATAATGCCTGCCGCCGTTGTAACAGGTATTGAGGCAACACTCAGTACCACCCACTTTTTATAGGGCTTAAAATAACCGGCAAATTTTCTGATTAATCCCCAGTCACTGGTTTTTAGTATGCGTTTAATCATTCCTGCCATTGCACCTTCTATTCTTTATTATCCTGCAATTCTGAAGTTTCCCGGTAATAGGAAGATTTTTTCATTAGCTCTTTGTGAGTGCCTTTGGCCACCATTTCACCATCTTCCAAAACAATAATAAAATCGGCCTTTTCCAACACACTGATTCGATTTGAAACCACCAAAATGGTTTCATTGGTTCGATTCTCAAAAATATGTTTTATTAAAAATCGTTCTGTATCGGTATCCACAGCCGAAAAAACATCATCAAGAATCAGCAAGTCAGATTTTGTATAAAGCGCTCTGGCCAGGCTGATTCGTTGCTTTTGGCCTCCCGATAACATGATACCCTTCTCTCCCACCATGGTACGCTCTTGCCCGGGAAAGCGTTCAATTTCATCTGCCAAAGCACTTTTGTAAATCACCTTATCAACCTTTTCATTGTCGGGCAGGTCTCCTGAGCCAAAAGTGATGTTATTTTCAATGGTATCCGAAAAAAGAAAGACTTCCTGACTAACCGTTTTCACAACCTTGCGGATGTCCTGTCCTCTTAACAGCGCCGCATCATGTCCATTGAAAAAAACGGAGTTTTTTTCCGGTTTTAAATAGCCATTAAGACAGTTCACCAACGTGGTTTTTCCACATCCAAGCTTTCCGGTAATTCCAACTACTTGTCCCGGTTTGATATCAAAAGAGATATTCTTTAAAACCTCTTCATCTCCATTGTGATAACGATATGAAAGATTTCGAACCGAAACACCCTGTTTAAACAGGGTGTTGACTTTACTCGGCTCCAATGCAGGCTTATCATCATCCACACCTTTTTTGTCCATAATGGTTTGAAGACTGGTTATCCCAACAAAACCCTGCTGAAATACAGTTAGCACCCATCCCAATCCCATGATTGGATGGGATAACAATGCAGCATAGGCGATGAATTCCGCCAACTGACCAATGGTAAAAGTGCCGTTAATCACGAACATCCCACCGGCAAATAATACCACAATTTTCAGAATCTGTTCGAGATTGGCCAGCAAAGGAAGCACGAAAGAACGCACACGGGCAATGTTCATGGTAAAATCAAAAAGCGATACATTCTCCTCATCCACTTTCTCTTCGGCCCATTTATGTATGTTGTAACTTTTTATTACGCCGTTTCCCGATAAAAATGACACCGTTTTTCCAGACAAATTCTGCAAAGAATCCATGCGGCGGCGTGTGTTTTTAACCATCACAGCCATTCCTACCCTTACAATGACAAAAACCACGATGAGCGGAAGAACGCAGTACAGCGTAAGAACCGGAGACATATTCCACATTTTATAGGGAGTAACCGACAGAGAAAAAATCACATTACCGATTTGCATAAGTCCAAAGCCGGTAATCATGCGTACCCCGTTTATGTCGTTGTTTATTCTGGAAATGATGCTTCCGGATGAATTTTTATCAAAATACTCTTTCCCGAAAGAGGTCAGTTTCCTGAACATTTCACCCTTTAGTTGTTTTTCAATCAGCCTGCCGGGAATAAAAAAGAGAATCCGCGACATGGTTCGTACAAGGATAAGCACCAAAGCCAGAACCAGAATCATTAAAACGTAGTTGTAGAAAGCATTTTCATTACCTTCTCTTCCCTGTCCAATTAAATCGATGCTTTTTTGGATATACTCGGGTATGGTAACGGAAACACCAATGGTAAGTGCCATAAACAAAATACCACCCGTGTACCACCATCTGTATTGATGGGCATATTTTAAAAGAAATCGAAGCTTACTTATCATTGGTGCCGGGACAATCCTTTATAAGTTCAGAAACATCCTGTTTCCATAATGTGTGATATTTCTCCAAAAGTTGTTCAGCCTGGGTAATTCCTGAATCAACAATTCTTTTCACCGGATGAAGGTAACAACCTTCATCCTCTATTCCAAGAAGTTTTGCTCTTCGGGTTAGTCCTTCGGATGCCATTCGTACCACTTCACGACTGATTTGTAGCATGTTCAAATTGCCGGATTGGGACCTAAGTCCCAATTTGGGCACTTGGCTACGAATCTCTTTTAAATTCTCCAGGTTCCATTGTGAGGCTATGCTCCAGGCTTCTTCCAGACTTTGTTCATCGTACATTAACCCCACCCAAAGTGCCGAAAGTGCAACGATGTGATTAATGCAACCGGCATCGGCACCGCGGAGTTCGATGAATCTTTTCAACCGCACATCGGGAAAAACAGTAGAGACATGCGTATCCCAGTCTTCCATGGTGGGTTTCAACTCGTGCTCTCCGTTCAGAAACTGTCTGAAGGTGATGTTACCGGAAGAAAGGTATTCTCCATCGCGATAGATAAAATACATTGGCACATCCAGTAAATAATCGACCCAACGTTCAAAACCAAATCCTTCTTCAAATACCAGCGGGAGAAACCCGCAACGGTCGGGGTCGGTATCGTCCCATACACGTGCTCGGTAGCTCAAGTAACCGTTTGGTTTGCCCTCGGTAAAGGGAGAATTGGCAAAAATGGCAGTAATTACCGGCTGAAACGCCTGTGCAACGCGCATTTTCTTCACCATATCCTGTTCATTGCCGTAATCCAGATTAACCTGAATGCAGGCTGTACGGGTCATCATATCCAACCCGAGAGTTCCCCGTGTTGGCATATAATTACGCATATATTCGTAGCGTTTTTTTGGCATCCAGGGCACCTGTTCGCGGGTACTCAACGGGTCAAACCCAAGACAAAGACTGCCAACGCCAAATTCCTTGCAAATATTTTTAAGCATATCGAAGTGAAGACGAGTCTCTCTGTTGGTTTCATGAACTGTTTTAAAGTTGCTGCCGGACAGTTCAAATTGCCCGCCCGGTTCGATGGTGATTGATGCACCGTTCTTCCTGAGAGCAATGATATTACCGGATTCAGTTACCGGCTTCCAGCCATCTGCTTTTTGCATGTATTGCATAATTTCAGCAATGCCGTGCGTGCCTCCATAGGCGGCTCTTTCCAACCGGTCTCTCAAAAACAGAAATTGCTCATGCTCCGTGCCTATACCCCATCGGTCAGAAGATTTGCTCCCCGCCTCAAAATAGCGAATTAACTGGTCTTTATTTTCGATTATCTCCACGTTTTTGTATCTATTTAAAGAACTTAAGAATACTAGATATCAGACTGATAGGTTAGAGTAAGGAGAAAAACATTTACTTACCGCTGAGAATACAATCCAATACATACTTTTCCACATGTCTGTTTTTTCCAATGTAGGGATAATTGTGCATGCTCAGCATGGCCGGGGCATTCAACTCTACTACTATGTATTTTTTTGGGGAAGGTATCCCTGCGATATCATTAATAATGATATCAATACCAGCCAACCGCAGACCCGCGGCGCGGGCTGCTTTTGAAGCAACATCCTTATAAAACGGAGGCATTTCATCGGTCACATCAATGCTATCTCCACCCGTGCTAAGGTTCGAGTTTTCACGTAAATAAACCTTTCGTCCTCTTTCCAGAATATCGTCAAGCGTCAGATTCTGTTGCGAAAGATGGCGCATGACCTCCTTATCCACCTTAATTTTTAGTAACGGATGGGTGTAATCTTCACCACGTCCTGCACTTTTTTCTTCAACGAGCTGCGCAATGGTTGAACTACCGTCACCAATCACATTGGCCGGTTCACGGTATGCTACGGCACGAACAGCATCATCCACTACCAGAAATCTGTATTCCCTGCCGGTAAAAAACTCTTCTACAATTACCCTGTCGGAATATTCAAAAGCCGTTTCAATGGCCGATTTGGTATCGTCCATATTTTTCAGGTTAGCGCTGACAGCAATGCCATGGTCGGTATTGGCCGGTTTTGCCACAAGCGGAAATTGCAATCCTATAAGGTCGTTTACAGAATAACCCTTCTTTATAACAGCACCTTGAGCACAAGAAATACCTGCACGTTTAAGAAACTGCTTGGTCATCCACTTATCGTTTGATATCCAATAGGCTATTAAACTGTTGGCATCTGATATGGTTCCTTCATGAATGATATACTCCCGGTTGTTATATGTTACTGCAATCAGGTTGTTCTTTTCATCAATGATTTCAAACGGCAATCCCCTTTTAATAATCTCTGCAATGATTATTTGGGTAGTGGCCTCAAATTGTTCATATCCTTTTAAAGGAGTGAACATATAATTAACATCCTGCATTGTTGATTGTTTTTAAAATCCTGTCAAAAATTCAAATTTAGCAATAATATATTGAGTTTATAGTTTAGGGTTTATAGTTTATAGTTTAGAGCTTACCGGAATAATAAAAAACAAAACCCCTTGCACTTAAAGGTGCAAGGGGTGTAAAATGTTTATAAAACTGGTATTAATTATTCCATTTCAAAAGTAACTACTGAGTATGGAGGTATAACAACCTGCAGATTGCCAGCTGTAAGCTCATATCCGGCAAATTCGGCCGGAGCAACAACATTTGGGTTATCGTAGGTGTTATGAGAGTTAAACTCAGGTGCCGTAAGGATGGTAGCCTTCAACACCCTATTTGCATTACCACCAGAAATGTCAACATCAATTGTTAAAGTTTCTGATGCATGAAGATTACTTAAACCGACAAAAACTTTTCCATCTTTGGTTGATGCCGTACCCGTGATGGCAGGTATGGTCTCATTCTCAAAAGCGTATTTTTCAGTGGTTATTTCAACCGGTATATACGTTGCATTCTGATTGAATTTATACATGTTAAACACATGATAAGTGGGAGTCAGAATCATTCTGTCACCATCGGTTAAAATCATGGCCTGAAGAACATTCACCATTTGAGCGATGTTGGCCATTTGTACTCTGCGGGCATGCCTGTGGAAAATATCAAAAGTTAAAGAAGCTATTAATGCATCGCGCATCGAGTTTTGTTGGTGCAGAAAAGCCGGATTGGTTCCGGGTTCCGGATCCGTCCATATTCCCCATTCATCCATGTACAGTTCAACACGTCCTTCGGGATCATATCTGTCCATAATTTCGATATGACCTTTTAAAAGTTCATCCATTCTTAGCGCATTTCTAAGTGCGCTAAAATAAAGATCTTCATCGAATCCGGTTGCTTCAGATTTAATTCCCCAATCACCTGTTGGAATCGTATAATAATGTAATGAAAGAGCCTCCATATGATTGCGACCTTCACGCATAAGAACCTCTGTCCAATGATAATAAAACTGATGAGAACCACATCCCACACGAATCATATCCGAACCTCCATATTGGCGGGCAAAAACAGAATACTGACGCATCAGATTTACATAAAATTCCGGAGTCATCTCCCCTCCGCATCCCCAGCTCTCGTTGCCAATACCTAAGAACTTAACATCCCAAGGTTCTTCACGGCCATTCTCGCGCCGCCAGTTTGCCATTGGAATATCCTGATCTGATGTCATGTATTCAATCCATTCTATCATTTCTCGAACGCTGCCACTTCCAACATTTGCAGCAATATAGGCATCAGCACCAAGGATTTGGCAAAGCTCAAGAAATTCATGAGTTCCAAAGCTGTTATCCTCTACATCTCCGCCCCAGAAAACATTTACCAGCTTAGGTCTTTCACTCCGTGGGCCAACGCCGTCTTTCCAGTTGTATGTATCGGCAAAACAGCCACCCGGCCATCTTAATACAGGAACTTGCAATTCTTTAAGAGCTTCCAGAACATCTAAACGATACCCTTTGTAATTTGGAATATCTGAATCGGGGCCGACCCATATTCCATCATAAACGCAGCGTCCAAGGTGTTCTGCAAAATGTCCGTAAACATCCTTATTGATAACCAGTTCTGCTTGATCAAAGTTTAAGAATATTTGGTTGCCCTTAACAACCTTTTCGTCATTAGTCGCACACCCAATCAGAAGTGCAACTACCATTAGTAATAAAATAGATTTCTTCATCAGTAATTAGGATTTTGATTAATGTTTAAACTTCACATATAACTGAAAGATTAAGTTACTACTCTAATAACTCTTTTATTAAGAGATATATAAAACAATTTGTCAATCTAAAGTAAGAGAAATTATTAAACCCTCCAACCTTTCAATAAACAAAATTTAACTTTTAATCTGTGAATTATTGTAATAAACATTCTTTCTCAAAAAAGAACCGGAACTCTTCTTTAAGAATTCCGGTTCCAAACCAAATCTATGAAAAAAAAGGACTATTTTTTCCAAAGGGCTTCCATTTGCTCCAATGTTTTCCCTTTGGTTTCGGGTACAATTTTCCAGACAAATATGGCCGAGATCACACTCATCACTCCATATAATCCATAAGTAAATGCTTCGTTTACACTAATAAGAAATGGAAATGTAGAACTTACCATAAAATTTGCAATCCATTGAGCAGCCACAGCAATAGCAACGGCCTTTCCCCTGATATTGTTGGGGAATATTTCAGAAATTAAAACCCAACAGATAGGTCCCCAAGACATCATAAATGATGCACTATAAACAATAATGAAAATAAGAGTTCCAATACCTATAATCTGAAAATAAGACATCAGTCCTATTGCAAACATGCCGATGGCCATTCCTATGGAACCTATTATCAAAAGGGGTTTACGACCAAATTTATCTACTGTCATAATTGCTACCACAGTGAACAAAATATTCACCACTCCCATAACGACTGTCTGCATCATTGAAACATCTGTTGCACTTCCTGCCATATTTTGGAATATACGGGGAGCATAGTAGAGGACTACATTTATACCAACAAATTGTTGAAACACCGACAACAGGATACCGATAATTACAACAAGTTTTCCGTATGAGAATATTTTGGCAGCCGACACTTTAACGGTAGATTTTATTTCCGTCATGATTTCCTGTGCTCTATCCCGACCGTTAATTCGGGTCAGAATAGACATGGCCTTTTCATCTTCGCGATTTAGAGCAAGATAACGGGGTGTTTCAGGTACAAGGAAAAGCAATGTACCAAAAAGGGCTGCAGGTATGGCTTCTGATGCAAACATCCATCGCCATCCGATGCTGTTTATCCATTCAAGAGGCTGCCCCTGAGCAATTCCCCAATTAACAAAATAGACAACCAACATACCAAAAATGATGGCAAATTGGTTGAGAGAAACCAAACGTCCTCGGATGTTTGCGGGAGCAATTTCAGCTATGTACATTGGACAAATGGCTGAAGCAAGACCAACTCCGATACCTCCAAGCACCCGGAACATGTTAAAAGTGACCAGCAAACCAACAGATGCTTCCCCGAACGGGAACAGAAACATCTCAGGATAAGCGGATCCGATAGCTGATGTAAAAAATAGGAAAGCAGCAAGCTGCAGGGCTCTTTTTCTACCCAAACGATTTGCGAAAACTCCCGATAAAGCACCACCAATTACACATCCAATCAATGCGCTTGAGGTTGTAATTCCGTGTACAAAATCATTTAAACCAAGAGCATGGGCAAAAAAGACCTGAAGCGAACCTTCTGCTCCTGAAATCACTGCTGTATCGTAACCAAACAACAACCCACCAAGCGTTGCCACAAGGGTTAAACCAACAACATATAGCTTATTCTGACCGTTATTCTGCATTCTAAAAGATTTAAATCAAGATTTGGGATCTGTTTTAACTAACTCTGAATAACAATGATAAGGGATCAAATGAAGATAGCCGGATAACTCCGGCTATCTCGTAAAAATTAGATATAAAGATTGATAAGTTGTTCGTACAACTCTTGCTTTCCACTGATTCTGGCAGGTTCTCCATTTTGAGCAGCAAAATTGCGCAGATCTTCAAGAGTTAATTTACCAGCTTCGAATTCGGCACCTTTGCCGCTATCATAAGAGGCATAACGAGCAGCACGCATCTTTTTGTAATCTGAGTCGCTTAAAACTTTATCAGCAATAACAAGAGAGCGGGCAAAAACATCCATTGCTGATACATGAGCAATAAAGATGTCCTCAAGATCGGTTGAATTACGACGGATTTTTGCATCAAAGTTTACACCACCAGTCTGGAAACCTCCTGCCTCAAGAATAACAAGCATGGCTTCAGCAGTTTCGTAAATGTTGATCGGGAACTGGTCGGTATCCCATCCGTTTTGGTAATCACCGCGGTTTGCATCTATAGAACCAAGCATACCGGCATCAGCAGCAACCTGTAATTCATGCTGGAAAGTGTGACTCGCTAGAGTCGCATGGTTTACTTCTATATTAACTTTAAAATCTTTCTCTAGACCATACTGACGAAGGAAACCAATTACAGTAGCTGAATCGAAATCATACTGATGTTTGGTTGGCTCCATTGGTTTTGGCTCAATATAGAAACATCCCTTAAAACCTTGCTTACGAGCATAATCGCGGGCCATAGAAAGGAATCTTCCCATATGTTCAAGTTCACGTTTCATATTGGTATTCAAAAGGCTCATGTAACCTTCACGACCACCCCAGAAAGTATAACCTTCACCACCCAAAGCAATGGTAGCATCAATGGCATTCTTAACTTGTGTTCCGGCGTAAGCCAAAGCAGCAAAATCAGGATTGGTTGAAGCTCCGTTCATATATCGAGGATTGCTGAATACGTTGGCAGTTCCCCACAACAGTTTAACGCCAGAAGCAGCCTGCTTGGCTTTGGCATAGTCAACAATAGATTGCATGTTCTTCTCGTACTCAGCAATTGAAGACCCTTCACTTACTAAATCAATGTCGTGGAAGCAGTAATAAGGCACACCTAACTTGGTGAAAAACTCAAATGCGGCGTCCATTTTATTTTTAGCCTCTTCGATTGCATCACCAGCTCCTAACCAAGGATACTTTTGTGTACCAGGACCAAATGGGTCTCCACCCAATCCGCAGAAGGTATGCCAATATGAAACTGCAAAGCGCAGATGCTCCTTCATGGTTTTACCGCCAACCACTTGGTCTGCGTTATACCATTTAAATGCCAAAGGATTTTTTGATTCTTTTCCTTCGAACTTAATTTCCCCAATTCCGGGAAAATACTCTTTGTTTCCTAAAGTAACGCTCATAATATAAAATAATTAATCTGTTAGAACTTTAAATTAAATTTCCAATTTTTATAGGCATCTTCAACCGCATTCTTTTCATTGTTTGGTTGAATGGTCTCAAGACATGTCAAGTTATCAAATGCTTCCGAAGCATTTTTATACAAGCCTGCCCCCAATGCTGCTCCACGTGCAGCACCTAATGCACCGTCGGTATCATATAGCTCAATTTTTGCTCCGAGTACATTAGCCATGGTTTGGCGGAACAAAGGACTCAAAAACATATTAGCCTTTCCTGCACGTACCACAGAAGTTTTAATCCCCATCTCTCCCATGATATCGACTCCGTAACGGAAACTAAAAGCAATGCCTTCCTGCGCCGCTCTCAACACATGAGATTGATTGTGAATATTAAAACTCAAGCCTTTTAGTTCTGCTCCGGGATTGGCATTACCCAGAACTCTCTCTGCTCCGTTTCCGAATGGATAAAACAATAATCCATCAGCGCCTGCAGAAACTTTCATAGCTTCATCATTCATAGCAGGATAATCAATACCTCCTGCGACATTCCTTCTTAACCATGAGTTGAGAATCCCTGTTCCGTTTATACAGAGTAATACACCTAAACGCTTTTGTTCTTCGTTATGATTAACATGCGCAAAAGTGTTAACCCGTGATTGTTCATCTCTGGCAAGGCGATCGTTTACGCCATAAACAACACCCGATGTACCAGCGGTTGCAGCTACCTCGCCCGGTTCAAGCACATTTAAAGAGAATGCGTTATTTGGCTGATCACCTGCACGATAACTAACAGGAATTCCTGCCGGAATTCCTAACTCAGCGGCGATCGTATCTGAAACTTTTGCTTGTTCAGAAAAAACCGGTACGATTTCTGGTATTAGATCAGAAGAAAAACCATAGTAATCAAACAAATCATTGGCAACATTCTCTTTTTTGAAATCCCACATAATTCCTTCCGACAACCCTGTGACTGTAGTCTGCTTTTCCCCAGTAAGACGATAGGCGATGTAGTCACCCGGAAGCATAATTTTATCAATGGTGGCGTATAATTCCGGTTCATTTTCTTTTACCCATTTTAGTTTTGAGGCAGTAAAATTACCGGGAGAATTCAGACAACTGTTCAAACAGTAGTCACTACCCAATTCCTTGAAAGCCTTATCGCCTATCTCAACTGCACGGCTGTCACACCAGATAATCGAAGGCCTAACTACATCGCCATTCTTATCCAAGGCAACCAATCCATGCATTTGATAAGATATACCTATTGCTTTTATTTCAGCTTTATTAATGGCAGCGTTCTTCAGAACATCAGCAAGGGCATTTTTCATATTTTCCCACCATTGCAATGGCTCCTGTTCTGCCCATCCAGCTTTAACAGCTAGGATTGGCATCTCTTCAGATGGATAAAATGCTGAAGCAACGCATTTCCCATTTGTAAGATTCAATAAACTAACTTTCACTGAAGAGCTTCCTACATCAATTCCTAAAGTATACATAAATTTTCAGTCTGTTCTGTTCTGTTTAATATTATAATTTTTTTACAAGGACTCGCGTACTAATATTCGTGTTGGTACACAATACTGCATCGTTGTATCTCCTGAAACAAACTCAGCTGCCTTTTGACCCATTAATTTAAAGTCAGTGGTAATCACGGTAATGCCTTTATATATAAATTTCTTCATAGGTGTTTCGTTATATGAAATAATACCGGTATTCACACCTGGCTCGAGTTTTTTCTCCCTACATTGATCAAGAAATTTTCCCAACATCCGGTCGCTAACGCTAAAATAAATGACACCATCCCTTACTTCAAAGTTTTCCGGATCTCTGGAAACCACATGTGGAATGTTATTTTCAATACAATATTTACAAAAATACTCTACCGATTCGTATGGATGATTAGTATAGTCCGGATAAAGGAAAACAGCTTCACGATATTTCTTGATTAAATGCGATACGCTTTGAAGACCTTCAAAAACAGATTGCCCAAAATCCTGATACAACATATTACTGGTAGGTTTGGAATAGATGTTCCAATCGACAATCAGCAATTTCTCTGATGGTATCATTTCAAGGATTTGATGCATTTCAGTTGCATCAAAAGGCATTACAACGTATTTAGTGTATTTCCCTATACTCTCTTCAATTTGCCGGCGAAAGACATCAATATTGTAGTGATGAAAATGCACATCGGCCATAACATTTGTCGGAAGATTCTTGGTAAAGGAGTCATAGAGAACTTCCTTATATGCCTTAAAAGTATCGAGGAAAAGAAAAACTCTGCGAACCTCACGGGCAACAAAGTAACCTTTGTTTGGCACTGAATCAATAACACCTTGTTCTTTAAGAATGGAATAAGCCTTAAAAACCGTATCACGACTTAAACTGTACTCTTTACAAATCTGGTTGACCGATGGCAAATGATCACCAACACTGAGTCTGTTCTCAGAAATTGCATGATTAACTGAATCGATCAGTTGCCGGAATTTAGGTACATCTTCTCCGGTATTTAATTGAAACTTAAAGACTTTTTTCTTTTTTGACATAGTGTTCTGGTCTGGTAGGGTCAAAGATATGGCTTTTAACAATAACTTGTATCAGATGAACCATTTTTTTTTTACATACATTATAAAAAAACATAAAACAAGGTTATTTAACTAGGGATTCATGCAATTAATAATTAAATACTCACTACTTTTGCAGCCTGATTTTCCGGAATTACAGACCACTTTTCCCGGTCATGGTATTCTCAACAGCCGGAAACTTTAATATCAGATGGCGAGACCGGGCTTCAGTCAGACAACGTATAGCTGGCTGCTCTATTAATTATTTTCAAATTACTAATGCAAACATTTATTGAAACGGGATTACGTCCCGAAATTCTTGAATCAGTTGAAAAGCTCGGATTCACTCAGCCAACACCTATTCAATCACAAACCATTCCATTTTTATTGAATTCAGAGCAGGATTTAATTGCCATGGCTCAAACAGGAACAGGAAAAACCGCTGCTTTTGGTTTACCCATTCTTCATAAATTGGATACAGAAATGGTTGGTGTACAATCCATCATTTTATGTCCAACCAGAGAGTTGTGTCTTCAAATCACTAATGATTTGAAGTCGTTTACACTGGCCATGAACATTTCCATCGTACCGGTTTACGGTGGAGCACCTATTTATGAGCAGATTTCTGCGATTCGTAAAAAGTGTAATATTGTAGTTGGAACCCCTGGAAGGGTTAATGACTTAGTAAACCGTGGAAAGCTTAATTTGTCGGGCATCCGCTTTTTAGTGCTGGATGAAGCCGATGAGATGCTGAAAATGGGTTTTAAAGATGAGATGGATGCCATCCTGGATCAAACCCCTGATTCAAAACAGACCTTGCTTTTTTCGGCAACCATGCCCCCGGACATTAACAGAATGGCCGGAAAACACATGCAAAATCCGCATACCATTTCGGTTAGCCGACAAAATACATCCAATACTGATATCAGTCATGAGTATTGTGTAACATCTCCACCAAACACATATCAGGCTTTAAGAAGGATCGCTGATATCAACCCGGATATTTATGGAATAGTTTTTTGTAGAACTCGGCAGGAAACCAAAGACATTGCTGATAAACTAATGGGTGACGGTTACAATGCCGATGCACTTCATGGTGATTTATCACAGGCTCAGAGAGATTATGTTATGGGACGTTTCAGAAACAGGAACCTTCAGATTCTCGTAGCAACTGATGTTGCAGCCAGAGGTTTGGATGTTGACAACCTGACACACGTCATCCACTATCACTTACCGGACGACCCAGAAAACTACATACACCGAAGTGGTCGAACCGGACGTGCCGGTAGAAAAGGAAAATCCATTGCGATTCTTGCTCCTGCCGAAACCAGACGTTTATCTTTTATGGAAAAACAGGCCGGACACAAATTCATCCACACTCCCATTCCAAACGGGAAAGAGGTGTTCGAAAAAAGATTGATTAACTTTATGGGGGAAGTTTCTCAATCGGAACCGGAAGGTTTTGATGCAGACCAGTATTTGAAGTCTGTTGAAATGATGTTTGAAGGTTTAAGTAAAGAAGAAGTTATTAAAAAACTCATTGCTCATAACTTTAACAGGCTTCACAAAGATTATCAGGGTACTGCCGATCTGAATGTCGACACAGGCAGAAGAGCCAGAACAACTGAGAATAGAGGTGCCAGAAGAAGTGTTGGTGAAAAATTTGCTAAATACTCCATCAACGTTGGATCGAAAAACGATTTGCGCCCTGATGTACTGATCAGCATCATCAACAGACAAACCCCTGATAAAAAAATTGCCATTGGCAAGATTGATATTCAGAAAAAAGTTTCGTTCTTTGAGGCCGACAGTCAGCATGAAAAGCACTTGATTAAAGCTTTTAGAAGAGCACGTTACAAAGGGATGAGCCTGATGGTGCAACCTATGGACGTTATGCCTTCAAAAAGAAGTAGTGGAAAACGTAACGGGGGAAAGTGGAAAAACTAAATCCTCGGGCAACCTAATATTATAACTAAAGATAAAGGCGAAATTCTAATAAAGAATTTCGCCTTTTGGTATAACGCAAATTAAGATGGTCATATTCACACTCCTTGATTATATTGGAGCCATGGTATTTGCCATGAGTGGTGTACTTACAGCTGCCGAAAAACGACTGGATCTGTTTGGCGCCATGTTTATTGGCGTTGTTACGGCAATTGGTGGAGGAACAACAAGAGACCTCCTGATTGGTGTAACTCCCGTAACCTGGCTCAGTAACTGGCACTACCTGGCTGTTATTATGACAGGGATTATTGTGGCCATCATTTTCAGGCAAACACTTAATAAATTGCGCCGAACCATGTTTTTATTCGATACAATTGGAATTGGCGTATTCACCATCATCGGTTTAGAAAAAGCTCTGATGATTGGGGTTCACCCTGCTGTAGCAATTTTAATGGGAGTAACTTCGGCTGTTGTGGGCGGTGTTATTCGTGACACTCTGACCAATGAAGTTCCATTGATCTTTAAAAAGGAGATTTATGCTACGGCATGTATTGCCGGAGCATTGGTTTATCTGGCTCTGAGATGGTTGGGACTGGAGGCAGGAATTAACCAGTTATTAACCGTTGGAGTTATTATTACCATTAGACTGCTCTCAATCCGTTACAACTGGTCAATGCCAGTTCTAACCATTGATTCTGAACAAAAATAGCTATTGACTGAGAGTTCTAACCAAAACGATATAAACCGGGAAGTGGTCGCTGTATCCTCCCATGTATTGATTCCCCACATAGGAACGAAAGGGGTATCCTCTAAACCGTCCTTCGTCTCTGGCTAAGAAAGATTCGTTAAATACCCTGACAGAGTGATACCTGTATCCTTCCTGATCTTTATTGAGAAAACTCTGCGTTAATAAAATCTGGTCGAACAAATTCCATTCTCCCCGATAGGCGAGAGTGCCTATCCCCCGTCGATGCAAAGGCTCGAAAGGGTTGTAAAGTTGTCCTTCCTCCAGTCTCCTTTGGTTTCCATGAGCATTTAAGTGAACCTTTATACTTTCATTGATGGGATCGTCATTAAAATCTCCCATAACAATAACTTTTGCATCAGCATCTTCATCCTTAATTTCATCTACCAATGCCCGTGAAAGCTGAGCTGCAGCAACACGCAACGGACGGCTTCTTTCTTCACCTCCCCAACGTGATGGATAATGATTAACAATGAAGTGCATGGGCTCGCCATCAAAAACTCCTGAAACCAGTAGTTGATCTCTGGTGTAGAGTCGACTGCCATCTTCACGATAATATTCCAGCGGTACCGATCTGGAGTTTGTAACCCTGAAATAGCGTGGCTGGTAAAGCAATGCAACATCCATACCTCGACGATCGGGTCCGTAATGATGTACTATTTGGTAATTAAGGTGGCGTATCCGTTCGTTTTGTACCAGATCTACAAGAACCTCTCTGTTTTCTAATTCGCACAATCCAATGATTGCCGGACCAGGGATGTTTTCATGAGAACCCAATTTAGAAATGACTTCAGCCAAACGATCGATTTTTTCCCAATATTTGGCAGAGTTCCACCGTTTTACTCCCTCGGGAGTAAAATCATCATCTCTGATGTTTGGGTCGTTGATCGTATCATAAAGGTTTTCAAGATTATAGAATGCAATAACCCCGGCACGAGTTTGTTGAGCCTGACCGAAATGTGTTGCACCAAACAGCAATATCAAGATTGCAACAACAGAAAAACAACGATTCTTTGGTAAAAACATATCCTATATTTTTCGTATATTTAAACTTAATCCTTTATTCCAATTATAGTGCCAACTATATTCATCAACCATCTCAAAGATATTAAAATAATTATCAGGCAAAAGTGATAAAAATCACCATCTTTTTACCGTTTTTTTTGAACATTGCAATCAATTAATTGAAAACAATTTCCCAATTTTAATCTTAAATAAATTAACCCAGTCAAATATATTATTTATTTTCCGGAATGGAATCGAACCAACTCAAAAGGGGTAATGTGTTGACAAATATTTAACATCAACAACTTTAAAAACACAAAAAAAAGGAACAGTTTTGTCTCAGGTTTGTTTTGCTAAAATCGTTCATATAATACCATAAATCAAGTAATACTTTTCATGAATAAATTTACATGTACACTAATAGCTTTTCTTCTGGCTGGCTTTTTGGTAAAAGCACAGGAAACCGGCATAAGCGGAAGAGTTATCGACACCTTTACAGGCAGAGGAATCCCTGATGTTTCAATACAGGCTGAGGGCCGTAATGTTGGGACATCAACACTCGAAGATGGATCTTTTTCGCTTCAACTAGCAGGTGGAGAAGAATTCCAAATCACATTCTCCCACCCGGATTACGAAGAGTTTATCAGGGTAATCAGGACTGTACCCGGGCGGATGCAGAACCTGGGAGACATTCACATGATGGAAGCCACCACAGATTTTGGTGACATTCCTACCATGGATTTTTTCGACGTTGATGAAGATGGAGATATGGCATCTCAAAACATCATTGGCTTGCTAAGTGCTTCGCAAGACTTATATCTTTCACAGTCGGCCTTTAAGTTTGGAGCGACACGATTTGCCGTGAGAGGATTTGATCATGAGTATACCCGCACTTACATAAACGGAGTGAACTTTAACGACCAGATTCGTGGCAGATTTAATTTTGGAATGGTGGGAGGCCTTAACGACGCCGTAAGAAACCGGGACGTGACCATGGGAATTACCAATTCCCGATATGGATTTGGCGATTTGGGCGGACTCAACCACATCAATACGCGTTCAACGTCCTTCCATCCCGGTGGAAGGGTCACTGCATCCTACACCAACAGAAACTACACATTGCGGGGAATGGGAATTTACTCAACCGGACTGATGGAAAACAATGTTGCCGTTACAACTTCAATTGGATACCGTTGGGCAGGAGAAGGTTACGTTGAAGGAACATTTTACAACAGCTTTGGCTATTTTCTCTCAGTTGAAAAATTACTGGGGACGAACAACCAACACTCTCTCTCCTTTACAACATTTGGGGCACCAACCCAACGTGGCATGCAGGGTCCCTCATTCGATGAGGTTTATGATTTGTTGGATAATACATACTATAATCCCAACTGGGGATATCAGAACGGAGAAAAACGAAACGCCAGAGTTGCAACATCGTATGATCCGGCTGTGATTTTATCACACG
Organism: Alkalitalea saponilacus; assembly: GCF_900168165.1. Lineage (GTDB taxonomy): Bacteria > Bacteroidota > Bacteroidia > Bacteroidales > Marinilabiliaceae > Natronoflexus > Natronoflexus saponilacus. Next base: position 59,416 of record NZ_FUYV01000019.1, read on the forward strand.
TATGGACCATTAACAGAAATACCGAACTGATGTCGGGAATTGGCTTAAGATATAACCAATACGGAACCACCGCATTAAACTGGTATAACGCGGCCGATCCTCGGCCGGACTATTACCGATACCTCCCCAGCTATCAGAACATGCCTGAAATTCAGGAATTATACCGACAACAATGGAGAAGAGATGTCTCTGTTCGTCAGGTGAATTGGGATCGGCTTTACGACGTAAACCGTGATCGTGATCGCGGTATCTACATGGTGGAAGAACGCCACAACGATTTACTGGAGATGACCTTTAACTCTCATTTCAGAACCCGGGTAAACGAGGTTCAAACCATCAACATAGGCATTGAGGCAAAAAAATCAAAAGGAATGTCTTATAAAACTGTAAACGACCTTTTAGGTGCTCAGTATTGGCTGGATGTGGATCAGTTTGCAGAAAGAGATTTCCGGGGTGATCCGCAACGTATTCAAAACGACATGAATAATCCCAACAGAGAGGTTCGTGAAGGAGATGTATTTGGCTACGATTACGACATGCACGTAAACAGTGCATCCATTTGGTTTCAAAATGAGTTTGAATTTCCAAGAGCCGAACTATTCTATGCAGCACAACTCTCCTATACCGGATTTTACCGGGATGGGAACATGAGGAACGGAAGGGCACCGGATAATTCATATGGCAAGGGAGAAGTGCATAATTTTATTGATCAAGGTGTTAAGGCTGGTGGAACATACAAAATAACAGGCCGCCACATGGTGGCAGCCAACGCCATTTACCAAACAAAAGCACCACTTCCATTTAATTCTTACCTATCGGCAAGAACAAAAGACAATGCCATTCCGGAATTATCAAGCGAACGCATCGCCGGAATTGATGCCAGTTACATTGTGGCCATGCCAGCTGTATCAGGTCGCCTCTCTGTTTTTCAAACCAATTTTTATGATCAAAGTGAACTGAACAGCTTTTACCACGATGCTTATCGCACCTTTGTAAATTATGTGATGACCGGTGTAAGAAAAGTTCACAGAGGGGTGGAATTGGGTGCCTCAGTCAAACTGACTCCCCGACTGGATGCCAGGGTTCTTGGAACCATAGCGGAATATCGCTACCAAAACAGACCTACAGGTTACATCACTTATGAAAATGCCAGTCAGCCGGATCAGACCGAAACCGTCTATCTCAAAAACTTTTTTGTGGGAGGATCCCCGCAAACGGCTGGTAGCATTGGACTGAACTATTCACACCCAAGCTTTACTTTCGTGGAGGTCAGCTACAACTATTTCGACCGGAACTATATTCAACTGACCCCCATCAGGAGAACCGAGGCAGTCACTCAATTCCCTGCCAACTCTCAGGAAGAGCGTTCTGCCAGAGTCAATGAGATTGTAGCCCAGGAAAAATACAATGCAGGTGGCACTTTGGATGCCTCTATCGGAAGATCTTTCCGTTTGGATGGTGGATATTTCCTGAGCATCAATTTTAATGTGAATAATATTCTAAACAAAACCGACCTCAAAACCGGTGGTTTTGAGCAAGGACGATTTGATTTTAACGAGTACTCCATTGATGCGTTTCCGGGTAAATACTACTACTCCTTTGGACGTAACTTCTTTTTAAATATTGGCCTAAGATTTTAAAACAACAAACAGCTAACAGATGATACAAGTTACTAAAACATACAATCCCATGAAACGAGTCCTGAGACTTCGGGACGAGTTCCATTTGGCAACTGAAAAACAAAATTATAAACACATGAAACCATTAAATTACATACCGGCTCTTCTCATATTTCTGCTCACAATCTTCAGCGGATGCCAGGATGAGAATTTTGATACGCCACCGCATGAGAGACCTCAATATCAGGGTGAGGCAAACATATCCATACAGGAATTCAAGGCAAAATACAGTGGTCAGCTTGAAGAAATAACCGGAAATGAGGTTATTTCAGGCGTTGTAACCGCCAATGACGTTTCCGGAAATTTGTACAAACAAATTTTTATTGAGGATGAAACCGGAGGTTTGTTAGTGGCCATCGACCGTAACAATATCTACAACGATTTTCGGGTTGGACAAAACGTTTACATCGAAGCCTCCGGCTTATACATGGGACAATATGGAGGCATGTCACAATTGGGATACCGTTTTTCCAGAGATAACGACGGGAACTATTCCATTGGACAAATTCCATGGGAACTCTCAAGGCAACATCTTTTTAAGGATGACTACCCAGACCCGGATGCAGTTGTCCCCATGTCATTGACGCCAAACAACATCAGAGCGGAGTACTATGGAAGACTTGTAAGAGTGGATGGCGTCTATTTTGATGATGCCGGGCAAAGATACTCGTTCCCAACGCAGGAAGGAAACATTCAGACTCTTAACAGAATTATCCGCTTCTCGTCTAATTATTCGCAAACTGTAACTGCCAGAATGAGCAGTGCTGCGAATTTTGCCGGAGATACCATCCCCTCGGGAATAGGGAGTGTAACCGGGATATTGACCGTGTTTAACAACACGGTTCAATTGATGGTAAGAGACATCAGTGACGTTAATTTTGAAGAAAATCCCGACGGCTGGGGACTTGAAGGGTCTCCGTGGTCGGTTCAGTACGCCATTGAAAATCAGGACGACAATAAAACAGGATGGGTAAAAGGATACATTGTAGGAACCCTGAAACCAGGTATAAATGCCGACAACCCTGTAACCAGTAATGATGACATTGTCTTTGGACCTGAATTTATAATCAACGACAATATTGTAATCGCTCAATCGCCTGACGAAAGAGACTGGGAAAACTGTCTGGTGGTAAATCTGCCACAAAATTCTTCCATGCGTTCTGTTCTTAACCTAAGAGACAATCTAGGGAATTTAGGCCGTGAGGTTCACGTAAGGGGGTCACTTCAAAACATTTTAGGGGCTGCCGGAGTATTAGTAGCAACCGGTTCTGATGCCGACTACAAGTTTGGCTCCACCGGAGAAGAGATTCTATACGTACCATTCAGTACGACTTTGAGTCCGTTCACCACCCATAGCGTGACTGGTGCACAGGAGTGGCAACAAAACACGCAATATAATTACGCCATAATGAGCGGTTATGTAAATGCTACACAAACCCGCTACGAAAACGAAGATTGGCTGATCTCCCCTGCAATTGATCTAACGGAATACAACGCAGCACATGTTACTTTTGAGCATGTAAGCAGGTATGGCGACAATAACAGCGACCATACATTGTGGATCAGTGATGATTACACAGGAGGTGATCCTAATTCTGCTAGCTGGACACAAATCATCATACAGAATTATTCATCGGGTGGTTCATGGTACGATTGGGCAAACAGTGGAAGATTGAACATCCCGGAAGAGTTCACCGGCAAGGATGGAATTCATATAGCGTTTAAATACCTGTCAACAACCTCAAGAGCGGGAACCTGGCAACTTAACGATTTTTATGTGATCAGCGGAGAAGGAACTGAAGGACAAGACCCCGGTAACGGAGATGGTAATTTTGATGACCCGCTTTCCATTGCAGAAGCATTGGTAAATCAAAACCTTGGCACGTACACATGGGTTGAAGGGTACATCGTGGGAGTGGTCAATCAGCAGGTGTCAACGATTAACTCCAGTAATGATGTTACATTCAATGCGCCTTTCCCAAATTTCACCAATGTATTGCTGGCCGACGACCCCAATGAAACGGACTACAACAACTTAATTGCAGTGAATCTACCGTCCGGCTCAGCACTGCGTTCTCAGGTGAACCTGGCCGACAATCCCGAAAATAAAGGCAAAACATTAAAAGTGTACGGGAATATGCGTAACTATTTTGGAATTGCAGGTTTAAGAGACATCGAGAGCGACGACCCGTTTGTTTTAAGTGGTGATGGGACTGATCCTGGCGATCCGGGTGATCCTGGTGACCCGGGAGATCCTTCAGGCAATGTGATCTTCCTTGAAACTTTTGGGGATGGGGATTATCCTTTTGGAGAACGACCAAAGATCAATGAATTTGATGATTTTGATAATCAAGATGTCACTTTTTCAGACAGCTCAGAGCGTGCAGATATAAGATCAACAGCATCAATAAATGCACATGTTTGGTTGCCTGTTGGTGATAGCGAGTTGGTCATTGAAGGAATTGACATATCGGGATTTACCAATGTACAGTTGCATTATGATTTTACCGGCAACAATACAACCAATGCCAATAATTTAATTGTAAAGGTAAATGGTACAGAAATGACGGTTCCCTCCGTCAATATTTCCAGCAACACCTACAGCACCATTACCATACCTGAGATAATCACCGCAGAAAGTCCTTTGAAAATTGAGTTCATTGGGGAAGAAGGCAAGAATACTGTTGGCTTTAGACTTGATAATATTAAGCTGACCGGCGATATTGAAGAATAACCTTTTCGAAAAAACAATGTATAAAAACAGAGGTTTATCTCATAAACCTCTGTTTTAAATTAATAGCATATGGTAAGATTTTTAAGACTTCATTTCACCGTTTTCTTTTTGCTGACAGCATCCATATTGCTTTCGCAAAACCCCCATGGATATTATAACAACGCAATCGGCAAAAAAGAAGCTGAGTTAAAAACTGCACTACACGACATCATCAGGTATCACACAAACTTAAGTTACAGTGCTCTTTGGGTGGTTTTCAGACAGACTGATGAACGTGCTGATGGAACCGTATGGGACATGTACTCTCCAATTATCAGAACGCTTAATACGACCAGAGGATTAAACAGGGAACATTCTTTTCCGGTAAGCTGGTGGGATGGCACAAGGGATGAATCCCTGGCTGCATATACCGATATCAATCATATTTTTCCGTCTGATGCTGAGGCCAATATGGCCAAATCCAACCATCCACTTGGTGTGGTAGGCTCCAATCCCACCTATAACAACGGAATGACTAAGGTGGGTCAGAATATCTTTCCCGGGTATACAGGATTGGTTTTTGAACCGGACGATGAATATAAAGGTGATTTTGCAAGAGCCTATCTTTATATGGCTACGCGCTATCAGGATTATGTCAACCGCTGGAGAAATTTCACCATGCTACAAACAAATACCTATCCGGTTTACCAACAATGGGCCATCAATCTTTTACTGGAGTGGCACAGGGAAGACCCGGTAAGTACAAAAGAGTTAGAGCGAAATGAAGAGGTGTTCCGGATTCAGGGAAACCGAAATCCTTTCATCGATTTTCCGGAACTTGCAGAACACATTTGGGGCAACAAAAAAGATGATGAGTGGATAATTGAAATCGATAACTATCAGTCGGTTTTAATCACCCCAACCAACAATACCGAAGTGGCCTTTGGAACAGTGGTAAAAGGTCAAACAGCTACCAGATCGCTCTTTTTCAGAGGAAATAACCTCACCCAACCACTCTCCCTCTTTTTGTACGGTACAAATTCGCAGTTTTTCAATATAAATGTAAACGAAATACCATCATCCCTTGCCAATCGGGCCGAAGGTTTTGAACTTCAAGTGACATATTCTCCTACCCAAAATACAGGGAACCATACCGCTACAATATTAGTTTCTGATGGAGGAATGAATGGTAGTGTCACTGTTAACATTCATGGTCAAAGCATAGCTGAAGACGAGATTGTTCCACCAACCGCTCTGCCGGCCACTGATGTTACTGCGACAAGTTTTCAGGCCAATTGGCAAGCCATGGAAGATACCGATTTTTATATCCTTCACGTGTATGAGCATGACAATGGAGAAGCAGAACTTTTATTCTCTCAGGATGATATTTTTGACAACTTCTACGAAGTTGTCAACCTGGACCCTGAGAAACAGTATTCGTATAATGTATCCCGAGAAGTGAGTGGAATTCGTACCGAAGCTTCAAATACCATTAACGTATCAGCAGGAACAAACATCAATGAAGAAACCAATGACATATTAGTCCATACCCATCAGAAAAACATTTACATTCACAAAACAGTGAGTATGCTTGTCAATGCAAGGGTTTACAATCTATCGGGTCATTTAATTGCTCAAAAAACACTTATCAACAGCGTATCAAAAATCTCTGTAAAAACCAACGGTGTCTATTTTTTACATATTGATGGATACGGCGTAGAAAAAGTGATGATAAACCATTAGGACAGAAACACCTCTCATATATTTTGCGCAAAAAGAGCCCTTTAAACGAGGGCTCTTTTTATCTGACATTAACAGAGAGTTTTTATATTACAACTGAAATTCGTATATTGAAAAGGCAATCATTCTATTGCTAATATCACATTATTTTTTATTCCTTTGCAAAAAGTTGAATTAACGGAAAAACAGAATATTGAAAATGAGTAAAGTTCTTGTAATAGGCGCCGGAGGCGTTGGAACCGTGGTGGTTCATAAAATGGCAGGTTTGCCCGATGTGTTTTCAGAAATCATGTTGGCCAGCCGTACCAAAAGCAAATGTGATGACATAGCCGCACAAATTGGTGGCAATCGCGTTAAAACAGCTCAGGTAGACGCTGACAATGTGCCGGAACTGATTGATCTCATCAACAGTTTCAAGCCTGATTTGGTAGTCAATGTTGCACTCCCTTATCAGGATCTCACCATTATGGATGCCTGTCTGGAAACCGGTGTTTCGTATTTGGATACTGCCAACTATGAACCAAAAGACGAAGCTAAATTTGAATACAAATGGCAATGGGCATATCAGGACAAATTTAAAAACGCAGGTCTTACAGCCATTCTGGGATGTGGTTTCGACCCCGGTGTAACCAGTGTGTTTACCGCCTATGCGGCAAAACATCACTTTGATGAGATACATTATCTTGACATTGTGGATTGTAATGCCGGTGATCATGGAAAGGCTTTTGCCACCAATTTTAACCCGGAAATTAACATACGGGAGGTGACTCAAAAAGGAAAGTATTGGGAGAACGGACAATGGGTTTACACCGAGCCACATGAGATACACAAACCCCTTAATTATCCTGAGATTGGGCCTAAGGAGTCGTACCTGATCTATCACGAGGAACTGGAATCTTTGGTTAAAAACTTTCCAACCCTGAAACGGGCACGTTTCTGGATGACATTTGGTCAGGAATACCTCACCCACCTTCGCGTCATCCAAAACATAGGAATGGCAGGCATCGAGCCGGTAATGTATAATGGAGTTGAAATTGTTCCCATACAGTTTTTAAAAGCAGTTCTTCCAAATCCCGGAGACTTGGGTGAAAACTACAAAGGCTGGACCTCTATCGGATGCCGCATACGGGGTATTAAAGACGGAAAAGAGAAAACTTACTACGTTTACAACAATTGCAGCCACGAGGTGGCATACAAAGAGACCGGAACACAGGCTGTAAGTTACACAACAGGTGTGCCTTGTATGATTGGCGCTATGATGTACCTTAAGGGAACCTGGAAAAAACCAGGGGTGTACAACGTAGAGGAATTTAACCCCGATCCATTTATGGAACAGCTCAATAATCATGGATTACCATGGGTTGAAAAACATAATGTGGATTTGGAGTTATAGAAAAAAATCTAAGCATATTGAATCTAAGGAGAACTTCGTTGTGAAGTTCTCCTTTTTTAATTCTACTTCGACAGATTGGTCTAATCCAGGATAGAAGATTATATTTTTATAACTACATCAGATTTAAGGGCTAACGCCCCTCTACTTTCAATGTTTGATCCATTTTCTACGAAGATAACAGGGCTACGCCCCTAAAAACAATGAGCATTAAATTACAATGGATGTATTCATGTTACATTATTGCTATAACCATCTCGTTTTGACAAAAGGGCATTGTACCAAATCATAGCAAAATACCATCCCCGGTTAATTAAGGATTTGATGTGTCGTACCAATATGTTCATGAAATATAAGCGAACTGTTTTATCTAGGGGCGTTACCCCCTAACATCTTCGTAGAAAACAAACAACCTATAATAAATTTAGGGGCGATAGCCCTGATGTCTTCGTAGCAACAAGGCATCACCACGAATAACCAAGGGGCGTTAGCCCTGGCATCTTAATTATTTCGCACAACACAATTGATAATCGATGACACATTGAAAAAAAAGTATTAAATTGCATTAATAGAATAAATAAACCAGCCTTATGAAAGACATTACACACATTGGTCGAGTACTATTTGCTCTTCCGTTTATTCTGTTTGGTTTAAACCATATTTTTCAGTACTCTTGGTACAGCGAAAACTTCCAATCGTTTCTTCCAATTATTGGTGCCTACACAGTAATATTCACAGGGATTATAATGATTGCAGCGGGAATCAGCATGATTGTCAGAAAATATGTAAAACTTACCGCTCTAACGCTTGCCGGATTACTATTTCTATTCATAATAACCATCCATGTTCCTCAACTATTGGAGAAAAATGAGAGCATGATTGCCCTCATGAATATGCTTAAAGATGTATCATTGATGGGAGGGGCGCTGATGATAGCAGGGATGAAGTCGAAACTAAACCAACAACGAAAAGAATAGTCGCGTTAAATTTTTATCTTTGCCCAAGGAACCAAACAACGTATCCAAATGGCAATTGATATACAACAAATACCAACTCCGTGCTATGTGTTGGATGAGCAACTGTTCAGAAAAAACCTTGAACTTATTAAATCTGTTAAGGAAAAAGCCGGAGTGGACATCATTCTGGCCTTTAAAGCATTTGCCTTTTGGCCTGCATTTCCAATTGTTCGGGAGTATATCCCCTACTCCACCGCCAGTTCCATACATGAAGCCCGTTTGGCTTATGAGGAGATGGGAAGTCTGGCTCACACCTATTCACCGGCATATACTGAAAAAGAGTTCTCGGAAATTCTGAAGTACAGCAGCCATATTACCTTCAACTCTTTTACGCAGTTCGAAAGGTTTTTACCAATGGTAAAAAACTTCCAGCGCAAAGCATCAATGGGTATCCGCATCAATCCCGAATACAGTGAAGTAGAAACCGATCTGTACAATCCATGCGCTCCGGGTTCCCGTATGGGAGTGATAGCCGGCCAAATGCCCGATGAGTTGCCTGCCGAAATTGAAGGAATCCATTTCCATACACTTTGTGAATCAACCTCCTATAACCTGGAAAAAACCCTTGAAGCCATTGAGCAGAAATTTGGCAAATATCTGCACCAAATCAAATGGTTCAACATGGGAGGAGGTCACCTGATGACTCGCCAAGGATACAACACAGACCATTTGATAGAGACTCTTAAACGTTTTAAAGCCAAATGGAACGTAGAGGTAATAATGGAACCCGGCAGTGCCTTTGCATGGGAAACCGGAGTATTGGTTTCTGAAGTAGTGGACATTGTGGAGAATCATGGCATTAAAACAGCCATTCTCAATGTATCCTTTACCGGACACATGCCCGATTGTCTTGAAATGCCATACAAGCCCAGGATTCGTGGTGCTTACCACGAACCTGTTAAGGGAAAACCCACTTACCGAATGGGTGGAAACAGTTGCCTCTCGGGTGATTTCATTGGCGACTGGTCTTTTGACGCGCCATTAAAGCCGGGAGACAAAATTGTATTTGAAGACATGATACACTACACCATAGTAAAAACAACCATGTTCAACGGAGTACCCCATCCGGCACTAGCGATCTGGAACGATAAAAACGGTCTGAACATCGTCCGAGAATTTGGTTATGATGATTATAAGAAAAGAATGGGGTGATGATTAATTAATCATTTGCAATACCTCTCTGAAACGATGGTGTTCTAAAACTCCATATCCTTTTATAGATGATGCTTTAATTTTTGAAAAAACAGGGGTGTGAATTCCACATAGGAAACGGGTTAAAACAACCGGAGAGAAATCGCGGTCTTTCACTGCCTGATTAAAAGCAGACAGATGAGCCTTCACATCCTCAGGCTTTAATTCCGGCAATTTAATGGTTTTTTGAAGCTTTGCTGCTCCGTTTTTACAAACGGAGCAAGTACCACACTTCTCCCAGCTGGTATCTTCACCAAAATATGTGGATAACGTTTTTGAGAGACAATCAGCACTCCCAAAAAATTCTACCATATCGTTTATTCTCTTTACTTCTGCCTCTTCGCGTATTGCAAACTTTTGGTGGATGGTCGAAGCCAAAACATCGACATCAAAATTGCTCTGAAGAACCTCAAACACTTCTATCATCTGTTTGGCTTCCAAATAAATAAAACCCTGTTCGTTGAAATAGTCGAGAGCTGCTACAATACGTTGTCTGTCGGTAGGAAAGGCAGCCATTATGGCATCAAAATCAATAGTTGTCCAGGTGCGGGCTTTTTGGGAATGTTCAAAAATAGCTTTGATGAAATTGGCACGTTCACCGCTAAACTTTGCAATGATGGCATCATTATCCAACACATTTTTAAAACGATAGGTGCTGAAATAGCTGAACAACGGTTTAATAATTCCTTCCATTTCAAGATAGACCAGCAATGTTTTCAAAGGCAGCATACGGATGTTGGTTTCACCCGATAATTTTAAGGATTGAACCTCCCATCGGTTGTCAGCCTTTTGTATATCCCCCAGAAGTGCTTTGATACCGGATAATTCAGGTGTATCGCCATAAACAAAGTTCTCCAGAACGTTAAGGCCATCCAGATTTCCGAGCAGACTACATTTTGAAACCTGGCCATCGCGACCGGCACGTCCGATTTCCTGGCTGTAACTTTCAATGGATTTGGGCAAATCGTAATGCACCACATGCCGGATATCGGGTTTATCAATGCCCATACCAAAAGCGATGGTTGCAACAATCACAGGAATATGGCCATTCATGAAGCCATTTTGAATGGCTTCCCGGTCAATGTTATTCATCCCGGCATGATATGCCGCCGCTACAATCTCCTTTTCACGAAGATATGCAGCCACCTCTTCGGCCGTTTTCTGCAAAGTGACATAAACAATAACCGAATCGTTTCTCTCATTGAGCAACAGCTTGGCCAAAACATCCTTTTTCTTGCTCTCCTCAGCCGGAATGACTGATAAGTGAAGGTTCTCTCTGTAAAATCCGGTAATAGCCACATCGTCTTTGGCGATGTCAAACTTTTTGCACATATCCTCGATGACTTTGGGCGTAGCCGTTGCAGTTAACAGTAAAACCTGAGAAATATTGAACTGCAATTTGTATTCTGGCAGTTTAAGATAATCGGGGCGGAAATTGTGTCCCCATTCGGAAATACAATGCGCTTCATCCACCACCAACATGGAAACTTTAATTCCGGATAAAAACCGCCTGAAAGATTCATTTTTGAATCTTTCAACAGAAACCATCAGCACCTTGATTTTTCCTGAACGCACCTCATCTCTGATTTGATTCATCTCTTTGTGATTCAGGGTAGAATCAATACGTGCAGCAGGAATTCCGGAGGCCTCCATGGATTCCAGCTGGTCGCTGATGAGCGCCAAAAGTGGAGAAACCACCAAAGTCAAATTTGGCAAATGCAATGCCGCCAATTGATAACAGAGAGATTTTCCTGAACCGGTTGGGAAAATGGCCGCAGATGAACGGCCTGCAAGCAAAGCATTGACCACTTTCTCCTGCCCCGGACGAAAGGCATCAAAACCAAAATAATTTTTGAGGGAAGATTTTACTGAACTCATAAACAAAATATAACGGGCTATTTTCGGGTTGTTTCATAATAATGAAGCACAATATAAACAATCAGACCCTAAAGTACTATAAAAATCAACAAAAACAACATGGGCACTGTTAACGAATTAAAAGCAAAAAAGCGCCTGAGGCGCTTTTTTTTTATTCTCTTAATTTTCCCCAAACAGGTCTTCCATCTGAGGTTAGTCCGGAAAAAGTAATGGTTGTTTTTCGAGGTGATGCTTCCCAATCCCAGGCATCTTTAACAATCAATTCCAAATTACCAATGGTCAACCGCTTTTTCTCCTCATCAAAATTCCAGGTTCCAGACAATGCGCCAGTTACTCTGCCATCGGAATGAAATTCAGCCGTTCTTGAATTTTGAATCTTTTGGTAATCATAGCTTTTTATAATAACATCATATCTGCCTACAAGATCTTCTTTGTTGATATCAGTTTCAGGAACAGCAGCATATCTTTGAGGCATCACGACAGGCCACCCGTCACTGGTCCATTCAATTTCTCTTACGTGTCCCATCATTATCGCGTTTGAAGCATTCACACCGGGTAAATTTTCAGGTAATCTTGCCTGAGAGGCATAAAACCATTGTCCGGTATCCGGATCTCTAAAAACACTGCAATGAGCAAACCCTACCCAACCATGGTGGCCACTAAAAGCATAAGGATGTGTTAACATAGGCCAGCATTCGGCTCCTTCAGTAACATTTCCACCATCGATCCCCAAATAAGGTCCGGTAATACTTTTTGATCTGGCCACTCGCGTATTGTATGCAACTGATAACTCGTCATATGCCAGAAACAAATAGTAATAGCCGGTTTCTTCGTTATAAACGATCTCAGGAGCTTCCAGTGCCTGCCATCGATTTGTCGCCAAATTTCCTCGTCCGGCGATCCTTACACCATAATCTTCAAGAGAATTCCAGCTATCAGGTTTTCCGGTTTCCGGATTCAATTGAACAGCTGCAATACCTGTATGCCATGAACCATAAATCAACCAATGCTCTCCCTCGGGAGTCACAATAAAACTTGGATCAATGGCATTGAACTGAAAATACCCGCTCCAATCATGGGGGCCTGTTCGAGAATAGGTTTCGAGCCCGTCGGGTTCTGAACAGACCACCATACCGCGATCCTCCCAAAGGTTTGAAGCCAGGTCACGGGATACGGCCAATCCAATAAAAGCTCGTTCTGTCCATGAGTAATCAGAATTGTTGCCCACGATGGGATTGATAACCACTATGCTGTAATACATCCTAAACTCATCTCCCACCTTGCTGATGTGAGGAGCCCAAAATCCATATTCCGGATTTTCAATGGCAGGAAGTGGCGGATCCATTCGCGATCTCATATTATTTAACGAATCCTTTACCCATAGAGGAACATGGTCAAAAGCCATTCCATAAAACTCCCAGTTAACCAAATCCCGCGAACGCCGAACAGGAAAATGTCCATGCCCCACATGAACGTTTCCATAAGATGCATCAGTCTGATACATGTAAAAATAGTCTCCATCCTTAACAACCGTTGGATCGTGCACATTGGCCAGATTCCAAGAATTCCTGGACGACCAGGATGAAATCATTGAATAATCATCAGAATACCGGGGACCTCTAAACTCTTGCTGGTTCCCTGTTTCATCGCCATTGGGAATCAAATCGTCATCATCGCTACAACCAATCGTAAAAATTAAACTACTCAAAACCAACAATTTCAAATAAGCTCTCATAAAAATAAAATTTAATGTTGTATATGTTTTGCTTTATTCCGGGACTTTTCAAAATAATCAATTTTATCGTAAAATGAAGTGGAGAAATCGCTATCAGGAGAGGATGTATGAATAATTCGAAAGGATACTCCTTTACTCGAACACTCATCCTGTGATGAATGGGGTGTGATTACAAATGCAAAAGGTTGCCTCGTGAAGGCAACCTTTTGATCATTGGTGATATTAATCTACAAAAATCATCTGTTAATTCGTCCTGCCAACACCCAGGGACTCAACTGGCGAATAGAGTTGACTGCAAATTGTGTACCCGACTGACTCCCCATTGCAGCCACTGCAGCAGAAATCACAGCCGCCACCTCATCATCATCCTCTTCATCAAACTGCTCTTTGGCCGGTTCTGCCTTTTTTGGAGCAGGCTCTAAAGGAGTCTGGTTCAAAGTTCCATCTTTCCTTTTCTTAAAGAAAGCTTTGGCGACCTGTGGCAACAAGGCATAAGAGAGTACATCTTCCTCCTGCTCAATCATGTCCTTAATTTCCTCTCTGATTTTATCCAGTTCAGGTTCAATCAAATCGGCAGGACGGCAGGTAATTGGTTTCTCGTCACCCAATATCTTTTTAGAAATCTCTTCGGAGATGGGTGCAGGAGACTTTCCATACTCCCCTTTTACAACTCCGCGCGATTCTTTAGGAACCATTTTATAACGCTCACCCATCAAAACGTTGAAAACCGATTGGGTACCAACAATCTGACTGGAAGGAGTAACCAATGGAGGGAAACCAAAATCTTCACGCACACGAGGCACTTCTTTAAGTACTTCATCCAGTTTATCAACCGCATTGGATTGCTTCAACTGTGAAACCAGGTTTGACAACATACCTCCTGGAACCTGATAAATCAAAGCATTGGCATCAACACCAAGCATTTTCGGATCCAAAAGACCTGATTCTATCCATTTTTCTCTGAAGGGACGGAAATATTCGGCAATATCACTTAATTTCATTAAGTCAAGACCGGTGTCGTATTCCGTATCCTGTAAAGAAGCAACCAATGGCTCAGTAGCAGGCTGTGAAGTTCCAAGTGCCAAAGGCGAAATGGCAGTATCCACAACATCTACACCGGCTTCGATGGCTTTAAGGTAAGTCATTGAAGCTACACCACTGGTATAATGAGTATGCAATTGCACCGGTATTTTAACCGATTCTTTAATGGCTTTAATTAAATTGTATGCATCGTAAGGCTTTAACAAACCGGCCATATCCTTAATACAGATGGAGTGGGCTCCCATTCCTTCAAGAATTTTGGCATCCTTTGCAAACAGATCCAAACTGTGTACAGGACTGGTTGTATAGCTAATACATGCCTGTGCATGTCCACCCTCTTTGATACATGCTTTGATAGCCGTTTCTATGTTACGAGGATCGTTCATGGCATCAAAAATTCTGATGATATCCATTCCATTGGCAATGGCCTTTTGAACGAAATACTCCACAACATCATCGGCATAGTGCTTATATCCCAATAAGTTCTGTCCCCTAAGCAGCATCTGCAAAGGAGTTTTCTTAGCTTTGGCTTTAATTTTACGTAAACGATCCCATGGATCTTCATCCAGAAAACGCAAACAGGCATCAAAAGTGGCTCCACCCCATGCTTCAAGAGAATGATATCCGATATCATCCAACTGTTCAACAATGGGTAACATCTCCTCTGTTCTCATTCGGGTTGCAATCAACGACTGGTGCGCATCCCGTAAAACAGTTTCTGTAATTCCAACTTTACGCATATATGACAATAAAAAACTATTCAACAACAACTAAAACTTCTCCAACAGCAATGGCATTGCCCTCTACAGCATTCACTTCACGAACAACTCCATCAGCTGGTGACGTCAGGTCATTTTCCATTTTCATCGCTTCAAAAACAAGCAAGACTTGTCCTTTTTTCACCTCATCACCAGGCGCTACCAATACTTTAAAAACGTTTCCGGGCATGGGTGCTGAAACTTTATGACCACCGGAGGCAGCTGCAGCAGCTTTTCCATTTCCGTTTCCATTTCCGGCGGTTACCGGAGTCTTCAATTTTGGTGCTGACTTTAATGTTTGAACGGCTCTTGCTGTAGTAGCTCTCACCTCTTCAACTTCAACTTCGTACTGTTTCTCATTCACGGTAATCAGATACTTTTTCATAGGATTTTTTTATATAAGTTATTAATATTTACTTTATACTATAGGGAATCTGACGATTAAACAATCATAACAACGATACATCTATCGACCCTCTGAGTTAAATATTCTATTAAATTTCAATGATAAAAATATATCAAGCAATTATAAATAAGGCCAATTTAAGGATAATTAACAAGCTACCATCAAGAAGCAAACCAATCTCACCAATTATCTATATTTCTGCAACTTAATCAATCGAATTAAAGAAAAACTTCTTTAATAACTCCTGGATATGTTGCAAAACATAAAATAGTAAGGCAAACCACCTGTAAACAATGAAATTTAGCCCTGTTTTCGGAAGCCAAAATTAACATTTTTAAATTAATTAAAGATTTTTTTCTCTATTTAATTAACGAAAATTTATAACTAATAGTTACAGATAAAATCAGTAGAAAGAGAAAATTTGTTGAATTGATTAAAATAAATAGCTTTGTATCTGTTGAACCAAAGTTAATTACCAAAACCAATGCTAACATCTCTGGCAACAATATTTTTCACCTCACTCATCATCGCATTCTCAGGTGCCATGATGCCTGGTCCTTTGCTCACAGTCACCATCAGCGAAAGCAGCAAGCGTGGAGCTATGGCAGGCCCCCTGCTCATTACCGGACATGCTATTTTAGAGTTGCTATTGATTACCGGGCTTTTACTGGGATTGGCTCCTGTGCTCAAACATGATTTGTTTTTCCTCATAAGTGCTTTACTTGGGGGCTCTATCATGTTTTGGATGGCCTGGGGCATGTTTCGCTCTCTACCTACCCTATCGGTAAACACCCAAGAAGGAACTGAAAGAAAAGGCAATTTACTTATAACAGGTGCTCTCATGAGCCTTGCCAACCCTTACTGGATCATCTGGTGGGCAACCATCGGAATTGGTTACATATTTTATTCACAAACATTTGGGTTACCCGGGATTGTCTTCTTCTTTTTAGGACATATTACAGGTGATTACATCTGGTACACAGCTATTTCAACGGCTGTAAGTAAAGGAAAAAAACTGTTTACCGATCAGGTTTATCGAATTTTGATAGGAATTTGTGGTACTTTTTTGGTAGGATTCGCAGTTTACCTAATCATGACAGCAGCCAATAATAACTTCTAAAGATTGAAATTACAAACGCTGAAATGCTTTTATCAATCCAAAAGCCGCTTCTCTCCTTCCTGCTTTTTAATACCGGAAATTTCCTGCGAGACTTCATAAATGATTCAAAAAACCGGACGAATCTTATCCAATAGCTCAGTCATAATAAGATTGTTCTGCTCGAGCACTCCTAAAAATGAGTCAGATTTAGGCACCACCCTTTCATATTCTCGGATAGGGATATGAAATATATTCAACAATTTATTTGTCAATATTTTAACATCACCCATTGGAAATCCATCCTTAATCACTTCGTCAAAAAGAGTAATGAAATCGGAAGGTATTACAGTTGAAATGAATTCCTTATTAGTCGTAATGAAAGAATTTGCATTACCGGTTTCTAAAAGAAGTTTGGAAACCTCTTTAAGCTTTGCAATTCGAACGGCTTTTGTATTGGTGAATTCAGCCATGGAATTAAAATTAATAGAGTTGTTCATCAGACAACCGTCATATAAATCATGGATATGGATACACATCCAAATTAATCAGTATTTGTATAAAATCAAAATAGTTGATCATACTCTATAAAAATGTAGGGAGGTTATTTTTGAATATTCAAAAATAACCTCCCTACTATTCAAGATACTTGCTACAACTCACTTATGGACATCTATTTACAGCAACTACCACAATTCAAAAAGGGGTCTCCCTTCATCGTCAAATTTCACTGGCAAAACTCTGGTATGACGATTGGGATCATACAAAGGATCACCAACAATCTCTTCATAATCTCTGGCATGATAAACACATAAGGGAGTCGTTCCATCTTCGGCCACTGTAAAAGAGTTGTGGCCAGGCCCGAAAATCTTCTTTTGATAGTCAGTTTTCAGTACCGGATACCTGGATTTCTTCCATGAATTCCTATCTAAAAGATCCGAGCCTTCATCGGCCTCCATTATGCCCATACAATAGCATGCACCGGTGGCACTTGCCGAAAATGTTATAAAAACCTTACCACTATTTTTGATCACTGCCGGACCTTCATTTACCCAGAAACCAATTCTCTCCCAATCATAATCCGGAGTAGTCAGCATAAACTGAGGAGTTTTAAGCTTGATTGGCGATTCCATTTCGGCCAAATATAGATTTGAAGCAGCAAATTGCCCGCCGGTTTTCTCAGCCCAACTGAAATATCTCTTCCCATTATTTTCAAAGACAGTTCCATCCAATGAAAAATCAATAAAAGATTTTTCATCGCCATCAGCTGCCTGCATCTGTCCCAGTTCAATCCATTCGTCGCTTAAAGGATCCTGTCCTTTACATTCAAGAACATAGGGCCTTAACCTCCATATATCGTCCACTTTACTGGCCGCAAAATAGATGTACCACTTCCCATCCAGATAATGGATTTCAGGAGCCCAAACATGCTGGCTCATAATGCCTGTTTCGCGTTTATGCCAAACATCAAATGTTTTCGCATCCTTTAAACCATCAATGGTTTTTGCCTTTCTAAGCTCTATGCGATCATAGGAAGGCACCGAACCGGTAAAATAATAAAATCCATCGGTATGTTTATAGATAAACGGATCGGCTCTTTGTTCAATCAGAGGTTTGTTTGAATTATATTTTTCCATATAACTAAATTTTAAGTTTGGCTTTGATTCCCTCATAATATTTATCGGTGATTTTATAACGAAACATCATCATACCCATAAGTGTATGAAACAAGCCAGGAATTACGGTCAACATCAGTGCAAGCCCGGTAAGAGTTAAACTACTTTGAACATCAGCTTGTGGAATATATTCAAATGTATGGAGCAACAATCCAACTGCAGCTCCGGCTATTCCCATTCCCAACTTCTGAGCAAAAGAGATGCCCCCAAAGGCCAGACCTGAAACTCGCTTCCCGGTTTTTGCGTGGCCATAATCAACTGCTTCAGCAATGGCGGACCAGAAAACAGGAGCATGTAAATCCACGACAAAAGAGAGTATAAAATATAGCGGGAAGGCCAACATCATATTTCCCGGACGCACCAAAACAAACAAAGCTAAACTAATTACTCCGACTGCAAGTTGAGACCATTTAAATAATTTTACCTTACAATAGTATTTGGTAATGTAAGTTGATGCTATCATTGCAAGAATAGCAGCCCCAACTCCAGTAGCCATAAACATAGCCTGTACCTCGGCACTGCCTCCCAAATAGTATTTTGCATAATAAATGGCCACTGAATTACGTATAACATACCCTACAGTTCCAATAAAACAAACACCAAACAGAAGGGTCCATTGTCCATTCTTGATGAGTAACTTAAACTGTTCAAAAAGTGTTTTTTTGTCAACAACATGCTCCACTCTCTCTTTTGTAGTTGCAAAAGAAAATAGAAATAGTAAAGTACCAATAAGTGCCATTAACCCCATCGCCAGTTGATACCCTTTTGATAAATCAGGATCTCCGGCTATTGTGTCGTAAACAAACTTTATAGAGAAACTTTCCATGGTTACAGAAAAAGTGGCCCAATCTATTTTACCCAAATATTTTGAAAGGATGGGGACAATAATGGACACCCCAAAAGCGGCCACTTTTGCAAAGAAAAGCCTGTATCCATTTGCCGACAACCGCTCCTGTGGATCGCTGGTTAAAACCCCTATTAACGATATATAAGGAATAGTAACCGAGGTAAACATGATGGTAACGAAAATATAAGTGAGATAGGCATAAATCATTTTCCCGGCATAGTCAAATTCCGGGGTTGTAAAGGTGAGAAATACCGAAATGCCAAAAGGAATTGATAGGAAAAGAAAATAGTGACGGTAGCGTCCCCATCTGGTTTTGAACTTATCGGTGATGAGTCCCATTAAGGGATCGGTTATTGCATCAATAAGCCTCACCAATAAAAACATGAGCGCCATATCTTTGGGTTTGAGACCAAAAACATCCGTATAAAAAAAGCTGATGATAAGGAACATGGAGGAGATTACCACATTTACAGCGGCATCACCGGAACCATAACCGATTTTTTCCAGAACACTGAGTTTTTGAGATTTCATAGATTTTAAGTGTAATTTAAACTATTAAAGATTCAGATATATATATATATTCAGTCATTATAAAAAAGGTTGGTTTCATAACCCAATAGATACTTAGCTGTGATTACTAATTACTTAACAAATCTCAAGAACGCAATTCAACCGTATCTGCAAACAAATATATAAATATGAAATAAATAATTTAATCTTTTTTGAAAATAAAAGTACATTTTACTCGTGGATGCAAAATTCAGGATCTCTTATTTGCAAAGAAAGCTTGTGAAGGATACAGTATTTTAACCTGTAAAAAAGAACAACTAACTGCGCTTCAATAAAATTTGGTGGTGATTATTTAGAATTTACTCCCGAGTTGGGATAAAACGCATTTGAATTTGAATTTGTATTGGTGTGGATGATTGGCGAATTTCAAAACAATTACTAGCCAACATGCTTTGAAGAAAAGTCTTTGCTCCAGCGTTTCAATAACGCTGGTAAACGCATCAATCTTCCAACCAATATACACGCAGCACAATGAGTCATGAACTACTAGCAGCTAACAAAATTATCGGTATTGAAGTTTTAGTCAAAAAATTTTAACGTTTGGTCAATATACTATTGTAACTAAAACCCATTCAGTCCTAAATTTTGAAATATTCTAATTAAGAAAAGTTATTTCTAATAAATTTCATAAAATGACGACCACTCAAATATTTATCGAATTATTGATCACCGGTATAGGAGGAGTTACCTGGATAATAGCTTTTATTTGTGCTTTTTGTGGTCTGGATTTAGAAAATATTATATTCAAAGATTTTTCATCTTCGTCTTTAATTCTGCTTGCAGTGTTCGCTTATGTTTTGGGGATCATGATTGATCGCTTGGGTTATCATTTCTTTATAGGATTTGAGGAGAAAAAAATTTCAAAGGTATTTCCAAATGACAATAAATACCCAAACGAAAAAGATTTTGGAAAAAAAAGAGATATTATTTACCCAAAACCGATGATAACTTATATTATAAGTTGTTCCTCTAATCTAGAAGAACAGATAGTTTACAACAGAACACGATTAAGATTATGCCGATCTTGGATTATAAACTTCTTTTTTCTGTTCTTTTCTTTCTTGACATACTACCTCATGATGCAAACAACGGCTCCGTATTTCCTCTATGTATTTCATTTTTCATTTCTGTTTTTTGTTTTATCCCTATGGATTTGGAATAGACTATCTGAAGATTACTACAAGAATATCAAAAGTAGCTTTGATATTTTACAAGAAGAAAAATGGCTTGACAAGCCCCACGCAAAATAAGATATATTATTCAGCCATTTTTACAATTGCTTAATTTGGTGGCTCATTGATTTTGTTTTTCCTGTCATATACTACTCTTTTAGTAATCTTTTTTGATCACAAAAAAATAAAATCCAACTTAATAACAGATATAAGGGGGCAACACGTTCCGGAATATCAAACTGGCAAAACTCGAACCAAGATCCTTTTGACCAACGGATTGCAATATGACCAGTGGCGGAATGCGGGCGACATCCCTGTCAACCGTTACAAAACTTGATGCGTGGCAGACTGTTTCAAGCTACCACTGCGCCCGCCATTGGTTATATTGCCTGTTAGGGGCTGGTGTTTAATTAGTTGTCAATTGTCATTGTAAAATTTCCAATTTATATTCAATTCTTCTTTAGTCACTTTTTCTTGAATTTTATTCTTTAAAGGTTTTCTGTGTTCAACCCCACAAATAAAAACAGCGATGTTAAAATCATTTTTTCTACTGTAATCATAAATGTTCTTTAACATTTCACATTCTCGGTTATTATTAAGTGCTCTTTCTGATTCATATTCACGAGATAGTTTTATATCATTTATTTCTGTTAAAACCTTTTTTTCAATATCACTAATTTTGTCCAGAAGTTCATAACATGCATTACTATTTATAAAGTCAAACCCGTGGTTTGTAATCATTGATATTTGTTTATTCCAAAGGTTTATATATTCAGGACTTCTATTTGCGATTTTATCAGCTCCACTAAAAAGGTCTCTTTCATCTAATGGGTATGTGTCAACAGGGAAATGTTTTACAGAATAATTTCGTATATAATTCTTAATTGCAATCGCTTCTATTGTATTAGGAATGGAATTGTCAGCATATACCATAGAAAAAGTTTCAAAGCAAAGTTCTTCAAATATTACTCCTGGTTGTATTTCTTCTATGATTTTATATAATTCATTGGGGTTACATTTTCCAAGGTTTTTATGGAATGAAGAAATAATAATAATGTTGTGCATAAATTTCCATATTTTGTCTGTACGTTGGCATTTTTATTTTGTTAATAACCCTGTCAAACAACGGGTTATTGCTTTTCTAATATCATCTGCTTCAGTTGCTCCTATTCCTTCTGCTGTACATGAACATATTAGTGTATGTGATTCAGCAGAAATGAATTGTATAGTAACTTCAATTGTATATCCACCAAGTCCACCAGCGATATTTCTTTTGCCACTTTCTCCGT
The DNA here is from genome assembly GCF_900168165.1 of Alkalitalea saponilacus. Taxonomy (GTDB): domain Bacteria; phylum Bacteroidota; class Bacteroidia; order Bacteroidales; family Marinilabiliaceae; genus Natronoflexus; species Natronoflexus saponilacus. The sequence goes on from NZ_FUYV01000019.1 coordinate 81,613, forward strand.
AATTAACAATTAGAGTTTGGTTATTTAATTCTCGTTTTAATTCAGGCAATCTAATTAAACCTTCTTTTGTTAATATTCCTGTGATAACATCGCTTGGATTAACACTCTTGCTGGAAGAATAATATTGTCCACCATATGTAGCACCAGAACTTGAGGTCAAACCGACTGTGGGTGTTATATAAAAGAATTTGAAGGCTTCAATAGATTCATTTTTAATGATAATCGGCGGTTTTAGAGAAGCACAACTACTTATCCAAATGCTAGTAATGGAAATTATCAAAAATCGAATATTTTTCATATGTCGAAATTTAGTTAAACCTTGTGCTGCTTGGTCAACTACACTTGCCCCTAACTATTATTTATCACAATTACATTATAAATCTCAAAAAGCAAATTGTGTATTAATCCTAATTATCAAAAACACCTTAAATCTAATAAAAAAAGTAAAATACCCACCCAACAATTGACCAATTGCGAGTGATATTCGATTAGTGGAACAAAGAAAAGCGTTTTATCAGAAGCATTTCGCCCGGTGTGAATGTACCAATCATGCCATCATACGGAACTTCGGGAACATTCTGTGCAATCATTCCCCCTGTTCACGCCCCGATATTTATGCAAAGTTTGAAGATGGGTTTTGCGATGAGATGATTTGGGAAGCGTTACTCCGTATGGGATTCCAGAAGTTGGTTTACAGAAGAGCTCGACGGATCGCAAGAGATTCAGACCATCATCCAGAATGCCGGGAAAACAGGGAGTTGATTTGCAGAGCCAGTCCTGATAAACAATTTTTGTCAAACATCTTTATAGCACCACATTTTATCTTGCCCGGATTTCCCTTCAAATAAATGAACGCCCTATTTTGGCGAATGAAGATTTACAGACTAATAATAAAAGAAGCAATAAACAGAAAAGCCCTTGCAACATATAATGTTACAAGGGCTTGTTCTATTTTTTTTGTGATCCCGGAGGGACTCGAACCCCCAACCTCCTGGGCCGTAACCAGGTGCTCTATCCAATTAAGCTACGGAATCAATGTTCATCAAATGCGTTTCGTTCAAACGCGGTGCAAATATAGGAACTTTGAACGAATACAAAAATCATTTTCAATAAAAAAATCACAAAAAATTTATTCAGTTTTTCTCAAATTTGATTTACAGGATATTGTGATGATAAATATACAACATCCCGTGCGCTGAACTTTTCCAGACGCACGGGATGTCCCACATTGCACCAAGGCTCAATCAATGGTCGTACTTAAATGTCAACACCTTCTCAAAATCATCCCTATCTCCACTCGATTTAGCCTTCAGAACAAATTGAACCTCATCCTGTTCTTCTGTTTTTAAAGTTTCCAAATTAAAGGATACAGTACCATACATTTTGTAGTTGTAAGGGTCATTGTTTCTATTATGCCTGAATTCCAAAATGGGAAGCCCCTCTTCGTTAACCGGATTTTCCACATCCTGAACCAGATTAATGAAATGGATACGCCCTCCGCCTCCGTATATAAATCGGATAGTGAGAAAATCGCCCGTGAACCAATAATCCCTGATTGTTACGGGATCATGGCCAATGCTGTCGGCGTTTTCGGGAGTAAGTTCCAGAATGCCTTTTGTCAGAATCTCCGACAGATCGTTCACTCTTACATAGTGATCAATTTGTCCTTCGGCATCACCCAGTATGGTATAACTGATCCATACCCGTTGTCCGTCTTTAGTTTTAAAATGGGGAACAGCCGTAGCCGACGGGAATAACCTGTCGCCGTTATCGGCGACAACAACATAGGGAGAGATGTCCCCTTTCTCAATGGTGCCGGTAGTTACCCAGTACTTTCCAAGCGAGTAACTATCATCATCTTTTAAACACCCCTGCAACAAAAACATAGTTGCTAAAATTGTAACGAATGGTAACATTAACTTTCTCATCTTTTATATCCTCCTGTTTTTTGTCAAACTAAAACTATCTCACTCAACCGTTAGATGAAAAAAAAATGTATGGTTGCTTTAACTGCTCCAAAAATCAGTCCAAAACAGATCAAAACTTTTTAAAAAATGGTCTGGAAATTGCATCGCATTGGTTATTTTAGCGACGGGGATATGAGGTTTGAAGTTTGAGGTCAGGGTTGATGGTTTTGGGTTTATGGTTGGAGGGTGACAAGGTAGCAGGGAGAACGGAGAACGGAGAACGGAGATGAAGCGCAGCGTAATTCCGCAAAGCGGAACCGGAGAACGGCCGGAACAGGCCCTGGATTTTGGTGATAATGTTGAATGAAATTTAAAATTACGATATAATATGGCAAGGTGTACCGGACTGTTTTTGATAATTATTAGCGCTTTATATATTTCACCCACTTTAAGCAGGGCACAATACAACTACCCGCGATGGGATTTTCATATGCCACTGGACATTGATCTGGTGGTGAGTGGTAGTTTTGGAGAGCTTAGAGGCAGCCATTTTCATTCAGGGGTTGATTTTACAACGCATGGTAAAACCGGACTTCCCATTTACTCCATCGACGACGGGTATGTATTTCGCATAGCTGTTTCGCCGGTTGGATTTGGAAAAGCAATATATGTGAATCATCCCAACGGATTTTCATCGGTTTATGCACATGCCGAGTGGTTTTCTAAAAGCATCGAGGAGATTGTTACAAACATCCAGTACGAAAAGGAATCCTTCGCCATTGATGAGAGTTTTGCACCGGGCGAAATTCCGGTAAAGAGGGGTCAGATCATCGCATATTCAGGCAATTCTGGAAGTTCTGGTGGTCCGCATTTGCATTTCGAAATTCGTGAAACCGACACGCAAAAACCCATCAATGTTCATTTTTTTGATTTTCCCGTTAAGGATGATGTTCCTCCGCACATCGAAGCTGTGGTTATATACCCTTTGAATGAACAGAGCAGGGTGAATGGAAAAAGCGAACCACTTTACCTCCCCGTGGTGTTTCATTCCGGCAGGTTTCACCTGCGCGGAAATCCCAGAGTCGAAGCTTCCGGACAAATAGGTGTAGGTATTGAAACATTGGATTATTTTACCGGTTCCTGGCGAAAATGCAGCGTTTATTCCATTCAACTAATTGTGGACGAACAACCTTGGTTTAAATCGAGACTGGATGGTTTTCTTTTTAGTCAAACCCGTTACCTAAACAGTCACATAGATTTTAAACGACGCCGTACTCATCGTCAGGTCATTCAAAAGAGTTTTCTGGACGAAAACAATCAACTTGACATATATCAAACCGGGGCATCCCGCGGCGTTGTGGCCATGACCTCAGGCGAATCCCGTCAGTTTCATTACAGAGTTAAGGATGCTGCCGGCAACCTGTCGCAACTCATATTCAACATACATGGGACAAACCCGCCACGAATTCCAGAAGTCTCGGCAGCACCAAAAATGGAGACACTTCATCCGGCAAGTGCATGGAGTGATTCCTTTGGCGATTTCGGGGTGAGTTTTCCGGCCAACAGCTTTTACTCCCGTGTAAAAGCTGATTTCAATGTGATACCCAATCCCGGAGTTGGCATTGGGCAACACTTTTCGGTCTTGAACGAAAATGTCCCCATCCATCAGTTTTTTGAGATTACCATTCCCATTCCTCATCAATACCTAAACCACCAGCGACTTACAGCCGCCAGGGTTGGAAACAATGGATCTCTCATTTATGCAGGTGGCACGCGCAGAGGAAATCAAATGGTGGTACGCACGCGCGATGCAGGAACCTACTGCCTTACCACCGACGAAACCCCTCCAACACTGAGGTTGCTGAACATTCCCGCCGGACGTAATTATTCAAACCGGGATGCCATCAGGGTTGATATCAGAGACAATTTCAGTGGCATTGCCAGCTACAGAGCGACCATTAATGGCGAGTGGGCACTTTTTGAGTATGATCCGAAAAACAACCTACTCATTGGTTTTTTTGATAAATTCAGAATCAACAAAGGCCAGCGCCATACGCTGGAGATTGTTGCCACCGATAACGTTGGCAACGAAACCCGACTATCAACAGACTTTATCTATTAGCCTGTTGAACATTCTGCTGTTGTAATTTATTTTATATTTGTGTACTTGATATAAAACACCGAATGGTAAGAAAACTATACATATTACTCATACCGCTTTTGCTGGCAGCTCCGGTTAAGGCCCAGATCGACACCGACCGAATGACCATCATAGGACGGAATGCTCTCTTTTTCGAAGATTACATTCTTGCCATACAATATTTTAATCAGGTAATCAGGACAAAACCCTATCTGAGCAGACCCTATTTATATAGAGCGCAGGGAAAATATTACCTCGACGATTTAAAAGGTGCAGAGGCAGACTGTTCTCTGGCTCTTGATCGAAATCCGTTTTTTGTAGATGCATACAACCTTCGGGGAATTATTCGCCAACGCCTTGGCCGAACCAACGAAGCCATTGCCGATTTCAGGCGAGGCCTTGAAATCGACCCCGAAAATGTTAATCTGATCACAAACATCGGAATTGCCTACATCAATGCCGAAGAGTACGAAAAAGCCGTTGAAACCTACTCTCAGGCCATACGCCTCGCTCCCAACCTTGTCAATGCCTGGCTGAATCGTGGACACGCAAAAGTTTCCGCAGGTGATACCATTGGAGGATTATCAGATTTTACCAGAGCCATCGAAATAAACCCCTATATTCCTGAAGGATTTACCTACAGAGCCATTGTTAATTATCAGTTGTCTGAATTTGAAAAATCACTGGAAGACCTGAACGAAGCCATCCGGCTTCGTCCCGAAGATGGCCGGCTGTTCATGACAAGAGGATTCATCCGATACCAACTGGATGATTTACGTGGTACCGTAGAAGATTTTGACAAAGTAATTGAGCTGGAACCTCGTAATGCGTTGGCCTACCACAACCGTGGAATCCTCAGGGCACAAGTTGGTGACCTAAACAGAGCCATTGATGATTTCTCCAGAGTTCTTGCCTTGCGATCCGACGACTTACTGACCCTTTACAACCGGGCGCTTTTATATATGGAAACCGGACAGTTGGAAAACGCCCTGGCCGATTTGGACATTGTGGCCGATAACCATCCCGATTTTGCCCCTGTTTATTATAACCGGTCGCAGGTAAAACATCTGTTGGGCGACAGACGGGGTGCAGAATTGGACTATGGCACAGCCATGAGTCTGGAAATGGATCGCAGACAAGCCTCCGACCGCGCTGAAACTATAGGCAGCAATGAATCAGAAGATGAAGAAACCGGGGGACGTAAAGCCACCAGACGGGAATCTGACCGGGACATCCGCAACTATGATAGAATTGCAGTTCTTGATGACTTTGGAAGCGAACAACCCGAGGAGCTGGCAGGTACTTCTCTAAGAGGCAGAATTCAATACCGCAATGTGGTGATTGACCTTGAACCGGTATTTGGACTTACATATTACCCGGGAGATACCCTCGTACATCGCTTACGATATTTCAATATTGATCTGGATGGATTTAATAGACGGAGAATAACCGACAGGCCACTTCAAATATCCAATCGTGAAAAGGAGTTGGAAAGAACGACTTCGGCCGGGGTGTTTGAAGAGATTAACAGATTAACCACATATATCAACGAGAATCCAGACAGCAGGGACATTGAGGGCTACCTGTTGGCGCGGGGTGCTCTTTATCAGTCGGTTTTGAATCTGAACAATGCGATGAATGATTACAACCGAGTGCTTGAGATTAATCCTGAGAATTATCTGGCACTCCTAAATCGTGCCTACGCACGATTTAAAATGGTGGAGTTGGTTCGATCTCTGGATGAAGAAACCCCTGAATCACCCCAAAGACTTGATGTGAGAACCACAACGACAAGACCGCCAACTCAACCAAGTGAAAGAGAGCGACGTATACTGGATTACGACCTGATAATTTCTGATTTACAGAAAATCAAAACCATCAATCCCGATTTTGCTTTTGCTCATTTTAATATTGGAATGATATACGCCACCCAACGAAATTTTGAAGAAGCACTCCTCTATTTCAGCCAAGCCATAGAACTCAGTCCCGATTTTGGAGAGGCCTGGTTTAACCGAGGACTGATCAGAATTTTCATGGAGCAGGAAATAGAAGGAACTCTTGATTTAAGTAAGGCCGGAGAACTTGGCATATTCGAGGCATACAATGTAATTAAACGTTACGGGATTGGTCCCGGATCCATGATGGAAGAGGAAGAATAAAAAATGAGTGAATTACCTCAAAATATAGACACCAACAATCCTGAGTTTCAGGATGCCTTGCGTCTTATTCAACATACCAACAGTTCCGTTTTCCTCACAGGCCGTGCAGGAACAGGAAAATCCACATTTTTGAAATACGTGTGTAACAACACGCATAAAAAACATATTGTACTGGCTCCAACAGGAATAGCAGCCATCAATGCCGGTGGAGTTACCATCCATTCATTTTTTAAAGTTCCCTTTCGGCCCATACTGCCAAACGATCCCGATTTGTCAACCAAAGAGAGACGAATTTATGACTTTTTGAAATACAACAAAGCAAAAATGCAGCTTATCAGAGAAGTGGAACTCATCATCATTGATGAAATATCCATGGTACGCTGCGATATCCTTGATTTCATAGACCAAGTGTTGCGGGTTTATACGGGAAACAAAACAGCTCCCTTTGGAGGTAAACAGATGCTTTTGGTTGGCGATGCATTTCAGCTTGAGCCTGTGGTGAAAAGAGACGAATGGCAAATCCTCAACCGCTTTTACCGAACGCCATACTTTTTCTCGGCACAGGTTTTTAGCCGAATCCCTTTGGTTCAGATCGAGTTGCAAAAGGTTTACCGTCAAAACGACCCGGTTTTTGTAAACATTCTGGATAAAATCAGAATTAAAAATGCCTCCGATCTGGAATTAAAAACGATCAATTCGAGGCTTAATCCTCATTTTCAAACGCCTACAGACGAACTCTTCATTACGCTGGCAACACGCAGAGATACGGTAGATTACATCAACGACCAAAAACTAAACGAACTGGAAGGAGTGGAATTTTCCTTTGAAGGAACCATTTCCGGAGAATTTCCCGAATCGAGTCTTCCTACCTTAAAGCGGCTGATTTTAAAAGAAAATGCTCAGGTTATGTTTGTAAAAAACGACATTGAGCGACGCTGGTTTAATGGCAGTCTGGGAATTGTAGAGGATATAGATGAAGATGGCATTTATGTAAGACTCGAAAATGACAACATACACCTGGTCACTAAAGAGAAATGGGAAAACCTGAGATATAAATACGACGAGAAAAACAACCGAATCATTGCAGAAGAAATTGGTTCTTTTAACCAATTTCCGCTTCGATTGGCCTGGGCGGTAACCGTCCATAAAAGCCAGGGTCTCACATTCGATAAGGTAGTGATTGATTTCAGCGGAGGGGCTTTTGCCGGCGGACAGCTTTATGTTGCTCTCAGCCGCTGCCGTTCACTGGAAGGGATGGTTCTTAAAACACCGGTGGTAAAGAGCGACATCATTGTGAACAACGAGGTGGTGCAGTTTGCCAAAGCGGCAAACAACAAGCAACTCATCGAAGAGGAGTTGCGTAAAGCCAAAGCAGACAGTGCCTACCTGATGGCATTAGGTGCATTCCGAAGTCAGAACTGGCAGGATGCTGTAAAACATTTCTCAAAAGCGGTTAGCTACCGAAACGATCTGGACAAGGCAGAAATGCAACGATTCATTGTGAGGGAATTGCAGTTCATCAATCATTATAAGCATCGCATATCAGATTTGGAAGCACAGTTGGAGACCAACAGAAACAACGTGGAGGAATTTGCAAGGGAGTACTACCTAATGGCTAATGAGTGCGAAGTGAAATTCAACGATACCAGATCAGCCATTGCCAACCTCAATAAAGCTTTGAAACTGAATCCCCATTTCATTGAAGCACTGCTGCGTCGTGCTCTTTTGCTAACTAAAACGGGCGACTATCAATCGGCTGAAACCGATTGCTCATCCATTCTAAAGCAGAAACAGCGACACTTTAAGGCACTTCTGCTTCGTGGCGAAATCAGACTGGAACTCAATAAACTTTCCGGAGCCCATCAGGACTTGCTGGAAGCCATTAACCTCAGAAACAGTAATCCCAAAGCTTACAAAGCACTAAGCAAGGTTTGCGCCAAACTGGGTGAGACAAAAAAAGCAAAGGAGTATAAAAACATTGCCAAAAGCTTGGAAAATGAGCAGTTTGATTGATCCGGAGGATCATTTCAAAATAAACTATCCGCGATAGAGATTATGATTCAGAATAAACTCGTAAACCCCACATGGAACCAGAAAACGCATACTCTTTTTCTCTGCAACTGCATCTCTGATTAAGGTAGAAGAGATATCCAACAGCGGCGCATCAATGAGAGAAACATTGTCTCTGAAGTATTTGGCAGTTCCGGCGTCAAATCCAGGACGCGGATATACAATCACATTGAAGGTGGTGATGATGACTTCAGGATTTTTCCATTTTTCAAGATGAACCAGATTATCACTACCGATTATAATTGAAAATTGTCTGTCGGGATGCTTCTCCTTTAAAGCGAAGAGAGTATCGATGGTGTAGGATGGTCTGGGCATGGAGAATTCAATATCATTGACCGAAAATCGAGGCTCATCTACAATGGCAATTTTCACCATCTCCAGCCGGAGATTTTCATCAGCCAAATCTTGCGATTCTTTTAAAGGATTACTCGGCGTTACAATAAACCAGATTTCAGATAGGTCAGAATATTCCAGGATGTAGTTGGCCAATGCCATATGCCCGATGTGCACAGGATTAAAAGAACCGAAAAAAAGACCGGTTTTTATTTTGGCCGAATCAAGCATTTTAATTTATTTTGAGGGTTTAGAGGTATCGGGTTGAAGGGTTTATAGTTGAGAGTTGAGAGTTGAGAGTTAGTTTATGGTTGAATATTTGGGGCTAGAATGCGAAATATCAAGGGGATGAAAAACACCTCAACACTGCTTTACTAGTGCTTAGTATTGGTTAAAACGAACGTTTTAACCAAACTTTCCACCTCATCACAAGCCTTTTCAAGGATGTCGTTCACAACAATTTTATCAAAACCGGAGGAGTAGGTCAACTCCTTTTCAGCTTTGGCAACTCGTTTTTCAATAACCTCGGGGGCATCGGTATTTCTAACAACAAGCCTTCTCCGAAGTTCATCAACAGATGGTGGTTGAATAAAGATGGCCAGGGCTTCATCTCCATAATATTGCTTGATGTTAACGCCGCCTACCACATCCACATCAAAAACTACGTTTTTGCCTTGATTTCTCAAACGTTCTACTTCACTTTTCAAAGTGCCGTAGCACGTTCCCTGATACACCTCTTCCCACTCCAGAAATTCATCGTTTGCCACTTTCTGCTGAAACTCTTCATTGCTCAAAAAATGGTAATCTTCACCATTTTTCTCGTTTACCCGAGGGTTTCGGCTGGTGGCCGAAACTGAAAATGCCAGATTGAGACTTTTGCTTAAAAGGTGCTTTACAATGGTGGTTTTCCCCGAACCGGAAGGAGCCGAGAATATGATCAGTTTACCTTTCTGCATTACAGTACGTTAAGAGTTTGTTCCTTTATTTTTTCAAGTTCATCCTTCATTTTTATAACCAGACGCTGTAAATCGGCATCATTGGCTTTGGAACCAAGTGTGTTGATTTCCCGGCCAATTTCCTGACTGATGAATGCCAGCTTTTTACCAACGGGTTGCTCCTCTCCCATGGTCTCCTTAAAATAATCCAGATGATTCTTCAATCGCACTTTTTCCTCGGTAATATCAAGTTTTTCAATGTAGTAAATAAGCTCCTGCTCAAAACGGTTTTCATCAATCTTGCTGCTGTCAATTACCTCCGTAAGATTCTCTCTGATGCGGCTCTTTATTCTCTCCAGTCGCTGATTTTCAAAGGGCAATACCTGATTCATGGAATCTTCGATATGATCCAGCCGGCTCGTAATATCTTCCTGAAGTGCACGCCCCTCTTGAGAACGATACCCATCGATGGATTCGATGGCCGCCTCAATGGTGTCTTTTATGTCTGACCACTCTTTTTCGTCCAACGAAGCCTGCCCGGTTTTTAAAACATCGGGAAGCATCATGATGGTTCTTATAAAATCTGAACTTCCACCTATATTTAATTCTCCTGAAATAGCGCTTAACTGGTTGTAATAATCCTGAAAAACAGTTTTATTAATTTGCGGCAAGTTATCGGGCATCAGAGATTCAACAACAATGGTTAAATCAACTTTCCCCCGTTGAAGTCGGCCGGCAATCAGGTTTCGGATCTCATGCTCTTTTTCACGGTATAAAACAGGAATCCTGAGGTTGAGATCCAGTTGTTTTCCATTAAGGGATTTAATCTCAATATGTACTTTCTTTGCAGGGAGATCGCAAACAGCTTTGCCAAATCCGGTCATTGATTTTATCATAAACAGAATCTTTTATACAAAGGTAATAATATTAATCAACTAACCGTGTCAGAAATTATACCGGAACGAAAGACTGAGCCCTTGCCTGATCTGCAATTTACTGGATTCACTTTCATAATATCTGAAGCTACCGGTGAGGCGGGTACTCAAAAACACGTTTATTCGCATATCTAACACCAGATCCCATTCGGCCTGGATATTTTCATCTTTTGCAAAGTAGTCATAAAAAACGTTCATTCTGGAGGTAAAAGTCATGTCTTCAGCCAGTTTCCATCTAAAGTTATTCTGAAGAGATCCCCCCGTTAGGAAATTGGACTTTTTATCGGCGTCGATGTTATAGCGTGTTTGATTAATTTTCGCGGTATCAAGAACCACTGTCATCCTTGATGTAAGAGGTGATAACAGCAGGGTAAAATCTTTAACCCTGTAATCCATACCCGCTGCAAGAGAGAAATAGGCAGGAGCCATAAAAGCGGAAATTGGATTCTCCTTTTCTGTGTCGCTTGCGAGAAATCCCTCAAAAAACTGCGTTCTGAAGTTAAACAACAAACTATAGTACCACTTCTCTGTTGATTTTACCCCGTATTTACTCATCAACTCTATCAAGTCATCGTTCACCCGTGATTTGGCTCCTTCGCTTGATATAATGCCGAGTTTATGGACACCTGTATTTTCCCATTCCACGTTATCATCCTTATATATGGCACTCAAACGCAAATCACTTAACAAAGCCACCGAGTTTTGTCCCCCTCTGGCCCAGTTACTTAAATAAGCCTGAGAAAACTGAATGTTTTCCGAACCGGTAAATGTCCATGGTGATTTTTTTAAGGCGACCCTCTCCAGTCTGTCGGGACGACGGATATCATTTGGCCTGAAAAGTCCCTCAAGACTTTCCCTTCCGGTTCTCGATTGGATTGTTTCGCTGCTTCTGAAAATTCGTGGAGGATCAGGCAATTCATGCCAATCATACTGCACAAGATATGGATGATGATAATAAATATGACGGCGCATTTCGCTACCAGTTTTCACCTCACCTGCGATTAGAGTTTGCAATGTATCACTCCCACCGGGATGATTCAGAAAGTGCTGATATTTCTCAAAAGGCGTCTTTCTTTCGGTTGCCTGAAACTCTGTTAAATCAGGCAACTCCTCCTTTATGTATATAACTGGAAGAGCATGTGCCTTATAGCGTGAAATTCGGGCAGTCATAAATTCGAAACGGTATTCATTCAAAGGAAGTATTCCGGTTTTCTGACGAATTAAGCCTGCCGAAACATTTGATCGCACAGTTTGAGGTTCAAGGATAAACTGATAAGGATGATGGGGAATGAAAGAGTTTTGAAGCCTCAGTCCGGCAGATTGCTTAGCCAATGCTTCACGATATTGTTCCCGAAACTCCAAGACACCTACTCTTTCATACCAGGTTTCAGGCAAAACAAAATCAGGAAAATATATCTGAAAAGGGCGTTGTGCATGCACTTGCGCATGTGGCATCAGAAAAATCAAAAACAAAAGTCCAAATAAAAACCTCATATACATATACAAATGCATTTAAATACTTTAGAATACAGTAATAACCAATATAGGATTTCAATATTTGGAAAAATGGCTAAGATCTTTTTTCAATGGGATGATTTAATTTTTAACATGAGAATTGAATCGTTGCAAAAGTATATCAAAAACCTTTAGTAAAAAAAGGATTCAATTCAAATCTCTATGCAAAAAATAGAAAATTACCAAATATTTCCAAATTATTGAATAAATAAATCCTCAGTAATCAAAAAGTTTACCAATTTGGACGTGTTGTAAATAATAAATTCCCTTTTCTCCCAAAAATTCCGTTGTTTTGTAGTCGGTATGCCGGAACAAAGTTCCGGTTTCTACTGGAAAAACTAACTGATGAAGGATCTCACTACAGGGAATGAAGCCGGGTTGATTTTCCGATTTGCACTTCCAATGGTTATCGGTAATCTGTTTCAACAATTATACAATATTGTTGACAGCATCATAGTGGGAAAGTTTCTGGGAACAGAAGCATTGGCGGCAGTAGGAGCTTCGTTTCCCATTTTTTACACGCTGATATCTTTCTTTATTGGCATCGGGAGTGGAGCCACCATTGTAATCAGTCAATATTTTGGTGCTAAAAACTATGAAAAGGTAAAACAGGCTATCGGAACCATATACCTGTTTATGTTCGGAGCAGGCATTATACTATCTATAATCGGAATTCTATTTAGCCGTCAAATATTTACATTATTGGGCATTGGAGATGATGTAATGCCACAGGCACTGGCATATTTCAATGTTTATATGCTCGGCATGGTTGGCTTTTTTGGCTTTAACAGCACATCATCAGTTTTGCGGGGACTGGGAGACAGCAGAACTCCTCTGTTGTTTCTGGCCATTGCCACGGTTGTAAACATTGTTCTTGATGTTGTGTTCATCGTTGTTTTTAAATGGGGTGTTGCCGGTGCTGCATGGGCTACGGTTATTGCACAAATGGGCGCATTTATCTCTGCCATATTTTATCTTAACAAAAGAGATCATCTGATTCATTTCAGCATCAAATCACTTACTTTTGATGTTGAGAGTTTCCGTAAAAGCGTTAAGATTGGTTTACCAACAGGATTTCAGCAGACCTTTGTTGCTCTTGGGTTAATGGGATTGATCAGAATCATCAACAATTTTGACACGGTCACCTTAGCCGCCTACACGGCAGCCAGCAGAATTGATGCTCTTGCGGCCATGCCTGCCATGGTTCTGGCTTCTGCTCTGTCGGCTTTTGTGGGACAAAATCTGGGGGCAGGAAAAGTAGAGCGTATCAGAAAAGGCGTTTGGGCTACTCAAAAAATGGCCTGGACCATAAGTTTAGCCGTAATGCTAATTGTTCTACTCTGGGGCAATCAGTTGATGTCTCTTTTTAATGATGATCCCGAAGTCATTCGGCAGGGAAGAGAGTATCTTATCATCGTTTGCTCTTTTTATATTGTATTCTCCTCCATGTTCGTGCTTCATGGAACATTGCGAGGAGCCGGTGATACAATAATCCCCATGATTATAACCCTGATTTCACTCTGGATTGTGAGAATTCCTTTTGCCTGGTTTTTATCAAAACACTTTGGCGAATCCGGAATTTGGTGGAGCATACCCGCAGGTTGGATGGTTGGTCTGGCAGGCACCTGGATATATTACAAGAGCGGACGTTGGAAACGTAAATCAGTTGTGGAAAAGACTCCTATTCCGAGAACTTGACCAGCTTAATGGCATCTTTAAAACCCTTAACACCGGGAATAACAGTAAAGCCATCAGGTAAAGATGGGTTCAATTCTTTAATTTGATACCCCGAAACAAGAAAAGGTATCTCCGGAAATTTCTCTCTGTACAATTTCATCAAATCCTCCAATCCTTCTGTTGTATAAGCAGATATAAACGAGGTCATAAATGCATCAGCAGGTCTGACATGATGTACCTGCAACAAATCGCTCACTGGAACTGCAGGCCCCAGGTAAATAACATCCAGTCCTTCTTTACGAGCCAAAAGATTGTAAAACAACAGACCAATTTCATGCAACTCTCCTTCTGGCAAAAACATAATGATTCTGGGGCCTGAAACAGATGAATTCTGCATCTCATGATCGATGGCAACAAATAGCTTCTGACGTATAAGATTTGACATAAAATGCTCTTCAGCAGGGGAAATAGTACCCGCCTGCCATAGCACTCCCACCTTTTCGAGAAAGGGGAACAAGATACTTTCAACTGTAGACTCAAAACCGAATTTAATAACAGAAGCTGAGAGGGTATTAAGAAACTTCCTCTCATCCAACTCAAGCATGGACACCATGAGGCTCTCAATCTGGACATTATTAGTACGACCATCCAGAGACAAATCCAGCACCCGGCTGCGAATCTCAGTATCGGAAAGTCCGGCAATATGAGATATCTTTATGCCGTGATGGTTCAGAATGGATATATTCAATAAACGCTTAAGATCGCAATCTGAGTAATAGCGTATATTTGTAGGAGTTCGTTCAGGTTCAATTAGTCCATAACGTCTCTCCCACATTCTGATGGTGTGAGCTTTTATACCTGAGATTTTCTCAAGATCTTTTATTGAATATCTGGCCATTTGAATACTTTATATTTCCTTTACTAACATAGTATTTTAAGTCTTAGTCCGTTCTATAAGCCAGGTAACACACCAGGTTTGAATCAACGAAAACCGATGATTTCAACTAAGTCTCAATCCGTTTAACACGTCCTAATTTATTTTGTTCAAAATTTCGGCTAAAAATAAAAACAAAACTTTAAACTGCCATAAAATTAGTGCCCTCAATTTAAAGACCACAAGGCACAACATGCTTGAGCCAATAATATCAAAACATTACCGCAAATATATTTCAATAAATCCCATTGGTTTAAGCGTGTCGATGAAACTTGCAAACCTCCCGGACCAAAGTAACCTGTACGCCTGTAAATAATAGCGTCCGATTTAACAACAAGAACCCAAATAGTACCCAATGTTTTCCATGAAACGAGCCATGAGAATCGCAAGATCGACGAAGTCAAAGAGCTACCGCACAAGGGTATGATTATCTGTTGAGTTCTCCCGAGACTTCGAAAGCAACTAAAAAACAAATTATAAACAGATGTATGAGAAGTGAGAGAAAATATTTTAGAATCACTTAAAAATCATACCTTTAAACAATCTGGATATTTATAAGAAAATATCCGATTCTCTATGACAGATTTTAACTTTTTATAACATTAAAAGTTAGACATTCCTTAAATTCAATCATATATTTGTATTGAAAGAACGAGAGTTTTTTCATAGGTTTAGGTTAGGTTAATTAGGTTTAGGAAGAAAAGAGGCTTAGCATTAATTTTTAATGTTTAAGCCTCTTTTTTAATGATACATTCATGTGTTTATAATTTTTCACATAGAATTCGTTTTATCTGTTTGTAAATTGATTTTCAATGGCACCCAAAACCTTGGAACTCGTTCTATCTGTTATCGGACATTTTACAACAAATCGCTGGCATACTATTTGATAGTTAACTATTTAAGTTTTCTCATAGTTTAGGGTTAGGTTGGGTTAAAAACGTCCGGAATGATTTAAGATAATCTCCGGACGTTTTTAGCTAGTACCATTTCTATCGAAAAATATTTCTTCTTTAATCAGAAAATTCAGTGTTTGTTAAATCAATAGCAAGACATACCACATTTTATCATATATCTTTAAGTAAATAATATGAGGACTGATATATTAATTCCTGATATCCTTACTATATTTTTCTGATAACATTCCATTCTTCTTACATCTTATAGAAAAGACATATGTAAAAAATGTCTATAAAATTCACTTTCCCCTTATAGAAAACACATACTCCACAGCACCAAACTACACACTATCTAATTATACTACAATGCTTTGACAAATCACAACACATATCAACGTCAATTCGCAACGGTTATTCAGATAATTCTTCTACCCACTATAATAACGAGAGTGTATAAATTGCAAACAAAAAGTTAACAAGAATTAATCCGAAAAAAATTCATTAAATTTAGTATTGCACACATAAGAAACAGAATAATATCAAAATCGAAAAAAAACCATTCACTGTTTAATTTTAGTAACATAACTATGAAAAAGCAAAATTTAATTAAAATGCTATTCGTTATGAGCCTTTGGAGTTTTGGACTCGCTCTTATGGCACAAGGAAGCATTCTGGTTCAGGGAAAAGTGGAAGACAGCCAAGGGTTTCCGCTACCTGGAGTAAACATTATAGTTAAAGGATCGACAATCGGCACGGTTTCCGATATTAACGGAAACTATCAATTGCAGGTTCCCGACGCAGTAAATGCGGTGCTCGTATTCCGATTCATTGGTTTTGATGAAAGGGAGATAGCAGTAAACAATCAAAGTCAAATAAATGTAGTTCTAACTGAAAGTTTTTTTGGGTTAGACGAAGTAGTGGCAATAGGTTATGGAACGGTTCAGAGAAGAGACATAACTGGTTCGGTTGCTTCTGTTTCGGGTGATGCTCTGCAGGCTATTCCTGTTAGTAATGTAACAGAAGCCATCACCGGAAAATTAGCAGGTGTGCAAATAGCAGCCACAGAAGGATCTCCTGATGCAGAAATCAGAATCAGAGTTAGAGGTGGAGGTTCAATTACAGGCGACAACAGTCCTCTGTTTATTGTTGATGGATTTCCAGTTGAAACCATTTCAGATATTTCACCTTCTGATATTGAGTCCATTGACGTACTAAAAGATGCTTCCTCAACAGCAATTTATGGCTCCAGAGGTGCCAATGGTGTAATAATTGTTACCACAAAACGTGGAAGAGAAGGGAGAATGACTGTCAATTACAATGCCTATACTGCCTGGAAAAGAATCGCCAATACTCTAGATGTTCTTTCACCATATGATTTTACTAAATGGCAATATGAAAGAGCTTTACTGGCAAACGACATGCGTAGATACAACAATATTTACGGAAACTTTCAAGACTTAGATCTTTACCAAGAAGTACAGCCAAACGACTATCAGAATCAGATTTTTGGACGAACAGGCTTTACTTTTAATCATAACGTTAGTTTAACCGGTGGTACTGAAAAAACGACATATGCTTTAAGTTATGCCCACATGTATGACAGAGCCATTATGCAAATGTCCAATTTCAACAGGGACAACCTTTCGTTTAATATGACAAATCGCCCTAACGACAGAATAACAATAGACCTGTCGTTCAGGTATGCCAATACAGAGATAAATGGTGGTGGAGCAAACGAACAAAACGAAGTTTCTTCAGCAGATTCCCGATTAAAGTTTGCTATGATTTATCCTCCATTTCCTGTTTCAGGTTTGACTGATGCAGAGGAAACTGATCCTGATTTCTTATTGACACACCCAATGGAATCATTAAGAGACAATGACAGATATCAAAACCGTGTTGCATATAATCTGAATGCAAGCGTTGCATGGGAAATTATTGACAACCTAACTATTAAATCAGACGTAGGTCTGGATGACTTTAGAAGCGTAGATGATCGTTTCTATGGCCCATCAACTTATTATGTAAAAAATGTTCCATCGGGTGAAAATCAAAACAAGCCAGCGATTGTTTTTAATAAACAATCACGAGAAACATTTAGAAACACCAATACTATAAATTACAATTTCAGGAATATTCTTCCCAGCGATCATAGGGTAAATGTGCTAGCCGGTCAGGAGTATATCATCCGCGAACAAGAATCTCATAATACCGTAGTTCATGGATTCCCATCTACTTTCGGTTTTTCAGAAGCTTCAAAGCTGTCTGCACAGGGATCAGCAAACTCAATTACCAACCATCTATCACCTGACGACATCCTGCTTTCTTTCTTTGGTAGAGCTAATTACGATTACATGGGAAGATACTTATTAAGTGCAACATTCAGAGCAGATGGTTCCTCAAAATTCGGAGATGGAAACAAATGGGGGTATTTTCCATCTGCTGCATTTGCCTGGAGGATTTCTGATGAAATCTTTTTCGAAAACACACGAGATTGGTTAGACGACCTTAAAATCAGGTTCAGCTATGGTACAGCCGGAAACAATAACATCCCATCCGGGCAAATAGTACAATCTATGGCTGTAAGTACAACCACCTGGGTTAATAACTACGACAGTTATTGGGCACCTTCAAGAACTCTTGCTAATCCGGATTTAAAATGGGAGACCACCATTACAAGAAACCTTGGTTTAGATTATACAATGTTAAGAGGTCGAATCAACGGTTCGTTTGAAGCTTATATAAATACAACCCAGGATTTGTTAATGCGTTTCCCGATTCCAGGCACAGGTTATATCGACCAATACAGAAATATGGGTGAGACAGAGAACAGAGGTTTTGAAGCCTCCATAAATTGGGTTGCTATCGATAGGCCAAATTACGGATTTTCAGTTAGTGGAAACATTGGTTTCAATAAAAACGAAATCAAGTCACTTGGATTGATGGAGAACTTTGAACAGTCATCAGGCTGGGCGTCTACTGAAATTCCAGCTGACTATGTGATACAGATTGGAGGTTCCGTAGGGAAAATGTACGGATATATCAGTGATGGACGCTATGAAGTTTCTGACTTTGAAGGATACTTTAACGGTGAATGGGTTCTAAGAGAAGGCGTACCTAACGCAAGCTCAGTAGTAGGCACAATTCGCCCCGGTACCAAGAAACTGCGCAACCTAAATCCTGATGAAGACAACGTGGTAAATCTTGATGACAGAACCATTATTGGAGATGCAAATCCATTGCATACCGGTGGTATCGCACTAAATGCAAGAGCTTATGGTTTTGACTTGTCAGCAGCATTCAACTGGAGCTATGGCAATGATGTATATAATGCAAACAAAGTTGAATATACCTCAACCAGCAAATACCATTCACGTAATATGATTACGATGATGGAAGATGGCAAAAGATGGACCAATCTGCTTCCCGACGGAACGATTAGTAATGATCCGGCTGAATTGGCTGCAATGAATGCTAATACAACCATGTGGTCGCCATATATGCCTCGATTCGTGTTCTCTGACTGGGCCGTAGAAGACGGGTCATTTCTAAGACTTAATACACTGACACTAGGTTACACTCTTCCAAGAGATATAGTAAACAGAGTAAACATTCAAAATTTAAGGTTTTATGTAAGTGGTTATAACTTGTACACCTGGACTAACTATACCGGATTTGATCCTGAAGTATCAACCAGAAGGAGAACGCCATTAACACCAGGAGTAGATTATTCTGCTTATCCAAGAAGCCGTTCAATTGTATTCGGGATGAACCTGAGTTTCTAAATCAACAAAAGGGAGAAATTCATATAATAGAAAAATATTGAAGTATCAATTGACGCTTAAATAAATAATACAATGAAAAAGTTATTTTTTAATATATCAATCATCTTATCACTTGTGTTGGTGATAAGCTCCTGCGATGATACACTGGACACTCCGGCGAAATCATCTCTGGAACCATCAGTGATCTTTTCAGATCCCAGCTTGACAGAAGGAGCTATGGCTGCAATAATCCACTCCTTTGGTGAAACAAACGCCTACAGAGGAAGATTCCTTGGGTTGTATGGTCTCAATACAGACATAGAAGTAAGAAATGGGCTAAGAGACGTTGCGCATGAAGCAGTAAGGCTTACAAATTACAGCACCAACGTAAACAATAGCCAAATGAACACTGAAAACAACGCTTGGGCGATGTTCTATCAGGCTATTGAAAGAGCGAATATTGCAATCGATGGAATTCGCAATTATGGAGATATTGAGAGGAATCCAAGAATGGCTCAATTACTGGGAGAGATGCTTACATTGAGAGCTTTTGTTTATTTGGATCTTATAAAGGGCTGGGGTGATGTTCCTGCCAGATTTGAACCCATATCCACTGAAACACTTTATTTACCTCGCGAAGATCGTGACATCATTTTCATGCAGTTATTAGACGATCTTGAAGAGGCCTCTCAACTTGTAGCCTGGCCTAATGAATCAGCTGCTACGCGGACAACTGAAAGAATTAACAAAGCATTTGTTAAAGGTTTACGAGCTCGCGTTGCTTTAATGGCTGGCGGATATGCCCAACGTATGGATGGAACCATTCGCAGAAGCATATATCAGGAGCTATCTCCGGATAAAATGTACGAAATCGTTAAAAAAGAGTGTCTTGACGTAATCAACAGCGGAACTGCACAACTTGAAACTTTTGAGGGTGTATTCAGATCATTACACCGCGAGGATTTTGTTGCAGGGAGAGAGATCCTTTGGGAAATACCTTTCAGCGAGGGGCGCGGTCGCGTTATCTTTGAGAACGGAGTAAGACACACAAATGCGAACAGATATACTGCACAAGCCAGAGGTGGAACCAACGGCCCCAATCCAATACTGTTTTACAAGTATGACGTAAATGATGTTCGTCGTGACGTTACTTGTATTCCATATGAATGGACAAACGGAATTCAGGTTCCGACCAACAATGGGCGATGGATGTTTGGAAAATACCGTTATGAGTGGCTTTTTGAAGAGGCAGGACGACGGGTAACTTCAACTAACGATGACGGATTAAACTGGTTAGTGATGCGCTATTCTGACATTCTTTTAATGGCAGCTGAAGCCATCAACGCCCTTGACGGGCCACAGGAGGCAGCTCCATATCTAAGAGAGGTTCGTGAGCGTGCATTTCCTGATCACCCAGAACTGGTTGATGAATTTATGACACAGGTAACAACCAGTAAAGACGCATTCTTTAATGCTATTGTTGATGAAAGAGCTCTTGAGTTTGCAGGGGAAATGCTACGTAAACAGGATCTTATCCGTTGGAATATGTTAAGCACCAAGCTTCATGAAGCAAGAGAAAAGCTGATGCAACTTGAAGCTCGTGAAGGGAAATATGCCGACTTACCAGAAAGAATCTATTATGAAACTGCAGAAGATGGCGAAACAGTTATCATTTATGGCTTGAATTATGGTGATACCGACGAAATTGGGCAAAGTCTTGGCTTTGAGTCAAACAAATCATGGGTAATAACCTCATCAACGGAACAATCAGCATTCTGGAACGCACTGTTTTTACGCGACCCCGACTTACAACAGTACTGGCCAATATGGCAAGTGTTTATCGAAACCAGTAACGGAATGCTTAACAATGACGGGTTTAATTTCTAATATTTACGCTTTGGTTGAAAACCAAGGTGGCTGTAATGCCGATCATAAAACATGTTGAAAACAAAGTATTTTGATTTGCAAACAGCAAAAATTAAATGAACCATAAAATCAAAAAATAATGAAGAGATTAGTTAAATTATCCGCATATTTTTTGGGATTAATTGCAATGGCGTCTTTTGGAAGTTGTTCCGACGACATTGATCCCGAAATAACTGAAATAAATGTCAGCCGGTTATTCTCTCCGGTTGACCTGGAAGTTCGAATTATCAATCAAACATCTGCACGATTAAGCTGGAAAGCTGTAAACAAAGCAAGCAGCTATACCGTTGAATTTTTTCAAAATGAAAGTTCAGACATTGAAGAACCGGTATTTTCCGGTTCTCCAACCAAAATAATTGAAGGAATAACATACAGCCAACTACCATACACTGTTCCCGGTTTTGCAGGTGAAACCACATACTCTGTAAGAGTAAAGGCTGTGGGTGAATCCATTTTAGAATCAAAGTGGATTGAAGCATTGTTTACAACCGGTACAGAACAAATTCTGAGTGCAATTGAGCCGGACGACATTGGTGCTACAACATTTATTCTAAGATGGCCTGCAGGGGAAGTAGCTACCAGCGTTGTACTGTTTGATGGAACAACTGAGTTGGTTTTTGAAGTAACACAAGAGCACATTGAAGCAGGTGAAATAACCCTGACCGGGTTGAACAGCGAAACAGGGTATTTCCTTCGCCTGGTAAACAATGGCAGCACAAGAGGAACACATAATTTCACAACATTAATCGATATTGGTGATGCAATATTGGTTGAACCTGGTGATAACCTCAAGGAGATTATTGAGGCAGCCGAAGATGGAGATGTATTTGCAGTAATGCCAGGCGAATATGAAGTTGCTGCAAACATCCATATCAGTAAAACCATTGGAATTATTGCCGTAAGACCATTTGAAAAGCCAGTGATTAATGGTGCGGTATTCAGAATTAGCGGAGGTGCTGGATTTAGACTAAAAGACCTTATTCTTGATGGAGAAACTGCACCTGACGGTAACCAAACCATCATCTATGACGAGGTGCTTGGAGCCGGAGAGACCTATGGAAATGCAATCATTGAAGGTTGTGAAATCAAAAACTACGTTAAAGGAGTCTTTTACGCAAGTAATGCTGTATTAATTGAATCTGTATCAATTACAGGCACCATCTATTCAGACATTGTAACCGAGGGAGGAGATTTCATTGACTTTAGAAATGGCATGACTAAGGTATTTAATTTCAAAAACAACACAGTTTACAACAGCGTAGTAAACCGGGATGTAATAAGAATGGACAATGCTGCTGCTTTCTCAGGGGATAACACCGCCATTATCACCTTAGAGAATAATACTTTCTATAACGTTATCACGCAAGAAGGATCAACAAGAAGGATTCTTTATGTGAGATTGGCGAATCATGAAATCTATGTTCGAAAAAATATTTTTGTAAATATTGTCGGAAACTACTCTAATCAGTCAGCTACTACAGTTGTTGAAATGGATAGAAATAACTATTTCAACGCTCCAAATCTGACCAATGACGAGATTACAGTGCACGATCGTTGGAATTACACAGAATTGAACCCAGGGTTTGCAGATCCTGAAAATGGTAACTTCACGATATCCAACGAAGACCTAATCTTCTACCGTATCGGGGATTCTCGTTGGATTCCATAAATTACCATCAAATTAACCAAATTGAGGGACAACACATGTTGTCCCTCAATTATTCATTATTTAAAGATTGGATATGAAGAAGTTGTTCTTTTTATTGCCAGCAACACTATTATTATTATTATTTATTAGTTGCTCAAAAGAATCAGAGTCTGAAAAAGATGATGATGAAATAATTGGTTTCCCTACACCTGACCGTTCATCCATCCCCGCTTTTCCAGGTGCCGAGGGAGGTGGCATGTACACTACAGGAGGTGCAGGTGGGAGAGTATATACCGTTACATCTCTGGAAGATACTTTTGAAGCTGGCACACTTCGCCATGCCGTTATGCAAAATGAGCCACGTACAATTGTATTTGCAGTAAGTGGAGAAATAAAACTAACCCGCAACCTCAGAATAACCAACGGAAATTTAACCATCGCAGGTCAAACTGCTCCTGGCGATGGAATTACCATAAGAGATTATACAGTAATGGTAGATGCCGATAACGTCATCATCCGCTTTTTACGTTTCAGACTTGGTGATGAAACAGCTACAGAAGATGATGCCATTTGGGGAAGAAGAAGAAAAAATGTAATCATAGATCATTGTTCAATGAGTTGGAGCACTGATGAATGTGCTTCATTCTATGACAACGAAAACTTTACCATGCAGTGGTGCTTGATAGCCGAAAGTCTTAACGAATCGGTACATGACAAAGGGGCACACGGATACGGAGGTTTGTGGGGTGGAAATAACGCCTCATTTCATAACAACCTTCTTGCACACCATAAAAGCCGTAACCCCAGATTTTATGGAGTGCGCGACGGCATCCTGAGCGAAAGAGCTGAAATGATTAACAACGTAATCTATAACTGGGGAGATAATTCTGCCTACGGAGGAGAAGATGGTGAATACAACATCATAAATAACTACTACAAAGCAGGCCCTGCCACCAACAGCCATCGCAGTCGTATTTTTGAAGCGTACAGAGGAACCGATTATGGGCGGTTTTACATATCAGGAAATTACGTGGATGGTTATCCCAATGTATCAGAAAATAATTGGTTTGGCGTTGACCTGAAACATGGAGGCTCACTTAACAACCTGAAAGTAGAAAACCCTTTCGAAATCTATCCCGTAACAATCCGTACGCCAGAGGAAGCTTTCGAACTTGTACTCCAACATGCAGGGATGAGCCTCTCAAGAGATGCTGTTGATACTCGCATCGTTGAAGAGGTAAGAAACGGTACTGCTACATACGGAGGTTCATGGGGCTCAAACACCGGCATTATCGATACACAGGAAGATGTTGGAGGCTGGCCACAATTAGCAACAGCCGATGCGCCTATTGATACCGACGGCGACGGAATACCCGATGAGTGGGAAATTGCAAACGGATTGGATCCAAATGATCCAACCGACGGAAGGAAATACATTTTAAGCCCCAAATACACAAACCTAGAAGTTTATCTTAACAGCATTGTTTTCGAAAAGATCGGCTTTGGTGGAACCGGGATAAAGCAGTAATTATACATCAATTTACATGGCTCCTATATCTGGTAGTATTAAACAATAGAGTAAAATAACAACACTATTTGTGTTGATTATTTGATCTCGCTAAAACTCGCAGAAATGAATTTAAGCACGAAATTGATCCTAACTGTTTTGATCATTATATCGGCATGCTCTGTCTCAAACAGTGAACGAATCAATAAAACACCAGCTTTTCCTGGCGCCGAAGGGGCAGGAAAGTACACAACCGGCGGAAGAGGTGGAATGGTGTACGTAGTTACAAATTTAGAAGATGACGGGCCAGGTAGTTTTAGATATGGTGTTAATCTGCAAGAGCCAAGAATTATTGTGTTTGCCGTATCGGGAAACATCCATCTGAAAAGTCCTCTCAATATCAATCACGGCAATTTGACAATTGCCGGACAATCGGCTCCCGGTGAGGGTATCTGTATAAAAGGGCATGGGCTCCGTATCAACGCAGATAATGTGATATTCAGATATCTGAGAATGCGCCCGGGCGATATCTACCCAATTGAACAAGATGCCCTAACCACCATGCGGCACAAAAACATCATAATAGATCATTGTAGCATGAGTTGGGGAACTGACGAAGTATTTTCTCCATACAACATTGAAAATTTAACCGTGCAATGGTGCATCATCAGCGAAAGCCTCAACGACTCACACCATTCAAAAGGAGAACATGGATATGGAGGCATATGGGGTGGAAATAGAGCAACATTCCATCATAATCTTTTAGCTCATCACAGCAGCAGAAACCCTCGATTTCAGGGTGCACGAAGCCTGGAAAAAGGCCAGCAGGAACTGGTCGAATTTGTAAACAATGTGGTTTACAACTGGGGAAATAAAGCTGCGTACGGAGGAGAAGAAGGACACTATAACATCATAAATAACTATTTTAAACCGGGACCTGCAACAAACAGAAGTGAATTATCAATTATACTTGAACCCTACACTCCTATCGGAAAGTTCTATCTTTCAGGAAATATTGTTTACGGTAATGAAGAAGCCTCAGAAGATAATACTTTGGCAGTTAGCACGCAACGCGGAGGCCCTCTTGATGAACTGATTGTATATGAATCCTTTTCTGTGTCGGATTACCAAATAAGAGATACAGAAACAGCCTTTAAAGCTGTTTTGAAATATGCCGGGGTCAGCAATGTAAGAGATACTGTTGACTCAAGAATTATTAAAGAGGTAAAATATGGTATGGCAACTTTTGGTGAAGGAGGAATCATAAACAGCCAGAACGAAGTTGGAGGATGGCCTGAATTTCAATATTCAGAACCATTATTAGATTCTGATGGAGACGGCATGCCTGATGCATGGGAAATTGCCAACGGTTTGGATCCCAATAACCCCAATGACCATAACCAATACGACTTATGTTCAAAATATACAAACATTGAAGTGTATTTAAATCAACTGGTCGAAAAAAAATAGTCTAGGTTTCATAGGACCCAATGAAAAGGCAGGGAACAACGGTTCCTTGCCTTTTCTTCATAATCAGGAGCTTCGGGGATCGGGATTTAATGGCAATATGGCCATTTTCTCCACTTCGATGGATGGAAAACCAAACTCACTGACCACCTTCCCCTGTATTAAATAAATTCCATTTCCCTGAAAAGGGTACTTTTTAAGTACCGGTGGAAAATGGGTGGTGTCGAAAAACTGCCCGTCATCGTCCAGAAAGGCGGCAAAATGCATCAATTTACGACTCACGGTGCGCACATATTTGATGGTGACCAAACGCCCGGTCATCTTCACTGTTGTTCCCACAAGAGAGGATAAATGGCGTGCTTTTACCTCGCCTCTGAAACGGGTCTGAAGCAAATCAAAGTAGTTCATGGTAACAGGAAAACCCAAAAGTTCTATTTCATCGTAAGCATCCTCAAGTGGCTGTTGTATCAACCGGGGCAGACTGTATTGCGCTTCTTTGGCCGGAAATAACCGTGGGATGGGTTCTTTTATCTTCTCCCGGGTGAGATAAAGATGTGCCTCCCATAACAGTTGCGGCTTGTTTTTACCGGTAAATCGCAGCGCCCCCAAACGAATAAGAAGTACAATCTGCTCACGACCTGCAGCTGTGCGCTCTATAAAGTCTGGCAGACTCACATACTCTCCTCCCCGCTTTCGTTCATCAACAATGCGATGCGCCAATACCTGCTCCAAATCCCGTATGTGCACAAAACCCAGAAAAATATCCTTCCCGTCAATGGAAGTCAGATAGCTGCTCCTGTTCACACAAGACACATGTACCTTCCCACCCCACCGCGCAGCTTCGTGAACGTAAACCCATGTGGCATAAAAACCTCCAAAATTATTAATCACTGCCACCATAAATTCCAGCGGGTAATATGCCTTCAGGTATAAGCTCTGAAAACTCTCCACGGCATAAGAGGCCGAATGTGCCTTGGAAAAAGAGTAACCGGCAAAGGATTCAATCTGGCGCCACACCTCTCCTGTCAATGCATCGTGGTAACCGCGCTCTTTACAGTTGCTGAAAAACTTATCCACAATTCGTTGAAATGCCGCTCTTGAGCGGTATTTACCGCTCATGGCTCGCCTCAGAACATCAGAATCGGCCAAATCGAGTCCGGCAAAATGGTGACACACTTTTATTACATCTTCCTGATAAACCATTACCCCGAAAGTCTCCTTTAACTGCTCCTCCATCACGGGATGCAAATAGTTAAAACCATTGGGATTGTGAAAACGTTCGATGTACTCCCGCATCATTCCCGAACGGGAAACCCCGGGACGAATGATGGAGCTTGCAGCCACCAGAGTGAGATAATTATCGCACCGAAGTTTTATCAATAAGCCACGCGTTGCGGGGCTCTCAATGTAAAAACAGCCATTGGTTTCCCCTTTTCTCAACAACTCTTTTACACGCTCATCGTGTTTAAAACGCTCCACCTGGTGTACATCCACTTTTTCGCCACGGTTTTGTAACACAATGGAGGCACAATCCTTTATGTGTCCAATGCCCCGTTGCGATAAGATATCCAGCTTCTCAAAACCAATATCTTCGGCCACATACATATCAAACTGAGTGGTTGGCAGGCCTTTGGGAGGCAAGTCGAGCGCAGTGTATGCCGTGATGGGTGCATCAGATATTAAAATCCCTCCCGCATGTATGGTTCGCAGGTTTGGAAAATCTTTGAGGTGAGCCGCGATGGAAAAAATCTTTTCAGGCAACTCCTCCCCGGCCGGATTAAATCCCGCGCTGGTCATTCGCTCGAGTTCTTCGGAGGGCAGACCATAAATCTTTCCCAGTTCTCTGATGACAGAACGCTCCTGAAATGTGGAAATGGCTCCCAATAACGCCACATGTTCACGCCCGTATCGTTTAAAAATGTATTGTTGCACATCATCACGTTCACGCCAGGAGTAGTCGATGTCAAAATCGGGAGGAGAGCTGCGTTTGGGGTTCAGAAACCTTTCAAAATAGAGATTAAGCTCAATGGGGTCCACATCGGTAATTTTAAGACAATAAGCCACAACGCTGTTGGCTCCGCTGCCCCGGCCAACATGGTAAAAGCCTCGCGACATGGAGTAACGAATAATATCCCAGGTGATTAAAAAGTAAGCGGCAAAACCAAGTTTACTAATAATGTCCAACTCCTTTCTGATGCGCTCACGCGCTTCGGAATGATTGGGTCCATAACGAAATTCCATACCATCCAAGGCCAGCTGTTCCAGAAGTTTTTCGTCATCGGAACGGCTGCCTGTGTAGCTTTGTTTGTTTTTAACCGTTTTAAAATCAAAATCGAAAGAACACCGTTTTAAAAAATCACAGGTATTTTTCCATATCACAGGATAATGATTGAATGCCGCTTTTAGTCGTTCTGCCGATACAGGCCAGTCATACCTCGAAGCCATATCTTCTTCGGTAATCCGGCTCAAAAGCCGGTTACCATCCACTGCCCTCAAATGGCGATGAACCTCAAATCCTGTACAGGAAGCAAACACTACCGGCTGCCATACCAATAATTTATGCATCTGTCGCGACAAGGGCGAAGTCAGAAGCCTGTTCAACTGAAAGTGTCTGATTCCCACAAATTCGTTTTCACGCAAAACAACCGGAACAAAACCATGAAACGGATAAACCACAAAAGCATTTTGAAAAGCGGGAGCAACATCCGGCAAGGGTTGCTGCGACAGTCTATGAGAAGTTAAAAAGCGGTTAAGTTCACCAAAGCCAGTGAAATTACGTGCAATACCTGTATAAAGCAAGCGTCCGTTCTTGTGAAATTCCAATCCCACCAAAGGCGTTATTCCCGCCGCCCGGCAAGCCGCAACAAAATCAAACACCCCCGACGTACTGTTAATATCAGTAAGCACCAACACCTCTGCTCCGGCTGCAACAGCACGCTGCACCAGTTCCTGAGGCGATAAAACTCCGTAACGGAGGCTGTGATATGTATGACAATTTAGAAACATAAGGAAAAAGGGAAAACGGAAAACGGAAAACGGAAGGG
The DNA here is from genome assembly GCF_900168165.1 of Alkalitalea saponilacus. Classification (GTDB taxonomy): domain Bacteria; phylum Bacteroidota; class Bacteroidia; order Bacteroidales; family Marinilabiliaceae; genus Natronoflexus; species Natronoflexus saponilacus. The sequence continues at coordinate 110,470 of NZ_FUYV01000019.1, forward strand.
TAACAAGGTGACAGGGTGGGAAAGGAGAATCGGTGACAGGAAGTTTTAGGTTTAAAGTTTTAGGTTCAATGTTTAACACAAACCCTCAACTTTAAACTTATAACTTTAAACCTCGAACATTAAACTTTACCGCCCTGAAAGCAGAACTCTAACCGCACAACTCATTTTCACAAGAACCATAAACCATCAACCCTAAACTCCCAAACTTTAAGTAACTGTTTAAATAATTTTTCAAACTTTATTATAGGCTATAATTTTCATACGAATGGTTTACTAATTTAACTTATGCACGTAATGATTAGAAGCAATGGGATGGGATTGGATTCATATAGTGATAAAATATTTAGATGTCAGGGCTACGCCCCTTGTGTATTATCAAATAATTATTTTCTACGAAGATTACAGGGCTAACGCCCCTTAATCATCTTAATAAAATAATTGGTATAGGCGCTTAGACCGCCCAATATTTTTTTTAATGCTACTTTAGTAGCATGAATGAACGAAATAAATTTAAAGGCGTGAACTCAATTAA
>NZ_FUYV01000038.1 GCF_900168165.1 Alkalitalea saponilacus
CATTGAAAAGATGCACATAACCATTTATCGTGTTACGATGGATACTAAGCATACTACCAATCTTGCGATTGCTTAATCCATCCAAATGTAGTGTAAGAATCTGTTTTAAATCCATAAGATCAAGTGTATTGGCCATAACGCTTTTTTATTTGCGATATAGCAGTTTTATCTTGATCTCTCAAACTGGCACAAGTCGAACCGAAATAGTTGGCACAAGTCGAACCGAAAACCTTTGACCAAAATGCCAAACATAGTGGCACATTTTAAACCGAAATCACTGGCACAATGAAACCGAAATCGGTGGCACATTTTGAACCGTTATAGCCAGGCTGGTTTTGGTCGTGCGTTGGCTTTTTGTGTGACCAGCCAATGTGCTTGGCTATGTAGCGGGAATTTCATTGCCAAAGAATAGATTAACATAATCATACGGAATCTTTTCCTGTTCTAATCTCCAATTATTTGTTTTCAACGTTTCATATAGTTTTTGTTCATCTTCAGTCAAATTGGGTAATGTACATATATTCGTTTGGCTACCAGAATCATTTTCGAAGAATTTTTCAAAAGTTTCAGAATCCATTAAAACACTTTTTGTCTGCTGAAAATACCCTCTAAATTGAGATAGAATTTCAAAGCCTTGCGCATCAATATCGCCCCAATAAAGTAAGTCAAGATTGGCAAACCACTGAACATTTTTGAGGTTATAAACGCTATATCCGCTTCCAAATATTGCAACAGCGTCGTTCATTTTGGGTAAAGTCAAAGTTGTATAAAGCGTTGTTTTATTTTCTACTACTAATACTTTTTTAATCGGCAAATTCAATGTTTCAAATTGGCTTACAGGAATAGCAATATCATCAATTCCTGAAAAGAACTTTTCTGCTATTGCTATGTCAAGTACTTTAAACCGAATTTGAGGTTCGGTAAATTTCAAGTTAAATCTTTTTTCGAACTCCTTTTCTTCATTGTTAAGGTGTTCTGATATTAAAATGTTGAGCAATTCTTTGATAAGACCCAGATTGCGTTCAATAAATTTGGTGTGAACTTTAATAGGCAATTCCCTTATGTACAAATTGGGCTTTGGATTTTGTTTAAAGTACCCACATACTTTCAAAATATTCACCCATTCAGCTTGATTGTTAATAACCTTAATGGGGTTTTTGATTATCCAATCTTTTAATTCGGGAAACGCTTTAATGATTGTTGTAACATTCGTTTTAAATAATTCAACTTCTATTTCCTTGCCCAAATACTTCAATAAATCTTTTTCATTATCAAAGAATATTGAGGTTGGTAAATCTTGTAATCCTAACGATTTTGTTTTTACTTGTTGAAATTCCAATGAGTAACCAAATCCTTTTTTTTCTTTTGATTGGCTGATAATTTGTTGAATTTCCTTTTCAAATTCAGGCAATGATGACTTGGTATATGTTTTATCACTACGTATTACTAGTTTTTCAAAAGGTTTATTCTCAACTAAAGATGGAAGAAAAAATGAAATATATTTCCTTTCGGTTTTATCTTTTATTTCTTTGGGTGTAATCATTGTCTCAGATAATTTTCTTTTTCTTCTTTAAATTGTTCAATAGGCATATCATATAACCAAGAATGTCGTTCTTCTTTGCGTTCAACAAAATGGACAAAAGATATATCGTTTTCTACAATGTGAATATTATCACTAGGGGTTACAACCAATAATTGCAAATGAAGTTGCTTGCATAGGGTAATCAAATATCTAGCTTTGTCTTCGTCTTGTGCTTTAAACGCTTCATCAATTGCTATAAAACGGAATGACTTAGGTTCTAACCCTTGATTATAATTTGTTAAACCAAACTGATAGGCGATGGCTGAGCCTAATATTGTATATGTGAGTTGAGCTTTTTCACCACCAGAAAGTTGCCCCATTGCTTCATAAGTTTTAAATTTCTGATTGGTTTCTTTGTAAAACTCTTCAGCTTTGTAACTGAACCAAGAACGAACATCCATTACTTTTTTACGCCACTCTTCTTTATCCAATTTAGAAATTAAAGGTTCAATGTGATTGTAAAAATGATTTTTTCGTCCATCAATAGAAGAATCAACTTCTCTGATGTTGGGAATTGCTTTTTCAAGTAAATTTCTGAACTCTTTTACTTCATCGCTGATTTTATTGGGTGCTACAAGTTGAATATATGTTTGTGGCTTACTTTTGAAATCTATTTCTTTTAATGAGTCGTTCAAATGTTTGATGTTTTCCCTAATAGAATCTGACCAATTTTCAAAAAACATTCTGAAATCACCCACTTTATTGGTAATGGTTTCTTGCAAATAATCATTGAATTTTTTTTCAAATTTTGGAAGATTGTCTTTTCCCAATTTTTCTAAAAATTTTTGATATTCATTGATTAAATCTAAATTGGTAGAATCAGGTAATGAGTTAACATCAGAACGCCAGTCCTTAAATTTGTATTTGATTTCTTCTGACGGTTGTTTAAAATCATTGATTTTGATTCTTACTTCACTTTCTTTTTTTCCTTTCTGTAACTCAAGTTCTCTTGTTTGTTTTGAGTTTTCTTCCTGAAAATTTACTCGACTCGTTTCAATATTGGAGTATTCAATATTTAATAAGTAAGAATATTGTTCTTCAAATACAGAAACATCAACATCCCCAATAGGTTCGAAAATGGCTTTGTTGTCCTTTATTGTGCCTTCTATGTTTTTTTGGGTCTGTTCAGTTTGAAAAATCTCTCTGTCCTTATTTTTTATATCAACTTCCGAAAGCTGTTTTAAATCTGCTTGTACTTTTTCTAACTGTTCTTGCAACTTCTTTACTCGGTCATTAGTCTTTTCTAAAGCTTCTTTCTGTTCGGTTTTATCTTGTATTTCATTGACATAATATTGCCAGTTTATATCATCGAATTTATCATACTTAGAAAACAAATCTTGACATTTATCTCTGAAAGCACCTAGGTTTTTTATTTCAGTGTTTTTATTTGTTATCGCTTTTTTATTCTCAATTTGCTGACTTTGTAAATTATTTAGTTCCTTCTTTAAAGCGGCAATTTTTTCTTTGTTGTCCCAACCTAAAACATAGTTTTCCTTTCTTGTGATGTGCGGTCGGTCGTCCTTTTCGTGCTTCCCTTTTCTGAATTTCACCAATCCGTTTATGGTTATTGCCATTTCAGAATAACGCTCAAATTCTGTAAGATTTTCTACACAAACAAAATCGAATTGACTTTGTAAATAATCCTCAATCCATTCATAATATTGAGTTTTAGGTTTAATATCAATTTTATTAACTATAGATTTTTCGTTAATGTTTTTGTTTTGAAAATTTTTGAGATAGTTTTCTTCGTATTTATCATAGCGTATTCTACCTCTCAAATTATTATTGTTTACATACTTATTTACTTCTGAATAATACCTTGGAGGAATAATCAACCTTAATGCAAAATTGTGAAGCACTTTTTCAATAGAAGATTCCCAAACTAATTCATCTTCCTTTACTTTAACCAATTCTCCGATAAATGGAATTTCTTCTTTCGTAGCTCCTATATTTTCAATGATTTCATCCCTTATTCTTGCTTCATTTACAGGTATATTGTTCTTGTTCGCTTGGAGCGTTTGAATTGTTTTTACTATATCATCGGTGTCTTGTTTTAATTTTTCCTCTTCGGTTTCTAGTGAACGCAGATTTTTATTTTCATCAATAATTTCTTGTTCTGTGCTTTGCTTTAATTGTTTTGCTTTTTCTCTGTTTGCATTAAAAACATCTTCACTTGGATTAGTATTCAATTCAATGCTTTGAGCAATTTTGTTGTAATCGGCAAGCTTGCCAGTTCTTAAATTCTTGCTTTTTTCTAATCTTGCTATTTCAGTTTTCAGTTTTTCAATTTGATTCCCAACTTCATCAGATTTTATTTGTACAGTTAAATCAGTTTCATGATTTTTTAAATCTGTTTCTTTGCTTCGTAATTCAGTTAATTCATCATTCAGTCGTTGTAATCCTTCTTTGCAATTTTCTAATTCCTTATCGCCTAAATCAACACTTTTTTTTGCAAACCAATAAACAGCCATTTCTTTTAATTCTTGTAATCGCTGTAAATCAATTTTAATACTAGAAAGCTTTTGGGCAATTTCATCAATTGGAATTAATTGTCTGATTTGTTCTTTAGCTTTTTCGATGTTTGTTTTAGCATCCATCAAAGTCAAGAAACTTTCTTTTAACTGAATATATTCAGTTTCAGCGTCTTGTTCTTCCAACATATTTGTTCTGATGAATTCGTCTAAATCTTCCAAAACTTTTACGCCAACTACCTGATTAAACAAACTCAACGCTTTAACGGAACGCATTCCAAACAAACTTGACATTCTTTCAGCATAAGTCGTTGGCCCATCGATAAATTCTATTTTCTTTTTTGATGTGTTTGAGTTGTATGTTTTATCCAACCTCCTTTTCCACATTCCTTTTGAATCAAAATCCCGAAAATCGATTTCAATTTCTAGTGATGTATGAGCAATTCCAAATTGTCTGTTTAACTCTCCACTACTACTAAACCAACGAACTTGAAATAATGTGACTTGTTTTAAATCTGTGTTCTTAAAATGAGCAAGGATTACTGAATAGGTACTTTTATCTCTCAACTTCTGAGTAGAAGTTGAACTTTTACCTTCTTCCTGAATGTTTCCATAATGACCCAAAACATAGGTTTCTTCAGTTCGGTCTCCCTTCTTATCAATACCTGATGATTGATTATAAAACCTATCTTTCTTTGCAGGAACCATTAGCGTGAGTAAGGCATCTATGTATGTGCTTTTCCCTGATGCGTTTGCTCCAGTCAGTAAAGAATTGTTTCCCACTGGATTAATTCTAAACACTTTTTCATCAAACGTTCCCCAGTTATAAACTTCCATATATTGAAGTCTGAAACCCGCTTTTTCTGAACTTGTGCTAAACAGACTCAACATATTCATGCAATCTAATTTTGAAATCCTGTAAAATATCCAGTGTTATTTTTTCTTTGATGATTCGGTGAATCTGATATCTCGTTTCGTTGTCTTTTTTATTAATTTCTTTCAAATAACCCAAATCAGCCGCTGCCTTGATGTACTTATCTAGTTCCTTGATAAATTTCGCCCTATTGAATTTTTCAGGAAGAAATAATTCTAATTCGTCTTTTATCTCCGAATTTGTAATAAATTTTTCTGTTGCCAACTGTGTTGGGTTGCTATCAAATTCTTCCAAACTTTGCCTCAGCACAACAAGCACGATTGAGGTTTCAAAACCAATTTGTCGTCTTTGAACTATTCCAAGAGTATTTCCTTCGCTATCTTCAAATTGCTTTACAAATGCAAAGCCTTCATCTTTCTTTACGATTAGTTCTAACCCAATTTGGCTAATGTATTCCTGAATTTCGATTTGATAATTGATTACATCCTCCCATACATTTGAGTTTCGCTCAATAGGTGATTTGAGTAACTTCACAATTGCCTTGCTATATGGTTTAATATTATTCTCTAAACTGCTCATTTGGTTAAAATGATTTCTGGGATTTTAATTTGTTTTTTGTTTTCAGAATCAAACATGATACTTTGAGTTTTTTCTGTGCTGATGATGTGCTTAAATTCCTTTGCAACACCTATATATCCGAATAGTTCAGGTAAACCTTTGTCAAGCCCACCGTAATAATTAACCACATCTAAGAGTGTTGTTTGAGATTTTTCTTTCAGAATATCTTTAATCCTTTTACGCAACAACTCTTTGTCAATATTTGATTGAGAAAACAATTTTACTAAATGATTTGACGAAGTAATATCTTCATCTGCAATTTTCGGTTTGGCCTTATAAGTAATTTCTTCGCTTTGTTCTGTTGTTAATTTACGTTCAAACGGAATAGAAATCTCAATATTGGTTTCCAATACAAATGAAATTTCAGGCTTCTTTTTTGTCTTACTAATCTCTACAAGTTGTTTTTTTATTTCCTGAATGATTGTTTTCGTGGCTTCAGATTTGGAACTCTCGCTTTCACGAATAATACGACTTAATTTTTCTGCCATTTTATCGTTGGCTTTATACACTTTCTGTCCAGCACCGTGAAGATGCTTTTTCATTCCTTTGAGGAATGGGTCATTTACAGTAATTGATTTTTCTTCCAAAGTCCTGTATAATTCTCTTACTAAATTTTCCCATTTATTTTGTAAATCGGGATTTAAAATGAATGACCAAAAAGCGTAAAAACTTTTCCCTTGCTGACTTTCTTTTAACGCATCAAGTGCGTCAAAAGTAAATTCTAAAATGTCGCTTTTAGTCAAACTTTCGTCAGCGTGTTTTTGGTAAATACTTTTCGTGATTTCTTTAAAATTATCCTCTACTTCTTTGAAATCAGATAACAATTCCTTGGCTGATTGATTGATTTGATTGAAACGCGGAACAATTTCAAATTCTTCAAATACTTTTACATCTTCGCCCGTCTTGATGCGTTGAATTTGCTGTTCAATCTCCAATTTCCTTTCTTCTAATATTTGAATGCGTTTTTCAGAATCCTCGTTGGTATTTTCAACCAATTCTTTCAACTGATGTAAGATGTTATTAAATTTTGACTCTGTACCAACAAATTCTTCTTTTTTAAGACTTGCTAACCAATCAATGACTTTACTAGAATGAGAGGAAAGTTCGTAAAATACTTCACCTTGTTCATCTGGGTAATTAGTCAAAAAACCCCTGTTTGTCCAATTTGAGATATATTTTTTTGCTTTTATTTCGTAGGAGTCAAATATCTCAATGTCGCTTTCATCGTCCTTTTCTATTTTTCTGTAGTCTAAGAAATCTGCAAGTTGGGTTATGATTCTTTCTTCTGATATAGCCCCTTGTTGGTTTGAAAATGTATTTATAAGAAATACTATTATAGCTTCCCTGTTTCTTAATCGTAGAAGCTCTACGCTTGGAGAGTTATTTAATATTTCTGTAATTTTTTCAACATCAATCATTCTGTGACATTCTTGGTGCGTTGGCAAGAAAACAGCTCTTTTGCAAGCTGAAGCTTTGGCTCGTGTGTCGGGGCTTGCAAATGTGCTGTTTTGTGCGTTAGCTGTTCATTATATCTCTTTTTTCTCACTACAAAATTACCACTGTCGTTTCTTTCTTAGGCTTGTTGGTAACGTCCATGTTTATGAGCCGTGCGTCTCAGAATTTTCTTCCATCGGTTCGAAAATTTCCCGCATGGCTTATAAACACTGTTAGGGGGCTTTCCATTTTTTTTAATCAAATCGTTAAAAATCTATCTTAAAAATAGGAATTTTCTTGAATTTCATGGATTTTCAGTGTGATAATCCGAATAATCTACGCTCTAAATGGTATTGGCGGTATTGAAATTATAGATGAACTCATCAAATATCATCTTTCTCAGACCTCTAAATTGACCGCCGAAACTGTTGATTTTCTCAAATTTACATGAATATCCGTCGTTAAAATCTTAAAAAATATGGAATTAATCCGCAATATTTAATT
>NZ_FUYV01000071.1 GCF_900168165.1 Alkalitalea saponilacus
ATCCTGTGCGGTAAGGTTATTTAAAATTAGAAAAAAACTAATTATTAAAAATACTCTCATTTTATGGTGAATCTGCTTGTTAATAACCCACAACGGTTAAATATATGAAATGTTGGGGCTGCGGTGTGCGTCTTTGTCTGCCGTTACTAAAGTTGGTGCGGGGCAGAAAGGTTCACATAAACGCCTATTCCCCAATATTTTATATATGATGTTGGGCACAGGTTTTATTTTCGTCTGTTTTTCTCTTTTTTTTCTAATCTTCGTCTCTTATATTCTTCATTTGCTTGTTTCATTATTTCATCCTTATTAGGTTGTTCAATAAGACTAGATTTATTAATTCTAGATATCTTCGGATTATCAACAACATAGTCAATTAATAATTTGTCATGGAACTTATAATAGAACCAAACCCAATATTTCACTTCATCAACATGTTCGAAAACTTGCGAATTCACACTAAATCTATATTTTAGAAAATATCTTTTCGTTGTACGTCCTCCTCCTTGGCTATATTTGTATATTATAGTTGCTTCTGCTTTCTTAACCAGACTATCCTCAAAGAAATTATCTTTTCTGTTTTGATAACTAATTAAATTAAGTATAGCAAATATTATAGGGATAACTCTTAATCCTAATGATTTTGTTAAACTTATATCCTTTTTTAATCTTTCGATAAACCATATTTGAATTAAAGCAGCTGCGGCTAAAATTATTAGCAAGTTCTTATCGTAAATATATACAGGCAAGAATAAGAGGAATATCTGTGATGTTATAATCACGTAAATCCATTTGTATCCTAATTTTAAGTTCATTTTATTGTAAATGTTTTCATAATGACTGTAACGCCCTCCTGTAAACTTGTGCCCAATGTTAAGCGTATAAAAAGCTGGGGATTGCGGACTTCGTCCCTGTCTGTAGTTACAAAAGCTGATTAGAGGTGGGTGATTCATTTAACCACATATACTTCAATGTGTTATGCATGACGTCGGGCGCTTTTTTATTCTTTTATTAATAATGGTTTACTCAAAGGTTTAATAATAAGTCGGTCGCTTAAGTTAGGAAAATGACCTTGAAGTTCAATTAGAGTATTACTACCAGCATCAATAAAGTACCACCTGTTACCATTATCCATCGAAATACCGATTAATGTACTATTAGTAAGAATTTTGTTTTCATTGTATTTCATAATAATAGTCTGATTAAATGTGCACTGTATTTCATTCAGATAATTAATGGGTTCAGATTGGTTTGAAAACTCTATACTTTTAATTTCTGCTCCATGTAATATTCCTTGATTTAATGTTTCCAAAACTTTGACTTTACCACCAAAGGCCTCTATCAAGACAGGATGCATATAATTAATGTAAGCTTCATGATTTTTAGTTATCAAGGCATTAGCCATAGCTTCAGCTTCGCTTTTTATCCTTTCGCTTAATGACTCATTGTTCAAACATTGGGAATAACTTGAAAGGCCAATTGCTAGGATAATCGAAAATGCGAGTAATGTTTTCATTTTAAGTAAATTAATCGATGTTTTAAGCTGTCTTTTTTCTGTAAACTTGTGCCCAACGTCGATTTGTATGTGGCGGTTTTGCACACCCGAAATTATCTAGAAACGTGAAAGTTTCTGCAAAACTGACATATACAAAATGTTGGCGTTATGTTGAT
>NZ_FUYV01000070.1 GCF_900168165.1 Alkalitalea saponilacus
CTTTCACGTTTTTAGATAATTTCGGGTGTGCAAAACCGCCACATACAAATCACCGTTGGCGGTAATTGAAACAGAAAAACCATGCTAATGAGAAAAATGATTCAAACCATAAATAGTTTATTTAGAAGACTTTCCTTTCTTGAGTCAATAATTAGTATATGCTCAATATTAGTAGGGCTGTATTTACTATACTTTTCTGTATATCATATTATTGCATATCATTTTTCAAGCATCCTGTTTTTTATTATGTTGCCAATGACTTCATTGATTTCCGATTTGCTGTTAGGTATTCTTTTAATATATTCAGGTTTGGGGTTCTTACGACAAAGAATGAACTCAATTGACTTCTATAAATTTTCAGGGATTTTTATTATGCTTTACCCTTTTAATATGAATATCCTTGACTTCTTAAAAAATGATTGGACTATAAATTCCTTGAATGTATTTTGGGTTTTTCCAATTGGATTGTTTTTGCTTATGATTTTTAGGCAAAAGAAATATAATTCATTAGTTTTAGATAGTACATTTTTTCGACTTGATTCAGCAAAATTTGCTATTTGTCTTATCTTATTTCTATTAATTGATACAGGTTTCTTTAAATGGAATTATTTAAATAGGACTCTTTAAGGACAAGATGAAATGATAAATGAAACAACCATATTAAAAGCTTCTTTTAAAAATATTAAAACAAGTATTATCGAGTGTATTCAAAATTCGCAACATGAAATTAAAATTGCTGTTGCGTGGTTCACTAATAAAGAGATACTTGGAGAACTCATTGAAAAATTGGATAATGGAGTGACTGTTTCAATTTTAATCAGCGATGATAAGATTAATCTAAGGCTAGATAAAGACCCTTTTATAAGACATGGCGGAGAAATAAGAATAATACCATCGGAACATTATAAATTCTTGCATGAGAAATTCGCAATTTTTGATAATGAGAAAATTCTTATGGGTTCTTATAATTATACCTATAATGCGGAATACAAAAATTATGAGTCAATAATAATTACTGATAATAAAGGAGTCATTAAACAATACAATGTTCGATTTAAAAAGATTATTGAAAATTCAATTGTATATGGGCAATCAAATTTTTCATCATGCATTTCAAATGGGGTGATTGCGAGTGAAATTGAGCTTGAACAAATTGAAAATGAGCTTAGAGATGAATTACTTAATACTCTTTCGGAATGCAAAAATCTAAAAGTAAAATTAAACTACAATGGGATTTATGACTTAATTGAAAAATACGGTGCAATAGGTACTCCTAAAAGACTTATTGCTACCGGCGTAGATTCTATTCAATCAGGTTTTGTTAAACTATGGGAGATAAAAAGACTGGATTTGACATTTGAAGCCATAATACTTAAAGACAAATACAAAATATTGTTTGATGATAATACAATTAATGAAGCATTAAAGCGAATTGACAAATTTAAATAACAACATACCGCCAACATCATATATAAAATATTGGGGTTTAAGTATTTACACGAACCTTTCTGCCCCGCACCAACTTTTGTAACGGCAGACAGTGATGACGCCCGCAGTCCCCAACATTTCATATATGTGACCGTTAGGGGGGCACTCCATTTTTTTGAAGCAAATCCCTTATTTATAGAAAATTAAAATCAATTCTTACAGAGATTAGGGAGAAAATCAATTCA
>NZ_FUYV01000011.1:0-38588 GCF_900168165.1 Alkalitalea saponilacus
TATGCAGCTCAAGCGCCGTAGGTGCGATATCGCAATAGCACGGGGTGAAGCCCCGTGTTACAATGCGTAATGTGCATCATAGCGCCGTAGGTGCGGTATCATTTTTGTTTTGTAAAAAGTGCGGTGAGCGCATGCTGAATAATGCAGAGCAATAGTTATAAACTTGGGCTAATGAGGAATTATTCAAATTAAAACTTTTTCTTTTTCTGATTTTGCCTGTTATCAAAAAAATCAAGAATGATTATGGTATTACCTTTTATTCGGTAAAAAATATTGATTTGTTTGATGATTGAAAATCCTCTTATGCCTTTTTCTTTGTTCTCAATTGAACCCAGTTTGGGATAATCAATCAAAAGGTCAAGAAAATCATATACCTTTCCGACAAAACTTTTTGTTACCTGATCACCCCATTCTGTTGATAAATATTCCAGAGTTCTATCAAATTTTTTGTCAGCTCTCTTTGTCCACTTTAATTCTAAAGCCATTTCTCATGCTTTTTTTTTATGGTGTCAAAGTCAACTAAATTATCCGGATTGTCACTTTCTTCAAAGGCTTTCAATAGTTCTGATTGTTCATTTTTAGTCAAGCGACCCCAGAGTTGCCCGGCTTTTGTGTCTGTTTTGGATTTAATCATTTCATAAAAACTTATCAAAATATTTTCATTATCAATACTATCAATAAGGTTATGAAAGTTCTTTTTTAATTCTATTGTGTTCATTGATATGGTTTTTATGTTTAGATACCTTTCTATAGTCAAATATATAGTAATATTGAAACTAATGCAAAAATTAAGATTTTATTCAGTGGTACATTTGAATAAGGTTTGTTTGCTGCTCTCTGATATTTAAGTTGTCCTTTCAGGACGTTATGGCCATACTTTACCTGTGCCCAAGGCGATGCCGTTGCCCAAGGCGATGCCGTTGGGTTGAATTGAGCTGCCACTTCGTGGCGTTATTGTGTGTATATGGATTGCTTGAATATCGAAAATTTCACAATAGTTCAAGGCTGAAAGCCTTATTTATTAAGCTCGGTGGCAAGTAAGTTTCGCACCCTAACCCCCCAAGGGGGGAACGCTGCGTTGCAGAGGAAATCCTGAAAGCAGATTCAATTGATGGGATGACTCAAAGTCATCCCATCAATATACAGTGAATCGTATTTTAAGATTTCCCTATATCTTCAGTAGGTTTCGCACCCTGACTCTTTGTTCCAGGGATGTTTCGCACCCTAGCCCCCCAACAAAGGCGCAACGAATGAAATGAGTGGAGTCCCGAGAATCGGGAGGGCAATTCTGCGTTGCAGAGGGGGATCCTTTCTTATGCAGCTCAAGCGCCGTAGGTGCGATATCGCAATAGCACGGGGTGAAGCCCCGTGTTACAATGCGTAATGTGCATCATAGCGCCGTAGGTGCGATATCTATTAAAGAATTGCGATGAATATCTTTCTAGAAATGTTACTCTGTACCTATTATGATATCGATACTCTGTACCTATTACGATGTCGGTACTCTGTACCTATTACGATGTCGGTACTCTGTACCTATTATGATGTCGGTACTCTGTACCTATTATGATGTCGGTACTCTGTACCTATTACGATTTCGGTACTCTGTGGCTATTATGTTTCGGTGCTCTGCACCTATTATGATGTCGGTACATCCCCAGGCATGTTTCTGAATTAATTTATGGCGGCAGAGCCGCGTGATATTGATAGAATATGTGTTACAGTTTTGATGTAAGGTGCAGGGCACCGAAATGTACGTTGGTTGTTTTCTATTTTTATTTCTAGGTTCCAAGGAGGTTTTGCACCCTAGCTCCCCATCAAAGGTGCAACGAATGAAATGAGTGGAGTCCCGAGAATCGGGAGGGTGTTGAATTGATTTCGTATTTTTAGGCTGAAAGCCTTATTTAATTAAGCCCGGGGGCAACGCCCCGGGTAAAATGTAATGCCAATATCAGTCGCCCTGTAAGGGCAACTTAATGCAGGCGTGTAAAGCAGATTCAATTGATGGGATGACTCAAAGTCATCCCATCAATATACAGTGAATCGTATTTTAAGATTTCCTTATATCTTCAGTAGGTTTCGCCCCCTGACTCTTTGTTCCAAGGATGTATCACCCCCTAACCCCCCAAGTGGGGAATGCTGCGTTGCAGAAGGGATTTCTTCTTATGTAGCTCAAGCGTCATGTTACTAATATAAAAAACCAAAAAGCCATAATGGTATTTTGTTACCAATACCAATTTCGGTGTTGTCTGTTACAATATATGCATTAGGCAAGTTCGTGATTTGTTTTTTGTTCTTGGATTTTCCGCCTATCTCAAAGGAGTATCTTTGATCTACAATGAAATCTGCTGCGTGAGACAATTCTATTGTGTGTTTGTATTTTAATTGATTGACAAAAAATGTTTCCCGCATATTTCCTTTGTTGATCAACTCTCCTCTAAAAGTGTACATAAGGTTACTGTTTTCAAGATACAATTTATCAGGTTTTTGTAATTGACTTATGCCTTTTGAGTTTCTATATGCTGAAAACAGTATTTGAGATTCGGTAAGGTAATGGATGTAATTCAATATGGTTTCCCTGTTTATACCTGATCGTTCGCTGATTTTTGAAATATTGGGAATAAATGGTGCAGACTCAGCTATGATGTAAATGAGTTGCTTTAGTTTTTTGGTATAGTTTATATTTACATTCCTTAGTAGTGGTAATTCTATTTCTAAAATCATGTTTATGATTTCTTCTAATCTGATGTGATATAAATCAGGTTGTTCAGTGTAGAAAGGGTAATAACCATTGTACAGGTAGTTTTCAAAATATTGGAAAGGTTTTAGATTTTTGACAATGTCAGAAGTAATTTGTTCATGGCTGATAATAATATCTTCCAAAGTAATTAGGGGATATTTATTTCCGGTCTCTAAAGCCAGAAATTCTCTGAATGATAATCCTTGCATGGTATATGTAATTGCCCGTCGGCTTAAATCTGCCCGTGCATTCAGAATTTCTAACAAGGATGATCCGGTAAAAATGATTTTTAAATCAGGGTAGTCGTCATATATGTTTTTTATTTCGATGGACCATTGTGGGTATTTGTGTACTTCATCAAGAAACAAGAACTCACCACCTTCTTTAACAAAGGTGTCAACGAGTTGGGTCAATTTATGCTCGCTAAACCATATATCGTCCATGCTTACATAAAGTGTCTTTGATAATTTGTTTGATAAGAACAACTTGATGTATTGCAGTAACAGTGTTGTTTTTCCTACTCCTCTTGCTCCCTTTATACCAATCAGACGTGCATCCCAATTGATTTCATCCAGAATATTACGGGTAAACCTTAAATCTGTACGTGCAATTTTTTTTCGAAACTTTTCTTGTAAAATTTCCATGTTAGTCTTTTTTACAAAGATAGATATTTGTTGGTTGTGGAATGCAAAAAATGATAATTATTGTTGGTTGTAGTATGCAGATTGTTTTGTGGGTTAGATGTGCGTTTGCGGGTTTTCCGCTTTTCAGGATAAGTACCTATTACGATGTCGGTGCTCTGTACCTGTGCATGTTCCTGAATTAATATATAGCAGCAGAGCCGTGTGATATTGATAGAATATGTGTTACAGTTTTGATGTAAGGTGCAGCGCACCGAAATGTAAGTTGGTTGTTTTCCCTTTGTTTTTCTCTTGGTTCCAGGGATGTTTCGCCCCCTAGCCCCCCAACAAAGGCTCAACGAATGAAATGAGTGGAGTCCCGAGAATCGGGAGGGCAATTCTGCGTTGCAGAGGGGGATCCTTTCTTATGCAGCTCAAGCGCCGTAGGTGCGATATCGCAATAGCACGGGGTGAAGCCCCGTGTTACAATGCGTAATGTGCATCATAGCGCCGTAGGTGCGATATCTATTAAAGAATTGCGATGAATATCTTTCTAGAAATGTTACTCTGTACCTATTATGATATCGATACTCTGTACCTATTACGATGTCGGTACTCTGTACCTATTACGATGTCGGTGCTCTGTACCTATTATGATATCGGTACTCTGTACCTATTATGATATCGGTACTCTGTACCTATTATGGTATCGGTGCTCTGCACCTTGGCGTGTTTCTGAATTAGTTTATAGCGGCAGAGCCGCGTGATATTGATAGAATATGTGTTACAGTTTTGATGTAAGGTGCAGCGCACCGAAATGTACGTTGGTTGTTTTCCCTTTGTTTTTCTCTTGGCTCCAGGGAGGTTTCGCCCCCTAGCCCCCCAAGGGGGGAATGCTGCGTTGCAGAGGGGAATTCTGTATGGATAAGAAGCGCGTTTGCAGAGTTCCTGTTTGGGCGTGACTGGTATTGCATACTTAATTGGTGTTGCTTGCCCAATGCGCTATAGATGCGATATTTTTGAATTGGTTTAGGCGAATGCCTGTAGATAAAGACTGAGTTCGGGGTTAAAAACTCGCTCTGAGGGGGTGGGTGTCTGGAACGGGTTATTTTATGCTATTTGAAATTTCTTCATAAATAGCGACGTATTGGGCGGCGACTTCTTTTGGTTGAAAACGTTTCGTGTTTTTCAATCCGTTTGTTATGAGTGTTTCTCTGTATGTATCATCATTGATGACGCTTAATATGCCTTTTCTTATATCATTTACATCAAAAGGATTTACATAGCAGGCACCTTCTCCTGCAACTTCTGGCATTGAAGAAATATTGGAGGTTACAACGGGACGACCTGTGGCTTGTGCCTCAAGGATGGGCATGCCAAAACCCTCGTTGAGGGAGCAGAAGGAGAGGATATCGCACTGTTGGTAAAGTGATGTTAATTGCTCTTCGCTAATCTTGAAATAGTTTGTATAGTCAATATCATATTTCTGTAATAAATCCTGATGTTCTTTTGAGAGCTTACCTACTATGAGCAGTTGACAATGAATATTTTTTATGGCTTCAAAAAGGCGCTCTGTATTCTTATTTGGGGTAGTTCCTATATGGAGAATAATCGGTTTGTGGCTATTAAATTGTTTAGGAACCGGAACAAAATGAGAAGGAATAATATTGGGAATCACTTTAATTTTTTCTTCTGCACATCCTGTGAGTTGAATTAATTCTCTTTTCGTGGTTTCAGAGATGACAGTAACTATAGAAGACCGTTTTACAGGGATGGTAACCCAGAAGAGCTTGAGAAATGCATATTTGAGTTTGTTAGAAGTACGAAGAAATGTAAAATCATGGAAGGTATTAATGGTATTTGTAACAGGTAAGCTCAAAGATAGATAATGGATATCGCCGGTGATATGGTTTATCTCACCCTTGTTTCTATAGGCGAAAAGGATGTTTTTGATTCGTGTTGTGATTCCTAAACTGTGATATGGGCATGTTACCACTGAAAACCTTATCTCTTCGGGAAGATATGTACGAATGGTATCAAATAGTTTTTCTATGCTGTAATGAAAATCGTAAGGTTTGCGCTGAAAATAGGTAATTTGCATACTGTATATATTGAGTTATTCTTTTAGGTAATGATCAATATGGGGAATTATGAATTTGTTGAGAATCATAAATATGATCCAAAACCAAATTAGATTACCAAGAAACTTAATTTGCGAATTCTCAAATTTGTATAAAATATCAAAAGCTGCGGTAAGCGCTCCAAAACTCCATAGAACATTTGGGCTAGTAGAATGAATAGATAATAAAACTATACCAATAAGGAGGCCAAACAAAAGAATCGCTGGAAACATGAGAACCGGCCCAAAGTCTATATAAAAATCACCAGTATACCCTAAACTAAATGAAACACCTTTAGCATAGGAGGGGAAATATATGCCAGTGTATTTGGTTAGATGCTTAGAGTCCTCTACAATTGGTTTATCAGGAAAAAACATTCTGGGCATTAGTATATGCATGACAGATTGTTTTAAAACTTTTCCATTCTCATGATCTTTTTCTGAAGGGATATAATCCTGAGTTGCAGAAAAAAAATCAATATATGACATTCTGTTAATTAGTTCTTCTCTTGTTTCTTTTGCTCCTGAAAAATTGTAGCTTAGAATGGCATCTTTTAAGTAATTCCGAGCTTCTTCTTTAGATACAAGTATTGCCTGGGTTTGTTGTCCCTGATTTAGAAACTGTCTGTAATCCATTTTTATATCTGTCCAAATAATTGCAACAAGATATATCATGAACCCATAAATTCCTATTAGGGTGAGTCGCCGACTAGATATATATCTTAAAGATAAATATCCTATTAATAAATAGATTATGATTGAACGAAAACTTGCAAAGAATGATATAAAGCTTGTTGAGAACTCAATAGCTACAAGAATCCAAAATGGAACTAACAACTTTTGTTTTTTATGAACTAAAATAAAAAGGATTATAAATAAAGACCATTTAAAATATGAAAGTATAGCAATCGCCTGAAACAATCCGGGTATTGTAAATCTTAATGTGAATAGAAATCCACTAATAAAGTTAAAAGCTAGATATAGAAGGAAAAATTTATGTACACTATACTGGTTAATATAAAAGTTTAAATCATCCCATGAAAATTCTAACTTTTTAATTATTTGCCTAATGCCCATTGAAAGTAATAATAAACTTAAAGCAGATAAAAAGAAAGCACTCGAAATATGTTCCGGATATTTTGTGAGCGATTCAAGTGAACTACCGGTAAATGCTCCATAGATTGCTTTAATAGAAACCTGAACCCATTGATAGAATAAAGCTAAAAAAATACCAACAGTAAATACAGACTGCATAAAGTAATAGGCAAGGTATAGCAATAAAATCATTGCTACAAGATATTCAAAATATGTTGGTGAAAATATTGTCCATATTGAGCCCAATATTGTAATAGCAATAATAGCTTTTTGGATGATATTATGGCGGAATTCACCAGTAAAGGGTCGTATTATCATTTTTAATTATAAACTGAGATCCATTTTTGGGTAAACATATCCTGCGTCAATCCAAGATGTAAAATTGAATCATATGAGGCCATTCTGGCCTTTTCTAATGTGTTTGGATTATTTAAATAGTAGCTAATTGCATCTATAATTGATTCAGCATTTTTTTCATTACAAATATAACCATTTACTTTATGCTGAATAAGCTCTGATAAGCCGCCACTATTAAATACAATTGCCGGACACATAGCTTGTTTTGCTTCTCCAACAATGTTTGAAAGTGCCTCCTCAACAAGAGAGGGTACTACGACTACATCAGAAATTTGATATAGATGATGAATATTCTGAACTTTATCTGTAAAAATTAATGATTCTCTGTTTTTTTTGTAAAATGATGATTTTGAAATCTCTTTAAAGAGATCACTTTGGTAGATTTGACCAGCAAAAATAAAACGAAACTTACTTTTTTTTATCGTCATTAACTTTATCGCTGCTTCAAATAAAATATGAACTCCCTTAATCTTGTTGAGTTGACCAACATATAGAACCGTGAACTTACTATCGTCTTTCTGAGGTAGGTTCTCTTTTATTGTTGCTTTCCTAGTTGGGGGTATGTTATATATAACAGAAAGACGTTTAAAAGTTGGATCTATTTTTTTTAACTCTGTGGCTATAAATTTTGAAATACAAACAAAATGTTTTGTTCGTTTTATAATAAAGTATTTCCATAGCCATTTCTCATAAAAAAAACGTCTTGTAGGCTTGTCTCCGAGTCTGAAAATGATTGGGCAATTGACAAATATTAATGTTGGCCACAAAGTCATGTAAAAAAAATCATTTGCTATATGAATATAATCTGGTTTATACTTCTTGTATGAATTTAAAAATTCGATGTTATAGCGAACCGTATCCATCAAATATAACAACAAACTTTTTATCTTTAAAGTTTTTCTAAAATTCCACGGAAATCTGATTTTTTTATAATTTAAAAAATGTGCATCTACTTCAGGCTGCAAATGCCAATGAAATCCACGATCGTTGACTAAAAGAAGCAGCTCGTATCCCTTATTCCTGAGGGTATTGAAAACATGGATGTTGCTTCTCTCTTGGCCGTACAAGGCTACATTTCCAAAGATTGCAAGAATTTTAGGCATCGAAGTTATTTAATATTGATTTTTTTATGTTATCGAAGGACCATAATTCGATGTGCCTTTTTATATCTATTGATAAGTAATGACTTGGAGAATTAAGTTTGGTGATTATGTATAAAATGGATTCGATTAAGGATCTTTTGCTGTCAGATCTAAAAATTTTACCTGTATCTTTATTAACAAGATCAATCGCACATCCAACTTTATCACTGACTACTACAGGTCTTCCAGCAGCCATTGCCTCATTAACAACCAGACCCCACGTTTCTCCCGGGCCTTGAGAAGGAAGGCAGAAGATATCCCCAAGGCGATAAATGATGGGCATTACACTTTGGTTCTGAAAAGGTTGAAAAATTACAGCAGGATTTTTGCCGGCAATTGACCGTAGCTGATCTTCGAGGTGACCACTTCCTGTCAATAAAAGTTTTAGGTGAGAGAAGTCAGGCTGTTTGATTATATCTAAAAACGCATTTAATAATAGAATAGGATTCTTTTTATCCTCAAATTTTCCGCAAAAATGAATCACTTTATCTGTTTTTTTTATTCCTAGTTTTTTTCTCCATTCTATGGCTTTCGTGTTATAATTAGGATCATAATCGTCAGAAAAACGATGGTTATCGATCGCATGAGGTGCAAAAATCAATTGCTCTTCCTTTAATCCATGCTTAATAAAGTAGGCTTTATTGTTGGAGCCAACGTACAAAGCTTTATCAATATGCCGATAAACCCATTTTAAAAATCTTCTTCTTAGAAATGTCTTAATACCTGGCTTTTCATCCACCAATGTGCTATCACCTCTGAACCAAACAGGGACTTTATTTTTAAAATAACGCATAGCCGAAAGATGTGCATGGTAGTTCCATCCAAAAATGAGAAGATGCGTTGCCTCCCAGTTTTGAATCTCTCTGATCAGGGAAGGACAGATTATGCCATGGAAATGATGACCTCCCGGTCGAGGTGCCTTGTTTTCAATGAAGCTGAATTCATACCCTTCCAATAGAGGAATATCCCATTCAATATTGGCCTTAAAGTCAGCATCATAATTATCTTCTTCTTTCTGGCTCCATGTGTAGAATACCTTAAGGTGGACATCCTTAGACAATAAAGCAAAAAGAGGGGCATTGTACTGCACAGGATGCGAGGCTATTATTGCTAATTTGACAATCACTCTGTACTCTTTGGATTATTATTGTTTAGAAAAAGCTTCATTTATGTTCTTTTGATTTCTTAAAAAGAAATTGTCTGAATTATTCTTCAGATAATTTTCTCAACTAAACAAAGTCTTTTCTGTATTTTATGAAGTTTTTCCTACGTATGATTTGATTATTCTTTTAAAAAAATCAAGTTGTTTGGAAGCAACTGAATGGTCAGTATATGGTTTAAAATAGTCCTTATCTATATTGGTTTCGAATGGCAATGCGTTCATAAATTGTTCAAATTCTTTATTTATCAGACTCTGTTTATTCAATAAATCTTTTTCATCTTTAAACGTAATAACGGAGCCGGCTTTGCAACCTTTTAATATCTTTGATACGCTGCTAAGTGCGTGAGTAACTGCAAATATTGGCTTTCTTGAGAGTATGTATGGGTAGATTTTAGAGGCTGTATATCCGGCTTCTATAGAACCTGGTAAAAGCAATGCATCGGCATCCATAAGTAATTTTATACTCTGAAAATAACCAACTCTATGCGGAGATTCAAAAGTAAATGCTTCCAATCCGGTTTCTTTTATAATTGATTTTATGCGATAGGCCGGATTTTTAGATGAGGCATAGGATGTTCCTATGAAAAATGCCTTTATTTTCTTCGAGTCTGGCTTAAGAACATATTCTTTGATGGCTTGAAGTGTTTGCTTAACGGGGATAGGCATCCCAGGGGTGACCGCTCCCATATATACCAGAGTTACGGTGTCTTTTTCTTTTTTAAAAATGTTGTTTACTAAGTTTGATTTTTCAACAATTTCAAAATCTTTATAGGAGGCTGCAAAAGTAATTGTTGAAGAAGGTATGTTAGTTTTATATCGTTGATTCAATGTTGATGGGTATGCATCAGATACGGAAATCATTCCATTGGCATGTGGAACAGTCCACTTTTCCAACATGCTGTCAAGAAAATGAGCTATTTTATACTTAGGAGGTCTGTTTGATTTAGGTTGTGATAGATAAAAATCATTTCTCCAGGGATCCTGCATGTCCAATACAAAAGGAATGTTGAATTTTTGTTTCCAAATTCTGCCAAGAGTCATTACAGGGAAGGCCGTAGTACTGAAATAGACCAGGTCAAACTTCTCTTTTCGAAGAAGACTGTCCCCGGCTTTTTTTATTTGAAACCAGGATCTGTAACCTAAATTACCCAGACCAAATTTGCGGGTAATTTTTACTGGAAATGCCGAAACCCTGATAACACGACAATCATCTGACAAACTCTCAAGCACCGGATCTATAGATGCTTCAATATATTTGGGTTTTACTGCTATAACAGTTATGCCGCACCCAGCATTTTTAAAAAAAGGAATGCTAAGTCGGACGCGGTGCATATCCGGCGTATTTACAGGGGGGTAGTTAGGTGATATAATGAGTATTTTCATTCTTAATGTGCATATTGATTGCCCATACAATCATTCAAAATGTTAATGCTATTAATTTGAATAAGCAGCTATATATTGATACATTCATATACCACTTATTATTACTTTTTACATTCCAATGCTAATGCATTGTTAAATCTTTCTTTGTTCTCAACCAGCTTAAACATTTCATCTTCGCAATCATTAAAAGAACAAAGCCGAATATCTAAAAAGCCTATTTTTCTTAATTCTTCAGATAAGGACATATAATCCCACATCCATAAATGTTTTGAGTTTCCGTATAGGTAGCTAAGCAGGCTTTTAATGCCACGTTGACGAGATGCTTCTCCCAAGGAAGTTGATAACATGAAATCAATGCTGCTATCACCTTTTCCGGACTCTAAATTTATGAGATAGGACTTTGCTGCATATTGAAGATCTGGTAGAACACATCTGAATATCCCTCCCGGCTTTAAAATTTTGTAAGTATTTTTAAGTGCAACTCTTAGATCGTTTAGCGACAGATGTTCTAACGTATGTGAACAATATATTCCATCGCATTTGTCATCTTGAACAGGTAATCCTGCAACAATATTCCCATATTTAACATTTAATGGAAATTTTGTTTCCATCATTCTTCGCAAGAGATTTCCAACTAAAGGTAACCGTTGAAGTCTCAAAGTGGGTGAGATATCATAGTTCATCCATTCTATGGGAGCAGAAAGGCCACAACCATATTGTACATAGACTTTTTCCATTTTTCCTTTTTGATAATCAATTCTTAAGATTGATTAGATTTTATTTGGTATTTCACAGCGTCTAAAATAGCATAATTTTATTAGAGAAATCAGGTTGATAGTATTGTTTGCCAGATTTGCTTCAATTTTTCGGATTCCTTCTCCCATGACAACTCTCTTCCTTGCTTAAATCTATTACTACGGGTATTAATTAATTCTTCCTTTTGGCTCAGTAGATTATCAAGAATTTTAGCAATTTCCACAGGCCTTTGTCCGCAAATGATCCCTCTGTCGGAGTCCTCTTCCATAAATTGCTTTTGTGCAGGGGTGTCAGTAGCCAAAAGATATAATCCTGCCTGGGCATATGCAATGATTTTATTGGTGAGACATAACCCGCGGTTAAGATCTGTGTTATCCAGTTCCAGTGCCATACCGATATCATAATTGGCCAGTTCCGCATGGAGTTGGGATTGCGCCATGGGAGGGAGGATTGTTAAAATTTTGGATACTCCTATTGCAATGCTTTGTAAAGGGGAATCAGATGCTTTTTCTGTTTCTTTTGGCTTATCAGATTTTTCAATATCATTCAATGATTTTAAAAATGGCACGATGATTTCCTGTTCAAATGATGGATCCAAATTGCCAATAAGGGTGACATGAATTTCTGGTTTTTCTTTTACAGGCATGATCTCTTCTGATTGATAAATTTTGAGTAGTGCTGCAAACAGTTGTTCCAGTCCACGGCCAAAAGAGATGGTCTGGCTGAACCAAACCAGTTTTAATATCTTATCTTCTCTATTTAAGGGTGGAATGAACTCATCAGATGGAAAGCTGTTTAAAATGACACTGTGATTGGGATGCCCTCCAATGAGAGCCAGTGTGTACTCCTCTATCAGAGGACTCGCACTTGTAAGCGCCTTGGACTGTGGTAAACAGTTTTTTAGCATTCTTTCGCATACAGGAATGTAATGAGAACCTCCGTTAGGCACATCTATGCCCGGATCATAATCTTCTATGTCGTAGATGAAAGGAGTTTTCCATTTTTTTGAAAGTGCATAAGCAGGATAAAGCGCTCCGGGATTATGAGCAATGATGAGGTCTGTATTTCTGCAAATATGATTGCCTTTTGTCAAAAGCATTATGGATCTTCTGGTTTGAGCCAAAGCTGTTAGCCAGATGCTCTGTTTTAAAATGGGCCAGAACATACGTGCTTTTTTTTCTAATACTGCCCAAAAAAGCCATTTTAAATATTTGCTACGTGTAACATCCAACTGAATAAATTGAATATGAGTTCTGTTACTCATCATTTCTTCGTTGATGGCATCGCTCCAGTTTCCTAGCTTAAAAAGTAAAACGGTGATTTTGTTCGCTTTTGAAAAGAGATCTATCTCCTTCACCAGACGAGGGTTGGATGCCAGATTGGCGGTGGTGAGAAATAGTAGTTGCTTTCCGGTCATTATTGAATTATTTTTCTGGAGAAAAGCCTGGTCATTATTTTATTTTTGTGGCCATACCATGATACCCATTTAGCAAAGCGCCAACCTAATAAAATTTTAGTAATTTCAATCATTTTCCCACCTAAAATTGGAGTATAATCAGAACCTCCCAATTCTTTACATCTTTTTAGTGCCTAGTTCTATGGCTTTCAGGTTGCTTATAAGATGTTCCTTTTTAAGTTGTGATGCAATATTGTTTCCAGACACGTGTTTGCGATAATAGCATTTTACATTCGGTACATATTTAATGCCTTTCCTACTTAATCCAATTCTCGCAAAAAACTCTCCATCCTGATCTTTGAGTAGCGATTCATCCCAATCACCATTTTTCTCAATTAATCTTCTTGGAGTTAACCATGCACTTGTTTTAATATAATTGGTTTGTCCGTTACTGCCCCATAAATTGATGAAGAGATCCTCGTGTTTATTTTTTTGAGAATAGTTGGGTTTATTTTTTTTCGGGCAATTTGTGTTATTCTCGTTCAAAAATTGCTGTAAAGTTGATATTGTCCGTCAAGGTGAAAGAAATAGATGGTTTTATGTAACCAGTTTCGACCCATTTAACGAACTTGTAGCCCGGTTTGGGATTGGCTGTGATGGTTACCGGCATAGAATGGAAATAGATGCCCGACCAGGGATAGGGGGTTTCTGATACTCCTGGAGTTGAAGGTTGTATATCTATTGTGTTTAAGGTGATGTAACCATTTTGGTGATTGTTAATGTCAAGCGTTACGAGTACCTCTCTTTCTAGTTCAAAAAAATCCTTTAAATGTTGTCTCTGAAAGGCGGGACGTTGGGTGGCAAACACTTTCATATGATCGACGTTGGCGAACCAATCGTCCATGCTTTTGGGGGAACTCCAGCGATGAATATGGGCAGGTATTTCAGGTTTAAGAACGGATTTCATATCATCAATCATATCTATTATTCTATCTTGAAGGAAGTAGGTGTTTAGAAGGTCAGACATTCTGTTGATGAATTGTATTTTAAAATTTTCATTTTTGAGTAGCTCTCTTAGCAGAAATATAGACCATTCAGGGTTAGGCCAGCCTTTGCTATTGGGATTGGTTGCGATATTAAGTGTGTTAGTTGAATAATCGATGAAGCCAAAATCCGTATCAAATAACATCCAACGCCATCTACCATCATTAAATGCTAGTTCATCAGCACAATCAGTGGTCTTATTTTTTCTCCAGTAATCAATATTTCCACCTGGCCAATCTTTATTATTAATGAAGATATTGGTGATGAAATAATCAATAAAGCTATCCATATCCATCATGCATTGTACATATTCGAAATTAATTTTATCGGATATTTGATTATTCTTTATGAAATCAATCATTGATTTATAGTGAATATTTGTACCTTCTTTTATTATAGCATTTGCTGTTAAATACTCAATACTATCTGGATCTATTTCGTATTTATTTGTAATATAATACCTATCATACCTTTCCCGGAGGTTTAGGAGACCCCAGTATTCTCCATTTATAAATACAATTCCAGGCTGATAAGCCTGAGTTGAAAAGTTTAATCCATTTGCAAGGTTTTGTATGAATGGATCTTTAAAATAAGTATACAGGAAATCATTTCCAGAATTCCTTAAAATAAATCTCTCAAAATCAATGTCATTTATTTCAGGGAAATTCAAAGTTGAAGATTCATTTGTATTACTACTAGTATATAACCTTAAAGATTTGCTTGGTAAAGTACGTGAAAACCCACCATGAATCCTTATCAGGACTTCTCTATTTATGGTAGTATAACTTTTAATTATAGGGTAATATTCAATATTGAGAGTTCTTTCCCAACTGCTCCCTCTTCTTTGATAATTTCCACGATTTACTGCGATATTTGGCAATAAACTATTTGTGTTTTTTTTTCTCCATTTACTATAATCTACCCCGGCAACATAAATTCCGTATTTATAATCAAATAATTGATCTTCCTGTATGGCCAATGATATGATAGGTAAAGTATATGGATTTTCCCCAACGAAATAGGTATTGGTAGATATCTGGCTGGGGATATTTCCGTTTTTAAAAGCGATGGCACGCACAACGGTACCTTTGTGAACCGGAGAGGACGGGAAATAACCGGGAAATCTGGCAGGATCTCTGTGGAATGTGGTGGAAATTTGTGTTAATTTATCCGGTTCTGGTGAACGGTCAACTATTTTGATTGGCTGATTATACAGTTGAGTTTGGTATGTGTTTGACAATAATTCTCCCGGTTTTTGCCAGGCATGCCATTGGTATTGATTTTGATACAGATAGGTAGTGCCGTTAATATTTGCAGTATCAGGTATGGAGCCGTCCAATGTATAGTAGATGGTTACTTCGGGATCGGGATGAGAGAGAACCAGATCAAAGCTTTCGGGGTGAAAACCTCCCCGGTGTGAGAATTTTGGTGGTTCAATGGAACTGACGGTGGCTGGTAAAACCCCTCTTTTGGCATGGAATATTCTGTTCCAGTATGGCCTTATGGGGCCGTAAGGATCAAAATCTGTTTCGGGAAAGGCATTGTCCCTGATGTCCACTTCTGCCATTCGGTTGTTTTCCCAATCGTCCTGCAAAGCTCCCTGTGCCATCAGTTTTGCCAAGACCTCTGTATCGTAAATGTTGCAGTTGCGGAGATTCAATCGTATGAGTCGCGTAAGGTTTTCCAGATATCGGATGTCTGAACCTATAGGAACGTTTCTGAGTATTAGAGTTTCAATATTCGTTAAATGAGCAATTGGTGCAAGACTTTTAACGGAGTCGTTGGAATGAAGGTTTAAATAGATCAAGGCATGAAGACTGGACAACGGTAAAATGCAAGACAGCTTGTTTTCCCTAAGGTTAAGGTGCCTGAGGTTTCGGAGGCGTGCCAATGGTGTCAGGTCATCAACCAGATGGCCGCGCAGCTCCAACCTTTCAAGGGCTGTAAGATGGCCAATTAATGAAATGTCTGTAATTCGTGGGTTATCCGGTTCAAGGTGTTGCGGAAAGTTGTTGATTTGCAATCTGCGCAGTGGAAGAGATATAAGTTCATTAAAACCTGCTTCATAAAGGCATCCTATGGTGTTATTGGAAAGATTTAATCTGGTTAGCATTTTCAGTTCGCCCAAAGGGGCAACATCCGAAATATGATTGTTCTCGATATTTAAAGAGGTTAATCTTCTGAGACGCTGAATTCCATCAAGTGATTTAAGATTACTGTTTGATGCATCGAGATGGATGATTGATAGGATGTCTGTTCTATAAAGATACCCAGATGGTTTATTAATTTTTTTACGGATAATCTTTACAAGTTCCGGATTGTCCAGATCAATGACCGGGTTGTAATTGGCTGCAACCAGCAAAAGAGCTCCCAGAGTCAGAGTGCATATGATAAATGCCAGAAATTTTTTGATGGTAAATGGTTTTTCCTGCATAAAGGAATATGAGTTTTTTGTTTTTCCCCCGGCTCTGTTCTCAGGAGGTTTCGCCCCCTGGGCTCCGGGGGGGGGAGCACTGCTTCGCAGTATGAAATTATTTATGTGTTAGATGCGTGTTTGTGGGTTCTCTTTTTAAGGGTTGAAGGGTAATAGGGTGACAGGGTTGAAGGGTTTATGGTTTATAGTTGATGAAAGTTGGTTACTTTTCTTTATGCTTTTCCCCTAGGGAGAGGTTTAAGGGGGGGCGTATTTGAAAAGTTGGTTGATTTATTTTTGTTTTCCCCCCGACCCCCTTGAGGGGCTGAATTTCAAGTTGCTTGCGTATTTATAAATTAGTTGCTTTCCACTAAGTTTTCCCATAATGGTGTGAACTGCTATGCCTCAGGGAATTCTGTATGTATTGGAAGCGCGCTTGCCGGTTCTCCCCTTAAGGGGAGTCAGTGGGGAAGCGCGTAGGGTTTTGAGTTGAATTCTTTCCTTCATGTTTTCCCCCTGTCCCCCTGAAGGGGGTGAATTTCAAGTTGTTTACGTATTTATAAATTAGTTGCTTTCCACTAAGTTTTCCCATAATGGTGTGTACTGCTTTACAGCACGGAATTCTGTATGTATTGAATGCACATTAGCCGGTTCTCCCGCTTTGCGGGATTGCGGGGAAGCGCGTAGGGTTTTATAATTGTTCCTCTATTATTCCGATAACCTTATTTATATTATTTAAAACTTCCTCGTTGGTGAATCTGATCACACTAATTCCTAGTTTTTCAAATTCAGCAGTTCTGTTAATATCGTGTTCTTTTTGGACAGTGGAATTATGGTATTTACCATCCAACTCAATCACGAGCTTAACTTGATGACAGTAAAAATCTGCTATAAATATGGCAATTGGATGTTGTCGTCTGAACTTAAGCCCTTTAATCTGATTTTTATTAATGTGTTGCCATAAATGTTTTTCAGATGGTGTCATTCTCGATCTTAAGTTTTTAGCACGTGCAATGATTTCGTTGCTTGCACCGTAATATAAGTTGTCGAGGTATGAAATTGAGTTTTGGGACATAGGTTTTCAAGTTGGTTTCATTCTTCTTGTTTTCCCTCTTGGGTGAGGTTTAAGGGGTTTTCGTATTTGAAAAGCTGGTTGTTTTCTTTTTTGTTTTCCCCCCGACCCCCTTGAGGGGGTGATTAGATGGATTTGTATTTTGAGTGGTTTTTCTATTTTAAGGTATTTTCCATCCTAAAAGGCTTCGCAGAAGAGAATCCATTATGCATTGGAAGCGCATAGGGTTTTGAGTTGGATTCTTTCCTTCATGTTTTCCCCCCGGCCCCCTGAAGGGGGTGAATTTTAAGTTGCTTGCGTATTTATAAATTAGTTGCTTTCCACTAAGTTTTCCCATAATGGTGTGAACTGCTATGCCTCAGGGAATTCTGTATGTATTGGAAGCGCGCTTGCCGGTTCTCCCCTTAAGGGGAGTCAGTGGGGAAGCGCGTAGGGTTATAATTATAAGTGAATACCACCTTGTCACCTTCCCACCATCCTACCTTCTCACCATATTTCCTTCCCACCATCCTACCTTACAGTTACTATTCCCCCCGGATGGTACAAATCTTTACGAGACACCTGAATACCCTGTGTAAATTTGCTGTTGGCAACTGTTTTAAGGCCATAATGGTGAACCAGTTGTCTTACCCAGACAGCAGGCTCCTCCTTGAATTTAATCTCCATGATTACCCCATTGTGGTGATGTTGCCTGTAAAATGTATTCTCAGGAAAAAGAGTGGTTGAATGGGTGCTTTGCACTTCATGGTCAAAGGTTATCCGCAGGTCGTTCTTGAACTTTGTTTCATATCCTTCACGATAATATTTTGTGATGATTTTGGGTTGGAGAGTTTTTAAGTGCAAAAATCTGATGAACTCTTCCATCACGGGATTGTCATGCTCACCGAAACAACCTTTTTCAATAAAGTTGCGATAGGATAGGGGAGAGATAAAGCAACTTTTTTTTATAACCAGACCAGATTTACGACCTTTTAATTCAACCCTGATGGGGGTGTGATCTTCCAGCTGATGATGATATGTGCGGATTCTGAACTTAATTCTTTCATTGTCTCCACTCATTTTTTCGTGATAGGCGCTGTAATCATGCGTATCAAAATAGAGACTTCTCACCAGGTATCCTTTACCGGGTGATTGTCTGGTAAATTTATCCTTTTTCATATACATCCGAACCGCATTTCTTATCTTCAAATAGGTGAAATAGTGGATGCGGTATTTCAGTTCAAATCTGCTGTTTGTAAAAGATGGGTGATTCATATTTTATTTCTAAACAGGTAGGGCTATTTGCGGAGCCAACAACGAAACCTTTTCAACTCCCTGTATTTTACGTAGTTCACGGATTAATTCATCGGTGATCGTTCCCGATATTTTATCGAACCTTACTTCAAATATCACCTCCCAAAAATCCTGTTCTGTTTCCTTTGACCGAACCTGATTATCTTTTGTGTATTTCTGAACTATTTGGTAAATGTCATTGGTGATGTAATCCGATTTCCCTGATATGGCCAGTACAAAATCAACGTTGGAGGACTGTCCGTATTTGATAAAATGTAGCAGAAACATGATGATGGTGATGATGATGGTGGCGATGATAACAATGGTCCAGTTGTATGTACCGCATCCCAACCCGGTGGCAATTACCCAGAAAAGAAAAACCATATCGCGCGTGTCTTTGATGGGAGTTCTGAACCGGATGATGGAGAGTGAACCGATTAACCCGAGAGAAAGCACCAGATCACCTCTAATAAATAACATCACAATGGCAACGATGGGAGCCAGTACCACCAGTGTTGTCATAAAGGAGAGTTCAAATGTTAATCCCCGGTGTGTATATTTATATACCTGCGATATAACCAATGATACCGCGGTGGCTATCAGCAACGATAAAACGATGCTGAAGAGATCAGGTTTTGAAACCGCTAATGACCCTTTTATCAATTCAAGAATTTGTTCCATGTGTGTTATAATGTTGATGAAATGAATTATGTTTTGTCTCTATTTTTAATGTTGAATTTAAAGTTGATTGCACTTTCTTTTGTTTTCTCCCGAATTGCCTTGAGGAGGAATGTTGCTTTGCAGTTGGGAATTCTGGACATTAGGTGCGGGCTTGCAGGTTCTTCTATTGACCACTATGTCCTGCCTCCGGCACTGTTGATCAGGTAATATGGTCTTTCGATTCTTATTTGCGGAAGTTAGTGGGAAAGCTTGAGGTGATTTTTAATTGCATTTTGAATAGATATATCATGATTTAAATAAAAATCAGAGAAATTAACAATGATAAATTTTCATGTGTGAAAAAATAATTTTGTGCTGTGAAAAAAAAAATACTGCAGTGATTTTTTTTTTCACAGCAGTGATTTGAGTTTTTCTAAGCAGTGATTTTTATTTGCTTAGCAGATTTCAATTTTACGTCTTTTGGTATATTACTGTGGCCAGCATGGTTTTGAGACGGTTGCATATTTATATTTTTTCGGATAGTCCTTCTATTGTCTTTTGCTTAATTTTGTGAGGAACCGGTAATAGTCTATTATTGTTTCTCCAGTTGGATATTATTTTCTTTTGAAAAGCAACAATACAATTTTGGGACAAAGTTTTTAACAATTATTTTTTTTGTATTCATTTTTAGTGGTTTTTATAATTTTAAAGAAGCTGGTTTATAGCCTGATTTATATGAAAAGATTTGAATATGTTTTGCGATTTTCCAACCAAAAATAGTTGATAGAAAAAGAAAAACCTTGCCACCTTCCATCCTTAGAGAGCTACCGCCTAATTCTTTTATTCTTTTTTCAGTTTCCTTCACGAGTTCAGGATAAAAGGGATACATTCTAAATACCCATTCCTGATATCTATTGGCACATAATTTCTTTATATCCTTAGAGTTATTTTCTACTAA
Source organism: Alkalitalea saponilacus (assembly GCF_900168165.1). Lineage (GTDB taxonomy): Bacteria > Bacteroidota > Bacteroidia > Bacteroidales > Marinilabiliaceae > Natronoflexus > Natronoflexus saponilacus. Next base: position 20,190 of record NZ_FUYV01000011.1, read on the forward strand.
TAATAAACGACACCCTAATTCAGTACTAAGTAAGGCTGCTTTAAATGCAGCCCTTGATTTAGTAGCTGCTAAACTATTGGTATTTCCTGATCGATAAAATATTTTTGCTCCGGGAGTAAACAGAACCTCTTTACAGGTTAAAAGCAATCTTATACTAAATTCAAAATCATTATTTAATGACAATCTCTCATTCCAACCTCCTGATTTTTCAATTATGGTTCGCGGTATCAACCAAAGCCATGCACCCATCATATCATGGCGTTGAGAAAGAGCCGTTTTAATCCAGTTAAACGGGGGCATGTCTTGCCAGACATCTTCCCTGATAAATTTTGCTGATTCAGGCTTATCATTATAAAAACGCCCCCATTCACAAGAGGCAATGGCATTTTCTCTTCCAATTATTTTTTTTACTTGTAGCTCAATATGTTCAGAATTCATGATGTCATCTGCATCAAAAAATTTGATATATTCTCCTGTTGCAGCTTTTAATCCTTTATTTGAAGCAATACACTGTCCTTGATTCCTTTGATTGATAATAATAAGTTTATTTGAGAATTTTTTTAATATTGATAGAGAATTGTCTGTTGAACCATCATTAACTGTAATTATCTCAATATTAGAATAAGTTTGATGAAATAGGGATTGAAGTGTTTCCTCAAGGTATTGGGCTGCGTTATATACAGGAATTATTATAGAAACTTTTGGATTCATTTATTCAATAAATTTAACTTTTGGAAAATTGTCCTTCATACTTGATAAAAAAACCGCTTTATTTTTAAAATAGTTCCCACTATAAAATTCCACATCTTTATTAAGTTTAGCAGCCAAAATAGCAATATGAAGTTTATCTGTATATATTTTATTATACTTTGATATCTCATGGATAAATGGATTTATATCATCATATTGGTTTTTATCCTTAGTGATATCCCTGTTATTGGGATATTTTAATCCTAATTGCTTACCTTCCAAATCAGTTCGAAAAAAATGAGCTTCGTCTTCTGAATTATTTATATTAATCGATTCTGGATTAAAGTAGAATGCCATATCATGGCAAAAGTGAGAATTAGGCATATTTATTTTGCTTTCGTAGTTATCTCGTCTAAAAAAAACTGTATTTTTTAAGAGATAGCTTTTTTCATACGTAGATGGCAGTACAATTGCTTGATTAAAGTATTTTAATTTGCTTTTAACAGCAGGAAATCCGATGTTCCAATTTGAGCACCATCCACCTCCACCTCCATAAATTAGCGTTTTTTTCTTTCTATATAACATTAGATTAAATAACGCCTTTTTACTATCTAAACTTATCTCATGATATGGAATATTAAAGTCATTAAAGAATATTAATGTACTATGCCTTATCAAGGCATCACCCAAATTACCGGGGTTGGCAAGATAGTATATCTTTGATCCTTTGCACATATCGTTGATCGTTTCGGCTAGTATCTGAAAAACTATATAATTCATTATGATTATCAAGTTTTTATAAGTATTATATTAATATGACGGCACTATGGCATTTTTTAACAATAGATATCAAAAACTCTGAGATTTTATTTTTCAATTAATATTTGTATAATAGTTTGGCTAAGTTCATTCTAGAAACAATAAAGGCTTTATATGATAGAATAAACTTTCCGTTCTTAAAAGCTTTTGAAATAATTTGTCCAATTCTCATATTGAAATAGCTTTTAAATAATTTTTTTCGTTCATTTTTAGAAAAGTTTATCTCAGGATCTAGAATGAATTCCACTTGTTTATTAAAATCAAAAATAAAATATGTATTTGAGTTTTGCCCATTGATAAACTCTTGTCCTTCATGCCGTCTCCACCAAATTAAAGCGTTAGGAATTTTTAATACAGGATAATATTTAGCAATATCCAGAAATAGAAGAGTGTCATTACCAACATAATTGTCTATTCTAAATCCATTAACATAGTTAAATGCATCTTTATTGAATATACAACTTGAAGGGCCTGCATTAAAAATTTTTGTTCCGTTGAAGTGCTCTATTAATGCATTTTTTGAATCTATTAGAAGTGGATACGGTTGTTTTATATCAGGACTACTTTGACAAATTGCCACCCCCGCATTTGGAAATTTTTCTATGGAGGACACCATTACCTCAAGTCCATGTGGATAAATGATATCATCAGAATCAAGATATTTAATGTACTCCCCAATTGCTAAGGAGGCTGCTTTATTTCTATTCGGAAATTGACCTAAATTTTTTTCGTTGACATATACTTTAATACGATTGTCTTTTGCCTCATAGCTTCGTGCAATCTCGACTGATCTGTCTTTACTCTGGTCGTCCACTATTATAAGTTCCCAGTTTTGGTATGTGCTGGAGATAACCGACTCAATGGCTTCCGATATATACTTTTCTCGATTATATACCGTCATTAATACTGATATGAGAGGTGTTGTTGAATCCATTATTATAAGTAACTTTTAATTCTTAGGTAATTTAGAAGGTTTAGTATTTTATTTGTTTTAGTTTTCGTAATTCTGATTCTTATTGTTAACCAATTTGGAATAAACGGTCGATCTAATCTACTGCAAAGCATCTTGTAATTAATAAACTGCTTTTCTTTTTTTATTGAAGTCAATATTTTAAAATTCTGCAAAGTTTTTTGAGTATTAAATAATTTTTTTACTTTTTCTTTTGCATTGTTAGAAAGTCGTTTTTGCAAACTGGTATCAGTCTCTAATTTGATTATTGTATTTACAAATGAGTTAACATCATTATATTTGAAGTTAAAACCACAATTATTTGTTAATATTTTCAATATTGGCAGATCTGAAGTTATCGGAATTACGCCTTGTTGCATAGCTTCTGCGACAACTATAGGAAGCCCCTCGTATTTACTTGGAAAAATCAAATATAAAGCTTGCCTTAATACTTTAATTATATGATCGTTTTTTTTACCGTACTCAATCGTTATTTCGGGATGTTTTTGTTTAAGGTTTTGAGTTGATGCATTTTTTTCTTGGCAATATATAGATAAGGAAATATTGTGCCCTTTTTCCTTTAATTTGTCATATATGACCGGGATATAGTTAAACCCTTTAGCTTCTATAGCTCTTCCTATAAAAATCAGCCCATTCTTATTGTCTGGTTCATCACTATTTGGTTCTGTGATAATTGGTAATATGGCTTTTATAATTTGAATATTATGCTTTCTATGAGGTAAAAGTGTATCTAGTTTTTCCTTTATTAATTCACTTACGCATGCAAATCCATCAATAATCGATTCGAATTTTTTCGCAGTACTGTAATAATAAGGATAATCACCATGTAAGAAATATATAATTTGTCCTTTGTACTTAAAATAGTTTAATGCTTCTAGTTCAATACTCTCTGAACAACAAATAATCCCCTCAGAAAAAAGACTTTTTAATTTTTGGTATGAGTAGGTTTTATTAGCAAATTTATTTATGACTGTGCGTTTACCCTCAAACGATTGAGGATAAGTATTATAATACAAGACTTTAGCTGAATTATTTGTGGAGTTATTAATACATTCTACAAGACGTTCATTAAAAACAGCTATCCCTCCTTGATAATTGTTGGAAAGAAAAAGTATATTTTTATTCATAATTACTATTATCTATGGATGCCAGTATCTCCTAATTGGGTATAAGCCAATAGAAATATGTTGTCTGGTTACGGGACCCTTTTGAAGTGATTTGTAAAGAAGGTAAAACATACTACAGAATTGATGTTGTCTACTCTTTTGAAAAGCTTTTTTAATATAATAAGAAGACCATCCCTGATTAATTTCTTTTTCTGTTAAGTTGTATACATGTTTTTTTTTTACTCTTCGAATAAATGTGTCTTCTTTTACTATTTGAAACCAATATATTGCTTTTAATTCATTTGAATCAGTTGATATACCGTTTCGATGTCTTCTATAATAGTACAACGGCTTATTAATAAAATGAAATAAGCCAGTTTCGTCTAATTTGTAGTACAGATCTTGATCAACAGCTCTTTTTAGCAAAGGATTAATACCTGCTGTTTGTTTATATCTATCATTTTTATAAGTAGCAAATGCTGAAACCTTATTTCCGGTACTACAGAAATATCCTCTTTGATCAATCTGCTGTATTTGTTGGTTGATACTTTTAATCTTTAATTCTTGATCACACATGTAATGAGTAGAATATATTAGGCTGTGATTATGCATTTCCCAATGTTTTTCTACCATAAGTTCCAAAGCATCTGGAGTAATAATGTCATCTGGATCTAAAAATCCACAAATTTCTCCTTTAGCTTCTTCTGCACAACGTCGTTTTGTGTAGCCACATCCTTTATTAATCTGGTTAAAGTATATTCTTATTTTAGGGTTATTGATATATTTTCTATAAATAACATGGCTAATTTCATCTTTCGAACCATCATCTACTATAATTATCTCCCAATTTTTATAAGTTTGCGCAAATACACTTTTTAGACATTCTTCAAGGTATTCACCATTGTTGTAGTTGGCAATGAGGATTGAAAAAAGAGGACTGTTTGCGATTGTCATGATAATAGAGGTGTATCTGTAATATATCTCTTCTAATTGTGCTTTACAGTTGAGTGTTTAGCGTTTTGCAATTAAGCAATGAATAATTTTGATAAATATTGTTAGCCGTTAAATCATTTAATTTTTCCTAGCAATATTTTTCTGTCTGAGGGTTTTATGTCCACAAAATCTTAGAAGCTGATTTTCTTTGAGATTTTATAAATGAGTCATAAGTTACTAATTTCCAAAGAATTATATCTTTGATAAATTATCAACGTTTTTGAAAATCGATTGATAGGATTGCCTTTACTTTTAACGTTTTTTTGATGTTATCTCAGTTCAATATCAACTTAATGTATTTTTTGTAATCGAATATTAATGGTTCTATTTTGACTCTAAGATATTCGGATAATTCTAATCATAGTTTCTGATTTGCCTTATCAAAACTGTTCTTTATTTACTTTTTTGTTCTTAACGAGAAGTTCGTATCTAATTCAAAATGTAGTATTTATTGATTGTGTTTGTTTTGTCGATATAGAAAAAGTTATATGTGGGTAAACGAATAATTTATAGATTGAAATTAGACTGTTGTTTTTTTATTTGTCTTTTCATCTTTAAAATATTCCAGTCTATTTCGATCTCGTGACGCAACTGATTATTATTTCCAAGAAAAACGAAGAATAGTTCAATATATTTAACAATTAATCTACGTAATACATAATGTGTTTTTGGTTTGATGTCTTTTTTTAGGCTGAGTACGCTTCGTGTATAAATCTGATTCTTATAGAATGAGTTATTCATTTTACCGGTCTGAGGCCGGTCGTGATAAATTATTGCATTTGCTATTATAGCCAATTTTAGTTTATGGTAATGCAATCTATAAATGTAATCATCATCCTCTCCATAGTGCTTAAATATAGGATCAAATCCTCCTACAATTTCAATGCATTTACGGGTTAGCATCCATGCAGCAGCATTGGCAAACTTTCCTTCATATATCTCTTTGTTTTTTTTTAGGAATAGATCTGAATAGAATTCAGGGGTGAAAGATGGTCCTAGATAATTCTGGAAATTTCTATCAATTGCATCACCATTTCCATTTAAATGTATAGGGCTTAGTAGATCAAATTGAGGATTGTTTTGATGTATTTTAACCAATTTTTCAATCGTATCCGGCTCTACCCACGCATCCTGATTCAATAAAAAAGCATAATCGGCATTCTCATCAAGAACCCGTTTAAGCCCGATATTATTTGCTTTACCAAATCCTAGATTTTCTCCTGTTTCAATGACTTCTACTTGCGGAAATTTTGTACGAATAATTTGGGGCGTTCCATCCGTTGAGGCGTTATCAATAGCTAACACTTTAATGGGTATGGTCGAGTTAATCAAACTACCAAAGCATTTATCAATCCATTTGGAACCGTTGTAGGTAACTATTATTGCAATTATTTGAAAATTCATTTTTTAAAAGAAGATATCAGTTGGCTTAACTTATTATACATTTTTTGCTTTAACTCAAAAACATGGTATGATGCTTTCTTAGGTGTAGATGCTGCAAGGTATTTGTGTAGAATTGTTGGGCTTGTCGTATTTGCAACCAACTTCTTAAAATAAAGGTTTGCATTTTCTATATCATCATTTTGATAAAAGTATTTTATAACTATAATTGTTATAGCGTTATAGCGTTTTAGTATGATGGAATTGACTTCATCAGGGAATTTGTCGAGCATAACATCCAAATATTTATGGATATTGATAGCCATTTCATTGGTCTTTTGATTTGCCCATATATTAGAGCCATGCACCCTATAAACAGCCATAACGTCATCAAGTTTTTTTATCTTACCGAATTGAGCATTTATCATGTGCAGCGCATAGTCCCCTGCTGAGCATTTTGAAAACCAATCGGGCAATTCTTGCCACTTGCGCTTAAAAATAACTGTAGGGGTATGCATATAGTTTCCCTTTGCAAGTTCTAATATGTCTGTTGTTTCCGGTACCTTTCGGGTTATATAGTCATCTAATAATTCACCATGTTTATTTATTTTTGCATTGTGAAAGCAAATTACATACTCCGCATTCTCCTCCAAAAAATCCACCTGCTTCTGCAATTTATATGGATCAGTCCAGTAGTCGTCACCTTCGCATAGGGCAATGTATTTACCGCGGGCTTTAGGATAAAGAAAGTGGACAGTAGGTTTAAGGCCTTGTGAATATTGATTTACTGTCTGATATTTTGTAACAAATAATTCAGGATGTTTTTCTTCATAACTTTTTATTATTTCAGCAGTTTTGTCTGTTGAAGCATCATCATGAATAACAATTTCAAAAGGAAAATTTGTTTTTTGCATTAGAAAGCCCTCAATTGCTTCCTTTATGAACTTTTCATGATTGTATGCCATGCAGCATATACTGACCAATGGGGTTTCTTGCATAATTATTGAATCGTTTTTATTACTCTTGCCGGATTTCCTGCTACTACACAATTTGCTTCAACATTTTTTGTAACAACAGAGCCAGCCCCAATGATTGAATTCTCGCCAATATACGCTACTTTGCCAGAGACAGTAATAGCAGCTTGCCCTAATAAAACGTTTGCATGTATTATTGTTAATGCTCCAACATGTGCATATGCGGCTAGATAGCAGCTATCACTTACTGTGCTTGTATGTGTGACAGACGCATTATAGGATACAACGGTATAATTTCCAATTTTTACACCCGCCTGTATCACCGCATTGGCATGTATTACAACACCATATGCTATTTCTGCATATTTCGAAACAACAGCAGTAGGGTGAATTATAGTCGGTATCAAACCTCCCTTACTTCTAATTTTATTTGCTAAAGCTGCTCTTATTTTATTATCACCCATACTTAAGGCAAACGCCATTCCTTCAAGCGTGGCTTTCTTAAAAAGATTATCAGTGGAATCGAGAATCTGAAACCCATGTATTTTATCTCCTGTACGTTCATCATTGTAATGATAAAGTCCGCCAATACTATAACCACAGGATTCAGCTAAATCGATATATACTTCAGTATTGTGACCTACGCCTAAGATGTAAATCTGTTTATTTTGCATATTCGTTTATATTATAGCGGTGTGATTAACTCTGATATGCTTTTTATAACATCTATTTCTAATGTTTTATAAAGCGGCAAGCATAAAATCCTATTAGCAATATCCTCCGAAACCGGTGTTGGCTGATAATTAACTACATTTTTATAAGTATTAACTGATGGGTAGAAATACCTCCGAGGAAAAATGTTGTTCTTATTGAGTTTGCTCTCAGCAGTCAGTAACTCCTTTTCGCTTTTAAAAATTACGGGAAAGTAAGAATAGTTAGTTTCGCCATGTAACGTTTGTTGAAACTGCAAGGAAGTATTGGTTTCCAATGCCTCTTTATACATTAAATATTTCAGCTTTCTGTCATTGAGAACTTTATCGTAATGTTTCATGTTGGCTAACCCTAATGCAGCATGTATCTCCGTCATTTTACCATTAAATCCATCTTCAATAATGTCTTTTGCATCGTTGTGTCCAAAAAAACGGATGCGTTTTAATTTTTTATGCAGTTCTGGATTTGTGGTTATGCAGCCTCCCCCTTCACCGGTATTTAAAAGCTTGGTTGCATGCATACTTGTAGCAGTAACATCACCGTATTCCAACAGGCTCTTTCCTTTATAAGTTGAGCCAATGGCATGCGCACCATCATAGATTACTTTAAGGTTGTGCTTTTTGGCTATTGCATCTATGGCATCTACATCGCAGGGATTTCCAAAAACATGAACCGGCATAATTGCCACTGTTTTATCGGTAATGAGTGCTTCAATTTTTTCGGGGGCAATATTTAGCGTGTCGGGGTCAATGTCGCAAAACACAGGCGTGCATCCTTCCCATTTAATGGCACTAACAGTAGCAATCCAAGTGAATGGTGTGGTAATAATTTCACCCTTTAGCTCCAAAGCTTTTACGGCCATTTGAATGGCAATGGTGCCATTGGATACGGCTACAAAATTGTTGATGTTTAGTTTTTTACAAAGCTCTTTTTCGAGCTGTTGCACCAGTGGTCCGTTATGTGTAAGTATGCCACGCTCCCAAACACCTTTCAGTATTTCTACATATTCGTCTAAAGGTGCCAATGATGGCATTGTAACATATATGGGGTTATTCATTGGCTTTATTCTTAAGTTGTTCAATCAGTTTTGCTTGTAAATTGTTTTGAGAGTACTCTTTTATCGCAATTTCAGGGTGAAGAATTGTTTTTTGGAAATGTATGAGCATCTTTTCAAAATGATTATCAGCAGGTAGTTTTATCTCTTTTGTTCCCTGTGATGTTTCAAGTAATATTGTAGGTTCATATCCTGGTGGTGCAGTGAAAATTCGGTTTGTACTTATCTTTCCCTTGCTGCCCCATAATTCAAGGTTGCATTGGTAATAGTGGTCAAAGCCAAATGCAACCTGGGAGAACAGATCTCCGTTGATTTGCTTTATAGTAGCTCCTCCCCATATATCAACCTCTTTTTCGGGATCGTACTTTAATGATGCTGATGCCACTTCAATATCACTACCCATGAAAATGCGGCTGATTTTTAGCGGATAAGCTCCGGCATCCAATAAGGCTCCACCACCTAAGTTTTTGTTATAGCGTATATTGTCGTCATCGGGGAAAGGTGGAAAACCAAAAGATGAACGGATGGTTCTCAATTCTTCAATAACACCATCATCAACCATTTTTTTAATTTCAGCTAACTGACTGTGAAACCGGAATTGGAAATTCTCCATTAATGTCAGTTTCTTTTCTTCTGCTTTTTTGTTGAGTTGATTTACCTCGTTATAATTGCAAGCCAATGATTTTTCTACCAGTACATGCAGGCCTTTGTCCAGCGCTTTGTTAATCCATTCGGCATGCAAAGAGTTTGGCAAGGGAATGTAAACTGCCTGTATTTCGGGATCATCAATCAGGCTTTGATAATCTAAAAAAGGTTTAGTATTGAACTTGTCTGCACAATTTGTCGCTTTGGTAATATCTCTACTCGCAATGCCAATAAGTTCAAAAAGTTTGTTCAGCTTTATTATTTCCGGAATAATTGAGCGTTGAGCAATGTTTGCGCAACCAAGAATTCCTATTTTTACGATACTATTATTTTCCATTTTATTAAACAAATGATATGGCAGCAATGAGACTGCGTGCCTGAATATTGAGATAGTTGTTTAGCTTGAGGAAGGTGGACAATTGATTTAAGGTCATCCAGATATAATTAGGGGGTAGTTCATTACCTATTTCATCACCTGCTATTACAATCATATTACGGTTTTGTTCATGGTAAAATCTGCCTCCCTCTTCAGATTGCAACGTGTTAAACACAATCTGTTCTGGTTTTGCATTAATTATATAATCAAGAAAGGGGAGTGCACCCTCTTTTGTTTGTCGATAATTGCCCGTTAAACATTGTACGGTTGGCGCAAATTCAATGATGTCGTGATTGCCGCATTCCAGTTTTGCCTGCACAGCAAAATGCAGCAGCCCGTTGATTTCTTTACAGACAAATGCACATATACCCTCCTGTGCCGGTTCTATCATTGGTTGTGACCATTTGACCACCTCACGTCCTTCTATTTCAACAGCTACTGCAATTACTTTAAAATATTTATTTTCGATGTGATGTATTTCAGATTCACCAAATACCCAATCTTTTAATTCTTTAAGCGGTTTCTGTCTGATATTTAAATCAAAGTTGCTTTTCAATTGAGTCAGGAAAGTGGTGATGCTATCCAGCGTATTTAAGCTACCTGCATTTGTTAAAGTTGATTTTAAAAACGCTTTTTCAAAGTTATTTGTTTCCTTTTTGTATCCCAGGTAGTTAAAGAAATCTATTACCTGGGGCTCAAAGTTGCCGTATGGTATTCCTGAGAGTACGGTTCGTGTATCCATATTCACCAGGTTATCATGCTGCATTAGGTTTTTAAGTTGTCCCAGTGTTACCCAAACAAAATTATCATGAAGTGCTATTTCTTCATCTACTTTGATGATGATGTTTCTATTGCGCTTTTTTAAAAAACGTGCCCCTTGCTCAGATTGGAGTTGGTCGAGCAATATTTGTTCTGGCGTAGCGTTTTGAAAATATTCTAGGTATAGTGGTTTCTTTCCTTTATGCACCTGTGTGTAATTGCTTCTTGTGGCTTGCAGGGTAGGTGAGAGTTGCACATGATTTACATTACCGGGCTCTATTTTTGCCTGCATCAAAAAGTGTAATATCCCCTCAAATTCTTTGGTTATAAAACCCAAATAACCAATCTCGGGTTGGTTAATTATGGGCTGTTCCCATGAAGGATTAGGGCCCCAGTTTGTATCTATATGAATTCCATCTATGGTAAAGAATTTCCCTGAAGTGTGTTGCAGGCTGTTATTGTTATAATGCCATAAATCAAGTTCACTAAACTTTATCTTGTTTATGTTTACAGCTGTTTTAGAGTTTTGCCAGGCCAACCACTCTTTTATCTGCTCATTGCTTTTAAGTGGACTCTCCAGTGCAAATGCACTTCTAAGAAAAGTGAAATGTTTTTCCTGGTTTGGTAACTGCATCATTTATAGATTTCAATTTCTTGTTACAGAACGGATTTTTGCCAGTTAAATTGCGGTTTAATGCTTCCCGGCTCTTTGCCCATCCAAACACCGATTGGCATCTCTTTATTAACCAAAGTAAAAGAGATTAGGTCATTTTCTATGATTATTGCCCTTTTTCTGTTTTCAACCACATATACATCAATGTAAAAATTACCCCAATTAAAGAAGTTTGCCGGAAAATAGCCTTTTACTTGAATAATTCCTTTGGTTTTGAAAGATTCATTATCTACATTACTCGAACCTGTAGAGAAGAGTTTAGTGCCTTGTTCGTCTTTTATGTGCAGCGTAATGTTAATATTTACACCGGGGTTGTGTTGTTTAAAAGTGGCGGTAAATTCTAATTCTTCATCAATACGCATATTATCGGCATAATCTTTCCCTTTTGCACGTATGCCTATTTCCAATAATTCAAAATCGTGGTTTTTAATAACCGGTTCCGTCCATTTGCGGTGATTTGTCAGATCATTATCTCCTTTCAGATATCTACCTACACATGAGTCAATATCAGTTTCCAGAGTTTTAAATCCATTTTCAAGTATTATCCCCTTTGTACAAAGCGTTTTCACACTCGCCATATTATGACTCACAAACAACACCGTCCGTCCCCCTTCAGAACTCACCTCCTGCATCTTCCCAATGGCCTTTTTCTGGAACTCCGCATCGCCCACGGCCAGCACTTCGTCCACCACCAGAATTTCCGGCTCCAGGTGAGCAGCAATGGCAAAGCCCAGGCGCACAGTCATTCCCGAGGAATAACGTTTGGTAGGGGTGTCGAGGTATTTGGCTACCCCGGCAAATTCCACTATCTCGTCCAGCTTGCGAGCAATCTCCCACTTGCGCATGCCCATAATGGTGCCGTTCATGTAGATGTTTTCGCGGCCGGTCATCTCAGGGTGGAAGCCGGTGCCTACCTCCAGTAGAGAAGCCATGCGGCCTTTAACCTGTATGGTGCCGGTGGTGGGAGAGGTCACCCGGCTGAGGAGTTTTAAAAGCGTGCTCTTGCCGGCGCCGTTCTTGCCAATGATGCCCAGCACTTCGCCTTGTTGCACCTCTAAGTTGATGTCGTTGAGGGCAGAGATGTGTTCCCCTTTGGCAGCCTTTTGGGTGCGGTCGTTTACTTGTCCCACTTTGGCATAGGGGTCTTCCTGTCCCAGGATGTTCATTCGCCAGAAGCGGTTGAGGTCGTGGGAGAGGGTGCCGGTGCCTACTTCTCCGAGGCGGTAGACTTTTGAGAGGTTTTGGATTTTTATTACTGGTTTGGTCATGATGTGTTTTTTGTCCGTAGATTTTTTTTTGTCCGCAGATTAAACGGATTAAAGGGATTGTTTGCTCGCGTCGCTCGCTGTTTTTGTCCGCAGATTATTCAGATTAATGGGATTATTTGCTCGCGTCGCTCGCTTAGGGTTATGGATTTTGTTGTTTTCCCCCCTTGGGGGGTCAGGGGGTGAGACCTGCATATTGATTATATCACTGCTTATATTGTTCTCTATTTATTATGAAACACACATTTGCGGTTCCCACTTGGGGGGTTAGGGGGTGAAATATTCTGGTTTTTTTGGTCAACGAATTTAAGTTAATTTTTATGAATTGGGGTGCTCGCTGGCTCGCTTGTTTTTGTCCGCAGATTATGGGGATTTAACGGATTTTTTGCTCGCGGGCTCGGTTTTTTTTTGTCCGCAGATTATTGGGATTTAATGGATTTTTTGCTTGCGTCGCTCGCTGTTTTTGTCCGCAGATTAAGTGGATTAAAGGGATTTTTTTGCTCGCGTCGCTCGCTGTTTTTGTCCGCAGATTAAAGGGATTAAACGGATGTTTGCTCGTGTTGCTCGCTTAGGGTTAGGGATTTTGTTGTTTTCCCCACTTGGGGGGTTAGGGGGTGAAATATACTGGTTTTTTTGAACTGCTAATTTGCGCGAATTGGTTTGCTCGCGTCGCTCGCTTGTTTTGTCCGCAGATTCTTGGCAAGCCAAGCGGCAGAGCCGAGCGATGTGGATTTAACGGATTTTTTTGCTCGCGTCGCTCGCTTAGGATTATGGGTTTTGTTGTTTTCCCCACTTGGGGGGGGTGAAATTTGCTGGTTGTATTTGAACTACTAATTTTCGCTAATTATTTTGTCAACGAATTTACGCTAATTTGCACGAATTGTTTTGTGATTTAATTCGCGTTAATTGGCGAAAATTAGCTGACAGATTTTTTTGCTAGTTTTTTCTATTCTAAAGAATACTCCATTTTCCGCCTTTATCTGGTCCTAAGCGTTTAATTATGCCTTCATTTTTCAGTTTTTCGATATCCCTTGCAATAGTTCTTCTGGTTACATTCAAAATTTTTGCCAATTCAGTTGTCGTTATTGCGTTGTTTTCCCGCAATATATTCAAAATTAGTAATTCTCTGTTTTCTGTGACATTTTCTGTGACATTTTCTGTGACATTTTCTGTGACATTATCGGTGACCTTTGAGCTTAAATCACCGGAATAAACAGTTACCATAAATCCATCAGAGATATTTCTGAAATCTGGTTTTGGCAGATTTGCTTGCTCACAATATTCCATGATCCGCCGAATGCCGGATCCATATTTTTCGATAAGCCCCAGACTTTTACAAAAATCGGCAATGAGCTTATTTCGTGGTGTTGATTTATAGTTATTCGTAAGTAAATCGTCAACAGTAATGCTGTGTGGTAACCTACCGGGGTTGTAAAATTCAATGCGGTTATCAAAAATTTTTACAATTGAATCGGAAGCGGATCGGTAATCGCGGTGTATAATCATGTTGATTACAATCTCTCTGATTGCTTCCAGAGGATATTGCCATTTTTGCACATTGCGCGGTTGGCCGGTAATGATGATTTCTTTGTTGATGTGTTTTTTTACAAAAGCAATAACCTGATCGATTTGGGTTAGTATATCGGATTTTGTACGGTCACTGTCTTTAATAATTATATCGGATTGGAATTTTCCTAATTCAATGGTGCTTAAAACGGTATCGCGTGCAGTAAATAGCAAGTATGCAGCATTGGCGATTTGGCCGTCTCGTACAAGGTCGTTTTTAATGAGAAATGTGAGCGGGTCATCGTTTATTCTGTTCCCGGATTGATTGAACAGGTCGATAGCAGCCTGAACTTTATCAAATGAAATGTCGTTGATATTAAATTGACTATTAACATGAAAATCCCAGCTGGTGTTAAACGATTGCAGGTGAAGGTTTACAACTTCAGAAACAAGGAGTAAATGGTTTGAGTTAGTAACGCGTTTAAAATATTTTCCTCTTGTTGAAACCGGCTTAACCGGGTATTCCTTTATGCTGAAAACAACAATGGTTTTGTCATTGATTTGTACCGAATCCACATCCGGAATCAACGATGGAGAGGTTTTGTTTTTAATCTCGTTCACCCAGTTTTGAACCGACTCGGGATTTAAGGAGATGCCTTTTACGTCGCCAGCGGGATTGATGCCTGCAATAATTTGCCCGCCTGATGTGTTGGCAAAAGCTACCAATGTTTCAATCAGTTCATTGTTGAAACTACTTTTGAACTCCAACGTTTCGCTTTCACCGGATTGAATGAGTTTTTTTATTTCGGCAGCTGTTGTCATTTGTGTTTCAATGATGTTTGTGGAACTAATTTTCGCTAATTATTTTGTCAACGAATTTTCGCGAATTGGTTTGCTCGCAGGCTCGCTTAGGATTATGGATTTTGTTGTTTTCCCCACTTAGGGGGTTAGGGGGTGAAATTTGCTGGTTGTTTTTGAACTACTCATTTATGCTAATTATCACGAATTGTTTTGCTCGCGGGCTCGCTTTTTTTGTCCGCAGATTATGTGGATTAAATGGATTTTTTTTGCTCGCGGGCTCGCTTTTTTTTTGTCCGCAGATTAAACGGATTAAAGGGATTTTTTTGCTCGTGGTGCTCGCTTAGGATTATGGATTTTTTTGTTTTCCCCACTTGGGGGGTTAGGGGGTGAAATATGCTGGTTTGATTATATCACTGCTTATATTGTTTTCTAATTATTATGAAACGCACATTTGCGGTTCCCTTTTCAGGGGGTCGGGTGGTAATAGATATCGCACCTACGGCGCTTGAGCTGCATAAGATAGAATTTCCCCTCTGCGTAGCAGCATTCCCCTTTGGGGGTCGGTAGGGGTAAACTGCTGATGTATCCGAAAGAGCTCTATTATGCTTTGTTGGTCGTGCTCGCTGATTATATGCTTTACTAATACTTGATTTTTTTTCCAGTTTTCGCATTGTAACCCGGGAACTCGTCCGAAATGATTATCATTATTAGTTACCAGAATCATTTCGTTTTCAATAGCTATCCCGGCAATCAATAAATCTATGTCATCTAGCGTTTTTCCTGATTGCCTGAGGTTCGCATAGATTTCAGCTGATAGTTTTGCAGATTCTTCGGTTAGGGGTAAGACGAAGTTTTCCGAAACAAACTCCTCAAAAACACTAAGTTGCTTAAAAGCACTTTTTGCATGCAAACCACTAATTATTTCATAATAGGTGATGATACTTATTTCCAGTATGTCGTAGCAATCTAGATATTTTTCAAAATTCCTTACCACATCTGTATCTCCCTTAAGGTAATATGACAGAATATCAGTATCAATTAGGGCTCTATTCATTTATTCTTCTTTTATTTTTCTCTCTGTTTTCGATCAAGTTATCTGTTAAATCTTCAAATACTGAATCGTCAATATTTCTCCATGCTCCGGCAAATGAGAGATTTTTGTCTTTTTTGTTGGTAGATGATTCCAGTATCGATATAAAATCATCTATTTCCTTTAATCTATTAGAAGGGATTCTCTGTATTTTACGCAGGAGCTTGCTTCTTATTTGAGTATCTATTGCCATAGGTTATGTATTTGTTCAAATTTATCAAATATTATAAATATTTCAATCTTTAATGAAAGAGATGAAAGACTATATTGTGATTTTTTTTTGCTTGCGTGGCTCGTTTTTTTGTCCGCAGATTTAACGGATTTAACGGATTTTTGCTCGCGTCGCTCGCTGTTTTTGTCCGCAGATTATTTGGATTAAACGGATTGGTTTGCTCGCGTCGCTCGATTAGAATTAGGGATTTTGTTGTTTTCCCCACTTGGGGGGCTAGGGGGTGAAATATTTTTGTTGTTATTGAACTGCTGATTAGAGCGGATTTTTGCTTACGTGCTTGCTGTTTTTGTCCGCAGATTTAACGGATTTAACGGATTTTTGCTCGCGTCGCTCGCTGTTTTTGTCCGCAGATTCTTGGCAAGCCAAGCGGCAGAGCCGAGCGATGTGGATTTAACGGATTGTTTTGCTCGTGGGCTCGCTGTTTGTATTCGATATGTTACTTCTATACTAATTGATGGCCTTGATGTTGTCTTTAAAGGCCATAATAAACTCATTCGTCTCCAGTAATTTTTTAATAAAATCCCAATTGGCAGTAAAATATTGATGAAGAGTATTGATCGTAAAGTTCCCAATTTTGAAATGTACTATTTTGGGATGCTGAGGTTGGGTTAGATACATTTCATAAAAATCAGTGTCCTTGGTAAGAATGGTAAGCTTGTGATCTATGGCATAATTCCAAATTTCTCTATCTTTTAGAGTTGCATCAATCTCAATGACATGAACAAACTCAGAGGTATTAAAGAAGCTAAATCTCCTGGGTAGGTTTACATCAACCAGATAAACAGGTCGTTCAGCTCGCTTTGAGATCATAGTTTAATATGGTTTTGTCGGCAATTGCTTTTGCATATTCTAAACAAGCCAGAATATCTTCTTTTTCAAGTATTGGGTATGCTTCTAATATGTTTTCAATGTTTTCACCTGCTGCAAGATACTCTAATATTGTTGTTACAGTAATTCGCATGCCTCTGATGGTTGGTTTGCCATTACAGATCTCCGGATTAATTGTTATTCTGTCGAATTGTTTTTGCATGGCTATATATTTTTCTCAAAGTTAGTGTGTTGAAATATGTAAATCAAGGTATTTTGTTATTGAATTTATATGGATTTTTGCTCGCGTCACTCGCTGTTTGTCCGCAGATTAAGCAGATTAAACGGATTGTTTGCTCGCGTCGCTCGCTGTTTTGTCCGCAGATTTAACGGATTAAACGGATTTTTGCTCGCGTCGCTCGCTTAGGGTTAGGGATTTTGTTGTTTTCCCCACTTGGGGGGTTAGGGGGTGAAATATTTTTGTTTATTTGGTCAACGAATTTAGGCGA
This sequence comes from Alkalitalea saponilacus, assembly GCF_900168165.1. Classification (GTDB taxonomy): domain Bacteria; phylum Bacteroidota; class Bacteroidia; order Bacteroidales; family Marinilabiliaceae; genus Natronoflexus; species Natronoflexus saponilacus. The sequence goes on from NZ_FUYV01000011.1 coordinate 37,550, forward strand.
ATTTTCACGAATTGGTTTGCTCGCGTGGCTCGCTGTTTGTCCGCAGATTTAACGGATTTAACGGATTGTTTGCTCGCGTCGCTCGCTTAGGGTTAGGGATTTTGTTGTTTTCCCCACTTGGGGGGTTAGGGGGTGAAATATGCTGGTTGTATATGAGCTGCGAATTGCGTGTTGTAACCTTTTGACATTTTTTCAATCAACCAATTGTCAAATTAACTTTTTTCCCAAATCCGATTTCAACCAATCTATATAAAGTTGATAATTGAATGTCGCTATGTCCATTCTCAATTCGCGATATAAAACTTTTACGAGTCCCGGTCTTTTGGGCAAGTTCCTCTTGTGTCATATGTGCGTCTTTTCTTGCGTCTCTTAAAATTTCTCCAATAGCAAATGCTTTTGCTTTAATTTCAAATTCAGTCCGTCTTTCTGAGCCAATCTCACCATATCGTTTGTCAAGATGCTCTTGGAATGTTGTAATATCTTTCATTTTTTGTCTCCTTTCTGTTTAAAATCCAAATATTCTTTCTTAATCTGCATCGCTTTTTCAATTTCCTTTTTCGGTGTTTTCTGTGATTTCTTTTGAAACCCATTAAACAATACTACCAAATTACCTTTATCAAAGCAGCAAAATATTCGAAAAATATTGCTTTCAAATTCAATGCGTATCGCAAATAAGCCATCGTATCCGGTCATTTGTTCAAAGAATTTACCTGGTATCTTTTCTGCGACTGTTACAAGAAAAAGAACATAATCAATTTTGTCTTTGGTTTTCTCGGTCTGTTGATTAAAAAAGTCCCAAAAGTAATTTCTGAAATATATTAATTCTCGAATTTTTTCCATGAAACGAAGTTAACGAATAATGGAACAAAATCCAATATGTATATCAAATTTTTATAGTTTATAGGAAGTGTTTCAATTGGTTACGACGGGGATTTATATGAATTTTGTGCTCGCGTCGCTCGCTTGGTTTTGTCCGCAGATTAAGCAGATTAATGGGATTATTTGCTCGCGTCGCTCGCGTGTTTTTGTCCGCAGATTA
>NZ_FUYV01000011.1:39937-147130 GCF_900168165.1 Alkalitalea saponilacus
AAAAACGAGTCTGCGAGCTACACAGTATCAATAAAATTCCTCTCTGTTTTATGAAACACCACAATCCCTATTACCAACAGCACCGTTGTAAATGCCGCGCTGTACCCCAAATATCCCCAGCTAAAGTTTCCGGCACCCAAAAAAGCGTATTTAAATCCTTCCACGATGGGAGATAGGGGGTTAAGCATCAGAATGGTTTTCATTTTTCCTTCAGGGATTTCACTCATGGGGTAGATTACCGGCGTTGAATACATCAGTAATTGCACACCAAAGGTAATCAGGAATTTCAGGTCGCGGTATTTGGTGGTCATGGAGGTGAAAAGAATGCCGGCACCCATGCCCATTAAAGCCATGATGGTGATATAAACCGGAAGCAGGGCGATGGTCCAGTTGGGCTGTACCGAAGCTTCCCCCTTAATGAGGAAGTAGGCATACACCGCCAGAAAAAACACCAGCTGAATAAAAAACTTAATCAATCCCGAGGTGACCTTACTAAGCGGCATGATGAGCCGGGGAAAATAGACCTTCCCAAAAATGGCCGCATTCTGCGTGAAGGTGTCACTGGTTTGGTTAAAACTCTCAGCAAAATAGTTCCATATCACGATGCCCGAAAGGTAGAATAGTGCCATGGGTTGTCCATCGGTGGAGATCTGGGCTATCTTTCCGAATACCACGATGTAAATAAACGTGGTAAGAATGGGTTGAACAATGAACCAGATGGGACCGAGAACCGTCTGTTTATAAACCGTGATCACATCACGTTTTACGAACATGTAAAGGAGGTCGCGGTATTGCCAAATCTCTTTAAAATTAATATCGAAAGCATGCCTTTTGGGGCGGATGATGAGGTCGTATTGAGTCATTTTTTTATTTTGTACTGGTTGAAAAATCGGAGACCGGAGAACGGAAACCGGAGATCGGAGACCGGAAAATGGAGACCGGAAAATGGAGACCGGAGATCGGAAACCGGAGATCGGAAACCGGAGACCGGAAAATGGAGACCGGAGACCGGAGATCGGAAAATGGGTTTATGGTTTGGGGTTTATGGTTTGGGGTTTATAGTTTAGGGTTTATAGTTTATGGTTTGGGGTTATACAATCAATTCTCAACCCTTAACTTTTCTTATGTGCCTTATGTGGTTTAATCTAACCACGGAGTTCACGGAGATTGACACAAAGTACACTAATATTTATAGAGGACTCTGTGCCTACTTTGTGCCTATTGTGGTTAAAATGGGTTTATGTTACACGCCTAGGGTTTGCTTATATGCTTGGTAAACAAAGAGTCACATTTTTACATGATCAGTAATCTATCTATTTCTACGATCTCTTTGCTTTCAGCGCTTTAATTAGCTTTTTATCAAAAGTATGAATTTTAGCTTCTCTAATTTCATGATAAGCCAATAGCAGATTATCTGCATAATCAAGGTTGTTTTGCGATAAGAGTTTAAGCGCCAATCTGATTATTGGTTTTTGATCCAGTATTACATTTGGATAGTCGATAAGCCATGTCAAAGCATTACAAATCAACTCATTTTGGATTTTATAAACCTTTTGCAAAACATAAACGACCTCGGCTATGATTTCACCAGGTATAGTGATTGATTTGTTTTCAAAAACATGCGATGCATTATGATATTGTTGTTCATTATCTTTTAGCAGGTATCTTAGAATATAATTGGCATCAGCTATTTCCATATTTTTCTTTTACGTGCTTTTCATATGCTGTTTTTTCTTCTGCCACTTTGGATAAATCTGAGAATTGCTTCAGCGCTCCGGCAGCTTTATACAGTTCATTGGTTGCAGATTGGACATTATCTTCAACAAGGATGATGATTTCGGCTCTTTTCCCTTTGAGGTCTTTTAATTCATCAAATCGGATGATTGCTGGATCAATTATGGTATTTATACGGATAGCTTGCATCGCTAAAGAATTTATGTTCTGAAATTTCAAATGTACGTTGATTTTTATGGATTGACAAGATTGTAAATTGTCATCGATTATACACGATTTCTTTTTGCTGGCTCCCTGTTAATACTTTGGTGTCATTCGTTATATGATATTCTTTTGTATTCCCCCCTTGGGGGTAGGGGGTGAAATATTCTGGTTTTTTGGTCAATGAATTTACGTTAATTTGCACGAATTGGTTTGCTCGCGTCGCTCGCTTGTTTTGTCCGCAGATTATTTGGATTAAGCGGATTGGTTTGCTCGCGGGCTCGCTTGTTTTGTCCGCAGATTTAAGGGATTTAACGGATTTTTGCTCGCGTCGCTCGCTGTTTGTCCGCAGATTATTTGGATTTAACGGATTTTTTGCTCGGGTTGCTCGCTTAGGTTTAGGAATTCTTTTGTTTTTCCAACTTGGGGGGCAGGGGGTGAAACCTGCTGATTAAATCCTGTTCCAATTGGTTTGGTGACTGTATCGCTGTAACTACTTTTGTGTAATTAGTTATATAGTTTTCTTATGTGTCTTATGTGGTATGTAATTTGATTTGCACAGCTACGGCGGTATATTTTCTAATTCATTTATACACAATCTGGTTGGCAGTAATATTTTCAGGTGATACTTCAATTATCTTTCCTTCTTTGGATATGATTATTGGAGTTTTCTTATATTTCTTGAATTCAATAAGCTTTTTATAAGCTTTCTCAAGTCCTTCTTTAATTCTTTCAATATTGTCCATAGCTATATGTTTTTATATTGATTCAATAATTCATTCCATTTATCGGTATTCTTAACAGTAGTGCTGTTCGTATTTTTATGAGCTATTATCTCATATGGTTCTCCTGAATTATCAATGAACATCCATTCATCAACAATGGGTTCGAAAATTTGATAAAAATTTTTCAAACCTTTGTCATATCTTCTTCTGATTACATCCTCCGGTATATTATGACCTCCCTCTCTTACTCTGGTCTCAACACGTTTAACAGCCAATTCCGGTGTGCGTAACCAAAAGAACAAAAGAGTAATCTCATAGCCTTTTTCTTTTGCTTTCAACACAAGGTTCCTATAACTCCTTGTTGCTAATGTAGTTTCAAATGCGAAATCCTGTTCGTTTAAAATCAACTTGTTTATTTTCTCCAACATTAATCTTCCTGCTTGTATTGCTTCAGATTCAGGATTAAACGGTGAAAGCCCTTTTGCTATTTCGTCAGCATTTACGAACTCCTCACAATTCAATATTTCCGGTAAAATCGTATAAGAAACAGTTGTTTTTCCGGCACCGTTACATCCCGAGATAATAAATAGTCTTTTCAATATGTTTTTTTGTAAAATTCATTTAAACCCACATGTTTTCTATAACATGCTTTCTATAAGTTGTATACGCTCTCGTTAGGAGCCGGGGGGGGTGAAACCTGCTGATTAAATCCTGTTCCAATTGGTTTGGTCGCGTGGCTCGCTTGTTTTTGTCCGCAGATTCTTGGCAAGCCAAGCGGCAGAGCCGAGCGATGTGGATTAAAGGGATTTTTTGCTCGCGTCGCTCGCTGTTTGTCCGCAGATTTAAAGGATTTAACGGATTTTTGCTCGGGTCGCTCGCTTAGGCTTAGGGATTTTGTTGTTTTCCCCACTTGGGGGGTTAGGGGGTGAAATATTCTGGTTTTTTGGTCAATGAATTTACGCGAATTTGCACCAATTGGTTTGCTCGCGTCGCTCGCTGTTTGTCCGCAGATTATTTGGATTTAACGGATTTTTTGCTCGCGTCGCTCGCTTTTTTTGTCCGCAGATTATGTGGATTAAAGGGATTTTTTGCTCGCGTCGCTCGCTTAGGGTTAGGGATTTTGTTGTTTTCCCAACTTGGGGGTAGGGGGTGAAACCTGCTGATTAAATCCTGTTCCAATTGGTTTGGTGACTGTATCGCTGTAACTACTTTTGTGTAATTAGTTATATAATTTTCTTATGTGCCTTATGTGGTAAATAAAACGCAAAGACGTCAGGCTTCATTGAGGCCTCTGTGTCTTCTTTGTGCTCTTTGTGGTTAAAATGGTTTTATTTTGCACACCTACGGCGAGTCAATGCTTTCGCCCTTTCAGGGCTTTACGAGAAGCGGCATTTCTGTTATCATAGGGCTTCACCCTATGTTGTTGGATTACGCCCCTTTGGGGCTCTTCTCTAACAGAACCCTAAACCTTTTGCATCCTTCGTAGCTTTAGCGTAGAAGAGCAAACCATAAACCCTGAACTCTGAACTCTGAACTCTGAACTCTGAACCCTGAACATTCAACCTTAAACCTAAAACTTTAAACTCTCAACTCTCAACTCCAAACCTTCCTTACGTGCCTTATGTGGATTAATATGATTAAAAACCATTGTCTTAACTTCATGGCATGCCTCCGGCTTGGTGAGTCCCACCAATGGCAAATGCAAATTTAGCTCAAATCCCTTAAATAACGAAAAGAAGAGATACTAAGTTACGAAATTATCCGTCATGGGTGAAGAAAGGTTGGCAGGTCAAGAGACGAAGTATTGCGGAGTCGTGTGAAACGAGATGATAGGTTAGAGGCCGGGCACAATTGGTTTATAGTTTTATGGTTTATAGTTTATAGTTAATGCCCTAAACCCTCAACTTCAAACCCACAACCCACAACTTCAAACCTTAAACTTTTAAACTTCTTATGTGTACTTTGTGATTAAAATGCTTTTAAGTTGCACACCTACGGCGTGCCGGGGATTAGGGCATCTATGTTTCTATTAATATTTACCACCTACGGCGGCTTACTATTAGAACCAACCTATTGACCTATTAACCTTTTATCCCACCCTGTGGGTGTCGATACCCGGCATTCCGTTTTACTTCAACTCCGCTACGCTTCGAAACTTCAAACCTTCAACTCTCAACCTTCAACTCTCAACCTTCAACTCTCAACCTTCAACTCTAAACCTTAAACCCCAAATCCGCCACCAATAAAAAAAACCTTTTTTTGATTTTTATTCATCTTTATTTATCTTCACAGCTGAAAAACCTAAAGCAATTTGTGTTTAAAAGAAATCTGACAACAGAGAGTTTAGTTTAAATTGGCACAACAGTTGTTATCAGGTTCAGAAGATGTCCTCATATTTCAATTCGAATCTATGATAAAGCGAATATTCGTTGCAGTTTTATTAACTGTGGTCTCATTAAATCCATCATTGGGACAACGTAGCCTTGATTCCCAACAACCCGAAAGAAAATTTGAAGAGGCCATGTCCCATTTTCGGCGTGGTTATTATGGGGTAGCCCGTCAACTTTTTGAGGAGGTAAAACATAATGTTTCCGATGAGCAACGAACGCTGCGTTCGGATGCAGCATTCTACGAAGCTTTGTCTTCATCCAGACTCGATAACGACGATGCCTCATTTCTTCTGGAGCGATTCATTGATGATTACCCCGGAAGTCCACATCTTTCACATGCACGTTTTCGAATTGGAGAACTGGCTCATGACAGCAACAGGCTGAGGGTGGCCATCCGTTGGTACGACAGGGTAGATCCCAACGATCTTGATCGCGACGTGAGGTTGCGATACTATTTTAAAGCGGGGTATGCCAACTTCATGGAAGAGGAGTATGATAAGGCAGCACGTCTCCTTAATCAGGTTAAGGATGTTCCATCTGATTGGTGGGGGCCTGCCAATTATTATTATGCTCATATTCAATACGACAGGGGCAATCATCAGTCGGCTTTGCGTACATTTACCCGGTTAAAGAATGAGCCGGGTTTTCAGAATGTTGTACCTTATTATATTGCACAAATCTATTACATGCAGGGCGATTATGACGCTGCCATTGAATATGGAACGCCTTTAATGGCCGATGCCCGTGGAGTGATGCGCACCGATTTGGCCAGGGTTTTGGGTGATGCATGGTATGCCAAAGAGAACTATTCACGTGCCATTCCTTATTTGTCCATCGTTGTAAAAGAGACCAAAACACCTCGCCGCGAAGATTACTACCATTTAGGATTATCATACTATTTTGTAAACGATTTTGAGCAGGCAGCAGTTTTCCTGGCCCAGGTAACTTCTTCTGAAGATGATATGACACAGAATGCCTATTATCATTTGGCCGATTGCTACTTACGTTTGGGCGACAAGCAAAACGCGCGCATTGCGTTTGAAGCAGCACAGCGTCTCCATTTCGACAAGGCCATTCGTGAAGATGCCATGTTCAATTACATTAAACTGAGCTATGAGCTCAGTTTTTCTCCTTTCAACGAAATCATCAATTCATTTTTACAATTTATAGAAGAGTTTCCCGAAAGCCAGCACATCGATGAGGCTTATCGCTATTTGGGTCAGGCTTTGCTTACAACCCGCAATTACCGTCAGGCATTAGAGGCCATGGAGCGCATTCAGCACAAAAATGCCGATGTTTACAGAGCCATGCAGCGGGTATCCTATTATAGAGGACTGGAGTTGTTTACCAATCTTCAGTTTACGGATGCCATAGCGATGTTCGATTACAGCCTTAATTACGGCCGTTACGATAACACCATAAAAATGGGAGCTCTTTACTGGCGTGGCGAATCGCACTACCGACTTGGAAACTATCAAAAAGCACTGGCTGATTACACGCAGTTTATTGAAACTCCCGGATCAAGAAATTTGCCGGAGTTTGTTACGGCACATTACAACATTGGTTATTGCCATTTTAATCTGGGTAATTTTAGTGCAGCAGGACAGTGGTTTCGTAGGTTTCTGGTGCAAAACGACGGGAGACAGCCCGCGAAGCAAGGTGATGCGCTCAATAGGCTGGGTGATACCTATTTTATGGTGCGTGATTTCAGAAATGCCATGACTTACTACGAACGGGCCGCTGCGCTTCCTGAAGGATCACCCGATTACGCCATGTTCCAAAGAGCCATATCCCTTGGAATATCGCGTGATCATGATGGTAAAATTCGGCAGTTGAATGAATTGATTACCCGTTTTCCGCGTTCTCCCTATTTGGATGATGCATGGTATGAAATGGGACGTTCTTTCGTTGCTAAAAATGATCTGAATGAGGCCATCAGATGCTTTAAAACGGTCAGAGACCGTTTTCCTCGAAGTCGCTTTGCAAAGAAATCAATGCTTCAACTGGGATTAGTCTATTATAATACAGGCGATCTGAATCAGTCCATGGTATTCTACAAACGAGTGGTAAACGAGTTTCCCGGTACTCCCGAGGCTGAGGATGCATTGTTAGGCATTCGCAATATATATATGGATCAGAATAATCCGGACGGGTATATTCGATATACCAACCAGATTGGAGGATTTGCCCGGGTTGATGATCGTCAGCGTGACTCACTGAGTTATGTTTCGGCAGAGCGTTTGTATATGTCAGGGAATTGTGCCCAGGCTCTTGTACAGCTGCAGAATTATCTGACATCATTTCCTCAGGGGAGATTTGTTCTGAATGCTCATTATTACAAAGCCGATTGTCAGTTTAGAGATGGGCAATATGAAGAAGCTCTTGTCTCTTATGAGTTTGTTACCGGACGTGGCAGAAGCCTCTTTTCAGAAGACGCATTGCGTCGAGCCGGGCAAATTCATTTCAGGAAAGAGAATTACGGCAGAGCTCTGGATTATTTTAAGAGACTGGAGGAAGAGGCCGATCTGGAAGAGAACAGGCAAGAGGCGCTTATAGGACAAATGCGGGCATTGCGACACCTGGGGACGCCAACCTCAATCATAGATGCAGCCGGACGGGTTTTGGACAACCCGCGAATGGCACCCGAAATTGTGCGTGAAGCAAGGTTTCTCAAGGCCAAGGCTCATATTGATCTGAATCAGAAGCAGCGAGCCCTGGAAGATTTCGAAATTCTGGCAGAAAACACAAGCAGCAGGGAGGGTTCCGAAGCCCGCTTCAGGGTGATTGAAATTTTGTATGAAGATGGAAAAAGAGCAGAAGCCGAGCAAAAGGTCTTTGATTTTGTAAACAGAGGTACACCCCATCAATACTGGCTGGCACGCTCGTTCATCGTGTTATCGGACATATTTGCAGATCGGGGCGAATTTTTCCAGGCAACCCAGTACCTTGAGAGTTTGCTTGAGAACTATACATCGGAAGAAGATGATGTGAGAGAACTGGCTCAGGAGAGGCTGGAGCTGTATCGAAGACAGGTGGAATGACCGGAGATCGGAGACCGGAGATCGGAGATCGGAGACGGGAGACGGGAGACGGGAGATCGGAGAATGGATGAAAGGTTGATAGGTTTAAAGTTTAAAGTTTAAAGTTTTAGGTTCAAAGTTTTATGTTTTAGGTTCAAAGTTTTAAGTTCTGGGATATTGCTTCGCTGCAAGAACCATCAACCCTAAACTATTAACCCTCAACTATTAACCCTAAACTATTAACCCTAAACTATCAACCCTCAACTATCAACCCTAAACTATTAACCCTAAACTATCAACCCTCAACTATTAACCCTCAACCCCAAACCTTAAACAAAAAAAAGAAGTAATAAATCAACAATATCGTTATATGCGGAATAGCAGTATTATTTCAATATGCATGATAGGTATGTTATTATTAACTACCGGCTTATTTTCTCAGGAGGAGACTCCCATCAGTCAGGATGTGCGGGTGGTGCGTGAGTATACCCCTACGGTATCTGATGCCATTAAAATAAGTGAAATGCCTGATATATCGGAACCGGATGTTCCGGCTCCACGGTTTGAGTACCGTTTATCGGGGCGTGCCATCACCGGCGCTCCGGAAGTGGTTCCGTTGATTCCTGCCCGCATGGCGCCTGCGCCTCCAGAGGAGCTGAATACCTCTTACATTAAAGGTTATGCTGGCAATTATGATCTTTTGGGTGGAGCACTATACTACAACCTGGTACAAAACAACGATTTTGCCATTGCATTAAAAGCAGGCCATGAGTCATCCTGGGGTCGGCTCTCTGTTGGTGATAGTAAAAACAAGGCACATTATCATGATACCAACGGTGGATTGTATATGCGCCATTTTTTCAGAGGCAAGACCTTAAGTCTCGATATGGATTTTAATAACTATGCCTATCGGTATTACGGAGGTCGGAATATGCATCCTGAAAGCATCTACCGGATTGCCATTCCAGATTCAGATCCGGAAGCATTCAGAAATGCTTCGGGAGCAGATCTTGTGCCCGATCCAACTCAGCACCAAACCACCTTCGATATTGATTTGGGATTGCTAAACCATGTGAATCATAGAAATTCTAACCGTTACGATATGGGGTTGGGGTTTTCAACTTTTGGTAATCGTACTGGTGTTACTGAGAATCAGTTCAGGTATCGTGGAGATTTTGATATACCAATTGGGGAACTTTTCCTCAGACTTGGAACCTCTTTAAACCATGCCAGTGTTAATCATGGAAACAATGCCTTTTTGGCGCAGGGCGATTTTGGCGGGAGACAGCAAACTTTAGTTGAAGCTAATCCGGCCATGTTGCGCATAGGTGATCACTACATGCTGAATATGGGATTACGAATTGGGGCAGAATTTGATGACATTGAGGACAATTTCTATTTGTCACCCGATGTCTGGGGACGCGTGGCCATTGCCGATGGAGTGGTTGGACTTAAGGGGGGTGTTACAGGGGAGATCAGACCTGCAACCTACCGGAACATCATGGCAGAAAATCCGTTTGCAGCACCCGATATGCATGTAAAGACAGCGTTTCACGGCGTTAAATTTTTCATGGGAGCCACGGCCAATTTCAGTGCCATGACAACTTTTTCAGCAAAAGTTGAGTACAATGTTTTCAGAGACGAGCACTTTTTCGTGAATCGTAGTTATTTATACCAGGATCAATCACAATACGAATATGCCAATATATTTGATGTGGTTTATGACGATGGACAACTGCTGACCGTCAGCGGGGAGTTAAATCTGAATTTCTCCCCGGATTTGGATTTGATGTTGCGCGGATCTTACTACTCCTGGACGCTGGACGAACAAGAACATGCCTGGCATAAGCCCGGCATGGAGATAGGTGTTCGTGCTTCTTATCACATGGACGAAAGTCTGACCCTTTATGGATCTTTTAATTTGCTGGGTGACAGACAGGCCAAAATTCCATTCGATTTGGGAACAGAGGTGATAACCCTGGATCCCGTTTACGATTTTAACCTTGGAGCCAACTATGCATTGAACAGGAGATGGAACTTTTTTGGCGAATTCCGCAATCTGTTTGCTTCCAGATATTACCAGTGGCATGGATATCCGATGCAAGGATTTAATGCCAGAATTGGCGCCGGGTATAGTTTTTAATCAGCATCATAACAATGAGTTTAAGACGAGAGAGAGGAGAGGGCAAACGAACACGCGGCATGGTCATGCTTTATGTGGCCATGATTCTGTTGGTGGTTGCACTGCTTGCAGGACTGCGATTTTATAACTTCATATTTGCTCCCAATGTCACAGTCGAATCCAACAGAGATGGGGTGATATACATACCAACGGGTGCCAATTTTGATGAGGTTTTGTTTTTACTGGAGCATTCAGGGTATATTGAAAATATGAAGTCTTTTCAGTGGGTGGCCGACCGTAAAGGTTATCCGTCACGGCCACGTGGTGGCCGTTACACGCTCAGAGAAGGCATGAGCAATAACGATATTGTTAATCTGTTGCGTTCAGGTCGCCAAACACCTGTAAATGTTACATTTAATAACATCAGAACCCACAAAGAACTGGCCGGTCAGTTATCGCGACGTCTTGAGGCGGATTCTTTACAATTTCTGAAGGCTCTCACCAACGAAGATGCGCTTGGTGAAATTGGTTTTGCCCGTCACACCGTGCTTGGAATGATCCTTCCCAACACCTATGAGATTTTCTGGACTACCACACCGGAGGGTTTCATCACCCGCATGCATAGGGAATATGAACGTTTTTGGAATGAAGAGCGGTTGGAACGTGCTTCCAATCTGGGTCTTACTCCATTGGACGTGGCCACTTTGGCATCTATTGTTGATGAAGAAACCGTACGTGAGGATGAAAAATCGCGCGTGGCAGGTCTTTATATTAATCGGTTACGGCGCGGAATGCGCTTGCAGGCTGATCCAACCATCAAGTTCGTGATTGGAGATTTTACGGTTAACCGCATTTTAAATCGTGATTTGGAAGTGGATTCACCTTATAACACCTATTTGTATGCCGGCTTGCCGCCAGGACCTATTCGAATGCCCTCTGTTACCGGCATCAATGCCGTTTTGTATTATGAGGAACACAACTATTTGTACATGTGCGCCAAAGATGATTTTTCCGGTTATCATGCATTTGCCAGGACGCTTCAGGAGCATAACCGCAATGCCGCCCGATACCGGCGTGCACTGAATGAGAGACGTATCTTCAGGTAGTTTTTACCACATAAGGCACATTAGAAAAGTTAAAGTTTTGAGGTTTGAAGTTTTGGGGGTACTGGGGTTATTGTTGAAAGTTGAGGGTTAATAGATAGGGGTTTAAGGTTAAAAATCGAGATGGTATAATATAGAAAGCCTTCGCGGTGATAAATATTAATATAAAAATGGATTCCATTATCCCCGGCACGTCGTAGGTGTGAAACATAATGCGATTTTAACCACAAAGAACACAAAGGAGGCACAAAGGTCTCTATGAAGCTTAGCGTACTTTGCGTTTTCCTTATCACAAAAGACATATAAGCACATTTAAGATCTGTTCCATAAAAAACTTTTACGAACTATTATTGAATAATAGTTGCAGTTGATTTATATTTGGCTTTGAATTTGTTGAGGATTGTGGTTTTAATTTGAAAAATCTTAAGATCTAACATTAAATTTATGAACAATAGAACAATCTGGTTCATCCCGGTGATGATACTGTTTTTGGCATCATGTGCCAGTTTAAGAAAAGGAAGCAGCCGTTTCGACAGCAGCCAATCTATTTATGTACAAGAAGAAACCCAGCCTGCCAGAATAGAGGTTAAGGAAGAACCCGCTGTTCGTGAGCCGGCGCCAGAACCTGCTGTTGTGGTAAGAGAGGAACGTGTAACCACCATCGAACACACAGGTCCCGATTTCAGGTATTACGTGATTATTGGCTCCTTCAGGGTGTTGGAAAATGCCAGAAATTTCCGTACCGATTTGGTCAGACAACAGTTTAATCCTGTCATTCTTGAGAACGAAGAGGGATTATACCGGGTATCGGTTGCTGCCTATAACGATGAATTTGAGGCCCGCAGCAGAATTTCCCAAATTCGTAGAAATTACCAGCAATACAGCGATGTGTGGTTGCTAATTCGCCGTAGATAAGCATTTAAACCCTTCCCGATTCTCGGGACCTCGCTACGCTGCGCTGCGTAACCCAAAACTATAAACCCTAAACCCTAAACTCTTTTTAAAAAATTTCAGACAAAAAAAATTGTATAATGTTTCAAGAAGTCAAGTTAACTGATCATATTTATTATGTCGGCGTAAACGATCGTCGAACCGCACTATTTGAAAACCTATGGCCGTTGGAAAGAGGTGTTGCCTATAATTCATACATTATAGATGATGAGAAGGTGACATTGATAGATACCGTTGAAATTGGTTATATCGATAAATTTCTGTCAAAAATCCGTGCAGCAATTGGGGATAAACCAATTGATTACCTGATTATTAATCATATGGAACCTGATCATGCCGGATCGGTTAAAATATTGTCCGAACTATATCCCGATATGAAACTGGTTGGTAACAAAAAAACACGACCTATGGTCGAAGGTTTTTTTGGTATTACCGACAAATTCAAAGAAGTAGGGGAGGGCGATAGCCTTGTACTTGGGCATCATCAACTGCAATTCTTCATGGTTCCCATGGTCCATTGGCCTGAAACCATGGTAACATATAATCCCGAGCACAAAATTCTATTCTCAGCTGATGCTTTCGGAAGCTTTGGAACGTTGGATGGTGGCATTTTTGACGATGAGCTGGATATTGAATATTTTATAGATGAAATGCGCAGGTATTATTCCAACATAGTTGGAAAATACGGAAATCCTGTTCAAAAAGCATTGAGCAAACTTTCAGGTTTGGAAATAAAAACCATTGCAGCAACCCATGGACCCATTTTGCGAGAGAACATTGAACGAATCGTTACACTCTATGATAAATGGAGCAAGTATGAGGCCGAAGAAAATGGAGTGGTTATTGCCTATGCTTCCATGTATGGCCACACAGAGGAGATGGCCGAGGTTATTGCCCGTGAACTGGCTCTAAATGGTGTAAAGCAAATTCGTATTTATGATGTATCTAAAACCCATGCATCATACATTATTTCTGATATTTTTAAATACAAAGGCGTTATTCTTGGTAGTCCCACCTACAGCAATGAACTGCATCCAAATATGGAGTCGCTTGTAAACAAATTGGAGAATATGGGAGTTAAGAACCATCTGCTTGGAACATTTGGATCGTTTACCTGGTCGGGAGCTGCTGTAAAGAGACTCGACACCTTTGCAGAAAAAATGGGATGGGAAGTTGTAGGTGAGTCTGTGGAGGAGAAACACGCATTGAAGGATGAGAAATATAACGCATGTTTAAACCTGGCAAGGGGAATGGCTGGGAAATTGAGTTAGAAGTTTGAAGTTTATTGTTGATAGTTTCAAAGCGCAGCGGAGTTGAATTGAAATGATTCCCGAGGCTTCGGAACCCGAAAGGTGGGGAAAGTTATTGGTTTTAAGTTGAAGTCTCTTGAAACAGAAAAAGTTAAGCATAATAATGATTGCTGTCGTTGAGGGCAAATGTTGATAGAAAAGAATGGATTTCTTAAATCCAGACCGTGCAGCATTTGTATAATTTAAGACACAAGGAGGACAAGAATAGCTATACCTTTTTTAACATAAAAGCAAAACGATGAAAACAACGATTTTATCTACATTTTTTTTGTTCTTGAAAATTGCAATTTGTGCACAATCCAGTATCATTGGAGATTTAAATAGACTGATTGATCAACACAAGCTTGAGAATAGAAGAGCTAGAGCTATTGCAGATGACCGGTATTCCCAAATTGATGGCTCACCATATCTTAATGAAGATTTTAAAACTGGCGTAGTGGTTATTAATGACACCCTTATATTTGAGGATATCCCAATGCGCTATAATATATTCTCTGACAGGATTGAATACAAAAATGATCAGGATCAGGTTTTAGAACTAGATACCAGAAGAATCAATAAATATGACTTTAAAATTGATGATCTTCATTTATCCCTTAAAGAATATACTGATGGGGACTTAGTCCTTTTTGGTTTATTGGAAGTCCTTGAAAAAGGAGAGGTAACTCTATATCGAAAATACCATGTGGAGATGCAGGAAGCAACTCCTCCCAAAGGATTTCAGGAGGCCAGGCCAAATCGATTTGTTCGTAGAAACGATAAAAATCTGATAAGCATAGGAGATGATTTGCCTATGATGATAAACAACAGAAGAGATTTTAATGGCATCATTGAATTAATTGATGCTGATTTGGATAGCTATCTGAGAAATAACAAAGTTCGATTCAGATCAGAGGACTCGATATTAGAACTTGTTAGCTATATTAATAGCAAATAGGGAATTGAGTTTTAAAACTTCCTTAATAAACTAGAGCCTTAAAGAACTATAGATGCAAGACCGATAGACTAGATTAAACAGACCATCAGGTGTATCTAATCGTCTTTCTTAGCATTCTATCTGTCTAACCCCGATTCATCAGGACTAACGTCCTGGGGGTTCTTTTGTTTAAACTTCGCTCTGCTTCGAATCCGAACATCATATTTATCCACCGCATTATTTACCATACAAATCATTCATCTCTTTACGTATTGATGCGATGGCGTCGTTGAAATAGAGATTCAGGTCTCTGCCTGTATTTTCAATTAGGAAACGACCAAGTTCAAGAGCAGGTGCTTTTTTGTCGATATTATTGGCGGTGGTATTAATCAGTCTGACCAGCCCCTCTTTGGCGGCTTTTACCTTTTCCCAGGTGGGAATGGTAACATAGATTTGCATGGTGAGATTGTGATCAAATTCTGTGCGGATGATCTTTAATAGATGCGCTTGGAACTGCAACGCTGAAAGATCATGTCTTTGTTCACGAAGAATAAGAGATTCAGGGTTGAGCCTTTCCAGTAGCAGAGTCAAGCGTTCATAAGCCTGCATTCGAAGTTTAAACATCTCACTGCTCTCCTTTACGCGAATTTCCTGATGTCTGCGTCTGTTTTCCTGATTCATGAAGAGATATATCAGAATCAATGTAAAGACAACCACTATAACAGATGGTAAAAAGATTAAAAGTGTGTTATTCATATTTTCAGTTTTCAGTTATCAGTTTTCAGTTACCAGTTATCAGTTACCAGTTACCAGTTATCAGTTACCAGTTACCAGTTACCAGTTATCAGTTACCAGTTATCAGTTATCAGTTATCAGTTACCAGTTACCAGTTACCAGTTATCAGTTATCAGTTATCAGTTACCAGTTACCAATTACCAGTTATCAGTTACCAGTTACCAATTACCAATTATCATTAGAAATCGATCGATGAGTGATGTGGGGTTTTTGTTTATGGTTTAGAGTTTATGGTTTAGAGTTATAGTTTTGGGTTTATGGTTTATAGTTGCGCAGCGCAGCGAAGTCACGAGAATAGGGTAGGGTTTTCGCAACGAAGTGATGTTCCAGAACTTAAAACTTAGAACCTAAAACATTAAACTTAGAACTTTAAACTTTCCACCACCCTACCATTTTTATCCGTTCCGATTTGCGGGATTCCGCTACGCTTCGGCTCCGGTTTCGGGTCTCACATTATCAATTGATCAAAATCAATCTCTTCCTGCTGTTTTTCCGATAGTCTGGTGTCCTCGCATTTGACTGTGCGGCCTGGGAATTTTTTAATCAGGTTGTAATTGTGAGTGGCCATGATAACGGTTTTGCCATCTTTACAGATTTGGTGAAGCAGTTTCATCAGTTCATCAGAAGTATCCGGATCCAGATTACCTGTTGGCTCATCAGCCAGAAGCAGATCTGGTTTATTGAGCAACGCTCTGGCAATTCCTATACGCTGCTGTTCCCCTCCCGACAATTGATGGGGCATTTTATATCCTTTATGAACCATATCTACCTCAGATAAAACTTCCCTGATGCGGTGATCCATTTCTACCTGATTTTTCCATCCGGTGGCTTTGAGGACGAAAAGCAGATTATCATAAATGTTCCGGTCGATCAGTAACTGATAGTCCTGAAACACAATTCCCATTCTTCTCCTTAACCATGGAACATCCTTTTCTTTAATGGAGTGCAAATGGTATCCTGCGGCAAACCCCTTGCCTTCGCGCAGAGGAATCTCTGCGTAAAGTGTTTTTAATAAACTTGATTTACCGCTACCCACACGGCCGATCATGTACAAAAACTCACCGGGCTTTACGTTCAGATTCACATCCTTTAATATGATGTGCTCTTCCTGCCTAACCAGGATGTCAGCCAGCTCAACAATGTAACCATTGCTATTAACAGGTGAATGACTCTCTTTGGCCATATATAATTCTTAAGTAAAGTTTTTAATTGATGTCGCTCTTCGAAACTGCTAATTTCCGAAAATCAGGTTAAAAGTCCAAAGTTAGTTTATCGTTTGAAAATTTCCCTGAAAAATAGCTGTTTTTAAATCAAGTCAGGACAAAAAACTGCTAAAATTAGGAATAATTATGATACAAACTCATTGCCGGGCACCAATTTATCGAATGTTTCACGAATATGTTTTACAACAATCTTTTTCATTGCTGTTTTATATGGTATTACGTCGTTTTAATTCTAATTTTGCAGTAAAATTACAACTTATAGGTTAAAAGAACTTTTATTTGTTGTGATACCCTCTTGATTCAGATTCCTTAAAACGGATATTTTTTTAATTAAACTCAATTTGTTATTTTTTTAGCTTAATTTGGCAGAAGAAATATACAGATATCTGATTCTGTTCACCAAAATTTGTGTGGAGAGGGTATTTTGTTTGTGATAGAAATTGTTTAGTCGATTTTGTAATTCTGACCCAAGTTTTAAGAGGAGTTTAATCAATTCAATAACACATAAATTATATAAAAAATGAAGCCAACGCATATCGAACACATTGGTATTGCAGTAAAAAGCCTGGATGAAGCCATTCCATTTTATGAAAATGTATTTGGTTTAAAGTGCTACGCTGTAGAAGAGGTTGCTGATCAAAAAGTAAAAACAGCTTTTTTCATGGTAGGTCAAACCAAGATTGAGTTACTTGAATCCACCGATCCTGAGGGTCCAATTGGAAAGTTTCTTGAGAAAAGGGGAGAAGGTATTCATCATCTTGCCTTTGCCGTTGATGGTTTGGCTGAAAAGCTGGGTGATGTTGAGAGCAAGGGAGTCCGATTGATTGATCAAAAGCCCCGAAAAGGTGCCGAAGGTCTTGATATCGCCTTTTTACACCCAAAATCAACATTTGGTGTGTTGACCGAATTGTGTGAAGATCCTAAAAAGTAATTGTTATTTAATTAAGAGGAGTTGATATGTCAAATCAGGATAAAATCAATAAATTAATTGAATTGCGTGGAGAAGCCCGTCTTGGTGGCGGACAAAAACGCATTGATGCCCAACATGCAAAAGGGAAATTGACCGCACGCGAACGCATTGAAATATTGTTGGACGAGGGAAGTTTTGAAGAGTTTGATATGTTTGTTACCCATCGTTGTACAAACTTTGGGATGGAGAAAACTAAATTCATGGGCGACGGTGTGGTTACTGGTCACGGAACCATAGACGGACGCGTTGTTTATGTTTTTTCTCAGGATTTCACCGTTTTTGGAGGTTCATTGTCAGAGACTTTTGCGCAGAAGATTTGCAAAATTATGGACATGGCCATGAAAGTGGGTGCCCCGGTGATTGGAATCAATGACAGTGGAGGCGCAAGAATTCAAGAGGGAGTAACCTCACTGGCGGGTTATGCTGAGATTTTCCAGCGTAACATTATGGCATCAGGGGTAATTCCTCAGATCTCTGCAATTTTTGGCCCGTGTGCAGGCGGTGCGGTATATTCACCTGCATTGACCGACTTCATCATGATGACTGAGAATTCCAGTTATATGTTTGTTACAGGACCAAAAGTAGTTAAGACCGTAACCGGTGAGGATATTTCAACAGAAGATTTGGGAGGAGCTCAGGTTCATGCTTCACGATCGGGCGTTTCGCATTTCATGCTTGAGAGCGAGGAAGAAGGTTTACTGCTTTTAAGAAAACTGATTTCCTATTTGCCACAGAACAACCTTGAAGAGCCGCCATTGGTGGAAACGAACGACCCGATTGATAGAATTGAAGATGTTCTGAACACCATTATTCCCGATAATCCCAATCAGCCTTACGACATGAAAGAGGTGATATATACCATTGTTGATGAAGGCGAATTTTTGGAAGTACACCGCGACTACGCACGAAACATCATTGTTGGATTCTGTCGTATGGCCGGTGCTTCGGTAGGGGTCATAGCAAACCAGCCAAATTTTTTAGCAGGTGTTCTTGATTGTGATGCCTCACGTAAAGCTGCGCGTTTTGTTCGTTTCTGTGATGCATTCAACATCCCTATTCTGACATTGGTTGATGTCCCCGGATTCCTTCCTGGAAGTGGTCAGGAGTACAATGGCATCATTACACACGGAGCCAAGCTGATGTTTGCCTATGGAGAAGCGACTGTTCCAAAAGTTACAGTTACCCTTCGCAAATCCTATGGTGGAGCCCATGATGTAATGAGTTGTAAGCAGTTGCGTGGTGATTTAAATTACGCGTGGCCCACAGCAGAAATTGCCGTTATGGGTGCGTCAGGCGCCATTGAGGTTCTGGAAGGTAGAGCCATGGCAGCCATTGAAGATCCTGAAGAGAAAACTAAATTCATCGCTGCCAAGGAGTCTGAATATAAGGAAAAATTTGCTAATCCTTATCAGGCTGCAGCCTATGGTTACATTGACGATGTGATTGAACCACGAAATACCCGTTTCAGAGTGATTCGGGGATTCCAGAGTCTTCAGACAAAAAAGCTGACCAATCCGCCCAAAAAGCACTCAAACATTCCATTATAACAACAAAAAATCACCCGGAAATCTTTTCCGGGTGATTTCACTCATTTACAGACTTGACTATGACATTTTTGATTGACATTGAAAATTGGAATTGGGCAGATATATACGTGATTGCCGGAGTTGGGTATTCAGTCGTATTTCTGGTTTTGGTACTGTTAATCTTGGTTTACAAACTTATCCCAAAAATCCTTAACATCCGAATCAAAAAGCGCCTTAAAAAAGAAGGTAAAGAGATTGATTCAACTGCATCGGAACAATATGTGGCAGGAGAAGTAAATGCTGCCATTGCTACTGCATTGATGCTCTATTTTAACGAACAACATGATGAAGAGAGCAATATTATTACAATCAAACGAGTAGCCAGAACCTACTCTCCCTGGAGTTCGAAAATTTATGGTGTTCGCAATGTTTTATCCAGATAACAGATCGTATTACAATGAAAAAATTTGAGTTTTCCATAAGCGGAAATAAATATGAGGTAGAACTGAAGGACGTTGAGGACAACGTAGCCCATGTGGAAGTAAATGGTACTTTGTATAACGTTGAAATACACAGGGAAGTAAAAAAGTCCAAAACACCCCGATTGGTTCGTTCAGAAGCAAAGGTTAAACCGGGCGAAGGAAACATCGTCAGAAAAGAGAGCGTTGGAAGTCAGGTGAAAGCACCTCTTCCCGGTAGTATCTTTAAAATCCTTGTAAAAGAGGGAGATGCTATTAAAAAGGGTGATGTTTTGCTCATTATGGAGGCCATGAAAATGGAAAATACCGTGATGGCCGAGAAGGAAGGTACCGTAAAATCCATCAGAGTTAAAACAGGCGACAATGTATTGCAGAATGATATTCTGATTGAACTTGATTAACCTGCCTAAAAACGTGAAGAATTATTAAGGTGCAGATGTTAATTACAAGTTGTCATTAGACTTGACGGTTTTACTGCTCATGTTATTCCCTCGTGTTTCTTTATTAAAGCAATCCCGAGAATGGTATATTTATTTTGCCATTATCAACCAGATTCAGATTTATGATTATTCGAAAAATTAATTCTTTATACAAGTGAAAAAGTTTGCAGCAATTTATACGATTCTGGGTTTATTATTCATGCTGATTCTGCCAACAATGAATCTGGAGGCTCAGAGCATCGCCCAGGGAGATCAATCCGGAGGGGCGTTTTTCAGTGGAATGGCCAAGTTTTGGGAAAACTCCGGATTTTACAACTTCGAATTCCGACAGCTATTGATGATTGTTATTGGGTTGGTGCTGATTCATCTGGCCATAAAATTTAAATATGAGCCACTTCTACTTGTTCCCATCGGAACGGGGTTAATCATTGGAAATATCCCTTTACCTGCTACTGAAGGAGCCACCATTGGCATTAACGATGAAGGTTCGGTGCTGTATTATCTCTACTTTGGTGTTAAGGAGGGTATTTACCCTTCTCTCATCTTTCTTGGTATTGGTGCCATGACCGATTTTTCTTCGCTTATATCTAATCCGCGACTCATGCTTCTTGGCGCTGCTGCCCAGATTGGGATTTTTGCCACTTTTATTGGTGCCGTTGCCCTGGGATTTGCTGTTAATGAAGCAGGAGCTATTGCCATAATTGGTGGTGCCGACGGCCCCACCGCTATTTTTGCTTCCTCCAATCTGGCTCCTCACTTATTGGGAAGCATTGCCATTGCTGCCTATTCTTATATGGCGCTGGTTCCGGTTATTCAACCGCCCATTATGCGTTTATTGGTGAGCAAAAAGGAGAGAGTTATACGCATGAAACCCCCACGTGCAGTTTCAAAACTTGAAAAAATCCTTTTTCCGCTGATTGGTTTATTGCTGACCGCTTTTATATCTCCCGGATCATTACCATTGCTGGGAATGCTGTTCTTCGGAAATTTGCTTAAGGAGTCGGGAGTGACCAACAGACTGGCAGAAACTGCAAGGACATCCATGGTTGATATTGTTACGATACTGCTAGGATTGACTGTAGGAGCTTCTACCTCTGCGGCACTGTTCCTTTCGATCAGTTCCATTAAGATATTCCTGTTGGGGGCAATTTCTTTTGCTATTGCAACAGCAGGAGGAGTGTTGTTTGCAAAAGCCATGAATCTTTTCCTTAAGAAAGGCGACAAGGTTAATCCATTGATTGGTGCTGCCGGTGTT
The DNA here is from genome assembly GCF_900168165.1 of Alkalitalea saponilacus. Lineage (GTDB taxonomy): Bacteria > Bacteroidota > Bacteroidia > Bacteroidales > Marinilabiliaceae > Natronoflexus > Natronoflexus saponilacus. The sequence goes on from NZ_FUYV01000011.1 coordinate 61,098, forward strand.
TCTGCTGTTCCTGCCAGTGCAAGAGTAGTTCAGTTAGAAGGATTAAAGTCCGATCCAAATAATCACCTACTGATGCATGCGATGGCTCCAAATGTATCGGGAGTTATTGGGTCGGCAGTTGCTGCAGGTATTATGCTTAGTTTCTTTATGTAATAGAATTATATGTATTTGATTTCACTATTGTCCGGGGAAATAATATCATATTATTAAAGTGCTCAAGCCGCACAGGCTTTTACTTTTTTTCTACAGCAAAAAAAAGTAAACAAAAAATGCCGCCGCTGCATGAAAAAGACTAAAAATCAATGTGTTTTTCTAAAAGCCGTGAACTCGCTACGCTCAAACAGCACGGCTTTCTTAACGAAAAAAACATTGATTTTTTTAACGTCTTTTTCCTGAGGCGGAATGCAAGCTCAATATTCCAAGAAAGCCGTACAGCTCAATAAACAAGGCATAATTCATAATTTTTAAAAAATTAACCGGACACCAATGATTTGTTTTAAAAGGCATCACGTAATCGTGATGCCTTTTTTGCTTTTTAAACCTCTAATCCTTAAAAGTAAGCTTCCGCGGATATTTTTTCACTCTCTATGCCTTTTTTATTTAACAGGTAATAAACATCATTTATCATGTTCCGGTTTCCACAAAGGTAGACATGGTCATAGCCTTGCAGATCATTTTCAGATAGCCACTTTGTCACTCGTCCACTGAAATGGCCTTCGTTCGATCGGGATGTGCATAATATCAATTGGTTGGGATCGTAGAAGGAGGGTTGAATGGATTCCGATATATCCGTTACTCCATGCAACAGGGTATAGTCAATGTCCGACCAGGATTTGATAAAACTGTGGTAAGGTGCAATGCCTGTACCGGTGGCGACAAAAAGAAATTTCTTTTGAAGCAGATGCTCCGACGGTAAAAAAAAGTATCCCAAAGGAGGCTCAACCATAACCACATCACCAGAATTGAGTTTTCGAAGATGGGGAGATACAAACCCGTTGCTAACCTCTTTAATGAGCACTTCAAGATAGTTGTCATGCTCACCACTGTAAATTGAATATTCTCTTGTATACCCGTTCTCAACCGGACCTACATTGATGTGCTGACCGGTACGAAACTCCAAGTTATTGCGTTCTAAACGCAAAACGAAGGTGGATTTGGTCACATCTGTTTTTGATATGATACGGTGGGGAAAAAACTCGGCTCTGTTCATTGCTATTACTTTAGTTGATCCAGGGAATTCTGATTTGCATATCTGGAACTGTCTCCATCGTTGATTTTAATATTTGCTCCATACTGATTCTGCATTTTCCGCATGAACTTCCTGCTCCGGTGGCCAGGGATAGTTCATTTAAGTTGCTTATGGAGTGTTTGATGATTGCTTTTTCAAGCTGTGATTTTGTAATTCTGTTACACAAACATACGATATTGGCTCCCATGAATTTGATTTATTATTTACATGACTCTAACATTTATTTTTCTCTTTTGTTCTTTTTGCTTTCATCATGTCAGGATTCAATACTGCTATATGATGGAAAAGCGGCTAAATGGACACAATACTTATTCAATTATTTATTGATCTTTTTTACATGACAATAAAGTAATTCAATACTTAAAAGTATTAATATTAGAAATTATGTTTATGTGGAAAAACATGACAATAGTCAATAAAATGAATCTGTTGGTCAATTTAAATTATATAATCACAAACGATTTCATAAATTTATCGTAGAAAAAACAAAGTAAACAGACTAGTGTGTTAAAAACACACTTTGTTTAAAATGAATTTCATGTATATTTAATAGAATTATTGTTATGATTTATTCTATATAAATCATTTCATATGAATATATCCCAAAGGTTTAAGTTTTCGGTTACTGGGCTTTCAGGAAACAACCAATGAGAAGTTAAAAGATTATTCATCAGTCAGCGCTAACTTATAAATTATTTTCTGTTATGAAGCGATGTGATTTTATTGAATGTAAAGGAGTGAGAATTTTTTATATAGATTTCTCAAACCTGAAAAATATAGAAGAGATTAAGGCAGTAATCAACGAGAGTAAAAACTTTATTCGCAGTCAGCCTCCAAAGTCCATGATAAACCTGGCGAATATAGAGGGAATGCATTTTAACGGAGAGATTAAAGAGTTGTTTGTTGAGTATGTTAAAGGCAACGCAAATCATGTCTTTCAGAGTGCAATCATTGGAGTTGACGGCTTGAGACGAATCGTTTTTAATGGTGTTCTCAAAATGACAGGCCGCGATGTGCGTTGTCTGGAGTCGAAACAGGCGGCTATGGATTGGCTGGCCGAACGCAAACTGGCAAGTTTACCTCTCGCATAAAGATTTCTTTTTACCCCAGAGTTGAAACCCCTGTAAATTCATGATTCCCGTTCGTTTTTATACAGGGGTTTCCTCTTTTCTTAACTGATTCCTCTTTCTTCGTGCAATGATTCCTGTTAATACCAGTTGCAGTGTGTGATATACCATCAAGGGCATTAAAATGACTCCAGTTCCGGTCATTTCCGAGAAAATAATTCCAGCCATGACAGTACCGTGAATCAGTGACTTTTTAGAACCGCTGAATAGTGCAGTTATGGTATCTTCCCTGTTAAATTTGAGTTTTGAGGATATCAGCTTGATGGTAGCATAAACCACAAAAAATAGTGCTAAGCTACCTGTGATCACCAGCAGCATATCCACTGAACCGGTGTTTTCAAACAGTTTTAAGTAGAAGGATTCGGAAAACGATCGATAGACGATCAAAAGGATTACCATTTGATCGAATAACTTCAGCCTAGCAGCTCCTTTTGCAGATAATTCACCTAAGAATCTGTTTAGAACAATTCCTGCTATTACCGGAACCAACACCTGTAAAACCAGTTTTACAATTATTCCACTGAACTCGGCATATTCGATGGAGCCTGAGGTGATGACAATTCCCATCCACAAAGGGGTAATAATGATGCCGGCCAGACTGGAAAATGTTGCATTAAAAATGGCTCCCGGAACATTTCCACGAGCCAGCGAAACCATCACAACGGAGGAGGATACCGTAGAAGGCAGTGCAGCCAAAAAGAAAAATCCCAGCCAAATGAGATAATTGGCACTGCTTTTCCCGATGGTTTGTAATAGGGGCAGAATCAACAGCGGAAATAAGATAAAGGTGGCAAATTGTACCAACAAATGTAGTCGCCAGTTGCTTAAATCCTGACGCAGTTTCCTAAGATTTAGTTTTAAACCATAAAATAGAAATATCAGAGTGATGCCAACGTCACCTGCTTTATGCAGGTCGATGACTCCCCTATAAACACCGGGTTCCGGAAAGAGCCAGGCAAGAATGATGGTTATAATCAATGCCGGAACAAACTTGTCCAGACCTATGAACCATTTAATCACAATTTGCTTTTTATTTAAAGGTTATCGTAAATCAACTACTTCAATGCCAGGATGCTTGCTTGTATCAAAACTAAAAGTGGAATCATCTAACGTCAGGTTTGTCTCCATTTTGTTAATGTCTATGATGTAGTTGGTTCCGTCACGACCTATCTGTTCTATTTTGGCAAACTGTAGACTATCCCGGTAGATATAGAGCTTGATGCGTGTATAAGGTTGATTTCGTTTATCCGGAAACAGATCAATGATGTCCACAGTTTTTCCTTTGATGGTGGATTCCCCTGCATGTATGTATCGAAACCCCTCTTCATATATGGTAAAAATAGTTGCGGGATTCAACAGGTCATCCTCCATCATTTCAGGATCTGAAATATTCACCTCGTTAACATCACGCATAAACATCCACATGGTACTTCCGTTGTTGAAGGTTTCTACACCCATCAGGTCTATCTTGAATTTATCACCTTTTATCAAGATTGAACCATCATGAGAGTCTGTAACCTGCGCCTGCAAATTATCAAGCGTAAATGTAAAATCAGCTTTGATGGTCTTGTAGCTTCTGGTTTTTTCAGATACCTTATCAAGAATCTCTCTGGCACGAAATACTGCCGGATCCTGGCTCTTGGCCACGGTTAATGCTGAAAATAAAATCAGTGATGTTGCAATTATATTTTTCATATGTAAGTTTTCAAATTTCAGTTATCAGTAACGGTTTATAGTTGATGGTTTATGGTTTATGGTTGATGGTTGATGGTTTATGGTTTATGGTTTATAGTTGATGGTTTATGGTTTATAGTTGATGGTTTATGGTTTTTGCAGCGAAGCAATGTCCCGCGTAGCGAATAGTTTATGGCTTTAGACGAACTTTGAACCTAAAACATTAAACTTTGAACTTAAAAACTATCAACCTTTTATCCCCTTTCATCCTGTCTCCAGTTTCCAGTCTCCGGTTTCCGATCTCCGGTCTTCCTTAAAACAATAATCATTCCATTTATTATGAGCCAATCTATCTCAGCATTTCAAACATTCGCTCCAGTTCCAACTCATCACTCACCAGAACCTGTCTTGCTTTACTTCCTTCAAAAGGTCCCACCACACCGGCTGCCTCCAGTTGATCTATGATTCTTCCGGCACGGTTATATCCAATTGAAAACCGGCGCTGAATCAGTGATGTTGAGCCGCTTTGGTTGGCCACAACAACTCTTGCGGCTTCCTCAAACATGGGATCCCGTTTGGACAGATCCACCTCACCGGGTTCCTGGGTTCCGGTTTCACCCACGTACTCAGGTAGATGCATGGCCGTTGGATAGCCCCGTTGCTGACCAATGAAATCATTTACCTTTTCCACCTCCGGTGTGTCGACAAATGCGCATTGCACCCTGATCAGGTCGCTTCCCTGCGAAATAAGCATATCTCCGCGTCCAATAAGTTGGTTTGCACCAGGCGAATCGAGGATGGTGCGGCTATCGATCATAGATGCCACTTTAAAGGCGATCCTTGTGGGGAAGTTGGCTTTAATGACGCCGGTAATAATGTTGGTGGATGGGCGTTGCGTGGCAATAATCATATGAATACCAACAGCCCTTGCAAGCTGAGCTATTCGGGCAATGGGCAATTCAACCTCTTTCCCTGCTGTCATGATTAAATCGGCAAACTCATCAATTATAACTATGATGTAGGGCAGAAAGTGGTGTCCCTTTTCGGGGTTCAGTTCTCGTTTAATGAATTTATGGTTATACTCCTTAATATTACGAGTGTGTGCTTTTTTGAGAAGATCATAACGATCCTCCATTTCAATGGTGAGCGAGTGTAAAGTATTTACCACTCGTTGAACATCGGTGATGATGGGTTCTTCCTCATCAGGCAGTTTTGCCAGAAAGTGTCGCTCTATTTTGCTGTATATGTTAAGTTCCACCTTTTTGGGATCCACCAAAACAAATTTTAATTGCGATGGATGTTTTTTATACAGAAGCGAAGTGATGATGGCATTCAAACCCACTGATTTACCCTGTCCGGTTGCACCGGCCACCAGAAGGTGAGGTGCTTTGGTTAAATCAAAAACGAAAGTCTCATTTGAGATTGTTTTTCCCAATGCCACAGGTAATTCGAACTTGGTGTTCTGGAATTTGCGTGAGGTTATAATCGACTTCATGGAAACCACCTGCGGTTCTGAGTTGGGAACCTCTATTCCAATGGTTCCTTCTCCCGGGATGGGGGCAATAATCCGGATGCCCAGTGCTGCGAGCGAGAGGGCAATGTCATCCTCCAGGTTTTTGATTTTCGAGATTCTCACCCCCGGCATGGGAACGATTTCGTAAAGCGTGACGGTTGGACCAACTGTCGCTTTGATGCTTTTTATTTGTATTTTGTAATCCTCCAGAGTTTTTACAATCTTATTTTTATTGTAGATTAACTCCTCTTCTGTTACTTGTGACTGGCCACTTTTATGATCGTCCAGCAAATCAAATGAGGGCATGATGTATGATGACAAATCGAGCGTAGGGTCATAATCACCCTGCGGCCTGTTTTCGCCAGTATGAATAATTTCTTCAGACGCCGCCTTTTCAATTTTTAGTTCAAGTTCATTATCAGGATGTTCCACCGGGAGTGCTTCGAACTTCTTTGCGGGTTTGATGTCAAATTGAAACTCGTTCTCAGTCTCTTCTGTCGTGACAGAAGAGACGGCTTCAGTGATGCTTTCGTCTGCTTCCGCAGCATTGTTCTGCTCATTATTATCTGCTTCACTATCAGAAGCCGTCATTGCGGTATCAACAAAATCATTCTCTTTAAAAATGGCTAGGTCTTTGCCAATCAACTTTCTGAATTTTATCAGAAACCATTCAAAATTTATCGTCAGGTATATCACCAGCGAGATCAGAATCAGGATAAATGTTCCAATGTGCCCGATAGTAGAAATGAGCCAGTGGCTCACGTGAAATCCATGGGCTCCACCAAGAAGCAGGTATTTGTCTTCCATGGTCTCCATAAAAAAGAATCCCATGGAAACTGAGACCCATATTGTAATAATTGACGCGTGAATCAGGGTTTTGCTCAGAGGCAAAACCCGTGCACCCAATAGCCTGAATCCGGTAATAAAAAGAAGAAAGACGAAAGAGAACGAAGCCAGTCCGAACCATTTATTTACCATCAAATCTGCAAACCAGGCACCAATTTTCCCTGTTACATTATCCACCTGTATGGATGTATCTTTAATTAAATCAACGAATTGGAGATCGAATTTGCTGCGATCGGCATATCCAGAATTAAAAAAAGAGAAGAATGCCACAGCCAGGTAGAATGAAAAAGCAACAATAATCAAACCCGTGGCAAACCTGAATTTGTAATTCTTAAAACTCTCTTTCAGAGATGCCAGAGGATTTTTGAATCTTCGCTTTCCGTTTGCTGTTCTGCTTTTTTTTGATTTTGATGCCATATATAAATTTATGTTTCAGAGTATGATGGTTCTTGAAATTGTAGCGGGCCTGTTTTTTTTAACCTGTATTATTTATTGCAACAGATATTTGGTGAAACGAAGTTCAACCCGTTTAACTATGCAGGTTAAAATCAACTTGTAAAAATAGTAAAGCATTTACTATTTATGAAGATAATAACGGAAAGATTTAGTGCTTTATTGGATCAGTTGAAAACTGTTTTGATCAACTCTTCAACTTCTTCAAGGGAGGATTGTTCGTAATTGGCCGGTACCATGAAGAAAACATCAGGATGAGATTCTTCAACGACTCTTTGCGCTTCAAGGTGAAAGATTACGTTTTCATATGTTAACTGGAATTCCATGATGAGTCCCGGTATCATGTCAAATGGAGTATTTCGGTTGGGGTTTTCAATTCCAATTTCGTTGGAGTACCAGATTCTGATCTCCGGACTCCCGGAATTATCTGGAGGTATTTGTGCCAAATGACATGTGAAACCAGCAATCTCTTTCTCCTTGTTTTTAATATATTCAACTTTTCTTGAATGGTCATCATCAAAAATGAACATATTATCAGACTTTGAACTTGGAACATATATTCTTCTTTCCAGAATTTTCAAAAGTGTGTAGAAGCTGTCGCTTTCCTGATTGTGGATAAAATCAAGAGCGTATAAGTTCATGTTACCTTTGAACATGATTCTTTGGTTTCCATTGCTAAAATGAAGAGACATCTGGTTAGGGAACAAAAAAGAAAGCGCGCTACTGACCTGTTCCGGATATGTAATATTATAAATGATGGTACCTTCTGTAATGCCTTTCACTGCTGCAGGTCTTCGATCTAATTTACAACCTGATAAAACAGCGATGATCAATACAACTGTTAATAATTTTATGCGGTTCTTTAGTATCATATGTGTATTCCCGTTCATAGCAGGTCAAAGATAGCAAAATTAGACGTACAGCCTTAACCGTTTATCTGCATTTGGGAGTGTTTGGTCAAAATTCATTCCAGTTTGTTCCTGAGATTCTGAATAAGAATATTTTTTTACTTCCGCTGGTTTTCCAGTCTCTCAAATAATCAGTAATTTTATAATTGGAGTACACTTAAAACGACTAAAACCTGTCTGCTATGCATAAAGATTTAAGTAATCGTCATTTTTTAACCCTGTTGGATTTTACATCCGATGAGATTCTGTATCTACTGGAACTGGCAGAGCGCCTTAAATTCACCAAGAAGAATGGCACCGAAGTACAAATGCTGAAGGGGAGGAACATTGCATTGATTTTTGAGAAAAGTTCAACCAGGACGCGTTGTGCATTTGAAGTTGCTGCATACGATCAGGGAGCAAACGTTACCTATCTGGCTCCTTCCGGATCGCAGATAGGAGAGAAGGAGTCCATGAAGGATACTGCCAGGGTTTTAGGCAGAATGTATGATGCCATTCAATACAGGGGTTATGGTCAGAGCGTGGTAGAAGAGCTTGCGAAATATGCCGGCGTTCCGGTATGGAATGGTTTAACCGATGAGTTTCATCCAACTCAGGTGTTGGCTGACTTCCTCACAATCAGAGAGCATTGCGAACGCCCTTTGAATGAAGTATCGATGGCATATTTGGGTGATGCCAGGAACAATATGGCCAATTCATTAATGGTTGGTGGAGCGAAAATGGGGATGGATATGCGGATTGTCGGTCCGCGATCGCTTCAACCGGAAAAGAGTCTGGTTCATAAATGCGAGGAAATGGCACGAAACAGCGGAGGAAAAATAACCATTACCGATAATCTGGAAGCTGGCGTTAAAGGTGCCGATTTTTTATATACCGATGTATGGGTATCCATGGGTGAATCTGCTCAGGTGTGGAAAGATCGGATTGATCTTCTTAAACCATATCAGGTAAATAGACGTACTATGGATCTGACTGGCAATGGAAACTGTTGTTTCCTTCACTGCTTGCCGGCTTTTCATAATCGGGAAACCAAAACAGGAGAGGAGATATACCAACAATTCGGCCTGGACGGGATGGAGGTTACAGATGATGTTTTTGAATCAGCTGCATCCATCGTGTTTGATCAGGCAGAGAATCGTCTACATACCATTAAAGCAGTTATGGTTGCGACTCTTGGAAAATAAAAAGAATGAAACATGAACTTACTGAATAGAAATATTATCAGGCACTTTTCTTTTAAATTATTTAATAAATTATGGTTTTAATTTTGAATTGATATAAAATGAATCTAATTTTGCGTTTTAGTGTTTGATTTAATAACAAAGGCATAAAGCCAATCTGACTGAAATCATGAGAGATTTACTCTATATTCCGGAGAATTATAAATCATTGCTCGATCTGAAGCAAACTGAACATGCGATAACTATCATCAAGGATTCATTTCAAACATTTTTGTCGGCTGATTTACGCTTGCGACGCGTAACAGCACCGCTTTTTGTATTAAAGGGTACCGGGTTGAACGATGACTTATCAGGGAAAGAGCGTCCGGTTACATTCCCGGTTCGTGGTATGGGTAACAGAGAGGTTGAAGTAGTGCACAGTCTTGCAAAATGGAAACGCATGATGCTGGCCGATTATGAAATTGAGCCGGGATATGGAATATACACTGACATGAATGCCATTCGTCCGGATGAAGATCTGGACAATACCCATTCAATTTATGTAGATCAGTGGGACTGGGAACGCCACATTCGGGAAAAAGATCGCAACCTTGATTACCTTAAATCTGTGGTCGTGCGAATTTTTGAAGTGATGAAGCGCACTGAATTTGTCGTGTATGAAAAGTATCCTAATATTAAACCAATTTTGCCCGAAGAAATTACCTTCATACATGCAGAAGAGTTGTATGATATGTATCCTAACTTAAGTTCTAAAGATCGGGAAGATGCCATTACCCGTAAATACGGGGCAGTATTTATTATTGGTATAGGAGGAGATATGCCTTGCGGAGAGCCACATGATGGACGCGCGCCGGATTACGACGATTGGAGTACTCCAACTGTTAATAACTTCATCGGCTTAAATGGGGACATATTATTATGGAATCCAATTCTAAAGAAGGCCTTCGAGATATCATCCATGGGAATAAGGGTTGATGCTGAAGTATTAAAACGTCAGCTCACGCTTCGGAATGAAGAGAAGCGCATGGCGCTGATGTTTCATCAGCGCCTGATAAATAACGAACTTCCTTTAAGTATAGGTGGGGGCATTGGTCAGTCAAGACTTTGCATGTTTTTTCTTAGGAAAGCTCATATTGGTGAAATTCAAGCCAGTATATGGCCAGATGAAATGCGGCAGGTGTGCAAAAGAAATAACATTGTATTGGTTTAACAAGGATTTTTTAAGTTACGTACCAGTAAAAGAATAACCAATTCGTTATTTTTTAATTAAAATGATGAATTATAAAACATCTGCATATCTATACTAAAATTTACACTTTTTGTGATTTGATATGTCCTTGATCTACAGATGTTTATCAGAGTTGGGTGTAAGAGATTTTTTATCACATATTCTGCTAGAAAGGACATTCTGAAAGGGTTTCCAATAAAAAAAATGCATTTACGAATGCATTTTTTTTGCTTCTAAATTTGGAAGACACTATAAATACTCTATATTTGTGATGGTAAGATTAAAAACCTAGTTTTTAACCCTAAAATTAAATTTTTATTATGAACAAGGCTCAATTAATCGATGCAATTGCTGGCGACTCAGGTCTGACCAAAGCAGATGCAAAAAAAGCGTTAGATGCTTTCTTAAAAGTAACTGGAGATGCTCTTAAATCAGGAGATCGCGTTACATTAGTAGGATTCGGTTCTTTTGGTGTTTCTGAGAGAAGCGCACGTACCGGTCGTAACCCTCAAACCGGAAAGGAAATTACCATTCCTGCCAAGAAAGTAATTAAATTTAAAGCTGGTAGCGAATTGACTGATTCGGTTAACTAGTGACGATTTTTTTCAAGATTTGAAAAAGAGGGTACCTGATGGGCTCTCTTTTTTTTTGGGGTTGAAACAAAATATATCTGCCATGTTGCGTAAACCTGAAAATCTCACCCGTGATCAGTTGCAAAAACTCATTGAGTTTTTGAAGACTCTTAAATCTGAAGATAGGATTAGTACTTTTGAAAAGGTTTTAGATCAAAGAACAAATTACTTCACTGTTTTGATGGAAAACATTGACCATCCTCACAACATCAGTGCAGTGCTGAGAAGTTGCGATTGTTTTGGAGTGCAGAATGTAAATCTGGTTGATGATCGGGCAGAATATTCTGTAAACCGGAAAGTTGCTATGGGTTCTTCTAAATGGTTAACACTAACAAAGTATACAAAACACCAAAACAACAAGAGAAAAGCCCTTGAAGACTTAAAGTCGATGGGTTATCGCCTGGTGGTTACTACGCCAGACGAGGGAGCTGTCTCCATTCAGGATTTTGACATCTCAAAAGGCCCCGCAGCTTTTGTTTTTGGTACCGAATTAACAGGCGTTTCTCCCGAGGCTAGTGAAATGGCTGATGAATATTTAACCATACCTATGTATGGCTTTACCGAAAGTCTAAATTTATCTGTTTCAGTTGCCATTATTTTGCAAACTGTTACATCAAAATTACGAAACTCATCAATTTATTGGGGGTTGCCCGACCATGAAAAGGAATTGGTTATGCTGAATTGGCTGAGAAAATCAACACCCCGAATCGAAATTGTAGAGAATCGTTTCTTTAATCAAATTTCAAATTGTGATTAAATAGTTGGTCTTTAGGATTCAGCACTACATCTTTTATTCTGATATACTGCATCACGAATTTAGCCGTTACTAACTTTTATATAACCATTATATCAAACTTTACGTATGTTTGTGTAAGATATTTGTTTATTTATCCAAAAAAAGAGTGTGTTGGTCATCTTTTTTACGATAATATTTTCTACTTTTGGGAAAAATCTGGCTCTATGAATTGTATAATTGTTGATGATGATAATCTGTCTATTAAGATAATAGAGGAATTTGTTGGAAGAACTGAAGGCTTAAGGCTTCTCGGTACTTTTTCGAGTGCTGTGGAGGCTGTCAATAAATTGAATGCCCCGGACAGTGAGACCTTACATTTGATATTTCTTGATATCGAAATGCCTGAGATGTCCGGAATAGAGTTTCTTAAAGCATTGAACATCATTCCACAGGTTATTATCTACTCCTCAGAGGAAAAATATGCCTTGGAATCTTATGAGTACGACGTTACAGACTACCTATTAAAGCCGGTTCAATACGGTCGCTTTATAAAAGCGGTGAATCGTGCCAGGGAAAGATTCGAAAAGAAGGAGAGCCCCGTAAAGGAAAGCACAGAAATTTTTATTAAGAATAACTCCTCGCTGGTACGTGTTAAGTACGATGATATTCTTTGGATTGAGGCGCTTGAAAATTACGTTGTGGTGAATACTTTTAAGGAAAAGTTCACCATTCACTTTACCATGAAGTCCATTACAGAACGGATGCCCTCAGATAAGTTTATGCGAATTCACCGTTCATATATCGTAAATTTTAATAAGATTAAAGCCATTGAGGATAGTTCAGTCATTATTAAGACAGATACCGGAAATAAAATCATTCCTATCGGAAAATCATACAGGGATAAATTACTTGATGATATTAATCTGATTACAAAGTAGAAATAGAGTCTTTATAATATAAAAAGAGGTGCACAGCACCTCTTTTTTTGTTTTACCGGTTTTCATCAGAAACATTTTTCAGATATTTGTAAAATGAACATGAATCCTGTAATTGATGGAATGATCGTGGGCTTTTCCGCATCAGTTCCTCTCGGCCCCATAGGTGTTTTGTGCATCCAGAGAACTCTTCAACGAGGTCGCTTGTCGGGTTTTGTCTCCGGTTTGGGAGCAGCTGTATCTGATACAATATACGCCATTATTGCAGGATTTAGTCTTTCATTCATTGTTGCATTTATTGAAGAACATGTGATATGGATGCAGCTGATTGGCGCAACGGTATTAATAATACTTGGCGTACACATATTCAGAAGTAACCCCGCTGTGCAACTTCGACGTCAACGACGTCGAAAATCAAGTTATTTGCAGGATTTTTTTTCAACGATGTTGCTGACAATCAGTAATCCTTTGGCTCTGTTTTTGTTTTTGGCTTTTTTTGCAGGTTTGCGGGTTGTGGATCCGGCCATGGGATTGGCTGGTCAGTTAACGCTTGTAGGAGGAGTTTTAATTGGTGCATCTTCGTGGTGGCTTCTGTTGACTACCATTGTAGGTTTTTTTCAGGCCGCTGTAAATCTTCGACGTCTTTTCTGGATTAATAAGATAGCAGGAGCGACCATCATTGTACTTGTGATTATTGCACTTATGGTGTGGTTAATCAGAAGCATGGTCTGAATCTACCCAGAGAACCATCTCTTTTTTTCAGAAAAGCTTTTCGAGTCGGTGTTTTAGTTTTTCTGGAATTCGCCCCGGCCTGCGGGTTGTTGCATCCAAAAATGCATGTGTTGTTGAGCCTTCGGCAACAAGCTCTCCCCGGCTATTATGAATGATGTATTTAAATGTAGTTCTTACCAGTGGCATCTCTTCCAGCCTGGTGGTAATGGTAAGTATTTCCTCGTATCTGGCCGGGTGTTTATACTTTACCTGAAGCTCTGAAAGTGGTAACATAATACCCTCATCTTCCATTTTGCTATAGGGAAGACCAATTTCCCGAAAAAGTTCAGATCTCCCAATTTCAAACCACGATGGATAAACAGCGTTATTAACAATACCCATTTGGTCGGTTTCTCCGTAACGAACTCTGATTTCGGTTTTATTGATAAGCATAATTGAAATTTCAGTTTTAATTATTGAGGGTAAAGGGAGAATCCGGTTCTTTGGCTAAATGGCTATAGGCCAGCTTATCAACCAGTGATGGCCATATTTTTCTCAGAAATACTGAGAATTTTCCTTCCAAAAATGTCAATACCAGTGTGCGTTTTCGTTTCTCAATGGCATTTCCAATATGCCTGGCTACCTCTTCAGCACTCATCATTTTTTCTTCTGCCCGTGGCGTCTCTCCTTGTTGCGTACCACTGCCTGTAAGTGCTGATTTTCGTACGTTTGATGCGGTAAATCCTGGCGCTGCAATCAATACATGAAGACCGGTTTTTAAGTTTTCTGTTCGTATGGTTTCTAAAAATCCATGCATCGCAAATTTAGATGCTGAGTAGCCCGATCTTCCGGGTAAACCAATGAATCCTGCAATGGAAGAAACTCCTACTACCGATCCCTTTTGTGCAACCAAATATGGCAAAGCATATTTTGTGCAATACACTGTTCCCCAGAAATTAACATCCATAAGCTTCTTCAATACAGACAGTTCTGTGTCTTTAAAAAGTGCTCTCATGGATATTCCTGCATTATTGACAAGGATATCAATTTTTCCAAAGTTGTTAATGGTTTGGTCAACCAGATTTTTACACTCTTGCTCGATACCAACATCAGTTTGGGTGACCAAAACCCTGTGATCTTTTGATTTCAGTTCTTCCTTAAGAATATTGAGTTGATCAATGGAACGTGCTGCTAATGACAAATAAGCACCTCTTGCGGCAAATTCCTTGGCACAAGCCAGGCCTATACCTGAAGAAGCGCCAGTAATTATTACAACCTTACCCTGCATGTTTTGCTATTATCTAATGGTTTTTGTATAAAGAAGATCCTTAATTATATATAGGTTGTTCTTTTTTATTCTACTTTAATTTTTTTCGATGAAAGAAATCTAAGCTGATTCACTATTCATCAGCTCCCATTCAGATGGTACTTACTCCTGATGGATTCAAAGCTAGAATGAACTACAAATTTAATTAATAAAACTCAGAGACGGTTTAAAAAGAGCAACATCTTTTATTCACGACTTTTGTGTTGACGAAGAAAATAGAATGGTGTTCTTGTATTGTGTCTATTTATTACCTTTTCTAGGAATTGTTGAATGGTTGCGACGTATTTGGTACGAATAAATCATTTGACCTACACATTTGCCTTCCCTCCCCGAAGCAACTTATAATCTTAAACCCTTCCCGATTTTCGGGACATCGCTACGCAACCCAAAACTTTAAACTATAAACCCTAAACTTTGAACCCTAAACCCTAAACCCTAAACCCTAAACCTTCCAACCCTTTAAATGTTGTTAAATAACTTACTTTTTTAGTATAAGTTTTGATAAGATTCAAATTCTCTGTTACTTTGTAATGGATTCTTATTGTGAACAGATAAACAACAATGTGAATTCATTTGTTATGAATGATCATCGTATTCACGATGTCATCTTTATAAATTTTAAAATTGAGAATAATGGAAGTTGGAAGAAACAAATTTGTATCACTTACCTATCAGCTTAGATTGAATGGAGCCGATGGTGAGTTGGTCGAAGAAACCAATAAAGAGAATCCGCTGGAATTCGTGTTCGGAGCAGGACGTATGATTGAAATGTTTGAGACGAAGCTGGATGGATTGAAAGAAGGCGATGATTTTAATTTTGAACTCAAGAGTTCAGAGGCCTATGGCGATGTTAACCAGGATGCAATTGTTGAGTTACCAAAAAATATTTTTGAAGTAAACGGATCAATTGATGACGAAATGTTGACTGTTGGGAACTCTGTTCCCATGCAGGATGCCAATGGAAATCGAATGAACGGTATGGTTTTAGAGGTTACCGACGAAACTGTAAAAATGGACTTTAACCATCCATTAGCCGGAGACGATCTTCATTTTTCCGGAGCAATTATTGGTGTGCGTGAAGCCACTGAAGAGGAGATCATGGCCGCTGCAGGTTGTGATACCGGTCAGTGTGGTTCAGGCTGTAGTTGCTAGATTTAAGATTCTTCTAGCCGGTCTATTCGGCAGATATAATAAACGTCAATACCATTCTGAAATTCTTCAGAATGGTATTTTCTTTTTTTGCATTATCATGAAATGCAATTAATTCATTTATGCAGGGAGAATTCACCCTTCACTTTTTGTATGAATCAATTTCTAGCAGTATTTTTGAGGATTAAAGAAAAACCTATTTGACTAATGGCAGGAAATACATTTGGAACACTTTATAAACTGACATCCTTCGGGGAGTCGCACGGTAGGGGAGTTGGAGGAATCATAGAGGGAGTTGCACCCGGTCTGGAGCTTGATGCTGATTTCATTCAACAGGAACTGGATCGTCGCCGTCCCGGACAATCTGCAATAACTACACCTCGCGATGAGAGCGACCGGGTGGAGTTTATTTCAGGTGTAATGGATGGAAAAGCCACAGGTACACCTTTGGCTTTTGTGATTTGGAACAAAGACCAAAAATCTGGCGATTACGACAATTTGAAAGATATATATCGCCCATCGCACGCTGATTATACTTACCAGTCCAAATATGGTATTCGTGATCATAGGGGAGGAGGGCGTTCTTCGGCTCGTGAAACCATTGCCCGTGTAGTTGCCGGTGCCGTTGCCAAGTTAATGCTTAACAAGCTTGGTGTTTCGGTTCAGGCTTATGTTTCTCAGGTAGGAACCATTCGTTTGGATAAGATGCACACAGATATGGATCTTTCTGTTGCTGAATCCAACATAGTAAGATGTCCCGATCCGGAAATTGCCAAAATGATGATTGAAAAAATTGACGAAACAAGAAAGGCACATGATTCCATCGGAGGAGTGGTCTCCTGTATTATTAAAAACGCTCCAGCCGGCTTGGGTGATCCTGTTTTTGATAAGTTGCATGCCCGTTTGGGACAAGCCATGTTGAGTATTAACGCGGTAAAAGGTTTCGAATATGGAAGTGGATTTAACGCCGTTGAAATGCTTGGATCGGCTCACAATGATGAGTTCTATACAAGCGATGGAAAAGTACGTTCACGTACAAACCGTTCAGGTGGTATCCAGGGAGGTATTTCAAACGGGGAGGAGATCTATTTTCGTGTGGCCTTTAAGCCAGTTGCTACCATATTGAAGGATCAGAAAACAGTAGATAAAGAGGGAAATGAAATAGTGATGAAGGCGCGGGGAAGACATGACCCCTGTGTGGTTCCCAGAGCTGTTCCCATTGTTGAAGCCATGGCTGCCATGGTTCTTACCGATGCTTTATTGATTAATAAATCTTATCTCTAAAAACAGATATCAATGACCAAAAAGATCCCGCTCTATATTCAGATTATTATTGGCCTTATTGCAGGTATTGTATGGGCTGTATTGAGCGGATACCTTGGATGGTCTGGTTTCACAGCCAGCTGGATTGCTCCATTTGGCAGAATTTTTATAAACCTGCTGCAGCTGATTGCAGTTCCTTTGGTGTTTTTCTCCATCATCGGTGGAATTATTCGATTGGGAAATCCTAAAAATTTAGGAAAACTGGGTGGAAAAACCATGGGTTTATATGTGCTTACCACCTTATTCTCTATTTCCCTTGGGTTGTTAATTGTGAATGTCTTTAAACCCGGAAACGGGTTTGAAGAGAATGCTCGTGTGGAAAACCGCATCAATTACGAATTGTGGTTGCAATCGGAAGGAATGACTCCAATGGATGGTCGTTGGATGATGAACAACCCCGCTTACAATGAAATCCTGGATGAAGTTGCTCAGAGAAGAGGTTATGAGGATATTGAAGCGGTTCGTGCTCGTTTGGATGTGGCACGTAAGGCAGCAGAGCGTGGGCCGTTGACTTTTCTGGAAGAGGTGGTTCCTTCAAACCTTTTTTCTGCCATGGGCGATAATCGCAATATGTTGCAAATCATATTCTTTGCCATATTTTTTGGTGTTTCGGTTCTGTTTATTACTGATCATAAAAAAGTGATCATAGTAGATGTAATGGATGCCATAGCAGATGCTTTCATTAAAATGGTCGACTTGGTGATGAGAGGGGCTCCCTTGTTTGTCTTTGCTTTAATGGCCGGCCTGGTGAGTGACATGGCTGGAGATGATCCGGCCAGGGTTTTTGATCTTTTTGCCGGTTTAACCTGGTATAGTCTTTCGGTTTTAGGTGGGCTTCTCATTATGGCCTTTGTCGTTTATCCCGGTTTGATGGCATTGCTGGTGAAGAATATGACGTTCCGTGAATTTCTCCGGGGAATTAGTCCCGCTCAAATGCTTGCATTCTCTACCAGTAGCAGCGCAGCAACACTTCCGGTTACGTTGGAATGTGTTGAGGAAAATTTAAAAGTTGACAAGAAAGTGACAAGTTTTGTCTTACCAATTGGTGCCACCATCAACATGGACGGGACAAGTTTGTATCAAGCCGTAGCTGTAGTATTTTTGGCACAGATGCACTTGGTTGAACTCTCTTTTGCTCAGCAGTTAACCATTGTGATGACCACAACATTGGCCAGTATCGGAGCTGCTGCCATTCCGGGAGCCGGCATCGTTATGCTCATGGTTGTTTTAACCTCAGTTGGCCTCAATCCGGCCTGGATAGCCATTATTTTACCAGTCGATAGAATTCTTGACATGGTTCGTACGATGGTGAATGTTACCGGTGATGCAACTATTTCCGTTGTCGTTGGGAAAACTGTGAATTTGAATGATGTTGAACCCTCGTAGTGGTTTGTTGTTGAGGAATTAAGGCACAGGTTCTTGATCTCAGATAACAATAGTTTGCTTGGGCTTATTAATTGGTTGATTATAAATTACATGTGAGTTTGTGGTCATGTTGTTCAATCAGCTGATAATAATTAACATGTTTGCATCTAATTCCGCTGAGCGAAAATTCACTGTGCTCATTATCCAATGATCTATCCCGAGGCATTCAGGACTATCGATCTATTGTAGTTATACCCCTGTGAGATTTTTATCCCACCACCTTATGTTCTTAAAAACGATCACATCAAGCGGAAGATTAAAGTAGAAAGTGGTTCCGCTTTTTCCATCGGACTGAAGATGAATGGATCCCCCTAACAAATCCATAATGCTTTTACAGATGGATAATCCCAAACCTACACCATTTTTGTTGATGGGAGAATTGGGTCGGAGTTGAGAAAATCTCTGAAATATAAATTCTTGTTTTTCAGGAGGAATTCCTGATCCTGTGTCAGAAACGAAAAACGAGAGTTTTTCGTTTAATATCATACCAAACTTGATTTCTCCCTTTTCGGTGTGTTTGATGGCATTGTTCAGGATATTGGAGAAAACCTGATATAGCAATAGATAATCTGATTCAATATAGATCTTGCTTTGGTTGGGATGAATCATGGTTATTAACCTGATGCCTTCTCCTACTAATGGATGATAAGCTTTATAAAGCTTATCAATTAATGCTTCCACATCTATTTCGGAATATTTTACTTCAACCAGCCTGGCATCCAGTTTGGAAATATCCATGATGTTATTGATGAGGTGAAGTAAAATATCACCATTCTCCTTTATAATTCCTGCGTACTCTTTTTTCTCCTCTTTGGTTACATCATTGGTCTCAAGAAGTTCTGTAAAACCTATGATTGCGTTCATTGGAGTTCTTATTTCGTGACTCATGTTTGCTATAAATGCTGTTTTTATGCGCTCCGATTGCTCTGCACGCTCTTTCTCCTTTTGAAAATATCTTTTCCCAAAAGCCAGAAGCGGGAGTCCTCCGAAAAAGAATAAAAAGGTTACCATGGCAATGTCCCAGAAACGTTGTTCATGTCCGGTATACCCCGAGATGAGGTGTGGATGATTATATTCGAACCAAAACAGGAAAACTATATTGACAGCAAAAACTGAGGCCACAATTAATGCGGTTTTATTACTTATTGTAAAGATCACCAGACCAAAGAATATCTGAAAAATCAGAATCGTAGGTCCATAAGAGCCACCGTTTAAAAACCACAACATGTTTAAAAGGTAAAACATGGTCGATAAAAAGAGAATGATCCCGAGGTGTGTTAAATTGAAAGAACGAATTAATATGTATGCAGCAGAGAGCAATGCACCAATAAAAATCAGGTGGTTTGTTACCACCTGATCTATTCCGATCATGTGGTTGCCAAAAATGCAGGCAAAGCAAAGCATGATGCTGATGAGAAGCAGTTGCTTGAGAAGATAGAAGGAGAGATTTTTCGGATTATTCTCCCATGCAATGGCTCGTTTGAGAATTCTGATAAAATGTGAATATGATATTTTGACCCAATTAAACATTATGCTTCGATGCGTTTATTTTAAAAGATGCCTGAATGAAAAAAGATCACAAGAATCTGTTTTTGTTGATAGATTTTAGGTGAATTTTTACAAAAATGTACATAATCTTTGGATTTTAATTGCACGATTGAATAATTTTTTAATTTTGCCAAAAAAATCAACGGGGTGTAGCGCAGTCCGGTAGCGCGCCACGTTCGGGACGTGGAGGCCGTGGGTTCGAATCCCGCTACCCCGACAAAATTAGAATGATTCCAAGTGATGAATTAATCAAGGCCGCATGAAGATTTAATTTTCATGCGGCTTTTTGTCTGAAAATAGATGCTTTATCCAATATATCTGAATTGTTACAGGAGGAATTAAAAATGACCATGTTTAGAACGTTCAAAATCTAACACAGTCATTTTTATTCGGTGATAAGAAACCGTTTGATAGGGAAATTTTATTTATTTTGGATTTTTTTAATTAGTTTTATGATAGCATTAAGGAAATCAATTCTAATTCTCATTATAGGTTATTGCCTCTTTATCGTTTAATCATTCATCTGTAAAAGTTACAAAAGTCGGCGATTTGGTGAAAACGAAAATACCATACAGATGCAGCAATATATGAGTTTTAGGAATAAAGACTCTATTAACATGAAACGAGTCCCGAGGCTTCGGGACGAGTTCTCCTGAGTACTCGGGATCAACTGAAAAATAAATTCTAGACACATGAAAAGATTCTCATTTTTATTCGTTGTAGTGTTGATTTTATCAGCCTGCAATACTGATTCGTCTCAGGAACTCAAGCTCAATGAGCTTGAGTATTTTGAAAGACAAGGTGTAAATGTTCTTGTTTACAGCAACCTCTTTACAGGAGGTTTTAATGACGAGAAGACTGCTGGGATTGAAATTATTCACCATGGTGTTCGTACTTCACAAGGAGGAGCGGTCAGGCTGTCAAATACCCCGGAGCAATGGGATCTTGTTCCTGATATTCCAGTACGTACCGTTAATTATGAGGATAAAAGCATAGAAGCCAAATTAAGATACGAACAGTACGATTTTGATTCACGTGTTGTTGTTAAGGCAAAAGGGCAAAGTGTTGAGATATCTGTTTACCTTGATGAGCCTATACCTGTGGAACTCGAAGGGGCTGCAGGATTTAATCTGGAGTTTCTCCCTTCACAATATTGGGGCAAAACCTTTATCATGGATGGTCGCATTGACCGGTTTCCGCGATACGCTGTAGGAAATACTATTACAAGACCAAACAGTGAGAAAATTGAACAATACAAGGGATATGTAACTGCCGATGATAGGGGAACCGGTACTTTTATCGATCCACTTCCTTTGGAAACAGGCCGCAATTTCCTTATGGCACCTGATGATCCTGAACGAATGGTGAAAATTACATCCCATGATACCGATCTGATGCTTTTTGACGGCCGTATTCTTGCTCAAAACGGCTGGTATGTTGTTCGAAGTCTACTACCTGCTGGAAAAACAGGTAAAGTTTTAACCTGGACCATAGAACCTAATGCAATTGAAGATTGGATAAGGGAACCGAACATTGGTTTCTCACAAGTAGGTTATTTGCCATCACAACCAAAAGTCTCTGTAATTGAACTCGACAAGAAAGATAAACCGCTTTCAAGAGCATCCATTTTCAGAGTAAACAAAGATGGAAGCTCATCCAGAGTATATACAGGGAATATTGAAGAATGGGGAGATTATTTCAAATATCACTATGTGAAGTTTGATTTTACTTCAGTTGACGAACCAGGTATCTATTACATTCAGTATGGCGACTTAATAACAAATAATTTCATCATAGGAGAAAACGTTTATGATCAAATTACCGATGCCACCAGCGATATCTGGATTCCAATACATATGAACCATGTATATGTAAAAGAGGCATACCGGGTATGGCACGGAGAGCCATTTAAAGAGGGATATTTACAAGCTCCACCGGATACCGACCATTTTGATCTCCACTGGCAGGGGCCAACAACGGATACTGAATATGAAGCTCTGGAACTGATTCCGGGCTTAAATATTGGAGGCTTTTTTGATGCCGGAGATTTTGATATTGAAACCAGATCCAATATCAGTGTGGTTCAAAATTTTGTCCAGACATGGGAGTATTTCAAACCCCAACGAGACCAAACCTTTGTTGATCAGGATCAGCGTTATGTTCTACTTCATCGGCCAGATGGAGTCCCTGACATCTTGCAGTTTATTGAACATGGAACGATGCAGTTGGTAGCGCAGGCAGAA
Source organism: Alkalitalea saponilacus (assembly GCF_900168165.1). Classification (GTDB taxonomy): domain Bacteria; phylum Bacteroidota; class Bacteroidia; order Bacteroidales; family Marinilabiliaceae; genus Natronoflexus; species Natronoflexus saponilacus. The sequence continues at coordinate 83,306 of NZ_FUYV01000011.1, forward strand.
ATCATCGGCCACATGGCGCAAGCTCTTTCTAATTCAGTTCTCTATAATTATCATCACCTCGGCGATGCCGCCTCCATAACCGACGGACTACCTTATAATCCTGAATTGGGGCCATATGAAATTGCTCCTGACGGCAAATCCAGCGGAGTAAAAGATGACATGTGGGCATTCACAAGTCGCAACCCGGATCTTGATCTTAGGGCAGCAGCTATGTTCGCCTCAGCAAGCCGCGCTTTAAGAGGTTACAATGACGACTTAGCTGAAAGAGCACTTTATCAGTCGAAAAGACTGCTGGAGGAGGCTTCTGAATTGCGGACAGATCAACAGCAAGAAGCAAATATATGGGGAAGCGGATTTGCTGATGTATCAACCAATCTGCAACTATACATTTCAACAGGAGAACAGCAATACGCTGATAGATTCCAGGAACTTTTATGGCCTGCCCTCGAACGCAATGTTGGATTTGTACTTTTAACAGCGCTACACGGAATTCCACATATGCACGAATCTTTCAAAGATGAATTACGGCCATATGTTGAACAATACAGAGATTATATAGAAGAATTGGAAAAGGATAATCCATACGGAGTACCTATTGGACTTGGTAACTGGGCAGGTAGCGGAGCTATTGTAAACTTTGGAACCACTATATGTTTTGCCAACAAGCATTATCCTGAAATCATTGATGCCAATCATGCTTTCAAGACCACCAATTGGCTTTATGGTTGCCATCCATATCACAATTATTCATTGGTTGCCACTGTTGGAGCTGCTCGTCCCAAAGAGGTGTTTTATGGAAACAACAGAGCTGATTTTTCATTTATTCCTGGCAATGTGGCACCTGGTATTCTATTCAGGCAACCAGATCACTTTGAAAATTATGACGACTGGCCATTTCTGTGGGGTCAAAATGAAGGAACCATTGGAGGAAACACAAGTTATTTGTTTTTCGGTTCGGCTTTTAAGAATATGATAGATAGATAGTTGTTTGTTGTTCTTTGTTGCTCGTGATCTAAAGTTTAAATGTAACTATGAATTGGATGGAATCCAGTTCATAGTTATTTTTTAATGTGGAAGGGTTCCAAAACAAATTAAGTGTGTATTCCCATTGAAGATGATTACAACCTCATGTAACCGAAATATGAAGATTTCGTTTAAGTTTTATGATGTAAAACAGTAAATTTTATTTTTCTGCATTAGCTTTGTTTTTTATGATTATTCAGTATCCTATGATGTATAGATATGTGTTTTTTTTCTGGCTGCTTCTTCCTTTTGTAGGCTTATCCGCTCAAATTTCCCGAGGAGGAAGTCCGTTGCCGTTGTTTGATAGTGAGTTGGAAGTACTGAATGATATGGCAGAAAGCATGCCCGGTTTACCACTCACAGTTCAACAACATTATACGGTCTCTGATAAACCTGAAAAGGGAACACCTCTTCGTTTCGCTCACACTTATGACGTCACTCTAAGTCCAAAAAACTCCGGTTACGTAACAAATAAAATTGATGGCACTACTATATGGCGGCTGTTAATAGAATCAAAAGGAGCTTATTCATTAAACCTTATATTTGATCAATTTGCACTTGCTCCAGGTTGTTCTCTCTATATTTATAATCCCGATCAGAGCGTTGTTTTGGGGGCGTTTACGCACCAAAATAACTTGCCATCAGGGCGACTTGCAACAGCCCCGATACCTGGTGATCAAATTATTGTAGAATATCATCAACCTGCCGGACAATCAAAAAGATCTTTATTGGAAATAGGTTCTGTCAATCATGATTTTTTGAATCTTTTTTCTTTAAAATCCATCAGTCGGTTCAACAGAAGTGGGAGTTGTAACCCTGATTTCACCTGTGAAACCGATGATTTATGGCTTGAAGCAGGTCAATCAGTTGCCAGAATTATGGTTAATGGCAGGGATTTGTGTTCCGGAACCTTGATTAATAACACGCGGCAAGATGGTAAGCCCTATTTTTTAACAGCGGCACATTGTATTACTGATATGAATGATCCTGCCACAGCTATTTTTACATTCAATTACCAGGTGCCCGGGTGCGATGGACGTGTTGAAGGAGCATTTACCCAGACTCTGTCAGGCTCGTTTATGAGGGCATATGTTGAAGATTTAGATGTGACTCTGTTGGAAATGTCTGAAATTCCTCCGGCTATTTATCGTCCATACTGGGCAGGCTGGGATCGTACCACCAATCCACAGGGAGAAGTTACAACCATACATCATCCTCAGGGAGATGTGAAAAAAGTTGCAAAATCAGAAGATGCTCCCACTACTGCCTCATTTAATGCATCTTCTCCGGGTGGAATTCCGTTTATTGGCAATTCACACTGGCGTATTGCAATATGGAGTGAAGGAACCACAGAAGGAGGATCTTCCGGATCTCCTTTATTTACTAATGAGGGGAAGCTTATTGGTAGTCTAAGTGGTGGCTCTGCCACTTGTTCCAATCCTGTTAATGATTATTTTGCCAGATTAAACCGAGTATGGGACTATTATGAGGATGAGAGCCAGCAATTGGCTTTTTGGCTGGATCCCGATGAAACCGGTGCCAGTAGTCTGAATGGGTTACAGTTTTATAATGAACAGGAAGAGGTTTTCAGATTAAGCAATTTTATGTTTGAAGATGTTGCAGGAATGGAGAAATACTCCGGTAGCAGTGGATTCTGGTCAGGACATAATGTGTTTGGCGACCAGGCATTTGCCGAGCAATATGGCCCCTTTTCAGGGGTGACTCTTCATGGTGTTTATGTGATGCCGGCGCGATCCGATTTTTCTCTGACTCAAGATGTAAATATTTCTGTTTGGCAAGGTGTTACTGAGCCTGAAGTGAAAATTCTGTCAAGAAGCAACATTAACCTTTTAAGTCTGCCTGCAAATCGCGAATATTTTTGGAGATTTAACGAACCATTGAATACCCATGGAAATATATGGGTTGGTGTGGAGTTGAAGTATAATACTCAAACCGACAGTGTAGTCATATATCACTCTCTTTACAATCCCTCAAAACAAGTTGGAACGGCATGGGTTATGGATCCAAATAACCAATGGAAAAATTTGGCTGAGAGAGAAAATTCTATTTATCCTGTCTCTTTCTGGATTGATCTTCTGGCTTCAAATGTTCGTGATCTGGACACGTCTAACATTGTACCAACTATAACTGATTTTATGGTTTACCCAAATCCAGTTATTAATGAAATCAGATTTCATATACCTGATTTTACGGGTTATGCCATGCTGGAACTTTATAATCAATCAGGTCAGAAAGTTATAGAACACAGAGTACCTGTGTTGGATTCAGCAGGCAAGGTTGCACATCACGGAATTTTTCCGGGACTTTATATTTATCGTTTGTATGCAGGGGATAAAGTATATAACGGAAAAATATACATAAAGGCAGATTAACTGCCTTTATTCTATAATTCTAATGTTGTCAATACACACATAAGGAGGTGTCAACATCATACCGTTTTCATCTGTTAGACTTGTGACAAGCGACAATGAAACGCTGTTCACTTTCCCTAAATCACGAAGGCTTACTGTTTGCCAATTATTTACAATGTAGTTTTGCCTGTGATTGTCAAATCTGAAATCGGCCAAAGGAAACTCAATTTCGCCGGTTTTTACTCCATTTGCATCAAAACCTTCAATGGTCAGGATAAACCAGTCTTTTACATCATTGTTTTCTCCTCCAAAACGGGGTATTCCATTTACGGTGCCAAACCGCATGACCAGGAAAGCAAGTTGGGTATTGCTAACTGCCATTGAACTTATAAGTCTCTCCTCGCGGTTCTCAAAATAGAATGCAACAATATGAGGATCCACCGGTTGATGGTAAACCATAAAAGGATTTCTGTTGCGAGTTGTGGCATAAGCGGTAAACCTTCCGGGTGTCTGAACAGATTGCTGACTGTATTTGTTGCTGAGCGCATAACCTACCCACTGATTTTCTGAAGGTGCAATGGTTGGAAATATGGCTCCTTTTGTTCTGAATCCCGGTTCTGACGGGTAGATGTCAAGTCCAACAATTGCTGTGTCATTTTTAAGTTCAAATTCGTTAAAGTTGATGAGTATCACCGTGTTTACCGGAATTACTATAGAGTCGAATCCACGGGAAGATTCAACTACGAATGAATAAAAGGAAGTTCCTAGTTCTTTACCAATGTGCTTGATTTCTTTCTCCGTGGACATAAACTCCCCATTCAGATACCATCTGTAATTGGTGTCATAATTATAAGTGATCCTGGGTGAAATAACAAGCGTATCTTCAAGTTCAATTTCAAGACCGGTATCCGGCATGTTTATATGAATGCCAGGAGGAGGCATTTCTTTTTCATGGTTTTCACAAGCAGCAATGGTTAAAACCATTACTGCTGAAATGATATAAATGATCCCCTTAAGAAAGAGACGGTATCTCATTGTAATTTTTTTAATCGTAATTTCTTAGTAAATGCTCTATGAACCCGGGTAATTGACCTGCATCAATTCTTTTTCCGGCGATTTTTTTATCTCTGTCTAGAACATACAACATGGGGGTTGATCTGATATCGTAAAATTGACGGAACCGGGTTTGATGAAAGGGATCAAACACATTAATCCATTCATGCAAACCATGCTCATCAACAAACTCATTCCATTCCTGCATGTCGTCTAAACTATAAACTGCAAAAACTTCAACTCCTCTGTCCCTATATGGCAGATATACATCTTTATACAATTTGGGGAGTTCTTTCTTACAATGTCCGCATGATGGCTCATAGAAAACAATGATCGTAATATTTGCATCTATCGCATGTAATCTGGCCATGCCCCCATCAATGGTTTGCATTCGCAAATCATGTGCTGTGTTTCCTATCAGGGTGGGTTTTATAGCAGTAACTCGTTCCTGCAGATTCTTTAAAAACTGCTCACTTGCCCAGTTGGCATCACCTGACAAATAGTATTTTTCTGCAAGAGCAACCATTGCAGCATCCATTCCCATGATATTGCTTTCATTGGCTCTGTTAAAAAAGTACTGTACCAAAAACCGGAACATGGTGGCGTTATCCCTGCTTTTTTCAATTACTCTGATGGAGGCATCGGCAATGGTATCCGGAATCTGAATGATTCCCCGGTCGAAATAGTTTTCAAGTCGCTGTACAAAAAAAGGAGTTCTTAGCAGGCGTTCATCAGAAAAGTCAATGTTATCGAAATAGTGGTCGCGAAAATGCCGGTATCTTTTTATTTGTAAAAGAGAATCTGGATTGGATACTCCATCCGGAATATTAAATTCCGGCATTGAAGGTTCCTGCATACTTTTAATAAAGGTTGCAGTGAATGACTCCGGATGGTTGGTGGTGATTTGATTCCAGAACTCTTCCACTTTCTGGTTAACTTTGGTTAGCTCTGCTCTCAATTCTAATGCCTCTCCGGAATCAGGTTCTGTTGCCTGAAGCCTTTCTCTAATGGTAGAAGACTCTTTTTGTCGCTCAGAAATGAATTTTTGATAGGATAGGAATAAGGAGGGATCTTTTGCACCGGAAATCGACATGTTGCCAATCAAATCAACAGTATCAGTGCGAATTGAGAAATCCTGTTCTTTATCAATCAATACATCGAAATACCTTCCGTTTGGAAGGTAGAAGAGATACAAGCCTCCTTTTAGCGGTTCTTCTCCACTGAATATGGCTGTGCCTGCTGAATTGGTAGTAGCAGTATCGCTCACATACATCTGTTTATTGTAATAATATCCCAGAATGATATCCTGGTTATTGATTCCGTTTACAGTAACGCTGATGTTATATCCATCATCAGATGCCTTTAAACCTAAGGTCATCATCAGGCAAATCAAAAAGCAAGCTGTTTTAATCATTGTAACTGATGTTTTTTGTTTGTTTTATAAGTTTTTTTCGATGCCATGTAATGATTAAATCATATAGCTGTGGTTTTGTTTTTTAACCATGTTTTATGTTCCTCATCCAGCATTGGTGCCAGTTTGTCATAAACCATTTTGTGGTAACTATTTAGCCACTCTGTCTCATCACTGGATAAAAGCTCTTTTTTAACCATTTTGGTATCAATGGGACAAAGGGATAATGTTTCAAACTCCATAAACAAGCCAAATTCGGTCTCTATTTTCTCCTTACACAGAATCAAATTCTCAATTCTTATGCCATATTCTCCGGTTCGGTAGATTCCAGGTTCATTAGAGGTGATCATTCCCGGTTCCAGCTCAACGCCGTTATCCTGAGGTCTTATGCTTTGTGGCCCTTCATGTACATTAAGAAAATAGCCTATGCCGTGACCTGTCCCATGTCCGTAGTTGATACCAAATTTCCACATTGCTTTTCTGGCAAGCGGGTCCAGGTGCACGCCTCTTGTTCCGTTAGGAAATATGGCAGTGGCCAGTGCTATATGCCCCTGCAAAACCAAAGTGTAGTCAACAGCAGCTTGTTCAGGGAAATCTCCCAAAGCCACAGTTCTTGTGATGTCGGTGGTGCCACCAGGGTATTGCCCTCCCGAATCAATAAGAAAAAGACCCTCGGGTTGAAGTGTTATGTCTGATTCTCTATTTACAGAATAATGCACGATGGCTCCGTGACCTTTGTAACCGGAGATGGTGCTGAACGATTCTCCGGAAAATCCCGGTAGTTTGGCACGAAAACTTTTAAGCTGTTTTGCAGCAGAGAGTTCTGTGATGCTACCTGAACCAACATGATCTTCAAGCCACTTAAGGAACTGCACCATTGCAACACCATCGTTGATGAGTGTTGTGCGGAAATTCTCAATCTCTTTATTGGTTTTTCTCGCTTTTAGAATAGAAACAATGGAACGTTCTTCAATTTTTTGCGCAGCCTGAGACATGGTGGCAAAAATAGTATAGTTGGTTCTGTCGGGGTCAATCAGAAATCTTGCCTCTGAGGTTATATCCTGCACATGCTGATAAAAGTCATCGTACAGCGAGACTTTTATATTATCTGCATCCAGTTTACGGGCAATTCCGGCAGTTAATTTATGCGGATCGATAAAAAATCTTACCTGATCGTGCTCAATAATAAGAAATGAATGAAATACCGGATTGTACGGCACATCAGTTCCTCTTAGATTCAATACCCATGCCACCTCGTCGAGCATGGAGACAATGTAATGGGAAATTTTCTGTTTACGCATGTACTTTCGGATGGCCTCCAGTTTTGCGGCACGGGTCTGTCCACAAAATTTATCATCATGTTCAAATACGGAATCTTCGGGAATTGGAGGTCTGGTGTCCCAGCACTCCTCGGCCAGGGTGAATTTCAAATCGCTCTGGATTCTATGATCACGAAGCGTTTTCACAAGTTTTCGTACTTGAGAAACAGAAAACAGAACCCCGTTAATGCCAACTTTATCACCAGGTTCAAGCACATGGGTTAACCATTCAGCATATTCAGGCACATCTGGCATTCCTTCCTTAAAAAGTTGTACACATGAAGTGTCCAACTGGTTTTCTGCCTGAAGAAAATATCGCGAATCTGTCCAAAGACCTGCTTCATGGGCTGTAATAACCAATGTACCTGCCGATCCGGTGAAATTGCTGATCCAATCTCTTGTTTTCCAATGCTCCGCAGGGTATTCACTTAAATGCTGATCGCCATAAGGAATGATGCAGGCTTGAATGCCTTGTATCTCCATCTTGCTTCTGATGAGGAGCAGCTTATCTGATGTGTACATGATGATTTTTTTATGTTTTTGTGGATGTATATCCACAAAATTTTTATTCAATGATAATCTCTTAATCAAAAGCCGGTTCGTTGCTGATTGTAATGTCACAGTCGGTACCAAAAAGTATGATGGTAGGACTAACACCGGGGGTTCTCTGACTGAAATTTCCGGAGAAGGATGTTACATTGTTTTCAATGATTACCCGCATATTTTCCGATGCATAATGGGTGAAGGTTCCGTTGGCAACTTGCCCGTGCATGGTGTAAGGTATTTCTTCGTTGATATTCAAAAGAATATCAGCTTTTCTCGATGAGGTGGTTAATTCTCTGAATCCCTTGTCGAAACCTCTAATGGTCACACTGCCTTCGTGTATATCAATAAACCCTCTTTCGGTAAGTTTGTTTATGGTTATAAAAGAAAAGCCCGATTCTGCATGCAATTTATCCACTTTGTTGATATCCACTTTGCCGGTAGATGAAATAATCCTTAGGTTTTTTGCATGATATATGGATCCTTCGGAGAAATCAGAACTCAACTGGACTTCACCAAGTTTCCGGATATCGAGAGAACCGTTCAGGTGAGTGATTTCACCCTGGTTAAGCTCCATGATCTGTATGTTTCCGTTGGAAACATACAGTGATCCATTATTAATTTTTGCATGCTCTCCATTCAGACTTCCATATTCCAGGTTGATATGTGCATCTCCTTCAAAATTAATCAGTTCAATGTTTCCAAATCTGTTGTTAACATTGATTTTTAAGTTTTTAGGTGCAAATACATGATATATGATTCCAAAATCAAAATTAGAAAAGAAGTTGCTCCCGAAGCGGGTGGTATAATGAAGTTTCTCAGAAGTGTGATGTTGGTTGATCAATATATCATTGAGAACTTCATTGGCAGCAGCATGTATTGGGGCATTAACCCATGTGGTTGTTCTAACCAGAATAGAGTCGCTTTCCCATGTGGTGAAGAAAACATGCCCGTGGCGATTGTTGATTTCAATCTCTTTAATGTTATCTCGGGTGAAGTGATCTTCTCCAGATTGCATGAATCTGGGTGGAGCATCTGTTTGGCCCGGTAAGCTTAAATAAATTGTTAAGAAAAAGAGCAAAAATAAAGTCTTCATATATTTTCGATTGTGATTTAATTCTGACTCATATTGGCTTTACGCAACTTTTGTGCCGAATGTTTGGTTGTAACAAAAATAGCTAAAATTCAGACAGAATCTTATTAATTATAGGGATAATCTCTGGTTTATTGTAATTTTAGCCGGTTATAATCAGTCATCCCTGATTTGAAATCTGCATGGCTTTGTTTGAGTTGAAATTAATCAGGATAAACCATGCTAATCCTGTAATTGTTTAATTTTTATATTGATTAAAATGATGAAACGAAAAGAGTTTTACGAAACTAAAAAAGAGGTGTTTTTTAAGAACTGGATGCATAAAAACTATGCAGTTTTTAATACACTAAACCGACAAATAAAAATTGGGTTTTTATCACTGGCATATTTTACTTGCCTTGGCTATCATTTAACCCTGGCTGGAAATACCACTGATAGCATTAATACAAAAATTCGTCTTGATGAGATAGAAATCAATGCCCGTAGAGGACCGGCCATATACTCAGAGGCCGGTCGAACGGTCACCATTTTGTCTCGGGCACAGATAGAGACTTTGCCTGTTCAGAGTGTACAGGATTTGTTGCGATATGCCATGAGTATTGATGTTCGGGAACGCGGTCCTTTGGGAATTCAAGCTGACGTCAGTGTGAGAGGGGGATCCTTTGATCAGTTAATGGTTCTTTTAAATGGCATCAACATTTCCGACCCTCAAACTGGGCATCATACCCTTAACCTGCCCATCGACCTGTCAAGTATAGAAAGGGTTGAAATACTCAACGGTCCTGCTGCCAGAATCTATGGCCCAAATGCTTTCAGTGGTGCCATAAATTTTATAACCAATACCGGAGCAAGAGAAGAGGCCACTGTTTCAATTTCGGGAGGCGAAAATCGCCTTTACAACCTGGGAGCTACGGTTGCCTATGGAACAGGAAGTCTTAATAATTTCCTGGCTGTGAATAAAGGTGGAAGTGATGGATATATCGACAACACCGATTTTGATCTGTTCAACATCTACTATCACGGCCAGTTGAAGATCGATCAACAACAACTCTCCTTTCAAAGCGGGTATACAGAGAAGGCTTTTGGAGCCAATGCTTTCTATTCTGCCAGGTTTCCTGATCAGTTTGAAAACACTCGTACTTTTTTCAATTCAATTTCAATGGAGTCAGGCGGATTGGTAAAGGTGCGTCCAAACCTTTACTGGCGCCGACATCATGATCGTTTTGAGCTTTTCAGAGATATGCAAGGAGCTGAGTCCTGGTACTCCGGACACAATTATCACATGACCGATGTGTTTGGTGCCGGTGTTAATGCTTCCATTCCATGGGAATTGGGAACTACATCCATAGGTGGTGAAATGCGCGGGGAATCGGTTTGGAGTAATGTTTTGGGGATTCCTATGGATGAGCCAATGAAGACTCCCGGTGAAAAAGAGGGGCAGTTTACACATCATTTCACAAGGAATAATGCCTCATTTTTTTTAGAGCATGCCTATTCCATAAATACTCTGAACATTTCTGCCGGGATATTGATGAATCAAAATTCCCAACTTGGCTATGGCACAGATTGGTTTCCCGGCATCGATCTGAGTTATTGGTTCACCCCTAACCTTAAATGGTTTGCTGCCTGGAACCAGGCGCTTAGGCTACCCACTTTCACCGACTTGTTCTATTCGGGACCTACCAATGTGGGTAATCCTGATTTGAAACCTGAAAAAGCGTCAACAATTGAATCCGGGTATCGTTGGAGAAATCACTGGCTGGACTTTCAGCAGGGAGGTTTTTACCGTATTGGAGAGAATCTGATTGACTGGGGAAGGGTACCTGGTGAAGATATTTACACCACCTCCAACATCAACAGAATTGAAGCATGGGGAATTGAATATGCTTTGAATATTTCGGTAACAGAGGCCATTCCACATCAAAATATCATTAAAAATATCAGTGTTAACTACTCCTTCATCAATCAGAATAAGAAAGCTGATGAAGGCTACGAGTCGGCCTACGTCCTTGATCACCTTAAACATAAGCTAAACATAGGATTGGTTCATGGCATTGGGATCGATCATCTTACTTTTAACTGGAATGCTCAGTTTCAGGAAAGAGAAGGTGGATTTACCAGTTCATCAACCGGGATATACCAAACTTACCAACCATTTTGGAGAACCGATTTTCGCATAAATTGGCAACCTAAAGTTAGCCCTGATTATATTCTACATCTATACGCTGAAGCCACCAACCTGTTCGATAAAAGGTATGCAGATCTTGGGGAGCTTTATCAGCCTGGTCGTTGGGTCAGGATGGGGGTGAGAATGAACTTCAGATTGTAGGTATTATGGATGCGAAGACTCTAAAATTCAGAGTCTTTTAATCTCGGGATTATAAATTTGACCAAGGAGGCTTTGGCTTAAGTGTTTAGAAATTTCAAATCAGGGATGTTTGATATAATAAACGCAACGACACAAAAACGCAGAGTTTTGGTTTAGGTGTTCTTAATTTGATTGGAATCAAGGTCGAAAATCATCATTTCGCACTTTTTACAGTCAAATTTTAATTCATATGAGTTTTTCCCCGATTTAAGGATTAAATTTTCAGGAGTGGCCTTGGGATTTTCCTTGGGACAGCTATTGGTAGCATATCTGATGCAGTGGCGGGTGGTCATTAATCTTGCTCCAGTGGGTGACTTGATTTCAAAGGCAGGTTCAGTCTTCTTCACCCCATGGATATTATAAAACTTTTGAGCAAGATGGTTGGAAACATTCAGGCTGAAATCCTTCACTGCATTTGGATAGGGATGTGAAGTTTGAGGAAAAAGTTTCTCCTGTCTTCTATAGCTATTTAACCTTTTGGTTTTATGTACATCGTTCAACTCTCGTCTGACGGCATTGATTTCAGCTGCCGGAATAAAAATTGGTTGAAGCAATTGCAGCTTTATGCTGTTTGGGTTATAAATGGTATTCCCCCATTTGCTCAGTTGATCACCAATGGTTTTTAAAGCCAGATCCGGGTTCTTGGCCGGTTCTTTTATGATATTTTTTCTGATTTCAGAACTTAAACCATCTTCATCAATTAATTGCAGAGATATGCCATCTTCTGTTTCACTCAGGTTAAGGTCAATGGCAATTCGTCTGTTTTCTTTGCTGTTGATCAGTTGTTTTTCAAACAATTGATCGTGGTTTCTGTAAAGCATGGCTCCGGTATAGAGCTCTTTTATATCGTCGGCATACACTTTGTTTTCGACTGTCTTGTTTATCCGGAAACCTCTTAATTGTTTGCTTTTGTTTAAAAAGCAAATGCCGTCACCATTGTTTAAATCAATCCCATCTTCAGCTATAAAATAGTCGCGACTGATTGTAACAACCCGTCCCAGTTTTTCTCCTAAGGATTTTGGAGTATGCAATGACCAGATATCCTTCTCCCGTCCATTCAGAAAGTAGGTGGTAAATCCTCTGGAAAAAGTTTTTGCAGGTGATGGTTCAAAAGGAATTGTAACTCTGCCGGAAGAACTTCGCGCCAAGTTGGAATCAGTTTCTATGATCCGATCCAGCTGTTGACGGTACCAGGAAGTTACATTTTTTACATATGTTGCATCTTTGAGCCGACCTTCAATTTTAAAGCTTGAAATGCCGGCTTTAATCAAATCATGCAGATGATTCGTATTGCTAAGGTCTTTCAGCGATAAGAGGTGCTGATTCTTAATCAGTGTTTTCCCATCCAGATTTTCCAGCGAATATGGAAGTCGACACGGCTGGCTACACTCTCCCCGGTTTGCACTTCGTCCGGAAGTGGCTTGGCTCATATAGCATTGCCCGCTGTATGAAACGCAAAGTGCCCCGTGAATAAAAAACTCAAGGGGTACATTTGTGATATTTCTAATTTCTGCAATTTCATTCAGTGTAAGTTCCCTTGCCAGAACCACTTGATCAAACCCTGCATCTTCAAGAAATTTAACTTTTTCCGGGGTTCTATTGTCGGTTTGTGTACTCGCATGAACGGCAATGGGAGGGAGGTTCATTTGTGTAATGCCCATATCCTGTATGATGATAGCATCTACACCTATTTTGTATAACTGATGGATCAGTTTCTCTGCCTCAGTTAATTCATGATCATACAAAAGTGTATTGATTGCCACATAAACCTTTGCGTTGAATAAATGTGCATATTCGGTTAGTGTGGCTATATCCGTTAAACTATTACCTGCTGCTGCCCTTGCTCCGAATTTTGGTGCTCCGGTATATACGGCATCTGCACCATGATTAATGGCTGCCAGACCACATTCCAAATCCCTGGCCGGAGCCAACAGTTCCAGCGAAGTTACTCTTCCTTTTTCCTGTAACATCTGATCCAGTCAATATCCATAAAGGATGGCATCTGTTTGTCGGATGGGTATTCAGGTAAAATTGTACAGAATGATAGATACATTGGTTCATTGGGCACATGTTTTACTTCCCTGTGTACCTCAATTCCATTGATTTTCCATATCAATGCTTCCGGCGACCAATCCAATGTATAAATATAGTATCCGTTTTTGAAATTGGCACCTGTTATCTTCTTTAACAGGTTTAATGGTTGCCCCTCAGGAGCACCAACATGAATACCACTTTCCAGTGCTTTCCCTTTGGTCACACTGGATTTAAAGACATCCAACTGGGGCAACATTTTTTCTCCCACTAGCCAAAATGCATTTACAACAGGGTACGCTTGTGAGAATTTTACTTTAGCTTCAAATTTGCCGTATTTCTGTCGGAAGCTCTGCCCTGTACTTATCAAACCCGATGTGTACTCAAAATCTTGCATTGTAAATCCAAGAGTAGCATCCCAAACTTTTCCGCGGTATGTCTCTTTTTGTGTATTGATGCGAACAACACTGTCGTGCATTTCAATGTTGTCCTCTTTAAAGAACTGTTTTTCTCCGGCGAGCACATAATTGTCGTTCATGAGTGCTTTTCCCCAGTAATAGCCAGTCATCCATCTGCTTTTATCAAGTTGCAGTGCATCAAAATCATCTTCAAATGTGAGCTCCCATTTACGGATTTCTTTAAATGGATTCAGTTTTTTGGTTTTTTGATACCATTTTACATCCTCATTTTTTTGAAGTTCTTTGAACTCCTCAATCAATCTGGCTTCTTCCGACTTTTTAAATCGGTTTTTATCTTCAAGAAATACTTTTTTCTCAATGAATTCGGGCGATTGGATGATTGATTCCAATTTGAAAAAGGATTTTAATCGCTCACTGTTTTCCAGTTTGGCAACCGTTCTGTATTCATTGGATTTATCTTGTTTCAGATAAAAGATGATGTCAGGATCTTTCTTAAGTGCGCTGTATTGTTCCTGTTTAGCATAGGCCTCACTCTGCTTAAAATCTTTTTTTACTTTGGCTGAGTGAAATGCAGAGGAGTTAACAAATACTTTTAAGTCATTAAACTCTTTTAAAAGATCTGACTCTAGAATACTTTTCATCCGATCCAGTTTTCCGCTCTTGGAGTATTCCAGATAGGATTTGATATCTTTTGAGGCTTTCATGGATTTAAACTGCTCCAACTGCCTGTACTCCTCTGAGTTTTTAAACTTGGCCGTTTTCAGGAATTGCACTTTCTTTTCAAAGTCTCCTGAATGAACCAGTTGATCCAATTCATTATATCGTCTTAATGTTTCTGATTGATCCAATTCGTTGAATCGTTCAAAATCAACTTTTTCCTTAATTAGTTTTGATTCAAATTTTTTGGTAGAGCCAAATTTGCTTCCAAACTGAATTCCAAATATTATTGCCATTCTTTCGAGGTTTAAAAATCAATGGGTTTAGTTTGTTACGAAAATAAAAGCAAAGAGTTTTTATTTTTACCGTGGAAAATTAAGAAAAAAAGATCAAATAATTGTATTCATAAAGAAATAGATGATTTTATGAATCTATTAGATCTTTGTATTTTTAATTATTAATATTAGTTTGTGGATTGAAATGTGTTGAAAATAACACGATTAGGTGCGGAATTTTGGATTGACAACCAATTGGTTGTCAGCACCTGATCTGCCTCATTTTCTAATTTTCTAAAAATCTATTGCTCTCTTACCATTCGTAATCTTAAAAAATTATATATTTGCAACCGCGAAAGCAATAGATATTGCCCAGATGGTGAAATTGGTAGACACGCCAGCTTGAGGGGCTGGTGCCGGTTTTCGGCGTGCAAGTTCGAGTCTTGTTCTGGGCACAAAAAAAGGAAGTCGTAAGACTTCCTTTTTTTTATTTTTTGAATTCTTCAAAATGAATTCTATTATGCAGGAGGGCATTGTCTGCATATGGCTCCCTCTCTCTCTCTTTGTAACCAATGGCAATAATTGAGGCAACTTCTAAACATTCCGGGGCTTTGATGATATCTTTCACATAATCGCCAGCAGATAAATTTTCATCATGTTCTCTGCGTCGAATCTGAATCCAGGTTGAACCCAGCCCCAGGTCTTCTGCTACCATTTGAACCAAAATGGCTGCAATGGAGCAATCTTCAATCCAAACATCACTTTTTGTTGGATCGCCCAGAATGACGATGGCAAGTGGTGCTCCTGAAAGAAAGGCAGCTCCATGTGGTTTGCATTTGGATAGCTGTTCCAGGGTTTGTTTATTTTCAATAAAAACAAACTCCCACGGGCGATTGTTTTTGGAGGTTGGCGACCAGAGTATTGCTTTTATGAATTGCTCTTTAATATCATCTCCAACTGGTTGTGATGTGAACTTGCGGCAACTTCTGCGATTTTGAATCTGTTCAAGCATTGATTTTCTCATAGAAATTATCTTTTAACCATTCTCAGAAAGTTGAGCTATTTTGTGAATCTCTTCCGATTCAATAATGTTACAGTGATGTTTATTTATGGCAATGTGAGCCATTACTTTAGCAAGTGAAACGGCTTTAATGGGTCTGTATTTTCGCAGTGGCCCTATGAAAATTGCTTTTAAAGGCTTTAAAACCATTGAGGCCAATTTCTCCGCGATTCGATTTTCACTTCTTTTCCCTTCAATTAATGATGGTCTGACGATATACAAATTAGGGATTTTCAGTTTAAGAAGAGCTTCATCGGTCTCTCCCTTGGTACGGATATAGTAGTTTCTGCTTTTGGCGTTGGCACCAATGGAGCTGATAACTACAAAGGTCTCAATTCCTTTTTGAGCAACTCTGCTTGCCAGTTCCAGAACAGCATTGTGGTCAACTTCTCTGAATTTTTCAACTGAACCTGCTTTTTTCAATGTCGTTCCCAGGCAGCAAAAAACCACATCTACATCTTGTGGAACATGAATTTCTCCTATTTTAAGATTGAAGTATGATACATGATCGGGCAAATCAGTGATGGCTTTTCTTGCTGCTAGGTATAGTTTCCCAACACGTGGGTGTTGGGAAAGAATTTTTGCCAGTTCTGACCCGGTTAATCCGCTTGCACCGTATATCGCGAAATTAATCATTGATGTTGTTGATTAGTTGATCCATCCGTGCAGCTTCAGGCCTCATCTCAAGTCTTCGGTAAATGTTTCTTAGATATTGCATGTAAGTTACGTTCCCCGGTTGCATTTCATGCAGCTCCACGAAAAGGTCTCTTGATTTTCTGAAATCGGCTGAAATAAGTCTTAACTCCCTTCTCAGGTATGCATAAGTAGTATAATTGGGATTCCGGTTGTATTTTGTCATTTCATCCTGATACCAGTTTTCAGCTTTATCGTAATAGAACCTGGCTTTCCAGAATTTAGCTGGTTCAAAATCCGGATTTTCGGCCAAAATCTCACCGGATAGGGCCAAAGCTTCGTCGGCTCTGTCCGTTTTCTCCAATATCTGAAGCTTTTTAAACATGATGTCAGGTTGCTGATTATCTGGAATTCTGTTCCAGGTTTGCAGAGCTGATTCATAATCTCCGGAACTTTCTTCTATTTCAAAAATCCGAAGCATCACTTTTCTGCGGCTGTCGGTTAGTTTAATTTTATCAATGTGATTGATCCAATGCTGGTATTCCTGCTGTTGATTTCCAGTTTGTTGGTAGCTTTTCCCTTTTATCAGAACTATGTCAGGGTTATTTTGCCAGATCTCTGTTTTCTCAAAATAGCGGTGTGTTTGGTCATAAAAACCGGCATGCCACGCCGCTTTCCCTGCCAGAATAGAAACAGGCTGGCTGATGGTGTCATTGCTGTTTCGTGTCATTATTTCAAGGCGGTCATATTCACTCAAGACCTGATTATAATTCCCTTGTTGATATAATTGTGTGATATTTGATTCCAGATTGGTGAGTTGTCTTCCGGGTGCGCATGAGGCGATGATTAAAATAACGAGTAGTGTTGAGAAAATAAACTTCATTTGATTAATATTTATTGGTTATTTGATGTTTCGATCTCCTTCTGTCACAATAAATGAGCCAGAGTTAAAATGCAATTGTGCCATACCACAAAAATACCGAGCCTTCTTATGGGAAACAAGTGAGTTTGCTTTTTTTAATAAGTTGCTCTTTTTTTTGAATAGCATAGCGATGAGCATCAAATGTTTAAAACTATAATTTTAAAATAATATCGGAATCGTTATTAAATATTAGGCAAATGTTCTATTTTTGCAGCCGTAAACGTGATTTAAACACGGGTGTAGCTCAGTTGGTAGAGCACTGGTCTCCAAAACCAGGTGTCGGGAGTTCGAGTCTCTCCTCCCGTGCAAAATTGAATCAATTCAACCGGAGAGGTGCAGGAGTGGTTGAACTGGCTCGCCTGGAAAGCGAGTGTGCGCCAAAAGCGTACCGGGGGTTCGAATCCCTTCCTCTCCGCAAAGGGACTGTCTGATTCAGACAGTCCCTTTTTTTGTTGAATGATTTTAGAATTGTTCGATTAGTTTATTAATTTGTAAAATATACAAATCTGTCTGGGGGGGGCTGTTAATATGCTTTCAATCAGCTTTTTGAGCTTGTTTGGTGTTCTTAGAATATACTGTTTTAAACTTCACAAAATATGAGAGTCCATTTTTTTCAGCACGTCGAATTTGAGGGGCCGGGTTATATAGAAATCTGGATGAAGGAAAACCAGTATCAAATTTCTTCAACTCATTTTTATAAGACGAATTATAAACTTCCTAAAGTAGAGGAGATAGATGCTTTAATTGTGATGGGAGGGCCAATGGGTGTTTATGATGAAGCTTCTCACGCATGGCTGAAAGAAGAAAAGGTTTTTATTAAGGAGTGCATCAATTCAGGTAAGAAAATTCTGGGGATTTGTCTTGGAGCACAACTTATAGCGCATTGTCTCGGAGCAGAGGTTTCACAGGCAGAGCATAAAGAAATTGGTTGGTTTCAGGTATTGCCAACAGACGAATGCACAGGCTTACAATGGTTTTACAAATTATTCTGTGGAAACCCAATCGTATTTCACTGGCATGGAGATCAATTTGAAATTCCTGAAGGTGCCATCGATTTACTCTCATCCAAAGCAAATAGAAATCAGGCATTTTATGCACAGAACGGCATCATAGGTTTGCAGTTCCATTTGGAATGCACCGATGACAGTCTTGCGCAGATGCTGGAAAACGGGTTGGATGATCTGTCTGGCACCGGCACTTATGTTCAATCTTCAGATGAAATTTCATCTAATATTCAATTTGCTCCGCATTGCAATATCCTGATGAAGGAAATTCTTCATTATTGGATTTCAGAGTAAATGTAGAGACAGAATTATATCACTCAATCACCTCAATTTTTACATATATCAACCCTTTCCTTAAATCATTGATGGCCGAAAAAGAAGACCTTGAAAGGTCTATGATTCTTTCACCCACAAATGGCCCCCGATCGTTAATGGTGACTTCAATGCTGTTTTTCGTCTCCATGCAAGTAACCAGCACCCTACTGCCCAGTGGTAACGTCTGATGCGCTGCTGTTGGTAAGTGGTGGTAATATATTTCACCCGATGCAGTAGGCCTTCCCTGAAAAAGATTGGCGTAATAGGAGGCAATGCCGAACTCAATGTATGATGGTGTTTCTGTTTCAGCGGTTTCCGGATTATTCTCTGATGGCCAAATGGATGCTACAACAGCCATTATGAGCAATATAATCAGAGTTTTTTGCATAACAGGTGTGCCAAAAACCTTCTCTCGTATGTGCATGAAGTCCTTTAACATTGAGCTGTTTTAGAATCTATTGAGCACTATATATTAACTCTCAAATTTACAAAATATCTGCGAGGAAGCCCCGGATAATAATATCTTGGAGCAGTATTCCCAAACGATGGGGCATTGACCAGCACCATGGAAGCATGACGACGATCCAAGAGATTTTGTACACCTGCTGTAACTCTTAAATCTTTTATCCATCCGTTTGTGTATCGATAGTTCAATGATAAATCGATGAGTTCGTGCCCTGAATAGGTTAAAGTGTTGGCATCATTCAGAAATTGGCGACTGATATGCTGAAGGGAGGTATGTAAACTGAGGTTTGTAAGCAACGTATTGGTCATTGTGATATTCAGTGAACTACCGGGTAATCCCGGTAGCTTTTTGTTGCGAAAATCTTCATCTACCTGCTCAAAACGCTTGAATTTATTTTGCATAAGGGTATGTGTAACCCTGATTGAATGCTCAGGTAAAATGAAGGGATTGGTAATGTGAAAAAATGCAGAGGTTTCCAATCCGTAATGGACGGTTTTCCCGGCGTTTTCTCCGTAGAAGACATCCTCGGCATCCCTGCGTGTCATCAGCAAATTGCGAATGTTTATCCGGTAGGCGGTTAAATCAAGGTTCAATCGGTTCGATATAATGGAACTTCTGATACCACCTTCGTAATTTATTCCCTCTTCGGGTTTAAGTTCCCGGTTGATGCCTCCATCTGGAAGCAGCGCTTCTTCGGGCGAAGGTGCTGAAAATCCGTGTCCAACCGAAGCAAAAAGATAATTTCCCGGCCACAACCTCTGGTTGATGGCCAGTCGTGGCGAGATAACTGGTGAATATCGATGTTTCTCTTCCGGTTCGTTTTCAGGGAAAATAATATTGGTGCGATAAAAGAGTTGGTGCAGATTGACGCCTGCCGTTACAATGGTTCCGGTTTCAAACTCCTTTTCTGCGTGTGCAAAGATGTTATAGTAATTTCTTCGTTCCTTGCTGTTGAATTCCTGTTCTCCTCTTTCTTCACCTATTGTTTCAAAGATTTTCCACTGATAGGTTTCAGTGAAGAATTCGCCTCCAAAAGAAAAGGAAATGTTGTTGCCTGTATACAAGATCTGTTGGCGAATGCCAAGGGTTTTGGTTAGTTCATCCAGTGTGTTGAATGGGCGTGGTTCATAAGCATCGTTGTATATGCCGTAAATGGCGATGCGATTATTGAGCAGGGGGGTGAGTTGCGATTGCAATGAAACTCCGGCCTGCCATTTTTTATAGCTTTGGTAACCGCGGATGGCGAGCCAGTTTGCAGCGGCACTTCGCGGGTTGTTTAAATATGCTTCACGACTGATGGAACTGGGGATTTGAGCCATCAGGTCCACATGGTTGACTAAAAACGAAAGTTTGTGAGTACTTGTTTGCGAATCCTGAAATGAATTCAGCGAAACCCCTCCTCTGAACATGAGGTTGGTGCGCTCGTACCGGCTGTTTTGGCGGTAGCCATCCATGGTTGTTCTGTAAAATGCACCACTTATATAAGATGCAGAATCTCTGTGGGATATCGAAGTACCTCCTCGCAACAAATTAAACGAGCCTGTTTCTGCCAGTGCAGAAGCATTCCAGCCATGTGGAACGGGTGCGGGGCGAATGACGATGGTTCCACCCAGTCCGGATCCATATAGTGCCGATGAAGGGCCTTTAATGACTTCAATTCTCCCCATCTCGTTTATTTCCAGGTCTTCAACAATGGTTGCTCCATCGCCACTGGTGAGAGGGATATCATCAAAATAGGCTTTAATGCGATTGGAAGCGTAGGGCGTTCTGCTCCCTATTCCTCTGATGGTCAGTCTGGCCGTATTAAGTGCCCCGGCCTGCATTTGAATGCCGGGGATTTGTTCAAGATATGGTTTTATATCCGTTTGCTGTCCGGATTGGAGGATTTGCCCCGATAAAACAGAGATGCTTCCCGGAATGGCCGCTGTGGTTCTGTGAAACGGGGTAGCAGTCACCAGTACTTCATCCAGTTGGCTCTCAGTAGGGGTTAGAAAAATGGCTTGGTTTGGGACGATGCTGTCAATTACGATCCTCTTGTTTTCGTATGATATGTGTGATAAAACTAAAACGGAACATGAAAATTCTGAAGGAATACCAATTTCTCCGCGATGGTTGCTCACAGCAACCTGACGGCCGCTACAAAGCAAATAAACAGCCGGTATCGGCTGTTTATTTAATTTATCCTGAACCACAACTGTCCTTTGTCCCAACGAAACCGTTGTCCAAAATAACAATGTTAAAAACAATATAATTTTCATCAATTCTATTCATATTTATCACCTAAGGTGACTCTTTTCAAGAAATAGTCAATAGATTTACCTGTTTTAGGTTTAATGTTCTAGGTTCTAAGTTCTAGGTTTTAAGTTCTAAGTTTTATCTTAACTAAAACCCTTAACTAAAACCCTTAACTAAAACCCTTAACTCAAAACCATCAACTCAAAACCATCAACTCTCAACCCCAAACTTCTAACTTAAAACTTCTAGCATAGTTCAATCCCCAACCGGCACCAGTCTGAAAATAACACCCGGATTTTCAACAGCCACATAAACGTAGCCATCAGGTCCCATTTCTACATTCCGTACGCGACCTATTTCACGCAACAATATCTCCTCATGCACGACTTCGTTTCCAACTATCTCGTTTCTAACCAGGTACCTGAAACTTAACGATCCGGACAAAATGCTGTTTTCCCAAGCTTTAAATGGCTCTCCGGTTACAAATGTCATTCCGCAGGGTGCAATGGAGGGAGTCCATTCAATCACCGGTTGCTCCATGCCTTCTTTTTCGGTTTTTTCGGTGATGATGCTGCCATCGTAATTGATGCCGTATGAAATCACCGGCCATCCGTAATTGAGCCCTTTCTCAATGATGTTGAGTTCATCGCCTCCTTTTGGGCCATGCTCATGCGACCATAAAACACCCGTTTCGGGGTGTTTTACCAACCCCTGAGGATTCCTGTGTCCGTAGGACCAGATGGTGCCCATGGCGCCAGGTTCGTTGACAAATGGATTGCCCTGCGGTATGGTTCCGTCCTCTGCAATGCGGTGTATTTTTCCGGCGTGATTGGTCAAATCCTGTGAATTATCCCAGTTACCACGGTCGCCAATGGAGAAATAGAGATAGCCGTCGTCTCCGAAAACCATACGTGAACCAAAATGCACACCATTCCGTGTATCAGGTAGTCCTTTAAACAGCTCTTCTTTATCAACCAAACGGTTATCCTGCAGGCGGGCACGCATGATGGCCGTGTTACCACCTTGTGAGGGGCCCTGTGGTCCGTAGGTAGAATAGGCCAGATAGAGCCAACCGTTATTTTCGTAATCAGGATGGAGGCGAACATCCATTAATCCTCCCTGTCCATGAACAAAAATGGGGGGGAGGTCTTCTATCATACTCACAAAAACACCGTCTCTAAAGCGGAACAAATGACCGCTTCGCTCGGCCACCAGCATATCTCCATCTGGAAGCCAGGTTAGTCCCCAGGGAACCTCCAGACCTGTTGCAACAGTATCCAAACGGAAGGTGACTTTTTCCGATTCATGAATTTCCCCTATGCTGGGTCGGTAATCATGACTTTGATTGGCCTCTTTCATATCGGTGAGAATGTAAACAGCCATGTCATTGATTTCTCTGGCGCTCATTGATTGTCCAAAGGCAGGCATTCCCGACTCAATATCTCCATCCCTGATGATGGCGATCATATCCTCCAGAGGCATGTTAAACATGGCTTCGCGGTCTTCGCCGGCAAAGCGTTCCATG
The DNA here is from genome assembly GCF_900168165.1 of Alkalitalea saponilacus. Classification (GTDB taxonomy): domain Bacteria; phylum Bacteroidota; class Bacteroidia; order Bacteroidales; family Marinilabiliaceae; genus Natronoflexus; species Natronoflexus saponilacus. Next base: position 106,030 of record NZ_FUYV01000011.1, read on the forward strand.
TTAAGTCCGTGACAAGAGGCACAATAACGTTCGTAATTTGAGATGGCCAGAGATTTGTCCGAGATGTCCATATCGAAAGAGACTTTTTTTGAATCGGAACATGTTGAAGCTGTAACCAGCCAAAAAACGGCCATGGATAATGAAAGAAGTAAAAATGTAAAGAGATGTTTGAAATTCATGATATAGGTTTTTTTTAGGATATATAATTATTTTGAATGTAGTCCACACATCAATTGGTAATATAAATAAATTTACTGCTTCTTTATTTATAATTCAAGTTGTTAACACTAAAATAACATGTAAGATGTGATAATGTTTCGTGTTTTTTATGAAAGCAGACCAGAAGTTATTTTCGTTGTAAACAAGAAGCGATATCGGTGTGGAGATATGTATCGTGGTTGCAGTAACTTTTAAATCGTTACCAAACTACCGGGGTTCACGTGCAGTGTGATGAGAAAACTTCGGTGTTTGATGTTCATTGACCTTCCTGTCTGTTTTTTCAGTTGATTCAGGAATATAAGTTGGGAGCGTAAAGCAGATTTTTGTTCCTTGTTGGGGTTGGGAACATGCCCAAATAGTTCCTTTATGAATTTCCACAAACTCTTTGCATAGAATTAGCCCCAAACCTGTCCCGCCGGCGTCAGCTGATTTTTGCAGGAAGAATGTCTCTTTTTCAGTGAAAAGGCTTTTAATCTGTTCGGCTGAAATTCCTATACCTTGATCTTCAACGGATATTTCGGCAAAACCGGAGTCAATATTTATTTTTGCCGAAACAGTTATTCGCGTGTTGCTGGTTGAGAACTTGATGGAATTGGAAATCAGGTTGCGCAATATTGTCTTGAGCATCTGTATATCTGCAAACACATATATATCTGTTGGAACAGCAACTTCAAAATTAATATTTTTTTGGTTGAGAGATACATTCAATAAGTTGATAACCTGCTGTACAACCGGTTTTAGCTGGATTTTATCGGGAGAAAAATGTATGCTTCCTTTCTGACTGTTGCCCCATGCAAGAAGATTCTCCAACAGGTAATAAAGAGATGTTGAGGACTCATGACTCATCTTTAGATAGTCCTGTATTTCTTCTTCCGTTTGTTCGGGATTTACGGCATAATAGCCGGATAAATCACGCAGACTCCCGATGGGACCTCTCAGGTCGTGACCAATTATGGACAAAATGCGGTCTTTTGCCAAATTACTCTGATTAAGTTCCACATTAATTCTGTGAATCTCTTTGTCACGCGATACCAGTAGTTTATGTGATTTCCGAATGCGCTGTTTTTGCCTGTAAAATATCACTCCCCCTGCTAAAAACAACATGGATATAACTACAATAACGATTAGTAAGATTTGGATGTTCCTGAATCTGGCTTTTTGCAGTTCATCTTCTGTTTTTAACAATTCAATCTGGCGTTGCTGGTTTTCGAACTGATACTGTTTTTCCAGTTTCAAAATATGAGCAGATTGTTGGTCGTTCCAATTAGCAATGTTCAAATCAATATATTTATCCAGATAGATTAATGCAGAGTCTGGTTGTTTTAGGTTTATGAATGTTTGTAACAGGTTATAATACACGTTAATTAGCATTTCTCCATTGTTGGAGCTTTTTGCAAATTCTGCCACTGAATAGAGGTTTTCAATGGCTTTGGGATAGTTCTTTTGTTGAATATAAATATGAGCCAGATTGTTTTTAACATTGCTGATGCGCATTGAATCATTAAGTTCTGAGAAAATTTCAAGGCTTTGATTAAGAAAGTCAATTGCTTTATCATATTTATTGTTTTGAAGATATATGGAAGCCATGTTAAATGTGGCACTTCCATATTGGTTGATAGGTGTTTGAGGGTGATTCATAATTGAAATGAACTGCTTTTTAGCATTCAGGAAATCGCCATCCATTCGAAATGTTGCTCCAATTGCAGATTGTATAGATAGTTTTAATTGGGTATCCTCGGTTTTATTGGCTTTTTCATAAGCCTTTTCCAAATGCTCCATGGCCTGAACGATGTTTCTTAATTGCATATATACACGACCCATAAAGAGGTATGTTTGTGCAAGTCCATGGGAATCATTATTCGAAGAGTATAAATCTAAAAGTTTGAGACAGATTTTCTGACACTTCTCAAGTTCATGATTATTGAGATATAGATGAAAGAGCGTGTTTAGTGAGTAGGTGTAAATCTCTTTTTCGGTTTTTGGTGAGGATATTAGTTCGTTGTAGCGATGAATGGCCAATTCTGTTTGTTGATTTTTCTCATAATAAATGGCTGCATTCAACAGTAGAAAGGTTTCAAAATGTGGGTTGTGGGTTATGTGTTGGTATAAATTGATGGAGTCATTCTTGCTTAGCGGATAAAATAGGGAGGTCGATTTGGCCAATTCAATTATTTCAGAGTTTTGATCGTTGTTATAGTATTTGATGTATTGATGAAAAATAGAATCTGAATAATTAATTGCCCCATTAATGTGGGGACAAATAAAAAGCAAAACAATAATTCCCAAAAACTTGAGGATGGAGGTTGACTTAATGATATGATGAACTGAAGAAATCATAAACTCCCACTTAAAAGACTTTTGAAAAGAATGAAAGTGACCTTTCGTTAATATATTTTATTGAAAAGCAAAGGTGTATTAACACCTTTGCTTTTCATATTTTAATCATAGTATTCTCTACTATGGCCATCCATATTCTACTATAACACCTCTTTTCCCGCCATCCATAACAACATCAACAGATATTGTAATTTCATCTTCCATTTCCGGTTGAATGGTATTCACATCGTCTTCTTTGCTGCATGCGGCAAACAAAACAAGCGCAAACATCGTAAGAATTAAATATTTAATATTAGACATAGGATAATTGTTTAAGTTGTTAATTAATAGTTATTGATAGGTTATTAAAACCCATGTTTCATGTTATAAGAACGGCCATTCTACTATGGCCATCCATAATCTATAATAACACCTTTTTTACCGTGATCTTTAGCACCTGCTTCTGCTAATTCCACCTTAATGCCTCTCTCCAGCAGTCCAATGTCTTTTCTTTTGATTTTAATTTTAAAATCAAATTCTTTAAGTTCTTTTGAACCACCGTTATAATCAATTGTGATTGGGCGGTAATGTTTATCGTCACTGATTTTGCCATCGCCTGATATTTTTGTTTTACTATCATCAGGCAGCATAGCCGAAACATTCAGGATGAACTCGTTCAAATTCCCCGAATTGTCGTTTTCATAGCCGAGGTTAACATAGGGTACTAGTTTTTCCATTTGATTTTTTTTTGGGTTAAATTTTAAAAATATCACGTAAATATAATAAAATTTGACTTTTTGTTATCATAAGTTAATTTGCCTTGATGAATAAACTTGACTAATTGATGCTTTTATTTGATTAATAGTCTTATATTTCAATATAACTGAGGAAGAAATTAAACGCAATTAAATCCTGCGCTAAAGTCACGGATACTGGAAGACACTAAGCTATTAGTAACTGTTTAAATTTAGTTGTGTGCGGGCATAAAATATTACTAAGATGCCAGAGCTACGCCCCTAAAACCATTAGTAGTGACTATTTCTACGAAGATATCAGGGCTACGCCCCTATTTATATACGTTAAGATGAATTCAAGGGGCGTTAGCCCTGTAATCTTAGTAGAAAAACATTTATTGACAGAACATTCGGTGCTTAGCCCTGACAACTAAATTTTTGAAAAAACCCGATTCGGTATTATTTTTGGATAAGACATAGTACTGTTTGCTCCATTTTATTAAATTTGAAACAAATATTTTAACCCTAATGGTTCGTTGTTGTTATGTATATCGCTGTTTTAATGGACTTGTGCTTCATTAAATAAAAAATCAATCATTAGTAAATCATTTAACATCTAAAACCTTAAACTCTAAACTCATACAATCTATTATAACCCTTAATATTAATATAGACATTCATGAAAAAGTTTTTGAAAATATTTTTTGGCGTTTTGGCGGGAATTTTCCTGCTGTTATTAATTCTTCCTTTTTTGTTTAAAGGAAAGATAGAAACCAAGGTCAAAGAGATCATCAATGAGGAGGTTCACGCAACGGTTTCATGGGACAAGTTCTCTTTATCGCTGATACGTAATTTTCCAAACCTGCGCTTGGGACTGGATGGCCTCACCATCATCAACGATGCTCCCTTTGAAGGCGATACGCTGGTTCACGTTGGAAGTTTCTCGTTGGCAGTTGATGTAATGAGTGCCATCAGAGGAGATGCCATCGATATTCGGTCAGTATTGGTAAATAAACCCACGATTAATTTAAAGGTTAACAGTGATTCAATAGCCAACTGGGATATTGTACCTGAATCGGACGCACCTGCACCGGTTGCTGATGACGAGGACGCTGAAATGCCGGCTTTTAGCATTCAGCTTCAATCCTTCGAAATTCGTGATGCTGCACTCTCATACAGTGATGCCACCATGAACTTAAAAACCTCTTTGAAAGGGTTTAATTCCAGAGTTCGTGGAGATTTTACTGAATCGCACACTACCATTAATTTGGTAAGCAATGTGGAAGCCTTTGATCTGGAGATGGACAATATCCGCTACCTTAACAAAGCCACCATTGATTTGAGAGCCGATGTGGCAGCTGATTTGGAGAACATGGTCTTCACGTTTGAAGACAATGAATTGATATTTAGTAGGATTCCTCTTTTCATGGAAGGTTATGTTGCCATGTTGGACGAAGGGTATGATATGGATTTACGAATGGCTGCACGTCAAACCGAATTCCGAACGCTTCTGGCACTGGTGCCTGAAGTCTTTATGCAGGATTTGGAAGGATTGCACACCGAAGGTTCATTGACGCTTGAAGCTACAGCCAAAGGGAAGTACATCGATGAAGACAACCTCCCGGCCTTTAATGTTCTTTTGGATGTGAAAAATGGTATGATTCAGTATCCTGATTTGCCTAAATCCATCAACAATATTCAAATATTTTTTCAGGTTGATAACCCGGGTGGCTCAATGGATAATACCATAGCAGAAATTCGTACTTTCCACTTTGAACTGGACAACAATCCGTTTGACGCGAATCTGCACATCTCCACACCCATTTCAAACGCCGTATTTAAAGGAGCCATGATAGGATCTATCGACCTGGCTTCGCTGTCCGATGCCATTCCAATGGACAGTATTGACCTAAAAGGCCTTATAACCTCAGATCTCACGCTGGATGGCGATTACAACATGATTGAAAATGAGCAGTATGAGGATATCAAGGCCAATGGAAATGTCACTCTGACCAACTTCGAGTTCCGAAGTCCGGATTTCCCAATGGGAGTGACCATCAGCGAGGCCGATCTCTTTTTCTCACCACGTTATCTTGAGTTGAGATCTTTTGCCAGCAGGGTAGGAGAGAGCGATTTTGGTCTTACCGGTCGACTTGAAAACTATCTGGCATTTGCTCTGAAAGATGGAACCCTTAAAGGGCGTCTGGATCATGTAAGTCAGTTCATTAATACCAACGAACTGATGGCATTGGCCGGAGACGAGCCATTGGATGCCGATCAGGAGGTAGAGCCATTACAAAAAGTATTGATTCCGGGTAACATTGAATTCAACATGAGTACCCGTATTGACCGAATTTTGTACGACAGGTTGGATTTAACCAACACAACCGGAAATCTGCTAATTAAAGACTCTCGTGTGGTGATGAATGCATTAAGAACGCATCTCTTAAATGGAAATATGGTGATGAATGGAGAATATAACACCCAGGATACCATTCGTCCGTTTGTGGATTTTGACCTGGCCATAAACTCTTTTGATATCAATATGGCTGCGCACTCATTTAGCATGGTTGAATCTTTTTTGCCTGTGGCAAAAAATGCTCAGGGACAGGTATCTTCTTCCTTCAAGTTTAATACCATTCTTGGAGATGACATGAGTCCGCTTCTCAATACATTTAATGGAGGCGGGAATCTTCGCTCAAATAACATTGAGGTGAGTGGTTCAAAAGTACAGGATGCCATGGCTACCATGTTGCGTGATGAAAAGTACAAGGTTGCCAATGCCCGCAATGTGAGGGTCAACTTTACCATCGAAAATGGAAATCTAACCGTTGAGCCTTTTGATGTTGAGGTTTTTGGTAAATCGGTTAACATTGCAGGAACACAGAGCCTGGACCAGCAAATGGACTTTACCATGCGCATGCCGGTGAGCCGAAGTGAAATCAGTAACGTGGCAGGGTTGTTGGGTGGAAATATTTCGTCATCGGGTGGTGACGTGATGCTCGGTATAAATATTACCGGAACTCCATCTGATCCTAAGCTCGCTATAAATGCAGATGACTTGCAACGTGCTGTGCGCGATGAGGTTCGTCGTGAGGTAGAGCGTGCCGCCGAACGTGTCATAGAACAAGGAGTGGAAGAGATTCTCAAAGATGAAAATGTGCAGGAGAAAATTGAAGATGCCGGAAGAAGACTGAGAGATAGATTCAGGTAGGATGAATCAGATGATATGATATAACAAAAAACCGTTCATCAAAAATGATGGACGGTTTTTTAATGTGAAAAAGGAAGATATTGTCCTTAAATTCTTTTTTCCTTAATACGTGCTTTTTTACCTGTAAGTTCGCGGAAGTAGTAAATTCTTGCGCGACGAACTTTACCTTTTCTGTTCACCTCAATTTTATCAATAAAAGGCGAGTTAATTGGGAAAATACGCTCAACACCAACGTTGTTTGACATTTTCCGTACTGTAAACCTTTTACTAACGCCTGCTCCTTTTACCTGGATAACAGTACCACGGAATACCTGAACACGTTCTTTGGCACCCTCTTTAATTTTGTAGTGAACAGACACAGTATCACCAGCTCCAAACTGTGGAGTTTCTACACCTGTGTTAAAGGCCTCTTCAGCAACTTTCATCAAGTCCATTTTCTTTTGCTTTTGAAGATTAAACTTAACCGTGCAATATTGTCTGACCCCTATGTTCAGCAAGAGATTACACGAATGAGCCGCAAAAGTACACTTTTACTTTTAATTATGGAAGAGAATTTTGTTTTATTTTGGGTCATAAGGATAAGACAATAGATCGTTAGAGGATAGACAAGGACTTATAAGTAAATTGTGTATGTATAATGCGGGTTTACATATATCTGAATCGCAATACCATTTCAATGTTAATGATTTTAAGATGCCAGGGCTACGCCCCTTGGATTAACAGGGGATATTTTATTGCTACGAAGAGGTCAGGGCTACGCCCCTACGAAAACTTGACATGCATAATGTTACGAAGTTACCACATTTACACCCATGTTTATATGTATTTAAATAATTTTTAGGTTAGCCCTTAAATCTTCGTAGAAAAAAATAATTCAATCAAACGGAGGGGCGTTAGCCCTGAAATCTAAAAACAACATCAAAAAAAAATCCGACGACTTAAACATTCGTAAGCCATCGGATCTACTGAAATATTATTTTAAAAACTGTTGTCCTCTGTTCCCCTTTTTTCGTTCTTCGTTCCGCAGGACTCCACCCCGGGCTATGATATTACACCCCTTTGGGGCTTGTGATAACTTCATTCCGGTTACCCTATTACCCTGTTACCCTGTTACCGTGTCACCCTATTTCCCTGTTACCATTTTACCTCCGGTTTTCCGTTAATTCACTCTCACATCATAAGTCGCTTCCCGTTCTCTGGCAGCTTCCAGCCATTGAGGAACAACCGTGTTCAGGAATTTTTCCTTGTCGGCCTGGCGCTTAGGAATATCGAGACCAATATATTCCTGTGCTTTGGCTTTGGTTGAGATATCCGGCATGGGAACAGGTTCGGTATGTCCAAGAGAAGCAATTAAGCGGGCCAGTTTTACACGAGCATCTTGCGCCTTTGTCTTTCCTGTTGAGATCATCCTGCTGGTTTCAAGTGGGTTGTGGAAAGCATTTCCATGTCCTGCAGCTGCAAAATCCCAGCGCCATTGTGCATGACGAATATCCATCAAAATATCCTGCATTTGATCCTCTGAGGCACCCAAATCCCATGCGAATGCTGCTTCTATGTGCGCTTTTACCAGTTGATCTTCTAACTGGGTGCGAATTTCATAAATTTTGTCCTGTCGGTCGTACACATTTTGTACCAACCGGGCAGTCTCCTCACGGTGACAAACCTGACAAGAATTGGCCACATTGTTCAAGGGGCTCTGTATGTGGTGATCGGTAAATTTCATACCACCTTCGCTTTTGTAGGGCATGTGGCAATCGGCACAAGATACACCACGATCGGCATGAATTCCTGTGGACCACACTTCATAATCGGGGTGCTGAGCCTTTAGCATGGGGGCACGGCTTAGGCCGTGTACCCAGTCGGTAAACCCGATTCTGTCGAAATAGGCTTCTATGTCGTCAAAATTCATCCCGTCATCCCATGGAAATACCAGATAGTTCACATCTTCCACCACATTTTTACTGAAATAGTACTCAACATGACATTGGGCACACACTAGGCTGCGCATCTCCTGATGGGACGCTTTGGTGATGTCTTTGCCCTGTCGCTCGAAGGCTTCAATCAGTGCCGGACGGGTAATGTGAAGATTCATGGTTTCTGCATCGTGGCAATCGGCACAGCCGATGTGATTCACGACTTCTCCGCCCCACATTTCCCAGGTGCCGGCATAAAATTCGGCGATACCATGTTCCTGCATCAGGCGTGGAACATCAGAACTTTTACATGTCCAGCAAGTATTGGGTTGAAAAGATTTCTCTCCATCCATAGGCGAACCAACACGAAGCGTGTTGTAAACATCTGTTACTGCGTAATAATGTCCTCGTGGCTGGTTGTAGTCCATGGAAAAAGCATATCCGCTCCATAGAATTACCATGCGTGGATTATCGGCTAATGCATCACGCAAACCGGATGTGTTGTACTTGCTGGAAAACGTTGTGTCAGCGGTATTCATATACGACTGATACTGGCGAGGAAAATTCTGACCCCAAACCTCGTTACGAGGTTCGTATTTGTCGTGCTTTACCTGCGGAGTATAGGCAAAAACCGCCTCGGCACGTCGCTCAACAATGGTTGCGGCGAATAGGCCAAGTACGAAGACCACTATTATGGTGGCAAAGAAAATAAGCCATCCCATCCAGGGCTTCTCTTTTATGATTTCACTGATTGGTCTCATATGAATGGATTTAATTTAGGTTGCTATTTAAATTCTAAACGCAGAGGCGCAATGACGCAAAATTTTAATAAGATATATCTCGATTGTAATTCAATGTTACTAGCAAAACAACTAATGATTGAAAAACTTAAAACTCTAAACTCCTAACCATAAAACTATTAAACTATAAACCCAAAACTTCAAACCTTCCACATTTTCCAGTCTCCGGTCTCCGTTTTCCTATCACCTTCCCACCTTTTGACCTTTCTTCCTTATTTCGTCAACGAACGTAACCACTCCGGCACCGGACTTGTAGGAACCGGCACCCTGGCATCGGGCACGCTCGAAATACTGTTGACTGTTCCATGCGGTACATCCCTGTGACACTCTATGCAATATCTGTCGCCTATGTTGGGATGAAAATCAGGTCGCATGGTATATAGTTTGGTATCGTGTATTTGCTGGGTATGGCACCGGATACAGTTATTCTGCACCACATCTTTTCCCTCCTGATGGATGGTGATAACCTGTGGCTCAAGACGGAAAGTAAATACATAAGCATGATTCATTCCGGCTTTTGCTTTAAAAAGATAATGGTTGAAAATATTGTCATGTGGCATGTGACAATCGCTACAAGTAGCTACCTCACGATGAGAACTGTGACTCCAGGTGGCATATTGCGGAGCCATGATGTGACAGTTGACACAGGTCTCCGGTGTGTCGGCCAAATATGATGGAACTTTTGCGATATGTATCACAAAAAATCCTAAACCTGCAAATATTCCCAGAAGGATAATTACCGGGAATTTCCACTGATCTGGTGGTATAAACCACTTGAGAAAGGGGATTCGCATAGTGATTGGTTTGGTTGTTTATAAAGTAAAGGTATTAATAAGTACTTAATTTCTGAATAAGGAAGTGTGTTTTTTTGTTAATTTATATTTAGTCTAATTATGGTTTTGAAACATATGGGGAGACAGGAAATCGGAGACCGAAGACCGGAATGATCTTTTTTGATGGAAATTAACTCATAATTAAGTATTTAAAAACACTAAAAACAGTGGGGGGAGTCGCCGTAGGTGACATATGTTGATAGAAAAGAGACAACCATCTGACTCGCGGCACGCCGTAGGTGTGCTATTTCACCACATAAGACACATAAGGTTTTAACCACAATGGACACAAGGTTATCACAATGAACGCAATGGATATAGTGAACTTCGTGTACTCTTTGTGAACGTTGTGGTTATTCTTCAACATTTAAGACATGTAAGAAACCAGCGTGTCGCCGTAGGTGACAAATATCGGTAGAGCAGCGTATCCACCATAACCAACAACACGCCGTAGGTGTGCAATATTTAAATCTTAACGGGGGGTTGGAGAGTTTAATTGTTAATAAGGTAACCACAAAGAACACAATGTATCCACAAAGGACACAAAGAGAAATCACTGTGTGTTTTGTGTTTTCCTTAGTGCCCATTGTGGTTATAAAAAAGTTATGGAAAGCGATTATAAATTGGTAATTCAAAACGCAATCCTACGGCTAAATAATCCTAATTAGCAACCTTTAACCAATTATTTTGACCGTTTCATCAATATTTTCAATCATTTCCGTATCTATTTAACACTTGTTTCCGTAAAAATCATTATAATTACTTGTATTTTTGTAGTTCTTTATTCCTGAGTCCTATACCCGGGAGTATAAGAACTTTTTGTTATGTTTTAATGTTTAGTTTTTAAGCAAAATAGGAACCTACTCAAAACAAATAATATACGATTATGAAGAAAGTTTTACGGAAGGTGAGTGTGATGGCAGCCTTTTTTCTAATGGCTGCTGGGGTGATGGGGCAGGTTTATAGTCCTGAAATCGATGAGACTGGGGTGTCAATTAATATAGAACTATCAATAGAGTTTATTGATGAGGTCAGTTTAGAACCAGGAGATATTACTGTTTATAACTCAGGTTATTCATCATTTTATACAATATCAACAGGGAAATCATTTCCACCATCCGGTCCTGATTCGAGAATAACTATCGATGGAAATAAGTTGATTATTGATTTGACTGGATCTAATTTAATGTTTAATGAAAGATACTGGGTATATTCGAGTCAAAATGCAATTAAAGTCGGTGAATCTTATTGGAATGTATTAAACACATTTGATCCAGCACCTGAATGGACTTTTGTAACTGAAGAAGAAATCCTCTCCCCTGTACCCTCAGCCTATACCCCTGGAAAAAACACCACAGGTGTTTCCATTTCCAATAATTTGTCGTTGGAGTTTGATATGGATATATTTGAAGGCATCGGAAACATTGAAATTCTTGAATACAACACCGAGGATTCATGGGCATCTTATGACGAAACCGATTTTGGAACCAGCCTTAATATTGTAAATGATAATACCCTTACCATTACACTGCCTAAAGACTTTGATGAGGGAGAAAAATACTACGTTCTGATAGATGAAGGCATGGTGAAATCAGATGATGATGTTGACTTTGCCGGTTTTTCAGATAAGGACGATTGGGCATTTACCACCGAATGGTTGCCACTTATGGCTAATGCTTTTTCTCCACCACAAACAGCGCCTGAGGTGCCTGAAGTGCCTCGTGATGTCGTTTTGGAGATTGCTTTTAGTGATGATGTAGCCTTTACAGGTAATGGTAATATCGAAATTTTTGATGGCGCATCACAGATTAGAATTTATAATCAGTCTTCTTCTGTGGTAAACATAATTGATAATCAATTAATATTAGATTTATCATTAGTCCCTCTGCCTGAGTATAATAGATTATACGATGTTCGCATATCATCTGGATTTGTAAAAAGAAAAGACATCACACCTGATATCACTTGGGAAGGATTAACTGCCAACCAATGGCAATTTACCACCGAACCAGAGCCATTTGTATTTGAATTGCAAACCCTTTCTCCAACCATCGGAGCAACAGGTATTGCCACCGATGTTGTTTTAACTGCAACCTTTGATCAGGACATTCAATTTGGAACAGGTGCCGAAGTTGCAATATATGAGTATATTGGTGATGTGCTTGTGCAAACGCTTAACCCCGGTGCGGGATTAGCCATTGTTAATAATAACCAGCTGCAAATTACTCCCACACCAGAATTACAATCTGGCAAACAATATTATATCATTTTATCTGGAGGAGCCATAGAAGCTATCATAAACAATGAGCCTTTTGTTGGGTTGACAGATAAGTCGGAGTGGAATTTCACAACTGAATTCTCCATACCAATAGTTCTGGAATATGATCCTGAGGAGCCTGATGATGTCCCAATTGACAAGGTGTTTAGTTTAACTTTTAGTGAGGAAATTAAGTTTAACCCAACTGGAACATATTTTATCGAAATTGAAGAAGTTGGAGGTTCAGATAATCCAATTTCCACTCGCAGAATTCAAAATGGAGGAGGCCAAACAGGTTTAAGTGTATCAGGTTCAGTTTTGACAATCGATTTTCCTGTAAATTTAGCTTATGACACCCAATACTACATCACCATCCCCGCCAACGCCATTCAATCGATTAATAATGTAAACTTTGCCGGTATTTCTGCCAACCAATGGCAATTTACCACCAAAAAACGCAAACCCCGACTGGCTGATGTTAACCCGCTTTCACCAGCCAATGGTGCGGTGAATGTTGCCGTAGATGCAGAGTTGACTGTAACTTTTGATATTGATGTTCAGCTGGGAAGTACCGGAACCATTGAGATAAGAGAAGACGATGGAGATCAGGACGAGTTGTTACACAGTTACGATGTGAGTTCACATGGGGGATTGTTGTCAGTAACTGGTGGTAATCAACTGACCATCTCACTGCCCGCAGAAACCACTTTTAAAAATGGTACAGATTACTACGTTACCTTCAGCAGTGGTGCAATAGAGTCTCTGGAAGGAGAACCTTTTGAAGGATTGGCAGATAAGGGTGGCTGGAGCTTTACGACCATCCCTTTGCCCACTCCACAAATCGTAACGCTATCCCCGGAAACAGGCGCCACCGGAATCGATACAGATGTGGAACTCTCTATTGAATTCGACATTCCCATGCAATTTGGAACGGGAAGCATTTTTATTCGCGAGTACGATGGTGATGCGACCTCTCATGAGTTTGATGTAACGGAGCCTGGAACATCACTTACATTTGATGCTGAGAATAAAGTTCTGACCATAACACTACCTTCAAATCTTGAAGAGTCCACTCAATATTATGTTGTTATTGAAAATGGCGCACTGCAATCAACCGATGAGATTATATTCCCGGGGTTGGGCACTGTGGATAAAGACGATTGGGAGTTTACTACAAGGGTTATGCCGCCGGCGGTTATTTCTACTGATCCAGAGCATGAGGAAACGGAGGTTCTTTTAAACTATAATTTAAGTGTTACTTTTGATAAGCCTGTTGTATTTCAACCCAATGAAGAGCAAGGATTTTTGGTCAGAATTAGATTTAATAATGGCAACGGAATACAAAATTTTAGAGAGTATTCAATAAGAGGTTCTGAAACTGATCCACTATTGACTTTGTCGAATGAGAATCAAACACTAAATATAGTAGTAGATAAAACATTTGAACCAGATCAAGAATATTTCGTAACAATTGCAGCGGGAGCACTGCTGTCGCAGGCCGATAATCAACCATTTGGAGGAATCAATGCCATGGAATGGGTTTTTGAAACATTGGAGGATCCCGATATTCCTACCTTAATTGATACAGATCCATACTTTCCTGTTCCTGAGTCTGAGGATTTTCCCATTGACGGCACTTTGACACTTACATTTGAGAATGACATCACTTTCGGTGTGAATGGAGGTACTATGTTAATTGTTAGACGCTATGATGACAATTCTTCAGCTAGGTTTTTTTCCCGCACTTCAGATGGAATTACAATTTCCGGTAATGTATTAAGCGTAAACCTTGGTGTTTCTCCTTTAGGATATGGCAGGAGATATTATGTTGAGATTCAGCAAGGCTTTATAGCATCGGCTGAATCTGGTGCTGAGTATTTAGGATGGTCTGAAACCGATACCCGCTGGAATTTCACAACCCAAACGCAACCACCTGCCTGGAGTGAAGGTTATCCTTTTACAGAAAATCAGAATCAAACAGGATTGGAATTAAAAGTTCAGCTTGATCTTGCAGAAGAATTAACTGCAACTACTTATTATGTAATAACAACCAATTCAATACCTCCATCAAAGGATCAAATCATTGCAGGAAATAGTGCAAGTGGAAGTCCTGCAGTTAGGTCTGGTTTTATTGACGAAATGGAAAATGGTATTGAAGAGCTGGAAGAAATTACTTTTGGAACTGCTCCAGAAATTCCTTCAGGTCAAATGTATTACATCCATTTGGTTGCCGAAAGCAACAAAGGGGAACGAAGCGAACGACGATCACTGGAGTTGGATCGAAGACCACCCTCTTTGATTCCATTGGCATCCAATCCGCGCAACGATTTTAACGCCTTCGATATCAATAGCCCGATAACTTTGGTGTTTAATAAACCATTGTATCATTTGGATGGAGTTGTTTTGGAGCCTTTAACAGAAATTACTGCAAGTAATTATTTCACTTTAGCTTTACAAGGAGGGGGTGGGTCATTGGATGTTAGCTTTCATATTTCTGAGGAGGGCGATACTGTTACCATCACTCCAGTTGCGACATTGTTAGAGAATACTGCATATGTGATTACCATAAACGGACTGAGAGATGAGTTCTATAATCAAATAACGGAAGCAATCACCCGAAATTTCTCGACTGATATTCTTCAGATTTGGACGGGTGGATTTAATGCTGATTTTACTAATCCTTCAAATTGGACAGGAGGCCAATATTATCCTGAAAAGAGCGTAAGGATACCATTTGATATAAATGGAGGTAGTTACCCAGTAATAGAGAGTAATCCTGGACCTGATCAGGTTCACAATCTAACAATTGAAGCAGGAGCTCATCTTACACATAATTCAGGAAATTTAGTCGTTA
Source organism: Alkalitalea saponilacus (assembly GCF_900168165.1). Lineage (GTDB taxonomy): Bacteria > Bacteroidota > Bacteroidia > Bacteroidales > Marinilabiliaceae > Natronoflexus > Natronoflexus saponilacus. The sequence continues at coordinate 121,170 of NZ_FUYV01000011.1, forward strand.
CCGGTGATTTTGTGTTGGAGTCTTCTGTGGACGGTAATGCTTCTTATTTACAAAAGGGAGGAAATCTTAATGTTGACCCACAAAGGGTGCGAATTGAGCAGATTGTAACTTCGAATAATAAGAATTACTATTCATCATCATCGGTTAGTGGGGCTACAAAGAGTTCAGCTGGTATAGATTACAGGACTTATTATTATGAGAATCTAACCAATTCATTTTTAGAATATGAAGATGATGAAGAATTCCTTGTTGGTTTTGGAGTGCTATTCAGTAGCGAACCGGGGACTGTCATTTTCTCAGGAGTTCCAAATAGTGGAACGTATTTGAAGAGTTTGAATCGAACACAAAAAGGAAGAGGTTGGCATATGCTGGGTAATCCTTATCCTGCTGCAATAGATTGGGAATCTTTGGAAATTGAAAATCTTGATGACTCATTTTGGATCTGGTTAAATGAAGAAGAAAAATATGGCGTTTATAACAACTTAATAGGTGTGGGACTTGGTATGGATGAAATTTCAGGAAATATAATACCTTCTCATCATGCATTCTGGGTTAGAATTCCTATTGGAGACGATTTAGATGTAAGTACCGGTAGCGGGTCATTAATATTCAGTCCTGATGCAATGGTTCCTAACACCAATAGCTATTTGAAGAGCAACAGATCTCCGCGCTATCCATTGATTAAGCTGGAAAGTAACTTAAATGGATTTCGTGATGAAACAGCCATAGCCATTGTTCCAGATGCTAAAGAAAAGGCTGAAGATAAATACAATTCCCACAAGAAGTTGAGTTATAATACTAATTTTCTGGAATTGTTTACTCTCTCAGATGGGGAGCGATTGGCAATTAATAGTTTGCCATTAACAAGCAGTGAGATGACCATACCGTTAGGTTATTCTGTTCGAAAGGCTGGTAACGTTGAAATATCAATAAATATGTCAACTTTACCGTATGATTACACTGTAATTTTGAAGGATAAACAAACCGGAATTGAAACAGATCTGTATGATAGCAGTTACATGTTTTCTGTTGATGGCGCAGCTGTAAATCACTCTCGATTTGAAATTATGTTAAAATCTGGTGTTGTTACTGATTTATCAAAGCTTGACAGACGTGATATTCAAGAAAACATAATTGTCTATACTTTTGAATCAAAAATATATGCGTATATTAGCGAATTAAATCGTCCTCAATATTATTTGTATGATTTACAAGGTCGCTTGATAGATAGTGGCAGATTATACAATGACATTAATAATGAAATACTAGTTGAAAACAAAGGCTTGTTCATTTTTGTTATACAGAGTGGCGATGGAAAAGCTGAATACAAACTTGTATTCTAACCCAAGAATTAAAATTGCAGATTACAATGCAGACAAATAAAACCAAAAGAGAGTATAAGCCACCATATCTTGCTGTTGTTGAAATAGATAATGTTGTATCAATGCAAATGGGTTCAGCAAGTGAGGATGGACCACCCATAGGGCCAGGTCCAGGTCCTGGACAGTCATCCTCTTTTGATTCGGCTGATCACTATGATTCTAAAGAATCTATACAAAAAAACAGCTTTGACGATAATCCTTTCAGGAGATAGAGTTACAACAATAAGATAAAAAACAAAAGGGAAATTCACTGAATTTCCCTTTTTTGATTTTATCTTCTCATCACCACCCCAACCAGATGGTTTTCAGGTACAGGCCCCCAGTATCGGCTGTCGAAGGAGTGGGGACGGTTATCACCGTGCACCCAGTAGTAATTCATTTTGAAGGTATAGCGGCTGATGGGAATATTATTGGAAAAGAGGAAATTTCCCTTTATTTCTATGGGTGTATTTTCGAAAACCTCAATCATTCTGCGGTAAAAATGGATGTTGCCCGGGTTTATTTCAATGGTTTCTCCTGCACGGGGAAGATATATTGGCCCCATATTATCAGAATTCCATCCCAGATTCCGTTTGAACGGAAACACGTGCGGATCGGGAATGCCTCGCCGTAAAACATCACGTGATAACAATTCTGCCGGAGCATCCATCTCTTCCATCTCTTTTAGGGAGAGGTTAAGAAAGTAGCGGTTGTTGCGCTTAACAGGTGTTTGCGAAATATTGTTCTGTTCAACAAACCAGTTGAACTCATCCCGGGGGCCTGTCCACTGCCATGATGAGACCGAACTCCCGGCTTCAACAGCTGGACGGCTGTTGATAAACAGCTGTCCCTGGGAAATAGACACCGTGTCGCCCGGAAGACCTTTCAACCTCTTCAACATCCGTGGTCTTCGGTTTACTTTTAAAGGGATCAGCTCACCCCAGAACTCTTCCTTTAAAGAGTCTCTGAAAGTTGGATGTTGTCGTTTTAACAGGTAGTAACTTTCTCCCGGCTTGTTGGCCAAAACCGTATCTGCTTCGGGAAAGTTAAAAACCACCACTTCATTGTACATTGGTTCCCTGTTGATTCTCCAACGACGATATTTGTCGGGGTTGTTACTGAAAAACCTGGGGCCGGGAATGAGTTTGTTAACCAATACGTATTCACCGGCATAAATGGATTTCTCCATAGAGGAGGTTGGAATTTCCAAAAGCTCAAAACCATAACGGTAAGCCAAATCGGAAATTACAAGGCCAACCACTATCCAAATAAAAATTCTAAAAACAACCCTCTTTTTCATTAAATATTAAAGGTTATGGTGTTTATAGTTTTTGGTTTGTAGTCCATTGTAAAACTATCAACCTTAAACTATCAACCTTAAACTATCAACTACTAACCCTATCAACCCAAAACTAAAGTTTCAATCCCCTTTCACCACCTTAAAAAACCTGTTCCACCTTATGTTTGACGGGAAGCCTTTGTCTTTGTTTAGTGAGAGCCATACCAAAATTGGGCGACCAACAATGTGATCTTCCGGAACAAAACCCCAGTAGCGTGAGTCGGCAGATTTATGCCTGTTGTCACCCAGCATGAAATAGTAATCCATTTCAAAGGTATACGAATCGGCCGGTTCGTTGTTTATAAATATGGTTCCATTGGCAACATGGAGCGTATTTCCTTCGTATGCCGTAATAATTCGCTCATATAGCAGCAGATTTTCCAGCGTAAGTTCAACAGTTTCTCCTTTGGCGGGAATGGTTACAGGACCATAATTATCCCTGCTCCAGGGAAAATGTCTGCTGTATGGAAACACCTGCTCAATGCCTCGTGTGTTCCTGTGCTCATCAATACTAATGCTTTCAACAAAATTGTAAGTTTCAATGGCCTCCACCATTGATTCTGTTAAGGGCAGGACGTAGTGAGGACCAATGCCTCCATCCCGCACATCGTCCTGTGATATTTCAAGTCGCTCAAAGAAGCGTTGGTTCAGTCTGGTTCCGTCTGTTATTACATGATGATTGTGTTGCAGGGTTTCGGGGTTTTCAACCGGCTCGCCGTTGATGTATATCTGGTTGCTTCGAATTTCAAAAAGATCACCCGGCAACGCCACGCATCTTTTGACATAATTGTCACGACGATCAACAGGGCGGTATAGAACCTTTCCAAATTCCGATGGATTATTATATACAATCTCCCTTCCCAGATCATTGATAAACATCCGCAACTCATATTCAGAATCAAACTGTCGTCCTTCCAGAAGAGATGGGTTCTGGTTTATCTGATTACGACCCAGTTCGTAAATGGTTATGTAATAGTCTGGATTGGTTCGATAAACGGCTACCGTATCTCCGGTGGGAAAATTAAACACTACGATGTCGTCTCGTTCAACTTTTCCAAATCCTTTCAAGCGCTTATAATCCCATTTTGGCCACTTAGTGAACGAAGGCGAATTTACAATGGGGAATGTGTTCTGCACCAACGGAAAGGCGATGGGAGTCATGGGCATCCTTGGGCCGTAAGAGAGTTTGCTCACAAAAAGGTGATCGCCAACCAGCATGGTTTTTTCCAACGAAGATGTTGGTATTTTATAGTTCTGAAACAGAAAAATATTGATGATGTAAACCGCCACAAGCGCAAACACAAGCGCGTCTATCCATTCCAGCCAGGCAGCAGGTTTTTTGCCATCTTTTGTTTTCTTTAAAAAGTCCCACGGGACTTTTTTCGTGATGTATATATCAAATATCACGGCTAATCCAAATAGAAGCCAAAAGTTTCCTATCCAGATAACTGTTAGAAGGTAAACCACAACTGCTATGGCAAACCTGATTTTACGGGCCAAAGGAATATTTTGCATCATTTTTTTAAGAGTTAGAATTTTAGCATGTCCTTCATGGTCAGAAATCCTTTGTTCTTAGCTGCAAATTCAGCAGCAAGAACAGCACCAAGAGCAAAACCCTGTCGGGTTTTTGCGCTGTGATGTATGATGATTTCATCCACTTCTGATTCATATTTAATGGTGTGTATTCCGGGAACATCACCTTCACGTTCGGCTTTTATTTTGATGGCATCATTTGATGTTTGTTGATCAAGCTCCCATTTCTTTTTTCGGTCGATGTTCTCAATGATGTCTTCGGCCAATGAAATGGCTGTGCCACTTGGCGCGTCCAGCTTTTGAGTATGGTGTACTTCTGTCATCTCCACATTGTAACTGTCCTGAGTGTTCATTAGTTTGGCCAGATGCCTGTTGAGTTCAAAAAAGATGTTTACCCCCACACTAAAGTTGGATGCATAGAAGAAAGTCTGTCCTTCATTTTTACATTTCTCTTTTATGGCTGGCAATTTGTCCAGCCATCCTGTTGTTCCCGAAACAACAGGAACATTGTGTTTAAAGCATTCCATATAGTTGTTGTATGCTGCGTCGGGCATGGTAAATTCAATGGCCACATCGGCTGTGGGTAATCCCGGTGCCGAGAAATCTTCTCCGCTAAACGGATCAATTCGTGCCACAACTTCGTGTCCTCGTGATTCTGCAATTTTTTCAATGGTTTTACCCATTTTTCCGTATCCAATAAGTGCTATTCGCATAAATTATTTATTTGATGATTTCAACAAAGATATAAAAAGAAGATAAATAATACTTGTAGCCGGCCTTTCATATTATAGAATATCCTGAGAATTCAATGAGGAACAATGATTTTGTAAAGGCGGGGTTGTAATTTCTATTCCAGTACTGCAACTCCTCCGTAAAAAATGTGCATTCATCGAAATTCCTTATGAATTGTCTTCATATTGAAATAAATTTGCTGACAGTAATTCCGGATGAAACATTTCTTGAATTAAGATTTATGAGATGGGTTATCTGTATCGAACAAAAACCTTCAGATTTAATCTGATTAAACTAATTCTTTACCGTTTTTATCCAATAACCTATTGCTTGCTGTTAAACCTTAGTTCTTTATTTCTTATCAATTGGTCAGGAAATATACCCGACCCAAAATAACAATTCATGAAATTTTATTATTTATTATTATTCATCATTACATTCACTGGTCAACTTTTTGCCGGGTTGGATGATACCGGTTTGGAGCGCCAACCTGTCATCAGCGGGCACATAAGAGATGGAAGCACCGGTGAAACGCTTATAGGCGCGACCATGCAAATTAAAGGAACACACCGTGGAGTAGCTTCAAATCAGTATGGTTTTTACAGCATAATGGTTCCTTCCGGTGAGAATACGTTACTGTTTACTTATCTGGGATATCAGACAATTGAGAAGGTCGTCAGAGTCAATTCAGATTTGGTTCTTAATGTTGAACTACTTCCTGTAACAGCAGAGTTGACTGAAGTTGAAGTTATAGGGAACAGCACGAGAACCCGTTTGGATGATCCGGTTATGGGTGTTCAAAAGTTAAACTCTGCCACCATAAAAGAGATTCCTGCCTTCATGGGAGAGGTTGACCCCATTAAAGTTATTCAACTGATGCCGGGCGTTCAGGCTGCCAGCGAAGGTTCCAGTGGCTTTAGTGTGCGTGGTGGAAATCCCGACCAGAACCTGGTATTGCTGGATGAGGCCATTGTTTATAACGCAGGTCACCTCATGGGATTCTTTTCTGTGTTTAACAACGATGCTATTAAAGAAGTCAATCTTTTCAAGGGAGATATTCCGGCGCGTTATGGTGGTCGTTTATCTTCATTGCTCGATGTCAGAATGAAAGATGGTAATAGTCGTCGCTTTTCCGGGACAGGAGGTGTTGGTACCATTTCATCCAGGTTGATGCTCGAAGGGCCGGTTTTTTCTGAGAAGACCACATTTTTGGCAGCAGGGAGAAGAACCTATGCCGATCTGTTTCTCCCTTTTTCAAGCGATGAGGCGGTGAGGGATAATCAACTGTTCTTTTATGATTTTAATGCAAAACTAAACCACACTTTCAGCGATACGGACAGACTTTTTGTGAGCGGGTATTTTGGTCGTGATGTGATGGATAATACGGTAAACCGCATTGAATTTGGCAATAAAACTCTTTCTGTGAGATGGAATCATGTGTATTCGCCGCGTCTGTTCTCAAATTTATCATTCAATTTCAGCAACTACGATTACCTCCTGGGAGCCAGTGAGGACGATACCGATGGGTTTTTATGGACTGCCGATATGGAGAATTTTAATCTGAAGGCCGACTTTAACTATTACCCGGTGTATAATCACTCCATCACTTTTGGGGTTCAGTCGTTGTTTCATAACATCATGCCGGGGCATGTGCGTGGAACAGGTTCCACAACCATGTTCAACGAATTGAGGTTGGCAAGAAACCGTTCCATGGAACATGCCGTTTATGCTGAAAATACCCAACGCATTGGCGACAGATTTACCCTCCGATACGGATTGCGATTCTCCCTGTTTCAGAATGTGGGTAAAGGAACTTCATTTGGTTTTGATGAGAATTATGATGTGGTTGACACCACTCATTACAGCAGGGGAGATGTGTTTAATACTTATCACGGTTTTGAACCTCGTGCCGGCTTTACCTGGATGCTTAATCACAACACATCTGTCAAAGGAAGTTATTCAAGAACATATCAGTATCTGCAAATGGCGTCCAACTCCACCGGAACAATGCCATTGGATATTTGGTTTCCGGCATCTCCAAACATCAAACCACAAATGTCTGACCAGTTTTCTGCCGGATTGTTTCGTCATCTTTGGGGAGGATCGTTGGATGTGGGTGCGGAGTTGTTCTATAAAAATATGAAGAACGCCATAGATTTTAAAGATTATGCTGAGCTTCTGCTCAATGAATTACTGGAAGGTGAACTCCGGTTTGGAAGAGCCTATGCATATGGCTTTGAATTACTAGCACAGTTCGATTATGGTCGTTGGAACGGATGGGTTGGTTATACTTACAGCCATACCCGCAGGCAAATAGACGGAATTAATGAAGACCTCTGGTATCGTTCACCTTACGATCGACCTCATGATGCTTCTTTGGTCATCATGTATAATCCGGGGCAACGGACTTCATTGGCTGCCAATTGGGTCTATCTGTCAGGATCTCCGGCAACTTTTCCGGTAGGGAGGTTTGAGTCTGGTGGCAGCATCATTCCCATTTATTCAAGACGTAACGCCGAAAGATTACCTGATTATCACAGGATGGATTTATCATTTACTCTGAAAAACAGGCAAAGACCCGATCGAAGATGGCAAGGGGAGTGGGTCTTCTCTGTGTATAATGCCTATGCGCGCAAAAATGCATGGGTCATCAATTTTGAGAAAGCTGATAATGAGGTCTACAGAACCAGGGCTATGAAAACCTATCTGTTTTCGGTCATTCCTGCAGTTACCTATAATTTTAAATTCTAAGTTATGAGATTTCTGAATATATCAACTCCGCTTTTATTCATCGTCCTTCTGTTTTCTTCATGCGAAGAAGAGATTCATCTCAATTTAAAGAGCGATGCTCCCCGGTTGGTGGTGGATGGAATTATAACGACTGATACCATGGCGCATCGGGTGAGACTGACAACATCCGGCAGTTACTTTGAAAATAAGCCAATGCCCGGTGTGAGTGGTGCTTCTGTATCTATTTCAGATGGATACGAAACCATTTATCTCGAAGAGTCGGCTGATTCTCCCGGCGACTATTTCACACCCGAAAATTATTATGGCCGACAAAATCATTTATACACCCTCACCATAACCAATGCGGAAGTTGATGGCAGAGGAGGGGAGGTGGTTTATTCAGCTTCAAGTTTTTTGCCACCAATTGTTCCAATGGATTCTATTAGGGTTGATTATTTTAGCTTATGGGACATATGGAGAGTATTCCTTTATGGTCAAGATCCACCGGATGTGAAGAATTTTTATTGGTTCAGGCTTAAAATAAATGATTGGTGGCACTCTTCCGAATATAAATATTCTGCATTTTCTGATGACACATTTTTTGACGGGAATTATGCCGATGGTGTCTGGTTGTTTTGGTTCAATTCTGAGGATGAATATAACTTGGTACCGGGAGATGAGCTGATGGTTGAAGTCTGGATGGTTGATGAACCCTTTTTTGAATTCATCAGGGGTGCATACATTGAAACAGAATACCGAAGTCCCATTTTTTCGGGGCCGCCGGCCAATGTTCCCGGAAACATTAGTAATGGTGCGTTGGGAATTTTTTCAGCCAGTTCGGTTGTGAGACTATATACTACCAATACCTTTTTGCGGCAATAGCATTATTCCTCACAATAAAAAACGCTCTTGAATTTATTCAAGAGCGTTTTTTTATTCTTTTGTCAATGGTGTTAAGCCATTGCTCTTTTTACTACAGCTTTAAAAGCATCGGGATGATTCATGGCCAAATCGGCAAGAACCTTACGATTAATACGGATTTCATTCTTGTTCATCAATCCGATTAACTTGCTGTAAGAAATTCCTTCCAAACGGGCTGCAGCGTTAATACGCTGTATCCATAAACTTCTAAAGTGTCCTTTTTTCTTCTTTCTGTCTCTGTATGCATACTGCTGACCTTTTTCCCATGTGTTTTTGGCAACAGTCCACACATTCTTCCTTCTACCGAAGTATCCTTTGGTAAGTTTTAAAATCTTTTTTCTTCTTGCTCTTGAAGCAACAGCATTTACTGATCTTGGCATTTTTTACTGTTTTTCGAATGGTTAGCGTTCCTTTGGCGGGAATCTTTTCAGCTAATTCATTCAGGTTAATAATTCTTTAATCTGATGATTTGACAATTATTTCATTGCCAACATAATCTTCACATTGTTGAGGTCTGTTTTGTCAACAAGTGTAGCGTAAGTCAGATTTCTTTTTCTTTTGGTTGCTTTTTTTGTCAAAATGTGACTTTTAAAAGCATGCTTGCGCTTAATTTTTCCGCTTCCAGTGATGGTGAAACGCTTCTTCGCACTGGAATTCGTTTTCATTTTTGGCATTTTATATATATTTATTTAGTTGATAATAAGCAACTATTTTGATTTTGCCGCTTTGGGTGTAATGAACATGGTCATGCGTTTACCTTCTAATCTGGGTAACTGTTCTACTTTTCCAAGTTCTTCCAAATCCTGGGCAAATTTCAATAACAGGATTTCTCCTTTTTCCTTAAAGAGAATGCTTCGTCCTTTAAAGAAAACAAAGGCCTTTACTTTAGAGCCTTCTGAAAGGAATTTCTCAGCATGTTTCAATTTAAAGTTGTAATCATGTTCGTCGGTATTGGGTCCAAAACGAATCTCTTTTACAACCACCTGAACAGTTTTTTGCTTAAGCTCTTTCTGTTTTTTCCTTTGCTGATACAGAAATTTCTGATAATCAATAATTCTGCATACGGGCGGATCGGCTTTGGGGGAGATCTCCACCAGGTCTAGCTCCATTTGGTCTGCCAGCTTCATTGCCTCAGAGGTAGAGCAAACCCCCGGATTTTCTATGTTATCGCCTACTAGACGTACCTGAGGCACGCGGATCTGGTTATTGATCCTGTAATTGAATTCATCTTTGGGGTTTTGTCCCGGCTTACTTCTCTGTCTTATAATGCAGTCCTCCTATACTTTAATTAATAATTTGGTTGATTAACTCTTTGTATTTAAGTGTTTTAATCGGATTTTCCGGTTAAAAGCGCTGATTTTGACGTCACAAATATACGCAAACGTGTTTAATTCATGAAAATAGTTATTCCAATTTTTTTTGAAAACTGCCTATTATTCATCAATTTCCTGCAACATTTGGTCAACCTGATCATTTATAAATGATGCAAATTGATCTATTTTCATGGTTCCCTGATCTCCTTCTCCCTGCTTTCTAACTGATACTTCACCGTTTTCGGACTCTTTTTCTCCAACAATCAAAAGGTAAGGTATCCGCTTTAATTCGTTATCACGAATTTTTCGGCCAATTTTTTCATTTCTGTCATCCAGTATGGCACGAACTTCTGAATTTTCAAGTTGCTTCTGGACTTTTTTGGCGTAATCGTTAAACTTTTCACTGATGGGCAAAACAACTGCTTGTTCCGGTGTCAGCCAAAGTGGAAATTTTCCGGCAGTATGCTCAATCAAAACGGCTACAAAACGCTCCATGCTTCCAAACGGTGCACGATGAATCATAATGGGGCGATGGGCTGAGTTGTCTTGGCCAATATACTCCAACTCAAACCGTTCGGGTAAATTGTAATCCACCTGAATGGTTCCCAGTTGCCATTTTCTTCCCAATGCATCTTTTACCATAAAATCAAGCTTAGGACCATAAAATGCCGCCTCGCCTTTTTCAATTACCGTGTTTAATCTTCTCTCACTACATGCTTCTATGATGGCGTTTTCTGCCTTTTCCCAATTCTCATCTGAACCAATATACTTTTCGGTATTTTCGGGATCGCGAAGCGAAATTTGAGCGATGTAATCTTTAAAGTCCAGTGCTTTAAAGATGTAAAATATGATGTCGATTACTTTTTTAAATTCATCTTTTAACTGATCGGGGCGGCAGAAAATATGCGCATCGTCCTGCGTAAATCCACGCACTCTGGTCAATCCATGCAACTCACCGCTTTGTTCATAACGATAAACCGTTCCGAACTCGGCAAAACGGATGGGCAGATCGCGGTAGGAGCGGGGGCGCGCCTTGTATATTTCGCAATGGTGCGGACAGTTCATTGGTTTCAGAAGAAACTCTTCACCTTCGGCCGGTGTGTTGATGGGCTGAAATGAATCGGCTCCATATTTGGCATAATGGCCGGATGTTATATACAGTTCTTTCTGACCGATATGCGGTGTAATAACCGGTTCGTAACCATATTTTACCTGTACTTTTTTCAGGAATGTCTCCAAACGTTCACGCAATTTTGCTCCTTTGGGCATCCACAGGGGCAATCCTTGTCCAACTTTCTGACTGAATGTAAACAGGTCAAGTTCTTTTCCAATCTTTCGGTGATCACGTTTTTGTGCTTCTTCAAGTTGAATCAGGTACTCTTCAAGCATTTTCTGCTTGGGGAATGTGATTCCGTATATCCTGGTAAGTTGTTTGCGCTTTTCGTCCCCACGCCAGTATGCACCGGCCAGGCTCAATACCTTAATGGCTTTGATGGGCTCGGTGTTGGGAAGGTGCGGACCGCGGCATAGGTCTGTAAATTCCCCTTGTTGGTAAAAACTGATGGTTCCGTCTTCTAATTCACCAATCAGTTCTACTTTATAAGGATCGTGATTAAAGAAGCTCAACGCTTCATTTTTTGGAACCTCTCGCCTGTTGTATTCATTTTTTTGACGTGCCAGCTCCAGCATTTTCTTCTCTATTTTTGGTAAATCTGCTTCAGTGATAACAGCTCCGTTTCCTGGTTCTACGTCATAGTAGAACCCGTTTTCGATGGCTGGACCAATACCGAACTTGGTGCCTGGGTATAACTCCTGAAGTGCTTCTGCCAAAAGGTGTGCTGACGAATGCCAAAAAGCATGTTTACCTTCATCATCTTCCCATTTATGTAGATTAATGTTTGCATCCGAAGTTATGGGACGTGTGATGTCCCATAACTGATCGTTCACAGTTATGCTCAATACTTCCTTGGCCAGCCTGGGGCTGATATCTTTTGCTATTTCGTAACCTGTTATTCCTTCAGGGTATTCACGTACCGATTGATCGGGGAGTGTTATCTTTATCATTGTAAACTATATGGTTTAAAACGTAAACTCTTATAAAAATCACGCAAAGATAGCTATTTTAGCTATGAAGTAAAAGTTTCGATCATCTTTTCATATATTTCAATAACCTGCGGAGTTACCAGTTGTTGATCGTCTGCATAAATGATGTAATCACTCAATGGGATTCGCTGATCGTCGGCCCATTGGTTTTTGATGCGGTTGGTCACTTCTTTTGGGGTAACTCTGTCACGTTTTACAACCCTTTCTATGCGCAATTGTTCAGGTGCGATGACAGAAATTATTTTATCCATTTGCTTGTAGCTGCCGGATTCGAAAAGAATGGCGGCTTCGTTTATGACTGCCGGGCTGGTTTGCTGTGCAAACCAGCGGTTAAAATCATTCCTGACAATGGGGTGTACAAGGTTCTGAATTTCAATCAACAGCTGTTTTTCGTTGAAAATTTTATCAGCCACTAGTTTTCTGTTTAGAATACCATCTTTATATACATCTTTTCCGAACAAATTAATGTACCCTTCAATAATATCGGGATGGTTGTGAATCAGATGCATGGCCTGTTGGTCTGAACTGTAAACCGGACAGCCGAGGATTTCAAATATTCTGCAAATGGTGCTTTTGCCGCTGCCAATGCCGCCTGTTACACCTATTTTAAGTGGTTGTTTTTTTGTCATTTTTTAATAAAAAGCAGATTACCTCCTTCGTTCAATCAGGTATTCAACAAAAAGAGGAGAGTAGTCCACCGAGTAAACATTCTCCGGGGTTTGTTCCAGGCGCACACGCAACCTTTGCGGACGATCAGGTCTGAGTGCTACGCTGCCATCAACTGTGGCAATAAAATCCGAAAAGTGAATTCTCTCAAATTGGCTGAGGCCTGCTCGAAACGTCACTCTGATTTCAGGAGGAAAGGTTTTAATTCTTAATGTATCGGGCAGGCCGGTTATATGCAGCGGAACGCTCATGGTTTGCTCGGAGAAAGGTTCTACAGGAATGGTTACATTTGTATGCTGTAAGTTGTATTGTAGTTGGTTAATGGGTTTTAACCCCACTCGCCGACTGGTGGTTTCTCTTAAACGATCTGCATTAAAAGGCTGAGTGGGAACATGAGTCAAAGTATCGAGAATCTGTTTCGGACCGGATACTTTTACCGAATCCGGATTGAATATTATATTCCCGGCTATTAAAAACTGTTTCTCCAGTTCAATTTTTCCATTCATGCGAATGGGAAAATCTTTAGTCACCAATTGATCAAGTTTAATAAAGATCGTATCGGGCTCTATGCTTAAAAGTTCTATTCCCACCAGCAACTGATCCCGAATCAGACCTTGTTGTTCACGGGCTAAAATAAAAGAGAACTCTTCTCCACGTCGGTTTGTTCTTCGCAACTGTGACACATCATAATTCATCGGTACGCGCGTTCCGCCTAGAAATTGACGCAAGATGGCATAACCATTAGCTCTGATTCTGAAAATGACCTTATCATTGGAGGCTTCGGTGATGACTTTGTTCTCTGGAAGGTTAACAAATCGAACGGGGTAGGATATTTCTGTGGTATAGTCGTCGCGCAGAGCATTGAAAAACCAAAATGCGGTGGATATAAAGAGAAATATAAGAAAAATCAGGGCATCCTTATTTTTTTGTATTTTCTTAAGGGAGGTCGGCCATTTTTGTATATAGTGGCCAATCATGGATTTTATTTTTTCTATATATGGTAACTTCATTGTTTCGAGGGATGAACTTGTGCTTATTCTGTTTCTTCGGAATAAATCTCCTGAAATTTAAGGTTTTGTGTTTAACCGTGAATTTCCCATTTATACTTTTCGTAAAGTTGCGAAATCGATTTTGGTTTTCCAATAATCGTGATTACATCTTTTTCTTGAAGTACTGTATTCCCGGTTGGAGCAAAGGTCTCGTTATTACGCTCAACCAGGGCAACAAGAACATTGGACGGAAGGTTTAACTCTTTTAGTTGTTTTCCAATCATCTCTTGCTGCTCAGTACCTTTAATCAATTTTACTGTGATGAACCTTTCATTGTGAAGCAAATACTCTTTTATCGAGCGATGTCCGTCATGTTTCATCATCTCTTTAACAAAATCTTTTCGTTCAATGATGTCAACCAATCGGGACAACATTCTGAGTTGTTGACGTGCCTCTTTTGCAGGGTTTACCAGAAAGAAGAATACTTTGATGTAATCTTCGGAAGAAACCCCTCCTTTACTCACAGGTTTACGTATGCCTTGTTCAGTTATAATGATGTTCAATGATGGGTGATCGATGCCATCATGCTTAGCATAAAGCAGCGATACCTCGGGGATTATGAGTGCCGGTTCGATGGGGGAGGTGGCCATAAATTCCCTGATCAGCTCATGTTTGCGAATGTGCATTTCGGTGGCAAAGGTGTCGGAAACATCTTCAACCAGTTTTTCAAAACTGGTTGTTTTGTGTATGTGGGTTATCCTTGAACGAATGATGGTTTCATCAAAAGGATCGCCGTGACGAAGTCCTTTCTCCTTCAGAATGGTCATAAACTCGTTTTCAAGTTCGGGGTGCTGGTATTTTCCTAATAAAGCAAACCAGTGAAATATGGCACCTTCGCGTTGAACCCTTATTCTCACATAGTATTTATACCATAATACCGCCACCAGTATAATGAGGGTGCTGAAAATGATGGCCATCCATCCCATATAAATGATTAAAATAAAGGAGATGATGATTCCTGCAATTTGCATGGCAGGATAGAGTGGGGAGTGATAGCCGGGATCGTATGATTCAATTTTACTTTTTCTGAATACAATAACAGAAAAGTTAATCAGCATAAATATAAACAATTGGAATGTACTGGCCAGTTTGGCGATTCCCTCCTCCGACAAAACCAGAATAAAGAAAAGTATGAGCGATGCGGTAAGCAATATGGCCGGAATTGGCGTTCCCAGTTTACTCACCTTTGAAAATCCACCCGGAAAAAGCTTGTCCCTGCTCATGGCAAAAGGATAGCGAGAAGAAGAGAGTAAACCTGCATTTCCTGTTGAAGCAAAAGCGGCCATAGCCGCCGCTGTCATAATGTAAGCGCCGCTGTTGTTGGGTAGCCATCTGAACAATTGACTGGTGGCAGTGGCTGCAGGAGCCAGGTCTCGTGCAAAATCTTCCGGATTGATCAGTGAAACCATTACGAATACACCTAAAAAGTAAACCAAACCTGTTACTATTAGCGAAATAAGCATTCCCAGTGGTATGTTACGCTCAGGGTTTTTTATCTCCTCGGCAACACTGGCAATTTGAGTCAGTCCAAGATATGACACAAACACAAAACCAACTGTGGTAATGACTCCCTCAAAACCTTCACTAAAGAATGGTGTAAAGTGTTCCTTAGTTGGAGCCGGCTCAATGATGTCTGTTAAATAGATGCTGACAATGCCATCTATTATAAATGTACCAACCACCAGAAGAAGAAAAACTACCAGGAAATTTTGCATCCCTGAGGTCTTTTTGGCTCCAATCAGATTAAGGATTGTAAAAAAAAGTACGGCCATAACGGCTATGGTACGTACAGGAACATCCCAAAAGAATGAGGCATAAGCGCCAATCCCAATGATGGCAAATGCCGTTTTAAACATCAAAGCAAAGTAAGTCCCAAGTCCTCCAATGGTTCCAAAAAGTGGGCCAAGGCTTCTATCCAGAAAGAAATATGCTCCACCGGAACGGGGCAGAGCTGTTGCTATTTCAGCCATACTAAACATGGCAGGCATAATCAATATTCCTGCTATAAGGTAGGCAACAAAAACCGATGGCCCTGTGTATTGAGAGGCAAGTCCGGGCAGTAGAAAAAAACCGGAACTGAACATCGCCCCTGTACTGATTGTGAATACATCAAATAACCCCAGCTCTTTATTTAGTTTTTTCATTTCACTCATAAGCTACAGAATATTCTGTTTGCAGACATTTTTATGCTATGTTGTTTCCAAAATGATGGGTTGGGCAAAAAAAATCCAATTGTTTTTTACCTGAGCAAATAATTTTTTCAGCAATAAAGTTAAGATTTTTGATGTAAAAGCCTAATTGTACCATCATGTTCTAATATGGCAGGTGGTTGATCTGTTTCAATTACTGTTGTTGTTTGATGCAGTATTTCAGATTTTTATGCCTGTTAATGGTTTTGTATATAGATTTTTGGTAAGAAGGTTTTGTTATAAACAAAGCAGGCTGTTTCATAAGAAACAGCCTGCTTTAAAAACTTATAATGTTGATTTTTCTGATTATATATTCAATATCAAACAAAACCAATTTTGAATGAAATCATGTTACTATTTTCTGACAGCATCAGACATATCCATGATAACAGCTGATTTATCAATTCTGATTTTTACATCATCAGCAATTTCCATGATGATTTGGCTGTCTTTTACCTCAGTTACACGGCCATAAATACCACCGGTGGTAATTATTTTGTCGCCCTTTTTAAGAGCCTCACGGTATTTGCGCAACTCCTTCTGTCTTTTCATCTGCGGACGAATCATAAAGAAGTAGAAAACCACGATGATTAGTAAAAACGGCAATAGAGACATTAAAGGGTTTGGCGCATCGGCCTGGGGTGGTAATGATAAAAATAAACTATACATATTTATCGAATTAAAATTAATTTACTATTTGAATTTTGATTTATGCAATTTTAGTGACAATAAACGAATTTACAAAGAATTATCTAACATTTGCTCTTATAACCAGAAGGATGGATTCTTCACTGCCATTTGAGTATACTCGAACGGCTTGTCGCTGATTTCCATGCCTTCCCCGGGTGTCGAAAGTTACTTCAATGGAACCTCTCTCTCCGGGTGGAATCGGGTGTCGTGGATATTTAAGGTTGGTACATCCGCATCCGGCTTTTATATCCTCAATAATTAAAGGGGCATTTCCATTGTTGGTAAATCCAAAAATAGCGGCCACCTCCTCGCCTGAGGTCAAATCGCCAAAATCGTGTTCTGTTTTATCTGGAACCAATATTGTTTTCTCTACTATTTGGGCACTGTTCTCCGAGTTGTCATCACCAGTGGATAAAAGCTGACAACCTATAACATATGGAATCAATATAATAGATGGTAGCAAATAAAGTTTCATCTTGATTTCCTGTTTTACTCAATCAAACCGCGACCTTGCTTTTTGATTTTACCTTCTTCCTTTAAATGGTTGGTAATTTTATCTAGTATACCGTTTATAAACAGACCGCTTTTAGGCGTGGAGTAATGTTTTGCGATTTCAATGTACTCGTTTAACGATACTTTTATCGGAATGTTAGGAAATTCCTGAATTTCAGCCAATGCAATCTGCATAAGCACAATATCCATGAATGCAACGCGCTCCAGATCCCAGTTTTGGGCAAAGGTTTTGATTAATTCTGTGAATTCCTTCTGGTTGAGTAATGTTTTTCTGAAAAGAGTTTTAACAAACTCTTTGTCATCTACATCCTTAAACTCTTTTTGTAAGTCTTGCTCATTGCCTTTTTCTTCGGAAAACTCTTTCAGAGTTTTTATCACCATACTAACAATGAACTCACATTCATCATTCCAAAAAATACTCTGTTCTTCGAGTGCAGTGTAGAGAGGTTCGTGTTGAGCAATCACTTTTTCTGTGAGCTTTACAATAAATCTTTTTTGGTAGTCGTAACTAAAATCTTTGGCCACCATGTAATCATTATACATATCGGAGTCAATGATTTTAGAGAAGATTCCTTTGATGATTTCCGGATGATTGCTCCATGACAATCCTGTAGTTTCCTGAAATTTTACTCGTACCGGATTTTCAATCAGTTGTTTAAGGACAGCATTATCAATAAACCGTGTGTTTGGGTTTAAATCCTGGGGTGAAGGAACTTTTTTGTTCTTTCCTTTTTCAATTCGCAGCTCTGCATAATGATGTAGTTCCGTTAGGAGCATCAGAATGAGATGATATAACTCGTAGGATTTGGATATGCTGTGAAATAACTCTTTTTCCATCTCCTGAATGGAGGCATCGCCTCGTTTGCTATAGGCGTATGCCATTTGTAACACCTTAACTCTTAGCAGTCTTCTACTTAACATTATTGAAAGAACTTTTATTATGACAATCTTTAGTGAACATGGCAAAAATAGCCATTTTTTTAATTTCTACAATTATATATTAATGCAATATATTGAAAATGTTATAATACATTGTTAATTAGTCGTTGGTTCGCACATCAGGGAGGTTTCATTTTAAACATGGACTGCCTGTCTGACTGTTTTATACTATGTTGCTTACTGATTGGAGTCCGATAAAAATGAATTAATCCAACGCAAAAAACCAAGAAAGCCTTGTCGCTTCGATTAAAGGGCGAAATCTCGAAAGTTGTACCCGACAACATTGATAAATATACAATAACAATAAATTCTTCATATTCCCTCGGTCACCTACTAATGCAGTATTTCGTATACTTGTTTCTCTATTGTAAATGGATAAATAATTTAAACATTGAAAAATTTTGTAAACAAATCTTGGGATGTTAAAAAAATTATTCCCATTTTTGACTATCGAAACCAGATGTGTTTTAATTTAATAAAACTTTTATTCGAGATGGAAGGATTCGACAAACAAGAAGATTTTGAAAAGCGAGACAAAGAGGAAATCTTTTCGAAAGCTGTAAGAGCAGGAAAAAGAACCTATTTTTTTGATGTTAAAGCAACCCGGAGAAACGATTACTATCTTACTCTGACCGAAAGTAAAAAGCGTTTTGAGGATGATGGTCGTTTTTACTTTGAGAAACACAAAATATTCCTCTACAAGGAAGATTTTGAGAAGTTTAGCGATGGCCTTCAAGAAGCCATCGATTTCATAAAAAAAGTTAAGGGTGATGAAGTGGTTGAAAAAGAGCCGGATCAGCAGGGAGAGCTTGAAACGGTTGATTCCAGTGGATTTACCAACATTGAATTTGAAGATCTGAATAAGTAGAAAAAAAGGCTGTCGACGACAGCCTTTTTAATTTTCTATTACAAGCAAATGAAATTCTTCTCCATCAAGAAATATATTTACCGGTTTTATCTTCAATCAATACAGCATTGTCCCTGCTGCTTTCTATTTTAATAAAGCATATTATTTTATCGGCTCCTGCTGTATAGCAAACCTCTTGTACCTGTTTAACAATTTCCATTAATTGGTTGTAATCTCCTTCCATTACCGTTTCAAACGGCGTTACCTGATATTTTACGCCTGAATTTATGATCACTGAAATGGCTTGATCAACAATTTCGTAAAGATCATGATTGGGTGCCACAGGAATTACCTGTACAGCGACATTAACAGATTGATTCATAATTTATTGATTGTATTGATTTTGTTTTAATTTGAATTTGCACCTATTTTTTAGGATATAATAAACTAACTCAGCGACCAACACTAAATTCTAAACTAATAATAATTAATGTTCTACCGTTAATATTGCACACCTAAGGCGTGCGGGGTTTGGTATTACTCTGTTTTTCTATCGACATTTGCCACCTACGGCGGCACTCCAATTGTTCTTCTATAATGTTTGGTTTCCATTCTCCTGTTCAGTTTCCGCTTTGCGGAATTCCATTAACTACGCTCATTCCACCTCTTTATATGTCTTAAATGGTTCAAACATTACACACCTGCGGCGCTCG
Organism: Alkalitalea saponilacus; assembly: GCF_900168165.1. Classification (GTDB taxonomy): domain Bacteria; phylum Bacteroidota; class Bacteroidia; order Bacteroidales; family Marinilabiliaceae; genus Natronoflexus; species Natronoflexus saponilacus. The sequence goes on from NZ_FUYV01000011.1 coordinate 140,808, forward strand.
GGGTTGGGCATTACACTATTTTCTATCAATATTTACCACTTACGGCGGCACTCCAACTGTTTTTAAATTGTTTGGTTGATATTAGACTTTTTCCGCCTTTCGGAATTCTGTTTCGCTTTATCTCCGGTCTCCGGTCTCCGGTTTCCCTTCTCCTTTCTAAATCTATCTCTTAACCTCAGCGATAAACCCTCAACTCAAAACTCAAAACCATCCAACCCTTTACACAAAACCCCTAAAAATAGGGATTGTTTAATCTATAAGGTTAAACTATTTTTGTCGGTTAAATCAGAAAATGCAAAAACTATGGTATTATCAGAGCTCACCAATGGCCAGGAAGCTATAATAGTAAAGGTTAAAGGATATGGAGCTTTCAGAAGACGAATTCTGGAAATGGGTTTTGTTAAAGGTAAAAAAGTTACCGTCATAAAGAATGCGCCTTTAAAAGATCCAATCGAATATCAGATTCTTGACTATAAAGTATCCCTGCGCAGAAGTGAAGCGCAACTTATAGAAGTCGTGACAGTTGAAGATGCCTTGCAAACCAGTGAGGAATCATATCATGGAACACTGAACGAGGAAATTCTTGAAATTGCAGTTCGTGAAAAGCGAAAAGACATAAACATTGCTCTCGTTGGTAATCCAAATTGCGGTAAAACCACCCTTTTTAATCACGCCAGTGGTAGTTACGAACATGTTGGAAACTACAGTGGGGTAACCGTTGATGTTAAAACCAGTACGTTTAAGCATAACGGATATAATTTCCACCTTTCTGATCTACCCGGAACTTATTCACTATCCGCCTACAGTCCTGAGGAAGTTTTTGTGCGCGAGCATATCAGTCAGCATATGCCGGACATCGTTATTAACGTGGTTGATGCTTCAAACCTAGAGCGAAACTTATATTTAACCACGCAGCTGATCCACATGGACGTTAAGGTGGTGATTGCATTAAATATGTATGATGATCTTCAAAAGAAAGGCGATTCGGTGGATTATGATCAGCTGGGATTGCTGCTGGGAATGCCTGTTATACCAACGGTCAGTTCAAAGGGGAAAGGGATCAAAAAGCTCTTCGATAGGGTTATTGAAGTTTATGAAGATCGGGTTACTGAGGCCAGGCCTGTTAAAATTAATTTTGGAGAAACTTTGGAGAGAAGCATCGGGAAAATAGAAGAACACATTAAACTCCATGATGAACTTAAATCCCGAATCAGTCCACGTTTTCTTGCTATTAAATTGTTGGAAGGCGATAAGGCCTACAAAAAGATGGTAAAAGGGGGGAGTTATTCAGATATCCTTGTTGAGACGCATAAACAGGTTGATAGAATTGAAGATCTTCTGAAGGAGGATATTGAAACCATCATTACTGATGCACGATACGGATTTATTGCCGGAGCCATGCGTGAAACATATAAGGAAAGTCCTGTAAAACGTCGCAGAAAAACCGATGCCATTGATTCTGTCCTGACTCATAAACTCTGGGGATTTCCCATATTCTTCTTCTTTATGTGGCTGATGTTCCACACCACATTTACGCTTGGTCATTATCCCATGGAGTGGATTGAAGATGGTGTGGAGTGGCTTTCAGGATGGCTTGGTGGAGTAATGACTGATGGTTCATTTAAGGATTTGCTGATAGATGGAATTATTGCCGGTGTTGGAGGGGTTATTGTTTTTTTACCCAACATTCTGATTCTCTTCTTTTTTATCTCTTTTATGGAAGATACGGGATACATGGCGCGTGCAGCATTTATAATGGATAAGGTTATGCATAAAATTGGGTTGCACGGAAAGTCTTTCATACCTATGGTAATGGGATTTGGTTGTAACGTACCTGCCATTATGGCTACCCGAACCATAGAAGATCGCAACAATAGGTTGTTAACCATGTTGATCAATCCTTTCATGTCGTGTAGCGCGCGTTTGCCGGTTTACATCCTATTTATTGCTGCTTTTTTCCCTAACTATCCGGGAACAGTTTTATTTGTACTCTATGGAAGTGGGATTCTTATGGCAGTTATTGTAGCAAAACTATTTAAGCGATTTGTGTTTACAAAAACCGATGTCCCATTTGTAATGGAACTTCCGCCATATAGAATTCCTACATTAAAAAATACCACTCGACACATGTGGTTTAAGGGACGCCAGTATTTGCAAAAAATGGGAGGGATCATCCTGATTGCCTCCATCATCATCTGGTTTCTGGGTTACTTTCCGAGAGAAGGAAGCAGTGCCGATGTATATCGAAATCAGATTGAACAAATTGCTCATAATTACTCTTTAAATGATATAGAGGAAATTGATGCCGAAGCACTTGAACAAATGACGAGTGCCGATTCTGAAGCGATTATTGACCTTAAAGAGAAAAAGCATCGGGAGCAACAGGAGCAAAGTTACATCGGCCGTTTGGGGAAATCTGTAGAACCGGTGATTCAGCCTCTTGGTTTTGATTGGAAAATGGGGGTTAGCCTTATCAGTGGCATAGCAGCGAAGGAAATTGTCGTGAGTACCATGTCGGTTCTTTACCAGTCGGCCAGAGTAGATGCAGAGGAAGATGCCACCATGTTAATTTCAAACATGAAGGCTGATACCTATGAAGATGGCACGCCTGTTTACAATCCGGTGGTGGCTCTCGCTTTTTTGATGTTCATTCTGATATATTTTCCATGTATTGCTGTAATTGCGGCAATAAAAAAGGAATCAGGATCATGGAAGTGGGCTATGTTCACAGTATTCTATACAACAGGATTGGCATGGTTAAGCTCATTTGCTGTTTTCCAGATTGGTAGCAGGCTCTTTTTGTAATGGCTTACTGCTCTTTATTTATATTGTGCCAAATGGAACTAGATTTTAATGATTTGGGATTTTTTGCTTTTAATTTTTAAACGATGATACAGGATATCTTGACATATACCACAGTAATCTTTGCCTTTGCCATAGCGGCAAAGGCAATTTGGAAAACTTTTTTCTCTGAAAATAAAATTACCGCTTGTTCAGGCGGTTGTTCAGGTGGTTGCAATACCAGGGCAGAATTCCTGAAAATGTTGGAGTCAAAGTAACTTAAATCTACATCTTTGCTTGTCGGATGATCTTCAATGCAAATGATGGTTCATTAGCTAGAATAATAAAAGCCGTTAGTAGAATTACTAACGGCTTTTGTGCCCAGAACAGGACTCGAACCTGCACGTACTTGCGTACACTAGTCCCTGAAACTAGCGCGTCTACCAATTTCGCCATCTGGGCCAACCATAAATCAATTTTGATTTATTTGAGGATGCAAATATAAGAACTTATCGGTTTTGCAACAATGATGTTCAAATATTAATTTTTCAAATTTCTTTCAAGAAATTCAAATTTCATGTGATAAAGATGATTTCGTGTATTACCACCAATCAGACTGTGCGCCCGGTTGGGATATATAAACATGTCAAACTGTTTATTGGCCTGAACCAACCGGTTGCTGTATTCCATTATGTTTTGATAATGCACATTATCGTCAGCTGAACCATGTATGAGAAAAAGGCGACCATGCAAACTATCTGCAAGGTTTAATGGCGAGAAATTAGCATAACCAGATGGATTTTCTCTGGGTGTACGCATATATCTTTCGGTATAGACTGTGTCGTAGAACTTCCAATCTGTAACGGGTGCCACCGCTATTCCGGTTCTGAAAATCTCACTCCTGCTCATGCTTAACGCTGTGATGTAACCTCCGTAACTCCATCCCCAAATCCCTATTCTGTCGGCATCGACATATGGTCGTTTGGCCATATATTTTGCAGTTTCAATCTGGTCTTCACTCTCAAACCTGCCAAGTTGCATGTATAGCTGTTTTCTGAAATCTTCTCCTCGGGCACCTGTACCGCGACCATCTACACAAACCACTATATAACCCTGCGTTGCTAAAAAGTATTCCCATCCTGGTTCCCATCTGTCTAATACCCTTTGTGAATTAGGACCACTGTATTGTGTCAGTAATAAAGGGTATTGATTTCTCTCTGAAAAATCAAGAGGTCTGATAATATAGCCGTTAAGTTCTACATTTTGAGAGTTTTTAAACGAAAAGAACTCTTTGGTTGGTTTGGCATATTCTGCAACACGCGATTTCAGAGCTCTGTTGTCTTCTATGGTTCTAATTAACCGGTTATTGCGGTTAAAAATCTGGTAAACCGGAGGCGTTGTTGTATTGCTGAATTCATTGATAAAGAAACTGAAATCACTGCTGAACCATGCCATATTTGTTCCTTCGTTTTCGGATAAACGCGTCAACCTGGTACCATCCATTCTAATAGAATATATTTCGCGACGAAGCGGCGAAACAGCCGCTGCCTGGAAATAAAAGAGTCTGTTTCTGTTATCAAATCCCAGGTAATTGGTTACATCCCATTCTCCCTTTGTGATCTGTCTAATCTTTCTACCGTCCATCCCAAAAAGATGAATGTGATTAAATCCGTCAAGTTCTCCAACATAAACAAAATGTCGACCATCTTCCAAAAAGTGTATGTTGTCAAGTACCGAGTAGTCAACATATCTTTCATTTCTGTCGGTAAATATGGTTCTTGCAACACCCGATGACGGGTTGGCAATGTATAAGTCAAGTTGATTCTGACGTCGGTTTAAGGTTACTATGGCAAGTTGATCAGGTTGTGTAGTCCATCGAATTCTTGGAATATAAATGTTATCACCACCAACTTCCATCTCTTTGGTGGTTCTGTTTCTGAGATTAAAAACATGAACGCTCACTTTTGCGTTTCTCTCACCGGCTTTTGGATATTTATAACGATATTCACCCGGATACAATTCAAATTCCGACTGATTTGGCGATGACCCCATATACAAGGGGAAGCTGAATTCTCTTACATGGGATTCGTCGAATCTCATAAAAGCAAGCTCCCGGCCGTCGGGTGACCATTCAAAAGCTCTGTTAAAGCTAAATTCTTCTTCATAAACCCAATCCGGAACTCCATTTATTATGTGGTTCTTTTCCCCATCTGAGGTGATAGCAGCTTCTGTGCCAAATCTCAAATTTTTAATGAATATGTTGTTGTTTCTGACGAATGCCACCGCATGTCCGTTGGGAGAGAAAGTGGCAGCTTGTTGTGCCCCATTTTCAGACAAAGGTTCTATCTCTCTTCGGGCAATATCAATGACGTAATAATCTGCAATAAAGGAGTGTCTGTAAATGTTTTGCCGGTTGGTATAGACAAGTATTTTTGTTTCGTCATCGCTGAACTCATAGTCCAGTATCGATTTTATTGGAGTATCCTTCAAGTTTGGGATATCGGCAATCACACCTGTTTTTTCTCCCGTGGCATAAGAATATCTTACAATTTGAGTTCCGTTTGCTTCTAACACGGAATAGGAACTCCCGTCTTTCATCGGACGAAGTCCCTGAACTCTTTCGGCCGCAAATGTTTGAGCTGATACAAAATCGTCAAGACTCAATGCCTTCTTTTGTGCGTTGATATTTAAAATAAACGAAGCAAGTAATGCTAAAATTAAGATTCTCATATTATTAACTATTTATTTATCGTCTATGTCTAATTATTATATATTATTATGATGTCAGTTTTTTTAACAATAATCCTGCCTTAATTGAATAAAGCAGATTCGTAAATTCTCACGAATTTACTTTTTCCTGATTAATATTGAAATTTCTGCATTGAATTCTTATCGAAAAATGGCATTTTTTTTGCAACATCTTAAGTAATTCTTTGCAGTATTCAGGATTATTGTATTTTTGCAGCCTAAATAAATTATAACTATGGTAAAAGATATTCTTGCTATTTCCGGATATTCCGGGCTTTTTAAGCTGGTTTCTCAAGCAAAGAACAGCGTAATTGTTGAGTCTCTTACAGACGGAAAAAGAATGCCTGCGTACGCAACTTCAAAAATTAGTGCGCTCGAAGACATCTCTATATACACAGAAGATGAAGATGTCAGATTGTCAGATATTTTTGTAACCATTTTTGAGAAAGCCATCGAAGTTGATCCTAAAGCAGACGCAGGATCATTAAAAAAGAAGTTTGAAGAGATTTTACCCGACTATGATAAGGATCGTGTATATGTATCCGATATCAAGAAAGTATACATGTGGTTTAATCTCCTAAAGGAGAAAGGTATTATAACCGAGGAAGCCATCTCAAAATACAAAGAGGAGAAAGACAAGGAGGAAGAATCAACAGATTCAATCGACGAATCTGAAAATAAATAACCTCATTACCTGAGGTTTGTAGATTGTGTTGAAAACCTTTTGCTATTTTATTTGGAATATCGTTTTTAACACTCTACTTTTGCAGCCGCTTCTTAAGAAGGTTAAGGGG
>NZ_FUYV01000045.1 GCF_900168165.1 Alkalitalea saponilacus
CAATTTTAAGTTAAAAATTAAGGTTATTGCATTTTAGTTACCGCATGCAAATTTAACGGTGTTTTATATTGTAAAAATAGTGTTTTTTTGATTAATTAATGAGCAAAAATTATTTTAACATATGTTAAATTGATTGTCACTATAATCAAGCTTTTAATAAAACCATACTACCATATACCACCCGACTCTGGTGTTTTCAAATAGAATTTGTTTACCATGCGGGATCAACTGCCTCCAAAAAACAATTAAGGGCTTGACGTGGAGTCAAGCCCTTAATTTCAGCTTAATTTATCAAAGAATCTTTCTACAAATCAAACCGATCTGCATTCATCACTTTAACCCATGCATTTACAAAGTCTCTAACAAATTTCTCTTTGTTATCATCCTGCGCATACAGTTCGGCATAAGCCCGTAACACAGAGTTTGAACCAAACACCAAATCAACCCGGGTGGCTGTCCATTTCATCTGATTTGTCTTTCTGTCAACAATTTCATACAAATTATCTGAAACAGGCTTCCATGAGTAAGTCATGTCAGTAATATTTACAAAGAAATCATTGGTAAGAACGCCTTCTTTATCAGTTAATACGCCATGTTTGCTTCCTCCATGGTTGGTACCCAGCACACGCATACCTCCAACAAGAACGGTCATCTCAGGAGCGGTTAAACCCATGAGCTGTGTTCTGTCAAGCATCAGTTCTTCGGGTTGCACGGCATAATCTTTTTTAAGCCAGTTTCTGAAACCATCGTGAATGGGTTCAAGATCGTCAAAAGATTCGGCGTCGGTCATTTCGTCTGTAGCATCGCCCCGTCCCGGGCTAAATGGTACTTTAATGTTTACCCCGGCTTGTTGTGCAGCTTTTTCAACAGCAGCTGTACCTCCGAGTACTATCAGGTCGGCAATGCTTACTTTTTTCTGCAAGCTTTTTTGAATTTCTTCTAGTTTTGCCAATACCTTATTCAACCTTTCAGTTTCGTTGCCTACCCAATTTTTTTGGGGAGCGAGACGTATTCTTGCACCGTTGGCCCCCCCCCTGTAATCAGAACCTCTGAAAGTTCTTGCACTGTCCCACGCTGTATTGATTAGTTCTGTTTGCGACAGGCCGCTGTTGAGCAACTTCTTCTTAAGGTCTTCAACTTCTGCTTCTGTTAAGGTGTAATTAACTGCCGGAACAGGATCCTGCCAAATCAAATCTTCTTTGGGCACATCAGCTCCCAGGTAACGGCTCTTAGGACCTAAGTCACGGTGAGTCAATTTAAACCATGCACGGGCAAATACCTCTGCAAAATATTCAGGGTCTTTATGAAATTTTTCCGATATTTTCCGATACTCCGGATCCATCTTCAGAGCCATATCGGCATCTGTCATGAGTGGATTGCGACGTACACCGGGAATATGAGCATCAAAGGGTTTGTCTTCCTCTTTCATGTTAACGGGTTCCCATTGCCAAGCACCTGCGGGACTTTTTACAGACTCCCATTCGTGATTTAGTAAAAGATGAAAATAGGTATGATTCCATCTGTCGGGCTTGCTCGACCATGCACCTTCCAATCCACTGGAAACTGTATCTTCAGAATGCCCCTTTCCTTTAGGGTTTTTCCAACCAAATCCCTGCTCTTCCGGCCCAGCCTCTTCCGGACTTGGCCCCAAAACCGATGCATCGCCATTCCCGTGACACTTGCCCACTGTGTGCCCACCAGCGGTTAATGCAACGGTTTCTTCATCATTCATGGCCATTCGTTTGAATGTCATGCGCACATCCTTTGCGGTTCTTAACGGATCGGGGTTGCCATCTATCCCCTCAGGGTTTACATAAATCAAGCCCATCTGTACGGCAGCCAGTGGATTTTCAAGCGACTCACGATCCTGATCATCAGAATAGCGTGATTTTGTGGGTTCAAGCCATTCTTTCTCAGCCCCCCAGTAAATATCCTTTTCAGGATGCCAGATGTCTTCGCGTCCGCCGGCAAATCCAAAAGTTTTAAAGCCCATGGATTCATAGGCCATATTTCCGGCCAGAATCATTAAATCGGCCCAAGAGAGTTTATTGCCGTATTTTTTCTTGATGGGCCATAAAAGTCTGCGTGCTTTATCCAGATTCACATTATCAGGCCAGCTGTTGAGAGGTGCAAAGCGCTGATTGCCGGTATTACTCCCACCACGTCCATCAGCAGTACGATAGGTACCGGCACTGTGCCATGCCATCCTGATCATTAATCCACCATAGTGTCCCCAATCGGCAGGCCACCATTCCTGACTATCGGTCATTAATTTTTTTAAATCACTTTTAACTGCCTCTAAATCCAGCTTTTTAAATTCTTCCCGATAGTTAAAATCCTTACCTAAGGGATTGGTTTTGCAATCATGTTGGTGCAGAATATCCAAATTAAGCGCATTTGGCCACCAACTCATCACAGAACTTTTAGTATCCGTGTTTGCCCCGTGCATTACCGGGCATTTTCCTTTTTTTGAATTATCCATATCGATATAATTTTTCCAAAATTTAATGAATTATTATGTTTTTTCAAAACCTTTCTAAAAATGACAAATCAATTTTAAATATAATATTTAGCAAATTGTAGATCCAGATTCAACACCATCCCACATCCATATCTGTCTGATAATTAAATAAACAATGTTTAAACAAGAAATTATGTTATCGGAATCCATGGATTGAATAGCAGTATAAACGATCGTCTATAAAGAGAAGAAGTGATAGTCCCAGACATAAAAATTGAAACATGCAGGAGTAAGAAATATCAAAAAAGGTGATTTAATCACCAAGTTCACAAGACATACACAAAGGCCACAATGTTTAATACAATGGCTCAATTTAAAGTTTTACTCGAAAACCTATAGGCATTAGAGAAAAAGAGTGAAGAACACCCGCGTTCTCTATTTTTATTGTACTTAAACAATACCTGTTAACGGGCGGAAATAATAACAAAGGAGCAATATCCATTGAAAACCTCTCACTAAACCTTATATTTAAGTTAGAGCCCAAATTTACTCCCAAACCAACCCTCGCAGACTCACTGTAAAGATGGATAACTCCCACGCCTGCACCAATTTCCCAACTTAGAAATTTGAATAGTGTAGCTATTTTATAATAGGCATCTGCGCCAACAAAATACCAGTTTAAGCTGTTTTCATACGAGTTGTTTAAAGTGGGAAAAAACCCAATATAAGTTGAGTGCTCAAGAAAGTAGCCTCGCATAAACCTGTCACTCTCCTTCGTTTTGTACTCCAGTGAATTTCTGAATCCCAGAGAATTTATATTTCCATTGCCGTTTCGGTTAAACGCATTAACGTTTAATCCGGTTTGAAATGCAATGTACGAATCGCTCTTCTTCATTGGCTCCTCAGCGTTGCAGTCGGCTTGCGAATTGCAAAAGAGGAATAAAAAAATTGCAAAAAGTGTTACGATGTTAATACTCATAGCCTTAAAAGCAGTTACAATAATATATATAAAAACTAATATTGGCCGGAAAAAACCATCAACTCCCAACCACAAACCATCAACTCTCAACCATCAACTCTCAACTCCCAACCATAAACTCCCAACCCTAAACTCTAAACCCTCAAGCAATTATTAAAACACCCGACTAATTGAGGCACCCGGAATTACAAAGTAGCCGGAGCTTATACCATAATTAACCGGACAGCTAATTTGTATAGAAGTTCTACCAGAAGGTCTTTGAAATCTATACCCTGCACCAAATGAATAGTAATAAGGGTCAGAATATAATAACCTTGCACCAATAGCAGCCAATTTTATTTCAACATGATGCTGATGAAATGAGAGCAATTGGTTAATGCCTGCATTAAAAGTAAATAGTCCACCCCCAATTTCTACTGCTGTTTTATGCCGATTGTAGTTGAGTAAAATTCTTTCGTACTTAAAACTCAGAATTAATGAACTACCTCCCATCTCAACACCAATTTTATTTTTTCGTACAAAGGCATCTTCCTTTTCTTCAGCAGAAAGAGTTATTGTACTCAGAAAAAACAGTAGGACTACCGACAAACTTATATTACTCATATAAATTCTTTTAAATTAATACATCTGGAGATAAGTCAAATAAAGAATTAACTAAATGACATACTACCAATATTGCTTATATGACTGACATTGGCAAGTTTGTGACTGGTAGATGAAATTAAGGGCTTGACTTGTAGTCAAGCCCTCAGTATATACGAACTATTTATCTATCAATTCAAGAATATAGCGATACTCAGCATGTGAACCACCATGTTGAATCCGATTCTCCTCCCAATACCACCAATCAAAAAAGTCAGGTAAATTTTCATAGCTCTCAGATAAAAAATGCTCACCCGAAGCTCTCCAAATTGCAATGACTTTGGAACTATCCGATAATACAACTTTTGCTGAATCAACCTCATTGCCAATGACATCACCAAAACCATCCCTATCACAAGTTTTTAAAGACACTAACATAATAATACCTCCCTCAACTATATTATAATCTTTAGTTCCTTTGATATTTGAGCCACTAGAATATAGTGTTAACCTTACTTCATCTTTTAGTTTATTCTCAAAAGAATAATCAGCTTCCACATTGTAACAACAAGAGGAAACTACCAGAAATAATAATAGCGCACTAAAACCCCCATACGCTAAATGCCTCTTCAATTTGCTCTCTTTTGTTTCCATATCTTGATATTAATCTGTTTTTAAATTGCTCGTGACTTCTTATGTCGCTGGTTAAACAGTCGAATATTTGCTTTTGTGTTAAACCTGTATTATCGACCAAACGCCTCAGAATAAACGGTCTAAACCAATAATCCCGACCAGTAAACCTATCCCCACCATACTGCTCCGTTGCCAACAACCCACCAACATAATACCCCCACATTTCGCCAACGCCGCAAATGCCGGCATTCTTTTTGGTGGCATCGCCGTAAGAGCCGTATGTAATTATATAATTTAT
>NZ_FUYV01000031.1 GCF_900168165.1 Alkalitalea saponilacus
CAAAAACCGCAAAAATCCGCTATGAATTGAGCAAGTTGATAGAAAGGGGATTGGTTAAAAAGATGGATAGATCTAATTACTATATAGTTACAAAGAAAGGGTGGGTTTGGATGTGGTCATGCTTATTTCAAAAAGACTATTTCGTAAACCCTTTGTTATCAATTAGTTTTAAACAGGAGTTGCAACAAATCGCAAACCAAAGGAAAAAAAGCACTACCCGAATAAGGCAATTAAACACTCTTCTATCCCAGATATATCAAGACATTCGGCTAGTTGCATAAAAGAAAAAAACGTGAATTTTTTTCGCGTTTTTAAACTATAAAAACATAATAGCCCCACAGCGGCAACACAAGTAACTTAGGGGCAACCCCATATGAAAACAGATCAAACCAAAAGTTGCCCTGCAAGGGCAAAATCTTTTATATTAAACAACTGGTTAACAAGACATGTTAGTTCACAATTGCATGCTTTCAGGGTTACCAAAAAAGAATGCGTCAAAGTCAAAACAAAACTATGATAAAGAAGCATTGGGATAGAAACAAACAATCTTTTTTTTTATCTGTGGAAAGTATAGATTTCAATTATAAATATTTCGTCGCTAATATTAAACAACTCGTAGTTTCTTTTATACCTGATTAGAACACCTTACATGCAATCCCTTAAGCGAAAGCACAATAACGGTAGCTAACAAAAGGGCGCCTGCACACACATAAAACGCGAAGACAGCAGCATATTCAGGGAAGACATCGTACATATACCCAAATAATGGTGGAGCCGACAGTCCTGCTGTGGCCCAACCTGAAAGAACCAATCCATGAACAGACGACATCCGCTTTGGACCAAACAGGTCACTGATTAGTGAAGGAATGGTTCCAAATGCACCTCCATATGATGCGATGGTATATGAAACTAATATCCCAAATATCAATGGCGAAGCGATATAAGGCAAAACAATAAAAGCAGAAGCAGAAGTTGTTAACAATACCACAAAAGCAGGAATGCGCCCAACAATATCAGAAAGCCATGCCCAAAACAATCGGCCAACGCTGTTGCCTATGGAAGCTGCAGCAATCAATGTTGCTCCGGCGGCAGCCAGCTCTATGGTACTAAGTGAAGGATTATCAACACGTAAAACACTTTGCATTAAGGGAGACATTAAGCTTATGATTCCTAAACCTGCCAAACTATAAAGAAAACACAAAAGCCACAATCTCACACGGGTTGTATTGGTATGTACATAGCTCTCCCCAACAGTAGGAACTTTATTATTATTGTTGGCTGAGTGTGGGCTATAAATATATTTACATGAAATCGCCATAATTACTGCATAAACTGCGGCGATAACTAAAAAAGTAAGTGCTATATTATTTGAGGTTATTTTCATTGCTATGGGCGCAAATACTTTACTCATAAACAACGCACCCAACCCAAAGCCCATCACGATAACTCCCGTAGCAAAACCTTTTTTATCAGGGAACCAACCGGCAACAGTGGATACAGCTGTTACATAACCAGTTCCAAGACCAATCCCACCAATTACACCATAACCAAGGGCCAACACAATAAAACTTAGCCAATTTACCCATGGAGTTTCAATACTACCAATAATTCCAGATCCCAAATATAAACCAATTGCAGCAACAATATAACCTGATACGAAGAAGAATGAAGAACGCCTCATCAAAAATCGACTTCCCAATTTCGAAACCAAAGGGCCGGTATAGAGTGCAGAAAAACCTAACCCTGCAACTGCCAAACTAAATACTGCAGACACTTGCATAGCACTCCAGTGATAAGTATCCATTAGCGGTTTAGTAAAAAAACTCCAAGCATATACTGACCCTAAACTCAATAAAAGAATAACGCCAAATATAATGATTAACCTACGGTCAATTGGCTTATTTGGTGTAGGTTCATTAAATTCCATCGTTTCTGTTTTCATATTTTTATAATTACATTTCTTCCACTTTATTAAATCAACAGCTACTATTATCAAATGAATATAATTTCAGATTTCAGGAGCCCTTAACTATTAAAAAAAGAACAAATATAAGATAAAAGTACTTTTAGGCAACATTATGAAACCAATTCGCGCATTTCTGTTTTATTTTATATCACAACACTAATTTTTAGTTACATTCTCAATTTTACATCTTTACTATATCATAAGAAACAATAGAAAAAAATGGGCACAACAAATCCTAATCTCAAAATAAATCAGGAGATGAACGTTGTAGAACCTTCAAAAGTGTATTAGGAAACCTAGCAATATATTCCGAAGTGTTGATTGTCAAGCGAAGCAACAAACTCATTCACATTTTCCAATTTTTCAGGCGTTCCAATATCAAACCAATCGCCACTCCAGTTGCTCCATCCTTTCACAGGGAAATTTTTAGAAAGCTCTAAATACTCAGGCACTATTGGAAAAACCCCGGTTTTAGTGATTAAATCCAGAACCTCGTACTCAATAATGTGTATCCCGTTAAACCCGAGTTTCTCTGTTTGATTTGCCTCTAATGAAACAATTGTCTCTCCGGTTTTAGGGTTGCTCCATCCACACAATTGATCCGTTTCATCGAAATGTAAAAAACGGGATGCATCCCGTTTTTGAACCATCATGGAAACCAAATTATCATTCTCAATATGATAATCAATCAACTTTTCAATGGGCGCATTGGTTAATACATCTACATTGTATATCAGGATAGGCTCTTCCTCATCAAACAACATTTGCGCATTGAGTAATCCTCCGCCTGTATCGAGCAATTGTTCACGTTCATCGGAAATAAGAATTTCCATATTATCTGCCGGGTAATCTTTCAAAAACTTAATGATTTGATCGGCAAAATGGTGAACATTTATTACAACGCGTTTTATCCCTATTCGGGATAACTTACGCAATGCAATCTCCAGCATGGTAAGTTCTCCCACTTTCACCAATGCCTTTGGGCATTGATTGGTATATGGCTTTAGCCGGGTACCTTTGCCGGCTGCAAAAATCATGGCATTCATTCTTGTTCCTCCATCTCCTCGTGAGGAGTTTTACTTTGCGGATCATATAATTTTAGCAAGGTAGAAATCTTTGCAACAACATGGGCAGAAATTGGTGATAAAAATATCAGCACATGAAATATGATAAATGTTTGGATCAAAACCCAAACATTTAAAAACAAAAGATTTACAGCAATCAACATCAACAACAACGCAAACGATGATACTTTGGTAACCACATGCATGCGTGCATAAAGATTATTAAACCTCAGGATTCCAACCGATGAAACCAGGATAACCGTTGCCGCAATCAGAACCAATATACCAATTATGATTTCAATCATTTTCTATTTTTCGTTTAAAAAGATATCGAGTAATAATCATTGCACCAAAGGCCAATAAAAACGAGCTCATTAAAACAACATCCAGGTATATCTGTTTTTCAGAGTAGACTGCATAACACAGAATCATGCCCATGATGGTGAGTTCCATCTGGTCAAGAGCTACAATTCGGTCAGTAAGGGTTGGCCCACGAAACAACCTGAACATTGGAAATAGCATGGCAACTGTCATGATAAACAAGGCAATTTGAGAGGCATATTTTAAGAACTCCGTTGATTCCATTTTTATGATGTTTTTAACAATAACCGTTCAATCCTTCCTGCAATGGTCAAAAAAGTGTTCTCTCCATTCATGTCAAGTAAATGGACATGAATGGTTTTATTATCCGGAGATAAATCGACCGATAATGCGCCAGGGGTCATACTTATCAGATTAAAAAAAAGCACCAGGTGCATAGGTCTTGTTATTTGTGTTTGATAATAAATGATGCCTCCATTGTCTCCACGCGAACCTTTTAATATAACCCAGGCGGCCAGCCAACCAGAGCGTACAATGGTATATCCAAAATACAAAAACAGGTATATAAAATAAAAAATCTTCATTATACTAGTTCTTCTTTATCTCGAAAAATTCAAAACTTTATCAATATACAACTCCGGGTTCAACAAATCAACTGCCGCCTGTTCACAATAGGTTACGATTGGTTGTGCCCACAATCCCATAACCACGATTAAAATAGCCATAATTAATGACGAGGTCAGCATATATTGAGATTTCCGTTTTTTTTGTGGAATCTTTACAACCCGGTCTTTGGGAACATCTTTCCAAAATACCTCTAGCCATATTTTTACCATGCTGAAAAGAGTGAACAACCCCACAAAAAGAGCAATAAGAGCAACTACAATGTAATTGGCTTCAATTCCAGCTTTTATTATTAAATATTTTCCAATAAACCCACTTAGGGGAGGCAATCCGGCAAGACTAAAGGCCGAGATGAAAAACAAAACGCCCCAAATAGGACTCTCCTTATAAACCTCTCCGAGGGTTTTCAGGTTAAGAGTTCCTTTCTGCCTTTTGACCCATCCGGCTACTAAAAATGCATTGGTTTTAGAAAGCATGTTGTGCGCCAGAAAAAACATGGCCGCAGCAATACCCGAGACAGTATAAAAACCTAACCCAATGACCACATATCCAACCTGACTAATGATGTGGAATGATAATATTTTGCGGAAATCGAATTGAGAAGAGGCGGCAAACACGCCAATCACCATGGACAAAACACCCATCCATAATATAAGTTGATTCCAGAAAGGTGCATCATGGTACAAAAACAGGGTGTAAAAGCGGATGAGCGAATATATCCCAACCTTTGTCAGCAACCCGGCCAGTAAAGCAGAAACAGCCGGAGGCGGTGTATGATATGAAGCCGGTAACCAAAAGAAAAACGGCACCAAAGCACCCTTTATGGCAAAACTTACAACCATCAAAATAAGTGCAGGATTTAAATGCGTAAGCATGTCGCTCTTTTCTGATATAATGGCCGAGAGATCGGCCATGTTCAGGGTTCCCAGGTTACCATACAATAAACCAACCCCTGAAACAAAAAACAACGCGGAGATTAAATTTAGTATCAAATATTTAATTGAACCTTCCATTTGAGCTCGCTCTCCTCCCAGACTCATCAAAATAAATGAGGACATCAACATCACCTCATACCATACGTAAAGATTAAAAACATCTCCGGCAATAAAACTACCATTAACCCCCATCAAAATTCCAAACGTAAAGAAGAAGTGACCCGATTTCCTGCGAGCTTTATCCACGGACTGGGTGGCATAGATTGTAACAAGAAAAAAGATAATGGCGGTCATGATTAACATAAAGACACTGAACCGGTCGGCAACCAGTGAAATACCATAAGGAGCAGCCCAGCCTCCAACCTGCACAACAATGATGTCTTTGATTTGAACAATTGGCAACAATGCCAATGCCCACAACAGGTTAAATGTTGCAAACAACACAGCCAACCGCGACTTTATAGACGCTTTTTTTATCAGCAACGCCAACAGAATGTAGGTAAAAGGCAGTAATATGTGAGCTAATAATATCATCGTTGGTCTGTGTTTTTTAAACTGTCCAAATCGTGTGTTCCGGTCACTTCAAAATAGCGATACTTTAAGGCAAGGATATATGCAGCAATACCCAAACCAATTACAATAGATTTAATTACTAGCACTTGTGCAACCGGGTCGTTTATCAGAGTCGGGTCTAATGTCTGCTCCCCATCAGGGATAAAAGCCACCTCGCTCTTTGTTATACCTCCGGCAAGAAATATTATCAGATTGGCGGCATTGCTTAACACAAAAATCCCCAAAATAACCTTTACAATACTTCGGCGAAGGATTAGATAAACTCCGCATGAAAACATTAATCCTATAAATATCGCAATTATGAGTTCCATTTTAACACATCCATTATGGTTATTATAATCGAGAGTATTATTCCAATAACCGACACATATACGCCAATATCGAATAACAAAGGTGTCCCGATATGAACATAAGCGGAAATTGAATCAGGCAGTGTCATCCAAATGGATGACATAGCAGGTTTCCCCCATATTATTGGCAATACAACAGCTATAAGAATAATTAAAAGTCCTGAACCAATCCAATTACGTGTGTTGTACCTCAATAATTTTTCAACAGCGGTAGAACCATAAACAATAGCGTAAAGAATAAAACCTGTAGAAGCAATGATGCCGGCAATAAACCCTCCACCGGGTTCATTATGTCCGCGAAGCAAAAGCCATACAGAAACAATCAGAATGGCTCTGAGATAGAGAACTGCAATTTTTTCGAGAATTAAATTCCTCATATTTTATTGGTTTTCTTGTGTCTCTAATTTGTTTTTCAATGATTCCCGAGGCCTTGGGAGAATTCGCCTTTTAGTCATCGCCCTGCTTCTCGAAGCGTTCAACATGGCTCGCTTCTTCTTCTTTCTTTTTTAATCGTTGTATCTGAAACCTGAAAAGAGAGAACACCCCGGCAGCAGCCATGGTAATTACAATCATTTCGCCTAACGTATCAAGGCTTCTAAAATCTATTAATATGGTATTGATAATGTTTTTCCCATGCGCAAGGGTGTAGCTGTTTTCAACAAAAAAATCGGATACACGAGAATCGGGTTTTATTAATTGTGCCTTCAGCACAATTAAAGTCACAAAAGCACCAACAGCAATGGAAATAATTCCATCCCTGACTCGAGATGCTTTGGATGAAAGAATTGCGAACCTCGGCAAGTAATATATCACCATCACAAAGACAATCATGATAATGGTTTCAACCAAAAACTGAGTAATGGCCAAATCAACGGCTCCATAAAACAGGTAAAGCATTCCTATCCCGTATCCAATCACACCCATTGCCAAAATAGCCGATAAACGGGTTCTAGCGAAAACAGCAAATATCACCGATAAGGATGCTATGAAAAGAAGCAGAGCTACATGCCATTTTACGGGAGAAAATCCACTTTCAGGCAATATTACTTCTGTAATTCGAAACTGCTGGAGGGATATTAATGCAATGGTCACAACAAAAAATGTAAGCAAATAGAATCTGTGATATCCATGCTGTATTCTTCTCGTATTTTTTGATGCCAGATAAATGTAATAATTAATCACACTGGTAAAAAGTGTAGGCAGGTGATACCTGTCAAGCCAATTAATAAATGCTGAGATAACTCGGTTAACAGGTTTTCTGAAAATAAATATTGCCACTCCGCAAAGAATGGTAAAAATGCTCAACATCAACACCTGATTAAAGCCATGCCACAGCCGGAGTTTAATCTCCATGGAATGTCCCTGAATATAATAGAGAGCATTAGACAGGATGTTTTCAAGAAAACGAGGAGACATCCCCAATCCCAA
The DNA here is from genome assembly GCF_900168165.1 of Alkalitalea saponilacus. Taxonomy (GTDB): domain Bacteria; phylum Bacteroidota; class Bacteroidia; order Bacteroidales; family Marinilabiliaceae; genus Natronoflexus; species Natronoflexus saponilacus. Next base: position 7,262 of record NZ_FUYV01000031.1, read on the forward strand.
GCCTAGAATAGCCAAAAGAACAGCCCCGGCTAAAAAAGTCACAGGAAATTGCCTTTCATGGTATTTGAACTCAGTGACCGGCTTGCTTTTATTAAAAACAAACAACTCGTAAAACACGGTAATGGATACAGCCACCATCAAAATATTGGCTCCTACTCCCAATGGAAGAACAATCCATGAGATCCCCGGAGCCTGAATCTGCGCCTCATACACAAGCTCCTTTCCCACAAAACCGAGCATAGGTGGCAATCCGGCCATTGAAATAACCGCGAGTAGTGCAGCAATAGCAGTAACAGGTATGCCTCTGAAAAGTCCGTTAAGTTTATAAATATCACGACTACCGGTGCTTTTATCAATTATTCCCGCAATCATAAATAAGCCTCCTTTATAGAGACCATGAACAATAAAGAAAACAATGGCAGCCTTAATCGAATTTGGAGTATCTATACCAATAAGCAAAACCATGGTTCCAAGCGCGCTGATTGTGGTGAAAGCCAATATCCTTTTTAGGTCGCGCTGTCCCATGGATAAAAAAGCGCCTAAAAACATTGTAATTCCTCCGGTCAGAATCAGCAGATACTTCCATGCCATCGTTCCGCCAATGACAGGATAGAGACGCAACAGAAGAAAAACTCCGGCATTTACCATAGTCGCACTATGCAGATAAGCACTTATTGGTGTAGGTGCCTGCATGGCTCCCGGCAGCCAGAAATGGAACGGGAATTGTGCTGATTTTGTGATAGCTGCAAGCAGAACCAAAGACAGAACCAGGTAGTAATGAGGATGATTCCCCAGATGGATGCTCAAATTTATCAATTCACTTATGCGATAGGTACCAGTAATGTTTCCGGTTAATATAATAGCAAACAACAAACACAAGCCTCCAAATGCTGTAATTAGTAGAGCCTGTAATGATGCCTGCCGGGATTTTTCCAGATGGTGGTCAAAACCAATAAGAAAAAAAGATGCAACACTGGTTAACTCCCAAAAAACAAAGAGGACAAAAAGGTTATCGGCAAAAACCAATCCCGTCATTGCCCCCATAAACAATGTAAGATAGGTATAAAAATGAGGTTGGCGATCGTACTTAGCCATATAATAAGAGGAAAAAAGCAAAATAAGGAAACCAATTCCGCTGATTAGTAATCCAAAAATGATGCTTAATCCATCCAGTCGGTATGAGAATTCCATACCCGATAAAAAGCCCCAGGTAGAATCTAAAATAATAGATTCCCGAGAACCAATACTTAAAAGTTCAAGGAGAAGAACTATAAAAATTACTAAAGGGAGAACAGACAAAACGACTCCTGTCCGCTTCTTAAGAACGGGATATATAAAAGGGACTAGTACACCAACTAAAAACAATAGACCAATAAGCAACAGTAAAATATTACCCATACGCTACAATTCAATATTTTTAAGTTTTTCAGCCTGACACAAACGTTCCTTTTTCTTCGCAAAATGGCCACATCTTTTACACGAAAACTTATGGGTATCCTTCTGCTTAGGCGTTTTATCGGTATCACATTTTTTCTTTCCCATTCAGGTGATATTACTCTTTGATATGTTCTAATTTCTCATTTCCTGCTCTACATGTTTAAGTTTTATTTTTACAGGATGTGAGCTTTTAAGATGTGCTGCCAATTGTTCTGCACAATACACAGAACGATGCTGACCTCCAGTACAACCAAAATTCACCATTAAATGTTTAAACCCTCTCTCAAGATATTTCCTGACAGATTGTTCCAGCATATCATACACGTTTTTTAAAAAATCGTGCATTTCGGGTTCCTTTTCAAAGAAAGCAATCACCTCAGGATCCTTACCTGTTTTGGTTTTGTAGGCTTCGTATCGTCCGGGGTTATGTATTGCCCTGCAATCAAACACAAATCCACCTCCGTTTCCGGAGAAGTCAATAGGAATGCCTCGTTTGTATGAAAAACTGTTTATGGTTATAGTCAGGGTTGGCTCTTCAGATATCTGCTGAAGAAATTCTGAGTTTACGACCTCTCTTAAAGCATCAGATAGCGAAGAAAAACGTTGTCTTAAATCAAATACTTCCAATAGGTAGCTCAGGTTGCGGAGTGCATAAGGTATGCTTTTCAGAAAATGTTCCTTTTTTTCATAAAAACCACGAAAACCGTATGCCCCCATGGCCTGCATAATCCTGATTAATACATACCCGTAAAAGTGGGAACGAAAACTTTGTTCATTTACCTTAACTTTTCGGGATAAAACCATGATGTAGTAGTTCAAAAGCTCTTCACGAAATGCATGCGGAAGGTCTGCTTTGGCATCGAACAGAAGCGAAGCCAGATCATATTGCAATGCACCTTTTCGCCCGCCCTGATAATCGATAAATGCAGGTACATTTTCATCCACCACCATTACATTCCTGCTCTGAAAATCTCTGTAGAGAAAATAATCACAATCTGCCTCCAGCAGATAATCTGAAAAACGGTTAAAATCGTCTTCCAGTAATTGTTCATCAAATGGAATTTTTGCCAACTTCAGAAAATAATACTTAAAATAGTGCAAATCCCACATCATGGATTGTTTATCGAAGCTTGCTCGTGGATAGGCAAAGCCAAAATCAAGATAACGACCTTGTATCTGAAATTCAACAAGTTGCTCAATGGTTTTTTTATAAAAATCGACAATATTAGCGGGTATTTCATCTTCTCTGCGAGCTGTGCTAAGCCAGTCAAAAAGTGTGGTATTTCCGAAATCTTCAAGCAAGTAACAATCCAACTCTGCATCTACAGCATATATTTCTGGAATCCGTAAGCCTTTTTCGTAGAAAAAACGGCTGAATTCAATAAATGCACGATTTTCTTTTACATCGGAATTGATGGCTCCCAAAACATTGTGAGTTTTGCCGGTTATCCTGTAATAAACCCTATATGAACCGGAAGCCGGGAGCTGTGAAATGGACTCAATTGGTTCTCCAGCCCATTGAGTATATAATGCTTTTAACCTCTCGTAAACAGACAATTCCATTTTTGGGGACATAATAACAGATCTATAGATCGTTTGACTTTCAGATAATTAATTTCGCAATAATGCGAAGTTCTTAAACAGGGTAAGGTAAAATAAGTTAAGCACCTTGAGACTGCTTTATTTATTATTGAACGAATTTCAAGTTTTTTAGCCCACATGCATTATGACTAATCATCTAAGAGACTGTTTAAATTTATATTAATCTGTTTTAAAGATTTTTAGTCCCGATGAATCGGGATTAGACTGATAGGCAAGATTAAACAGAAAATCAGAAACATCTAATCGTCTTTCTCAACTATTCTATCTGTCTAAAATCTAACAATCTTCTTATCTATAACATATCTTAGAAACTAAATTTAAACAGTTAATAAATCTTATTATTTCAGAATCAGTTCAAAGATATCCATCTGATGCTATGCAAAACATCGACTGCAAATATAGGCAAAAATCACTGCGTATAATAGAGCAGGCAATAAATCCATCACACGCACTTTTACAATTTGTAAAATATTTAATGCTAATCCACATAAGAGCACACCGCCAGTGGCTGAAACTTCATTTATCACCAACTCGTTGGCAAAATCGCCAAAGTAGATGGCGAACAGCGTAATTCCTCCCTGAAATAGAAAAAGCGGTATTGCAGAAAACAGAACCCCAATTCCAAGTGCTGACGACAAAGCAATAGAAGAAAACCCATCAAGAACCGATTTGGTTAACAGAAGTTCGTAACCTTGCCCCAAACCTTCGTCTAAGGCACCAAGAATGGCCATGGCACCCATGCAGTAAAGTAAAAAAGCTGTTGTTAGACCTTCAGAGAAATTCCCCCCGGTTTTGCTAAATCGCGCCTTTACGCGATTTGACCATTGTTGCACCCTGAGATTGATGTCTAGCAACCCTCCTGTAATTCCTCCAAAAAGCAATGATAAAACAACAACAATCAACCATTCACTTTTCAGAAACATAAAAACCCCAATGCAAAACGTTACCAGTCCAATTCCCTGAAAAACGACATCAATAACTTTTTGGGGTAGTTTTTTCTTGAATGTTAATCCTATGATACTTCCTACTATTACAGCAGCAACATTGATTAGAGTACCGGTCATTTTAAGGTGATTTATTTGCCTGCCATATTTTCGGCAATTCTGGTTCGTACAGCATTAGTTATATGTTCATAACTGTATTCGCCGGGATACACCGGCTGTAAAAATTCCACCCGTACTTTTTTCCAGAAGCGCGGAAATATGCTTCCCTTCGGTAGCGCATCGGAAGCCCCCTCAATGGATACAGGGACAACGGGAATATTTAATTCCCGACTCAAGATGGCGAAGGTCTTTTTAAATTCTCCCAGTTGACCTGATTCACTTCTGGTTCCTTCAGGGAAAATAATAAGGTTCTTTTCCCTCTTGAGAACTTCAGCCATTTTTTGAATGGATTCCTTTAGATTACGGTTCAAATCAACAACAATAACATTGTTTCTGTTTGCCAAAAACTTAAGAAACGGCTTTTTTACATGCTGTGCCTTAGCATAAAAGTAAGTTTGACGTATTTGTCTGGTACGCAGTAGTGCCGAAACGAATAACCCATCAAAGTAACTTTGATGATTTGGTGCTATAATACATGGCCCGGAAGGGATATTCTCTACTCCACGCGAGCGAAAACGAAAAAAAAGATGGAAGAAAAACCTCGATAATCTCATCATGATTCTGGTGGAAAACCATGAAACAGGCATTTTAAAATTAACTTTCTCGCGGAGGATTTCAGTCCAGTTGATTTTGCCATCCTCCATTTTGGTTTTTTTCTCCGATACGTAGTTTACCAGTTTCTCGACTGTTCCAAACCCACTCAATTCGGCAGCTTCTATATCAACTCCGAAATTTTGATTTATATAGACCTGCAAGCCCACTTTGTCCAATGAATCCATCCCAAGATCAAGTTCAAGATGATGTTGAGGATAAACTTTTTTATTCTTTTCTGAAGCAATAAACCCCGCTATCATTTCAAATTCTTCGGACAACTCTCCGGCCTCAAAAGATGTTTCTTTCTCCTCCTCTATTGCAAAATCAGCCAGTTTAAATCTTTGCAGTTTACCAAGCCTTGTCCGAGGCAATTCTTCCCATGTTATATAGAATCGCATGATTTTTTTATAGGAGGAGACCGCTTGATTGAGCGGCTCAATTACTGATGATTGTATTTGACTATGCAAATCATTTCCAGTCAAATCTTCAGGAATAATTACAGCATGTAACTGATCTTCGCTAAGAAACACGCCGCAATCACGCACCAATTCCGATGCCAGAATTTTCACTTCCAATTCCACCGGATTAATGTTCTTTCCGTTGGAAAGAACAATGATCTCTTTTTTTCGTCCTGTTATATATAAATATCCGTCATCATCAATATATCCAAGATCCCCCGTGTATAACCATCCATCTTTCAGAACCTGTGCTGTCTCCTCAGGACGATTGTAATATCCCTTCATGATGTTTTTTCCTTTGGCGATAATCTCCCCGTCAACAATTTTGAGCGTTGTTCCTGGTAAGGCCTGGCCGGGAGATCCGATGCGAACCATCCCCGGGCGGGTAAATGTTAGCATGGGAGCAGATTCGGTCATTCCAAAACCTTCAAGAACTTCAAATCCCAAAGTCTGAAAATCACTTCCTACAACAGGGTCAAGCGAAGCTCCTCCGGAAACAAGATGCTTTAAATAGCCACCAAATTTTTTGTGGACAGTTCCAAAGATTTTCCTTGAAAATGCAGGTGAATTAACTCTTTTTGCCAAAGCAAAAAGAGTTTTCGCAATGGCACTTTTATTAATCTTATCAACAATTCCTTTCCGTATGGCCGCGTACAACCGTGGTACACCAATTAAAATTGTAATCTGGTTCTGCTGTAATGTGTTTATAATATCCTCCGAAGTCATGGACGGACTAATGGCTACACGGCCTCCCACATACATTGGAGCAATCATTGTTCCAACCAAAGGGAAAATATGATGAAGTGGCAACAATACCATCACCCTGGAATTCTTTGTATAAATCGGAATGATATCAGAAACAGCTCTGATGTTGGCCATCAGGTTTTCATAACTTAGCATGACCCCTTTAGGACTACCAGTAGTTCCTGATGTATAGATAATAACAGCAGTATCATCAGGATTGAATTCCGGAAATTCATTATCAGAAATTTGTTCCGGCTGAAATAGATCATATTGATCAATTTCTATAACTTTTGTAATGATGCCGGCTTTTTCAACTGCTTTTTCAGCATCAGGCCGTTTTTCGGCCGAAACAAACAGCACCGATGGTGCTGAATCCTTCAAAATATAGGATACCTCTTCAACTGTAGCCATAAAGTCCACAGGAATAGCAGTTCCGCTTTTCTCCCATATTGAAAAGAAAGCATAAAACCATCCGGGACGGTTTTCTGAATATATTACGGCATGCTCACCCTTTCCGATGTCGTAAAGTGAAGAAAAAAGTTCAATTTTCCCAAAAAAGTTAGAGTAGGTAATCTGTTCGTTGCCATAGGATATAGCAACTTTGGAGCCATGATTTTTCAGCATAAATAAAAATTAAAAACGAATTGCAAAAATAATAAAATCATATGATTTAAAGCACACAACCGTCATATCCTTTAAACAATTATCAGTCCAACAATGTTTTACAAAAATCAGTACTGCATTTTTAACTTAACTTTAACATGCTGAACGCAGAGTTTCTAAACAATTTACGTATTTTTGTAATTGTATGAAAGGTTTAAACCAAATATTGTCTTACATTACACTGGTAGTCTTTGTGCCGGCGATAATAGGTTTTGCCCTGATTCATCACTACTGTACCGGTTGCGATTGTCAGGAAAATGAAACTAGGTTCATTTTCCTTGCGCAAGATTCCAATAGCAACAATTTATGTCAAAGTTGCGATATTTCCGCAACCGAAAGTTGCTGTTCCGGCAATAATCATCACAACAACGAAAAAGGATGTAGTAACGAACATGAACATAAAAGCGATGTAAATCTCAAGAAACTTGATGAACCTACTACATTTCCATCGGGAAGTAATCCATTACCAAACCCGGTTGTAATCGAAAATATGTTTATGATATCTGCAACGCTGGTTGCAGAAAACAGTGCTGATCTGTTTTACATCTCAGAGTATGCCAACGAACCTCCCGATTCAGTCAATGCTTCCGGAACTCAACGACTCTGTATGAACTGTGTTTTCAGGTTATGATAATGCATTCAAATGCCGTGGCATTTGAACCTTCTATTATTTGTGCATTATTAATTGAAAAACACATGGTTTGAAAATGAAATCTATATTTCTTCTATTTATATGTGCTTTGAGCTCTTCATTGCAAGCACAGCATTTTGTTTCCGGTAAAGTGTTTGATACAAGCAATGGCCGAAACGAGGCCATTGCCGGAGCTAACATTCACTGGTCGGGCACTTCAACAGGAACATCAACCGATCAGAACGGATTTTTCTCTATTCCTTTCAAAACCGATAATGGCCAGCTTGTGGTCAGTTTTGTTGGATTAAAGCCTGATACTGTACGGATATCTTCACCGGCTGAGAATCTTGAACTATTTCTCACTGATGAAACCGAACTGGATGAAGTTACTGTTGCAGCCAGACAGCCAGGAACTCATATTTCCCGATTAAACCCCATAACAACTATAAATATTACAAGTGCAGAACTCTGCAAGGCTGCATGTTGCAGTCTGGCCGAAAGTTTTGAAACAAATGCTTCGGTTGATGTGGCTTATACGGATGCCGCCACAGGAGCCCGTCAGATTCAACTGCTTGGACTTTCAGGAACTTACGTTCAAATGCTAACCGAAAACATGCCAAACAGCCGTGGATTATCCAACTCCTTTGGCCTTGACTTTGTTCCGGGGCCATGGATGGAATCTATACAGGTATCAAAGGGAGCTGCATCGGTAACCAATGGTTATGAATCCCTTACCGGACAAATTAACGTGCAATACAAGACACCGGCCACTTCCGAAAAGCTGTTTGTCAACGGATTTACCAGTTCCAGCGGTCGGTTCGAATCCAATGTAAATGGTTACATTGATCTGGGAAACACCTGGTCGACAGCAATTTTGGCGCATGCATCTACCGATTCGCAAAAAAACGACCATACCAATAATAATTTTCTGGACGAACCTCTTACCACCAGATATGTTTTTCTAAATCGATATGAGTTCAGACCTACTCCGAACATTTTCACGCAATTTGGTATAAAGATATTGGACGAGGTGCGCACTGGAGGACAAATGGATTTTAATCGCAACATTGACCCGTTTTCGCAGGACGCTTACGGAATAACGGTAGATTCACGCAATTTTGAAGGATTCTTTAAAACAGGGTATACTTTTCCCGGGAATGAAGATCAAAGTGTGGCAATTGTTACAAACTTTACCCACTACGACCATGAATCCATGTATGGACGAAGATTCTACGATGCAACCCAGAACTATTTTGCCGGAAACCTTATATTTTCATCATACTTTACCGATGCAGAAAGACATCGATATACCACCGGTGTAAGTTATATGTATGATGAGTTGAGAGAGTCGCTTTACGGTGACATCAACAGCGATGAAATTCCCCATGGGAATCGCACCGAGCAGGTTGGAGGCGCATACTTTCAGTACACATACACCCTGCCCGAGCGGTTAACTTTGTTAACCGGGTTCCGTGGCGACCATCACAACATGTATGGAACTTTTTTTACCCCACGGGTTCATATTCGTTACACACCTCACGAGAATTATGTCATCAGACTTTCAGGAGGAAGAGGTTATCGCACACCAAACACATTGGCAGAGAACAACCCGATTCTGGCGTCATCACGCGCCATTTACATTGCCGAAGACATAACCCAGGAAAAAGGGTGGAACTATGGTATCAACCTGACAAATTACATAAACATTGGCATGCGGGAAATAACACTGAACCTTGAATATTATCGAACTGAATTTTCTAATCAACTGGTTATGGATCTTGACAGAGCATACAACGAAGTTCATTTCTATAATCTTGATGGAAAATCGCATTCCAAAGTTTTTCAGGTTGAAGCATTTACGGAAATATTCAGAGGTCTTGACATGGTTGCCGCCTGGCGTGTAAATGATGTGAAAATCACAACCAACGAAACCCTACAGCGCAAAGCTTTACAAAGCAAATACAGAGGGATGCTCAACTTTTCGTATGCAACACCATTACCACGTTGGCAGTTGGATTTCACAACTCAATTTAACGGCCCCGGCAGAATTCCGGAGCAAAACCCTCATGTTAATCATGAGCATATGAATATGACAGATAGATTTGGTTCATATCAGATTTATAACGCACAAATCACGCGCTATTTCAGAAACTGGGACTTTTACCTTGGAGCTGAAAACATAGGCGATTTTAAACAACACAACCCTATTGTGGACCCACAAAACCCATTTGGAGATAACTTTGACAGCTCATTGGTTTGGGGACCGCTGATGGGAAGAAAATTCTATTTTGGATTCAGATACAGAATTAACAGAGATACTTAGAGAGGGTATATTTTTTATGGGATCTATATAAGATAATTAGATGTTAGATATTTAGACAGATAGAGAATTTTAAGAAGGAAATAATAATTTAAAAATTGAAAACTCTAAACTTTAATGCCATGATACAAAGAACTTTATTGCTTACATCCCTGGTGTTCGTACTTGCAATTACAACATCGGCACAGCGAAGTAACCAGGAGTCTGCCACATTTTCGGTGAATATAAACTGTCAGAACTGTGTTGACAGAATTACCAATCAACTGGCTTTTGAAAGAGGCGTTCGTGATCTTAGTTTCGACATTGAAGCTCAAACCGTTGAAGTTACGTATCGCAACAACCGAACCGATAAAGAGAAACTGGCGGAAAAGATCAGGGAGCTGGGATTCGAGGTGAAAGAGAAAAAAGAGGAGAGAGAAAAAGCGAAAGCCGGAGATTCAAAATAGGAAATCCGGCTAAACTACAAAGCAGACAAACTCATGTCGTGAGTTTGTC
>NZ_FUYV01000090.1 GCF_900168165.1 Alkalitalea saponilacus
AACGTACCTGTGTATGACCAGTGGCTTTTTTGCGGGCTGCGTCCTTGTCCGCCGTTACAAAAATTCAGGCGGGGTAGGAGGGTGACTATTAAGCTGAACCAAAGCCATTGGTTATACACACCGTTGTGCCGTCGTGCTTTTTATTATTTGCTGAATATAATTTCAAATCGCTTTTCTTAGTTTAATCAATTGTCGAAAAATTAAAATTGTAAGTCCTAGAAAACCAAGAAATCCAAAAGAAGATGCAATCATCTTCCATAAGATACCGGTATCAACTGAATTAAATAGAATAATCATTGATAGAATACAAATGGGTAAATTTATCCAAAATGCGATTTGAGTTTTTCTGAGCTGCTCTTTCATATTCATAGTCTTTGTATTTATGGCATGTAACCTATTAAATTTCAATCTTTATATATGCAAAACATTTAAATTCGTTTTCGTGCTTTTGGTCAATTCGATTCATATTACAAAGAAATTCCTCGTTTGGGTCATCATTATGTACACAAGTTAAACACAAAGATGGTTTTTTAATCAGTTCGCTGTTTATTTCATATCCATCGTCATCGAAGAATCCATGAATCTCGCTTGGGTTCATTTTATCAATGTGTCTTTGACCTTTTCTGTTTTCTTGTTTTTTTATTGCTGAATCAATTTCATAATCATCAGTTGGTTCACTTTCCCCCGTGATACAAGTAAAACAACTATTTCCAACCGCAGCAGAACCAATCACCCAGATGTCATTTCCACATGAACACTTAATTCCATTTTTATAATCTTTCAATGCACTTTTAAGTCTTTTCTCCAAATCATTTTTGTTTTCGGATGGATTACTTTTTAAGTGTAGTTCCACATATTTTTCTATCGATATTTTCTTAAATCCCATAATCTCTATTTTGCTTGAACAAACTGAGAACGAGCTTTTCCATCATTTTTTATTCCTTTCAGTCTACAATACTCCGTTAATTCATCCAATTCTACAACAATATCAACAACATCGAATCCCTGATTGGTCAAATCTCGTTTTGTTTTTTCAAAATCTTTATGCCAATCATACCATGTGTCATGCATACTTTCACGGTCAGCAATTATCTTGAAGAATCGTTTCCAATCCTTTTTCCTGTAATATGCTAATTTAATTCCTATCATAATGTTTTTATCTCTGACGGTATGCGGCACAACGT
>NZ_FUYV01000080.1 GCF_900168165.1 Alkalitalea saponilacus
TTCACGTTTCTAGATAATTTCGAGTGTGCAAAACCGCCACATACAAATCACCGTTACCGCTAATTAAACAGAAACCACATACACGTAATTAACATGGAAAGCAGATTATTAAAAACAAAAAGAAAGAGATTCTTTTCTTTCATCTTCGACATGATATTTATAATGTTCTTAGCATTTTCAATAAACGGATTGCTCGGAATGATTTTCAAACTTGATTCTGAAATTTACCAGAATGTGATGACTTATGTGTTAATACTTATGGTATTACCATACATGTTTTTCGGAGAATTGATTTTTAAAAATAGTCTTGGTAAGTATTTGTTTGGAATTGAAGTTGTCGATTTTGAAAGCTTTGAAAGACCATCAGTGTGGAGTTTTATAAAACGAGGAGTGATAAAAATTATTTGGCCAGTTGAAGGTTTTGTTTTACTAATTGCAAAAAACAAAAAAAGACTTGGTGATTTATGGGGTAAAACTATTGTAGCCAATAAAACAGAGAACCAACTTAAATTACCGATTAGAATAGCAATTGGAGCGATTACATTGATAGTCTTATATTTCAGCTTTTCAATATTTATGGGCTTAGGAGTGAAAAATACTGACTTTTACGCAACTGGATTGGAATATCTGAAGTCTCAAAATATTGAAGTAAGCGGATTGACAAAAGAGGTAAATCAAAATGGAAACATTGTAAACTATGTTGTGCCAATTGTTTCAGATAATGAAAATAAATATGCACTGATTTGTTTAGAAAAAGTTGATGGTAAGTGGACTGTTTATCACCATGAATTTATGACTAAACATAAAGGACGAACTTTTAATTTCACTTTATCTTCATCGCTTAAGAAAGAATATTATGAAAATGGAGAACTGCGATTTGAAGGAGCAATAATTGAGAGTAAAAAGGAAGGAACATGTAAGTGGTATTATGAAAATGGACAACTAAGCGAATTGACTGTTTGGCATAATGATTTACCAACAGGTAAAATATTAATGTATCATCCAAACGGACAAAAATCTACAGAAGCAAATGCTGTAAAAGGAATAAAAGAGGGAAAAGCCATGTTATGGCATGACAACGGACAAGTTAGTGAAGTTCTGTATTATTCAAATGACTTGATAAATGGAGAGTATATTTCCTATTATCCAAATGGACAGATAAAGGAGAAAGGAACTTTTAAAAATTCGGAAAAAATTGGTGACTGGAAAAAATATGATGAAGATGGAACTAAAATAGAAGAATAACTAGCGGTAACATCGTGTATCAAACATTGGGGTTTAAGCGATTAAATCATGTTTTCTGCCCCGCATCAGCTTTTGTGTTGGCGGATAGGAACGAAGCCCGCAATCCCCAACGTTTCATACACGCAACCGTTGCCGTTTATTGCAAGAGAGAAAATTTCACGCTTAAAGCTCATTTTTTCTATCTTTGAATAAAATGATGAAAAATGGCAGAAAATCAAAATA
>NZ_FUYV01000052.1 GCF_900168165.1 Alkalitalea saponilacus
ATTCATCTTTCTTTCGATAATTCAATACTCCCATTTGTCATTAACAACTTAAGTGTTAAATCCACTTCCCTGATGGGGAAATGTGGCATAACGGTTGCGTATATGAAACGTTTGGCATTTCGAAGCACTTTCCTGTCAAGTTACAAGTACTTTTGATACGGGCTGAAATACTCGATAAACCACTGACTGCCAAATGTTTTATATACGATGTTGGCGTTTCGTTGTTTATTCCATATTGAATTCTAAAAACAAATGATAGATATTAATCTCATCGGCTCCTTCTCGTTTATGTGATGTATTAAAAGAAGTTTCAAAACCATCAACTTTTGAACGGGTAAATTCACTTTCTATAAAATTTTCTTGTTTACACTTCTCCATTAAAGATGAACAAATACTTTTAATATTTCCCTCTATGATAAAGCCAATCATTCCGGCATAAGGTTCATTTTTAGAGTAATTCATATTAATAAATCGACTTAGCCCGTCACTGATATATTTAGGGCTTGAGTTTTTTAGTCGTTTACATTCAATAATAAATTCAATTCCAGACATTGCAAAAGACAAATCTGTTCTTCCTAAATCGACTTCATTTTTAAACACCCACCTTTCCCAATTAACAAACAGAATGTTTTTATTAATCAAGCCCTTTAGTAAAGTGCTATTGTGATAAAAGTCACAAATAAAACGGTCTCTGATATCGTTTTCAAGCCCGATATTTTTATCTACACGATTATATGTGTCGTAAATTGATTTTATGAAAAGATTTTCAATCAAATCCTGCTTTGACTGATATCCTAACATTTCCAATCCAAACTGGATAAATTGATTTTTTTTATCCATTTGTATCAGGAAGGTTTGAGAATAATAAATCTATTTCTTCTTTAGCATCTTTATATGCTTGACGCCTAGTCCAATCTTTGAACTGATTACTTTTTATGAGGTAAAAATGAGTTGGTTCATACAATTTGATTTTTTCTTCTCGCAATAATTTCTCTGTTTCGTTGAGCTGTTTGTTTTTTACAAAATGTAATACTTGTAATGTATTGTCTTGTTCTAACCCTTTTGCAAAGGTCTTTTCTATTATTGAAATCTTAATTATTGCGCCTATATTCGATGAAATATAAAATGATGCATTCAATGTGCGATTGGGAGATAAAATAAGCTCAAATGATTCTTTGAATGCTTCAAAATATGCCTGAATATCTTTTTGTTGAACAACTCTTAATTTATCGCTTGCCCGCTCAACTTTTATCTGGTAGAATTCGTTGATGATTTCTTTTTCGTAATCGGTTAAATTGTATAATCTAAATACATTATTATTTAGTTCCTTTTCGATTACACCTGAATTACCCTCACGAATTAACTTTGTAACATTTTCTACAATTTTTTCTTGCTCTTGCCTTTTAATTAACTTAAAGGGTAGTCTTTGAGTATCAATATTACGAATTGATTCTCTTTTACCATCGCCTATACCCCATTGTGATGAAATATGAAATAGGTAAAAGCTGAATAATTTAGAATTTAATAATCCTAAATGCTCTTTCCCTACTTGAATTCCATTGTCTTTAATTTCTTTAAGTTTAATAGATATTATATTATCTTTATGGAGAATTTCATTTTCTAACAGAATGCCTTTTATTTGAAAATTATCATTTTTCAAAGGGCGTACTGGGAATATTAATCTACTTCCTTTAAAAACATTAAAATCCGTTCTTCTTCGAACTTTTTGATTCCAATTAAATAGTGTTAGTTTCTTTATTATTTTATAACGAATAAAATCGCTTGGCTCGATTAATTCAATATTATGAGGGTTTGCATATATTTCTTCAATTTTACTTGGTTGAAAACCAACCCTTGAGTCAACTATAAGTTCTTTTTGATTAAAAACTTTACAAATTAAACTAAATGTTTCTGTATCACCTTTAACCAACACCCTCCAAAGAGTATCATTTTCAATAAATTTTAACCTATCAACTAAAAAAGACTCATTATTTGAATACTGAATAATCTCAAAATGCTCTCCCAGCGTTGTTAATTTAGGTGCAATGTAATTGATTTTGTATTCTGAATTATTAGCATTAGGTTTAAATACAACAATGGCACAAGGTTCACTGGCACCAATTTCAATATTTACTTTTGGGGACTTATATGTTTTCTTCTTGAAAAGAATTCTATTGTAATCTGAAAGCTCATAAAATGTTTCAAGCTTATTCTTCGAGATAAATTCTTTTCTGAAATCAATTGCTTTATCATTTAAGAAGATTGAATTCTTAACTATCATTACGATAGTAGAATCTGGTTTTTGCCATCGCTCAACTCTTCTTAGAAACGCCTGGGAGCGCTCATAATCAGCGACTTTACTATATTCTGGATAATTTCCTGATTTATTATCAATAGCTTTTCGCTCTTCAATATGCTCTTTATTATCATCTGTTGGTACTGAACCCCAAGGCGGATTTGAAACAATGAAATCAAATTTCTTTTCTTCAAATACAAAATCAGTAATTGTATTTGCGTGTATCAATGTATTTCCAATAAGGTTTGGAAGAATTGGGTGAGACTTTTTTATTTTTTCTTGAATAAATTTGGCTGATTCGTCTTCAAGCAAAGCAAGATACAAACTAAATGCAGAAATTTGTAATGCGTCACTATCTACATCAACACCCCATAATTGATTTTGTAATATTAGCTTTTTTTCATCGTAGGATAGAATGCTTTTATTTAGTTTCTTTGCCTGAGCATCCCTGATTATTTTAAAACTTTCAACAAGAAATGCAGCCGAACCCACTGCTGGGTCAAAAACTGTAAGAAAAGGATTTTCATTTGCTTTCTGCTTCAAACTTTGAGAAAGCATAAAGTTTACCACAAACGCAGGGGTATAATAAACGCCCTTCCCTTTTTTAGTGTTGTTGGTTAAGAATGCTTCATATACATGGCTAATAAGCTGAATAGGGATATTATCAAACTGATATGGAAATAATGTACCTTGTCCGCTTTGATAATCTGCTGTAAAAAATAAATGCAATTTATCTAAATATTCCTCGCATATATCATCTGTTGTTAACCTATTTCCTCCAAAAACATCTCCATTAATCTTGCATACTTCACCAAATGCATCAATTAGCCTATCAGAAGATTTACTTGCTAATATTCCAGACAAGTAATTTGATGTGAATATTCCTCTATCCTCTAAATATTTTACAAATAAACATCGTAAAATTATTAAATGAACCACCTGCTCATTTCCATTATCTAACAAATCATTCCTTAAAGCGATAAGATTTAATAGCAAATCTTTATCAACTTCTTGTTTTTTGCGTTGTTTTTGTTGGATAAACTGGAAAAAGTAAGAGGAATCAATATAGTTTTTTGAAATTAAGTCAATGTTAATGTTTGCAAATCCTTTCGTATTAACACCATAATCAAAAGATTCAATACTTTTAATTATACCACTTTGAGGTTTTTTCTTACAATCAACTATGTGGGTTTTCTCTTTTCCAACCGCAATAAAAACATTGTCAATATTTTTATTCCAAAATCGAAGCTGATGTTTAAATATTTCTTCATCATTTTCAATAAGAACATATTTTATAGCTGTAATAGTTTTATCAGGGGAATAACTGAAGTAATTTCCACGCAAAAAACTTGAAAATTCAGCATCTGTGAATCCTAAGTTAATCAAGTATTTACGAAAAACATCTTTAGTCATTTCTTTTCTTTCAAAGATAATCGAATTATCTTTTCTTTAAAATTTTTGAATAGTAATAATTTGCACTATCGTCTCTTACAATGAACGCCAACGGTGATTTGTATGTGGCGGTTTTGCACACCCGAAATTATCTAAAAACGTGAAAGTTTCTGCAAAACTGACATATACAAAATGTTG
>NZ_FUYV01000032.1 GCF_900168165.1 Alkalitalea saponilacus
AAATTTGGCAGAAAACTTCAAGAAATCCAGATAATTACTATTTTTAAAGTGAATTTTTAACGAATTGATTGAATTGAAATTGAAACTACATACAACATTGTGTAATAACCAATGGCTTTTGGTTCGGCAAAATAGTCACCCCCCTACCCCGCGCTAACTTTTGCAACGGCGGACAAGGACGCAGCCCGCAAAAAAGCCACTGGTCATACACAGGTACGTTAGGGGGGCACTCCATTTTTTTGAAGCAAATCCCTTATTTATAGAAAATTAAAATCAATTCTTACAGAGATTAGGGAGAAAATCAATTCAATTAGAAAAACTGAGTGCTTAGAAAAATTTAACGACCAGAATATTGATTTTAACAACATAACGACCTGAATATCAATATTAAAACGATCAGAATACATTAAAAAAAATTGAATAAAGATTAATCCTTAGATTCAGAATAAAAAATCATTTTTTATACTCGCATAACGACTAAAATCCAATAACGGAATAATTTGGATATCGAACTGATTATTTAGTGGCTTCGCAAAATAGGTGTTTAAGCCACAGAAGAACAATCTCTTCGGAGAAATATTTTGGTCGTTAGAGTTCTGGCGGAGAAGCGAAAGTCTTTAACGGAATAGTTTACTTAACGGTAGGAATATAAAGATTATCGGGAACTCTAAGGAAAACTAAGGCGTTGAAAAATTTAATAACGGGGAGAAATAATTATACCAAAGACTCGGATATTTAAACAGAAAGCTATTTAGCTTCGCTAAGTAAAATTATAATCCACTGATTATTAAGTGCTTTGGAGATATATTCAAGTCGTTAAAGATTTCGGTGGAGAAACGAGGGATTTTAAGGAATAGATTAGATTAAACGGCGGATTTTTAAGAAATAACGGATTAATAATACGATGATATAATTGTAACCCGTTAGAATTATTTAACCGCAAAGACTATGATATTGAAAAAATTTTCGGAGAAATTAAATATTGCGGATTAATTCCATGTTTTTTAAGATTTTAACGACGGACATTCATGTAAATTTGCGAAAATCAACAGTTTCGGCGGTCAATTTAGAGGTCTGAGAAAGATGATATTAGATGAGTTCATCTATAATTTCAATACCGCCAATACCATTTAGAACGTAGATTATTCGGATTATTACACTGAAAATCCATGAAATTCAAGAAAATCCCTATTTTTAAGAAAGATTTTTAACGATTTGATTAAAAAAAATGGAAAGCCCCCTAACATTGTTTATAAGCCATGCGAGAGGTTTTCAAGCCGATGGAAGAAAATTCTGAGACGCACGGCTCATAAACATGGACGTTGGCAACAAGTGTAAAAAGACAGACGACAGACAGATACGATAGTGATAAATTGAAAATAGAAAGGATTTAGCTTTTTGACAGGACAGTGCAAATTTGATGGAAATTTATTTTGTTTTTTTCTCCCCCCCCGCAAAAAAAGAAGAAAGAAACCCCACCCACATTGCACACATTGCCAAAGCCCCACGAGCCAACGCTCAAATCAAAGCTTTGTCAAAGAGTGCAATCTTGCCAATCCACCGCTGCATGTTGAAAACTCTCTCATAAAAAAGATTGATTACCAATTGATTTTTTCATAAATTTGACAAAAATAGTCAACGATAATTATGTCAACAGAAACAATAGGCGAAAAGCTAAGACACATTAGAGAAGAAAAGGAACTTCCATTGCGGAAAGTTGCTGCTTTGCTAGACATTGATGTGGCGATTTTAAGCAAAATGGAACGTGGGGAGCGGAAAATCACAAAAGAAGTGGTTCTAAAACTTGCCGACATATACGATTACAATGCAGACGACCTTTTGGTTTCATTTCTAAGCGACAAGATTTTATATGAAATACAAGACGAAGATTTAGGAATAGAAGCACTGAAAGTAGCAGAGGAAAGAGCCAAATATATTAAAGGGAATAAGAAGAAATGACAATAAAGCAACTCATAGAGAAATATACAACCGACAGGGATTATTACTTGACAAGCAGGTATAATGAAACACTGCTTCGCAGTGATTTCTTAGACCCGTTTTTCGAGTTGCTTGGTTGGGACATTAAAAACAATGCAGGCAAAACAACCAACGAACGAGAAGTAATTTTGGAAGAAGCACTGAAAGCAAATGCTTCAGAACATTCTAAAAAACCAGATTACACTTTCCGACTTTTTTCTGAAAGAAAATTCTTTTTGGAAGCAAAGAAACCGTGCGTTTCTATTGAATCAAACAATGATACAGCAAAACAAGTCAGACGATATGGATTTACGGCAAAGTTGAAAATTTCTGTTCTTTCAAACTTTGAATACTTAATCATTTATGACACTTCCGTAAAAGTTGAGAAAGACGACAACTATACAAAAGCACTCGTAAAAAAATACCATTACACTGAATACGAAAGCAAATTTGAAGAAATAAAACAGCTACTTGGAAGGGAATCTATTTATTCAGGAGAATTTGAAACGGAATGGAAAGAAATAGAAAGCAAAATCAATCAATATTCTATTGACAATTTATTCCTTAATCAAATCAACGAATGGAGAAAAGCTTTAGGTGCTGAAATTTACAAACACGAGCCTAAAATTAACGAGCAACAACTTAATGACATTGTCCAGAGTTACATCAACAGAATTATTTTCCTTCGTGTTTGTGAAGACAGAAATTTAGAAGATTACCAAACCCTTTTGAAGTTTGCTAATACAAATGATTTCAATTCCTTAATCAAAAAGTTTGAGCAAGCCGACAAACGCTATAATTCAGGACTTTTTGACCAATTGCTAAAAGATAAGATTGTAGAAAATATAAGTTCGGTATTTTGGACAATCATCAAACAATTGTATTATCCTGAAAGCCCCTATTCATTCAGTGTTTTTTCTTCTGATGTGCTAGGAAGCATTTATGAAATCTTCCTTTCAGAAAAATTGACCGTACAAAGCGGTGCTGTTGTTTTAGTAAAAAAACCTGAAAATGTTGACCGTGATATTATTACAACTCCGATATTTATAATTAGCGATATTTTACGAAATACCGTTTTGAAAAAATGCGAAGGAAAAACGGACAAGGATATTCTAAAGTTGAAATTTGCTGATATTTCTTGTGGTTCAGGTGCATTTTTATTAGAGTTGTTGCAGTTGCTAAATGATAGTTTGATTGACTATTATTTGAAAAACGATAAAACAAAACTCATTCAAACCAATATCAACACTTACAAATTACCATTTGAAATTAAGCATCAACTTTTATTGAATTGCATTTATGGAGTCGATAAAGATTATAATGCAGTTGAAGCAGCCAAATTTGGTTTGCTTCTCAAATTACTTGAGGGTGAAGATGTAAATTCAACCAACAAAACAAAACCTGTTTTACCCGACCTTTCTGAAAACATCTTTTTTGGAAACAGTTTATTGAATCCAAAGCAAGTAACCAATAAGAAAGACCAGGTAATTATCAATCCGTTTGATTTTTCAAAACTTCGCTTTGATGTCATTGTAGGCAATCCACCTTATATGAAGTCGGAGGATATGAAAAATATAACTCCGCTTGAATTACCACTTTACAAAACAAATTTCAATTCTGCCTACAAGCAGTTCGACAAATACTTCCTTTTTCTTGAACAAGGAATAAATTTATTGGCTGATGATGGAATTTTAGGTTATATCGTTCCGAGTAAGTTTACAAAAGTTGGAGCAGGTAAAAAACTTCGTGAATTACTCGCAGAAAAAGAATATCTGCATTCAATCGTTTCATTTGGTGCAAATCAGGTTTTTGCAGACAAAACAACCTACACTTGTTTGTTAATTCTGAATAAGAAACCGCAAAAGACTTTCCAATATGCGGAAGTAAGAAGCCTGAAAAGTTGGAAAGTTAGAGAGCCAGAGGCTGCAAAATACGGTTCAAAGAAAACAGATGAATTGAATAGTGAAGTTTGGGTTTTAGTTCCACCCGAATTAACAAACACTTACAATAAAATCGTTTCTCAAAGTGTAAAACTTAATGATTTGGTTGGAAGTGACAATATTTTCAATGGTATTCAGACCAGTGCAAATGAAGTTTACATTTTTACACCAACTAAAGAGGATAAGAAGCACTTCTATTTCACGAAAAAAGGTGTTGATTACAAGATTGAGAAGGAAATAACAAAACCCTATTTTCAAACTTCATCAGGCGAAGATAATTTATACACTTACAGAACTTTCAAACCGAATGCAAGGGTAATTTATCCTTACTTGACAACAAAAACAGGAGTTGACATTATTCCTCTAACCACAATTCAAAAGAAATTCCCTTTGGCTTATGGCTATTTACAAAAGCATAAAGCCATTTTAAATAATCCGAAACGTGATATTAAGCCTGAGCCAAAAACGAAAAATGAATGGCACAGATACGGCAGACATCAAAGTTTGGATAGTTGTGGACTTCCTTCAAAAATTATTGTTGGTGTTCTCTCTGTAGGCGATAAATACGCAATTGATGTTCACGGAACTTTGATTTCGTCAGGTGGAACAGCAGGTTATTGTGTAGTTGCAATTCCAACAACTTCCGATTATTCCATTTATTACATTCAAGCTATTCTCAACTCTAAATATTTGGAATGGTTTAGTGCTTTGTATGGCGAAGTTTTCAGAGGTGGTTACATAGCAAGAGGTACAAAGGTTTTGAAAAACCTACCAATCAGAAAGATTGATTTTTCAGATGCCAAACAAAAAACACTTCACGACAAAATCGTAGAAACTCAAAAAGAATTAATCAGCATTTATGACAAAATAGATGCAAATACAGGAAATAAAAGGGCTTTAACTCCATTGCAAGGACAATTTATAAGAGAGAAAGCCAACCTAGAAAAGCTATTAGCTAAATTATACGATTTAGGTAGTGAAGATTCATTAATCCCATTAATCAAAGAATTGTATGAAGCTAATTAAGAACGCAACAGCCGAGAAATTGAGAGGTGGATTTTACACACCCGAGCCAATTGCTGCATTCATTTTGAAATGGGGCATCAATGGAAGTTCTGATTATGAAATATTAGAACCAAGTTGTGGGGATGGTGTTTTCCTTGAACAATTGAGAGAAAATAATCACAAATTCAAATCAGTAACAGCCATTGAATTTGATGATGTGGAAGCTAAAAAAGCTGAAAAAATAAAACTCAATAACAAGGATGTAATCAATACAGATTTTCATTTGTATTGCAATGAAACCACACAGAGATTTGATTTAGTAGTTGGCAATCCGCCTTACATTCGCTATCAATATTTTCAGGAAGAACAGCAAAATGAAGCAATCAAAGTATTCAATAGGGCTAAACTAAAATACTCCAAACTGACCAATGCTTGGGTTTCTTTTGTGGTTGGTTCAAGTTTATTACTCAAAGAAAAAGGCAAAATTGGTTTTGTGATTCCTGCGGAATTATTGCAAGTTTCTTATGCTCAACAACTCCGTGAGTTTTTAGCTCATTTCTACAATAAAATCAATATCATTTCATTTGAGAAGTTGGTTTTCCCTGACATTCAGCAAGAAGTTGTTTTGTTGCTTTGTGAAAAGAACGGAAGCGATTCACATTTAATTGAACATCTTGAATTACGAGATGCTTCTGACCTTGAAAAGTTGGATGTAAATCGCCTAAAAAGTCCAACTAAGAAAATTGATTTTAAGTCAAACAAATGGACTTACTACTTTTTAGACCAAGAGGAAATAGATTTTCTTGAAAATATTGCCACTAAACGAAAAGTTCCAACAATTGGCAAATATGCCAATGTTGAAGTAGGTATCACAACTGGAGCAAATGATTATTTTACTGTTCCTTTGCCTGTTGTAGAAGCTTACGACCTAAATGAATATGCAAAGCCAATGGTTGGCAGAAGCGTTCAGGTAAACAGTGTAATTTTTACAGAAAACGATTGGAAATTGAACAGGCAAACCAAAGCTAAGGCTCATTTACTAGTTTTTCCGCCAAAACAAATTCTAAACGGACACAAAGGGGCGAACTCGTACATTAAAATGGGCGAATCTCAAGGAATCAATAAAGGTTACAAAACTGGTATTCGTGATGATTGGTTTGTAATACCATCAATTAAATTATCTGACGCTTTGTTTATCCGCAGAAACAATCTCTATCCTCGTTTAATCTTAAACGAAGCAAACGCTTATACAACGGACACAATGCACCGTGTGTTTATAAAAAAAGACACCAATAAAAACGCTTTCATTGCCAGTTTTTATAATTCGTTGTCTTTGGCTTTTTCCGAAATTGTAGGTCGCAGTTATGGCGGTGGAGTTTTAGAATTAATGCCAAGCGAAGCAGGAAAAATACTGCTCCCTTATCAAACCGAAAACGCTGATTTGCTTGCAACTATTGACCAAATGATGAGAGAGAAAAAGCAAATTGATGAAATTCTTGAAATTACAAACAAGCAAATCCTGAAAGATGGATATGGCTTTACGGACAAAGAAATAAAACTTGCTGATAGCATTTGGGAAAAGCTTTCGGCAAGGAGGTTAAATAGGAGTAAATTATGAGAATAAGATTGCAATCTGTAAGAATAAAGGGTTTCAGAGGCTTCAGGAATATTGAAGTTGATTTTGAAAACACAACTGTTTTGGTTGGTACAAATAATGCAGGTAAAACTACTCTGCTAAAAGCATTACAGTTAGCATTAACCAATTCTCATTTTATATCTAATGATGATTTTTTCTATTGTGAGGAACATATTGATGATACAATAGTTGTGGATGTTTTATTTGTTCCTATTGATGAAGACGGTAATGTGACAAATGAGTTCAATGAAGTTTGGAATGATGTCTTTAAAGCTGAAAGAATAGGTATTTCCCAAGACGGCAAACAGATAATGGCTTTTAGAACTATCATTAAAGAAAATAATAAAACCTTTCGAAAACAACAGTTTTACATTGACCAATGGGAAGAATTTTTGAATGAAGATATTAATTGGTATGACAATGAGTTTGATAAAGAACTAAGTTTTTATTTTGACGAGATACCTTTCTTCTATTTAGAAGCAAATAGGGATATTTTAGAAGACATAAAATCAAAGTCATCTTATTTAGGGCGAATTTTATCGTCTTTAGAATTTTCATTGGAAAATAAACAAAAAATTGAAGCATTAATTTCAGAACTAAACTCAACAACAATTGGAAGTTCAGATATTTTGACTGAACTAGAAACAACTCTTAAAGAGCTAGATACAGCAATGGACAATACTAACAATACTGTTCAATTAACACCTTTTACCAAGAAAGTACGTGACTTAAACAAAGGGATTAGAATTAACTATTCTGAATTCTCAATGGATTATCACGGAATGGGTACTAGAAGTTGGTCTTCTCTTTTAGTTTTAAAATCCTTTTTGAATCTCAATCATAAAATTTACGAGGATAATGGAAAACCATATTATCCAATATTAGCAATAGAGGAACCTGAATCACATTTGCATCCGAATGCCCAAAAAAAATTGTACTCACAAATAAATGAAATAGTTGGGCAGAAAATAATTTCAACTCATTCAAATTATATTGCAGCCAATGCAAAAATTAGTGAGATAAGGTCTATTTCAAAAAAGGCAGCTTCTATTAAATTAGGGAAAGTAATAAAAAATGATTTTGAACCAGAAGATTTAAGACAAATTCAAAGGCAGGTTATCAATACTAGAGGTGAAATGTATTTTTCTAAATTAGTTATTCTATTTGAAGGAGAAACTGAAGAACAAGTATTGCCTATACTTATAAAGAAACATTTCAATATTGATTATGTTTGTCTTGGTGTTAATTTCATAGGAGTTGGTGGTTATACAAAATATTTGCCATTCATCAGATTTTGTGAATCATTTAATGTCGAATATTTAATCTTTAGTGACAATGAGCCTGATGTAAATACTGATGTTTTGAGGCAAATTTCAAAATCAAGAATTAATGACCCTAACAAAGTGGTTTTTGTAAGTCCAAATAACAATTTTGAAAAAGAATTATGTGAACAAGGATATCTTGATGAAGTAAAAGCAGCATATCATAAAATGGAATTAGAAAAATGCGCTAATGCTCAACACAGAGCAGCAAAACAACAACAATTAAATGCCATTCCAGATGTAGATTATTATGAAATTATTACAGGAATGAAAACCCAATTTGCTCCAGTGATAGCTAATGAACTATTGTTATCAACCAAACAACTACCACCTAAAATTCAAGAGCTGTTTGGTAAAATAAATGACATTTTAAATCCAATAGAAGATGAGCAAAATTAATTTATCCCCAAAGCAATCTCTAATAGTAAACTTAGGTGAAGGTTCATATTTAATTGAAGCTAGTGCAGGTAGTGGCAAAACTAGGGTATTAACAGAAAGGGTAAAAAATCTTTTAGAGGATAATTCATCTAAGATTTTAGCAATTACTTTTACCAATAAGGCTAGTGAAGAACTAAAAGAGCGGTTAGAACTTGATAAGTTAAAAAATAAAAATGTTTTCGTTGGTACATTCCATTCATTCTGTCAATCCATACTTGAATCACGATTTAAGCTTTTAGGGTTTCAAAAAATGCCCCATATTTTTGAAGATGAAAGCGATAGAATTGAGATTGTGGAAGAAGCTATTAAATCAGTGCCATATTTCACAGACATATATGAAGGTTTAGAATCAAAGGATAAAACAGGATATAAATCAAAAGTACTTTCATTTATTTCCTCTGTTAAAAGAGAATTAGCTGAACCTGAAGATTTAATCACAGATGAGGGTGAAGAACATCTTTTGTTGCTTTACAATGAATACCAAGACATTTTAAAGTCTAATAATGCGATTGATTTTGATGATTTAATATGGTTTGTATATAAACTTTTTTCAAACAATGAGGCAGTACAAAATCTATATTCAAAATCTTACAATTACATATTTATTGACGAAGGACAGGATTTGAACAAAGCACAATATTATTTATTGAAATCCTTATGTGGAGACCAAATTAAAAATGTAATGATAGTGGGAGACCCTAATCAGTCTATATATGGTTTTAACGGCTCTGCACCTAAGTATATGCAAAAATTTTTCGTTGAAGATTTCAACGCTCAAAAAATTACTCTAGATGAAAATTACAGATGCTCTAAGCAAGTTATTGATGCAGCCAATAAACTAATGCAACTAAGTGTAGAAGCGGTCAATTATGTAATTGAAGGACATTTTGAAATGTATAAAGCTTCTGGTGAAAAAGATGAAGCTAAATATGTTGTTGAAAAAATTGACTATCTAATTAATCTTAAGAATATTAAATGTTTAGAAAAGGAGAATTACAAAGATATTGAAGGAGAAATTGATTATAGCAAGATTGCAATTCTAGGGCGTAATAAATTTGTTTTTAAGTACATTGAAGAATTATTGCAAGAAAAAAATATACCATACTATTTTAAGTCTGGAAATGTTGGAGTTAAATTTGAAACAATTTTCATGAAATTGTTTGATTACTATTTCAGAATAAAAATTAATCCTTCTGATAAGCTACATAATAAACGACTCAAGACCTTATTAAAGGTAAATAATTTTGAAAACGAGGATGAAATATCAAAATCTAAATATGATTACTTTCAATTTATAAGAGAAATAATCTCTGTTTTAACGGAAGATAATTTTAAAAAATCGCTACAATCAATTTCTGATTTTATAAAGAAATCAACAACTTTCAATGACGATGAAAAGGCTCAGATTCATAACGAATTAGAAGAGGTGATAGAGTTGTGGAAAGAATATTCATTTAATAATCTTAAACCAACTTTGACTGGATTTAAGAATACAATCTCGTTGGGATTAATTAAAAGAGATTTAAAGCAAGAAGGTATTTGTATTAGTACTGTACATACAATGAAAGGACAAGAATCTGAGATTGTCTTTCTTGTGGGGTTAGATGATGGAACATTTCCATATTATTTAGCAATTCAAAATGGCGGAGAGGAATTAAGTCAAGAAAAGAATAACTTATATGTAGCATTCACGAGAGCTAAAAGATTTCTGTATGTTTCTTATCCCTCAGTACGAATGATGCCTTGGGGTGATTACAAATCAAGAATTAAATCAAGATTTTTGACTGATTTTTAAAAGATGATTGGAAATGCTCTAGGCAACATTAACACATTCCGCTCCTTCTTCAAAGGACGTGAAGATGTGTTTGCTGTTCGTTGGGAGAAAGGAAACAAATCGGGATATATGCCAGCCGTTTTTTATGACCCATATCGTCTTCGGGCACATAAAATGAATGGAGGAACTTTTCAGAATTTCAGCGAGAAATCTTATTTGAAACTTACTGACGAACAAATTCAAAAACACCTGAATGGTTTTCATCAGATTGGAGTTTACCCGTTATTACAAGACAATACAACTTGGTTTTTAGTTGCGGATTTTGACAAAGCGAATTGGCAAAAGGAAGCAGTTACTTTTCTAAACGCCTGTAATGTAAAAAAAATTCCAGCTTACATGGAGCGTTCTCGTTCTGGAAATGGTGGACATGTTTGGATATTTTTTGATAAGCCATATCCCGCAATCAGGAGCAGGAAAATATTCATTTCAATTCTGGAACAGTCGGGTGCATTTTCAATGTTTGATAAAAGTTCAAGTTTTGATAGATTATTTCCCAATCAGGATTTTCTTTCAGGAAAAGGTTTCGGAAATCTGATTGCTTTGCCTCTTTTTAAACCAACTTTTGAAAAGGGGAATAGTTGTTTTGTTAATCCCGAAACATTTGAACCTTTCACTGACCAATGGATTTTTTTGAAAAACAGCCAAAAGGTTTCTACCGATTTTTTAGACGAACTGTATAAAACATTATCACCTGATGTTCCGAAAGTAACTCTTCAACCAACAAACGGAAAACTTAGCATTTCTTTAAGCAGTACTTTAAGTATAAACAGAAATGGATTAACACCAACGCTTACTCATTTTTTGAAGGAAGAATTAAATTTTGCCAACTCTGAATTTTTCATCAAGAAGAAATCAGGGAGGAATACATTTGAAACGAATCGCTATTTTAAACTGATTGAAGAATCTGAAAATGAAATTTTTACTCCAAGAGGTTTTATCGGCAAGCTTTTGCGTTTTTGCAAGGAATCACAAATCGAATTTGAGTTTGTTGATAAAAGAATGCTAAAACCGTCTATTCCTTTTGTATTCATTCCTGATTTGCGAAATCATCAAATTGGTGTAATTGAAGCAGTTTCTAAAAAAGATTACGGAGTAATAGTTGCTCCTCCAGGTTCTGGTAAAACAGTTATTGGGTTAAAAATAATTGTCAATAAAAGTCAACCTGCACTTATTATTGTTCATAGAAAACAATTATTGGAGCAATGGACAGAACGGATTGAAGCATTTTTGGGTATTCCGAAAAGAGATATTGGCTTAATTGGTCAGGGGAAGTCAAAAATTGGCAAACAAATTACTGTGGCGACTATTCAGAGTCTTCCAAAACATATAGAAACTGTACACAATAAATTTGGAACTATCATTGTTGATGAATGTCACCACGTTCCTGCCGAATCTTTCAGAAATACGATTGAAAAATTACACACCTATTATTTGTATGGCTTAACAGCAACACCTTTCAGAAAGTATAATGATGGAAGAATTATTTTCACCCATTTAGGAGAAATTATTGCCAATATCCAACCGACGGAAATTGAAAATTATAAACATGCAAAAGTCATCATCCACAATACGGAATTAGATGTTCCCTACAATTCTAAAACGGATAATTTCGAAACCTTATCAAAAATATTGGTTCACGATACAGCTCGTAACAAACTGATATTGGAAGATGTAAAAACGGAATTAAATCAAGGTAAAAAAGCAGTTATCATTACCGAACGAAAAGAACATATTGATACGCTGTATTTGTTTTTAAAACAATCTTATGAAGCCATTACCTTGAGCGGAGAAGATTCAGAATCTTCTAAAAAAGCCAAATGGAAAACGTTACAAGAAGGCAACTTTCAGGTTTTAATTACAACAGGACAGTATTTTGGTGAAGGAACAGATTTGCAAAATATTAGTTGTTTATTTTTGGTTTATCCATTTTCTTTTGAAGGCAAACTAATCCAATATATTGGTAGAGTGCAACGCTCGGAAATAAATCCAACTATTTACGACTACAGAGACTATAAAATTGATTATCTCAATAAGCTTTTCTTGAAACGAAATACGTATTATCGAAAAATTGACAAGCAAGCAACTTTGTTTGATGAACCAAAGGACGAAATCATTTCATCAAATCAGGTTTTAACTATAGAAAAAAAAATCAAAGTTTCAATCGAGGAATTGGAGTTTCATTATGGAAGTGTCGCATTCAAATATCCAGTTATTGAAATGAATACCGAACTCCAATTTCAGGTTGAAAATATTGAAATAAGACCAGAATTTGAGGTGTTAAAACCTTATTTCATCAAAACATTAAAGTCAAAGAGTATTACTGTAGAATTATTTGCCGAGTTTGAAAATGGAAAATTAGCTTCCCAATTAGCCTTGTCATCAGATATAGTCCGTATAAATAAAGAAGTTGTCGAAGGTGTGAAATTTCAGTTTCTGAATAAAGGATTGCTAAAGCAATTCACTCCCAAAAAGCAAAATATCCTGACTTCTGATGAATTACAAGAACACAATAAAATATTTTCAAACGCAGAAGATTTGTTAAATGAAATACTCAAAAACAAACATTACAAACACTCACAACATATTCAATATTTAGCAGACAGACACGAAAATCTGGTAATGAAAATTCGTTTTGTGCTTAATCCATTTTCCTTTGTTTTTTTACTTGCTGGAAAGAATAGTTATTTTATTCTTTTGGAAACATTAGACACAGAAGAAGCTACTTACATTTGGCATACCTCTAAAAACAAAGCCTCACTAATTGACGAAATTAAACAGATTGACAACCAGATTAGTACAATTAAAGAAAAAGGAAGACAAGCATTTTTAGGGAACTGCCCTGAAAACTTTACAAGAATTATACATGATTATTCCGACAGAAAAAAAGGATTTATATTATGGAAATCTGCATTAGAAGAAATCATATGAATCCAACCCACAGTCGTAAGCACATTTGCAAGCCCCCACGAGCGTACACTCAAACCAACGGCTTACAAAAGAGCTTCCGCCATTCCAGCCCAAGCACCCTTCTTTCATGACGGTTTTAGGATTGCCCACCCTCAAAAAAACAAAATAAATTTGTGGTTCGTGGATAGGTTGGTACAGTTTTGCAATGACAAGAAAAGAAAAGAAAGCTAAATAAATGGCAAGCAGATAGATATGAATGAACACCAGTTGCCAACATCGTATATAAAACATTTGGCAGTTAGTGAGTTATTAAGCTTTTCAGCCCGTATCAATAGTAGCTGTAACTTGACAGGAAAGTGCTTCGAAATGCCAAACGTTTCATATACCCAACCGTTGCCAACAAGCCAAGGAAAAAAATAAACATTCGCTATTTAACGGAAGAAAAATGATTGCCACGCACAAAACAGCACATTTGCAAACCACACAAACCTACACACAGCCAAAGTTTGCAAAAGAGCTGTTTTCTGGCCGACGCACCCACAGATAATTGTATATTTGTAGATAATAACTAATTTTTTAAGAGAAAACTGATTAATGGAAATTAAAATCTTGAAACCACGGAAAGCACTAAATAAAGCCTTCCTGAAAGTAAAACCAAACAGGACTGAAATAGAATGTTTCAAGACCAATTTAACCCAGTTGCTCGACAGGATTAATGACATTGAATCGGAAGAGTTTCATAAAAACCTTGTCTCGGATTTTTTTA
>NZ_FUYV01000046.1 GCF_900168165.1 Alkalitalea saponilacus
CTATAAAAATGGTGTAAGCAAAGAAAATAATCTAAAAGATATGATTGAGGGTTGCAAACGAAAACATCAAGAACTACTAACCAAAGCACTATATGCTAGGAACATTGAAATAGAGAATAACAAAATTGTAGATTGGATGCACGATGCAACAAAGTGTCCTGCTTGTGGTACAAAGGTTGATTTGAAAGATAAAATATGCCCTAATTGCGAATTATATCTGGAGTGAGAAATATAAAATTGAACCATTAGAAAATTATTTTAAATATAAAGCTAACTACCCACAACATGCAATATAGCAAAAGGCGGGTTTTGTGGTTTCTTGAACCATTTTGCCCCGCATCAAGTCACCTAACGGTGGACAATGATGCTGCCCGCATTCCGCCTCATGCCATATTGCTCAACGTTGTGTGCCATAATAAGTGGGTTACTACCAAATAAGAACAATGAAATAATAATAAAAATATCATGAATGAGCTGCTTCAAAATGTGAATTCCATTTTTAAAAATGATGGATTTTTAAAATTACACAATAAGGAATTCTATAACATCCCATTGTACCAACGAGGATTCAAATGGACTGCAAAACAAGTTGGTAAATTATTGGAAGATATAGACAGGTTTTCGCCAAATGCAGGAAAGTTTTATTGTGTTCAAAATATCACACTTGTTCCAACAGACAATGGTTGTTTTAACGTTGTTGATGGGCAGCAACGATTAACAACAATGGTATTAATATTATCATGTCTAGGAGAAACTAATTTGGTAGCAAATAAGGTTAGATTTCCTGATAATTCCATTCGAGAAAAAACAAATAAATTTCTAAACAACTACATAACGAATTCTGATAAAGTACTTTTAGATGTATTCCCTACATGGGAAGAATTGGTTGAGGAAAAGCCTGAATTTGACCATCAAGATATTTACTATCTATATCAAGCTTACAATACAATTTCCTTATGGCTAAATGAGCTTGATAACAAAGATGTATTTCTGAATAAATTACTGGAACATGTTATGTTCATATGCAATTATATAGAAGGAGAAAACGAAGAAAGAATTTTTGGAAATCTCAACTCTAAAAGAATTTATTTAGATGGTGCAGACCTTGTTAGAGCAACTTTGATAACAAGAGTGACTTTAGAAGAAAGCAAACGAGAATCTGACATTAAAAATATTGTTAGAGTTAACGAAAGACGAGTAAGGATAGGTTGGAGACTAGATGAAATTAACGCATGGTGGGGAGATGATAATATAAAGACTTATTACGAACCTTGGATTAGGGTACAGCCTACTGGTGATATAAGTTTTAGTTTTCTAAAATTTCCAATTAATAAACTCCTTGCCCTGTTCATTGAAAGTGAAGGAAAAGAAAACCTAAGTTTAGAAGCGATTGAAGAATATGAAAGCTCTTTGGAAGTTTATAAAAAAATCAACAAACTAAATGATACTCTTAAAGATTGGTATGAGGATAAAACTCTATATCATTTTTTGGGATTTCTATTTGCGCAGAAAAGAGATAGGAAAGAATTTAATTTTAAGATTATCTGGGATTATTGGCAAAATGACTGTAAAACAAGGGATGATTTTAAATTTTATTTATTAAAACAAATTAAGTTAGAAGTTTTCGGGAATAAACCAGTAAAGGAGGTGTTTGGAGACGGTAAAAATTGGTATGATGGAGATAACAAAACATTGGTACAAATATTATTACTTCTTGATATCATTGAAGCCAATAAAGAATACCGTGATAAACTAAAAAGCAACGCTTTTTTTAAAAAAGGTAATGATATCGAACATGTTTTTCCAAGAAATCCACAAAATCCTAAAGACAAGTTAGCGTATATCACATTCTTAATGAAGTATGATGAAAATCTTAAAAATAAAGAACTATTAAAAGATTTTAAGGGGAAATTTGAGGATGCTGAATATGTCAAAGTGGTAGATGATTTCATTGAAGAATATACTGAAAGTATTCCAATTCATTCTATTGGTAACTTAGTTCTTCTTTATGAATCTCTAAATAGAAGCATAAGTAACAATCCATACTCCTACAAGAGAAAAAAAGTTTTAGAGTTTTTTAATCAAGGAAACTTTATTCAACCACATACTTTAAATGTATTCGCAAGGTATTTCATTAACGAACATTCTACTGGACACGACCTTGAACACTGGACAAAAGATGATATTATATCCAATGAAGAAGCTATAAAGAATACATTATTAAATTATTTAAACACAGAATTGAAAGATGGCTAAAAATAAATTTATGGAAGAACTTTCGGTTGAAGAATTAATCGAAGGTTTAAATTTCTTTGTTCCAGAAATCCAGCGTGAATATGTTTGGGGCTACAACGAACGTGAAATACTTGATGTATTTTTAACTGACTTGATTGAAGGAAAACAGTCTGAATCGGCAATTACTGATTTAAGTGCAAAAATTTCTGAATTAAGCAAGCTCGGCAGATTTGAAGAAATAAAACAATTAGTTGATTCTAAAGAAAATGTTAAACCAATGAATATTGGATTCTTATATTCTTATGAACCCAATTACAGGATGGAGCATTTCCCTGAAAGTGACTACAATAAAGATGTATATTTAATTGATGGTCAACAAAGGCTTACAACTCTTTTTATTCTTCTTTTTTACTTATCAATAAAAGAAAATAGAAAAAAGGAATTCTGCAATATGTTCAGGTTTAACAGTGCATTAGAGTCTGTTGCATTTGATTATAGAGTTCGAAATTTAACACATAATTTTTTTATTGACATGATTACTAACATTAACAGCTTGGATGAAGTTGTTAGTGTGAAAAAATCAACATGGTTCCTTCTTGAATATTCCAAAGACCCGACTGTTTTCGCTTTAGTAAAAGCATTAGAAAAAATACATGATTATTTTGAGAATAAAGAAGATTCATTTTTTGATTTCTTGAAAACAAAAGTCAAATTTTGGCATTTTAAAACAGAAAAAACAGACCAGGGAGAAGAATTATACATAACAATGAACTCGCGAGGTAAACAGCTAGAAGACAATGAAACCATAAGAGCGAAATTGTTCGAAAATATTATAAAAGAAGATGAACTTGAATGGAGTGAAGAATGGGAAAAATGGCAAGACTTTTTCTGGCGGCATAGAGATAAAAATAAAACGAATAGTAGTTCAGACCATGGATTTAATGAGTTTTTAAAATGTATTGCAGGTTTTGAATCTTTGCTTCAAGAATCCGATAATTTTATTTCATTAAGTGACCCTATTTACGCATCTCGGATATTGCAATTTATCACTCTTGAAAAAATTAAAAAATATTTTGCATCATTTTCTTTTTTGATTGAAAATCATGAAATATTCAAAAATGGCTATGAATACTCCGATTGGTTGCCAGAATGTATTTCTTTTATTAAAGACCTAATCTTTAAAAACAGCACTAATTGGTTTATAAATTACGATGATGATTTACGAGCAAGAGAAAGAAGGCACATGGTGTTTATGTGGTCTTTATTCCATTATCTAAACTCTGCTGAATCTCTAAATAATAAAATTAATGAAATATATAGGTTATTGCGAATCTATTGGCTTCGCTATAATAATCATGACAGAAGTGTAAAATCACTAGTTGAAAGATGTAATTATTTTATAGAAAATGGAATTTGGTCTCATTCAATTTCTGATGATGAAGAAGCAAAACATAATTTCTTATTACAACAACATGATGATTATGAATTACGTAAATATGAAAGTGCTTTATGGGAATTAGAAGACCATCCATTAAATATTAATGGTTATCAGGTACAAAATCAAAATATAACTCACCTTATAGATTTTTCTAATGAATTAAGTTTAGATACTATTCTAGACATTACTCGTAGATTTCAAGCTTTATTTGGTAAAGACAAAACTGTAGGTTCTAAAAAACTTAGTACTACTCTATTGTATTTTGGTTTTTATGCAATGCAAAGAACTCCTTATTATTATGACAATTGGGATTTTAATAGCTGGAGAAGGATAATCAGGGATTTAGATTCAAAAGACACACTTGCTTTCAAGACCTTTTTCAATTTATTTCATGGTGAGAACCTTAAAGAAATTTTAGCACAGAAAAAAGATGAGTTTATACTTGAAAAGATGTATAATATTGAAAATGCAAATTCAAAAATTGAGTGCGATTCTCTTATAGATTGTTTAAGGTATTATGCTTTGGTTGCTCCTGATTTGTGGATTAAAGGAAGAAATATTGCAGTGTCTGAATATCTTCCACTTGAAAGTATGACAACTTATGAATCAAGAGCACTTTTCAACACAAAAGGTAACTTTCGAGGATATGGTCACATTGAATTTTATGCTTTACTTGAAAAACCAATTAAAGAAGCAATTAAAGATATTAAGAAAATGCTTAAAGACTTGGAATAGAAATTACGGCACACAACATCATATATAAAATATTGGGGGTTTGGTGGTTACTTGAAAGTTTCTGCCCCGCACCAACTTTTGTAACGGCAGACAGTGATGACGCCCGCAATCCCCCAACATTTCATATATGTGACCGTTGTGGGTAGTGCGACCTGCAAAGGTCTTTAATTGAGTGATTAACTTGTTCTTTGAAACACTGATTAATCCTATTGTTCCGTCAATAGTACCTTACCGGGACACCGGATGTATGGTGAAGCCATTATCGGGTGAAGCTCCCGGGACAATGTTCCTAATCATGACACGTGTGTCAATATGAGGGTATGAAATTCGTGAGAAAAGTAATGCCTCCGATGCTTCCTAAGTTGGTTGAAGGGCTAAGGTAGAACGGCATGGTTAAATTAAATGAAGGTTTGCAGAACCCGTCATTAAACGGAAAAGGCGAAAAAGGAAGATGATACGCCTTGACCAAAATGGTAAGTGGTATGGTTGT
>NZ_FUYV01000033.1 GCF_900168165.1 Alkalitalea saponilacus
GTGCCCGATTAAAAGCTGGTTTGACACAAGAGCAATTAGCAATAAAAAGTGGGACAACAAGGTTTTACATTTCGAGAATAGAGAACGATAAGACTTGAGCTTCAATCAGGGCAAGTCCGGTTTATTAATAGTGGTTTCAACCCGGAGTAAACAGCCGCTTTTATTGTAACATTTGATTGAGTTGCCTTCAAGCCAATGTTTAATGACAGCTTTTGTTTTAAACTTATTCTGAGTGCTCTTGCTATTGGTCTTTTGTCGGGAAAGACTGAATATCTCAGTCAACTTATCGGGCAATCCGATAGTATGGTGTTTAGCGATAATCTTTTCAAAATAAGCATTGGCAAATTTAGGGGATTTAAAAATAAGATTAGTACAAATTTCGGTTTGATAACTAAACCAATTATGATGAAGTAATTTGGAACGTGTGGATTTACTACCCTGATCAAACCTGAAAAAGATATCCATCCAATGATTGATTCTATCAAGGGCAACACTTGGTTTAAATCCTGATACCAAGGAGTTCAATTTATCAATGTCGGATATTTTCGTAAAAGCATTTTCCTTCATAGTGTATTCTACCCCAGTTAAATCAAACTGCTTTTTCAGATAATTATGGCCATTAAAATAGAATTCACTCACAAAAGGCAGATAAGAGGAGATTTTCAAATAACACAGACCAAGTTTTTCAGAAGTCTTTTTTATATGAGAGTTGAATTTATCGGTAAGTATACGCATTACACCATTACTATGCTCTCTAAATCCAAGATTCCGTAACAGATTTATAACAGAACCCTCCACAAATAATCCCTGAATTTATCCTCGCAAAACTACTCTATCAAAACTTGTGTATTCAAAAGCAAGGTTCGGTGATAATGAGGTGTTTTGAGTAGTCTGCATTTTTTATGCAAAGGTAATCATTACGATACACCTTTAAAATTGACCTTTAGGTCGGTATTA
This sequence comes from Alkalitalea saponilacus, assembly GCF_900168165.1. GTDB lineage: Bacteria > Bacteroidota > Bacteroidia > Bacteroidales > Marinilabiliaceae > Natronoflexus > Natronoflexus saponilacus. The sequence continues at coordinate 958 of NZ_FUYV01000033.1, forward strand.
AAATATACAACAAAGGCGGTTGGTTGCTCCGTGTAGAGACCACGATAAACTCCCCGGATTTGCCCGGGCGAAAACTATTGATAAACCACTTTCACCATCGGCGGATATGCGAAATCTTGCCAGGCGCGTTCGGCATTATGCTGTGTCCAGCGGCCGTTGAATGTTATGATGCGATATCGCAACGTGTAATTTTCGCCATAATTCATAGTCCAGTTGCTGTTTCTGATGGGACTGAAATTCACAAAAATATTACTGCGTCCCCTGTTGGCATTTGAATCCCATGTTCTGAGAGGTTCCGGATGATTAAAATTCAATGGGTGGCTCATGATGAGAATCCCGGACGGATTCTCTCCAGTCTCATTTACAAGGCACCAACGGGCACGCTCTCCGTCAGAATTATCCTGGTCTTTTCCTTCTGAGGTCAGCATCACAACAGTCCTGCCGTTCCATGTTTCATTGCCGCGGAAAACAAATCCTCCGTATCGATACTCTTCGAGGTAGAGTCCGCCTTCGTCATCGCAATAAAATGATGATGTGTAATCTATGATGTTGATGTTTTCTCCCGTTTGATAAGTTTTAACTTCCAGCGTTTCATTAAGAGCCGTAATATTGTTGCCAAGGCTGTCGATGGCTGCATGAAGATGGAGCGTTTTTAATGCCTGAAAAACTTCTCCTTGAGTGGCAGAAATGGTTCCGGCATAGTTCACGTGCCCCTGTCTTTGACCCAAATTCCAGAAATCAACCGACGAATCTCTGAAAACAGTGCGCGTCCATGCATTCCATAATCCGTAATGGTGAATATGGTCAGGAGGCTGTATGGTTGTTAGAACTTTTCCTGACGGAGAAAAGAGTGGATGAATATACCCGCTCCTTGAAAATGATGCATCAATGCCGTCGGCTAGCGGGGCTTTAGAATGGTTGTAATGTAAAACCGGACGGAAGTCATTAAATAATATGTATGAATCATCCGTTTTACGGATGTTGGCGTGGTTTCGACTGTTCGTTTCAGCAGTACTAACTCTCAGTTCATATCTTTTTGTTTCACCTTTTTTCAACAGGCCATCTATTCTCCAATGAATTTGAAGATGGTCGGAAAAAGTGATTTGATAAGGAACTTCTAAGCTCTGATTATTTCTTATTTCATACAGCTTCAGATCTTTGTCTTTATAGTGTAAGACGTTGTCAATAATTGCGTTAACAACAATATTGTGTCGGTCAAACTCGCCTGCGTTCACCTCCATCTTGGCAATGGATTGTGCCATTATCGAAATATTCAAAGAGAAAAGCGCAATAATTGAAAGAATATAGTTCATGCGTTTAAATTTTAGATGATTACAGTTCCGATATATTGTTGTATCTTTGCAACTGTTATAGTTTGCAAAGGCAAACTTCATTTAATAAATTTTTATGACATTTCAATCGTTAGGTTTGATTGTGCCTATTTCAAAAGCAATTACAAAGGAAGGATACACACAACCAACTCCCATACAGGCCGAAGCCATCCCAGAAATACTGAAAGGAAGAGATTTAATAGGCTGTGCACAAACCGGAACCGGCAAAACAGCCGCCTTTTCAATTCCTATTCTTCAGTTATTAAGCGAAGATACAGAAAATTCTCGTCAGAAACGAGCTATTAAATGCCTGATTGTTACTCCAACCAGAGAATTAGCCATTCAAATTGGAGAAAGCATTTCCACTTATGGTGCTTATACCAATTTGAAAAGTACGGTAATATTTGGCGGAGTAAATCAGACTTCACAAGTAAAGGCACTTCGTAATGGTGTTGATATTTTGGTAGCCACACCGGGAAGGCTTTTGGATTTGATGAATCAGAAAATTATCTCTTTGCGTGATATCTCTATATTTGTTTTAGATGAAGCAGACCGTATGCTTGACATGGGCTTTATTCACGACATAAAGAAACTTTTGGCAGTTTTACCTGCCAAAAAACAGTCACTGTTTTTCTCGGCTACCATGCCACCGCCCATTGTTAAATTATCGGCAGGTATTCTGAAAAATCCTGTTAAAGTGGAGGTGACACCAGTTTCTTCAACAGCCGAAACCATTAATCAATCGGTATATTTTGTAGATAAAAATAACAAAATGCCATTATTGATTGAGGTATTGGGCAATGAAAAAATGAGCTCTGTATTGGTGTTTACACGAACTAAACACGGAGCCGATAAAGTAGTAAAAGTTTTGAAGAAAAACAACATCAACGCGGAAGCCATTCATGGAAACAAGTCGCAAAATGCACGTCAACGTGCATTATCCAATTTTAAAGATAAAACCACCCGCGTTCTGGTAGCCACCGACATTGCCGCTAGGGGAATTGATGTTGATAACCTGGAATACGTTATCAATTTTGATTTACCAAATATTCCAGAATCCTACGTTCACCGTATTGGACGAACCGGCCGCGCCGGAGCAAATGGTAAAGCACTCTCTTTTTGTGATGCTGAAGAAAAAGCCTATTTGCGGGACATTGAAAAGCTGATTAGCTTAAAGGTGGATGTGGTTGATTCCCATCCATATCCTTTACAGGATATGAATCCTGTAAAAACCCCAAAACAGGTTGTGAATAAAACAGGTGATTCCTTTAAAGGCAATCGAAACTCTTCTAATCGAAGAACCAATAAAAAGTCTGAATACCGAAGAAGCGCTTAAAACTTCTTTTTAGGTTGTGAATAAAATTTAGAACAATTTGAATAGTGTGATGTTCCTTTAATAAATCAGGTTAAAGATATTTTACACATTATGGCTTACATCACTCTCAATAGGACTAAACTTCGGGAGAATTTTCTATATTTAGACGACTTATTTAAAAAAAACAACATTGAATGGGCTGTAGTTACCAAACTTTTGTGTGGTAACACAACCTATTTGAAAGAGTTATTTGCTTTAGATGTTAAACAGGTTTGTGACTCAAGAGTCACAAACCTTAAAACCATCAAAAAAATCAACGCCGAGGTTGAAACGATATACATAAAACCTCCGGCGAAACGCTCCATCAAAAGCATTGTTCAATTTGCCGATATCAGTTTTAATACCGAGCTGGAAACCATTCGGATGCTGTCAGCTGAGGCCGGTTTACAAGGTAAAACCCATAAAGTTATCATCATGATTGAGTTGGGCGAATTGCGCGAAGGTGTGATGCGCGATGATTTGCTTGGCTTTTACGAATCAGTTTTTGAACTTCCGAACATCGAGGTAGTTGGACTTGGCGCAAACTTGTCCTGTTTGTACGGTGTATTGCCTAATGAAGATAAACTGATTCAATTGAGTTTATACAAACAGTTGATTGAAGCTCGCTTCAATGTTAAGATCCCTTATGTATCGGGTGGTTCATCGGTTACCATTCCTTTGGTATTGCACAATCAGCTTCCCGAAGGTATTAATCATTTCAGAGTAGGTGATACGCTGTTTTTGGCGTCCGATGTGTATAATAACTCCACATTTCCATTTATGCACAACGATGTGATTTCACTTTTTGCTGAAATCATTGAAGTAACAGAAAAGCCGAAGGCTCCTTCCGGCGAGTTGGGGCACAATGTTGAAGGTGAAACCTTTGACTTCAGCCACATTGAACCCGACGCCACCACTTGCAGGGCATTAATTGACATTGGAATTCTTGATGTGGAGGTTGCACACATTGTTCCTTCCGATTCGAACATCGAAATAGCCGGAGCCAGTTCCGATATGGTGGTAATTGATCTAAATGACAATCCCCGTGCCTATAAAGTTGGCGATTTGGTTGAGTTTAAGCTTGATTACATGGGAGCTTTACGTTTACTGAATTCGAGGTATATTGAAAAGAAGGTTGTTGATTAGTTGAGAATTACTGTTGATGTGTCAACTCAAAAGAAACGTTTTTTAACAACATGAATATAAGCGCTTTATTGATTTGATATAAAGCTAGCTTTGCAAACTTAATTTGAGCGAACTTAAATTCCAATCTGGTTTTACAGCATAATTCAGAGAATTTACCTTCGGAGAATGAATAATACTTTTTACAAACAATACGAAGATCGTATATCATTTGGATATAGTTATTTTGGCAGATTAGATTCAATGGCTATATACAAACCACTTACAAATGCTCCAACAAAGTACAATTACTAAGGAATTTAAATTTCGACAAACTTGCCAATGGTGTTATTCACTGCTTAACAGACCAATTAAATTCCCATATGAAACAGTATGCTAAAACCAATAATCTGGTGGGATAATATAGAAGGAATCAATGGCGATAAGAAATGTTTTGATGAATTGTTTGAAAGAACCAGAGAATTTCGAGCAAGTGAAAGAAGCTTTTACCAAAAACTACAGACATCTACGCACTTTCGATTGGTTATGATAACTCAATCTAATATAAAAGAGCACAAAGATTAAATGAATCTTTGTGCTCTTTGCGTTTATTTGGCAGCTAATATTGTCAGCAAGATGTGTTCATTTTCATAATCTCGTCCCGCCGAATCCCTTTCGGCAGTGTGTTCGACTGAGCTCACACCGAAGTCTCAAGTTGAAGCCTAAAGGGGAGAAACAAAACCCATTAATTATAAAGAAAATCCTTCAACATCAAAATATTTTCTTTCTGACAAATACCAAACTCCAATCTATTGTTCTAAAAACAATCTAGTTTTTATATCAACTCAATACTTCTCTTAACAAATTTATTCAAAGCCTCACCTTTCAACATGTTATTTGAAAGCAGAGCCAAATCAATCAGTTGAGAAACAAGCTTGTTTCCTGAGGCATAATCTTTAAGCAATTCACCTTTTTTGTTGTTTTGCTCGCTGATTTTCTTCTCAACATCTTCCATTTCCTCCTTTTCAGCCTGTGGAATCTCCTCTTCCTTTTTATCTTTTTTAGCAGCTTCCAATTCAGATTTCCGGCTGTTGAGCGAGGCTACTCTGCTGGTGATGGTCTTCAGTTTTTCTCCCAACTGCTCATCAACATCTCCTGCAATTTTTGTAACCAAAGGATGATTTCCATTCACAACCAAATTGTAACTATCCGGCATTTCACCATAGAACATACCACCTCCCTGTAGAGCGCTCATCTCTTTCATGCGCCGCATAAATTCCTGTTGGGTAATCATAACAGGTGTATCGGTTTCGCCCATTGCTTCAAACGAAACAAGGAAATGTGATTTTGCCAATTGAGGCACTTGCGATGAAAATACCGAAGTAAGGTTTTCCTTCTGCTCCGCACTCAATTTCATTTCGTGCTGCTCGTCCTTCGGAATCAATTTATCCACCACATCGCTGTCGACCCGAACAAAACGGGTTTTCTCAAATTTCTGCTCAACATGGTTTACAAAGTGGCTATCGAAATGACCGTCCATCAACAACACATCATAACCTTTGGCTTTGGCAGCCTCAATAAAAGTGTACTGGTCGTCCTTATTGGTGCTGTATAAGTAAACAAGTTGGGCGTCCTTGTCTGTCTGGTTGGTTTTAACAATCTCTTTGTATTCTTCGAATGTAAAATATTTGCCTTCCGTATTTTTCAGTAACGCAAACTTAGAAGCGCGGTCGTAAAACTTCTCATCGGTTAGCATGCCGTATTCAATGAAAAGCTTCAGGTCGTCCCATTTCTCTTCAAAAATTTTGCGGTCGGCTTTAAAAATTTCCTCCAATCGGTCTGCCACCTTTTTGGTAATGTGACTGGAAATTTTCTTCACATTTGAATCACTTTGCAGGTAAGAGCGGGAAACATTCAACGGAATATCCGGTGAATCAAGCACTCCGTGCAATAGTGTCAGAAACTCAGGAACAATCCCTTCCACCGAATCTGTAACATAAACCTGATTACAATATAATTGTATTTTGTTTTTCTGAATTTCAATGTTGCTCTTAATTTTTGGGAAGTAAAGAACACCTGTCAGGTTAAAAGGATAGTCAACATTCAGATGAATGTTAAACAACGGGTCGTCCGACATGGGATATAAATCCCTGTAAAACTTTTGATAATCTTCATCCTTTAAATCGGCAGGTTTGCGGGTCCAGAGAGGATTGGTCTCATTAATCACGTTGTCCTCATCGATTTCAACCTCTTTACCGTCTTTCCATTCGGTTTTCTTACCAAAAGCAATTTCAACAGGCAGGAAGCGGCAATATTTCTTTAGAAGTTTGCTGATTTCATTTTTATCAACAAAGTTTTTATTCTCATCATCAATATAGAGAATAATATCGGTACCTCTCTCCTCTTTTTTAGCATCTTCGATGGTAAATTCGGTGCTACCGTCGCAGCTCCACTTTACCGGCTGAGCATCATCCCTGAAAGAACGGGTAATGATTTCAACCTTTTTCGAGACCATAAAAGAGCTGTAAAACCCTAAACCAAAATGTCCGATGATGGCATTGGCATCTTTCTTATATTTCTCAAGAAAATCGTTGGCACCGGAAAAAGCCAGCTGATTAATATATTTTTCAATCTCTTCGGCAGTCATACCAACACCGCGGTCGCTGATGGTAATGGTATTCTTTTTCTCATCAATACTAACTCGAATGGTTGTGTCCCCAAGCTCTCCCTTGAATTCTCCTACGCTGGCAAAAGTTTTTAACTTTTGCGTGGCATCCACTGCGTTGGAGATTAACTCACGAAGAAAAATTTCGTGATCAGAATACAGATACTTCTTAATAATGGGGAAAATGTTTTCCGTACTTACACCAATGTTTCCCTTTTGCATAATATTTATGTTTTGAATTATTTAAAAAATACTTGATTAAAATGAGACATACGTCTCATTTTAACGCGCAGGCAATAGCTCAAAGCGTATGCCAAAGGCAACAATATGACAAATGGACAGACTGGCGGCTATAATGTCAGGTGCAATTCACAACAAATCTCAATCTATGACATCGATTAAACTTGATTGCGTGAACTTCTCAACATCATACTCAACTGCCACAACCGTTCCCGATGCAGAGCCCAGAACCCCTAACCCATTCTCTACATTGGAATAAATCGATACTTTCTCGGTAAACAAAAAATCTTCCGCTTCATTTCTGCGTGCTAAGGAGAGAAGAAACTTATAATAGTTTTCATCGTATCTGTATACCAACAAATCAAATTCTGAGGACTCATTATTATACAACCTGGAGGAAATAATATCAACATTTATAGTTAAAGCTTCATTTCTAAAATGCTCATTAGAGAAATATTGTTTCAATCCACGTTCTTCATAGTCAAAATAACTTAACCAATAGCTTTTCATCCCGCTGTCCCACGAACTCCTTAAAAATGTATTTCTTTTATCATTGGTTCCCATCTCAATCATTTGAGGAGATAAACCCAATGTATCAGCCTCCGGAAAAACACAATCATTGTAATAATAGTCGTATTCAGAGTTATAAAGCTCTTCACACTCAGGTGTACCATAATCAATCAAATATCTATAGCCCATGGCGGAAACCGCAAGGTAATACAACTCACCCGGGTCAGCATCTGCCTTAATCTCAATGTTTAAACGATTGGTAAGACCGCAACCCGAACAGCCACGTTCAGGTACGTTGTAGCGGTAGCTGGTTACAATTTCTTTAAATTCCGGAGCCTTTGGAATGGTCGTTTCAGCCCATGCCAATCCAATTTTGTCAACAGAAGCTTCTATTCGGTATGTTGAACCAACTTTTGGATACAGATTATCTATTGCATAATAACCATAACCCGTATGGTTAAGCGTACCAATATGAATAGAATTTTCAAATAATTCTACTTTGGCATTTTCAATTGCAGCATTCAACAATACTTCGTCAATACCTACACTTTTATGTAGATGTATTTTTATTATGCTATCAGGCTCCAACAACCCGTTTAAAACAATCTTAGGTGGTTGGCTCTTAATTTTAAAATCAGTTACGGCATCTTCGCAACTGTATAACAGAAACAGGACGAGCGATATTGTAATAAAATAGGTAGTGTATTTAAGTATATGGTTCATTTGAAAAACTATTTAAAGGTTGAAAAGATTTTCACGACACTCGTTAAAGATTAAAACTTGATACTCCATCTAACATATGGAATAAATGTAAACAGACTTATCTGCTTTAATCTTGTAGACTCAACACCGGTATTCCAATCATATGATTTCGACGTGTAAATCATAAACGGATTTTTACGTCCATAAGCGTTGTAAACACCAAGGCTCCAGGTTCGATGTGTTCGTTCTCGTTGCTTATGAAAGTTAAAACCAACGTCCAAGCGATGATAACCCGGCATGCGATAATTGTTCCGGGTTTGAAAATGCTCTATTTCCTCTAGTATTTGAATTGAAGATTGGTTTATATGACCATAATGGCCGTATCGCGACTGATATTCTCCGTTTGCAATACCAGGCTCAGGGAAATATCCGGTTTGAGAAAAATACTTTTCATCTTCGAGAGTAAAAGGATAACCGGTACGGTAGGTCCATACTGCTCCAAAATCTCTACGCTCATTTATCTTATAGGTTGCTGCAATTGCAACATCATGTCTCGAATCATAACTATAGGGGAATTTATTACCAAAACTAATTTCATCAAACTGCCTGTTTGACCACGACAGAGTATATCCCAACCATCCTGTTAACTTTCCGGAATTTTTTTGAGCAAAAAACTCAACCCCATAGCTTTCTCCGGTTCCTGATGTGACCAGGTCTTCCCAATTACCACGGTTCAAATCAAAAAATCCGGCACCTTCCTGGTAATCAATCAGCCTGTCCATCCATTTATAATATCCCTCCACCGAAAACTCATATCGATTGTTCAAGGCATAAGTCAAACCAAGTGAAACCTGATCTGAAACCTGAGGTTTTATCTTTTTTGTGGAAGGCACCCATAAATCCGTTGGCAATCCCATGGAGGAGTTGGCAAGCAAATGCAAATATTGTTGCATTCTGGCATAGGAAGCCTTTAATGATAGATTCCTGCTCAACAAAAAACGGCTTGAAAGACGAGGTTCCAATGAAGCGTAAGCTTTATTCTGGACATTAAAAAGTGAAAAGTGCAGACCTGCATTGATTTTTAACCAATGATTAATTGACCAATCATCTTCGGCATATGCAATAAACTCATAAGCAGGAATATTTCGGTTGCCAAATACCGTATCGGTTGGATTTACTGCATCATTATATTGCTCTCTAAAAACCGTAACTCCCGGCGAGAACTGATGTAAGGTACTCTGAAATCCAAATCGTACATAGTGGTCGTTATTTGGGATATAGTCGAAATCGGCTTTTAAACCAAAATCCCTGATTTGTGAATAATACTCAAAGAAATAGTCTTCTTTATTAGGTGCATTTGCACTACCGGAACTGTATTTATAGTCATTATAAACCTGAAACTTATAATTACTTACAGTAGCCGTAAAATTGGCAAAAAGTTCCTGGTTAATGATATAATTCCAACGAAACGCTGCAGTGGTATTTCCCCAGTTTAAACCAATTTTATCATTATATTGGTATGAGTAACTGTTTTCTCCGTCAAACCAATTGCTTTTATACTTGTCGCGTGCAAAAAACTTATCCTTTCCGGTATAAACGCTGAGATATAGTCGGTGCTTATCGTTGATGATGTGATTTACTTTCCCGTTAAAATCATGCAGAAAATAACCTATCCAAATATTTTCATCATCGTTTCCTTTGTTATACATCATTTGAAACGGATATGTCAGCAAATCAAAATAGGATCGGCGTCCGGAAACCATAAAAGAAGTTCTGTCCTTAATAATAGGACCTTCAAGCGTAACGCTTGAAGAGAGAATCCCAATAGATGCCTCCCCCTTAAATTCCTTATTATTTCCTTCTTTCATACGTACATCAAGTACTGAAGACAAACGTCCCCCGTAACGTGCAGGGAATCCACCCTTCGTTAAGGTGACATTTCTAATGGCATCGGAATTAAATACAGATATAAAACCAAATAAATGACTCACGTTATATACCGGAACACCATCCAATAAAATCAGGTTCTGGTCGGGGCCTCCTCCCCTAACATAAAAACCGCTGGCTCCTTCTGTTCCCCCTTGCACTCCCGGCATTAGCTGTAGGGTTTTAATGATATCTTTCTCACCAATCAGAACAGGTAATATATCTGTGGTAGATGGCGTCAGGTTAATGGTTCCCATCTGTGTGCTTTGAACAGATTGCAAAGGAGAGTTTCCAGTTACCACAACCTCTTCCAATTCGACCACAGGTTTTAACATAAAATTCACAACAGTATCTCTTCTTAACCATATATATTTTTCAATGGCTTGATATCCGGTGAATGAAGCTGTTAAAAGAATGGAATCGGAGGGGAATTTAACGCTATAGAAACCATACAAATTGGAAACATTTCCGGTTAGCGTGTTTGCATCATAAACATTAGCAGAAATAAGAGGCTCGCCTGTTTGAGCATCGATTAAGGTTCCGCTTACGGTAATTACCTGGGAATTTACAATAATACAGGCACACAACATCAATGTTGAACAAAACAGTTTGGTGATCATACTCAGGTTAGAGTTATTAATTAACAATAAATATTATTTAAATGGCATGCAAATATAAATAATAAATAAACATGTGGATTCATCTCTGTGCAATTTTTCAGCAGCTTAATTCTGCATTTTATAACACCATACCAGTTTATATCATAGCCCGTTCAGATTAAATAATTATAATTAGCGAACTAAAGTTCCAATCTGGTATTGCAGCCTAAAGGAGAGACTCTACCTTTGTATAATGAACAATACATTTTACAAGCAATACAAAGAGCATATTGCATTAACATATAACTGCTTTGACAGATTGGTTTTTAATGGCTATATACTTGGTACATACAAAGACTCCAATATTGTCCAACTACTGAAGAATCTGAATTTCAGCAAACTTACCAATGGGGTTGTGCGTTGCTTAACAGACCAGCTTAATGCTCATATAAAACAGTACGCAATCCACAATAATATTCCTGTTATCTGGTGGGACAGTATCGGTGGAACCAATGGAGATAAGAAACAGTATGTGCTTGATAACTATTATAAAAAACAACCAATAGGAATAGATAAAGTTTTATGTATTCTAACCACAAAGGAATTTGTAAAATCGGCAACAGTTAGGGAGTTTGACAGAAAAGAAGGAACAGGAAAGTACAACAGGTTGTATATCACAGAAAAACCCATTAAGCAATATTACATTTATCTACATGACAAGCATTTAGGTTTCTGTTGTTTAAAGATATCAAGTTACCTTCCTTTTCCAAGCAGATTTTTCTGCAATGGTCATTATATTCTTCAACAACAATTAGAAAAAGAAGGCATTTCTTATAAAATGCATGACAATTCCTTTATACAGGTATCAGATGAAGACCGTTTTAAAAAGATTGCATCATTGTTGCCTGAAGGCGATTGGATAGTAGAACATATTGAAAAATGGATGGGCAAACTTTTTAAATTTCATAAAGGGCATCGTTCAACCTGTTCAAAACTTCTGTCTCACTCTTGGTTCATTGGACAAACCGAACTGTGCTCAAACATAATATTCAAATCGCCAAGATATTTAGACAGCCTGTTTAGTCACCTGTTAGCTGAACAACATGTTATTGGATACCCCGATAACCTACATACCATATTTGATGCCAAACGGGTTTATAAACAAACCTCCACGAGGCTATACAGGGTAAAGAAACAGGCAACCATAAAACATTGGCACAGAAGCAACTCTATTAAAATGTACAACAAAGGCGGTTGGTTGCTCCGTGTAGAGACCACGATAAACTCCCCGGATTTGCCCGGGCGAAAATTAAGAAAAGCAGCCTGGAATTTACAGGCATATGGATGGTACTCGCATGGTTGCAACAACCGCTATTTTGAGGCCTTGAGTGGTACAGACCCGTGCATCTTTGAAGATGTGCAACATTTGGACAAACCAGTTATAAAGGAAAATGGCAAGAGAATTGCAGCTCCGGATTTACGTAATCAATTCCAAGTTGAGTTAATCCGTATATTGTTGCGACCAAAGTACTTGACTTTTGGTTTCAAGACAAAAGATTTGCTGGTTGATTTTAACAAAAATCCAAAAACCGCAAAAATCCGCTATGAATTGAGCAAGTTGATAGAAAGGGGATTGGTTAAAAAGATGGATAGATCTAATTACTATATAGTTACAAAGAAAGGGTGGGTTTGGATGTGGTCATGCTTATTTCAAAAAGACTATTTCGTAAACCCTTTGTTATCAATTAGTTTTAAACAGGAGTTGCAACAAATCGCAAACCAAAGGAAAAAAAGCACTACCCGAATAAGGCAATTAAACACTCTTCTATCCCAGATATATCAAGACATTCGGCTAGTTGCATAAAAGAAAAAAACGTGAATTTTTTTCGCGTTTTTAAACTATAAAAAC
>NZ_FUYV01000039.1 GCF_900168165.1 Alkalitalea saponilacus
GCCATTATGGTATTCATATATTGATAAAGTTCTTGATTACTTTAAATCTGATTTAAAAGCAATTACTTTAATAACACTTCTTATAACGATACTCATAACATCAATTATAATGTATTTTCCAATGATTTATTCATTTAGAGACAGATTTTTATCAAGATATAAGAAACTTAATGATTTAAGTGAGTTATTGGATGAATATGAATTAATGAAGAAATAGAATACGGTGTACAACATCATATATAAAATATTGGGGTTTAGATGTTTATACGAACCTTTCTGCCCCGCACCAACTTTTGTAACGGCAGACAAAGACGCACACCGCAGCCCCAACATTTCATATATGTGACCGTTACCGCCAAGTGTAGGAGACCGACACTAACAGACAATTTGCTACATAAAGACAAAGAAAGAAAAACGATAAAATGAACAGCCCACACACAAAACTGCACATTTGCAAGCCCTGACACACAAGCCAAAGCTTCAGCTTGCAAAAGAGCAGTTTTCTTGCCAACGCACCAGTGAATATTTATATATTTGCTTTTTATTAAAATGAATTTTATATAAGGACTAAATAATGTTTGAACAAACTTTTAAAAACATAGACGACATACTTTACAAGGATGCAGGTGCGGACAGTGAATTGGACTATATCGAACAGACTTCTTGGGTTTTGTTCTTGCGATACCTTGACCACTTGGAGAGTGAAAAAGCAGATGAAGCTGCTTTGGAAGACAAAGCGTACGAATACATTTTGGACGAAGAATTCCGTTGGCCAAATTGGGCAATGCCCAAAACTGCTTACGGCAAACTCGACCACCACAAAGCTATGACAGGACCAGATTTGGTCAAATTTGTAGATTATAAGCTTTTTCCCTATTTGGGCGAGTTTAAACAAAAGTCAATCGACAATCCGAAATCAATTGAATACAAAATCGGGGAAATCTTTAGCGAATTAAAAAACAAAGTAAAAAGTGGTTACAACCTACGCGAGATTATTGAAATGGCAGATGAACTGCCTTTTGGAACTGCTAAAGACAAACACGAACTTAGCCACTTGTACGAAACCAAAATCAAAAACATGGGCAACGCAGGGCGTAATGGCGGACAATACTACACGCCACGTCCTTTGATTCGTGCCATGATTGAAGTGATTGACCCTAAAATTGGCGAGAAAATTTATGATTCTGCATGCGGTAGTGCGGGCTTCTTGTGCGAAGCTTACGAGTACATGTACAACCGCATGGAAAAAACCACCGCTAACCTGAAAACCTTACAGGAAAACACCCTTTACGGCAAAGAGAAAAAGAACTTAGCGTACATCATTGGGGTAATGAACATGATTTTGCACGGCATTGAAGCACCAAACATCATTCACACCAATACACTGACCGAGAACATCAGAGACATTCAAGAGAAAGACCGCTATCATGTGATTTTGGCCAATCCACCTTTTGGCGGTAAGGAACGTAAAGAAGTGCAACAAAACTTCGACATTAAAACAGGCGAAACGGCTTCTTTATTCTTACAGCATTTTATTAAAAGTTTGAAATCAGGCGGACGTGCTGCCATAGTTATCAAAAACACCTTTTTGAGCAATGCCGACAATGCTTCTGTTTCATTGCGAAAACATTTGTTGGAGAGTTGTAACGTCCATACAATTTTGGATATGCCCGCAGGTACATTTTTAGGTGCAGGAGTAAAAACGGTTGTACTATTCTTTACAAAGGGCGAACCGACTGAAAAGATTTGGTATTACCAATGTGTTCCAGGCAGAAGCTTGGGTAAAACTTCGCCTTTGAATGATGATGATTTGCAAGAATTTAAAGAATTGCAAAAAACGCTACCTGACTCTGAAAAATCATGGTCAATTGATATATCTGAAATCAATACGAGCAATTTTGATTTTAGTGTTAAAAACCCTAACGGTAAAGTTGAAATGGTTTATCGCTCCTTAGATGAAATATTAGCCGAAATGGAAGCTATGGATGAAGACTCAGATGAAATTTTAAATAATATTAAAGAGAAGTTCTTATGAATGAAATAGAAAGAACAACCTTAGGAGATTCTTGTGATTTTTTTAATGGAAAAGCACATGAAAAAGCCATTGATGCCAAGGGAAAATACATTGTAGTTAATTCAAAATTTATATCTACCGAAGGAAAAATAATTAAAAGAACCAAAAAGCAAATGTTTCCTTTGTTTAAAGACGATATAGTAATGGTGATGAGTGACGTGCCTAATGGGAAAGCATTAGCCAAGTGTTTCATCATTGACAAAGACGATGCCTATTCTTTAAACCAGCGTATTTGCTGTATTCGCAGCAAGGAATTTGATACAAAATATTTGTATTACCAACTCAACCGCCATGAACACTTTTTAGCTTTTAATAATGGTGAAAACCAAACCAATCTTAGGAAGGGAGACATTTTAGACTGCCCCTTAATTAAACCTTCACTTGATGAACAAAGAAGAATTGCTTCTGAATTAGAATTGGCAATGTCGGAGACCAGGAAACTTGAAAACATTTTTCAGAAAAAATTCGATATGGTAGAAGAATTAAGAGCAGCAATTCATAGAAGAGCTTTTGAAAACGAATTAATAGAAATCGAATAATATGCATTTTTTCTACCTTGACGAAGCAGGATGTAATTTGAGAGACCTTCAAAATGATGAAGCTCCAATCTTTGTATTGGGCGGAATTATTGTAAAAGACAAAGGTTGGAATAAAACTCATGGTGAATTTGAAAAAATCATCAATGTCTATTTCAATAACGTTGTTCCCAACAATTTTGAACTGCATTCACACGAATTGCTAAGTCCAAACGGAGACGGTCATTTCGCAGGACATGAAAGGGCAAGCCGTAACAAATTAGCTATTGACCTATTGACTCTATTACAAACTCGTGGACATCAGGTTTTTCTTCATGCCATTGATAAAAATAAACTTCATGCATATGATGTTGCTCCTATCCGAAATAAAGAGCATGTAGAGTTGAAAACGCCTTATTTGCTTTGCTACGATAATGGAATTACAACCATTGAATGGTTTGTAAAAGAGCGTCTTGGTTCAACAGCAAGGGGTATGGTAATCATTGACGAAAAAGACGGATTAAAAATAGAAATAGAAGAACTTACAAAACATAGACGTTTTCATCCAACCAAAACAAAACGGGTTAAATGGATTTCTGAGTTTAGTTATCCGATAGATTCAGAAAAGAATCCAATGGTTCAGCTAAGTGATTTGGTCTGTTTCACAACCAAAAAGTATTTGGGAATAGAAAACGGCTATCATGATGCTTACCCAAAAGTAGCAAAAGAGTTTTTCAGAGATTTATATTCAATAATTGACGACCGCTTAATTAAAAAGGGAATTGTGGCAGAAGAAGGTAGACATGCAGCTGCTTTTAATGATTTTATGAGAGATGTAACTCCTAAGCCAAGAAACGGTTGGAAAACAAGACGGTATTAGCATGAACGAAACCGAAACAAGAGCAGAATTTATTGACCCTGCATTAAAATCAGCAGGTTGGGGCGTTGTGGAAGGCAGTCGCATTCGCATGGAGTTTCCTATTAACAAAGGTCGTTTAATCGGTCATGGTCAGCGAAGTAAACCCGATAAAGCCGATTACATTCTGCAATACAAAAACAGGAATTTGGCTGTCATTGAAGCCAAAGCAAGAGATAAATACTATACCGAAGGCGTGGGTCAAGCCAAAGATTATGCAGGTCGTTTGCAAGTTCGGTTCACATACAGTACAAATGGTTTACAGATTTATGCAATAGATATGCAGGCAGGCACGGAAGGAGATGTAACCGCCTACCCCACGCCTGATGAACTATGGCAAATGACGTTCCCAACATCCAATGAACCAAAAGCCATTGAAATAGCACAATGGCGAGAAAAACTATTATCCGTTCCCTTTGAAGACCGAAGCGGAACATGGCAACCACGCTACTATCAAGAAAATGCTATAACCAAAGTTTTAGAAGGGATTGCCGAAGGTGAACAACGGCTTTTATTAACTCTTGCCACAGGAACAGGAAAAACGGCCATTGCTTTTCAAATTGCGTGGAAACTGTTTCAAGCCAAATGGAATATACATCAAGACGGACAGAGAAGCCCAAGAATATTATTCTTAGCAGACAGAAATATTTTGGCCGACCAGGCTTTTAACGCGTTTTCTGCATTTGAAGAAGATGCTTTGGTGCGTATCAATCCAGCCGACATCAAGAAAAAAGGAAGAGTTCCGAAAAATGGAAATGTGTTTTTCACCATTTTCCAAACCTTTATGAGTGGTCCAAACGACACACCCTATTTTGGAGAATATCCCGAAGATTTTTTTGACTTCATCATTATTGACGAGTGTCACCGTGGCGGAGCAAATGACGAAAGCAGTTGGCGAGCTATAATGGACTATTTCAAACCTGCCGTTCAATTAGGTTTAACCGCTACACCAAAACGAACCATCAACGCAGATACCTACGACTATTTTGGTGAGCCAGTTTATGTCTATTCATTGAAAGAAGGCATCAATGACGGTTTCTTAACGCCTTTTAAAGTCAAACAAATTGACACCACCATTGACGAGTATTTATACACGGATGATGACACGGTAACTGAAGGCGAAATTGAAGAAGGCAAACGCTACACCGAAGCGGAAATAAACCGCATCATTGAAATAAAAGAGCGAGAAGAGTATCGGGTAAAGATTTTCATGAGTTTGATTGACCACAGTCAAAAGACATTGGTTTTCTGTGCCACCCAGTTACACGCTTTGGCTATCCGCGATTTAATCAACCAATACGCAGAAACCAAAAATCCAAATTACTGCCACCGTGTTACTGCAGATGACGGAAAATTAGGTGAACAGCATTTAAGAAATTTTCAAGATAACGAGAAAAGTATTCCAACAATTCTCACCACATCTCAAAAGTTGAGTACAGGCGTTGATGCGCCCGAAGTAAGAAACATTGTATTGCTTCGTCCAGTCAATTCCATGATTGAGTTCAAACAAATTATTGGCCGCGGCACACGTCTTTTTGACGACAAAGACCATTTCACCATTTACGACTATGTAGAAGCATATCGCAAATTTGACGACCCCGATTGGGATGGCGAACCATTAGACCCAGAACCACCGCAACCAAGACCACAGCCACAACCTTGTGAATATTGTGGTCAAAGACCATGTATTTGTGTTAGAGAACCTGAGCCAGCTTGTGAAATCTGCGGATATGTAATGTGTCGTTGCGACTTACCACCAAGACGAATGATAAAAGTGAAGTTGGCAGACGGTAAAGTGCGTCAGTTTCAACACATGATTAGCACTTCGTTTTATAGTCCAGACGGCAGACCAATTTCAGCAGAAGCATTTTTGCATTCCCTTTTTGGAGCGTTGCCCGAACTGTTCAAAAATGAAGATGAATTAAGAACCATTTGGAGCAAACCCGATACGAGAAAGAAACTATTGGACGAATTGACAGATAAAGGATTTGCCAAGCAGCAACTGCAAGAATTTCAAAAGATTCTAAACGCTGAAAATAGCGACTTGTATGATGTTTTGGCTTATATCGCTTTTCACTCAAACATAGTAGAACGACAAGAAAGAGCCGAAAGAGCAAAAATCCATTTCAACGATTACGACCCAAAACAGCAGGAGTTTTTAAATTTTGTCTTAAGCCAATATGTAAAACAAGGCGTTGACGAATTGGACGACACCAAATTGGGCGACTTATTGATTTTGAAATACAACGCAATCGGAGACGCTAAAAAAGAACTTGGCGACATTCCAACGATTAGAGAAACGTTTATAGGTTTTCAAACATACTTGTACGCCAAAAGAGCAGCAATTTGATAGCAACGAACGACATTAAAGCCCACGCTTCACAGCCACACACATTGTCAAGCCGCACGGGCCATCGCTCATACCAAAGCTTGCCAAAGAGTGTGTCTGCTCCAACGCACTGCATACAGAAAGTAGTAGCAAATTGAAAAAAAAATGACTGAACATAAAGAACACCAGGCGGTAACATGGTATAGCCAACAATAGCGGGGCTTGGTGGTAGTTTGGCGTTCGCTGCTACGCGTGGGCTTTTGTAGCGGTGGACAGTGACGAAGCCCGCAAATCCGCTACTGTGGCTATACCAGGAACGTTGCCGTTTATTGCAAGAGAGAAAATTTCACGCTTAAAGCTCATTTTTTCTATCTTTGAATAAAATGATGAAAAATGGCAGAAAATCAAAATATTGAATGGAAAGAATCGTGGAGAGACGAGTATCTAAAATGGATATGTGGATTTGCTAACGCCAAGGGTGGTTCAATAATTATCGGGAAAGATGATAAGGGAAAAATAATTGGTGTAAAGAATGCGAAAAGACTACTTGAAGATATTCCCAATAAAGTCAAAGATGTATTAGGCATAATCGTCGATGTAAATTTACACGAAACCGAAAATGGTGAATATTTAGAAATTATTG
>NZ_FUYV01000035.1 GCF_900168165.1 Alkalitalea saponilacus
ACAAATTTCAATTCCAGTATGGTGCGATTGGGAGCCGTTGGAAAAATCAAAAAAAAGATTGATTTTATTGGGTTATAGGGAATAGATTATTCTGAATAATTAATAGGGAAGTTGTCGACCCCTGATGGTTGAAAAGTATCCCAAGATCGACAACTTTTATATGTTGTTGGATTGCAGTATGTCAAAGAGCTTTTTTTGAGAAATTCATAAGAATGGAATCTTTCTAAGACTTATAAATAGCGTTATCGACAACTATTTTTAAATAAAATTGTCAATTTCAGATCTTTCCTTCCCGATGATTTCTTTCTCAAGCCATTTCTCTTGTCGTGTTTTAAAGATAATCAAACTATCGGTTTCTGCATTCATAATTTCTTCTGCTTTTATTTTAAGTTCGGTTAGTTTTACTTTTGTTATCTCTCCTTCAAATACCGAATTCTGAATCCAATTTAAATACTTCCGACATAATTTAAGCATTTTACCGGTTCGTTTTTGGTTAACATCGTACATAAGGATAATATACATATTACAGCTGCTGATTTGTTGAACTTGAGAATTTGCTAATTTATTGGCTCTGAAGCTATAATCACCACCACATCTTGAATGGCTTGTAGTCTTCAATCTCCAGTAAGTGTTTGCTCAATTTGTAGCATTCCAATTTTAATAGGTGTTTGTAGCTTACATTTCGGTTTAGTTTTCTATGTTTTATGGTTTCGCTCAGTCGATCTTCAAATGCCTGAACGAATATTTTTTTTCCAGATGAATTCAACATGCAGCTGTTGAGGTTTTTATCAAAGTGTTTTTCCTGGATCTCTTTTTTATTGAGAACTTTAAAAATGACTCTATCAACCAGTAATGGTTTGAATATTTCTGCCAAATCAAGTGCCAGAGAATACCTGCGCTCTCCCGGAGTATGCAGGAAGCTGATTACCGGATTTAGTTGGGTTTGATGTATAGCTCGCAAACATTGACTGTAACAGATCATGTTCCCAAACGAAATTAAGGCGTTGACTTCGTTTTGAGGGGGTTGTTTGGTTCGGTTACCCATTGAAAAATCGTTGATGATGAGGTTAAATGCATCATAATATGTCATTCTGATGTTTCCCTCAATGCCCATTAGCTGATCAATGGCTGTGGTTTGGTGAATCGATTTCCTAAGTTGTTCAATTTTCTCAATTATTTCTGTCATATCCTTACCACGGTTATGATAGTACTTCATATTTTTGAGGATGTTATATGATGCCCCTTCAATGAAATTTTTAGCGATTACTTGTCGTTTGGTATTGCTCATGTAATGAGAGGTCTGTGCAAGAAGCATTCGTCCCGAAAGAAGATGATCACGTGGCATGAAAGAGCCGGTATAATTCTCATAATAATCGAAAAAATGTACCGGAATATTATTTTTCCCTAAAAAGTTGTATAAAGCACTGTTGGCGTCCAGTGAACCAAAAGCATAGAGTTCTTCAATTCCCTCAACAGGTAAATATCTTGGCTTATCGGTGATGCCGGTTTCAGCTACCGGAGTAAATTTCAAGGTATTGTCTTTTCGACTTAGCTGGCCGGGATTGAATAAATAGTAGGTGCGTTTCATGGTTATTAGGTTTGATTTTTTAGCTGATGAGCTGTTGGGATAATGAGGCAATACGCTACTTAACAAGTGATTTAAATGGAGGCATAGTTCATCAACTTTCAATTTCTCCACTATAGCAAAAATCAAAATAGGAGCATTTTTTACATTTGCTGCTGTTAATGACCGGTGGGCAGTCGTTAGACTCAGTAAGTTCTTTTATTTCTGTAATCATGCTTTTAATAATCTTATCGTCATCAGCTGAGAGTTCAATAGGCAAGGTCTTACGCAATTTTGGGTATTCCAGAATACCGGTCGGGTTTTCAACCCCATTTTGTTTGAGGACATACAGATAGTATTTTACCTGCCATTCATGTGCTTTTTCCTGACTTTTACTCTTTTTAACTTCGTGCACCACCTGATTACGAGTATCGTAATAGTCAATTTTAATTCCGTCCAGTTCGATTTCAGTATATTTTTCTGACCTGAAGGGATAGCTGTTTTCATGAATCAGTTTTCCTTCGGCCACCAAATCACTGGTGTGCTCCATATTTATACCATTGGCAAAAAGCCATAGTTTCCGATGACATACGTAATAGTAATTGAAATGAGTTCCGGTTATTTGCATATTAGTAATCGCGTTTTTTCAAAGTCAATGCTTCACAATAGTTCTTTTTACTTGTCTTTATGTATAATATTCATAATAGAAATCCGCCAAAGTATCATGAAATCCCCACTAATAAATTGATGTTTAAAAGATTAAAAATAAAAAAAATCCGCCAAAGTATCATGAAATCCCCACCCGGTATTTGCTGAGTCTTGTACAATTGCATGTGCTCTGTTCTGGTATAATTCCTGTAATCTCTGTTTGTTAATGTAATTCATTGCATCTCGATACATGTTCTCCATGCTGGTGTAAAAAGGCTCATCTATGTCACCGTATTCATTGGTGAATCTTACTCCGGTTTCCACATAAAACAGCATTAAATCAGCAATAGCTTGGGGAGGAAATCCAAGCTTTTTTGAATCAGTTATGGCTTTACGTGCGACTGATAAGCGAGATTTTGGAAGTCCCTGTGCCGGGAAGAATTCATTTTCTATAATTTGTTTCTGCTTTTCAAGAAAAGAAGATATGTCAGACGAGAGTTGGAATTGGTGGTGTTCTTTAACAGCTTTGTATTTTAAATCCAGTTCCATAACATGGTTTATTAACTCTTGCTTTGTCAGAGCTTTAAGAAATTTTGTGAGTTCTTTTGTTGGCATGGTTCTGTGTTTGGTCTTGCAATTTTAAATTATTCAACACCTTGCTTTTGAATAAGGTTAAAATATAAACAGGTTTCAATCTGTTTGTTTAATTGCAGATAATTAAGGTTGCAGTCTTCGGTGAAACATAAAAGAGAACTGATCATGGTTAATTATTAATCCCCGAGATCAAAAAGTTCTCGGGGAAAATTAGTAATATTACACTACCAGCATTTGGTTTTCGTAGTCGAACGCCATCATCAATTCAACTAAGCGGTTCTCTGCTTTTTCGAGAGCGTCAGCAGATTCCTTTTTTGTTCGTATGTAACCACCTGCTTGTAGAGTAACAAAACTATCAACGCCGTTTATATTTTCTTCTATAATCGGTTCAGCTTTATTTTCTTCCTCTTCTTTAAGTTTTGCACGAATGCTTCCGGCAATTTTATTGGCATTATCAGAAATAGAAACAGCAAGCGTTTCCATGAGGCTAAACGTACGAGATTGGTTTGATGTAATTGTCCAGTTAATTATTGCGTTCGCAAGCGCCTTGGCTAATTTTTCTCTTTGTTCTTTTGGAGCAACCAAACAAGTACCAAAAACAGTTTCGGTTTCTTGCCAGCCGGCTTCGCGCAATTTTGTTTCAGTTTCTTCGGTAATTTCGGGTTCTAACCTGTTGAGTAAAACACAAAATAAACGACGTAGATCAATTGCCATGTCTTGAACGAAAAGACCTGTTGCACGACGATTATCTGAAATCCACTTTCTGCTCAAACTGCGATCTTTTCCTTTAAGGAATTCTGTAATTTCATTTTCAGTCAAAGCTTCGCCTTTCTCATTTCTTACAATAACCTCATTATTTGGCCTATCACTTCTATCAAAAGATATATTCTCTGAGTCAACTCCTGCAAGTAAAGGATGTAATCCTCTCATTGAAGAAATAGATAAAGGACTTCGTCTTTTAATTGTTCTATCTTTTCCCCCTTTTGCTGCTTTCATCCATCCACCCAGCAACTGATCGGCAAATGATGGGTCGCAAGTTGCATATACCTCACCCTCTTTCATTTCTCCTTTATTATTTACATCAAATAAGAACGTTGTTGGAGATGGCACTTCATTTAATGCTTTAGAAAGAGCATCAACCAAGGATCGCTTTATTTGTTGCCCACTTGAATATGGAATTCGTCTGCCAAACTGTGGATCGTAATAGGTTTTTTGACCATCAGCAACGCAAAACACTGTATGTTCTGCTCTTTTTAATGTTCTGATATAAATTGTGCTCATAACTAATATGTTTTAATGTTTGTTTTTATTTTATCTCGAAAGCCAAGACTGTGTGTAAAGCTTTAAGTTCAGAATGATTTAGTTGCGCTCTCTTTCCGCATACGCATAATCAAACTTCAATAGCACCACAAAGTAGCCAAAGTCCTCAGCCGACATTAAGTGTACTTTATCGCGTAATGTTTTAAATACCTGAAGCGAATCTTGTTCTACTTCTTTAACAATGGCAACCAAGGCATCTAAAAACTGCTTTTTTGATTTTGCTGATAGCAATTCCTTATCAATAAGGTTTTTTCTATCATTTTTTGATGCTTTGTCTCTATACTCGTGAAGTGCTTTAGCTACTTCTGCAGTATATTCCAGCGATTCTTCTTTGTTTTTTGTAATCATAGCTAATAACCAAGTTTTATATGTTCTGTATGTAATTATGTTTTCGTAATCTTTTTGCAGTGATTTTATGTTTTTTTCTTCATCATTACCGGTTTTTGGTTTTAATAATTTTAGGTTAGAATCATTTCCAAAATATTTTCGCAGGTCTTTTGGTTCAAGTGCTTGCAAACCAATAGAACCAAGTTCACATGCTCGTTTTACGTGTATGCCAAATAAAGATTGATAATCTTTAGCTTCGCTTATGGCTGCTTGCTCGCCAAAAAGAACTGTATAATACTTTTTCAATGTTTCTGCCTTTTCAAAATAAAAAGGAAAAAAACCTAAGGTTTTATTTGTTTGCCCAAGGCTATAAACGTAGCCAATTACTGTTTTCTTAGAATACTTATTAGAGATTTCGAAAAAAAGGTCACTCCAATTAATCGTATTTACTTCAATAAGTTTCTCAGATACTGAAATTGCATTTCTATTTTGTAGATGAGTAAAGTCAAAATCTTCTCTGAAATATTTGTTGTAATATAAACTTAACCATTGTCCATTCCATGTATTTATTTGATTGCCTCTCATGGAGTGTAGTGAGCTGTCATTTAGTAGATTTCGATATTCGTGCCACCCTTTATATATATCGAATAGAATTTCAGGTTCATCAAAATATATTGAATAACCACCAGCTACTCCAACGCCTAATCCACCGCCAATCCACGAAAAATAAATATCATCTTTTTCCGTAGTTGACGTAATATCTGTAACTAAACCAGAAGTTGTAGCAAATTCCTTTAACTCTGAAGCGGGAAATCCTATAGCTATACTTGCGTCACATTCCCCTTCATCAATTTTGTTATGCAGATCATTAAGTTTCTCTTTGCGTTCATTCGATTTTAGTAGTTCAGGCTTTTGTCCTGCTTTCATCTGTACAAAAGGAGAGTTAGTTACCCACTGCATATATTTCGGATGATTATAAAAACATTCAAAATATTCCATCTCAAAAAACTCTTTTGCCGAATAATTCTTTCCTGTTTTTTCGTTAAAAGTTTTTAGAAAAGTTTTTCCAATTGTTGCTGCTATCATAATATTTGTGTTTTAGCTGAAAATTTTGTGTTATAGTTTTCCGGCCTTGCCAATTCTACATTTAAGCCCAGTTCAGAACTATATGCTATGTCGGGAATTACAAACGGACATGTGCCTTTATCTAATTGACGCAGTCCACGAACAACATAAAATCGGGTACTTATTTCCATCTTGGCTTTTTGTTCAGGATTGGCTGTTAAGTAATCATCCACGTTGCTTTCGCATATACAACTTACGCTGTCAATATCAAGCAAGTCCATAAGGATGGCTTTTGAGTTATGCGTTAATTTGTCAATATTCCACTTTCCGGTTTCTTTAAACACTGAATGTTGTTCTATTTTTAAGAAATCAATCTCTGTAAAAACAGCATCTATTTTTTCTTGCAGTTGGTTCTCGCGCATTACTTCACCATGAGGCAACACCGCATAACTTCGCTTAATTAATTCTAAATTATAAGGTTTAGCCTCTTTTTCATTTTCGGGTGGAGAAAGCACATATATTGGTTTATATTTACCGATGGTATCATTGTTTCGTTTTCGGTTGATACGACCAAATCGTTGTGCGAGCGCATCAAGAGGTGCTGCTTCTGTTATCATTATATCGAAACTAATATCGATACTTACTTCCACTACTTGAGTAGAAACAACAATACATGCATTGGTTGATGTGTTGAAATTACCGGTGGGTTTACCCTGTTCATCCAAACCCATAAGTAATCGTTCTTTTTCGTTGCGATCTCCTTTGGTAAATCGGCTGTGAAGCAAGAGGATTGGAATATTTGAAAATTGCTCTTTTAATCGTAAATATTGTTCTTGTGCATGTTTTACCCTGTTGCACACAATCAGTATTTTTTTGTCTTCCTGTACTGCTTTCAGTATTTCATTGTCAGCACTTGCCCATGTGTCAATTTTGTAAACCTGATGACGGTTAAATTTCTCTAACTCATTTTTATCAAGCGATACTTCTAAAACATTTTCTTTCCCGAGTAACCCAATTATTTTATTGTACAAAATAGCCGGCATTGTTGCCGTACCAATATGAATATTACAATCTAAATGGTTTAGCACTTCTATTATTTTGAGGACTATGGCTTGGGTTATTTCTGTATATGTGTGAATTTCATCAAGAATTACATCACAACCTTTTATATCCAAAATCATTGCTTCAAACCCATTTGTTCCGAGAGCAATTGCAGCTATTTGATGTGGGGTAAGCACTTTTACTGCTGCACCAACATGTCCCTGGATTATTTTCTCTTCTTTTTCTTTTCCTGCAAGCACAATTCCCGAAGCTGCATGCAATAACCGAATGTCAATATTTGAATTGTCTTTTTCCAAATCGTTCTTCACCCTTTTATACATTGCATTTATCGAAGCCTGAAACGGTAAAGTGTAAAAAACTCTTCCTTTACATCTACGAAACAAGTAATCAGTTTTTCCTGCTCCTGTAGATGCCACAACCATTGTATGTTTTTTTGGTGAATCGCTGCTTTTGAATGATAATGGATATAGTTCGTGCTGTCGGTTATAGAAATTGAGGTCTGGTTTTTTGAACAAGCGTTCGAGATAGTTTTCTGTTTTATCGGACAGTGCTGATGCAAAATGGTCGGCAGACATCAGCAAACCTCTCCATTCGGAATAGCCACGCTCTCTTACCTTGTTTTGGCAATATTCAACAACTTTATTAAAGTTATCTTCTGCTTCTTTTATCGAGATATCGTGAATTTCTATACCAAAAGCTTCAAGAATGGTCAATGCATCAGTTTTCCATAATTCCAAGTCTTTTATGTGATAGTTGAAATTGTTTTCATCCAATTCCTCCATTAAATCCAAAATGCCTTTTTTACGTGCATCGTGGAGTATCGATTTGTGATGAGCAATAACCATTTCTATTAGTGCGGGTTGTATTGTTTCATCAAACAATGAAAGAAAAAAACATGAAGCAATTTCATGACGGAAAGGAGTCCGGGGAGGTTTATTGTCATTGAGGCGTTTTTGAAAAACAGAACTTGCTTTGCCAATATCGTGCAGAATAGCACCGAGTCGAGCCGTTTCTATATCCATATTAGAATATTCGGCAATTTTTTCAGCAACAGAACTTACTAAACACAAATGGTCGTAGAGTGTCGTTTCTTCGGGTTTTCCCTTGGCTTTTATGTGTGGGCAAATTGTTTTCATATATTCTTTTATCTGGGCTTTCAGCCCGCTGGTTGTTAATGTTGTATTATGATCCCCAAGGCGTTGCCTTTGGGCTGAAATAAATTAGCCTTTCAGGCTGTTTGTTGTGCCGGGCTGAAAGCCCAATTCTATTCAGCCCGGGGCAACGCCCTGGGATCTATGTATTTCATGTGCCATTCGCCCTGAAAGGGCAAATCAATCATTCCAAATGTAACGTTCATCGTATTCAATTCCATATTCATTTAAAAATATCCGATACTCATCCTGAAAAGTGGTTTTTTTGTGATGCATTTCCTGATTTTCGATATATTGTTTGGTTTTGTCATATACTGATTGGCTAACGGAAAAACCTCCATACCCGCCTTGCCAGGCAAATGATTCGTAATATTCATCCAGTGTTTTAATCCACCTGCTGCTATGTCTTTTTATTTCCTCTACCAATTTTGCCAGAGCAATATTTTTGGACATCACACACAGTATATGAATGTGGTCGGCGGTGCCATTAATGATTATTGGAATTGACTCATTTGAGTTTATTACAGAACCAATGTATGCATACAGTTTTTTTCGATCTGCTGAACGAATTTCAACTGATGTGTATTTAATATGAAATATTATATGCACATATATTTTCGATAATGATTGTGCCATGTTTCTTTTTTTCTTTATCTGGGCTTTCAGCCCGCTGTTTGTTATTGTTGCATTATGATCCCCAAGGCGTTGCCTTTGGGCTGAAATAAATTAGCCTTTCAGGCTGTATGTTTCTTCAGGCTGAAAGCCCAATTCTATTACTGTTGTATTTATTCCCACGACGTTGACGATGATTTGAAATAAATTAGCTTTTCAGGTTGCGTTGCAATATTTATGCGGGCTGAAAGCCCAATTCAATCTAGCCCAATGGCATCGCCTTGGGTTTTCAACGAATTTCAATTCGTGGCAGCAAAACGGGTGTTACGTGATGTCCATTACCGCCCTGAAAGGGCAAATTAATCATTCTAACCATTAACCATCATTAGTTCCAAAAGGCAATCAATGGAATTAATAATTTGTTTTTACAGGCGTACCTACCACTTTTAAATATCCGTACATTGGTTCATTTTGCTTGAATCTGTTGAATCCTACCATAAAAGATTGTTCATTTTTTTCAAATACAAGTTCAAACCCTGCAAATAACTCTTCATTTTTATTAAATTCTTCCACTGTTACTTCAATAATTTCTTTATCCGGGTAAAGAATATCTTCATTTCGAGCCAGACAAATATGTTGTTTGGAGGCAATTTCGGCATCTTCTATTGATCCAAATGCGACATATAAATGAGGTTCAATTAAGACACCACGCATAAGAATCGCATACGGTCTTGAATATTCTCTGTTTTTTCCACGCCCTTTTTGGTTCCAACCTCTTGGTTGAATTTGCTCCTGTTGTTGGGATATCTGTTTGTATGATAATCTGTGTGCTAAAATTTTTTTTATTTCACCATCATCATTTCTCAGTAATTCCGGGAACAGTTTTCGTTCAATTCCTGCAACTACCGACGGTGTAAGGAATTGCTGGCTAAATGTTTCGCTATCTCTCACTGCAGTCCATGGTTTTATAAAACCGAATGGACCTGAATATTTTACTATGAATAACATATTTATCAAATTGTCTTAAGGATTAAATTGACGGTTATATTTATAATAATTAGCAGATAACCTATTATCAGTGTCGCCATTTTACTTTTAAAGAATAGCCATGATTTTTTTTCAATATCATGATTCTCGTCGACCAATTGTTGCCGTAAGGATACTATGTCATTAATTTTATTCTGATATTTGAGTTCATTTGCCTTTTGATGAAAATACTTATCAGCTTTTATAGCGATATATGTATTGTGAATAAGGCTAATAGTTATAGTTGAAATAAGGAGCAGTAATGCAGCACCTAGAAAAAATTTGTATGAGACCTCTTCAGAATATAAAATCCAAATTATTACAATTCCTGCCATCCCTAATTGGTGACAATATTCACTGGCTTTTGAAGAATAATGACCTACCATATCTTCAATTTCTTTTACTGTTAGCTTCATATTAATAGCTTATTTTATGTTTCTACTTCACAGCTCCAAACCCAACCCCCGTGCTATTTCCCAGTCCCACTTCCCAAGCAAAAGCTTTGGTTTCGGGTTTGCCTTTTATAATGACGGGACACCAGCTGGCTCGGTTTTTAATATTTTTATAAGTCACCAGTTTGGTGCCTGCACGGTGATAAGACAAATCAAATTGAATATCCAGAGTATCATCTGTGAGGCCGGTTTTTTGCATTTTGCGTTCCAGTGTCTCTATGAGAAATTGGTTGGCGCGCGGATCATCGTAAATGATATGCTCCGTATTCTTTTCGTCATACCTTTTGATGAATATAGGGCTAGCCGGGTAAAACTGATCTCTATCGGTAAAATCAGGGGCAGGTTGCATTATGATTTCATTTATAATAAGACCATTGAATATTTTCGGGTCTTTTTGGACCCCTTTAATAATAGTTTTCGCTAGATCTTCGTCTGGCGTGCTGAAAAAAAAGTGGCTTCCATTTTTAAAAACTAATCCTCCTCGAGCTTTTTTGCCCCCTTCAAGGCGCGAAAATGAGTAGAGAGATAGTTCTCCATGATGTTGATTCCAACCTAACCATTTATGAATAACACCAGTAAGAAGATGTTGATGGTTGAATGGAACGATTTGATTTTCTGATTTAATCTTAAAATGCAGTCTCATATTATTCTTAAATTATTTATATTCTATTTACAATTATACAAACCTATTTCGCCAACTATTGTCATTTTAAAAAATCCTCAATCTTTTTTTTGATAAAAATTTTCAAGTCCGTTGGTTCCACTATTTCAATATCCTGACACAATCCCATCACAAAACGGCCTACTCCCTCGAAACTGCATACTTCTGTTTCCAGTAAAAATTTGGTGTCATCAATTGGTGTTATGTCTTTTTCCGCCAATGGGTACTCTTCCTTTAGTAGTTCACAAGCTCTCAGGGAGAGCTTTAGTTTTACATTAATCCGCTGGTTTGAACTAATCCGGAAAACATCCATAAATCCCTCTTTATGGAGTTTTGAATGTTCCCAGTTTTCATTCAAAACTGAAACCGACGAAATTCGGGTGTTTTTGAAAGTCTTACAGCATCCGGAATTAATATCGTAAGCCCAGGTGGATATAAAATTGGTGGTAAAACTGAATGGCTCAACGCGCCGGTCTTGAAGTTTGTCGCTGTTTGCTGAGCGGTAATTGTATAAAATTACTTTTCTCTTTTCTATTATGGCTTTGTTCAGATTTTGAATAACTGCTGAATGTTGCTGTTTTACAATAGTTTGGGCGATCTCTTTGGAGTTGTATAGGGTGTATAATTTGTTGATAAGATTTTGTTTAAGCAAATTCTCATTGCTGATGGAGTGAATGGCGTTGTAAAGAATATGGGCCTCTTCTTTTGAAAAGTGAAGGAGTTCGCTTATCTCTTTAAAATATGGCGAAGCTTTATGAATCTGGTACATTCCGTCTCCGTTCTTGGGTCTGGGAATTATAAAACCCGCTTCTCGTATGGTTTGGATGTATCTGTCGACAGTTCGTTCTGTTAAATCAAATCGTTTCATGATCTGATTTTTTGAGTATTTGAGGCCATTTGAGAGAAGCATGATCAGCTCCAAAAGCTTGTGGAGTTTGGGTTGTTCCATCATTATTCCAGGTGAAAATCAACAATATTTTTCTTAAATATATTAAAAAAAAGTTCAAATTAAAATGACAGTTTACGTAAATAGTGGGTTTTTTGGCGTTGATATTTTTTCCTGTTTTCCGGATTAGATTTTACTCAAAATCGCAATCACATGTATAGCAGTGTTTTATGAGTTTGTTTTTTGAAAAGTGGGTGTCCCATGGTATCTTTAGAGCATGTTTGTTCGAAAGAAAAAAAATAGAAGTGGGAGTGTTAGTATCCAGATTATCAAAAAGATTAATCGGGTAAACAAGATTGTCAAAACCATAGGTTCATCCAAAGATCCTGTTGAGATTGACCGTTTATTCCAAAAGGGACTTTATGAGCTTCCCCGATTACATGGAGCAACTTTGTTCGATCAGATTCATGAACCTAACATTGGAGAGTTAAGCAATGACAACATTCG
>NZ_FUYV01000087.1 GCF_900168165.1 Alkalitalea saponilacus
GGAGTGTATTTATCAAGACACTTTTAGAAATGCCCGAGCTGCGTGATGGGAAACTATCATGCGCAGTTCTTAGGGGGCGTAAGCTACCCGATAGTTTGAGCACTCTGCAAGCAAAAAATAATAAAGGAAGATTAGAATGAACAAATGGGGATTTTTACGAGAGACTAATGATAAGGCTCAGAAAGCTGGAATTGATAAAGATACAGGTTATCACAGGACTGGACTTGAAGATTATTTGAAAGTAATTTTTCCTAAGACAGATGACTGGTTACATGATAAGGCTTTAGGCAAAATAGATGGTACAATGTATCGTTGCAGACCTGACTACAGAAGTGAAGAATTAAAGTTAATCGTTGAATTCGATGGACTGCCACATTATACAAACCCTGACATTATTGAAAAGGATTTGATAAACACAGAATTATATGCAAGTTTTGGATACAAAGTAGTAAGGATACCATATTTTATACAATTGACCAACGAAGCTGTTAAAACATTATTTGATATCGAAGTTTCAGAGGATTTATTTGACGGCATCATTCCATCTTTAGGAATTAAAGGACGGAATACTCCTGCATATTTGTGTCCAGCGGGAATTGAACGCATGGCTAATGAATTCAAGGAATTTCCAGACCAATACCAAACAAATATTGAAGCTTTAAGAAATCAAGGTGATACATTTAAAAGCGGAATAGATTTTTTAGAAACGGAATACAACAAAATAAACTAAAATAATATGCTAGTAGATGAGTCTGAAATAAGGGAAGTTCATGGAATATCTAATGAACAAAGGCAAAGAATCATTGACTTTTTGCAAGGAGCGGTTTATAGTTGGTGCAAAAATCGAAAAAACGAATGGTTTGCAGCACGAGATTTATTGGGTGGAGACAACTTCTTTTGGGAAGGAACACCAATGATGGCTCTGTTTGAAAAGTCAGAAAATGTAGAACAAGCAGGGAAAGATGCAGGATGGTTGTTAAAAAAGATGCTAAATGACGACAAAAGAACTTATGAATCTTCATCTGAAGGGCGTGTAAAACAATATAGATGGACAGGACAAGAAAATAATGGATAAATGTAATGAAAACCAGCACCTAACACGCGGTATAAAACATTGGGGTTTAAGTGGTTATTCAATATTCTACCACGCATCAAGTTCAGTGTAACTGGACAGGAAAGTAGCCCGCAATCCCCAACGATTTCATACCGCCGCTCCGTTGTAGGGCATTTTAACGAATCGCTATCGAATAAAATAAGCTCAAATCGTATCATGAATATCGAATATTTATCGAATAAAAACGAATCATAT
>NZ_FUYV01000024.1 GCF_900168165.1 Alkalitalea saponilacus
GAAAAAAGAGGAGAGAGAAAAAGCGAAAGCCGGAGATTCAAAATAGGAAATCCGGCTAAACTACAAAGCAGACAAACTCATGTCGTGAGTTTGTCTGCTTTGTGCTTTAATAACAATGCGGTTTTCTATTAAAAATTTAATAGCATGCTATAACTAAAATTATAATTTGCAAGAAACATTATTGCGGTAATACCCCACTATTGAAAGAAGTCAGACTTGCTGCAATGCTTAAATATACTTTCTCTATTTGATTTTAAAGTCAAAAAAGCACTTATCCTCTATAAAACCTTGTAAATTATCACCAATTTTAACGGCACCAACACCTGCCGGGGTTCCCGTGTAAATTAAATCTCCAATTTTCAGAGTAAAATATTTTGAAACATGACTAATAATCTGGTCGATGTTATATATCATATCTCTTGTATTACCCGATTGCCTTACCTCTCCGTTTACATTCAGTGAGAAGTTCAGATTATTTAAATCTGGATAATCTGATTTTGGAACAAAATCAGACAAAACAGCTGAACCATCAAAAGCCTTGCATTTTTCCCATGGCAAGCCTTTGGATCGCAGTTCATCCTGCAGATCCCGTGCAGTGAAATCAACACCCAAAGCAATCTCATCGTAATATCGGTTCGCAAATCTTTCTTCGATGTTTTTCCCTAATTTGTTAATGCGAACGACGACCTCAACTTCAAAATGAAAATCGTTGGCAAAGGAAGGCAGAAAGAACGGATTATTGTTTCTCAATATTGCAGAATCGGGTTTTGAAAAAACAACTGGTTCGGCTGGAAGAGGATTTTTCAACTCTTTGGCATGCTCTTCATAATTACGCCCAATACATAATATCTTCATCGAAAAATGGTTTAAACTGAAACTCTGACACTACTTATTATTAAACTGACGCAGTTTGATACTAGTCAACACCTTTTTAGTGTAAAGCGGGAAATCGCCATTCATCATCCATCCATAATATCCAGGATCTTTCTCCAAAACCTCTGTGACTTTAACCCCCTTATATTTTCCGAAATTAAAAACCTCTTCGTCCTTTTCGTTAAAAATAATACGACCCGCAAAATCAGCGTTTTTATTGTGCGATGAAAATCCCGATAAAAACGAGATGTCGTTTTCCAACTCGCTATATCTTGCTAACTGGCCTTTTAAGACCTCATAGGTGGCTCGAGTATCGGCTTCTGCGCTATGTGCATCCTCAAGCGTTTTATCACAATAGAACTTATATGCAGCCTCAAGCGTTCGCTTTTCCATTTTATGGAAAATGGTCTGCACATCAATAAAGTGGCGCTTCTTCATGTCAAAATCCACCTCTGCTCTGATGAATTCCTCAGCCAAAAGAGGAATATCAAATTTATTGGAATTATAACCTCCTATATCACAACCTTCCATAAATTTAGCAAGCTCCTTGGCAATGGTCTTAAAGGTTGGACAATCCTTCACATCCTCATCATAAATACCATGAATCTCTGATGATCTCTTGGGTATTGGCATTTCAGGGTTTACTCTAAAATGTTTTGATTCTTCTGTTCCATTAGTGTGAATCTTTAAAATTGCAATCTCTACAATCCGATCTGTTGCAATATTAATTCCGGTAGTTTCCAAATCAAAAAAAACAATCGGATTTTTAAGGTTTAATTCCATATCAATATTAGTTTAAGGAAACAAAAATAAACAATCGGTTTACTTTTCCCCAATAATTTGGCATTTTCCACATTTCGTAATTAAATGATTAAAACAATTGTATTTTTCGCCGAACTGTATAAATTTGTATCTAAAGAAACAAAACCTTGGCCTGAATCTGATAATTAGCCTTTTGTTATATAATTAATTTCAACCAAATTGGAATCAATTCTTCAACTTGATACAGACATTCTTATATACTTAAACAGCATAAGAAGTCTACTTTGGGACAATTTTTTCTGGATATATACCAGTACAATCATTTGGGTTCCATTATATGTCGCCATAACTTACGTGCTTTTTAAAAGAATGGGATGGCAGGCAGTTTGGGTTCTGTTGGCAGTTGCTTTAACCATTACCTTGTGTGATCAAATTTCAAGTTCTATATTTAAACCATTGTTTGCACGCCCCCGTCCTACCAGGGAACCACATCTTGAAGGAATACTTCAGCTGATTAACGACTACCGGGCTGGTCGCTTTGGATTTGTTTCCGGACATGCAACCAACTCATTTGGTCTCGCGATTTTCTTGTCTTTAATATTCAGAAAAAAATACTTTGCCATTTTTATTTATGTTTGGGCATCGTTAAATGCCTATTCGCGAATCTATGCAGGAGTTCACTACCCGGGGGATATTCTTGGAGGCATTATCTTAGGAACATTTATTGGTTGGGGTGTATTTAAACTTTACGAGTACATTACCATTCGACACCCAAAAACAAATAGCATTCGGGAAACAAAATTCGGCTCAGAAGTTCAATTTGCCGTTGCTGTTGGTGTATTATCATTTGTAATGATATTCCTCTCTTCTAAAATTCTACTGAAAATCATGAGTTAAAACAAGGCTTAGTTTATGTAAATGTCGTTTGTTCAAAACAGAAGGGCTTATACATTCATAAAATTGGCACAACAAGAGGGATAGAAACGTTGGAAAAGTAAAAGCCCTAAAGGAGTTCAATCCCTTTAAGAGTTGAGTGTTTCGAGTTATTTAGTCTTGAGTTCATTCATAGCTATCAAAACACAAGCTCTATCGAAGTTAATTGGAATATCATACAACCTAAACTAAATCATGTTTAATTAATATTTGTTAATTACAACGGAATTCTTGTTAATTAATTATTAAATACTGAAAGGTTTTACTATCTTTAAAAATAATCAATAACCTTTTTAAAACCTTTCAATCATGAGTA
This sequence comes from Alkalitalea saponilacus, assembly GCF_900168165.1. Lineage (GTDB taxonomy): Bacteria > Bacteroidota > Bacteroidia > Bacteroidales > Marinilabiliaceae > Natronoflexus > Natronoflexus saponilacus. The sequence continues at coordinate 2,885 of NZ_FUYV01000024.1, forward strand.
CTACCATAACATTTAATCAGCTGAGGAGGATCAAGGATAGCCTCCCAGAAGGCGCAACACGTACGATCGCCGAAAATTTAAACCTCGACGTAGAAACAGTTCGCAACTATTTTGGAGGGGCCAACTACGATCGGGGTAAGAGTGTAGGAATACATATAGAACAAGGGCCCGACGGTGGCATTGTTGAACTAGATGACACCACCATTCTGGATATGGCTCAAGATATCCTGGCTGGAAAAGTTAAAATTACTGTACCTGTATAGAAAAATATAATAGCTTAAAAAACAAAGGGTGAGATTTTGAATCTCACCCTTTGCTTTTTTTTCATCCGAAAATAATTTAGTTAATTAATTGGCCGAATGGAACTTCCATGAGCTGTTATTTTCGTGCTCTTGTTGTGAGTTGCTCACTCATGGGCGTTTCATTTACTATTTTTGCTACTCTTGCGTGATAACACCTCCACTTGAGCTGGAAAAACTGGTAGAAGTCGCATTGCCCTTTAGTGCAACCCGACCTCCAGAACTGGCTTTTGCAACCACCTTCTCAATTACAGTAAAGGAAACATTGCCACCGGAACTAGCAGACAGATCAGCCTCGCGACACTCCATTGATGCACCTGAAATATTACCTCCGCTGCTGGCACTTCCCTTAATCACTTCGGAATTACCCTGTATATTAATGTTGGCACCAGATGAGGCTTCGATGTTCAGAGAGTTACTGTTTATATTCAAACGACAAAAAGCACCGGAGGAAGCCTTTACATAAAGGCCTGTAACTTCAATTAAATCGTCTCCCTTTGCTTGGGCACCTGAAGAAACAGTTAATGTTTCCAACCGTGCAAAAGTAACATAAACCTTAATAGGGCCGGTTCTCGACCTGCGAAACAGTCCTCTTCGCCTGTTATCAACCCCTATTACAAGTTTACCATTTTTAGAATCAGTTTTGATACGATCAATTATAGATTCATTGGCCACAACAACTACAGAGTGCTCATTTCCCTGAGTCATCAATAATTCAATACCGGAACTAACAGCAATCTCGTGAAAAGGAGCCACTTGTCGACTCTGTTCAAGTAGCCTATCATTCTCATTTGTAGCATAAACACATGAGCAAAAACTCACGGTCAAAAACGCGATACTGAATAAAATAAAGTTAATCTTTTTCATATTTTTAATTTTACAGGTCATATAAAACTCGCCAGAAACAATTCCACTTAGTGAGAAACTATTATTCATGGCTCATTTCATGATATTGGATAATTATAATTGTATGACCAGAATTAACATGAAAAAGTTACAGCAAATTATTGAATTATTTTCATCTCGTCAAGTAAGTAGTCTGCCTTGCCATATTTCTCTATCAAAAACAGGGCATAACGTATATCAACCGATATGTTTCGGCATTGATCTGGATTAAACATTAAATCACTCATCACCCCTTCCCAGGCTCGATCAAAGTTAACCCCAATCAATTCTCCCCTGTTGTTTAATACGGGACTTCCGGAATTACCTCCTGTGGTATGGTTTGTGGCAACAAAACATAATGGAAGTGTGCCATCAACTGCGTAATTACCAAACTTTCTGTTTTCATAAAGATATTTTAAGTGCTCCGGCACAAAATAATCAGAAAACGAAGGATCGTACTTTTCAAAAACTCCATCAATGGTTGTTAGATGTTGGTAATAAACACCGTCTCGTGGTTCATAACCTCTCACTGTACCATAAGAAACCCTCATGGTAAAATTCGCATCCGGATAGAAAAGCCTCTCGGGTTCATATTCCTTCATCAGGTTAATATAAACCCTGTTGAGACTGTCGAGTTTTTGCCCGGCACGATTAAAGCCGGGGGTAAGATTAAAATAGTAGAAATCGCGCAATGATCTGAACAATACATATGCAGGATCCTTTCTATAATCAAGACGGGTGTCGTATGTGACGCTTTCTAACCACTCTTTGGTCTTCTCTTCATTTGTAAAAACAGAGTTTTTAAACAAATCATCAACAAAGGCTTCAAAATCCCCATCAAACTTTTCAAAGATCAACTCAAAAACATCGGGATTATATTTAGGATACATTTCAGAAAAAAACATATTCAAAAGACTAATGGTCATCTCCCTATCCAACGGTTTATAAAAATCCCTGAAATGCTCTGAAATCGAAGCTCTGAGGTTTTCTTTAACCTCATCAGGAATTCCATTATCGTCCCCTATTAATGCTAAGCGGTCAAAAACACCAGAGAATCTGACAGTTTCCATTCCTGTTCGACCGATCATCTCTAAAATATAATCACGCCCCAGCCGATAGTATGAGAAATCAGTGTATAGAGAATCATACAGATCTAATATTATTGCGTGTTCATCGCTGATCAACTCGTTGGATAAAATCCAGTTTCGGAGACTTTTTTCATAATCCTGTTTCTTTTCTACAGCATTTAAAATTCCGAGTCCTCTGATTTCTCCCTGCCACCTTTTCCAAGCATTAGATACGGAGGAGTGTTTACTGGCATAGGCAATTCTTACCGCGGCATCCTGCTCCATGTAGGAATCCATAATGTTAAGTTTATGAGTTCTTACGCCTATCAATGGAGGATAAATATCCTTTGTCAGCATCTTTAGATGCTGAGATGGAACGTATTGTTCAGTTCTTCCAGGATACCCCATCACCATCGTAAAATCACCTTCTTCAACCCCCTGAAGAGAAATCGGGAAAAAATATTTTGGTTTGTATGGTACGTTTTCAGAAGAATACTCTGCCGGAAGATTATTTTCACAAGCATATACTCTGAAAAAAGCAACGTCACCGGTATGCCTTGGCCACATCCAATTGTCGGTATCTCCCCCGAATTTCCCAATTGATGAAGGAGGGGCTCCAACCAAGCGGACATCGGTAAACACCTCATTAACCATTAGAAAAAACTGATTGCCATTAAAAAATGATTCAACGCGTCCCACATAATGAGTTCCATCAATGGCTTTAGCAATAATACGTTCAATATTTGAATCAATGGAATCCTTACGTTGTCTCATGGTCATTTCATTTGTTACATTCTGCAAAACATCAGTGGTGACATCTTCCATTCTGCGCAAAAACGTAACGCGAAGATTCGGATTCACAAGTTCATCCTCGCGGGACATGGCCCAAAAGCCATCTGTCAAATAATCTTGTTCAACAGAACTATGACTTTGAATTACACGATGTCCGCAGTGGTGGTTGGTAATTAATAATCCTTCAGGGCTAATCATCGATCCTGTACACCCGGCTCCGAATATCACAACCGCATCATGCATGCTTTTTTCATTAATGTTGTAGATGTCATCGGCAGTTAGTTCAAAACCTTTCTCCTGCATTTCTGTCAGGTTGAACTGTTCTATAAGAACAGGTATCCACATGCCTTCACGGGCATGTGAATGATTTAATATTAAATGAAATAACAAAAATGTAAGAGATAGATATTTGATCATATTAAAAATTTTTAAGTTCATCATAAAGTCTGTCCACAGGTAAACCAACCACATTGAAATAAGAACCATTAATTCTCGAAATCCCAATTAGGCCAATCCATTCCTGAATACCATAAGCTCCTGCTTTATCCATGGGCTGATAATTCTCTACATAATAATTGATTTCATCTTCACTGAGTTGTTTAAACCAAACCTCAGTAACAGAAGAAAAAGCAACTTCTTTGGAACAGCTCTTTAATACAACACCGGTAATAACACGGTGTTTTTTGCCGCATAGTTTACTTAGCATTAATTTGGCAGAATTCTTATCCAACGGTTTGTTTAAAACCTCATTTTGGAGGCAAACAATGGTATCGGCAGTAATGACAACATTTCCGGGCTTCGTCCAAAAGGCTTCATAAGCCTTTTGTTTTTTCTTAGCTAGCCAAACAGGAACTTCTTCCACAGAAATCCCCTCCTCCACCTCTTCATTAATATCGGGTATTACTTTAACTTCAAACTTAATTCCAGTCATTGACAACAGCTCCTGTCGACGGGGAGATTGAGAGGCCAAAATGATATGATGTGAATTTACTTCGTTAATCATTTCTAAGAATAACGCGATATCGGATTAAACAAAAAAGGTACGTGCGACCAATATAAACAGAATACCAAACAGCATGGTAAGTTTGCTAAGTTGAGAAGCCTGATGATAGTGTTTTGTTTCCTGAGCGGAATAAATACGGGCTGCTATCAACAAGTAAGGCAATGTGAGTAATAAGACAAAATAGGCGAGAGTGATGTCACTTTGATTTAATTCAGGTACCACAGCATATATAACCCAAAGAAATATGACTGATGCCAGTGAAAGTATAACAACGATTGTTTTGGTGTACCCCATTCCCATTTCAATTGGCAGGGTGTGACATCCGGCAATTTTGTCGCCTTTTACATCCTCCATATCCTTAATAATTTCACGACCAAGGTTGCTGATGAACGCAAAAAATGCAAAACCTGTGGTCCAAAACCAGGCCATGGAACAAGCTTCGGTTTCGAGAATGGCATCACCATGAATACGCGCAAGAGCTGCAAATTCTAATGAAACCACAAAATATGCAACCAAAGCAGTCAAGAGGGAAATGATAAGATTACCCAGAATCATCTGCTTCTTAAGCGTGGTGGAATAATACCACAAAAGAAAAGGAAGCAAAATAAACATGAGGGCATAAGTCTCTTTTCTAGTTATATAAGCCAAAAAGAGGCCGGTAAACACCCCTATAAACGTAAAAATAACATGAAACAACAACACCGTGCGCCTCTGAAACACATAACCAACAACCACTTTGTCAGGTCGGTTTACGCGGTCAATGCGTAAATCAAAGTAGTCATTAATCACATATCCCGATGCGGCCAAAAAAACGGTAGCTATAACAAGAAGTAGAAATCTCAAATCCGATAAAGCCGGAACAATATCATAGAATTCCAGCATAGGCAAAAGGAGGCCGTAACGCAGAAGATATTGCAATAAAACAATTATTACCAAGTTCTTAAACCTGATTAATCTAAGAAATGCCATCATCGGTATGTGTTGTTTAGTTTTAATTACCAGGTTACAACTTTCCCCCATTTTCCCTGGGCTCTTAAAACCTGCTCAATTACATCCCTCACACATCCGTCCCCTCCTCTTTTGTCGCTTATATATCGTGAAATTGACTTGATCTCTTCAACAGCATCGGAAGGACAGACAGGAACCCCAACTTTAGTCATCACTTCATAATCGGGTAAATCATCTCCCATGTATAGAATTTCATCAGCGTTGAGCCCTCTAAGCTGAATCCAGTCGTTTAAATCCTCTATTTTATTGGCCGATGCCATATAAATATCCTTTATTCCAAGATTTTGATACCTGAGCTTAACCGATTCTGTGTTTCCACCGGTAATGATTGCAACAGAATAACCTAATTTAACAGCCTTTTGAATGGCAAATCCATCCTTTATGTTGGCAGTTCTCATTGGCTCTCCTGAAGGATGCATGGGAATTACATCAAAACTTAAAACGCCATCAACATCAAAAGCAAGTGCTTTAACCTTATTCAGATCTTCTTTAAAATTACCCATAAATATAGTTTTGAGACGAAATTACATAATTAAGTTCAATTTCGTTCAGAATTTCGCTCCGTTTCATATGTACGGATAATACTTTCTGATATCAAAGCATAAATATCATGATGAAAAGTTTCACCATTAAGCGACTCCTGATGCAATTGTATAACCTGCTTATCGTTTCTTCTTGCAGGACCTGTTTGTGCATGAACAGGTTTTATTGATAAGGCTTTTCTTGTAGTTTCACTAATTAGCGGTTCCAATAACGAAAACTCCATGCCCTGCTTTTCAAGCAAGTCATCGGCCAACACATAAAGATGGTTCACAAAATTGCAGGCAAAAACCGCAGCAATATGCAATGCCTTCCTGTGTTCGCCATTAGCCTTTTGAACCCTGGTACTGATGTGCTGAGCTACTTCGATGATTACATTTTTGCTGTGAGAGATATTCCCTTCAATCAATACAGGAACTTTCTTAAAATCCAACTCCTTATCTTTGGTAAAAGTCTGAAACGGATAAAAGACACCATACAAATTAAACCTGTTCAGAACTTCCATTGGGACACTCCCGGCCGTATGCACGACCACACCTTTAACCAAAGGCATTTCATGGGCTATGGTTTCGATCGCTCCATCGGAAACCGATAAGATATACATATCGGAAGTAACATCCATCTGCTTTAAATTATCTATGGCAGATGCTTCCACCATACCGGCTAAAACTTCAGCATTGACAATATCGCGACTATACACCTGAACAATCGAAAAACCAGCATTTTTCAAAGCAATGGCTAAATGTGTTGCAACATTTCCTGCACCGATGAGTATAATTTTATTAATCTCCATATTAGTGATCTGTTAATCAGTGAACAGTAATCAGTGAACAGGCAGAATAGTTATATCTTTTTACCCTTTCACCCTTTTACCCTTTATCCCTTTAACCATCTATCCATTTTATCCTAATTGCCCTGCCAACATTACAACCATTCCCTCTTCCATCAATTTCGTCTTCGTCTTGGTTGACGGTTTCTCAAATCAATCTCATCGTAAAACACCCAACGGTTATTTTCAAAGCGCAATCCGTTATGAGAAAAATCCGGACCCATATACCTTGGATCGTCGGGATAGAAAGGGTCAAACGATGAAAGATTGTCCATCACGATCATACGTTCGTTTCTATCAAATCGCAACATCATATTTGCACGAACACTATACTCAAAAACCATTCGGTTTTTGATATCACGTCCCTGCATAAAAATAGGTTTTCCAAAAACCGGATGGCCATCATCACCAAACGACAAGACATCAATTACTCGAATTTTTGTGAATGCATTATGAGCATTATATCCCAAAAGCGTATAAATGATTTTTCCACTCACTGTTTGTTCAATAACATCGTAGTAAACAGCTCCGAACCATTCAGTTGGCAAGTGCATTTCGCGCTCAGGGTTTTTAGTATGCCGATGCCTGTCGTGGAGTTCGAAAACGTTGATCTGGTCATTATCTAAAACAGCAACAAGACCGTAAGAGGCATTATCTCCATTAAAGTAAGCAATGTTCCATGTACAAATTTTCACCTTTTGGTTACTTGATATTAAGGTGGACATCCTGTCAAACCCTTTAAAATCGTCAGTATGCAGTTCTTCTACTTCAAGAACGCTTTTTAAGCGTTCTCTAATCTTTTCACTTAACAGCTCCTTTTCGGTATCTTCTGTAGTCGCAACCAATTTGTGAAATAAAATTTTCAGCTCTAAATCGGGAATATACCTGATCTCCTCACCATGATTGAAAAATCGCATCCCATTTACCCACTGATGGCCATCTATGAGCACAAACTCTGAGGATAAATCACTTCCAATATCGGGTGTGGTTTCCGTTTCAATGTGAAACAAACGGAATTGATCATTCTTATGCTTAATTAAAAAAATTAGTCGGGAATTGATATAGCGATATGGCAAAACACCGGCAAGAACTAAGATGGAAGAATCGGAGTTAAATCGTGAGATCCAATCATCCGGAAGAAAATCATCCAGATTATCTAGCGTTAAATCAACGGAACGTTGATTTAAATTGGTAATGAATTGCGCGTATCTGAAATTCTTTTCGTTGTCATCAAATGAACTCATCTGACTCCATTGCTCAGGGAACGAGTCAACACTTGCATGAATTTCCGAACCATAGGTTACAACCAACAAAAACAAAGACAATGTCCGAATCACCATTTCATATTATTTAAATATCAAACCAAAATCTTGGTTCGTTTTAATCAAATATCAAACCAAAATTAATATAAAAAGTCAGCTTTAATATAATCATTAACGGTTAAAAAAACAGAATCATATAAGCTGGTCTATTTTATTTATATGTTTTTATTTATATATTTGCATTTTTACATTTATCTACAATCTAATAAATTTAACAATAAATATATGGAGGGAGAAAAACCAAAAAAGCGCATGCAAATCGCAAAACCGATCATATTTGTTTTTGTAGGAGGTATCATGGGGTTTCTATATTACAATTTTATTGGTTGTAATGGCGGCTGTTCAATTACTTCAACTCCGGTAAACAGCATAATAACCGGTGCCTTGCTTGGCGGAATATGGGGAATAAAATAACGAAATCGTGATTTTTGTTATTTAAACTCATAAAGATTTATTGTAACTTTTTTCCATAAAAAAACATTGAATTTATGGAAAAGATGCGCGCATTGGTAAAAGCAAAACCCGAGCCGGGAATATGGATGCAGGAGATTCCGGTACCGGAACCCGGGCATAATGACGTTCTGATAAAAATAACAAAAACATCTATTTGCGGAACTGACTTGCATATATATAATTGGGATGAATGGGCGCAAAACAACATTAAAACACCTATGACCATAGGTCATGAATATGTTGGTTATGTGGCCAAAAAAGGTTCGGAAGTAAAGAATGTAAAGGAAGGCGATCGCGTAACCGGAGAAGGCCATATAGCATGCGAACACTGCCGAAACTGCAGACGAGGTCGTCAGCATATTTGTGAAAAGACCATTGGAATTGGAGTAAACATAAACGGTGCATTTGCCGATTATGTGCTTGTTCCATCGAACAACGTGATGAAAATCAGCTCAAAAATTCCTGATGAGATTGTCTCAATCATGGATCCTTTTGGCAATGCAACACATACGGCACTATCTTTCCCTCTTATTGGCGAAGATGTTTTGGTTACGGGAGCCGGATTAATTGGAAGCATGTGCGTGGCCGTAGCAAAGTTCGCCGGAGCCAGATATGTTGTAGCCACCGAACTAAATGGTTATAGAGCCAGCCTTGCAAAAAAAATGGGTGCCACCAAAGTCATTAATCCAAAAGAAGAGAATCTTTCTGATGTAATTAAAGAGCTTGGAATGATAGGTTTTGATATTGGTCTTGAGTGTTCCGGATCCACCGCCGCGTTTAATCAGATGCTCGATCACATGTACAATTCAGGCAAAATTGCACTGTTGGGAATTTTACCTGCCAAAACCATGGTAGACTGGAATAAGATGATTTTTAAAGGACTGACTTTAAAAGGAATTTATGGCAGAGAGATGTTTGAAACATGGTATCATATGGAACAGATGTTGATGTCAGGATTAGACATTTCTCCTTTAATCACTCACCGGTTCAACATTGATGAATATCAAAAAGGATTTGATATCATGCAAACAGGAAATTGCGGGAAAGTGATTTTAAACTGGGAGTGATATAAAATAATCAAGCAGGATTAATTCTTGAATTAATCCTGCTTGATACATGTTTTTTATAATCTACTTTTTGCTTTCAACCCATTTTCGGGCATTAACAAAAGCCTCCAGCCATGGTGTCACCTCATCATTTTTTCGATTGCTTGGATAATGCGCCCATTGCCATGGGAAAACAGCCCGCTCCAAGTGAGGCATCATTGCAAGATGGCGACCATTTGCTGAACAAATGCCAGCTACATTATAATCGCTTCCGTTTGGATTGGCCGGATACCCTTCATAACCGTAATAACCAATTACATTGTAGGCGCTTTTGTCCATTGGTAGTTTGAATTTTCCTTCCCCATGAGCAATCCAAATCCCGAGACGACTTCCAGACAAAGAGTTAAACATGACAGAATTATTGTCCGGGATTACCATATTTACAAAACCGGATTCAAACTTATGCGATTCGTTATGCAACATTTTAGGTTTCTGCTCGTGCTCCGGATAAACCAATCCAAGTTCCACCATCAGCTGACAACCGTTACAAACTCCTAAACTTAAAGTGTTTTCTCTTTCATAAAAAGCATTAAGTGATTTCTTTGCAGCATCGTTATATAGAAACGCTCCAGCCCAACCTTTGGCTGAACCTAATACATCGGAGTTACTAAAACCACCTACAAAAACAATAAAATCAATATCTGCAAGAGTTTCACGACCGGTAATCAAATCAGTCATATGAACATCCACCACATCGAATCCGGCAAGATAAAGAGAATAAGCCATTTCTCTGTCCCCATTGACTCCCTTTTCACGAATGATGGCAGCTTTTGCATTACGCTTACCACTTTCGGGCAGAGCGTCCAGTTTAAGTGAATTCAAAGATCCTTTGAATTCTTTATCAATTTTAAACGATAGCGGTTGTAATTTGTAATTTTCGAAACGTGCAGCAGCTTGTTCTGCTCCACTCTGTTTTCGATCCAGAAGGTATGAAGTTTTATACCACAGATCACGCATTTCATCGATATTAATTGAGATATTGTCTCCTTTACCTTCAATTATCAAATTACGATCTTTAATTGGTTTACCAATTAAAGTATATTCAATTTCGTATTTCTCAAGAATAGATGCGACAGCTTTTTCATCTTCAACCTGAATGATCACTCCGGGATTCTCTGAAAAAAGAATTTTAACAACATCCTCTTCCTCGAACACCGAAAGATCTGCTTTAATACCATAACTTGTGTTGGCAAAACACATTTCAAGTAAAGCCGTAACAAGACCTCCAGCTGATATATCATGTCCAGCGAGAATCAGACCGTTTTTAATCAGCTCCTGAATTGCAGCAAATCCTTGTGAAAAATATTCAACGTCTGTAACCGTGGGCGTTTCATTCCCCAATTGATTGAGAATTTGGGCAAAACTACTTCCACCAAGTTTCAATCCATCGAATGACAAATCAACATGTAACAGTTTGGTGTCACTGTTCCTTACTAATACAGGTTCAACAACTTTTCGAATGTCACTCACTTCGCCCACTGAGCTTACGATAACCGTACCCGGTGAAAAAACCTGATCTCCATCCTTGTATTTTTGAGTCATGGACAGAGAATCCTTTCCCGTGGGAACGTTGATTCCCAAATCAGTAGTAAAATCACTGAGAGCCTCAACAGCTTTGTACAAACGTGCATCTTCACCCTTGTTTTTACAAGGCCACATCCAGTTCGCACTTAAACTCACCCCTTTAAGTCCATGTGTTAATGGTGCCCAAACAAGGTTTGTAAGAGCCTCAGCTACAGAAAGCACGGATCCCGCAGCAGGATCAATCAGCGCAGGAGCCGGTGCATGTCCGATGGATGTAGCAACTCCTTCAATTCCACGATAATCAATAGAGGTAACCCCAACGTTGTTTAAAGGAAGTTGGATCTCCCCGGCACATTGTTGTTTGGCAACGCGTCCGGTAACCGAGCGGTCAACTTTATTGGTAAGCCAATCCTTACAAGCAACAGCCTCCAGTTGAAGCACATCCTTAATATATTGCTCTATTTGAGATACATCATAGTTTAAACCGGAAAAGTTATCCTCAACCGTTTCATCATTCATGATGGTTTTTGGAGGGTTTCCAAACATATCGGCCAATTGCCAATTGATAGGTGCATTTCCTTTGGAGTCCTCAAACTTAAGATGCATATCGCCAGTAGTTTCACCCACTACGTACATAGGTGAACGTTCTCTTTCGGCAACTCTCTTTAAATCTTCAATATCCTTTTCATTTAAGACCAATCCCATTCTCTCCTGCGATTCATTACCAACAATCTCGCGAGCAGAAAGAGTTGGGTCTCCAACAGGCAATTTATCAAGGTGAATGGTACCTCCTGTGGTTTCGACCAATTCTGAAAGGCAATTTAAGTGGCCACCGGCTCCATGATCATGAATGGAAACGATTGGATTCTCATCCCTCTCTACCATAGCACGTATGGCATTCATGGCTCTTTTCTGCATTTCGGGATTTGAACGCTGAACAGCGTTCAATTCAATGCTGTTGTCATATTCACCTGTAGCAACAGAAGATACTGCTCCTCCCCCCATTCCAATCCGGTAGTTATCTCCTCCAAGTACAACAACTTTATCACCTTTCGAAGGATCGTCCTTTAAACTATCACTTTTTCTTGCAAAACCAATTCCTCCTGCAAGCATGATCACTTTATCAAAAGCAAATTTCTTTTGATTCTCGAAATGCTCAAAAGTAAGAACAGATCCACAAATCAGAGGTTGACCAAATTTGTTACCAAAATCACTAGCTCCATTCGAAGCTTTTACAAGAATTTGTTCAGGCGTTTGATAAAGCCAAGGCCTTTCAGGAATATTTTTCTCCCAATCTCTTCCTCCATCGGGACGCGGATAACTTGTCATGTACACAGCAGTTCCGGCTAACGGCAGAGACCCTTTCCCTCCTGCCAGACGGTCACGAATTTCTCCTCCTGTACCAGTAGCTGCTCCGTTAAAAGGTTCAACCGTTGTCGGGAAATTGTGTGTTTCCGCTTTTAGTGATATAACCGTTTCAATCTCTTTCTCAGTAAATAAATCAGGCTTGTCTTGTGTTTTGGGCGCAAATTGACTCGCAACAGGTCCCTGTATAAAGGCTACATTATCTTTGTAAGCAGAAATCAGATAATTTGGATTCTCTTTTGAAGTGCGCTTAATCAACTGAAAAAGAGAACTCTGTTTCTCTTCTCCATCGATGATAAATATCCCATTAAAGATTTTATGACGACAGTGTTCTGAATTAACTTGTGAGAAACCGAAAACCTCACTATCAGTTAATTTTCGCCCAAGACGTTTACTTAGGTCATTCAGATAACTGATTTCATCAGTACTTAAAGCAAGTCCCTCTTTTTGATTGTAGGCAGAAACATCTTCAATGTATACAATCTCATCGGGCTTTTTGTTGATATCAAAAAGAGTTTGATCTATGCCATAATACATTTTCTGCAACATAGGATCAAATGTTGCTTCGGCACTTTCAACACCGAAAAGCTCTTCAATCCTCAAAATTCCGGAGATGCCCATATTTTGAGTTATCTCAACAGCATTTGTACTCCAGGGAGTTATCATTTCCCGTCGGGGTCCAACAAAAAAACCTTCCAGATTACCAACATCCAGAAGTTTTGCATTACTGAATAACCATTCCAGTTTTTGAATATCTTCATCAGACAGTTGCCCCTTAACATGCACTGCCAAAACCTGATTGGAGTTACCCCCGAAAAAAAGAACCATGAATTATGCTTTTATTTTGGATTAATTTCTGTGGAATTCGATGCAAATTTAATCAATTGCAATTGTATGCCAACATAAAAAGATGAAAAACAAAAAATCTCTCTCATATATGCATAATAATCAAGGTACTCTTCCTTATTCGTTATCGTTCCACGGCACCTTTGGTGATCTGTAGAAGTTAATCCCTTTGGCTTTTAACCTTTCACCATGCTTGGCCAGTCGGAATTTGTATTCATCCCAATTTCTCTGATCCATATCAGCCCATGCAATTTCTGCAATACCGGGAAGTCTTGGAAAAACCATATATTCAATGTCCTCCATGGTTTCAACTGTTTCAGTCCATAATGGAGACTCAACACCAATAATAAATTCTTCCGGCACTCCATCAATGAAAGTAGTTGGATCCCAATTATAAGCCTCATCAACCTCAGTGTAACCAGCCCAGTTTAAACCAAGTACAGTGGTTGAATCGTATTTCATATCTAGGTAAGCATGTTTGGCAGGAGACATTATGATACGAGCATTCTGTTCAATAGCTAGACGGGCATTTTCCGGACTGGCCCATAACTGCACTATAGAGGTTGGCGAAAGATCAGCCGTAGCGATTTCATCCCAACCAATCATTGTTAAGCCATAGGAATTTATGATATCCTGAGCACGATTAATAAAATAGACATAGTCATCTTTAGGTGTTACGTGGGATTCATCACCCCCAATATGGAAAAAGGAACCATTAATCAATGCTGCTATCTCTCTTACAACATCATCTACAAATTGATAGGTAATTTCTTTCCTGGTGGCAAGAGTACTAAATCCCACTTCCATTCCAGTGTAAAGTTCGCGAGCCACACCATCCTCGTTTAATTCAGGATAGGATGCCAGTGCAGCATTGGTATGCCCGGGCATGTCTATTTCTGGAATTACAGTAATATACCTTTCGTCAGCATATTTCACGATCTCCAAGAACTCCTCCTGGGTATAATACCCCCCTTCACCTCCTCCAACTTGTGTTGATCCACCAATTTCTGTAAGCTTTGGCCATGATTTGATTTCCAATCTCCACCCCTGATCATCTGACAAATGCATATGGAACCGATTCATTTTATATGCCGCCATAAAGTCGATAAACCTTTTCACATCATCTACATCAAAAAAATGTCTGCTTACATCAAGCATGGCTCCACGGTGTTCATATCTTGGGTAATCTCTGATTACTCCAGTACCAATTAACCAACGTTCGGATTGCACATCATTCATTTCAATTTGCACCGGGAAGAGTTGGCGAAGTGTTTGCAATCCCCAGAATAATCCTACAGGTTTATTGGCATTTAACCGAACATGATCATCATCTACAAATAATTCATATCCTTCTTCTCCCAGTTCAGGAAAATCATCCACTAATAAAACTAAAGACTCTTCAATTGATTGACCAGATTTTTGAAAAACCGGAACATCAAAACCGGAAGATTTTCTTAAAAGCTCTGCAAAAATCTCTGCACTCCTCATTACTTCATCGTGTTCAGAATCGACCATGATTCTGAAGGATTGCGTTACTTCAAATGCTCCAAAGGCCGGGATTATTTCTTTTGGAACCGGAATCAAATCGGCATTCGATATGTCTATTTTAGGAACTTTATTGCAGGAAATTCCAATTAAAAGAATTGCGAATAAAGGAAAAGCAAGATTTAGAATGTTTGCAGAGTTTTTATTCATAGCTTAAAATTTATTTGGTTAACCATATAAATTTAATGAAATTCTTCGATTTTCATTAAAAATTATTGCATGATTCCAAACTACAAAGATCCACGAATAATGAGATTGGATGGATTCTTTATTTCAACCTTTTCCCTGGAAATAATCATTCTTGCAAGATTCTCACCCATAGCCTTAAAGTCGGTAGAAATAGTTGTAATGCCATCAGCTATAATCTCTTTTAGGCCATAATCATTCAGTGAAATAATCCCAACATCATCTCCTATTATGTAATTCTCTCTTCGGCAATGCTTTACCAGAAAAACCAAATCCCGATCATTTGGCATGATGTAAACATGCCCCCTTAAAACATCGGACTCAGTTAAACCTGATATTACATCATTACTAAAATTAAAATCCTCACAAAACTTCTTAAATCCGTTAAAAAAACCTCTTGGTTCCTTTCCTCCCGGGTAAACAAGAATCAATCGATTATACTTTTTCAGAAGTTCTAACCCTTGCCGCAAACCGTTATATATATCTTCATCAAAAGACTGGTATATCGACGGATATTCGCCCTTTAACGATACCGGCAACTGATCGAGTATGAACACCTTATCGAGCGGAAGCTTTTTAATTGATAAATGTGCATTGGGTAAAAGTGCAGGCATTACCACATAATTAGTATAGTTTCCTAGCTGATTTGTTATGATAGAATCAAAAACCTCATCATTAAAATGGTGAAAAAAGATATCAATCTGAGCCCTCCCGGCTATAGTGGTAATAAAAGCATTATACAAATCTTCCTTAAACCCGTTAAACTCATCAAACAACAGTAATATACGTAAATCATGGTTAACATCAGTACTTTCAATATAATACCCTTTACCTGGAACACTTTTCAACACACCCCTGGATTTTAACTCATTATAGGCAAGCAACACAGTATCGCGAGATAGGCTATTCCGTTGAGCAATGTCATTTACAGAGGGGAGTTTGTCGCCCCGTTTAAAAAAACCTTCACGTACCTTGTAAATAACCGAATCAATGATCTGACGGTATTTAGCATGAGCCGATGCTTTATTGACCTGAATTATATTTCGATTCATTTAAAACAGTTAAATATTTTGTAATAAATGCCGACTACAAAATAACACCTTCATTGATAAATATTGTGCAAATCCTTAAGAAATATGGAATATATTGTATTTTTTCTAAATTTGTATAATTGAATACACATTTTGAGAGGTTTATTAAACCTCTCATTGCATATAAAAATAACAAATTTAAATCATAACCAACCCGAGCACCTTTTTGCTTTAAAAACAAAATAACAGTTTACAAACCAACATCTTAATGCAATGCTAAGCATCATTGACTATTTTGAAGATAAAACCTCCCAATTTGGCAACAATCCTTTAATATGGGAAAAGAGAGAAAACATATACGAATCCACATCTTATAACGAAAGTCTTGAATTAATTAAAACATATGCCGCAGGGCTTATGGGAATTGGTTTTGAAAAGGGAGATCGTGTTTCATTGTTATCGGAAGGAAGAAGAGATTGGCTCATTGCTGAATTATCCATACTTTATGCAGCAGGAATTAACGTTCCTTTATCAACAAAACTGGAGGAATCCAACGACCTGGTATTCAGAATAAATCATTCAGACAGCAAAATTATAATAGTATCTGCATATCAATTGCCCAAAATAAGAAATATCATCAATCTATTGCCGGGAGTTGAAAAGGTTATCATTCTGGATGAGATAGAAGATTTGCAGACAAAAGAAATTCTTTGGTCTGATTTATACAAATCAGGAGTTGAATTCAGAAAAACAGATGAAGACAAGCTAAAAAATCGTCGAAACGAGATCACTCCCAACGATGTTGCAAATATCTCGTACACATCAGGAACCACGGCTGATCCTAAGGGAATTATGTTGTCACATAGAAATTACACAGCCAATGTTGAACAAGCTTTTAGTTTTATTGATATTCCTTCGCATTACCGAACCCTTGTGGTTCTGCCGTGGGATCATGCTTTTGCACATACGGCGGCACTTTACGCGTTCATGTACCGAGGAGCATCGGTAGCCGCTGTTAAAAGTGGGAGAACCCCCAACGAAACACTTAAAAATTTTGTAAATAACATGCAGGAGATTCAGCCGCATGTATTAATGAGTGTTCCTGCTCTGGCCAAAAACTTCCGCAAAAACATAGAAAAGGGAGTTAGGGACAAAGGCAAAATTGCCTGGTTACTTTTTTCCCTTGCCATAAAACATGCATTCTGGTATAATGGAACAGGAGACAATAAAGGTAAAGGTATTAAGAAGTTAACCAAGCCAATAGGAAATCTTTTTGACAAGATTCTTTTTAGGAAAATCCGTTTAAAATTTGGGGGAAATCTTAAATTTTTTATTGGCGGCGGGGCTTTGCTGGATATAGAATTACAAAAATTCTTTTATGCCATTGGAATTCCCATGTATCAGGGATACGGTTTAAGTGAAGCTGCCCCTATAATTTCTGCTAACACCCCCGACTTTCATAAAATGGGATCGTCAGGAAAAGTGGTACATAACCTGGAACTCAAAATATGTGATGAGAACGGGCGTGAAGTTAATACTGGTGAGTCGGGAGAAATTGTTGTAAAAGGGGAAAATGTAATGCTTGGCTACTGGAAAAACAAAACAGCCACAGCAGAGACCATTAAGGATGAGTGGCTATACACTGGTGATCTTGGCTATGTGGATAATGAGAACTATCTATACGTAAAAGGCCGTTTTAAAAGCCTTCTAATATCACATGATGGTGAAAAGTACAGTCCGGAAGGAATTGAAGAGGCTATTATTGATCATTGCCCGTTAATAGATCAGTTTATGCTATACAACAACCAAAGTCCGTATACCATAGGTTTGGCTGTTCCTAATTCTGACAGCATCAGCAATCTCTTGAAAAATCATGAATTTCAATCTGATGAAGAGAAAAGTGCCTTCATCCTTCGGGCAATTCAGGAAGAGATAAACCAATTTAAACAAGGCGGCAAACTTGATGATATGTTTCCGCAACGCTGGCTACCAACCACAGTTGGAGTTTGTCCTGAACCTTTTACAGAAGTAAATAAGATGTTGAATAGCACTATGAAAATGGTTCGAAGAGTTGTTGAGACCAAGCTAAACAAAGAAATAAACCATCTTTATACTCCGGAAGGAAAAGATATGTTTAGCACAAGAAACAGGCAAAATATTATGCTATATTTAACCAAGCCCGTCAGCTCCTAGTTAAATATTGTATCATAAAAAATGGGCTGATCAACTAATATTATAATTCTTTTATCAACAATTTTGATCAATCCATAAAAAAAATGAAACAAAAAAGCATTATATTACGTCTTTGTATAGTATAACTATTTCATATTTTTAAAGTTTTCACCAATTTTACACCCTAAATAGAACTTACAGTACTCAAATCAGGCCGCTAAATGTACACAATAAATAAAAAATGGTTGTTGGTTTTATTGCTTATGGTGACATGCACCATTACTAACAGCCAAATCAGACGTGGATACAGAGGTTCTCCATTTAATTTAATGGATGGCTTGTCTGTTACTGCCAAAGCCGGACCAAACATTTTTTTCGGAGACCTGGTTGATGAAGGACGTATCGGTTATTCGGCCGGAATAGTTGCCGACAGAGAAATGACCCGAACTTTATCAGCCCGTGCACAACTGATGGGGGGAGTAATGCAGGGAACACAAATATTTCCTAACACAGGCCAGGCTTATGCCGAATTCGACAATATGTATTTTGAATTTACGTTTGGAGGTACATACAGACCTCTTAACGATTTAATGGGGTATTTTAAAGAAAGAACTTTTCAGCCATATGCACTTTTACAGGCAGGATTTGTTTATTACAATGCCACAGAATATTGGGGTCCGGCAAGTGCTGGCACATCCGGTGCTGAACCCGGTGAAAAATGGAGAACTGCAACAGGTTTAGCTCCTATAGTTGGTGCCGGAGGGGGAGCATCAATATGGCTTACGCCCAGATTAAGTGCAAACTTTGAGTTTGCAGGAAATTTAGCGTTTTCAGACAAACTTGATGCACACGATGTATGGTACGATAGTTGGGATCCTTTGGGAACTGAGCACGACACAGATCCATATGACTTCTATTATTCAGTAAATCTGGGGATAACCTATTTGATTCAGGATAGCCCATTCAGAAACGAGCCAAGGTTTAACCGTAGAAGTTACATGAAAACCAGAAGGTTTTTCCAGCCTAAGACAAGATCAAGAAGCTCAAGACCAAGTAGTCATATGAGAAGACGCTGGTTGTTCTTCTAAAAATATTTCCATTTTTTAGGTGAGGTGGTCAAAAATTTACCGTGCAGACTTTCTTTCTTTAAGGAGAGTCTGCAATCGGAACATTTCGTCGCGATACTGTGCTGCAGAAATAAAATCCAGATCTTTTGAAGCGGCTTGCATAGATGCACGTGTTTTCTCAATGGCCTTTTCAAGCGCATGAACGGACATGTAAGCAACCACCGGATCAGCAGCAACATCTGCTGTTTCAGGTTCAGAATAACCTTTCACAAGTTTGTCGTCCCTGCTGCTTCCCGGAATTATTGAGCCTTTTTTCCTTATTATTTGCGATGGAACAATTCCATTGGCTTCATTATAGGCCAATTGTTTGGTTCTTCTGTAATTAGTTGCATCAATGGTCTCCTTCATTGATCTCGTTATGGTATCGGCATACATGATAACCAGTCCGTTTAGGTTCCGTGCTGCTCTTCCGGCAGTCTGTGTAAGCGAACGCGCAGAGCGCAAAAACCCTTCTTTATCGGCATCCAAAATAGCAACCAAGGAAACTTCCGGGAGATCCAATCCTTCCCGCAAAAGATTTACACCCACCAACACATCAAAAAAGCCTTCCCGTAAACCTTCCATAATTTTAACACGTTCAAGAGTATCCACATCAGAATGAATATACTCGCATCGTATCCCCATTCTGGTTAGATAACTACTCAACTCTTCGGCCATCCGCTTAGTCAATGTGGTTACGAGTACCCTCTCATTTTTTTCTGTACGAATTTGAATTTCTTCAATCAAATCGTCCATCTGGTTGAGACTGGGTCTTACGTCAATATGAGGATCCGGCAACCCTGTTGGACGAATGACCTGCTCAACAATCACACCCTCGCTTTTTTCCATTTCATAATCAGCAGGCGTTGCACTTACGTAAATCGCGTTTTTAGCAAGCGATTCAAACTCTTCAAATTTCAACGGTCGGTTATCAATAGCTGCGGGCAATCTGAAACCATACTCCACCAGATTCTTTTTACGGCTAAAATCGCCACCATACATGGCGCGAATCTGAGGAATGGTTACGTGGCTCTCGTCCACCACAACCAAAAAATCATCCGGAAAATAATCAATCAGGCAAAAAGGTCTGGTTCCGGGCTCTCGTCCATCAAAGTACCGGCTATAATTTTCGATTCCAGGACAATATCCAAGTTCCCGAATCATTTCCAGGTCATAATTAACCCTTTCATCGAGTCGCTTTGCCTCAGCTTTTTTTCCCTCATCACGTAGGAATTGCAGATGATCCGTTAAATCATCCTGAATCATTTTAATAGCTGAATTAATTCTTTCTTTGGTCGTTACAAAAATATTGGCCGGATAAATCAGGAAGCTTTGATGTTTCTCCAGACTTATGTTGTTAACCGGGTCAAAACTTTCAATGGATTCTATTTCATCTCCCCAAAAAATGACTCTAAGCGCATGATCAGCATATGCAAGAAAAATATCGACCGTATCTCCTTTTACCCGGAAATGTCCACGATTGAATTCGACCTCGTTACGTGAGTATAGACTATCAACCAATCGTCGGAGAAATTGATTTCGGCCAAAAGTCATACCTGATTCAATTGTAATAACATTGGCATGAAAGTCCTCCGGATTACCAATACCATACAAACAAGATACAGAGCTGACAACAATCACATCTTTTCGCCCTGAAAGAAGAGCCGAAGTTGCGCTCAGACGCAACTTCTCAATTTCATCATTGATTGAGAGATCTTTCTCTATATAAGTATCAGTAACAGGCAAATATGCTTCCGGCTGGTAGTAGTCGTAATAACTCACAAAATATTCAACGGCATTATTAGGGAAGAAATGTTTAAATTCACCATAAAGCTGAGCTGCAAGTGTCTTATTATGACTTAACACCAAAACCGGCTTTTGAAGTTGCTCAATCACATTGGCTACAGTAAATGTTTTACCGGAACCAGTGACACCCAATAAAGTTTGGAATCTACTTCCGATTCTGATTCCTTCAACAAGTTGGCGAATCGCTTCTGGTTGATCCCCTGTCGGCTTAAAATCTGATTCAATTTTAAAATCCATCTGATTATTGCACGTTGATATTTCCGGAAAATACAAATTTAGCAGGACCTTCCAACCAAATATTATTATACACTCCTTTATCCTGAGCAGAAAACCTGACAGTCAGAGCTCCTCCTTTTACCTTTATTGAATATTCTGTGCCTCCACCATGAATGAAAAAATTGGTTAGCACAGAAGCCACGCAACCAGTTCCGCACGACCATGTTTCATCCTCAACCCCTCTTTCGTATGTACGAACCATTATAGAGGAATCTCCGCATTTTTCAACAAAATTCACATTTGTACCCGCTTTACCAAAATAGGAATTATTTCGAATGGCTCTGCCAGCAGAAACAACATCGGTTTGTTCAAGATTCTCTGTATAACAAACAAAATGGGGGGAACCTGTATTCAAAAAATAACCATCTGCCACCTTCTCAATGCCGTTAACATCTAACATTTTCAAATTAATGATATCCGGTTTAACTAAAGCATGGTGAATACCATCAATAGCATCAAAAGTAAATATTTCGTTTTCTTTTACCATACCTAAATCACAAGCAAACTTTACAATACATCTTCCTCCGTTACCACACATAGTACTTTCATTACCATCACTATTGTAGTATCGCATGTAAAAAGCGTGCTCAGGAGAATTTTCCAATAGCATAAATCCATCAGCTCCAACTCCAAAACGGCGATGACATATAAAGCTAATTAATTCCCTATCACTAATATTGAAATAAGAATCTCTATTATCAATAATTACGAAATCGTTACCTGTTCCGTGATATTTGTAAAATTTTAATTGTTCCATATTACGAGCTCTTCAATATTTCTATTCAAATTCATTTTTTACAAAGATAATTAAGTGATTTATAGCAAATATCAATAATTAAGAAATTGTGACAAAAGAATTATGGGTTAACACAAAATATTTCTTAATAATTGTGACAAAAAGGTTAAATAAAAAAACAATTTGTGCATTGCTCCTTTATTAGGCTAGATCTATATTTATAGTCTGAAAAATTTAACTCAAAACAACTAAATCAAATTTCAAACCTAAAATGAATCATGACATCTGATTATCTAAACAATACAATATATACTCAATAGATTTATCACCTTAAAAATTGAACAAAATTATATATAATTTAAAACCACGATTCATGAAAAAAGTCACTTTATTTATGGTATCTGCTTATATATTAATAAGCTGCACCATGGCAAATCAACCCACTCAAGAAGTAAGCGTAGTAAGAATGAGTGATGAAGAAGTTGTCAGGCTAATAGCCGACCACGTACTAGAACAACCAGTTACGCAATTTGTTGGTGTTACCACAGGGGTAGTATATAATTCTACAGATGAAATTCCAGAAGGTGAAGATGTCCGCTTCAAAAGTCCGCTAATGGAATGGCACTACTCTGCAGGTGTTACTAATATGGCAATTATTAAACTTGGGAAATACCTTGAAGAACAAAAATATATTGATTATGCTTTAGACCATGTAGCATTTGGTTTTGCAAATTACCAATACTTTAAAGAGCGCTTTAGAGGTGACCGCAATCATTGGCACTGGCCATACGGACAATTATGGAATTTTGAGGAGTTAGATGATTGTGGTGCAATGGGCGCAAGCGTTATTGACGTATACGCCATCAACCCGCAAGAAAGATACCTTGAATACATAAAAAACTCAGCTGAACATATTCTCAACGGACAGGTTAGAACAGAAAATGGAACATTAAGCCGTACTTTTCCAAGAAATATGACCATTTGGGCTGATGATTTGTACATGTCAGTCTCTTTTCTTGCAAGAATGGGATCTTTTACAAATGATGAGAAGTATTTTAATGACGCTATACATCAAGTAATTAAAATGGATCAATACCTTTGGGATCCAATTAAGCAATTATACTACCATTGTTATTACACAGATCTCGAACGAAACGGAGTCGCGTATTGGGGACGTGCAAACGGGTGGATTACATTTGCTATTTGTGATTTATTGGATGAACTTCCATCTGATCATCCAAAAAGAGACCTTTTAATTTCAATTCTGGAGAAACAAATTGTGGGATATTCAAGATATCAGGACGCTGATGGAATGTGGAAGCAATTACTGGATAAACCAGACTCGTATCAAGAGTCTTCAGTAACTGCACTTTTCATTTATGGAGTTGCAAAAGCAGTTAATGAAGGATGGATTGATCCTGATTATGCAAGTATTGCAAGACGTGGGTGGCATGCGTTAAAAAGAGATAAAATTACACCGGAAGGTAAATTTATTGATGTCTGTGTAGGAACCGGTATTTCGGATGACCTTGTTTTTTATTATACACGACCAGTTGGGGATAATGAGAAACATGGAATAGGTTTGATACTTAATGCTGGGCTTGAAATGATAAAACTCAATAAAGATCGAAATTAACATATACTTTATACATAAATCATATTAACTTAAAGTCTTTGGTTTTTAAAAAAACCAAAGACTTTTTTTGTTTTATAAAGAATGAAAGCTATACTTTAATAGCAACTCTAACAAATAACCAACAAAACCTCAAATAATTTGTTAATAAGGAGTATTGAACCTAATCAATTCTCTAATGCAACTTCTGAAACTTAACAGTGCATGCAAACAGCAAAAAAGTTATCAGTTGTAGAAGCAGTTAAAAATTGTAAAGCCCAACATGTCGGCATTAAATTTGAATTAATGAAGAACAAAACCTTAAATTGTTATTATTATGAAGACTAGAAAACTAATTTCGACATTTGCGATAGCTTTTTTGGGTGCCTTGGCAGGCGTATTTATATATTCACAATTCTTTTCAGCAGAGCCCAGAATTATCGAAGTACCAGTAAAAACAAATCATCCGGGAACAAACAGCATGTTCACCTCATTACCCGCAGGTTCTTCTTCAGCACAGTATCCTGACTTAACCTACGCAGCTGAAAAGTCTGTTCATGCAGTAGTTCACGTTCAAACCAAAGGCAGGAGCTCAGGATCAGGGGCACCTTCTTCAGGTCATCCCCTTTTCGACTTTTTCTTTGGCCCCAGAGGCTTTGGCCAACCTCAGCCGCAGCAACCGGTAATGGGATCCGGTTCAGGAGTCATCATTTCTCAGGATGGATATATTGTTACAAACAACCATGTTATTGACAGAGCCGATGAGATAGAGATTACATTAAATGACAACAGATCATATAAAGCAATTCTGGTAGGCGCTGATCCCACAACAGATATTGCCCTGCTTAAAATAGAAGAAACAGATTTACCCTATTTAGTATATGGAAATAGCGATGCATTGAACATTGGTGAGTGGGTTCTGGCCGTGGGAAACCCTTTTAACCTCACCTCAACCGTAACAGCAGGGATTGTTAGTGCAAAATCGCGCAGTATTCAGATTCTGGGACAAATGAGCATAGAGGCTTTTATCCAAACAGATGCAGCTGTTAACCCCGGAAACAGCGGAGGTGCATTGGTTAACACTCGTGGAGAACTTATTGGAATAAATACTGCGATTGCCTCCAGAACAGGCTCGTTTACAGGATATTCATTTGCAGTACCCGTGAGTATTGTAGAGAAAGTGGTAGATGATTTACTGGAGTTTGGTGCTGTTCAAAGAGGCTTGCTGGGAGTCAGTATTCGCGGAATGAACAACGAACTTGCAAGAGAATTGGGTATGGACAGAGTGCGAGGCGTTTATGTCGTTGAACCAACTGAAGGCGGAGGCGCAAAAGCTGCCGGAATAAAAAGTCGTGATGTTATTCTCAGCGTAAATGGTGATGCCGTAAATTCTGTACCACAACTTCAAGAACGGGTTAGCAGATTCCGGCCTGGAGATAATGTTCAATTAGAGGTACTAAGAGATGGAAAAAGAAAACCTTTTACCGTAACTTTACGTAATATACATGGAAACACAGATTTGGTGCAAAATGTGGATAAGATGTCTTTACTTGGAGCATCGTTTGAACCACTGTCAGATGATGAGAGGCAAAGGCTTCGCATCCGAAATGGCATAAAAGTCACCGAAGTTGGATCCGGGAAATTCCGTGATGCAGGTATACGTGAGGGATATGTTATTATTCAGGCCAACAGAGTACCGGTTAATAGTGAAGACGACTTAAGGAAAGTTGTGGATGTAGCAAGTGATGCCTTGTTCCTGTCAGGAGTTTATCAAAACGGCCGAACATCTTTCTACGCCATCAATCTTCAGGAATAAATAAGCAATTAAGATTGCTTTACTAGATAAAAAAGTGTAATTTTGCGGCGTATTTTAAAGGGAACATGAGACAACTAAAAATAACAAAATCAATCACCAATCGCGAAAGCGCATCTCTGGACAAATATCTTCAGGAGATTGGGCGCGAGGAACTTATCTCTGTAGAAGAAGAGGTAGAGCTGGCGCAACGCATAAAAAAAGGCGACCAAACTGCTCTTGAAAAACTAACCAGGGCAAACTTGCGATTTGTGGTATCAGTTGCTAAACAATATCAAAACCAAGGACTTAGTCTTCCAGACCTTATTAATGAAGGAAACCTCGGATTGATTAAAGCGGCAGAGAAGTTTGATGAGACCAGAGGTTTCAAATTTATTTCATACGCCGTATGGTGGATCAGACAATCCATTCTACAAGCGTTAGCAGAACAATCGAGAATTGTCAGACTACCGTTAAATCAGGTTGGATCGTTGAATAAAATCAACAAAGCTTACTCAAAATTTGAGCAGGAGCATGAGCGCAAGCCTTCTCCCGAAGAGTTGGCAGATCAACTTGAACTACCAGCAGACAAAGTGGCAGATACTCTGCGGGTAGCAGGACGGCATATTTCCGTTGATGCACCGTTCGTGGAAGGAGAAGACAACAGCCTGCTGGATGTATTGGTGAACAGTGATTCTCCAAATGCAGACAGAACTCTGATGAATGAATCTCTTTCAAAAGAGATTGAAAGAGCGCTGGCTACTCTTACCGAAAGAGAAAGCGACATCATTAAACTATTCTTTGGAATAGGATGCCAGGAAATGACGCTTGAAGAGATTGGTGAAAGATTTGGACTTACCAGAGAAAGAGTAAGACAGATTAAAGAAAAAGCAATACGAAGATTAAGACACACTTCACGAAGCAAGTTGTTGAAATCTTATCTTGGATAATAATAAAAAAGGCTTTCGAAATTCGAAAGCCTTTTTTAATCCAATTTATTAACCGGTAATATCTGGAAAATATTCATTCATAACAACTTCTTCCTCTTGCCAGTTAAGTATTTGAGCTGCCCTTTTTAGGTTCTCTTTCCATTCATTTCTCAAGTCTGCAGTTTCGCAGGCAGTTTTAATAGCTTCGGCAATTTCCTTTGGCTCCATAGAGTTTAAAAGAATTCCAGTTTTATATTTCACAACAATCTCACTTATGTCCGGGAAACCTGTTGCTATAACCGGTAAACCCATTGCCGGATAATCAAATATGCGATTGGGCAAAGAGTGATAATAGTTCAGCCCCATATTCTCGAGCAGACAAAGCCCCACATGAGCATTTGTAGCATGCTTGCTTAGTTCCTCAAAGGGAAGCCAACCAAGAAACTCAACCTGCTTCTCCAGCTTTTCATTTATCACCATCTGTCGCAAATCACCATCTATATCTCCGGAGCCGACAATGATCAACTTATAATGAGGCAAATGTTTCATGGCCAAAATTGATGCTTCAAGACCTCTTCCAATATTTAAGGCTCCCTGATAATAAACTATTGGAGAATCACTAACAGGACGAATCTCAGAAATTAAATACGGTACGTAAGGGACATTTCGAAGCAAGAAGAATTCCTTGTTGTATCTGGATCGATAAATATCCTGCAACCCTCGAGAAACAGTAAAACCCTTCTTTACTCCCGGTAGCAATAGCTTTTCTAAAAACAACCAGATGGACTGAATAAAAGGCCTAATTTTCACTTCAGGTGTTTCAGGCATATATTCATGGCTATCGAATACAACGGGAACTCTTTTCAGAAAGCCGGCCAAACGACAGGCTAAAAGTGTATCAAGATCGACTGAAATTATGTGGTCTGATTTTTTGAATAACAATATCCAAAACAGAGCAATATTATAATAAATATAAAAGAATGGACCTCTATTTACAGGACAGGAAAACCGGTAGTGTTTTCCTTTGCGACCATCAGGGATTTTTGTGTCAGGCCATCTTCTCCCTATCAGTAACACATCGTATCCACGCTGTTCTAAAGAGCCTGCAAGCTTTGCCACCCTGTTATCGGTAACAAGATTATTAATTACAGCTATGACAATACGTTTCTTTTTTGCCATTATTTCCAACAATTATAATCAGATACTCTCTTATATACATAAAACCTTCCTGTTCAACGATGGAACAGGAAGGTTTATTATAATATAAAGCCAAAAATCATATTGATGTTTTATACATCAATATTGGCATATGTTGCATTTTGCTCGATAAATTCGCGTCGAGGAGGAACGTCATCACCCATTAACATGCTGAATATGCGGTCAGCTTCTGTAGCGCTTTCAATGGTAACCTGACGCAATGTACGAGTTTCAGGATTCATTGTTGTAGTCCATAGCTGCTCGGCGTTCATCTCTCCAAGACCTTTATATCGCTGTATGTGAACTGCATCTTCCTTACCACCTGCATATTTCTCAACGAACTCACGACGTTGTTTGTCGTCCCAGCAATACTCTTCAATTTTTCCTTTTTTCATTAAGTATAGAGGTGGTGTTGCAATATACAAATGTCCCCTCTTAATTAAATCCTTCATGTAACGGAAAAAGAAAGTCATAATCAATGTGTTGATGTGGCGCCCGTCCACATCGGCATCCGTCATGATTATAATTTTATGATATCTTAGCTTCTCGAGATTCAATGCTTTACTATCTTCATCTGTACCAATGGTAACACCTAATGCAGTGAAAATATTTTTAATTTCATCGCTTTCAAAAACCTTATGTTGTAATGCTTTTTCCACATTTAAAATTTTACCACGAAGTGGTAAAATTGCCTGAAACTGGCGATTCCTTCCCTGTTTGGCCGTTCCGCCTGCCGAATCTCCCTCAACCAAAAAGACCTCGCAAGAGGAAGGATCTTTGTCAGAGCAATCGGCCAATTTTCCGGGTAATCCACCTCCAGACAAAACGCTTTTACGCTGTACAAGTTCACGCGCTTTACGAGCTGCATGGCGAGCAGTAGCTGCAAGAATTACCTTGTTTACAATAGATTTTGCATCCTTTGGATTTTCTTCAAGAAAATTCTGAAGCATTAAACTGACTGCCTGATCTACTGCCAGACTAACATCGCTATTACCTAATTTGGTCTTGGTTTGACCCTCAAATTGAGGCTCTGCCACTTTTACAGAAATCACCGCGGTAAGACCTTCACGAAAATCGTCTCCGTTAATGTCAAATTTCATTTTACTGAGCATTCCGGATTTTTCGGCCCAGGTTTTAAGTGTTCTGGTCAAACCTCGTCTGAACCCGGTTAAATGTGTTCCTCCCTCAATGGTGTTGATATTGTTAACGTAGGAATATACATTCTCGTTGAAGGAAGTATTATAAACAATGGCGATTTCTACTGGAACTTCGTTTTTTTCTGAGTTAATGTAAATAACATTATCAATAAGCGGTTCCCTATTGGTATCGATAAACTTGGCAAACTCACGCAAACCCTCTTCAGAATGAAAACGCTCCGATTTAAACTCTCCTTTTTCGTCGGTTACACGTTTATCCGTAAGAATGATCTGTATGCCTTGGTTAAGAAAAGCAAGTTCCCGCATCCTATCTGCGAGAATGGAGTATTTATATTCTGTAGTAATAAATATTGAATCATCGGGCTTAAAAGTAATCCAGGTACCTTTTTTATCTGTAGTGCCTATTTCCGTGACCTCTGTCTGGGGTTTACCTTTGCTATACTCCTGACGATAAATTTTACCCTCACGATGAACCTCAGCAATTAATTGGGAAGAAAGAGCATTCACACATGATACTCCTACGCCATGCAAACCACCGGAAACTTTATAACTGTCTTTATCAAACTTTCCGCCGGCATGAAGTACAGTCATAACAACCTCCAGTGCAGACCTTCCTTCTTTTGCATGAATGTCAACAGGAATCCCCCGACCATTATCCAATACAGTGATTGAATCATCCTCGTTAATGGTTACTTCAATATAATCGCAATGTCCGGCAAGGGCCTCATCAATTGAGTTATCAACAACCTCGTATACCAGGTGATGAAGTCCTTTTACACCAACATCTCCAATGTACATGGCAGGACGCTTTCTCACCGCTGCCAAACCTTCGAGCACCTGAATGCTGTTGGCTGAATAATCGCCATTTGCTGGCTTCTCGGGAACAAAATCTAAATTTTCGCTCATGATGAATTTTAAATAATTAATTGGCTTCAGGAGTTTTTGAGTACCTGAAAGCAAAGACCTACAAATATAATAAAAATAGCTCTATAAACAGGATGAAATCAACCTCTTTTTATCAACAACTAAACCATCATATCATGCTGATTATATAGCCATTACAACCACAACTAATAATTATCAACAAAATTATTTAAACATATAAGGAAAATCTCTCAATTGAACCACTACCTGATTAGAAATATGTTAATATATCATAAAGACAAAGAGTCTCATATTACTTTTCATAATCGCATAAAGTTTATATTTTTGTACACCTGAAACCAACCAGTTTTGCTTTGAAAAACGAGATTCAACATAAATGGTATGCCTTATACACCAAGTCCAGATCGGAAAAGAAAGTGCGTGAACAGTTAGTTGCAATGGGCATTAAAGCATATTTGCCATTAAAGCGGGAATTAAAACAATGGAGTGATAGAAAAAAATGGGTGGAAACACCCATTATCAGCTCATATATCTTTGTAAACATTTCTGCTGCCGATTACAAACGTGTTTTTGAAGCCAATGGAGTTGTTTCATATGTTTCACACAAAGGTAAAGCGGTAACCATTCCTGATCACGAGATTGAAGCAATGCAAAAAACGGTTGAAAACAAGTTATCTTTCAGTGTTGAAACCGGAAATATTGTAAAAGGTCAAACCGTTACTGTTACTTCGGGACCGTTAAAGGGAGTAAGTGGTATTGTAAAAGAGATCAGAGGCAAGAGGAAACTTCACCTCCAAATCAGCCACATCGGTTACACGCTTGTAGTTAATCTTGAGAACGACTCAGTAGACCTCTGAACCTTTCAGAGCTTGTCTTTGATTTTTTGAAAAAACATCCTGAATGTGTTTCGGAATAAATATGATAATCGGATAAAAACGTTCCGTTTTATACCGGCATTATCATTTCTGATCAATTGCTTTAAGAAATGGTATTTTTGCTTTAGTCCTTTAGAATTCCAAAATCTTTCCCAAGCGATGGAGTAACTGTACTCCAGTTTTTGCTCTCCTGTTCCGCGTGCAAATTTGATGATCAGCTCCAACTCTCTTTTTTGCCTGCCTTTTAAAGGAACATTCAGGTTGGCTGCGGGATTCAAAATATTATACAAAGAAAGAATAAGAGTTACAGGTTCATATATCCCATAACGATGTGCTTTTGAGAGCACATCATCCCATGAAAGTTCATCATAGTATTCCATTAGCTTTCTGATATCCATCAGCCAGCCAAGTCGGATACCTCCCATTTTGTAATTATAATAGGTGTGCAGACAGGTATGTAAAACTTGAGAACAGGGATCCAGTGAAAACAAACCACTCTTTATATCGCGCACCGCGCTCCTCCATATCACATCAACAGGAATTTTATAAGATGTATTCTGTGGGAACAAGGATCTGTGTACCTCTATTGTAGCTCCTCGAAACATTACAGGTGGAAGATGATGGCCGGTAGCGTCTTGTTTTACGAGTTTATAACCGCTATCGGGCCAAAGTAATTTCCAGGCCGTATCAGCCTGCTCCTCCCGCACCAGAATATCAATATCACTGAACGGCCTGAAAGCAGGATTTTCGTATACTACTGCTGAGAGAAAACTCCCTTTAAGAACAATGGCCTCGATTCCGTTTTTATGGAATAATGAAAGTATTTCGATTAAGATTTGATTAAATAAAAGATTTCTCGCGTAAATTGATAGAAAATCTCTTTTGAGCTCATCCAAAACAGGCTGAGAGAATTGGCTTACTGAGTTGCTTTTATATAAGAGTTGTGCCAGACCATGTTTTCGCGCATACAATATGATATGCTGTTGCAGATCGTTATCGAGAGGAGCTAAATCATTGCAATCACGAAAAAGTGCATCAACAACCCATTTCTCTTCCGGGAGAAAAATAAGTTCCCAATGATCATGATTCCGGTCAGATTTTTTCACAGTAGATTTTAATTGAAACATATCACTACCATCTTTCCAAACAAAGAAAGCAAAAAAAACCTTCGAACGCGAACGCGTTCGAAGGTTTGATATCTAATTTACTGCTATATTTATACCAATCCCTGAGCCAACATGGCATTAGCTACTTTATGGAAACCACTGATATTGGCGCCATTTACATAGTTTACATAGCCACTTGCATCAGTCCCGTTTTTAACACAAGTCTCGTGAATGTTTATCATGATGGAATGAAGTTTAGCATCCACCTCCTCAGGAGTCCATTGCAAACGCATTGAGTTTTGAGACATTTCCAATCCTGAAACAGCAACACCTCCGGCGTTGGCAGCCTTTCCAGGTCCATAAAGGATTTTTCTGTCGTGGAAAACTTTAATGGCTTCGGGGGTAGAAGGCATGTTTGCACCTTCGGCCACACAGTAGCATCCGTTTTCTACCAACACCTGAGCATCGTCTCCATTTAACTCATTCTGAGTGGCACATGGAAGAGCAATATCGCATTTTGCCTTCCACGGACGAGATCCTTCCCAATATTCAGCCTCAGGATATTTCTCTGCATACTCCTTAATTCTACCACGGATGGCATTCTTAAGCATCATTACATATTCAAGCTTTTCTGTGGTAATTCCTTTCGGATCGTAAATTGAACCGTTAGAATCAGAAAATGTTACAACTGTACCACCTAACTCAATCACTTTTTGTGCTGCATACTGCGCAACGTTTCCAGAACCACTTATTGCAACAGTTTTTCCTTTAAAGCTATCGTTGCGGGTTTTAAGCATCTCCTGTGCAAAGTAAACAGTTCCAAAACCAGTTGCTTCTGGACGTAACGGACTACCACCAAAATCAAGTCCTTTTCCAGTGAAAGTTCCGGTAAACTCATTACGTAATCTTTTGTATTGTCCAAACATATAAGCAACCTCACGTCCACCAACACCAATATCACCAGCAGGTACATCAAGATTTGGACCAATGTGACGATGCAATTCAGTGATGAAAGACTGGCAGAACTTCATTACTTCATTATCCGATTTTCCTTTTGGGTTGAAATCGGAGCCTCCTTTTCCACCACCCATTGGCAGAGAGGTCAAGCTATTTTTGAAAACTTGTTCGAACGCTAGAAACTTTAAAATCCCAAGGTTAACCGATGCATGAAAACGTATTCCTCCTTTATAGGGACCAATAGCGCTGTTCATTTGTACACGAAAACCTCTGTTTATCTGAACTTCTCCACGATCATCAAGCCATGGAACTCTAAACATGATGACACGTTCTGGTTCAGCCATTCTTTCAAGAATCTTGTTTTTCATTAAAACAGGATTCTCAACGATAAATGGAGCTAAACTTTCTACAACTTCATGTACTGCCTGATAAAACTCCGGTTCAGCCGGATTGCGCGATTGAATACCGGCCATAAAATCTTCAATGTAACGGGATACCTGGTTCTTCATTTTTCTTAAATAATTAAATTATACAATACTTTATATAACCATGATCATTGTCATAAATATGAACTAAAAATAGCTGCTAAATAAATTTCGAGTGACAAAAATACAACAATTTATATCATTTCACTTACAACTTAACCGTTTTTTTCCAAGATTAATAACAAACTATTTGATAGAATTATTACTTTAACTAAAAAATGAAATACGAATACCAATAAATTGAAGGGTAATTATTCCTATTTTTGTTAAAAAAATGAGTTAAGCATGTATTATCAGGACTCTTGTAGGGATAAAATGTAAAACAAAAAGCTTAACCTTCGGAAAAAGAACATTTTAAATTATCTGATATATGCATCATAATATTTTTTATAAAATAATCTGACTTAACATATTGATCACATGAAAAATAAAAAGTCGTGCTTCGTTTGTAACGAAATCATTGAAATAGAGGAGATAACTTACAACAAAGTAATAAACCTCCCGGTTTGCAAAAAATGCATGAATACTGAAAAAGAAAAAAGCGCAGAAAAAAGTGCTATGGACTCTTTGGGAGAAGGGTTTGTTTGTGGATGTATTTGAAAATAATCAATACGACATAAAACGCTGAATGATTCCATCTCCTTGAATGCTTTGGGAAAGCTGAGGATCTCCTGTGTAAAACACTCTACCAGAACCATTAATAACAACATTTAACAGCTCATCTGCATGACAGTAAATCAACCCCGACCCATACAAATAAACCCTGGTACTGTTTGCTTCCAGATGAATTCCATCAATTATACCGGAACCCTCCTGTACCAGTCTTAATGTATCCACCTTGCCTTTAAGTAATGTTTCACCAGAACCAATTTGTCTGACAATAAAATTTCCAAACTCACCTTTCAACATCGCTCTGGCGCCGCTTTCTGAAATATAATTAAAATCATCTACTGCGATGCTGTCAGTTTCTATAAATGATCCTCCGGTATTATTTATTCTTAAGCGCGGAAGATTAAACTCAGATAATATGACCTTTCCATTTCCATTGTTATCAATACTAGACAAAACAGGTGTGGAAACAAGAATATTGATGGCATTAACCGGGTGCAGATTAAAATTATTGCGTCGACGAATAATCAGTCTTGAGTTTTCGATCTCAGTGACAACATATGGAATTAGGTTTGCATCTCCTGTAACGGTAACTCCCCACTGTTCCCCCTGGATAATGGTAACAACAAAATCATTAAGCACCTCGACTTCCCGAAAAGTGCCGATTTCCCGAACATTTTCTGTCAGAATTCCATCTCCAAAAAGATCAAGATTAATGATTCCTTCACAAGAAATGAACAGTAAAGCACCGAATAGAAAGCACGTAATATTGCGAAGGAATTTACCCATATATGTACAACAAATAAACTTCTGTTTCTTACAAAGTTACTTACAACCATTGAAAATAACCAGAAATTAATCTTTATTGACAATTAAAAAAACCTAAATAAATTGCATTGAAAAGTTTTTTTTCTATCTTTACAATGCTTTTGGTTTAATATTTAAAGAGAAGGGGATGGTAACTTCGGTTACAATCCCCTTATTCTTTTTAAATAAACAAAGAAAGTTACATTATGAAATTAATGGACGTCTTCAAAAAAAGAGAATCAGTAAGATCTTACAAATCAGAACTGGTTAGTAAAACAGAACTACTTGAAATTCTGGAAGCAGGCAGAATTGCTCCATCAGCAGTAAATTTTCAGCCATGGCGGTTTATTGTAATCGATGACCCCGAACTTCTGAAAGAAGTATATAAAGCATATCCCAGAGAATGGTTTAAAACGGCTCCCCAGGTAATTATTGTATGCGGAAATCATGATGAATCATGGAAACGTAAATTGGACAACAAAGATCATTGCGATATTGACGTTGCCATTGCCATTGATCATATGACGCTGGCTGCTGCAGAAAAGGGAATCGGCACTTGCTGGGTATGTAATTTTAATCCGACAATAATACAAGAAGTGCTAAATCTTCCTCAGGAACTGGAGCCTGTTGCATTGCTCCCTGTCGGATATCCGGATAACCCAGCTCAAGCAGAAGAAAAAATGCGAAAACCGCTATCAAAAATTGCTTTCAGAAATTCACTTAATAATCCCTTTCAAATCTAACAAGCCTGTCATTTCGAGCGATGCGAGAAATATATTACATGATTATTAATTTAGAAAAACTTAGTCGGGCAGTAGTGATTTTGAAGTATCAACACCCTTATAACAAAAGGATAAGCCTCATAACCGCATGGCTATGAGGCTTATTCTTTTTCATAATATCATTCTACACCCAATAATTCATATTTAAATGAATAGATTACTGACATTGATCTATCATCGCATACTAAGACCAACTCCAAAAGTCAACATGGAATAATCGCCAACGGTATAATCCCCATGGAAAGCAATAACTCCCAAACGCAATCGCATTCCGGCATTAAAATCAAACCCATTTGTTTTATAGGAGAGAGAAATTGGGTCATTTCCAAGAACAGGACCATAATCACCTTTCAAGTCAAAATCACTATTGGTAGAACTATATCCCATTCCGGTATAAATAGAGATAAACGGAATGTTAACACCCAAAAGAAAGCGCGTGGTTAATGCTCCTGAGGTAATATCTAGACTCTGGTTTGAACCACCTTCAAACTGACTAACCGAGACGTCACTTCCAAACCTGGTGTAACCAACCAAAACGCTGGAATTAATCAATGGCATGTGTTTAATAACCGGGATGTACTCCTTTACGCTATGACGTACTCCGAATCCCCATAAATTAACTTTACCTGCATCTCCGGCAGAGATGGATGGAATGAATCTGGCGGAAAGTTCAGTACGGTAAGGCAATCCAACACCAACTTGAACCAATGGCAATGGAAACCTGTCAAACCCTGTCCCGTTAGGCATTTCAAATGACTGTTCTGCATTTTCAGGTCCATACATTAATACAGGCCTGTCGGTCATTTTTCCGGCAATGGTTGGAGCAACACTTACGTTTTCATCCTGCAATCTCCAGCTTCCATCAAGATTATTCAAATCGAAACTTTTACCGGACGATGGAACATTTACCATATTCACATTAAAAGTCAGATTAAAACCTGCCACACGATGCACCCTTGCCGAAGTGTACCAGCCACCATTCAACGAAGTACCCAACATTTCTCCATAAGGTTTCAGGTATGCTTCCGAAAGTACCGTTGCATCTTCAATACCCATTTCAAGAAAACGGGTAACATCTTTCTGCGCATAAGAAACATTTAAAGAGAATATAAAACCTGCTCCCAAAAGCAAAAAACTTCTGATTAATTTCATAACAATTAGTATTTGATTAAACAAAAAGCAACATGGTTGCTTTTACAATTATAGCAACACATTTATTAAGTAACAAAAAAAATAGTTGCTCGTTCATTATTGAATCGTTAAAATTGCAGCTAAATTATAATCAGAAAATAGAAAAAACATCATGAAACGAGTCCCGAGTCTTCAGAACGAGTTCGTCCGAGACCCCGGGAGTTATTAAAAATCAAATTTATAGACAGATGAATAATATCTTAAACCAACATTTTAATACCCCATACCAAACACCTCCATTTAATGAGATTCAACCGGATTTTTTTCTCCCCGCTGTTAAAGAAGCCATCAAACAAGGAATAAACGAAGTCCGGGAAATTATTGAAAACAGTCAAGATCCTGATTTCAGCAATACTATTGAGGCACTTGAGAGATCCGGCAAACAATTAAGTCGCATCAGCTCCATTCTTTTTAACCTGAACGCAGCTGAAACCAGTGAAGCCATACAAAAAGCTGCGCGGGACGTTTCGCCACTGTTATCAGAATATGCCAACGATATTTGGCTGAATGAAGCACTTTTTGAAAAAGTAAAAACCATTTATAACAATAAAGGAACGCTTCAATTATCGCAGGAGCAGCAAACTTTGCTGGATAAAACCTATAAAGGTTTTATCAGAAAAGGAGCATTGCTGGATGATAAACAGAAAAAGAGATATCGCCAAATAACTAATGAATTATCTCAACTATCCATTCAATTTGGAGAAAATCTGTTGGCCGAAACCAACGATTACAAACTTCACATAACAAATGAAGAAGAGCTATCGGGATTACCCGAAGCAGTGATTGAAGCTGCTGCGCATTTGGCGAAAAATGAAGGAAAAGAAGGGTGGATGTTTTCACTGCACATCACCAGCTTTATGCCTTTTATGAAATATGCAGACAATCGAAAATTGAGAGAACAGCTTTTTCGTGCGTATTCATCGCGATGCAACCATAACAACAAACACGACAACAAAGAGATTATTTTAAAGCAAACAGCGCTCCGCCTGGAGAAAGCAGAACTTCTGGGTTACAAATCACACGCTCAATATGTTCTGGAGGAACGAATGGCACAAACCCCCGAAAAAGTCAATAACTTTCTGGAAGAATTCTACTCGAAATCCTTTGATTTTGCAAAAAAAGACATTGAGGAAGTCAAAGCATTCGCCAAAAAAGCCGGTTTTAATGAAGAATTCCAACGATGGGATTTTGCCTATTATTCTGAGAAACTGAAAACGGCACGTTTTCAGTTGGACGATGAAATGACCAGACCCTACTTCCAGCTTGAAAAAGTAAAACAGGGAATCTTCAATCTTACAAAAAAACTATGGGGATTGAGCTACAAAAAGAGTGAGAACATCCCGGTGTACCATCCTGACGTAGAAGCCTGGGAAGTATATGATGAAAGTGGTGAACAGCTTTCTATATTATATCTTGATTTTCATCCCCGAAAATCAAAACAGGGAGGTGCATGGATGACCTCCTTCCGCGACCAGCATGTAAAAAATGGCATCAACATTCTTCCACAGATTTCAGTGGTGTGTAATTTTACAGAACCAACCCCTACCCGTCCCTCGTTACTAACTTACAACGAGCTTACTACATTCTTGCACGAATTTGGACATGCTCTTCATGGCATGTTGAGTAAAGTGACATACGAGTCGCTTTCGGGAACCAGCGTTTATCACGATTTCGTTGAATTGCCTTCACAAATTATGGAAAACTGGGCAAGAGAAAAAGATTGGTTACAAGAAATAGGGATTCATTACAAAACCGGGGAACCAATTCCTGAAGAACTGATAAATAACATCTTAGCATCCGGAAATTTTCAAAGTGGTTACCAGATTATTAGGCAGCTAAGTTTTGGGTTTAACGATATGGCATGGCACACCATAACAGAACCGGTGCAATCAAACCCGGTAGAATTTGAGCGTGAAGCCATGAAACCTACCGAACTGTTCCCTTTGATTGAAGGCACATGTATGAGTACAGCTTTCGGACACATTTTTGATGGAGGTTATGCTTCGGGGTATTACGGTTACAAATGGGCTGAAGTGCTGGATGCAGATGCCTATACCATGTTCAAATTACATGGTATTTTTGACAAAAACACAGCACAAAAGTTTAGGGATACCATTCTTTCAAAAGGAGGAACCATTCACCCAATGGAATTATATAAAGCATTCAGGGGGCAGGAACCTTCAATAGAGCCATTACTAAAACGAAGCGGAATAACAAAGCACTAGAACTTTCGACAACTGTTTTAGTTTTAGTTTCTAAAGAAATCAATAGATTATAGATCTATATCCCGAGGCTTCGGGATTAGACACTCTCAAAACAATTATTGCCCAACGCAAAGAAAGGCGTGTTCGCGTATGATAATTAAAGCAAACTAAATTAGATACCAGGGCTACGCCCCTAAGGTACTATCTATTAATCTTCTTCTATGAAGATATTAGGGCTACGCCCCTATTTTTTTCTGAGATGAATGCCAGGGGCGTTAGCCCTGCAATCTTCGTAGCTTTAATAGTATCTCAATTTGTATAAGGGGCGTAGCCCTGACATCTTAGAAATAATACTGACCGGCTAATTAATTTAGGTTTCTCGCTCTTTTCGAAATAACAAACCTTTCAGTAGGTCAAGGCGGGTGAAGGGGTTATTGCGGCGTCGCCGCAATAACCCCTTCACCTCTCACAACATAACAGCTTGTAATTTCGAGCGAAGCGAGAAATCTAATATATGATTATCATTTAAAAAAATCTTAGTCGAACAGCTCCATGAAAAAAACTAAAATTAGCTTCCATTTTAAAAAAATACGACGTAACTTAATAATAAAATCATATATATGTTGTGAAGAATTCTTATTTTGAATCATCCTAAATCAAAAAAGAACAAGACTTCCTACATCTTTCTCATTTCATGTTGATTAAAACATTATAGCGCACATCTAAAAGGA
Organism: Alkalitalea saponilacus; assembly: GCF_900168165.1. GTDB lineage: Bacteria > Bacteroidota > Bacteroidia > Bacteroidales > Marinilabiliaceae > Natronoflexus > Natronoflexus saponilacus. The sequence continues at coordinate 42,101 of NZ_FUYV01000024.1, forward strand.
AGCACAAACGAAAAATTCAAATATTTTCACTATATTTGTCGTACAGAACACATTTTAAATTATTTTCCATTTTAGCGCCAAACCGGTTGACTTTAATAACCAACATCTTGAAGCTCTTTGTTTAACCAGCTATCTAACCAATTAAAAACAACAGTTCTTTATTTACTAATCTCTGGCTGGTTAGTGTTTAATTATTATTTTAAAAAAATGGCACCGATACTGGCATCAAATTCGTGAAAAATGGAAGCGATATAAAAAGAGCGTCAGGAAAAATAAAAAACCATGGAAAAAATTTTCACAAAGCATCAACAAGACATTGCTCACAAAATTGAGCCGAAATCTGTATTAAAAAATTGGAAAGACTGGAAATGGCACATGCGACATGCCGTAAAAACAATAGAAGAGGTAGAAAATTTAACCGGTATAAAATTTGAACCGGAAGATAAAAAACGATTTCAGGAAACTCAGGATAAATTCCCTCTTTCCATCACCCCCTACTATCTTTCAATTATTAAGAAAGAGAACTACAAAAACGACCCTGTTTTTAAACAGGCATTCCTTGATAATCGAGAATTAATAGTGGCCAACAGCGAAATGGGCGACCCATTATCGGAAGACCATGACAGCCCGGTTCCGGGAATTACCCACCGTTATCCCGACAGAGTTCTATTACTTGTGAGTAATGTATGTGCCATGTATTGTCGCCATTGCACACGTAAAAGAAAAGTTGGCGATCAGGATTACATCCCCAACAAAGAACAGATAAAACAAGGCATTGAATACATAAAAAACACACCTCAGGTTCGCGACGTACTGCTTTCCGGTGGAGATCCTTTCCTTTTGTCAGATGATTATCTGGACTGGATTTTGACTGAACTCCGAGCCATTCCGCATGTGCAAATCATTAGAATAGGTACACGAACCCCGGTTGTTCTGCCATACCGCATTACCGATGACTTGGTGAACATGATTAAAAAACACCATCCGGTTTGGATTAACACTCACTTTAACCATCCGAGAGAGTTAACCGCATCTGCAAAGGAGGCACTTGCTAAAATGGCCGATGCAGGTATTCCGTTGGGAAACCAATCGGTGTTGCTTGCCGATGTGAACGACTGCCCCAGAATTATGAAAGACCTGGTACACAAACTGGTAATGAATAGGGTTCGGCCTTACTACCTCTACCAATGTGACCTTTCTGAAGGACTCTCCCATTTCCGCACACCAGTTGGTAAAGGAATTGAGATTATGGAAAGTTTGATTGGCCATACCAGCGGATTTGCGGTGCCAACTTACGTGATTGATGCACCCGGTGGAGGTGGAAAAATACCGGTGATGCCAAATTACATCATATCATGGAGCACCAACAAGGTGATTCTGAGAAACTACGAAGGTGTTATTACCACATATCAGGAACCGGAGAAATATGAATCCACCATTTGCGATCGCAACTGTAAAGATTGCAACCTGGAACTGGATGTGGAGAGCGGCGACGAATACAATGCCATTGGTATTGAGCAGCTTCTGTCTGACTATGATGACACCATATCACTGGTTCCATCCAACAATGAGCGATATGAGCGAAGAGGAGATGAAAATCAGGATGGCGAGCAGAGTTAGATTAACAGTTTATTGTCTTAAACAAACAACTGAAATTAACTGTTCACATAAGAGATTTATAAATCGTCTATATGAGAAATATAAAATCAACCATATCGCACTGTAGCGATAGCAGTCGTGTTTACTTGATGGATTTGCATCATGATGATTTTCCAAAAATCATCAGCATCATTGAGAACATGGCTGATGAAAACGGCTACACCAAACTCTTTGCAAAAATACCGGCCACTTACGGGCCGGCATTTTTAAATGCCGGATACGTTATGGAAGCTTTAATTCCCGGCTTTTACAATGGAAGCGAAGACGCACTCTTCATGATGAAATACAAAACAGAAGAGCGAGCAAAACCGGAATCGGAAGCTTTGGAAGCATTTCAGCAACTCTTGCTGAAACCAGCCAACACAAAAGAGATTCCGATGGATGCTGACTACACGCTAAAGCCACTAAAAGAAGCAGATGCCACAAACATGGTTCCTGTATTTAAAGAGGTATTTGAGACCTATCCATTCCCTATTTACGACCCTGACTACCTGATTAAAACAATGAAGGAAGATGATACCAGGTATTTTGGTGCATTTTTCAATAATGAACTGATTGCCATCAGTTCAGCAGAATGCAACAATACTAAAAAAAACGCAGAGATGACCGATTTTGCTGTTATTTCGTCACACCGGGGAAAGCGGTTGGCAGTTCACCTCTTAAAATTCATGGAAGAAGAGTTGGTAAAAGACGGCTTTAAAACCTTCTATACCATTGCCAGGTTACACTCACTTCCAATGAATAAAACTTTTTACAATCTGGGTTACAAATACTCTGGCACGCTGCATAATAACACCCAAATATCGGGAAAAATTGAGAGTATGAACATCTGGTATAAAAGCAGATAGGAAGTATCTTTAAGAAAGCTCTGAGTCATTCAGAGCTTTTTCAATTTAAAACCTGAAAACATCACAATCTCACCATGCATATTATTGATCTGATAATAATTGTACTGTACTTCACGATAATGCTGTTTATCGGATTCTGGTTTCACAGAAAAAACAACAACACAGAGGATTATTTTGTGGGTAGTCGAAAAATGACCCGATGGCATTTGGGATTATCTGTTGTAGCGACAGATGTAGGCGGAGGCTTTTCAATCGGTTTGGGTGGGTTGGGTTTTGTGATGGGGCTTTCCGGTTCGTGGATTCTATTTACCGGGTTAATTGGTGCGTGGCTAACAGCAGTCATTCTTATTCCCAAGGTACACAAAATTGGAGTTGAAAACGGGCTACAAACATTTCCGGAAATACTTAAATATAATTACGGCCGCACAGTTGCATTGGTAGCTGCTGTGATTTCTGCCATAGGCTATATGGGTTTTACAGCCAGCCAGGTTTTGGCCGGAGCCAAATTAACATCAGCTACTTTTGTTGCGGTTAACATGACCGAGGCCGTCATCATCATGGGAGCCATAGCGGTAGTGTATACTGCTCTTGGCGGCATAAAGGCTGTTATCTATACAGACACCGCACAATGGATCATACTGCTTTCGGGATTATCTCTGGTGGGAGTTCCATTTGCACTTCACAGCCTTGGCGGCTGGGAAGCCGCGAAAGTTTTCCTGACGGCAGAGATGCTTCAACTCACCAATGTAAAGTTCACTACCATCATCAACTGGGCGTTCTCTATCATTCCAATTTGGTTCATTGGAATGACCCTATATCAACGAATATTTGCAGCAAAATCTGCCAAAGAAGCAAAAAAGGCCTGGTATATCGCAGGAGTATTCGAATATCCATTCATGGCATTTCTTGGAGTCTTTTTGGGAATGTTGGCCAAAGCAGCCTTTGGAGCCGGCATTATTCCGGAAGCAGAGATGGCCATGGCCGACAATGAATCGGCCATGCCTCTGATGCTGAAACATGTTCTGCCAATTGGTGCATTGGGGTTAATTATGGCAGCATACTTTTCGGCCATTCTTTCAACAGCTGACAGCTGCCTGATGGCAGCTTCCGGAAACATCAGCAGAGATTTGTTTAATTATAAAAAATCGAAAAATGCACTTAAAGTCGCACAGTGGATGACTCTGGTTATTGGTATTGCTGCCATTTCAGTAGCTCTTTACATTCCTTCAGTTCTTGATTTAATGCTACTTTCCTATGCATTTATGGTATGCGGTCTTGTTGCTCCGGTTCTTGGTTTTATTATTTATAAAAAACCATCTCCCATTGCAGCCATTGCAGCCATGATAACAGGGAGTAGTACGCTGCTCATCATTCAAATTTCGGGAATTAAACTGCCTTATGAATTAGATGCAGTAGTACCCGGACTACTGCTATCCTTACTGGTCATGTTCGTCATTCAAATCTTTAAACCAGAAAAGGAAGTATCAATTTAAAAGTAAAGCACCTTCCGAATATGGTGAACATTTTCGGAAGGTGCAATAACAGAAAAACAGCAACTAAATATTTTCAGGTTTCTATCTGTTCAACTCTAGTGCAGCTATTATGAAAGGAGCAACACCTTTAGGATCGTTGGGAATTACCTTTTCATTGACATAATACTCGAATGAGCCATCTCTGTATGGATTTCCTCCCAAGCCTGTGGCACCAACAATACCTGTCATGGTAATATGTCCATCTTCATCCACAATGATCAAGTGTTCCAGAATAGCATCAAATGATTCGTTCGCAATATCCAGATATTTTTTATCTAAATAGCCATTTTTGGCTCCCTTGGCAAAAACATAAGTAAACATCGCTGAAGCAGAACCTTCAATATAGTTTCCTTCTACTCCACCGTGATCAAGCACCTGGAACCACAGACCTGTTTCTGGGTCACGAACATCCATGACTGCTTCAGATACATTCTGAAGAATTTCAATTAGCGCATCTCTGTCCTGATGATTGCGAGGCAGAAAATCAAGAACATCTACAATTGCCATCATATACCACCCCATTGCACGCCCCCAGAAATGAGGTGATAATCCGGTTTCAGGATCAGACCATCTCTCTTCCCGACTCTCATCAATGGCATGATAAAGCAAACCAGTTTCCTCATCTAATGTTAGTTGATACGCCAGTTTTATTTCGCTTGTCACCACATCAAACCACTCGGGTTCATTAAATTCGCGAGCATATTGAGCCAGAAAAGGCCCAACCATATAAAGACCATCAAGCCAAATCTGGTTAGGATAAATCTTCTTATGCCAAAATCCTCCCGATGGCGATTTAGGGTGTGTCTCCATCTGACGAACATGCTTCTCAATGGCTTTCCGGTATTTTTGTTCCCCTGTCCGCTTATATAGAGTGATGATGTTTTTAGCTGGATTAATGCGATCAACATTATACTCTGAAATTCTGTAATGTAATACCGTACCATCTTCCTGTACAAAATAGTTGATCCAATCCTCCATGTACTGAGAATACTTTGGATCAACATCTCCAAGTTTATCAATTGCCTGGCCAACAAAAGAAACATCGTATTGCCAACGAATCCGCGGATGATCCATTTTCAACAGTGTATCGTTACGAGCCATCACTGCTTCAGCCATTTTTACCGACCATTTAGTTTCATCCTGAGCAGTCTGGCTATTACCACAACCAAACGTTAGCCCGGTTAGAATTACACTAATAATGATTAACGTCAAATTTTTCATTGTCCGAATTTTTAATATTATAAATTCAACTATATTTATTCTTAATCACTGACTCTATTGTCAGTTCTTTATCTTAATTGCCAATTCAGGAATTTGGCTCCGGATTTCAGCCACAACCATATCTGAAATTCGAAAAGCTCCAATTGCTGATAAATGTGTATCATCAATTATATGATCTGTCAAATCCGGATATTCTATTTTGTTTATATGCAAAAATATTTTTTTTGACAGTTCCGGACCCAACGTTTGAATATATCTCTTGCTCAATTTATGCAAATCAAACAACAAGACCTCTTTTTCTTCGGCAACTGACCGGACAACAGCCGGGTAATCTCCATGTGTATCATAAAACATCCCTTCCGCATTAAAACTGCGCCGAGATATTGATGTTAAAAGTACAGGAGTTGCTCCTTTTTCAAATACATTATCCACCATTTTTATCAAATTATTCCTATAATTAGAAAAAGGTGCTGCATAACGTGTAGAATCGCCTTCTTTTGAATCGTTATGCCCAAATTGAATGAACACATAATCTCCAGGATTCAAACTCTCAAGCAACTTACTCCAACGTCCCTCGTCTATGAAGCTTTTAGTACTTCTTCCATTTACACCATGATTTTGAACAAAAACTCCTGGTTCAAAATAGAGAGGAAAGACTTGTCCCCATCCCTTTTCAGGATTTCCATGCCTATAAGCCTTGTCGGCAACAGTTGAATCACCCGCCAGGTGAATAGTAACAACCTCATCAGTGTTGCACCCGGGAAATATGATAAACAATACAAGCGAAACAATAATTAAAGCACGTCCCATCACAAAAAAAGTCTTAAAATAAGAAGTAAAGCCGGGATCAGTTCCCGTCACCCGGCTTTTACCACATCACACCTAACCTAATATAAAAATTAACATCAAAACTTATTATTCTCCCAAGTGATTTTATGATTGCAATATACACCAAAGCTATAATTGTTCAGATGGACAAATTACCCGAAAAAGTGTAATAAATTGTTACAAACAAAACACATTTATTAACCGACACGTAAACAGTTCTTTAAATCTGAAACTAAACAATTCATCCTACCTCTTTATCAACTTTATTGTTTTAAAATCTCCCTTGATTGTTGTTGCACGCAAGAAATAAATCCCTGTGGGCAACTCCGCAGTGTGTATTTTATGAGTCAAACCTCTGGCAAATTCCTCTCTCAATAGTCGGCCATCAGTTGAGTATAGTTGAAGCGATCGAAGTTCATCTCCCCCGTATGTAGATACAGTAACATTTATATCAAAAGGATTTGGATGAACTGAAATCATCTGATTAAGTCCAGAGGTCAAAATTGAATTACTAACTGGCTCAACAATAGTAAAGGTTGCTGAAAACTCGGCCTCGGTTAATCCTCCATAAGTTCTAACAACATAATCATAAATACCAACTTCCAAAGGCCTCCCACGTAATATGGCATGGCGTTGTTCATAATCTTTAATGACCACAACGCCATCCGGCAGCCCCGTTATCTCAACATCCTCTGCATTTTCCCAACGAAAGAAAAATTGTTCAATGGCTTCACCAAATTCAATTTCCTGGTTGGAAGAGGGGGCGCCGTGTTTAATGATTTCGGCACCACCTGTATATACATAAAACAACACGGCTAATTCAGTATAAGTACTTCCCCCTTCTGTTGTAAGATCCACCGAATAAACTCCTGCATCTGAAATGGTTCCGGATAAAAAAACCTGCATACTTTCAGTATCTATGATTAAATCCAAACCATCGGGCAAACCATTATGGATTACTTCTGTTGCATTCTCAAAGTTAATTACAACATCAGCAATTTCTGTATCAACCAAAAGTCTCTGAACAAGAGTTTCTTTATTTTCAGCAATCAAAGAGGCACCATTTTCTATCATCACTGATCCGAATTTGGACACCTTAATTATTCCTCCCAAAGTGGTGATGTCAAACTCGAAGAAACCAGACTGAAGTGGCGTACCACTAATCACGGCTTCATTACTTTCATTATTTATCACAAGGTCAATCCCCTGTGGCAATCCATTAACCATAACTTCTCTGGCATGTTCCCATGAAAGAACAATACTCTGAATACTTTCCCCTGCCAATACTGTTTGATTCAAATCTCCATTAATCACTATTTCAGGTTCACCGGTAAAGACATCATAGACATCGATATAATTGGCTTTTGCACCAATATTTTTTTGATCTACAATATGTTGAACAATACTATTTATATAAACCTCTACATTAGTATAGAAACTGTGGAAATCATGATTGTTTCCATCATCAGGATTTTCAGGATCAAGACCGTATTTAATTTCCCACCAGTCGGGAATTCCGTCACCATCAGTATCCAGGTATGGTTCTTTTGATATCAGATCCGGCCATCCGCCTACATCATCCTGTGAATCAATTATTCCACCAGTACTTCCCTTTGAACCTTGAAAAGTAAAAGTTCCTTCTCGTGTTTCATTCACAACTCTTGAATCAACAGCATCTCGAACCAAACAGGCTCCAGCCCAATTTAAGACCTGTTCAAAAGCATCATAGGCAGAATGTGTAGAAATCTGCCCCTTATCGAATTCAATTACAGATCTTAAATCGTCAAAAGGAACCAACATGGTGCGATGCATACCAATCCAATTATCGGCCGTTACACGAGGAAACCCATCCACATAATTTCCATGTGTATAAAACACCCCGTGAATTCCTGCAGGTTGATTATTTCGTCCATTATCAGGATACATCTGGAAAATACGATCGCGATTTGACCTTGTTCCCGGCCCGGCTTTATAATAATTATTTACCATATTATAAGTACCTCCTTCTCCAGCATATCCACTATTTCCACCCCAGTTGTAAATTACATTGTTTCGGAAATCTACATGTTCCAAGTCAGGGCGACCTGAATATCTGCTACCACAAAATCGGGGGTTTCTGCTATCGTGATGAGCTAATAAATTATGGTGGAAAGTGGCATTTTTGCCACCCCAAATTCCCATGTAACCATGAGAACCCTTTTCATGTAATGAATTCCGAAGGCTTTCTGAAATTATGCACCATTGCATGGTGAAATCGCTGTTATCGTAAAAAGAAGTTGCTTCATCAGTCGCCCAACTCATTGTACAATGATCAATAATTATGGTGTTTTGTCGTCTGCCCCACAAAGCATCATCCTCTACCTGCAAAACATCACCCATCCTAAAACGCAAAAAACGAATGATTACATTGTTGGCTCCAACGTATACAGTTTGATTTCGAATGGTTATGCCATCCCCCGGCGCAGTTTGTCCTGCAATTGTTATATTACCATTTCGAATTGTTACCCTTGATTCCAATTCGATATTTCCTGAAACATTAAACAATACTATGCGGGGTCCACTCTCTACTTCAACAGCCTGCCTGAAGCTTCCCTCTCCACTATCGTTTAGGTTGGTAACGTAGATAATACGACCGCCTCGACCACCAGTTGCAAATCTGCCATACCCCTCTGCTCCAGGAAATGCAATGGGGTTTTCATTTTTTATAATGCTTTCATGATTTCTTGTATCGGCATAAATTTTGGATGCATCAAACAAAATCCAAGATACTGTAACAACTAACAGTAAAACTTCGGAACGTAAAATTTTCATCATATATAATTATTATAAATTAATGCAAATAACACTAATTGCATGGTAAAATTGCCTAGCAACCGTTAATTCAGAGAATCTGCCTGAACCAAAATCAGAGAACTTTATAACTTAAAATTGTACAAGGTCAATTATATCAAAAGTAACCCCCATCGATTTCCTAAAAAAACTTAATGCATGAATAAACCAATTCAACACACCATATACATCAAAAAGACATATTTTCCCTATGTATAGCGATAATTTCGATCACAGTTTGGTTAGATTGACCATAGTTTCATACACTTGCATAGAGTGAAATTTTACATATTACAACACGATTATTCTACTTTTTAAATATATTTGAGCGCTCATCTGCAATAGGAGTATATTTTGATTTCATCGATATTGTTTGTAAATTTCTTATTACAAGCATTTCTTTCTGTACAGATAAATTCAGAATTAGTGAAGGAGACCATGAAACACAAAAAAACAGACACAATCTTCAGTCGATACATATTAATATTAGCCGCTATAATATCCTCAAATTTCCTGAACGATAGTTATGCGACAGAGATATTAAGATTTGAACATTTCAACACATCAAGAGGCCTTTCACAAAACACGGCATCAAGCGTGCTTTGTGATTCCCGTGGTTATTTGTGGATTGGAACCAACAACGGATTAAATCGTTATGATGGGAATAAGTTCAGAGTTTTTTATTCTGAAGAAGACGGACAGATTAACTTCACACACAACAGGATAATTAATATATGGGAAGATGCTAAAGGTTTTATCTGGTTTGAAACCCATGATGGTCATTATCATTATTTTGATCCGGTATCGGAGCAATTTCGCTCTTTATCCGATTTCCTAACGGAATTGGAAGAAGGGCACACCATCTTTTCCAGTTTCCTCCAGTATTCAGAAAGTGATATTTGGCTGGGGCTTTATACAAGAGGTGTCATCCGTTTAAGGTACAATGAGGATCAACACAGGTATGATATTACCCATTACACATCGCGCGGGGCAAATGCCATATCAAACAATAGAGTGTCATTTATAACAAAAGATATTGAAGAGAACATCTGGATTGGCACGCAAAAAGGGCTTACATTAATAGAAAAACAGAGCATTGAAAGTGGATCACTCACGTTCCAGCATCTGTTTATAACACACTCTTTCACATCCCATATTGAAACTGCAACAGAATTATGGTTTGGGACATCTGATGCTGGAATATTGAAGTTTCAAAAACCCATGCAGCTTTACACTTTCCTCAACACAGAGAATACCTCCACGCTGCGATCAAATCACATTACCCTATTGCACATTACCAAAGGAGGCCGGATTATTGTGGGTTTTGATCAGAAAGGATTGCAGATTAATTCAGTTCAGACAAACCAATGGCAAACCATCCCATTAAATGGTTCTCATGTGAATAACATATATGAAGACAGGTTTGGATTGATATGGATTGCGACTGATGAATTTGGATTAACAGGATTTAACCCTTCTACAAATAATACAAAAAGGCATCAGTTTCTTGATCCGGGAAGTGAGGTTGTTCCAGACGAAGAACGACATATTTTCTTTGAAGACAGCAACGATAACCTGTGGGTGGGCACACATGAAGGAGCTTTAAATCTTTATGATCGTGACAGTCATGAATTTGTTCATTTCAGGAATGATCCATCTGATCCAAATTCGATTTCGTCCAACGTGGTATTAAGCATTGCGGAAGATCATTCAGGACAACTCTGGATTGGAACCGGGCAGTTTCACGGAGGAGTAGAAAAAGTGATTTCAAAAAATCCGGCTCTTGATCACATTCTTCCTGCTCCTGATCCGGGACACATCTCTAAGAACATCGTAAGAGCAGTTTTCGAAGATCCGCAAAACAGAACCTGGATAGGAACAAAAGCCGGAAGATTACATGTATTTGAGGATGACAGGCAAATCCATGAATTTGCAAGATTCGCCACACCACAAGGAATCATATCAGGCTTTAATGTTTATTGTATTGTTTTGGATGATGATGGCCATTTATGGTTGGGCTCTAAAGGGAAAGGAATATTAATCAGCCAACAGCCACTTTCTGACTATTCAAATCTTTCAAATATTACTTTTGATAATTACGTTCCCCAAGACAATGACTCAACAACGTTGAGTCATGTCAACATATACAGTATGGCTAAAGACAAAAATGGGAACATCTGGATTGGCACATATGGTAACGGGGTGAACATATCTTATAAAAACAGTGACGGAACATATTCATTTACAAGAATTAACGAAAACAACAGTCGTCTATCAAGCAATCTGGTAAGAAATATTCTCGCAGATTCAAACGGAAGGGTATGGATTGCCACAGGATATGGGCTCAATCTTATTGAGAATATGTCCCAAATCCATGAAAACAAAATAGAAATCAGATCATTTTTCACCGGCCAATACCCCGGAAGCATCAGCCTCAATGATGTTATTCATTTGTATGAAGATTCTGGAAATAACATTTGGGCTGCAACTTTTGGAGGGGGGATAAACAGACTAACAGATTTAAATGAAGAACAAGCTATATTTGAAGTTTTCAATCAATCTCATGGACTTAGTAACAATGTAGTTTACAGCATACAGGAGGACAACCAGGGTTTTTTATGGTTTAGCACCGAAAACGGGCTGAGCAGACTCAACACAGCAAATAATTCGTTCGAGGTATTCAACACCAATAATGGTTTAAACTTTAACATATTCTCGGAAAACACCTCGTATAGAACCCGTGATGAAAGGCTTCTTTTCGGAGGCTTTATTGGTCTGGAAGTCATATCTCCCGACAAAATAGTTATTCCGCAATGGAACAGGCAGGTTGAACTAACCAACTTTCAACTTTTCAATAAAGATGTGCCAATTGGAGAAGACTCTCCACTGCAAAAGAGCATCTCTTTTACCAATGAGATAGTTTTGAGACATTTTCAATCAAGCTTTAGTTTTGAATTCTCTGTACTTGATTTCCTGGATCCTGATAAAACACAGTATGCCTATAAGCTGGATAACTTTGATGACGACTGGAACGTTGTAAGTCAGGTTCCCCAGGCAACATACACCAACTTATCGCCGGGGGCTTACACCTTCAGAGTAAGAGCAACCAACCGATCTGGCGAATGGATTGACAATGAACGCAGGTTACGAATTACCATTCTTCCTCCATGGTACAAAACCCGTTGGGCATTTATGCTATATTCGGGATTACTGGTGATGTTGTTTATGGTTATATTTTCGACCATCGCCAAAATAAACAGGTATAGAAACGACCTAAAAATTGAAAAACGGGTGAACGAAATGAAACTCCGGTTTTTCACCAACATATCGCATGAAATACGTACGCCACTTACCCTGATCATAGGGCCAATTGAGGATCTTATAAAAAAACCGGTTTTGGACAACAGCGATAAACCACGGCTGGAAATCATCAGGCGGAATGGCAAGCGCATGCTTCATCTCACGAATCAACTTTTGGACTTCAGAAAAGTCCAAAACAACAAGATGAGGCTAAAAATCAGCGAATTCGATATTGTCGAATTCACCAGACATATTTACGAGAGTTTTGAGCCTCTTGCAAATCATAAGAATCTCGTTTATGAGTTCAGTACAACAACAAAATCCTACTTTATTTGGGCGGACCCTACTAAATTGGATATGATCATCTATAACATCATTTCAAATGCACTCAAATTTACCGATGCATCGAAGCAAGTTAAAATAGAGTTGAATGACAACGAAGAATCCGAATTCTTTCATATTAAAATAACCGATGAGGGACGAGGAATAGCAAAAGAGGAGCTGCCACAGATTTTTGAAAGATATACCATCTTAAGTGGAAAAGAACTTGCCGGAACCGGAATTGGATTATCCCTTTCAAATGAGTTAACTCGTCTTCATCATGGAGAAATTACAGTGGAATCGGAGCCAGGTGTGGGAAGTAGCTTTACTCTTAAACTCAGAAAAGGTAAAGAGCATTTTGTTAGTGATGAAAAGGTAATTATGGCCGGAGGAGAAGAGAAAACGGTTGAAACAATCATCAAGCCATCTCCTCACGAAGAAATTGTCAGCACCAACAGCGAACCTGATATTTTAAAAGTCAGAAATGGAGACAGGCCGCTTGTTATGATTGTTGAAGACAATCATGAAATTGGAGAGTATATCAGTCAGTCGTTGAGTCCAGATTTTGCAAGCTGCCTGGCATCAAACGGACAAGAGGCCCTCGATCTTTTGAATAGTCAAAATCCGGATCTTATTATTTCAGATGTGATGATGCCGGTTATGGATGGCATGGAAATGACCGAAAAGATTAAAGATAATTTTGCGACCAGTCACATTCCCATCATCCTGTTAACATCAAAATCGGGTGTAAACGACCAAATTGCAGGAGTAGAAAAGGGAGCTGATGTTTATATAACCAAGCCCTTTAACTCAGATTATCTCAAAGCAGTGGCAAAGAATCTCATTGAACAAAGAAAGAATATATTCGCCAAGTTCAGAGACAATAAAACCATTGATCCATCAACACTGAAGGTAAATTCAAAGGATGAAGAGTTTTTACAAAAGCTCATATCATATGTAGAAGAAAATCATTCTGAAGAATTTACCATAGAGGAGCTGGCTGACACCCTTTGCGTAAGTCGTACTGTATTCTATAACAAAGTAAAAGGATTAACCGGACTTAGTCCGGTAGAATTTGTGAGGCAGTTGAAACTAAAAATCGCTGCTCATTTACTAACCCAAGGATACAACGTTTCAGAAGCCGCCATAAAAGTAGGTTTTTCTGATGCAAGATATTTTAGCAGACAGTTTAAAGCATTATTTGGCTACCTGCCCAGCAAGCATGTGCAAAAAAAATAAATAAAAAACATAGTTTTTTATTTGCAAATTTCCAAAACCGATGTATCTTTGTAGTGGGTTAGGGTTAAGGTTAAAAGAGGTTGCCAAAATCGTTTGGTAGCCTCTTTTATATTTATACCCCTTTTCAATTTATTGTGAATCATGCCGAATCTTGAACCAGTTATTGAAGAGAGTTGGAAAAAGGCTCTTAGTAAAGAATTTGATGCCCCGTATTTTCTCGAGCTCAAAAAGTTTCTCATAGAAGAGAAGCAAAATCATACCATTTATCCTCCAGGCAGTTTAATATTTAATGCGTTTAACCATACCCCCTTTGAAAAGGTTAAGGTTGTGCTGTTAGGACAAGACCCTTATCATGGGGCAGGACAGGCACATGGGCTATGTTTTTCAGTACCTGATGGCGTTAAACAGCCTCCGTCGCTTAAAAATATTTTTAAAGAGATACAAGACGATATTGGTACTCCCCCACCCCATTCGGGCGACCTGACCCGTTGGGCCAATCAAGGCATTCTACTTCTTAACGCGACACTTACCGTGCGTGCAAGTTCAGCAGGTTCGCACCAGGGAAAAGGTTGGGAACAGTTTACTGATGCAGCCATTAAAGCAGTCTCAACCAACTGCCAAAACATTGTTTTTTTGTTATGGGGACGATATGCACAAAATAAAACTTCATTGATAGATACATCAAAACATCTTGTACTTAAAGCTGCGCACCCCTCCCCATTTTCAGCATACAATGGTTTTTTTGGATGCAAACATTTCTCCAAAACCAACGAATGGCTGCAAAATTATGGCAAGGAAGCCATTGTTTGGTAAATTGGATCCTGAAAATAAATAGAAACGAGTCATAGGATTAGCAAAATAGATAAAATCAAAAGTCTCCTTTTGGCAAGAGTTTGACTACACCTCGCGAGAAATCGGGATTCAATTCTTGTGCTAACGGAGTGGAATAAGTATAGAATATTTCTAAAAAAGAAATGCCTGTTACATCACTCAAGAAGTGCTTTACAAGCACTTCTTGCATGTTGTTATTTTTATCATGTTACAAGTATTCAGAAACAGGATCAGCCCCTCTCCAGGAACCTTTGGTTTCAAGAATAAGAAACCGGGCAAAAAGATCTTCACTGAAAACTTTGAATTCATGAGCCATTTCTACTACTTTCGCATGAGCACCGGATTTGTGGTATGCAAATTTCTGCATATCATTTAACGACTTCCATATTGAAATAGTGGCTTGTTCAATGAGAGGAAGTTCTCCTATGCCTTTAGTAAAAAGCAAACCCTCTGCTTTTTTTTGAGATTTGGTGACAGAGGAAACATGCAACCAGAATTTCAATAATCGTTTGACACGAATTGAAGCTCGTGTAATGACCACCAAAGGTTTATGTCCTATTTTTATTTCAGATGGATGAAATGGATTAGCCCCAGACCAACTGCCCCTTGATTGAACTGGAATCATAAATATTGAATAAATCTCCTTGGTACGATATCTGAAATCATTCATGATTTCAGATGAACTTTCAAAGTTTTTAGCAGCAACCTTATCATCCCACACAGTTAACAGTGCATAAGTAGCAAAATCAGGTTTTATACTAAAACCAAATCCGCCCCCGGTGCCTAATAATTTAAAAAAACTCAAATGCTTAATATTTTCAAGTCGTGATTTCATAAAATTCATCTGCATCATGCCCCAAAATCGGTTTCTTAAGCGATAATGGAAAAAACTCATGACAACAAAACATTTGGAGTTATCTCTTTTAAAATCCATAACAACGAATTAATTAAAATTAAATTCCATATTTATTGAAAGCGAATTCATGCAGAATTGTTCTTCCTGAAACACCCACGAATATAGATAAAAAACATCAAGAGCACGAATAAATCGCTCACCGGGCTTGTTTGATGCAACTATGCATGAGAATTGCTTTAAAAATGAAACGCACTACTCTAGGCAAGGTTTGACTGCGTCGATTTTCAATTCTTTGCGCTCACGATAAACAGAAATTTCGTAAACTCAGAAAACGGCAAAGCCGAGCGCCAACGGAGTAAGCGAATTCAAGGCAGAGCAAGGATGCGAGCGGCTTTAATGAATGTATTATATTTTCATCATGTACTCAGGTAGTTTTCAGACTAAAAAAATGCTATGTTAATAAGAAGTTAAACCCTGACAGCATTAGCTATTCAGTCTTTTTTATTCATGCTTTAAATTATCTTTGTGGCAGAATAACCAACAGATTCTACTAAACTTATAAGCTGACTAAATTGACATTACAAAATATGAAATCACCCAGATTAAAACTAAAACAACTTCTTATCCTCTCAATTTTCCTGAAATTACATCTCTTTACTTTCGCAGAAAGCTATTATGAAACAACCCCCTTTGTAATCAAATCCGAGGATTTGATTAATGTTTTTCTGGACTGTCCTCAATGCGACATCAATTATATACAGCAAAACATTCCCTTCGTTAATTATGTAAGAGACAGAGGACTAGCAGACATACATGTATTAATAACCATTCATCATGCAGGTACAAGTGGTAGTAACTACGAACTTTCATTTATAGGACAGAACATATTCCGGGGCAGTGAAAATAAGTTGCGTTACTGGACCGATGCAACAAATGGATATTCCGGAGCATACTGACCCCCTTATCACCAGTTTCTAAAAGCCAAATTTGAGACTGCCATTCCGGCGGATATTGACCCCTTTTAAAGGAAATTTGAGTCAAAAAGCAGAGTTTTGAGTGGTCAAAGCGGCATTTTTTTATATAAATCATTTTGATGTATTGATTTTGGGAGCGAAATTTTAATTTCATCCCCTATTCCGGAGCATGCTGACCCCTGCAGTCAACAATTGTTCATGCTATTTTCCGGAGCATATTGACCCCTTTATATTTTTCATCTGCAATACGTTCCGGACTATGTTGACCCCTTCAAT
>NZ_FUYV01000044.1 GCF_900168165.1 Alkalitalea saponilacus
GATAAAGCAACTCCTTCATATTAAATCTTTCATCGGAACTAGCGAAAATGCTGTAATGATACAAATATGGACTGCTTTGATAACTATACTTGTCCTAAAATACTTAAAAGCATTAGCCCAATATGGCTGGAGGTTGTCAAATTTAGTTGCGTTTATCAGGTTGAATATGTTTGTGAAAATTCACTTGCAAAAGTGGTTGGATAAACCCTTTGATGAACCTCCTGAACCAGTTCAAAAATACATACAGGGGGTTTTATTCTGAAATTGTAGATGTTTCTGGCTAAAACTACTATTTTTAAAGAGCAATAAATTCTACTGAAGATTATTTAGGACAGTATTGTTCTTCAACCAGAATTAAGTAAATACTTGATAAATATTTCGGGAAGTGCTGCCGGTGTATATTTGATTAAACTTAGGAGTTCAAATACTCATCTTACTACTAAGTTCATTATTAAATAGGATTAATATCAATCTTAACAGATGATTATTTAGGTTTTTTTCCGGATATAGAGAGGTTTGTTCACTTCTGTAAAAGACAGAGAGATAGTAACAGCACCGGTTCCTGATTTCAGACAAAAAAGAGGCTGTCTAAAAAGTTTAGACAGCCTCTTTTCATGTATAAAAGAACTTCTTATTTGCAACCGTGCGTTCTATTTGGCTTTTTTCAGCCTCTTTTCTTGCTTTTTTTCTTGTCTTCCGCACTTTTCTGCAACACCCGCCTAACTACTTGTAAATCAATTGTTGTTTTTTTAATTTGGGTGTTGCAAAATTTTCAGTATGTTTGTCAGAAAGCTTAAAAATCGCTCTGGAAGCCTTTCTGTACAAGTAATTCAGAAGGTGCGGGGCACTTATAAAGTATTAAAAACAGTAGGGTGCGCCACCACACAGCGCAAAACTGAAGAGCTTGTCAATTTGGCCAAACAGGAAATCGAAAAACTATCACAGCAGCCCATTCTGTTTGAGAGTGAAGCAGATTCAACTGTAGAAAAAGTCTTTGCTTCTCTGCACAATGCAAGCATCCGCACAGTTGGTCCGGAAATCACTTTCGGAAGAATCTATGACTATATCGGATTCGGAGTCATTAATGAATCCATGTTTAGGCACCTGGTCATTTCTCGAATCGCCTTTCCTTTGAGCAAGCTTAAAACTGTTGATTATCTCTATCGTTACGAGGGTAAAAGTTTGGATATAGATGCTGTATATCGGTTTTTGGACAAACTAAACAGTAAACTGAAACCAGAAGTAGAGCAGATTGCCTTTGCTCATACCCAAAAGATTTTGAACGGTACTATCAGTGTTGCTTTCTATGATATGACCACATTATATTTTGAAACAAGCAATGAGGACGACTTACGCAAAACCGGTTTTAGCAAAGACGGAAAGCATCAATGTCCGCAAATCTACATTGGTCTTTTAGTTGGACTAGGTGGTTATGCCATCGGATATGATATTTTTGAAGGA
The DNA here is from genome assembly GCF_900168165.1 of Alkalitalea saponilacus. GTDB lineage: Bacteria > Bacteroidota > Bacteroidia > Bacteroidales > Marinilabiliaceae > Natronoflexus > Natronoflexus saponilacus. Next base: position 1,462 of record NZ_FUYV01000044.1, read on the forward strand.
AATGCCTACGAAGGACATACGTTAATTCCTTTCCTCGAAAAAATGAGTAAGAAGTTCAATTTGGAGAAACCTGTAGTTATTGCCGACTCTGGTTTACTTTCAAAAAGCAACATTACAGCCCTTGAAGAAAACGGCTACGAGTACATTCTGGGTGCTAGAATTAAGAATGAAAATGAGACTATAAAATCACGAATTCTGGCCTCTAAATTAACTGATGGCATGACTTGTAGCTTTTCGAGAGGGTCTAACCGACGACTAATCATTAATCACTCAAAAATCCGAGCTCGTAAGGACGCTTATAATCGAAGCCGAGGACTTAAAAGGCTTGAAGATAAAGTAAAAAGAGGTCGATTAACCAAAGCCAACATCAATAATAGGGGGTATAACAAATATCTTAAACTCGAAGGTGATGTGACAGTATACATTGATTATGAAAAATACAAGCATGATGCAAGCTGGGATGGTCTAAAAGGCTACGTAACAAACACCAAATTAACGAATGCTCAGGTGATTGAAAACTATGGAAATCTTTGGCATATTGAGCGGGCTTTTCGAATGTCTAAAACAGATCTCAGGATAAGACCGATCTTTCATCGTCTCCGACACCGGATTGAAGCACATATCTGCATTGCTTTTACAGCATATTGCATCTACAAAGAATTGGAACGAGTTCTGAAACTAGAAAAGTCAACATTATCATTACAGAAAGCAGCTGAGATAACACACAATATGTATCAAATAACATACACCTTACCGGACTCAAGACATATCAAATCCAGGTTATTGCAAATGGATGAGCAGCAGTCGGAGTTGTACGAAATAATCAGCAAAAATTTTTAGGGTGTTGCAACGCTGAAAACAGGAGTAACTGTTTAAATTTAGTCTCTAATATATGTTATAGATAAGAAGAGTATTATCCCGAGGCATTCTGGATTAGACAGATAGAATAGTTGAGGAAGACGATTAGATTTATCTTATTTTCTGTATAATCTTGTCTATCGGTCTAAATGCCTAACATCTAAAAATCTTTAAAACAGATTTAATAGAAATTTTAACAGTCTCTGAAATCTCTGGAAAATTCTGAAAGCAAAAAGGGGCCCAATGCCCCTTTTTGTATTTACTGTAAATGCTTGTTCCATCTTGTGATACTTTGCTTCGCAAAATATTCAAATAACTCACACAAATTATTCTTAAAAATCATTTTTCTTCAATCATCAATATCCTGACCAAAATCCGGGAAACCATCTTCTGTCCAGGTAATTACACGCGCACGAGTGTGACGATTAGGATCGCTTAACGGACTTCCCTGCAACTCCATATAATCTCTGGCATGATAAATCATAATGTCTGTTTTCCCATCCTCTGCAACAGTAAAACTGTTATGCCCTGGCCCAAACCTGTTGAATTCAGGGTTCGTATAGAATACGGGTTCTGGCAACTTATTCCATGATGCTGGATCAAGTAGATCAGAATCTTTATCGGCCCATAATAATCCTATCGCATAATTATGGTCGGTAGCACTAGCTGAGAAGGTTACAAAAATCCTGTTGTTTCTTTTTAAAACAGCTGGCCCCTCGTTTACCCAATGCCCTTGTATTTCCCAATCATACTCAGGCTTAGTTATGATTACCTCGCGCTCATCAATTGTTGCGTGATCCTTCATTTCAGCAATCAACAAGCCTGTACCTCTAAAGTCGTTTAGCCCGTTTTCAGTCCAGATTAAATAGCGCTGACCACGATGTTCAAATGTTGTTGCATCCAATGCAAATGCGTCTCTTTGAGTGTGAATTTGTCCTTCTTCAACCCACTCGCCTTGAGTAGGATCTTCGGAATCATTCGATAATACCCACATTCGGATTCTCCAAACATCTTCTGATCTTCCTGCTGCAAAATAGATATACCATGTATCGTTGAAACGATGAAGCTCAGGTGCCCAAATATGATGGCTCATTGGCCCACTTGCGTGCTTGCTCCATACTACATGTGCTTCTGCATCAGAAATTCCGTTTATTGTTTCTGATTTTCGGATTTCAATTCTGTCAAATTCCGGTGATGTTGCTATAAAATAATAGATTCCATCATCGGTCTTATGAACCCAGGGGTCTGCTCTTTGCAATACCAGAGGATTGTTAAAACGAATTTCCTCCTTCTTTTCGGTGCAAGATTGAAAAAACGAAGCAATTGTAAACGTAACTATTACAATTCTAAATTTCACAAATGTATCCATACTATTAATTTTTATTATTGTTTGATCATCGTCTACAGCAATTAATGTAATTCCGGCATCCCATCATATTTATGGATGTGCTCTGTTTTTCCTGCTAAAAAGAAACTGTGATTCATATGGTCACGCTCATCCAAAGATATACGACGAAATACATCTGCCCAATTTTCGACATCAATATAATACTTTTTTACAAATTCATTGTTCATGGGCTGGTTTTCCCACTCCGGATTATCTTTAACCATATTGGCATAAACCAGTTCTGCATGATTTTCGAATTCAGCATTGAATAGATACGCACCTTTTTGACTAAAGAAAGCTGTTATTTTGGCAATGATGACATACGATAAAACGATAAAAAACCTCATAAATGCTGAAAGATACCACGTATCTTTCATTCCATCTTCTACCATTTTCTGATGTATAACCAACAAATGCATATACTCATTATCCTGAGCATCCCTCGACCAGTCTATCACTTCCTGATAATCCCTTACTCTTTTTAATTCTTTATACTTGCGTGTTTGTTTGGTATAATGTCGAATTTCCCAGGCACGGTAGGGAATACTGGCAAGAATCTCCAATAGTTTGGTTTTGGGCAGAGTGTCTTTTTTTCCAGCTAACAAATCCATTGAAAAGAAGAAAAATTTTGCTGCCAGACTATATTTATATCTTGGTGTTTCAATTGAGCTTTGCTGCTCAGCTTTTAAGTCAATCTTTGATTTTTCCATATCTTCAGGTTATTAAAACAATATCAATCTTTTATATTACTCCACCTACAAAAATACTTTTTTGCGGAAATTCTCAACAATCAACGCCTTATAATCGGTTCGTAACTCAATAATATAGACCAATTCTATATAAAACCGTTTTCAATGGAGCCGTTTTGAAAAATTCTTCACTATGCGCGAATTGACAAAACTTTAAGGAGGCCAAGGCGGGTGATGGTGGCGAAGACGCTATGACCTCCTCACAACGCATCAGCCTTCCATTTCGAGCAAGTGAAAAATCAATTAAATGATTATTATTATAAAGAAACTAAGTCGGACAGAAGTGAAACTTTTTATTATATTGGATCACTAGTGTCCCATTAAAATTGGGACGTTATTAAAAATTAAACAAATTTGGCTCATTAAGTCTAAAACGTTCTTTGTCATATTGAAATTTAGTTCTCTCAAATAGGTCTCGAAGATGAGTTTTATCTGTTAAAGATATACTCAATATCTGCAAAACCTCATATGTACTTCTGTTAAGTTGCATGTCTTTTTGGACGATTGCTACCAAACAATAAGTGCACATCGCAGCGTAGATTTGAATTCGAACAGCATTTTCAGTAGTTCCCCAGAATTTCTTGACTTTTAGATGTTGCTTTAGCCACTTGAAGAAAAGCTCGACTTGCCAGCGGTTCTTGTAAAGGTCAG
>NZ_FUYV01000076.1 GCF_900168165.1 Alkalitalea saponilacus
GACCGTTGGCGTTCATTAGCGCAAAAAATGCGAATCTCCTCTCTGTTTATAGTTCTTTTCCTTATATTTGATATTCAACAATATATCTTATTTTATGTCTGAAAATCAAAATATTGAATGGAAAGAATCATGGAGAGACGAATATCTGAAATGGATTTGTGGGTTCGCAAATGCACAAGGGGGAAAATTAATCATTGGAAAAAGTGATAACGGAAGAACAATTGGCATTGAGAACTCAAAAAAACTGCTTGAAGATATCCCAAACAAAATTCAAAGCCAATTAGGAATAATCTGTGATGTAAATCTTATCGAAGAAAACACTAATGAAATAATTGAGATTGTTGTAAAACCGTATGACAATGCTATCTCATATCAAGGAAAATATCATTATCGAAGTGGAAGTACAAAACAAGAACTAAAGGGAAAAGCTTTAAATGACTTTCTCTTAAAGAAATCAGGCAAAACATGGGATGATGTTATAGAGAATAGAGCAACCCTTGATGATATTGACCCAAATGCAATTGAGGCATTTATTAAAGCTGCTGTAATTAGCAAGAGAATGCCATTTATTGAAAGCGAAACAAATACAGAAATAGTTCTTGACAATCTATTATTGAGAGAAAACGGATTAATAAAACGCTCAGCAATAGTTTTGTTTGGCAAGAATCCTTGCAAATTTTACATTAATGCATTCGTTAAGATTGGACGTTTCGGGAAAACAGATGATGATTTGATTTTTCAGGAAGTAGTTGAAGGAAATGCATTTCAAATTGCAGATAAAACACTTGAAATCCTTGACAAAAAATTCCTGATTTCACCTATTTCCTATGATGGATTACACCGAATCGAAAAATGGGAATATCCATATAAGGCAGTAAGAGAGACGATTATTAACGCAATAGTTCATCGTGACTATTTTGGAGCTCCAGTTCAAATTAGTGTGTATGACGACAAGATAATGATTTGGAATGAAGGAAAACTTCCAGAAGGCTTCTCAATTGAAGATTTAAAGAAAAAACACACATCAAGACCTTACAATCCAACAATTGCAAGTGTATTCTTTAAAGGAGGCTTAATTGAGGCATGGGGAAGAGGAACAATCAATATCATTAGTGAATGTATTAAAGCAGGACTTCCAGAACCTTCTTTTGAGTCAGAATTTGGAGGCATTTCTGTAAAACTCTTTAAGCCGTATACTGAAAAATATTTAACCGAAAAAGGCTTAAATAAAAGGCAGATTAAAGCTGTTTTCTATTGTAAAGAAAATGACTTTATTACTAATAGTATCTATCAAACAATTAGTGAAACCTCAGAAAGAACAGCAACACGAGATTTGGAATTTTTAACTGAAATTGGTCTATTTGAAAAAGTAGGAGAAAAGAAGGGAACAAAATATAAACTTATCCGTGTCTGACAATTGGCGGATAAATGGCGGATAAAAACATGTTTTGGCGGAAATATGACGGAAATAATTAACGAAACGCCAACATTTTGTATATGTCAGTTTTGCAGAAGCTTTCACGTTTTTAGATAATTTCGGGTGTGCAAAACCGCCACATACAAATCACCGTT
>NZ_FUYV01000015.1 GCF_900168165.1 Alkalitalea saponilacus
TCAAGGATATTCCTAAATTAAATTTTTGTCTAACCTTAGATCTTTTGGTATTGCATCAATATTGTCAAAGAACGTTTTCTTATATCTTCTTTCTTCAAATAGTCGGGAACTTAATCCCTTTCTATCCCACTCCCCTTAGCGGAAAGCGGCTGCAAAGATAAACAATTTTATTTCCCTTTTCCAAAATATTATTGAACTTTTTTTGAAGTTTTTTACGCTAAGCTGAAAACCAATTAAATAAAATCTAATCAGCCCTCTTTTAACCAAAAAAAACAGTAAAATTCAATATCCTAATTTCAGTCTTAGGCGCCCCTTAACCTTCTTAAGAAGCGGCTGCAAAAGTAGAGGTTCTTATCGGGGTTTCCAAATGTTATTTGCTTTTATTTATCTTAAAAAATGTCAATCCACAATGAATCAATCTAAAGCAACATGCATTATAGTTCTTGAAGAATCAAAACATCGTATTTTGATTCTTGATTTAGCAAACATCAGGAAAATGGAATTAAATTTGCACATGTAAAAATCAGCACTATTTTCCTTTAAAAAAAGCAGCTCTTTAATAACAATAGATCGTAAGACTTTTCGCGAGACATTCGGGATTAGATGTTTTCGCCCCCGTCCCCTAGGGGGGAGATGCAAGTGAGTTTTTTATTATCAGCTGATTGAATAGCACGGCCATAGGTTTGTAAACGTTTGACGATTAAAATCATAGAAGAAGCTAAAGACCTATTATAATAATGAAAGCAACTAAATACATAAAAATAATATTCCTGTTCGCAACAGGAATATTTCTCATTTTATCATCCTGTAAAAAAGACGATGAAATAAATCCCGGTAATATAGAAGAAATACCATCAGGCATATTAAATATCAACCAATTTATTTCCTACTATATGAATCTGGCGTACTTTTGGAATAAGGAGATGCCTGATATAGATTACAAAACCGAACCCGATCCGGAAAAATACTTTTACAAGCTTCTTAAGGAGCCGGATGACAGATGGTCGTTCATTACTGATAACATCACCGAACTTGAAAACTACCTCCAGGGCATAGCAAAAAGCAAAGGCTACTCAATAGCTCCTTACTATTTTAAGGAAGGCTCCAACCAGGTAGTAGCTTTTGTTCAGTTTGTTTATCGTGACTCGCCTGCCGAACAGGCAGGACTAAAAAGAGGCGACATGTTTTATAAAATCAATGGGCAAACTATTACCGATATTAACTATCAGCAATTGTTGTCGCTTGATGATGTAACCCTTACAATGGGGCAAATTATTGATGGAGACATTGTAAAACTTGATCCTGAAGTAAACATCTCTGCTGTTGAAAATTTCAGTTCCCACCCGATATTATCGACCAGTATCATTGAGGCCAGCGGTTTAAAAATTGGCTATCTGGCCTACGGATCATTCATCAACAACTTCGATACAGCGATAGTAAATACATTCAGTAGATTTCATGAAGCAGGAGTTGATGAACTGATTCTGGATCTTAGGTACAATGGTGGAGGTCATGTGGGATCTGCCGTCACCCTTGCGAGTTTAATTGGATCTGCTGATCTGGCTGACGAGACATTTATATTTGAAAGATGGAATTCGAACCTTTCAAGTTTCAATGATGCAGTTAAGTTTGAAGAACAAGGTTTTAACTTAGGATTAAATCGCCTCTTTGTTTTGACTACTGACAGAACAGCTTCAGCCAGTGAAATGGTTATTTATGGTCTTGAACCATACATTGACATCATTCAGGTTGGGGAAAACACATATGGTAAATATTATGGATCAGTAATCATTTCTGACAACAATCAAAACCCTCATATGCGAAGGCACAATTGGGCCATTCAACCAATCGTGTTTCGTGCAGAAAACATTAAAAACAACATCAACTACCAGCAAGGCTTACCACCAACATTTACAATCGATGACGACATGTATGCCGTCCATCTTTTTGACGAAGGCGCTCAACTTGGTGAAAAAGAGGAGTTTTTTATTGCCAACGTTTTGTCCATCATTGAAACCGGTAGTCCAATTTTATCTGATGCGGAGTTAAAACGATCAAGTCTCAGATCATCGAAAGCAGTTAAACTTAAAGACATTCTGAGTACCTATCATGGATTAATGATTTCAGAACGGACTTCGGGTGATTTTTAATAAAAGCTCATAGAGCCTCAGGCTTTGATAGGCACCGGGTTCCGAGGACTATGAATCGTTCAAGTCTTTAGCGTTATAATTTATCCTTTATTTTTCTAAAGAATTTGGATGCAAAAATAAAATCATTCAACTCCTTATTGTCGCTTTGAAAAATATCCTGACTGCTTCCTTCCCAATATTTTTCGCCATTAAAAATAAATATGATGTGTTCACCTATACCCAAAACGGAATTCATATCATGTGTATTTACGATGGTAGTCATGTTATATTCCTTAGTAATTTCCTGAATCAGTTCATCAATTACAATGGCCGTTTTTGGATCCAATCCGGAATTGGGTTCATCACAAAATAAATATCTTGGGTTAAGCGCAATGGCACGGGCAATGGCAACTCGCTTCTGCATTCCTCCACTGATCTCGGAAGGATATAGGTGATTCACATTTTCAAGATTAACCCTCTTCAGGCAGAAATTGGCTCTCTCACGACGCTCATCCAGCTTTTGTTTTGTAAACATATCAAGAGGAAAACGTACGTTTTCCTCAACGGTTAACGAGTCAAACAGAGCCGATCCCTGAAACAGCATCCCCATCTCCTGTCGAACTTTTATGCGATCCTTATCGGGCATTCGTGTAAAATCTCTGTCATCATATAAAATATCACCCGAATCTACTTCATGCAAACCTACCAACGACTTCAGAAAAACAGTTTTACCCGAACCACTTTGACCAATGATCAGGTTGGTTTGCCCTGGTTTAAAAACTGCTGATACATCCTTTAATATTGTCTTACCATCAAAGGATTTTATAATGTTTCGTGCTTCAATCATGCCAATAAAAGCTGCGTTAAAATCAGATTAAATAATAGGATCTGGATGCTGCTTATAACAACAGCACGGGTGCTTGATCGTCCCACTTCAAGAGATCCGCCTGTTGAATAATACCCCCAATAACCAGCAATGGTTGTGATAAGAAATGCAAAAACCACCGACTTAATTAAGGAATAGGTAATGTAAAACGGTATAAACATATATTGTATCCCGTAAATAAATTCATCTGAGGGTACAACCCCCGTTGTTGTTCCAGCTGTCCATCCCCCAATAATTCCAACTCCCATGCTGATGATAACCAAAAAAGGAATCATTATAATCAAAGCCATCACCTTTGGTAAAACAAGGTATCCGGCTGAATTTATTCCCATCACATCAAGCACATCAATCTGTTCGGTAACACGCATGGTTCCAATTTCTGATGCTATATGAGAGCCAACTTTTCCGGCCAGAATTAAACTGACAATGGTGCTTGAAAACTCCAATATAATGGAGTCGCGGGCAGCCAGACCAATCGCGTATTTCGGGATGATTGGCAAATCGATGTTATAGGCTGTTTGAAGTGTTATGACAGCACCCATAAAAAAAGAGATAATCACCACAATGCCCACTGAACTCAAACCCAAAACATCCATTTCACGCACGATCTGCTTAAAAAAAATACGATGTTTCACAGGCCTGCCAAAAACCTGTTTCACAAACATTGCGTAACGTCCTATATGAAATAAAAAACTCATAATTACTTTACTAAAATTTAAAAGCACGATACAGATGATCGTATGCAAAACTAATTGCGAATAACTAATGTGCTGAATAACCTGCCATAACGCATCATATTTCCAGTCAGCACACAAAAAGAAAATCTAAATATAGTCAGAAGTTTTAAAAAAAGACAAATGGTTGCTATTTTTGAAGAATGGTACGAATTTTATGAGTATATATTCTGCTCAACATGGTATGTTATTCTAAAAAAAAAGGAGGCTTGTTGAAATATTAAAAAACACTCCGTATTTTAATATATAACATCACATTTTCATAACCTTACATACGCGCTAATAGAATTTAAGCCACTGAGACTATTACTTTAAAAGGATTCATAGAAATATATAACATATAAACATCATTAAAATGGATAAAAACACATATTGCATCATCATGGCCGGAGGCGTCGGTAGTCGATTTTGGCCATTGAGTAAAAGTTCAACACCCAAGCAATTTCTTGATATTCTGGGAACCGGAAAAAGTTTGATTCGACAGACCTTTGAAAGATTCCTGCCATTATGCCCAGTGGAAAACTTCCTTGTTGTAACAAGCAATGAGTACAAAAGCAAAGTACTTGAACAGGTACCAGAATTAACCGAAGATCAGGTGTTGCTTGAACCGTTCAGAAGAAATACTGCTCCATGCATTGCATACGCAAATGCATGGATAAGATCAAAAAACAAAGATGCAAACATTGTTGTAACGCCTGCCGATCACCTGATCCTTAACGAGAACAAATTTATTGATTCCATAAAAAAAGGGGTTGAGTTCGTGGACAATCAGGATGTACTATTAACATTGGGCATTAAACCACATCGGCCGGAAACGGGCTACGGATATATTCAGGTTGGAGATGAGAACAACACAGAATTTAAAAATTTCAGTAAAGTAAAAACCTTCACTGAAAAACCAGACTTAGAACTTGCAAAAGTATTTTTTGAAAGCGGAGAATTCTTTTGGAACAGCGGCATATTTATATGGTCGCTATCGTCAATTGATCAGGCTTTTTCTGACCATCTAAATGATGTACACAAGCTTTTTGCCAAGCTTGATGAACACATCGGGGCAAAAAACGAACCAGAGATCATCAACAGAACCTATGCCGAATGCAAAAACATATCTATTGACTATGGTGTAATGGAAAAAGCAACCAATGTGTATGTACAGACAGTTGATTTCGGTTGGTCTGATCTTGGAACCTGGTCGTCTCTTTATGAATACTCACCCCAGGATAAGAATGACAATGCTGTTATTTGCGGTAAAGCACTATTATATGATACCCAAAATAGTATTGTAAACGTTCCAAAGGATAAAGTTGCAGTGATTCAAGGACTCAATGATTATATAGTTGTAGATTCCTCAGATGCAATATTGATTTGCCCTAAAGACAATGAACAACAAATAAGACAATTTACTACAGATATAAAAACTGAATTCGGAGATTCCAGTTTATAAAAAAAGGGGTTGTCGCATGACAACCCCCTTATTATTTTTTCAACTCAGAGAAAACATTATTTAAAAAACTCACTCCTACCATTCCCAAAGATCATGCTCGAAGGTGAATATTTCATCACGAATTCTTTGAGATTCCAGGATTGCTTCAATACCTACAGCATACTCTTCAATGCTGCGATTTTGATGAACGTTTGACTCCTGAACAATGTAACTGCTGAAATACCTTTTGATAAAGATGTCATCAAAAGAGCGACGCTGGGCATCATTAATGGGATTGAACACCTCGTGACGAGCAAACAGATCTCTCGCTTCAGGGAAGTTTATCCAGAAAGTCTGACGACGAACAACTTCTCCAGCTTCATTAACCTCTTCTCTGATTGGGCAAAGTCCTAAGATGCGCACGTCCATCCGGCTATAGTTCTTATCGAAAAACCACACTTCTTTTACCATAACCTGTCTTACCTCATCGTACCGAACGTCTCTTGTAACTTCCATCTCCACATATGTATCGGTATCCGGATTATACACCTCTGTAAGCTCAGTGGTAGCCCCCATGACTTCATTCACCTCATTAATTCCAATTCTCACGCGAAATTCATCATCGGTAGTACTATATGCTGGTAGACCTTCATACTGAATACCATGCATTAAGAGACCAACCAAGCTATAACGGTCATCTGCAGGAGCAATGGGATAATATAGGGGCAGATTGATTTTTTCACGTAAATCAATGATTCGCCATATTCTTTTAGACCAGATAATGTCCGCCTCTCTAATAGATGGATAAGGAATTGGTCTTTTGTTTGTAATGTGTTCCTTTTCGAAAATATTATCTACCGGTCTGCCATCTCTCTGGCTGAAAGACTCTGCAGGCAGAATCAATAAACCGAAAATAAATACACTTACTAGAAGAAATACCTGTTTTCTCATGGTTGTATGTTTTAGTAATTCTAAAGTTTTTTCAATCTTATATAGTTAATCTATCGTTAGAGTAATGGAACTTAAGTTCCGTGTTCTTCCATCAGGCCCAACAGCACGAATGTCATCAATAATGATACGTTGTCCTCTTGTGGCAGCTCTAATTAAGTCCTTTTGCTCTTCAGTAAACATGTTATTGCTCGAACGTTGGTCTACCATAAAACCTCTTTGAACGGTAGAAACACGGAATTGAGTTACCCGGAATGTAAGGTCAAAATCAAAATTCTCCATATCCGCAACAATTCCCATCTGAGCAAGAAGCACCTGCCTAGCAATGGCTCCCTCACTAACTCCACCGACTTTTGCAACCGGGTTAGGCACTCTGTTAATCCTGAAATTACGACTTCCTAGATTTTGCATTCTCCCGTTAATTTCAGTGGTAACTGTTACAACAGCTTCTCTACCTGCAGAGCCGGCATTGGGTTGCACTATGTATTCATTTCCACGTCGCGTATATGTTGCATTAGAGATGTTGACCCTCAATCTTTCAGAAGGAACTCCCGGTGCAGATATCTCAACAGGATTTTCTACCCCTTCGTAAAACACATTCATTTTGGTTGGTGACACCACTACGTTTGGCTCCATCACATGAAACTGACCTCCTACCTGCTGTGGTGTAGTCCAGCCTTCAGGACCCATTATGGATATCTCAGCCTGCCATGAGTTGTCCCCCAATCTGGATGCCGGGATTTCAAGAATTCCACGTCCATCAGCAGTCCTGAGTTCCTGTCCGTTAAAGATAACTCGCGGTGGAAACTCATCATCATATGCGGCCATCATAATTTCAGCCCGATAAGTATCACCTCTCATAACATGTTGCGAACTTGGAATCACCAAAGGCCCAATTTTATTAAATCTGAAGGTTCCTTCATCAACCCTCATAAACAAATGACGAACTACATCAGCTTCCATATTACGCACATCAGCCTGAATCTGGCTTAACATAGCCATTGATCCGGCCATTGGAACATAATAAAACTTTGAATCCTCCCAACTTCTTTGAACTCCTTCCCGAGGTTCGGGATCGGCTGTAGAAAGATTGGTATTAATACGGGCAATTAAAGCTGTATCTCCTTCAACAAGGCTTGATAATAGCTCTCTATAATCATTTATATGGTTTTTAAGAGTATCACTTCGACGGCGTCCTGATGGTTCTGATAACAGTAGCTGACCTACAACACTGGTGTTGTTCTTCGATTTATAATTTTCCACTGTATAGCTTGGACCATCAGCTGTATGCACCAGTAAAAGTTTGATTCCCTGAATATAGTCAACTAGGAAATCGGCTTTTTCCCTCACCTGTAAAGCTTCCTCATAAAACTCTTCTACTCTTGGATTTAAAAGGGCTCCTTCTGCAAATTGTCTATATAGCTCTTCATTCTTAGCTTCCACAGACTCCTTAGCTTGCAGAATACTTCTATCTACCAGAATAAAAGCATTTAATAATTCTGCTGAAACATTTAACGCAAGCATCGCAGTAAGAAAGAGATACATCATCCCAATCATCTTTTGCCGCGGTGTTTCAGGACAGTTTCCTCCAGCCATAATTCAAAGTTCTTTAATATCTTGTGATTAAGGTTATCCTACTTATTACCACCTACGCTCATTGCGCTCAACATGTTTCCGTAAATGGAGTTAAGGTCGCCTAACGTTTTGGTTAAATTTGCTACTTCCTGCTTATATGCAGCTGTGTCAGAAACCGATTGGCTCATGTGTTGAGAAATATCTCCAAGGCTTTTTGTTAATTGTTGAGATGACTGAACCTGATCGTTAATACTGGATAATTGCAATTCATAAGCAGAGTTAATGGCTGCCAATTTTTGATTGGCAGAAGCCAACCCTTCAGTGTATTTTGCACCATCGCCGGAAACTTTCTCAACCTGCGTGGTCATAGACTCTCCAAGAGCCTGATATGATTGTACCAGTTTATCGCCACTCTCTTTCAAAACATCAACAAATGACTCTCCGGTAGCTGTTAATTTCTGAGAAAACTGTGTTCCAGATGATGAAACCGATTGAGCAGTATTTACAAAAGAACTGGCTAAAGATTCTGCTGATTCTCCAAGTTTTGAAGACACACCGGCAAAACTGCCAACGCTGTCTGATGCTGATTTCATAGCTTGTAAGTATGCCTCAGTTGCCATACTTGCTTCGCTAAGATTTGAAAGACTACTTGCAGTTTGAGATAGTTTCTTTATCCCTTCACTAAGCTTTTCAACAGTTGAAACGTCCAAATGACCTCCCTGTATAAGAGCTGCAAGTTCGCTTCCTCCACCACCTCCTACTGCAACTCCACCACCTCCGGCATTCAGACTCACTTTTGATTCGCGGGGTTCAAGACCAACAAGTTCGGGGTAAACCAAGCTCCAATCGGGCATCTCATGTGGGGGTTCGAAAGCAGAAAGAAAAAATATTAATGCCTCTGTACCTAGTCCTGCCATCAACATATAGTCAGCTCCAGGCCAGTGCAAAATCTTCCATAACGCTCCCAAAATCACTACTGCTGCACCGATTCCGTATGTCTTAGCCATTATTTTTTTATAGGCCGGACTTCCAAAAAAACCACTTCCACTCATTTTTCTCTTTATTATCGTGGGTTAATACTTAAAGCTCAAACTAGTTACCAATATAATCTCTTACACAACGGAATCCAATATAGGATTTCGCAGAATCCTGATATTCGTATGTACGAGTACTGTTCTGAAGAAAGAAACCAATGTCTTTCCAGGATCCACCTCTCACTACCTTACGTTTCATCACATGATGATCTCCGGGCAATGCATTATATTTATAAGTAGGGCTCATGTCGTGCATGAAACTGTATGAAGATTCATCAAAAGCACTTGAAGTCCACTCCGCAACATTCCCTGCCATGTCATATAATCCGAAATCGTTTGGAGCAAAGGACCCTACCTGCATGGTATACATTCCTCCGTCATCACCATAGCGTCCACGCAGAGGTTTGAAGTTCGCAAGGAAACATCCCTGATCATTCCTGGTATAGAGTCCACCCCATGGATAGGTGTTGCTGTTTAACCCACCGCGAGCAGCATATTCCCATTCGGCCTCACTTGGTAAACGGTACTGCATAACTTCAGGCTGGCCTTTTGAACGCAGGAAGTTATTCAGTAATTGAGTTCTCCATATACAGAAGGCAGTAGCCTGCTTCCAGTCAACTCCAACTACAGGGTATTCATCAAATCCGGGATGCCAGAAATACATTTCGGTCATTGGCTCATTGAAAGAGTAGGTAAAATCGGCAATCCATACCAAGGTATCAGGATATACATTTACTCTGTCCTTCATGATAAACGCTGAACGATCTGCAATCTCAATCCGCTCTCCAAATTGATTGTACACTTCGCCCTCATAGGAGTTGGTTTCGAAGTTAAACCTGTTGGATCTTCTGGCCGCCTGTTGTAGGTCAACCCATTCATATTCGTAATTCAACAATCTGGTATCGATCTCTTTTCTTCTAAAGAATCTTTCATTCTCAGGTAGAAACAGATCTTCCAATATTTCGGCATATTCTTCGTTGTTCCAATTCAATCTGGTACGCCAGTTAATGAAAGGCGGTTCTATGATGTTACCAAAACGATCTTCGGTAATTAAAAACTCATCAAATTGTTCACCCAACATTGAACGTGCAATACTGTCTCGAACCCAGTATACAAACTGACGATATTCAGTATTTGTAATTTCTGTTTCATCCATCCAAAATGAGGGAACAGAAACTGTTCTGACTTCAGTGGTCAACGACCCGGTTATGTCCTGATCATTTAACCCCATGTTGAAGCTTCCCTGAGGAATAAACAGCATTCCATAAGGTTCAGGTTCATAGAACGAAGCACGTCGTGGAACCCCAACAAGCTCACCATTACCGGATCTACCGCATCCGCTTAAAATCGTGAGTACAATGATACAAAGGGCAAGTACTTTCTTCATAGTTTTCGGATATTCTTAAACTGTTCTGTTAATTTCATACTCTCATGTTATAAAAAACGTACACTTCTATATCGTTTTTCTCTCCTGTTAAGAGATAGATCAAATGTGTATCCAACCATAATTTCGTGGCTTCCGCCACTTCCGGCCCGGCTAAGTTTTGATGTGGTTATATCGTAACTGTAACCTATTTTTAGACCGTTTTGTAATTCCACTCCTCCCAATAAAACAACCGCATCTTGTATTCTGTATGACAATCCGCCCCAATATCGCTCCCTGAAAATCATATTCATGTTTAAATCCAACTGCCATGAATTACTGGAATTCTTCAGGAAAAAAGAGGGCTTTAAAGTAACCGGAACTTCATACAAAGTGTGGCTATATCCAGCTGTAAAATAAAAAGAACGTGGTGTATATACGTTTAACTCTTCATTAAAGTTTGGTTTTGGCTCAAATAAATGCAAAATTGACAATCCTGCATATATGTTTCCATCTTCATACCATACGCCAACCCCTGAATCAAAAGCTGTTCCGTTATACTCAATCTGATCAATTGAGGGATCTTCATCAGAATGGTAATCACTGGAGGTTCCTGTCCTGACTTTTGTCCCATCAAAAACCTGATTAAACAATCCAATTGTTAACCCAACTCCGATTCTGCCATCTCCAACAAAATATCTTTGTGCGATACTTCCATTAATGGTAATATTTCGAAAAAACCCGATTTCATCATTCATAACAACCAAACCTACACCCCCGGGATTTCCAAAAAAATTATTTATCGCCATATCTGCCCCTACAACCGTTGTTCGCGGAGCACCTTCTAAACCCACCCATTGATGCCTGTCAACAGCCACCAAATTGATCTGTCCGGAATGTCCTGCAAAGCCAGGATTTACCACCAACGGGTTAAACATATTCTGGCTAAACTGTGGATCACTTTGACTATAAGCCAAAGGAGTTATGCAAAATAACACAAAAAAAACAAAACTGACAGAACAAAATGATCGAAAAAGGAAAAAAAACATTCCATCCCCGGATATGGTATCCGGCTTTTTCAAATCTAAGTTGCACTTAAACCTCTGTTTTATTTTTTTTCTGAACCATGACCTCATATACTACATTCGGGCTTCAAAGGTTTCATTTTTTTATTACTTTTAGTTTTTTTCAGAGCATCATATCACTCTGTCCTTCTGTGCTTTTAAGGTATAATCTCCACCATTTTTCGGGAAACTCCTTTTTTAACGCCCGACGGTAATCGTCATAATAACACGAGACTATTTTTTGATTCACCTCCATCCACCATCTGTTATTATTCAGATTTCGATAAAACTTTATTCCTTCTTCAAACTCATCAAATTGAACAACATAACATTTATAAGCGTCCACGGAACATGCCGGAAAATCATATACACGACCGCAGTAACCATCAATAAAATGCCAAATAAGTTCTGCGCCTAGTATGCTGTTTGCCCCCTCTGTGTCAGCAGGCATTTCAAATAACCCGACTACTTTTAACCGGTCGCTATAACCTGCATACCTCATTATTCGGCAAGCCTCATATGGCTCGCATCCATGCGGAGACATTTTTTTGTCATGAAACTGTGGCTGATCTCTTATCACACGAAAGTCCATGCTGAAAAAATCAGAGTCACGTAAAATGGCCTCACATTTTTCAATTCCATCGCCTCTTATTTCCGCCAGACGAACTATATCAAAGAACTTACTTGTTATTATTTGTTCCTGTGATGGTGATACCAGATAATTCTGGACACCAAAAACAGTTAAATCTTCAGGTATAATCTCCGCTTGCTGCAATAAAAAACTGATCCAGCTCCTGGAAGTAAAATCCTCTCCTTTTGCATCGGCATCTATAAGTGCATCGGCTATGGCAATAGAGCACTCACTTTCCTTACTCAATGCTTTATAAACCGACCATGAAAGATCCTGTGTCCCACCCAAAATCAATACGACCGATCCTTTTGACCGCAAAAAGTCAACAGCCTCTTCCAGTGCATGATACCTGTCGTTCAATGTATTGCCACGGATATTACCCAGATCAGCAATGCTCACTTCAGATTCGAAACCCCTCAGCGAATAAAGCCAAGAACGGATTTCATCCGGACTGTTTTTACTGGATAAATTATCGGCTCCATTTCTTGATTCCGGCACTCCCATCAAAATCAGATCATACTCGAAATCTTTAAACCACTCCTTTTTTCCGTTGAAAAAAGAGACCTGCTCCTTTAGCGATTCCTGTATATCTATACCCGGAATTGCTGCAGAAGTAAAATTACAAGGTTCAAAATAATGGAATATCTCCACGATTAATGTTTTAAAAACCTATTTCTTTGCAGCACTTTTTTTCGCCTTGGTGCTTTTTGATGCAGTAGTGTTCTTCCCACTTGCGGTTGTTTTCTTTTTGGTTGTGGCTTTTTTTGTT
The DNA here is from genome assembly GCF_900168165.1 of Alkalitalea saponilacus. Classification (GTDB taxonomy): domain Bacteria; phylum Bacteroidota; class Bacteroidia; order Bacteroidales; family Marinilabiliaceae; genus Natronoflexus; species Natronoflexus saponilacus. Next base: position 12,557 of record NZ_FUYV01000015.1, read on the forward strand.
GCGGGAGCTTTCTTCCCACCGTCCTCAACCAGTTTCAAACACTCTTCAAGGGTTAATTTCTCTGCATCTTTTTCTTTGGGGATTTTGAAATTTTTGCCTTTATAGCCTATATATGGTCCCCAACGACCATTCAATATTTGCAGGTCCGGCTCTTCTTCAAACGACTTAATTATTTTTTTATTGTCTCGCTCCCTCTTTTCTTCAATCAGCTCGATGGCTCGTTGGAGTGAAATTTCCATGGGATCATCCACGCCTTTCTTCAAAGAGGCGAATTTTCCATCATGCCTGACATAGGGCCCAAACCGGCCAATGCCAACTACAACCTTCTTTTCCTCATAAAGTCCGAGATCTCTAGGCAATTCAAACAGCTTAAGGGCCTCTTCAAGTGTGATGGTTTCTATGCTCTGTTCCCGTGTTAAAGAAGCAAAGGCAGGTTTTTCATCTTCAGCCTCTGTATCCCCCAATTGAGCCATTGGCCCATAACGGCCAATTCTTACAATGACCGGCTTTCCGGTTTTGGGATCAGTTCCCAGAACCCTTTCACCCGTATTGCGTTCAGATTTTTCAAGTGTTTCTTCCACCTGATTATGGAATGGTTGATAAAACTGATCTATTGCTTTAGTCCATTGAACATCACCAACTGCTATCTGGTCGAACTCCTTTTCAACTTTTGCAGTAAACTCATAGTCCACAATATTTGGGAAATATTTAACCAGGAAATCATTCACCACCATACCAATATCAGTAGGGAATAATTTAGATCGTTCAGCTCCGGCATTTTCTGTTTTAACGCTTTTCTTCACCTCACCTCCTTCGAGTTGAACTAACCGGTATTTTCTGGGGTTCCCGGGTCGATCCTCTTTCACCACATACCCCCTTTGCTGAATCGTACTGATGGTTGGGGCATAAGTAGACGGACGACCGATTCCTTGCTCTTCAAGTTTACGAACCAGAGCAGCTTCTGAGTATCTCGGAGGTTTTTGAGTCCATCGCTCCCTAGCTTCCATAGCCATAAGACCCAAAACATCCTGTTCCTTTAAAGGAGGCAGAAACCCCGGTGCTTCCTCATCTTCCTTTTCAACATCGGAGGATTCTATATACATTTTCAGAAAACCATCAAAAAGAATCACCTCACCAGATGCATGAAACTTATATGTTGAACCTGAAACAGTAATATTGACATTGGTTCTTTCGATTCGTGCATCACTCATCTGACTGGCCAGAGTACGCTTATAAATCAAATCGTAGAGTTTCTGTTCGGCAGCCGTTCCGGACACGGAATCCTTGTCGATGTATGTTGGACGAATGGCTTCGTGAGCCTCCTGGGCTCCTTTGCTTTTTGTTTTGAATTGACGGGTTTGCACATACTTTTCACCCATATCTGATTTAATCTTCTGAACCGCAGCAGAAACTGCTGTATCGGCCAGATTAACCGAATCGGTTCTCATATAGGTGATTTTTCCTGCTTCATAAAGTCGCTGCGCCACCGACATGGTTTGACCGACTGAGAAGCCCAGTTTTCTGGAAGCCTCCTGCTGAAGCGTTGATGTGGTAAATGGCGCTGCCGGACTTTTGGTAAACGGCTTTCGTGTTACCTGCTCGACCGTAAACTGACCGTTCTTACAATGGGTGAGAAACTGAAAAGCCTCCTCTTCGGTCTTAAACCTGTGATTTAATTCTGCCCTTAACTCGTGCTTTTTGCCATCCTCATCGGTAACAAAGAATCTGGCAACGACTCTGAACGCTGAATCTGCGTTAAAAGCATTAATTTCCCTTTCACGCTCCACAAGCAAACGAACCGCAACAGATTGTACTCGACCTGCCGACAACGATGGCTTTACCTTTTTCCACAGTACTGGTGAAAGTTCAAAACCTACCAACCGATCGAGAACCCGTCTGGCCTGCTGAGCATCTACCAGATTGATATCGATTGGACGAGGGTTTTTAATGGCTTTTAGAATCGCTTCTTTGGTAATTTCGTGAAACACGATCCTTTTGGTTTGTGCCGGTGTAAGTCCGAGCACCTCATAAAGGTGCCAGGCGATGGCTTCTCCTTCGCGGTCTTCATCGGAAGCGAGCCATACCGTCTCAGATTGTTGTACCAAAGATATAAGCTCTTTTACAACATCCTTTTTATCTGAAGATATTACATACTGGGGTTGGTAATTATTTGAAACATCAACTCCAAAATCTTTCTTTGCCAAATCTCGGATGTGTCCGTAACTTGATTTTACCAAAAAATCTTTCCCCAGAAACTTTTCAATGGTTTTTGCTTTTGCAGGTGACTCAACTATCACCAGGTTTAAAGCCTTCTCTTTCGCTTTTTGCGTCATTTAAATAATCTTAATCAATTATTACTTTTACCTGAGGATGAAAACAGATGATACGACTCTGCAGTGCAGGCAAATAAACCGGAGGGATCAATCAAGTATATAAATCTTAACCCATTAAAAGAAATGATGCATTTAACAGAAATCATCTGAAAACCCATTCATGTTTCAGTTTAATTCCGTTTGAATTAAACGTTTTTGATGGTCAAAAATCCCTCCTACTTATTAAATATTCTGCCATTTCTACCCGCATTTCATGAACGCATCCCTTCACTTTAGGCAAAATAACATATTTAATAACAAGCGGCAAATTTATAAAATATTGTTTTATACGATCAAATGTTTAAGAACATCTTAATGATATTTCTGAGTTCTTTGCAAAATCAGAGTCTCTGGAGATGAACATTCATCTTATGAATAATGTTTTGGATAAACTGTTCTGTTTTAATAAAGTATTAAGGTAAGGACTACATTCTAATGGCCAAAAATCATTCAGTTTATTAACCACGTAGGTGGTTAATAAAAAGTTTTTAAGATTTGCGAGTAATCATCTTCAACTTAAATAAAGACCAGAATATAGTGTAATAAACATCTCCTTTATCATAAAATCAAATAGTTACATATTTTTTTTTGAGCTATTCGATACATAATTGATTGGATTAAGTATGAAAATGATTATTTTTGAAAAAAACTGAGATTTTGAAGAAAGGCACAGTTATAAAATCCACCGGCAGCTGGTATCTTGTAAAAGAAAATGACGGAGAACCTATTCCCTGTCGCATCAAGGGCAAATTCCGGTTAGACGACCTTAAAAGTACCAACCCGGTTGCCGTTGGCGACAAGGTATCTTTTGAAACCGACCCTGGCACCGGAAACGGTGTGATCGCTGAAATTGCACCTCGAAAAAACTTCATTATCCGCAAAGCCACAAATCTTTCTAAACAAAGTCAGATTTTAGCTGCTAATATAGATCAGGCTATATTACTGGTTACCATTAACTATCCCATAACCACTACCATATTTATTGATCGTTTTTTGACTTCTGCCGAGGCTTTTAACATTCCTGTAACGCTTCTTTTTAATAAGGTAGACAGGTACGATGAGAAACACCTGCGGCAGATGAAAGAGCTTAAAGTGATCTATGAAAATATTGGGTACAAAACCATGGCTCTTTCCGCCAAAACTCAGGACGATTTAAGTGAGGTAAAAGCACTTCTGACGGACAAGACAACAATGATAAGCGGTCATTCAGGGGTTGGTAAAAGCACCCTGATCAACAGACTTGAGCCGGGACTAAATCTCAAAACCCGTGAACTATCGGAATCACACCATACCGGTAAGCACACCACCACTTTTGCCGAAATGCATCCTTTCTCATTCGGGGGGTATGTAATAGACACACCGGGAATCAGAGGTTTCGGGCTAATCATGATCGAAAAAGAAGAGCTGTATCACTACTTCAGGGAGATTTTTGCCGTTTCCCATAAATGCCAATTCCACAATTGCACACATTTACACGAACCGGGTTGCGCAGTTAAAAAAGCTGTTGAAGAAGAGGAAATAGCATTTTCGAGATATAATAGTTACATAAGTATTTTACTTAACAAAGATGAGAAATACAGATAAGAAACGATTAATATACAGAACACTCCAATAATGAAGAAATCCACGATTATTGCATTTCTGAGCATTTTAGTTCTGACAGGAATAAATATTTACATTATTTTCTCCCTGCCGGCTGGAGTAAGCACCTCATCATTTCTTGAGAACTCCTATTTTGCAGGCTTTATATCTCTCCTTATCATTATTCTTGTTGTAACATTCTATTATATCCACATCAAGGATCACAACATTGAAAAGTCGAGGATACAACAATCTGAACAGGCTCTGAGCAAAGTGCTTCAATATTTACCAACCGGCATCATTCTTCTGGACAATAACCAGCGCATCAGGGAAGTAAATAAGGCAGCCGTTAAACTTTTTGAGTTGGAAGATTCTGATATAATTAAGGGATCTCAGATTGATGAAGAGATTCTGTTCAGCAGATTTCACATTCGGGAGAAAAAGTCTGTATCGTCTAATGGTACCCGCTATGTATTAACCGATAACGACAACAATGAGAGAATTATTTATAACGAAAAAATTGCATTTTTTCTGCAATCAGAAAAATATGTCATCAAATTTTATCACGAACTCACTCCCTTCATTCAAAATAGTGAATCTTCACTGAGTCCTCAGCAAACAGAATTCATTGCCAACATCAGCCATGACCTCAGAACCCCTCTAAACGGAATTATTGGCATGACAGACCTTTTGCTGAGTTCACCTCAATTGGCCGGTCAGGAAAAAGAGATGACTACCGTAGCCAAGCGATCAGCAGAAACCTTACTTTCTTTGATCAACGATATTCTGGATTTCAGCAAACTGGAAGCCGGAAAATTTGAGATTGAATCCATATCATTTAACCTCATGGAAGAGGTAAATCTCGCCATAAAAGATTTATCTTCTTTTGCAAGAGATAAAAAAATCACCATTGTTACCCGGCTAAACAACCTGCTGCCTGAAGATTTTATTGGCGACCCCATACGCATCAGACAGGTAATGAATAACTTGCTTAACAATGCCATAAAATTCACCCCACATGGGCGAATAGAGATATCTGCTCACCGCACCAAGACAGTGCATGGCAATCCTGCGATTCTCATGAGTATTAAGGATACTGGAATTGGGATTAAACCTGACAAAATCAAACATATATTTGAACCTTTTGCACAGGCCGACAAATCATCTGCCAGGCAGTTTGGTGGTACTGGACTTGGAACAACCATTTGTAAACAACTCATTCAGTTGATGGGGGGCGAAATTTGGGCACAAAGTCCATCGGGCATTTCCGAATATCCGAATCAGCCGGGAACCGAGATCTGCTTTACCCTGCCTCTTAAGACAAAACGCTATCAAAAATCACTGGATTTTTCAATGATCCATTCATTTACCCAGATAAAAGCTCTGGTTGTAACAGATAATCAGCTGCACGTGCAAGTATTATCGCGAAATTTAATTTCAATGGGTGTTGATTTTAAACTTGAACCTCCTACCAATGATACGGTTAATCATTTAAAGCAAAATAAATCATATCATCTTATAATAATAGATCACCGATTTGATCTTAACGGTTTGGATTTTCTGCACGAGCTTCATAACCAACACCTTCACAAGGAATTCTTCATCATCATCCAGAGTAGTGATTTGCATACATCAAATACCAGCCTGGCCAGGAGACTTGGTGCCGATATATATTTACGAAAACCTATTCCGATTTTTACACTTAAAAGAATTCTCACTCAAAATTTTCCCTCCATATCCGAAAGGGAGAAACGAGAGCCACTCTCCATCCCCGAAGAGTTTAACATCATGATTGTTGATGACAATCGGCTGAACCAGAGAATGACCGTTAACATATTATCAAAACTGGGATATGAAGCGACTGTGGCTCCTTCAGCGGCAGAATCGGTTGATTTGATGAAAAACAAAAAAATTCATTTGGTTTTGTTGGATGCATTTCAGCCTGAAGAGAAAATGACTGATTTAATCAGCCGTTTAAAAACAACTAATGCCAAATGTCCCATCATTGTTATGATGCTGGAGAAAGATATGAACAAAGAGTTTATGAGCAGACTCACACAAGCGGGTGCTTCCGACTTCCTGCCAAAACCAATTCACTTCGATCTGGTTTATCAAACCATACAAAGATGGGGATATAATTAATAAAGTTGATAAATGGAGATTTATAATAAAAAAAGATGGTGGAAATTTATGTTGTTTGTAGGGGCTGCAGCCATCAGTCTTTTTTCTTTACTATATACCAACAGATTAACTTCTGAACTCAAACAGGAGGAACAGATCAAAATAGAATTATGGGCCGAAGCCAACAGGCTTCTGGCCATTGATGCTTCACCCGGCGAAACCATGTCGCTTATTGTTGAAATATTGCGACACAATACAACCGTTCCTGTGATTGTGACAACCGATGAAGATGAAATCATCTTCCATCGCAATGTGTCTCTCCCAAGAAACAATCAGGAACAACATTTACGGCAAGTTCTTGAGAAGATGAAAAGATACCGTGACCCTTTTCCTGTAAAACTTGCTGAAGACGAATTTCAGTATATCTATTTTCACGATTCAATACTACTTAGGAAATTGCAATGGTTTCCCATTGTTCAGTTGATTATTGTCTTTGTTTTTATGCTGGTGGCTTATGTTGCCTTCAGCGTTGCACGTAAACTTGAACAGGATCAGGTTTGGGTAGGAATGGCCAGAGAGACAGCACATCAATTGGGAACTCCAACAACATCTCTGCTGGGATGGATGGATGTATTAACAATGAAAAATACCGATCCGGAACTGATTAAAGAGATGCACTTTGACATACAACGTTTGCAAACCATTACCAGTCGTTTCTCAAAAATTGGATCCAAACCCGATCTGAAACAAGAAAACATTATTGAGGTAATTGAATCAATGGTGTCATACCTGAGAAAAAGGAGTTCCTCCCTGGTCTCATTTACGGTAGTTCATTCGGTTAAAAACCCACTGATACCTCTTAGCAAACCCCTTTTTGAATGGGTTGTTGAAAATTTATGCAAAAATGCCATTGATGCGATGGAAGGGGAAGGACAAATATCAATTCTCATCAGATCGCATAAGGATTCGATATTCATTGACATATCAGACACCGGTCGGGGAATGAGCAGGCAAACACAAAAAACAGCCTTTAAACCAGGCTATTCAACCAAATCGCGAGGTTGGGGACTGGGATTAACATTAAGTCACAGAATAATTGAACATTATCACAAAGGAAAAATCAGCATACTAAGTTCAGTTCCTAACAAAGGAACCACGTTCAGAGTTGTTTTACCTTCAGAAGTCTGAAGTGAAAAATTATTTATCATCTCTTTTTCTGATGATTAAAGGCATAAGGAATCACTCTGCTTGTCAAAATGGGAAAATAAAAACAGTTTTTTTTTCGGATAGAATGATATTTTTATAACTTTGCACAGTTTTTACGGAGGGTATTGTGAAAAAGATCAAGGAATACAATATTGGTTTTAAAGGACTTAAAAACGGTTTACACACGTTTAAGTACACTGTTAACAAGGACTTTTTCGCACTTTTTGAAAGTGCCCTTTATGAAAACGGCAATTCAGAGGTAACAGTTAATCTGACAAAGAGCGAACAAATGCTGATTCTGGACTTTGACATCAATGGAACCATTGAGTCAGTATGCGATCATTGCCTGGAGGAAGTCAACATGCCAATCAATTGTCAGTCAAGACTATATGTCAACTTTGGAGAAGAGTACGATGAACCATCGGAAGAGATCATCATCCTTCCGCATGCAGAGCATGAAATCAATGTGGCCAGATTCATTTATGATGTAATTGCCACCTCGTTGCCAATTAAGCATGTACATGGTCTTGACCAAAAAGGTAAAAGCACCTGTAACCCTGAAATGGTTAATAAATTATCGGAATACCTGGTAGATCAGGAACCCGGAGCTGATGATTCCGAAGAAGAGATTGACCCAAGGTGGGACGAATTGAAGAAATTATTAGATAAAAACAAGTAAAGAGGTTGAAAAATGGCACATCCTAAAAGAAAAACATCGAAGACCAGAAGAGACAAGAGAAGAACTCATTATAAAGCAGAAATGCCTGCTTTAGGTGTATGTTCAAACTGTGGCTCAGCTGTTAAACTGCACACCGTTTGTGGAGAGTGTGGATATTACAGAGGCAAATTAGCTGTAGAGAAAGAAGTTACAGCATAACAACATCAAAAATATCATGATTTAAGGCTGTCATTTTTAAGACAGCCTTTTTGTGTTTGTCGCCATCAGAGCTTGTGCACCAACAGAAAACACTGGAAAAAACCAATATCAGTTGTACACCAGACATCTTTTTGTAATTTTGTATACAGCAGAACAGATTTTCATGCCGGGAATGATTTGTCACTCCCGCTTATATTTTCAAACTAAAATTATTTATCGGGTAGGACTAACAGGTATTGGCGGGTAGCTGTTTGAATATTTGTGAATTAAACCTCACAACTCCTCCTTTAATCAATGCATTGAAAATGACAAAACAGAAAGCTGTGATCACTGCCATTGGCGGGTACGCTCCGGACTACATTCTCAACAACGAAGAGTTGAGTAAAATGGTTGACACTTCCAACGAATGGATCATGACCAGGGTTGGAATTAAAGAAAGGCACATTCTCAAAGGCGAAGGAAAAGGAACCTCTGATATGGCTGTTGAAGCCATAAAACAAATCTTTGACAAATCCGGCACAAAACCTGAAGAGATCGATATGGTGATTTGTGCAACCACCACACCCGATCATATATTCCCGGCCACCGCCAATATCATTTCCGACAAATTAAACATCAGGAATGCCCATAGCTTCGATCTGAATGCCGGTTGCTCCGGATTCTTGTACGCACTCGACACCGGTTCTAAATTCATTGAAGCGGGAGCAAAAAAGAAGGTACTCGTGGTAGGTGCCGATAAAATGAGTTCCATTGTTGACTACACAGACAGAACGACTTGCGTCCTTTTTGGAGATGCAGCAGGTGTAGTCCTTCTGGAGCCATCTTCTGACGAAACAGGTATCATTGATAGCATTTTACAGAGTGATGGTTTCGGACGAGCATATCTTCACATGAAGGCAGGGGGATCGGTTAATCCACCTTCTCATGAAACCATCGACAACAAAGAACACTTTGTTTTTCAGGATGGGAAGCATGTTTTTAAACATGCCGTTTCCAATATGGCCGATGTTTCTGTGGAAATGATGAAAAAACACAGCATCGCTCCAGAAGATCTGGCATGGTTAGTTCCCCATCAGGCAAATCTCCGCATTATTGATGCCACAGCTCAACGCATGGGTATTGACAAACAAAAGGTAATGATCAACATCGAAAGGTATGGAAATACCACCTCCGCCACCATTCCCATGTGCCTATACGAATGGGAAAAACAGCTAAAAAAGGGAGACAACATCATCCTGGCAGCTTTTGGAGCCGGATTTACCTGGGGGTCTCTTTACCTGAAATGGGGATATGACACAAATGAAATGTGAAACAGTTCATCATATATGGTAGCAAAAGACCCGCATTAGGTTTTCTAGGTCGGGTAAACCAGATCCTATTTATCTCGCTGGTATTGTTATTGGGTTTTATCATGCTTTTCAGTGTGGCCATAGGCATTCTTGAGCTACCATTCAAACTAATTGTTTACCCCCTTTCAATGTGGCTTGTGCTTTTGTTGCTTTCAACAGGCTTTAATTTTTATTTGAAGAAAGTCATGATCCCAATTGGCATTCTTGAGATAGAGGAAAAAACGATGAAAAAGTCTATTGGTGATTACTCCCGCATTTTCAGATATTCAGATATTGAGAAAATATCCACAAAAAGCCACCTGAAAGGATGGCTTTTTCTGGACTCCAATAAGACCATCATCGTTACCATTTCTACCAAAGCCAAAGAGAATATATCTTTTGTAATCAAAAACAATTCTGAAAATCAACCACAAATTACCTTTGAAGAGATTATAAAATCTATACGTACAACAAAGTAATTGAGTTTACACATTGGCTATTTAAGAGTAAATATTGAATCGCCAGCGATTTAGTCGATATTAGATTCATGGCAACAAAGAAATTCGAGCCATCGTGAGAAAACTCGATAACTTAGCGGCTATTCCTTCTCTGCCAGATAAAAAAATAACCACTTTCAGTTTTTTGAACGAAGCAAAATATTTGATATTCCAGGCTTATAAAAAACTAAACTTCCGGATGGGAGTGATAGATATATTAAATTAAATGAAACTTTATACTAAAATCCATGTATACATATGTGAAATATAATGTAAATTTGCAAAGCTAAATTTACACATACACATCTTGACTTCATCGCCCATTAAAGCATATTCTCACATTTACTCAAAGCCCATTTGTATATACATGTTCTGGCTAATTCATGAATCCGCTTTTCGGCAAAACTGTCATTGAATAGAACTGAAGTATGATTAACTGAGTATTAGTCACTCACAAAAAAGATAAAATGAAAAAGTATTTTACACTTGCAATGTTTTTAATGGCCATAATGCTATCTGAGAGCGCCTTATCTCAACGAACTGCCGAAGTTATAAGAGAAGAAGGTGAGCCATGGGTTGCTAAAGTAAATGGGAACCAGGTCTACAGTGGCTTGGACATGATTCTAGCAATTCAAACAGCGATAAACAATTTGACACAAAACCGTACCGAGAAAGAGGTTGTGAATGTTAGGACATCGGGCTCAACCGGGCGCCATAGCTGGAATGGTGATGTAAAAGCAATAAACCTGCCAAGCAACACCATTATAGATTTTCATGATAATACCATGAATGTAAATGACGACGCTGAAGACAATATCATTGTTCCAATTAGAGCAATTCGTGCAAATAATATTGAAGTACGGAACATGAGAATCACAGGGAATCCACGTTACGGCATTTGGATTTTTGGTTCTGAAAATGTGATATTAGAAAATATTCATATTTCAATTCCACAAGCATACAATATTGGCCTTGGAATCAGAATTCAGGAGCGGGATGCCACATGGTCAAGAAATGTGACAATGGACAACATTTACGTAGAGCACAGCAAACATCACGGAGTTGAAATATGGAACACTGATGGTTTAAGTATAGGGACTGTAACGACCCAAAACACCGGAGGATGCGGCCTACTATTGAACAGTACACGCAACGCTACCGTACAATTGGTTGATGCTTACCGTGCAAATCATGGCGGAGGATATGCAGGATTAAGGTTTGCCAATAATTGCGGCCCCAATGTGGTTGTAGAAAAAGTCATTGCGAATAGTTGCGGAAGAGGTGTATTCAGTGTATCCGGGAGCCATGGAATAACCATCAACGAAGTTGACATCTACGGCTCTACAAATCAAGGCATTCTGATTGAAGACACAAAAGATTTCACGATTAATGGTGGTGTGGTAAAAAACAGTAGTTCGCAAGGTGTTAGAATTACTTCCCGGAGTAGTACCGAACACCATGCCTCGAGCAATGTGTTGGTTCAGAATCTTCGGGTTTATGATGACAGGACACCTATGGTGCAAAGCTATGGAATCCAGGAAACAACCCCCCGAACCAATAACAACAAAATTCTTAATAATGATTTAAGAAATGGTGGTAGGACTGCTGATCTAGCATTTTCCGGTCCGGGAACAATAGCAGAAGGAAATATTTTAACAGGCATGGAGCCTCCAACCACAAACATCCCCGATTTATTGGCTGATCAAACCATTGCCATTTATCCAAATCCATCGAATGGATCATTTACTATCCATTCCTCTCATTTGACGACACATGTTGAATTTAAGATTGAGATATTTGATTTGCAGGGTAGACTAGCGTTTTCTGACAAAAAAACCTTTACCGGAACAATTGATCTAAACACTGAATTAAACAGCGGCGTTTACCTAATCAAGATAAGTAACAATAATGATATCTTCAGTAGTCGTTTAATTATAAGCAGATAAGTTTTTTACCCTTAAAGCAATTCATTGCAGTTAATGTGAAGTATGCTGAGTAGCACTATACTTTTCATATAAACATTCTGCAATGATATTTAGGGTCTGCTGAAAAAGTCAAAAGGATTTCTTAGTGTCTTTACCCTCTACACGCACTTTCATGTTCTCACGAATACGAATATAAAACGACACCTTATTCCTAATGATATCCTCAAACCAATCCTCACCAACATTCTCTTTTTAAAACTAACTTGATTGAACTCAGAATCAGGAATATAAAACTCTGGTTTAAATCTTTCCGGACAATAGTAAATTAATTAATCGAAATCACTCCATAAAATCGCCAAAAGCATTATATGTTTTGTATGAATCGAGTGGATTCCGATTTTGCTTGATGTGCCATTTTTCTGCCAGATTTTTATAAAAACCATCAGCATGCTCAAGAAACATTTTGGTACTTCGGCAAAAGCGGGGCATCCCGCTGTCACGAATATCTTTCACTCGGTCCTTTGTACAGCCACCAAGACAATGTCGGTACCATGAACAACGCTTACATTTTGGAGGCAATACCGATTTCAACTTTCCAAATTGTTTCTGTTTTTGTGAGTTTAGAAGTTCAATTAAGCTTGTAGTATGGATATTGCCCAGCTTCCATTTTGTTTCCACAAAGAAATCGCAGGCATACACATCCCCATTGTGCTCTACTGTTGGGTAAGTACCGCATTCGGCCTGCATATAACATTCAGGAGCCTGCATACCAACATAGGTGTAGAAAAGCGATTCAAATTCACGAATATGCGTGGTTGGTTCGTCGTTCACAAAATCGTTCACCCATAAATCGAATAAATCAATCAAAAAATACCCGTAATCTTCTGCATTTACTGAAAAATCGGCGGCATATTTATTTCCATTGCGCGAAGTTTCAACTATGGGTATAAACTGCATCCATTCAAAGCCTTCATTTTTAAAGAAATTGTAGGTGTCTTCGGCATACTGCGCCGAGTATGATGTTACGCAGCTCATTGCATTTACGGCCACCTTTTGCTCTTTTAACAAGCACAACGAACGATAAACGCGATCCCAGCTTGGCGACCCGTTGCTCAGTTTTCGATAATGATTGTGTATATGCCTTGGCCCATCGATGGAAAGGCCTATCAGAAAATTGTGCTCAGCCAAAAATGCAGCCCACTTTTCATCAATCAGCATTCCATTGGTTTGAAGTCCGTTGCCAATCACTTTTCCCCTACCATACTTTTTTTGTAGCTCTATAACTTTTTCATAAAACCCGAGCCCAATAAGCGTAGGCTCTCCACCCTGCCAGGTAAACGATACATGCGAACCCGACTGCGCCATCACCTGCCTAATTAATACCTCAAGAGTTTCGTAGCTCATGCGATGGGTTTTAGCCTCGCTGTAGAGCTCCGCTTTCTCGAGATAAAAACAATACGTACAATTCAGGTTGCAATCTGGCCCTGCCGGTTTTACCAAAACTGAATTTAATGGTTTGAGATTGTTCATTGGCAAAGTGATATATACAAAAAAAGAAAGATATGTTTTCTGATTTCTTATCCCATCATATGTTTATGTGTTAAAAAACATATCGGATACATACTCAAAGTAAAAAACACAGCTTTACACCTCATAAACATTGAGAAAAACCGAATCAATATTTGACAGTTTCAAATGGGAAACATGTCCTTAATCATAAAAAAGAACCATGTAGGCAAAATCAATTTTCGTACCTTTATGGTATAAGGGGAAAAACACAACACTCACACTATTTCTAAATCCATAAACCTGCGATTATGAATTATACACCTGCATTTTCAGCAATAAATAAAACTACCGGGTTTATTGGAGCCGGATTATTGCTGTTCGGCTGCCAGCAAGCATCCGAGAAAGAACTCGAGCTACCCTTTCGTCCAAATATTTTGGTAATCTCATGTGAGGACATAAGTCCTTTTCTTGGAGTATATGGCGACCCCGTAGCCCAAACACCAAGACTGGATCAACTTGCGGCCGAAGGCATAAAATTTACCAATATGTTTGCCAATGTAGGTGTATGCGCACCCAGTCGTGCATCACTCATAACCGGCATGTACCCAACGGCCATAGGCGCCAACCACATGCGAAACTACAGCCCCGATGGCCCAGATTATAAATATATTCCGGAAAACATTGAGGTTTACGAAGTGGTTTTGCCCACAGGTGTAAAATGCTTCACCGAGTTTTTAAGGGAAGAAGGATACTATTGCACAAACAACAGTAAAACCGATTATCAATTTGCATCGCCCCTGACCGCCTGGGATGAGGATGGAAACGAAGCGCACTGGCAAAACAGGCCTGAAGGTAAACCTTTCTTCTCCATTTTCAATTTGTTTGTGTCCCACGAATCGCAAGTTTGGGCACGCGGCGATTTGCCCCTCACTGTTGATCCGGATAAAGTTCCGGTACCACCCTATTTCCCCGACGATTCGATAATTCGCCACGACATTGCAGTGATGTACAGCAATATTCACGAAATGGACAGGCAGGCCGAACGCTTAATTAAGCAAGTTGAAGATGCCGGATTACTGGATAGTACAATTATTATTTTCTATTCCGACCACGGAGGTCCGCTACCCCGACAAAAACGCAGCATCAAGGAAAGCGGAACACTGGTTCCTTTTATAGTTTGGTATCCCAATGGTTTCAGAAAGGGTGAAACAGAAGAAAGAATGGCTTCGTTTGTTGATGTGCCCGCCACAATATTATCGCTTGCCGGCATAAAACCACCCGAATACATGCACGGAAAGGCATTTTTGGGGAAATATTCAGAAGATCCCCGCGAATATGTATTTGGAGGAAGAAATCGCATGGACGAACAAATTGATAAGCAAGGATTTGTAAGGGACGAACGCTTCAGGTACATCAGGAATTATTATCCCGACCAAGTGGAGTTTATGCCTGTAACATACCGCATGCAAATGCCAATGATGAGAAGGATGTTGGAACTCTACAAAAAGAATGAGCTGAACGAGATTCAACGTATTTATTTTGAAAACATTCGGGGCGAAGAAGAATTTTATGATGTACTGAAAGACCCGCATGAAATTAACAACTTGATTGATCACCCCGATTACCAAGGATACATTTCACGTTTACGAAATGAATTTGAAAAATGGGATGAGGAATATAACGAAATGTGGCACATCCCTGAAATTGAAACCCGCGAAATGTTTTTCCCCAACGACAAACAGCAAATTGTTAAAAAACCAACATTCAAATTAAACAATGGAAACCTTTCTATAGAATCTAAAACCCCGGGGGCTTCCATAGCTTATCAAATAAATGGAGAAGGGCATAATCCCGATCATTGGTTTCTATATAACGGGCCAGTAGCCATAAACGAAGATGATAAGGTTACAGCCATTGGAGTAAGAGCAGGATTCAAAAACAGTAATGCGGCATATCATAAAGAGAAAAACAATTACAAATGAAACGCCCATGAGTGAGCAACTCACAACAAGAGCACGAAAATAACAGCTCATGGAAGTTCCATTCGGCCAATTAATTAACTAAATTATTTTCGGATGAAATATAGAATTATATCGGGAGTTCTGGGCAATGCATTGTTACTAGTTGTTCCATTTAATGCTGGTGCTCAAAAGAAAAAAATTGAAAAACCAAATGTGTTATTCATTGCCATTGACGATTTAAAACCTGAAATGGGTGCTTATGGTAACAGTTTAATACATACGCCCAATATGGACAGACTGGCAAGTATGGGAACCATATTTTTGGAAAATCATTGCCAGCAGGCTATTAGCGCGCCCTCAAGAGTAAGCCTATTGACCGGCAAGCGCCCCGATTATACCAAAGTATGGGACTTGAACACTCAAATGAGAGAGATCCGCCCAGAGACTGTTACCATACCTCAGCATTTCAAAGAAAATGGATACCATGCCGCAGGAACAGGAAAAATATTCGATTTCCGCTCGGTAAGCCGCGAACAGGATGAACAGTCGTGGAGCGAGCCATACCTCAGGGCGGGCAACAAATATTATCAGAACGGGCAACGACCGATGCTCTATTGGTATCAAAACCCCGAAAACAGAAAGATTGCTCAAAAATACATCGAAAAAGCAAACGAAAAAGGCCTAAGCGGAAACGATGCAATACAGTACGCATTGCAATATTTTAAACCTTCGGTGGAAGCAGCCGATGTGGAAGATAACGCCTACAACGACGGAGCCATGACCTTATTAGCCCTGGAAACACTTGCCAGACTAGCCTCGGATAAAAAACCGTTCTTTTTTGCTGTGGGTTATCAATTGCCTCATTTGCCATTTGTTGCCCCTCAAAAATATTGGGATTTGTACAATCGTGACGAGATGCCTCTGGCACCGTTTCAGGAAAAGGCCAAAAACAGCCCCGAAATTGCCTATCATAATTCGGGAGAGCTGCGTTCGTATTCCGACATTCCTCCTTTGGTAAGTTTCTCGGATCAACCATACGGAATAGGACTTCCGGAGTATAAACAAAAAGAACTGATACATGGCTATTACGCTTCTACTTCGTATGTGGATGCTCAAATTGGAAAATTGCTTGATTATCTGGAAGAATCTGGGTTAATAGAAAATACGATAATTGTTTTGTGGGGCGACCATGGGTGGCACCTGGGAGATCATGACCTTTGGTGCAAGCATTCGAATTTTGAACAAGCTACCCGTTCACCCTTAATCATTTCAGCACCGGGCTACCAGCCAGGCAAAACTCAAAGCGTAAGCGAATTTGTTGACGTTTTTCCAACATTGTGCGAATTGGCCGGAATTCCAGTTCCTGACAAACTCGATGGTTTGAGCCTTGTCCCTGTTCTTGAGAATCCAAAAAACGAGATAAAAGAGTTTGCGGTAAGCCAGTATCCTCGAGGGCAAAACATTATGGGATACAGCATTAGAAACAAAAGGTACCGCCTCACTTACTGGATTGGAGACGGTTTCAGATCCACACAACCTTATAATGACTCGTTGTTAGTTGCGAAGGAATTGTACGACTATAAAAGAGACCCTCTCGAAACCGAAAACATCGTCCATCGGCTTAGGTACAGGAGAGTGTATAGAAAAATGTCGCGACAAATAACCGGGTTTTTCGAAAGCCAGCTTAAGCAATAAGAATCTTAGCCAACAAAATTTTTAATTTTAAATCTAATTATTAATGGATTGCAATCTACTTGTATAGAATTATCGAACTTAAAAATATTCCCAGAATCAAAAAGGGAATCCAAATAATACGTTTCATACTAGTTCTTTAGATTAAAGATAAACACAACCGGATTATCCTCAATATTGCCATTCGCAATAACTCCTTTCAGTTGATTATAAAACCCTTCTAACTTATATTCGCTCTCCGGGAATGTCCCGGCTCGATGGACATTATTCATGGATTGAGGAATTACAATTTTGGAATCAATAATCGATGCCGGCGTAAACACAAAAGGCTTTGGTAAATTTAGGTTTATAGCTAAATCATATAATTGATAAACATTCTCATACTTATCATATATAAAACCATAACTATCACCCACTGTTTCAATAGAGGCAAAAAAATAGCGATCAGATTCACTGATCCAGCCAATATTCACGACTTTGTCATCATCGTTTTCCTGAAAAACAAGTTCCGGTCGACCGGATGGATATTTTGCCCTTTTACCTTTAAAATCGAAAACGTAAGATGGTGAAACAATCCCTTCATTTGTAATAGAAAAAACTGTGTCGCAACCGGAGTAAACTAAAGAGACATTATCTTTACAAATGGAATATAAAGGCCCTCTACTTCCAAGAGAAAGTGGCTCTTTATCAAATGGCAAATAATACTTATAGTTCTGGTTAACGATATCGTCAAGTAGATACAAGCGACTATTGCCCCACTCTTCCTCGCCCCAATCGACATATAAATACAACTTATCATTAAAGAAAAAAATATCATTCGCCCAAATATCAGGGTTTAGACCAGCCTCTTGGATTAACGCACCACTAAAGTCAAACTCCAAAAATTTACGCAGCGCCATGTCAAAAATAACAATTACAGAATCATTAGCTCCCATAGCACTGATTTCCATATATTCACCGGGACCCCGTCCATGCTTAGAGATTTTACTGTGCTTAGTGCCATCCATATTAAACAAATAGATTGCACGCGACATTCTATCGTAAATGATTATTTTATCATTTTTGATATCAATTTTTTCAACATCTCCAATAATAAAATCCGGGGTTGATTCCAAGGGAATAATCTGGTATGAAGAGTCAGTAATGGTGGCAAAATCGAAACGCGGCTTCGTTTTGGCTGCATCATATACGAATGTTTTTATGTCATAATTTTGAGTGTTGGTTGTATTACAACCAACTATAAAACAAAACATAAAGGAACAATTAATCAAAAAGAAAATGTACTTTTTCATGAGTTTATAATTTGTTTTTTAGCTATCAGATGTAACTCGCCAGATAATCATCCCCATGTGTGAGAACTTCTTCTCATGGATCGTTTCATTAGTTAAGAATTTAGATTTTAAAAGATGAACCATACAACATGTATCAACAGACTTCTTAAATACGCAATATCCCACCATCTTTATGGTCTTTTTCCTAATCATCATCATTTCCATTCTACCCAGTTCATGCCTTCGCCATCACCGCAATCCCCTCCAACGAAACATCTCCGGCACTTTTTCCTTGCAACACATTCATATTAAACACAGTTGCCACTGGGAAAAAACCTGTTGCTATTGCAAAAACAAGCAGGCATACCATTCCCAGTCCAAATAGTTTGGAAGTAAGAAGTTCGTTGAAAAATCCTGTGAAAGACAAAAATACGCTGCAAAGCGTAGTAGCAATAAGCAGCACTTGGAAGGAAGCGTAAATTGGGTTGGTTATAGCATTCATTTGGGGCTTAGGTTTATCATTTTATTTGGGTTAAGAGCTTAGATTAAAGTAAAAGTGACCATTACAAATTTATTGACATTATTTATATTATCAAATAATGTGGTAAGTATTTGATAATTGCATTTTGCGTAGCATAGGTATTGAAATTCTTGATGTTTGTATTTGATACACTGATCGAATCTTTGTGTACTAGAGTCACGAACAACCCAATGTTGAGTTGAGAGTTAAGAACTTTCAGTAAGGTCTTCTGGGTTTGCGAGGGGCGGGTCCATGAGAGTAATAGGATTGTTAGTGCTAATGGGAACAGGTGATTTTTCATTGATGTTTGGGTTGATGATGTTGTAAAATGTTTATGGACTAAAAAGACACAAGTTATAAAATTGAGCGACCGGAGTATCCCTCCTTTTCTTGAAAATTTAGTTGGACACTACTGATTTATTTTCTTTCTACAATATCAAAAAAATAATACATGGGTGTAAATATGCTCATTAACGTGTTATTAAATTGAGGTTCTCTTGTACTGCCATGACTAATTCCTACTATTTGAAAATCGTCCGATTTAGATTGTGAATAAATTAAAGGCCCCCCACTTGATCCTTGGTACGAACAAGGGCTAACGCTTATTTGGGCACTAATTATGTTGGGATTATCAATACGAGGTCGCTTCATTATATAATTAATCGAATAAGTCTTAAAAACATATGGTGTGAATACCGTAGTATTTCCGAATGATAAGTGATTTGCCAAAGGATAACTGACATGTAAAAAAGAATCTCCAATTTTGACACTGTATTTATTTACAATAAATTTTTCTGAAGAAACAGCGTGTTTGGAGTGCACTTCAAAGTATGTCTCAATTTTTGGTATTTCTAATATTGCCATATCTGCTATTTCATGCACTTGCCAATTTATATTTCTATCTTTTACTATATCAATAAGGTTTATTGTTTTTTGACTCAAATCCGAATTGCAAATTTGAATAACCGATTCATCTCTCATTAGCAGGGCCACATGAGCGGCAGTTATCAGAAATAAAGCACCATTGTGCTTCGCAATAAACCCGGTGCCGTAGTTTGAATTGTTAATGCAATTTTTACTAAAAATTGATACAACGAATGGATAGGGATTCTCTCTTGATTCTTTATGTAAATCTGTATAAGAAACAGATATATAGCTGATAATAAAAAGTAAACCAAACAATTTCATTGACGCTTTCATCATATACGTTATTTATTGATTATGTCAAGGGAGCCTTTTTCCTCAGCAAATATTAAACAAGGATTAGATTCGCTGCTTAAGTTAATATTGTAAGCCAAATTTGTAATAGGGAAATATTGATCATGCATAAGTCCTGGATGCATAGTTAAAACAACCATGTTTTTATGAACTGCAATAGGAATCATGGACAATAGCAGATTCTTATGAGAAATCGACTCATAATATAATGATTCATCCTGAAGATAATCATAAGCATGCCCAACGTTTCTCGATAAACCACTTGACATCAGCCCTATGGTGAAATATATCCTTGAATTGGAAACTGTATAATTTGCAGATGAAATATGATAATTATTTGAGTTCAAAAATCGCTTTGAATTATATTCATTAATGTTAGTTATCCTGCTTAATTCCTGATAGCTGGTGCTTCGAAGTAGATTCTCAATAGTATATAATGGCAGTACCTTGCCATCTGCTATTTGATATAGTTGTGGATTATACCCATGAACAAAATAGATTTTATCATCGTTTGTTGAAAAACAATACATAGGATCTCGTCTATCAAAAAAATTATTCGTCGGAAAATGTTTGCTTATCAAATCAGTGAGCTTATCGCACAACTCCAAGAGGTTATATTTTCCCTCAGTGTTGTTTTGTTCATAACATGACCAAACCCAAAAGGAACTATCTATTTTGCAAAATGATTTAAATCCATATTCCGTTTTGATAGTTTCAAGAAGATTTCCGTTTTCCTCAAAAACAAACATTTTATGTTGGGCTAAATCATGCGCATATAACAATTGTTCGTGTACATCGAAGAAAATACATGTTAAATAGATGTAATCATTTGGACCCTTACCTTGATTTCCAATTTGTCTGACAAAGGAACCAGAATGAATATCGAAACACAATATCTTTTGTTGTGATTCGTCAAATATATAAATCACATCATCACCAAAATAGATTTGAGAAATGTTGTTTATAATGGAATTTGAACATGTTTCTAATGGCAACACCTTTGTAATATTAAAGATTCTATCTGCATCAAGTTGAACTATATTGTTTTCGTTAAATGATGAACTGAACTTACTCTTGGGCGTATTTTTATTATTACCTAAATTATTACATCCCATATGAAATATGAGAAATATTAATAAAGTATAAAGAGAAAATGATTTCATAGTTTTTTTGTAAAAATTAAATTAACTGGTTTACAATGATATCCACTACCAAATGTATTAGAGCCACCAATATTTGTGCTTGATAAGCCAGCTGATATATGGGGATTCATTGCCCCTTGGACATTCCATCCCCCTCCGTTATGAGAATTTGTGGTTGAATTATTTGATTCATAATGAGCAGTAATAGTCTTTTGACTATGATACATACCTGTTACGGTTCCAAATTCATCCTTAAGAATCTCAGGAATTCTATAACTGTCATCAGCACTATTAGTTTTCGATGAATTCTTTTCACCTCCTGCCTGCGCCATCACCGCAATACTCTCCAAAGAAACATCCCCCGGCACTATTAGCTTGCAACACATTCATATTAAACACAGTTGCCACTGGGAAAAAACCTGTTGCTATTGCAAAAACAAGCAGGCATACCATTCCCAGTCCGAATAGTTTGGAAGTAAGATGGTCGTTAAAAAATCCTGTGAAAGACAGAAATACGCTGAAAAGCATGACAGCAAAAAGCAGCAATTGGAAGGAAGCGTAAATTGGGTTGGTTATAGCTTTCATCTGGGGCTTAGGTTTATCATTTTATTTGGGTTAAGAGCTTAGATTAAAGTAAAAGTGACCATTACAAATTTATTAACATTATTTACATTATCAAATAATGTGGTAAGTATTTGAAAATTGCTTTTTGTGGCGCATTAGTTCTGAAATTTTTGATGTTTGTATTTGGTGTACTGAACGAATCTTTGTGTACTAGAGTTTCAAACATCTCAATGTTGAGTTGAGAGTTAAGCATTTCTAGTAAGGTCTTCTGGGTTTAGGAGGGTTGGGAGCAGGAGACGAACAGAATTGCTAGTGTTAACGGGAATAGGTGTTTTTTCATTGATTTAAGTGTTGATATTTCTCGTAATTGGGCAAATTAAATATGTTTTAACAATCCTACGAGTTGCCTCTCAGCACTGCTGCTTTGCAAAGGCCTCGCGCCAAAGGGGTAAATCAATACGACCTTTGATAAACTAGCTATTTTGGAGCTTCTAGTTTAATCTCCTACTCAAACTTTGGTTGATAAAATACTAATACAGGATTGGAAGCATAAGTAAAGTCGTCCGGCAATTCAAACTCCATATCACCCTGATTATCTATCAAATAATAAGGCTGTGCAAGTGTGATTAAGCTATTTCTATAGTGTCCATATGTCCCATAAAATCCTTCTGATTCCCAAATATCATTGTTAATACTCTGTGGGATAATCATTGTTCTTGCATTCTCTATATCATAAAAATAAAAGTGGAGCATGTTGTCATAGAAAAAATTAAAAAAGACATAGCTATCATTCTCAACAAATGACCTAACATTATACATTTGATGTGGCATTGGGTAATTGAATATTGTATAAGGCGTTGCATCTATATATTGTTTCGTTTCTGACTCTGACATTGGTGATTCAAAATTAACAAAGTACTTAGGTAAAAAAAGATTGTTCGCTAACTCATATATAATATCATTATATCTTTGAGTTACGAATACTTCTCCTGACATGCTTTTTGTTAAATGGGAAAAATTGGATCTATCCATAGTTCCTCTTCTTTTTATCTGAGATGAAACAAAAGCCTCCTTAGATAAACTATAAAAATAATAATGATAATATGCTGTAGGATGGTAAAACAAAATAGTATCGCTATTAAGCATAGTGAAGTGATGATGCCCCGGATGCACAAAAGGCACCTCCTCGCCCCATTTGATATCTATCGATTTATGAAAATCAAGATCTTTATCCAAAACAAAGAATCGCTCAGGAGCAGCAAGTACATATATCTCCTCATCGAAGAATGAGATATCCAATATATCAATATATTCCTTAGGACCTCTGCCTATACTTCTGTATGAGTTTATAAAATTGCCGGTTCTGTCAAAACAAAAAATTGATTTTGACCTAAGCCTATCAAAGACATAAATCCGATCCTTTGTAACAAGAACTTTACTAATTTCTCCTATAATTGACTGATTATTATACTCTAAAAAGACGAGTGAGTCTATGCTAATAACATTTGAAAGACTCGTATTTAAAAGGATGTCTTTTTTCTTTACATCTATTGCTTCAAACCTGTTTAATGATTCAGAAGTCTCGTGAGTTTTCGATTTACATGAAAAAAGAACAACCATTAATATTAAAGGTAAGTAATTCATTGTATTAATTTTAAAATTAAAATGATTTGTATAGGGAGCTAACAACAAATTAGCTCCCCATTTATATTGCTAATAATCAATATACAAAAACTAAACTATTTTGTGCAACTTAACACCCCCAGCAAAATGAACCACCGCTACATCCTATCGCTGCTTCAGGAGCATCTTCAATAATAAAAGAGGCTTTGATTAAATCCCCACTTTGCCCGGAAACGGCATAGATAGATTTTTCTTCCTCATCAACAACGAAAGATCTTATAGAGTGATTTAGATTCAGAATTGCGATTGATTCGCCTTCCCAGTTAAATACATATATTTTTTCAAAATGGAACGGAGAATTTTCCATAATTCTTTTGCCGGAGAAACCGGCATAAATATATTTATCAGAGCAAGAAATATATGTGTAGCCAATTCTCGTATGCGGAGGACGATCAACTCCAGCATAATCATTATTTCTAAATATTTTGAAATTGGGATTTAGATTTAATGGGCCTCTAATAGCCTTAATAAGTTCGCCGGTAATATTATATATCTCTATTACATCAAACCAATAACAACCTGCAACAAATTTTGTCCTATCAGGCTTAACTTTATAATCTCCTTCGAAAAACAATTTTTCAGGCTGTGGACTCCACTCTTCATTTGCTGAAGTATTAACATCAATTAATCTTGACAAAGTGTTTAGATTCCCTAATCCCCTTAAAATCATATTTGCATTAAAATCATAAATGTCATATTTATTGTTTGTCCCGGTTGAACCAAATGTAATTACGCTTGCATCATCAACATACCTGACTTGTAATACTTTTAAATCAACCGTATTTGAAGTTAAATCTGATTCTTTTTCCAAAAAATCATTCGTGAACCAGATACGTCCCAGGCCTCTATCAAAAATCCAAAACTTATTATTAATGAGGCCACTACTTCCTGCCTGCAAAACTTCATTCGGGCCTCTTCCTCTTTTAAACTTTTTATCTACAAGCTCTCCGTTCTTTGTAAGTATAATAATCCAATATCCATCTTCAGGCGTTCGCGTATTATGACAGATGATAAAACCATTTTTTAAATGCATCTCTCTGGGTTCGGAATGAAGGTAACTAATTATTTTTTGAAATTCCACCTGAACTACATTCGGGAACTTTCCTAAAGCAGTTTCATTTTCATTAACTCTGATTCTTTGTCCTTGAACGGATGCCGTTATTAATAGAATTAAGAAACATAAATAAAATCTAGACATTTCAGTTAAGTTGTTTATTTAAAAAGTATTTTTATTACAAGTGATTGATTATATGGAAGGTGTAAAAAAGTAATTGACACCTTCAAAGTATCCATATCCTTATAGATGTCCTTACAAACAATTAAATATGACTGTATGAGACAGCTGCTAAAGGCTTTAGGTATAGCTCGATATTATGGATGAGGCCAATTTCCTCCAGTTCTAACAAAAAGGCACGAGTTGCAAACTCGCGTCAACGGAACAAAAGAGATGGTATAAACTTACAATACCATAAACTCCACCCGTCTATTTTTGGATCTCCCCTCCTCCGATATATTATCACTAACAGGAATCGTGGAGCCATATCCCTTCCATGAAAGTCGGGCGGCATCAATTTCAAGTTCAATCAATTTTTGAACAACAGCCTTCGCTCTTTTAACAGATAATTGCTTGTTATATTCATCGCTGCCTGAATCATCGGTATGACCGGCAACCTCAATGTTTCTGTTGGGATGCTGTTGCATAAATGATACAAGTTCTAACAAGTCGGGAATAGACTCTGCCAACAAATTGTAGGAGTCTACTTCAAATAAAATATTCTCCAGCACAATTGGAGTATCCTTTTCTACTTTTTGATGGTTGAATACCATTACAGGAACATCAACGGTTGAGGTTTCTGTAAAATCTGACGATTCAGGGTAAAAATTAGGTAATGCCTTATCTTTGTAGTCATGAGCAACCAAGATAAAACCATCAACATAGCACCATCTGGATAGAACGGAACTTCTCTGGATGGACGGTGTGATCTCTTTTAATGTATTAAAAAAACCAATGGTCATATATCGGGCAAATTCAGGCGCTTCAAATGAGAGTGTAACTTTTTGCCACTGGTGAACTATAATGTCGTGAAACGATTCAACGTTTACTAAACTATGAAAGTAGTTCTGAAAGTTATCCAAAGTAACAGGGTGCTCTGAAAAAGATATATTCAACGAATAATCAACTGGATAACTATACGGTTTCCAAAGCCAAAATTCAAGATGATACTTATCTCCTTTTAACATAGTAGAGTTAAGTTTCGTTTGTAATAATGGATGGTTATAAAAAGGATTGCAGTTGGCCAGCCCCCCTCCAGAAGACAATTCTATAAAACTATTACCCTCAATACTATTAAAATAGAAAACTCTATCTGCTAGTCCCCAAAGCGGAGAATGTGGTGTATTACTTTCTACATTATAAATATTGGGGAATTTTCTACCTAAGCTCTTCCAACCAGGAACTATAATTGCAATATCCTCATAATTACAAATATGTGCTTTACTTCTGTGATAGATTTCTTTATGTACAGAATAAAGTGAATTAGCATATATAGAGTCTATTACATATCCATTTTTTTCAACCAATACATATTGCATTACAACTCTGGAAAAGTCTAATGGACAACCGGAACGAGTTTCACGGGTAATCAAAGTGTACTTTGTAGTATCTATATCTTTTATATGAGTATGTACAAGCTCTGTGCGTATTACTGAGTCAATGGGTTGACATTGAACTGTATTTACGAAACACTTTTCTATGATATGCGGTGGAATCTCTGAATGTTTTTCAAAACTACCGTTTGGTATTAGGTTCAAATATGGAGGAAAATAACAATTAACCAAAACTCTTTTCCCATCTTTAAAGTTCTCTTCAAGAACCAAATTGCCATCTTTGGCCCATACTTTTCTTTTGTTTACAGCAATTGAATCAATCACCCGAAACCGTTCCCGCTTTATTCTCGACTCTGCGACCTCCTTTAAAGTACCGTTCTTATAAAAAAAGGAGTCTACAACATGGCGGGTGTCGTCAATTCGGCCGGGTTCCCATTTTTCTGTTGTATTTAAAACAGTTCTACGATGATGTTTACTTTGTCCCGATATCGAACTTATAGCAACGAACAAGAGCAACATAACAACAAAAGAAGGGTAGTTCATTTTAAACTTTTTGTGATGAACCAGTTTTCGTTTCATTTCTTTACTATTCGATATAGAACAACTACATTGTGTTGATTTTTGTTGGTTTTATCAACTATTTGAAAAAAATCCTTTTTAATGCTTTCATGTTCTGCACTCCATTTCATATCGGGTATAGACCTCGTAAATTCATACGAATTGAAGTGTAAATAGCTAACGAATTTGTCCTGATGGGTTCCACAATCAATGCCATTAAACAAGAATAGCGAAAGGTTATCAGTTTGAAATTTTTCAAATCTAACATTTTCAGCAGTATCATTTTTTATATAGCATGTCCAAACGAGGGGACTATGTATGTTATTCGCATTGGAGACCTGAAAGAAATGAAAACCATTTGCATGAGTGTATCGATGAATTCTTTTTGTATTCTCTACTCTCAGAAATTTGAATACTGAATTGTTGCTGATTTTAAATATTTCATTGTTTAGCTCCACAGAAAACAACACCTCATCATCCATCCCAGGGAAAAACCTCGGCCTAAAGATTGAATCATTTTTCCTACTTGTGAGAAAATATTGCTCCAATAAATTTAAGGAATGGTCAAATACATTAATTCTTACGGTATTATTTCTCCTGTCTGTTTCATGCTTGCAGATAAAATGCAGACCTTCCGTATTAACCATAAAGTCTTCAAAATTAAATGTCAATAATTCTTTGGACAGAAAATCCCCTTGTGCTGTAAATTTGAATAAAAACAAAGATTTATTATCTACAATGTAAATAGTATCCTTATGTATTGTAAAATCAGTTATCCAGGCTCGCTCATCATAGAGGGAGATATCAATTTTATTTTGTGCTTTACCCTGTAAATCATAGATAAATAAGTTCGTATTACTAATATCTGAGACATAGATAAGAGCATCACTCATTCTTACTTTTCTAATCGTATTTACCCGATAGCCCCTGCGTGATTGCAAGAGCGTAAGGGATTGTAATTCAAAAGTCAAATCTGCTTCATTGAAGATTTTAGTCTCATTGAGTTCGATTTTATGATGGGCATCTACTTTTTCAGAAAGGTCAAAATAGTATCGCTTTTGTCCAGATGCATTAATCATTGCAAAAAAAAGAAGAAGGCAAATGCAAAGTGTTTTCATAATAATTCTTTAAATGTATTGCTAACCATCGTATCCAGTTTGACAAAGAATTTGTTCAATAACAAAACAGCGTCCTCCTTCTCTGTTACAAACGGAGGTTGTTTTTCTAAAGAATCTGATTTCCGTACCATAAAAATAGCCGCATCGCCTTAATCCCGACAGCGATATACCACTTGATTTATCGGGCTGTATATTCTGAAGTTTTGATACTAATAAACGATAAGATGTATAAGCGGGAATTGATAGAAGAAATGCATCCGAGAATGGGTTCATCGGAATTGGAGTTCGCCGTAAAGGCATTTTGTGGGCTAAGGCTAACATGAAACTGAAATTTATGGATTCTGAACGAAAGATAACAAAAAAGAGAATCCGGGCAAAATCTTTAAACAGCAACGCCCCAATAAAAATATTATTGGGGCGTTGTTGTTTTGCTTATTTAAATGATAAAATCAAATAAATTTTATCCCTTTATGATAATCCTGTAAGGATTTTACCTTGTAATTTCCATTCTGCCGCTCTTTTATTCCGGCTGTGGCAGCTTTGGCTGCCGCAGTGGTGGTAATATAAAGAACATTGTGCTTGATGGCATTTTTGCGAATGTAAGAATCATCAAATTCGCTCTGTTTTCCTGAAGGGGTATTAATGACGAGGTTTATCTCGTCATTAACCAGCATATCCACAATATTTGGACGTCCCTCGTGAACTTTTAGAACTTCTTTGGCTTCTATACCGTTCTCTTCCAGAAACTTTTTGGTTCCCCGGGTTGCCACGATGCCAAATCCCATTTTCACAAAGTCCTGCGCCACATCAACAATTTTATCCTTATCGTTATCGGCGATGGTAATCAGCACATTTCCATTCACCGGTAATTTCAGTTTGGTAGCTTCCTGAGATTTGAAAAATGCCAGACCGAAAGAGTCGGCCATTCCAAGCACTTCACCTGTGGATCTCATTTCAGGACCCAACACCGGATCCACATCCGGGAACATATTGAACGGGAAAACGGCCTCTTTTACTCCAAAATGTGAGAACTCCGGTTTTTTCAATTCAAAATCGGCCAGTTTCTTACCCAACATAATCTCTGTAGCTATCTTGGCCATTGGGATGTTGCAGATTTTCGAAACCAAAGGAACCGTTCGAGAAGCCCTTGGGTTGGCTTCTAGTATATACACTTCGCCATCATAAATAGCGTATTGAATATTCATCAGACCCACCACTTTCATTTCAATGGCGATTCGTCTGGTGTACTCTTCAATGGTTTTTATTTGATTTTCGGTAATAATAACCGGGGGAATTACGCATGCTGAGTCGCCTGAGTGAATTCCGGCATACTCTATGTGTTGCATTACAGCAGGTACGAATGCATCTGTTCCGTCAGCAATAGCATCGGCTTCGGCCTCAATGGCATCTTCAAGAAACTTATCTATAAGCAATGGCCTGTCGGGCGAAACCTCGGCAGCGGCCGCTTTTACATACTGGCGCAGCATCTCTTCATCCAATACAATTTTCATTCCACGACCGCCCAATACATAAGATGGACGTACCATTAACGGATAACCTATACGGGAAGCTATTTCTATGGCTTCTTCCTCAGTACTTGCCATTCCTGAAGGTGGCTGCGGGATGTTCAGTTTTTCCATGATCATGCGGAACTGATCCCGGTCTTCAGCCAAATCGATGGTTTCAGGCGAAGTACCAATAATTTTCACGCCATTTGCCTGAAGCTCATCCGCAATATTGAGTGGTGTTTGTCCACCAAACTGGCAAATAACACCATCCGGTTTCTCCTTTTCATATATACTGAGAACATCTTCCACGGTTAGTGGCTCAAAGTAAAGTTTCCCTGAAGTATCGTAATCAGTTGAGACTGTTTCGGGGTTACAGTTCACCATGATGGACTCACAACCGGCATCTCTAATGGCAAAAGCGGCATGCACACAGCAGTAATCAAACTCGATTCCCTGACCAATCCGGTTTGGACCTCCACCCAACACCATGATTTTCTTTTTATCGTCTACCTTCACCTGATTGGGCGCATTGTAGGTTGAGTAATAATAAGCAGCATCTTCTACGCCACTCACCGGAACAGGTTCCCAGGCCTCTTCCATACCAAGTTTTAAGCGGCGCTGGCGAATCTCTTTCTCAGGAATTTCAAGGATTTTTGCCAGATATTTATCGGCAAATCCATCCTTTTTGGCCTGAACAAAAAGTTCGTCGGGCAATTGCCCTCCTTTATAAGAGAGGATCTGCTCTTCCAGTTCCACCAACTCTTTCATTTGTTCAATGAACCAGGCTTTAATGGCCGTTTTTTCGTGAAGTTGATCAATGGTAGCCCCTTTGCGCAATGCTTCGTACATAACAAACTGGCGTTCGCTGGTTGGAAATGCCAGGCGGCTTAATAACTGATCGAGCGTCAGTTCATTATAGTTTTTGGCAAAACCCAATCCATAACGACCGGTTTCCAGAGAGCGAATGGCTTTTTGGAAAGCCTCTTTATAATTTTTTCCAATGCTCATGACCTCGCCCACAGCCTGCATTTGAGTTCCAAGCTTATCATTAAGCCCTTCAAATTTCTCAAACGCCCATTTGGCAAATTTCACAACCACATAGTCGCCATAAGGCTTATATTTATCAAGTGTTCCTTCTTTCCAGTACGGAAGTTCGTCGAGGGTAAGCCCGCAAGCCAACATTGCTGAAATTAAAGCGATGGGGAATCCCGTTGCTTTTGAAGCCAGCGCTGACGAACGGCTGGTTCGGGGATTGATTTCAATCACCACCACACGTCCGGTTTTTGGGTCGTGTGCCCATTGAACGTTGGTACCTCCAATAACTCCTACACTTTCCACAATTCTATAGGAGTAATCCTGAAGCTTTTTCTGAACTTCCTCTGAAATGGTTAACATGGGAGCAGTACAGAATGAATCACCGGTATGAACACCTACGGCGTCCACGTTCTCAATAAAACATACGGTAATCATCTTTCCTTTATGATCACGCACCACTTCCAACTCCAGCTCTTCCCAGCCAAGAACCGACTCTTCAACCAGTATCTGGTTAATCATACTTGCCGCAATTCCTCTTGCAGCAATTACTCTGAGCTCCTCCACGTTATATACAAGGCCGCCACCGGTGCCTCCCATGGTGTATGCAGGGCGAATTACCACAGGGTATCCCAGATCCTCAGCAATTTTCTCGGCATCTTCCACCGTTGTCACCGCCTCACTTCTGGCCATCTCAATGCCCAACTCTTCCATCGATTTTTTAAATTCGATGCGGTCCTCCCCCTTTTCGATGGCTTTTAGGTTTACACCGATAACCTCCACGTTGTATTTCTCAAGAATTCCCTTATTGGCAAGATCCAGCGAAAGATTCAAAGCTGTTTGTCCCCCAAGATTTGGAAGAAGAGCATCCGGACGCTCTTTTTTAATAATTTCTGTAACAGCATATTCATTCAATGGCTCAATGTAGGTAAAATCGGCCATTTCAGGGTCGGTCATGATGGTGGCCGGATTGGAGTTTACCAGTACAATTTCATAACCTAATGATCGTAATGCTTTACATGCTTGAGTTCCTGAGTAGTCGAATTCGCAAGCCTGACCAATTACAATGGGTCCTGAACCAATGATCAGAATTTTGTGGATGTCGTCCCGTTTTGGCATTTTAAAGTAGTATTTAAACTGTTATTAAAAAGGGATTCTGAAGCGTATTATCAAAATGTGTAGAATTGTCTTGACAATTCTACTTAATAAATTCTGTTTATTTCACTCCAAAACGGATGCAAAAATAACAAAAATCATTTGATTTATAACAATCTGAAAGTATGTTTGATGGATATCGGGAAAAGTTTTTTGCTAAATCCATTTAGTTTTAAATCAACAAGTTGATTTATAACCGATTATTTTAAAACACCCCATTACTTGCCAAAGAATGCAATTTAATTCACGAGAACCTTTCGGCATGTCCGTAAATCAAGAAATTCAAGCTACAAGACTAATAGTGTAATCAATAAAAAATATAGTGCAATTCCTCAAAAGTGGCATCCAACTACTTAACCCTTCGGCTGAACTCCAATATCTGATACTGCACAAACATGGGTCGGTTTACCAGGCCAATATTGGCTCCGCGTGTTCGGACAAAATAGACTTTCTCATTGAAATCATCCACTAAAAAACTCTCACCGCTGGTGAGAGGAAAATCCTTTTTTGACTCATTCGGATTACCCTTTACTCCTACTACGGTTCTGATTCCGTTGCCACGCTCCCGCCCTGTTATATTCATTGGTTCAACATAAAACGGAAGATCTTCGTAATGGGCTTTGTATTGATCGTAAAACAGCTGAGATTCTCCAAACCCAATGGATGCAGTAAAAACGGGATTTATTTGTAAATCGTAAGTCACCTCCATGTATCTTTCCAAACGTAGGTCGTTAAAAAGACTCAACTCTTCAAGATTGTTTTTCAGAATTGAGCCCAATACCAATGAATCACTTGCCATTACCGAGAAATTATTGTCCAGCCCCTTTAAATCAAGATTCAGACGCCCCACGTAAACCGTATCGTTTGCCATTAATCGGTTGTTGCTGGTAAGGCGAAAACCGGAGACATCCAACCTTCCCATTGCATTTCCAGAAGGACTATAGACAGTGAGGTTATTTCCAAGCATCAATTGGTTGTTCTCGTTAATCTGTTGCTCCGAAAGTTGCCAGTTGATGATAAAAGCACTCCCGATAAGAGCTGCAATACTTCCACTCAGCTTTACTGGTCCCATGTTGAAATTGGAGTTTTCGATGCCACCTAAAAAATAAAACACCAGCGTTGAAATTGCCATGGCAATGAGCAGCGAAGGGACAATGGGCGGGAAATTCAGGAATACCAGGAGAACTCCTCCAAATAGCCCGAATCCCAATGTAACTGAAATTATAATCTTCTCAAATTTGGTAATGTTTTCCATATAGTTTTGGGTTTATCGATCAATAGATCGTTAGAATTTTAGATATTTAGATATTAGACAAAGGTAAACACTTAATTATACGCAAATTACGCGCTTAGCAAACAATTCTGCATATACTTGTATATCTGACAGATACAAAAGCTTAACGAACTATTATTGATAAAAGCAAAAAATTAATCCATATAAACAAAAGTAATGTTTTGGTTCTAATTCTCACTCTTTTTGACCTGTTACTATTTCTTCAAAAAATGGAGTTTGTGGGTGTAATGCGTCAAAAATAAGCAACAAACCAAATATTCCGAACACCAAACTTTGAATCATCTCTCCAACAGTCAGAAAGTTTAAAAAATAAGACATAAAGGCTACTATTACAGCATTTGCGATTAAAAAAAATATTGCCTTACGTTGCCGGGAATAAACTATAAACAATACGAATTCAATAAAACTGAACAAAATAAGAAATAATAACATGGCTCTATCCTGGGAATAAGGGAAAAGTCGAACAAATGCAAAAACAGAGACGACAACTCCGATTAGTCGCATAACAATCAAAAAGTTTCTGACATTGTCTCGCTCGTCCCTCAAGTATGATTCACGGTAACGTTTACTGTTTTCCATCCTAATCTGATGATCTTCATTTTTCTTTGTATTGGTAATGAAATACAAAAGAAAAATGTTTATTACGGGAATCATTAAAAACAAATAGTACCAGGAGGTGATTCTTTTATGTTGATGTAACCATTTCTTTGAAATGGTTACAGTTTGTAAACCGCTTAGAACAACTCCTGATAGCAAAAACAACATCATATAAAGAGGATAAAATAGAGGCATTTCATACTCCAAATAATCATCAAAACGCCCCACCACTCTATTGAATCCCCAAACCACAAAAACCAGAAATGAATAATTGAAACAAAACCCAACTAAGAACTCTTTTTGGGACAACAATTTTGTTTTAAAAGTACTCCGATTGGCTTTAAACAGCTCAATAAAGCCTGAATTATCAAAAAAGAATAAATAATAAAAAAGAAATGAGAAGCACAAAATGTAAACAAACAGATTGATTAATTGCGCAAGCCAAAATCCCTGAAAACGATAAAAAACAGAGACCACCAAATCCATATTGATTCCAGTATTGGTCATGAGATAAAACATCCCAATGCCCAGCAAATACTTTATTAAATAGTTAGACTTGTAACCCAATAAGAACGATCTGGCAATTAATAACAACCCGAAATTATTGATTAGGGGATTGAGATAGATCTCGATTTCTATTGGAATTTGACTAATTAAAAATCGGAAAAGTAAAACCCCTGCCACCACTCCGGAGAGATAAAAAATCTCTCTGAATTTTTTATCATATATAAATTCCCATACAAACAACAAGAACAAAAAGAAAAAAGTCTCAATGTGTCTTAAAAATGGATATTTATGTATAATTTGAAATTCCCTGAAATCACCAGTTGAAATAACCGGATTTAACCAGCTAAATAACATCCCACTTAAAAGAACCAAAATAGCTGGCAGAAATACAAATTGAAGTTTTTTAAAATTGGGGATGTAAATCATATCTTCATCTTGGTTTATTCATAAATTAGTCGAAATCCTACAGGAACCTGCAATGTATCAGAATCATACATGTTAATATACAGAATTACGGGCTCTTGTATCCCATCATAAGTTAATTCATACATATCAAGCAACCCGGTATCGCCAAATGTACCATTCTTAGTTTTAAACATACAACAGCTACCAAGTCTTCTATAACTCACATACTGCCCTTCCGGCCCTGTCAGTGCATTTAAATAACGTCGCTGATTCAACACCCTATCGGCACCTCCTCCGGTCATTACAGGATTCTCTTTTGCATATCCGTAAGTGGGATCATCACTGTAATGCGAAATAAGGAGAACGTAATCATTCAAAAGAACCTGTTCAACATTTGGCGATTTAAAATCAAGTTCCTTTTTAGAACTACAGGAATATAGAAATCCGGAAATCAAGAGACAATAAGCAACTTTATTCATACAGGCAGAGTTTGATTTTATTGATAAAAATAGGCTTTTTATTTAAATTCACGGAACATAACAAAACATTATAGTAATCTTTATGTGCATGGGCTTTTTAAAATAAGCAGTTGGCTATAATGCTTTAATAATTTTAACAAAACAGAACTATTAAAATATAGCCATCAAACAAACATTGCAATAAAACCACTAAGCCCCGGCTAAAAAACAAATTAAACTATGCGTTCGAAAAAATTAGTAAATAAATCGAACGATTATACAAATTCATTTGTAATATTGTTGATTCAAATTTTTAAACGATAACCCTGAATAATAAAGATTCTAAAACAGAATGGAAATTACAATAAGAGAGGTCTCCAACCAAAGTGAATTCAAAAAGTTTATAGCTTTTCCAGGCAAACTCTATAAGCAGAATAATTACTATGTGCCTCCCTTAATCTCTACTGAAAACAAAACGCTTTCGCCCCGGCATAACTCCGACTTTAACCACTGCGATGTGAAGCTTTGGCTCGCCTCGATTAACAATGAGGTTGTTGGAAGAGTGGCCGGAATCATTGATCATAGGTACATTGAAAAAACCGGAAAAAAGTATGTGCGCTTCGGGTGGTTCGATTTTATTGACCAGCAAGAAATAGCGAGTGTGCTGCTAAAAACAGTTGAGAATTGGGCTGTTGAGCATGGAATGACCGCCATTCATGGCCCCTACGGACTTTCACAGTTTGATCCATCAGGAATTCTGATTGAAGGATTTAACGAGTTGCCAACTTCATTCGGAAAATATAACTACCCATATTACGCTCCAACAATTGAATCCCTGGGCTATCATAAAGAAACTGATTGGCTGGAGTTTAGAGTAACGGTACCCGAAAAAGTGCCCGAAAAATATTTTAAGATAGCAGAGATTGTTGAAAATCGTTACAATTTATCGAGCGTTCCGATTAAAAGCAAGAAGGATCTGCATCAATATGCCGCTGAGTTGTTTACATTACTCAATAAAGTTTATGGAGAACTTTACAGCCATTTTGAATTGACTCCCCAAAAGATAAAAGAGCTTCAAAAAGAATTTATTCCCATGTTAAATCCCGAATTTGTTTCGATGGTAGTCAATGCAGACGGAAAAATGGTGGGTTTTGGAATTTGTCTGCCTTCACTGGCTAAAGCCATTCAGAAATCGAAAGGACGATTGTTCCCTTTTGGCTTTATAAGAATTCTTTATGCTCTTAAATATAACGACACCATTGATACTCTGCTAATTGCCATTGATAGCAATTACAAGGAGAAAGGAGTAAATGCCTTAATATTCCGTGATATAGGCCAATCCATCATCAACCATAAAATCAAGTTTGTTGAAACGACTCGTGAACTGGAGGGGAATCGCGATGTGCAGAACCTTTGGAATAAATTTGAATACAGACAGCACAAAAAGGCACGTTGCTATATTAAGGAGTTATAGCTCAATCATATTAGGTCGTTCGAGTTTAAGAAATTTAGATGTTAGATTAAAGCCAAACGATATATTGTCAACTAATTTTTAACCACTTAACACAATAATTATGATTAAAACTATTTTTGCAATCGTTGTTTTCTTTTTTGCAAGTATAACAGCGTTCGGGCAGGAAGATTCTGAGTATAGTAATACTCTTAAGAAAATGTTTGAAGTTTCAGGGACTGAGGCTTCGTATCAAACAGCCATCAAACAAATGATTTCGATGTTTAAGCATCAGTATCCTGATGTTAAAGCAGAAATTTGGATGGAACTTGAAGAAGAATTCCTTAAAACTTCAATGGATGAGTTAACTGAAATGTTGGTTCCTGTCTATTATAAATATATGTCCATTGGCGACTTACAGGACATCATAAAGTTCTATGAATCGCCCGCTGGTTTAAAATTCGCCGAAAGCACACCTCTGATTATGGAGGAATCAATGCAGATTGGACAAGCGTGGGGGATGAAACTCGGGCAGGAATTTACAAAAAGAATGGAAGAGAAAGGATTTTAACAACAATAAAATGAAGAAAGAGACTGTCTCAAAAGTAAATTTTCATAATCCTTGTCTTTCAAATCGTTAACTCCACATTAATATTTTACCCCTAAATCCCCCAAGGGCGACTTAAACCTCCCACTTGGGGGAGGTTTGGAGGGGTGAAAGTGAGTTTGCTTAAAGATTGCAGCCCTTTTATATGGGAAACGAATTAAATGTTTCCATAACCACCCCAGCTATCCTCTGCGAACTGGCATACAAAATCCCCTTATGATTCATATAAGTTGATTCACGGCGGTTCAGTTCAAGCGGCGACCCAAACATATCAACAGATATTGCTCCGGCTTCATTAAAAATACAAGCCGATGCTGCATAATCCCAAAAACTGCCTCCACCCTCTTCATCCTTTGGAAACTTAAAATAGCACGAATTGGCATGTTGTAAAACCATACATGCATTCATGGCGCCTCCGGCTGTGGTGTGCAGTTCTATTTTTCTGCATCCGGTTGATTGATGGTGTTCTTCCAGCTTTTTAACCACCATGGGGAAAAAGTCTTGTTCGGCAAAACTTCGGTCGGAATATAGATGTAATACCTCATCGTTATTATCAGGAATCTCAAGCTGTTTTTGATTAAAAAATGCGCCTCCTCCGGTATGCGCATGATAGAGGTTTTGTTTTAGCGGATCGTAAACCACACCAATAATCGGAAAACCATCCTTTCTTACCATAGCAATGGATACTGAGTATCCATGTTGCCTGTTAATAAAAGGGAGGGTGCCGTCCAACGGGTCAATACACCAGACGTAATCCTTTACCAGGCGACTCCCGTCATCGGGACTCTCTTCTGCTAAAAAGCCAATGTCGAACATGTCCATAGTGGGCTCCAAAACCTGTGAAACTATATTCTGGCTCTCCATGTCCACCTCGGTAAAAACCTGCGATGCCAGACTGTCGCCGGAAGCTTTTGTTCCCACGTTCAGCTTGCGGTCAACTTGCTTGGATATGTATATTCCTGCCTGGTATGCAGCTGCAATGGCGCTGTTTTTTAATAAAAAAAG
Source organism: Alkalitalea saponilacus (assembly GCF_900168165.1). Lineage (GTDB taxonomy): Bacteria > Bacteroidota > Bacteroidia > Bacteroidales > Marinilabiliaceae > Natronoflexus > Natronoflexus saponilacus. The sequence continues at coordinate 50,325 of NZ_FUYV01000015.1, forward strand.
TTGCCCGGAAGTGAGATTCATAATTTTTTATTTTTTTATTGATGCTTTCCGATTTTCTATATCCGGTAAAACCTTTCTGGTCATTTTTTCGCTGTAACTGTTTATTTTCCAATGACCGGGGCTCCAGCCTTTTAAAAAACGATGAAAATCAGCCCAGGCATAAGGATACATCTCACGCCACTCCTGTTCCAGTGCATCAAAGTTAACATCATTATTGTACTTAAAAATGGCTGTTTTAAGATGCATAAAATAGGTGTTGAGAAGATGATTTTCATACTTTTCGCAATCCTCTTCGTATAAGCAACTGCCAATAAAGTAGGCAACATCTTTCATGCCGCAACCACCACCAACATACTGAAAATCCACGGCAGCAACTTTTTGCATATCATCAGAAAAGCAGAAATTTGCCAGTTTGGCATCGCCATGCACCAATGTTTTATGTTTGGTTTGATTCAGAACCCGGTCAATCATGGAAGCCGCCTGCTTAAGGTTTTTATCCGTCAGCTGTTCCAATTCGTCAGGCCGGGTATCTAAGTGCCAGTAGGTTCCAATGGGCCATAAACCGGAAGGTTCGCTATTCATAAAAATTGCATGAAAATAAGCAAGCCATCTCAAACAAACCTCCATCTGATCCAATGAAATGGTTTTTGCTCTTTTCGGAAATCCTGTGCTGTTTAAATCTTCCAGCACAATGAGTATCTCATTGTGCTGCTGCTCTACTCCCAGACATCCGGGCGTGTAACATTCATCTGAACAACGGTCGCTCCACTTTTTATACCATTCTATCTCAACCTGATAGGAGTGTAATTTTCTTTGGTGCGAAACTGAAGTATTCCAACCCCGCGGGTGATTCATCTCTTCAGGATAGGAAATATGCTTTACAACTACAGAAGGATAACGTCCCTCCTTAAAATAAAATCTCTGGATGCGGCCATAGCCGCTCCAGAGCGATTGAATTTCTTCAACTTTTTCAATATGGTTTGTACCGGTAATTTCGCTTATTTTTTCCTTAAAATAGTTGTTCACGTCAAAATGTGTGTTTCTGATAAAATTACCAGCAAAATTACAATTTGCCTGCTAATTGAGGAATTATTAGAGTAAATGTTTCGTTTCTCTTTTTATTATGGCTGTATATTGTACCGCCCGAAGAAGAGGTTGTTAAGTCAGAAACCTAATCCCTGTTTACCAAAGAAATTACCTCTTTTCCTATTAACTCAATGGAACGTAACATCTGCTCATGCGACAATAATGCACTGTCCATTTGAAAGGTAACTCGATTGATTCCTCCCAGAGCTTCGCTGTGGCGAAGTATTTTTTCAGCCACTGTGGAAGCATCTCCCACCAAAAGGGCCCCTTTTTCCCTAACCAATGGGTCAAATCGACTGCGGGTAACCGGCGGCCATCCCCGTTCCTGCCCAATTTTTGTGAAAGACTCGGCATATCCCGGGTAAAACTCTTCGATGGCATTGTGAGTGGTATCAGCAACATATCCCAATGAATGCAGTCCCACCTTCATCTCAGATTCAGGATGCCCTGCCTGCAACCATGCATTGCGGTACATGTCCACCAACGGCCTAAAACGATGGGTTTCGCCACCAATGACTGCCACCATAAGCGGGAGCCCCATTTTCCCTGCCCTGACAAATGATGCCGGAGTACCGCCAACACCCAACCAAACAGGAATGGGGTTTTGAAACGAACGTGGATATACGGGCTGGTCATTCATGGCAGGTCTGAATTTTCCCGACCATGTTATTCGTCCCTCTTTCTGTATTTTAAGAAACAGCTCCATTTTTTCGGTAAACAGCTCATCGTAATCTTTCATGTCTAATCCGAACAAAGGAAAAGCATCAATGAAAGAACCTCTGCCTGCCACCATTTCAACCCGACCCTTGGAGATGAGATCCAATGTGGCGAATTGTTGATACACGCGCACCGGGTCGGCAGCACTTAAAACTGTAACCGCACTAACCAGTCGAATTTGTCTGGTACGAGCTGCCGCTGCTGCCATTATGATTGTATTGGCCGAATCCAAATACTCCTCCCGGTGATGCTCGCCAAATCCAAAGAGATGAAGTCCTGATTCATCGGCTCTGACAATTCTTTCAAGCAACTCTTCAAGGGATTCCATACTATTGTGAGCTCTGGTTCTGCTTTCTTCCGTCTTAACTGCTGCAAAACTGTCAATTCCTAATTCTATCATATCAAACCTTTTGGTTTTTGTTGTTTCAGTATTGATTAATACTTATGCTTTTATAAAGAACTTAATATATGCCAATTACGAACATTTAAAGAAACATTGTTTAAACAAAAACGAATAATTAGATAAAAAGTTCAATTGAATTTTGGATCATATGTGAAGAACGAACTTAGGACAACATGACACAGTTTTTAAATAATAGAGATCTAAAAATCTTAGAGAATGTCTAATTTAAGATATCAGGGCTAGCGCCCCTTTAATGTCCTCTAAAACCAAATTAAGAGGAGGAATCAGCTTTGAATAATCTGATCATATCTGCCTCTAATCTCCCACATTTCGGATTTTCCTTGCGAAAAACAGGACCGAGAGCAAACCCAACGGAACAAAAAGAGCAATCAGGGCGAAAACTGGTACATAAGACGTTTTGGTGATCACCGGAACCATGAAGTTCATTATAATTACGGATGACATTCCAACCATACCGCCAATCCCGGCCAATGAACCTACAGATTTTCCTTTAAACAGATCGCTGGGTAGCGTTTGGATGTTGCCAATGGAGAACTGAAAGCCAAACAACACCACAAAAAGTACTGCTAAGAACGCTTCAGGTGATTGTGCCAGGAATATTGTGCCAACCAAACCGGCAACCATTAAAAAAGCCCCAACAGCTATGGCACCCTTTCGGGCAATATTGATTGAACGTCCACGACGAAGCAAAAACCCGCTGAACCAACCCCCGGCCAAACTTCCAATAGCCGCACCAACGTATGGAATCCATGCAAAAAGACCAATTTGCTGGATATCGAACCCATAAGCGTCGAAAAGATAAATAGGCAACCAACCCATGAAAAAGAACCATACCGGTTCGGTAAAAAAACGTCCCATTAATACTGCCCATGATTCCCGATGTTTCAAAACCGATAAAAAACCGCTCTTTTTTCTGATTGGTGTATCTCTTGGCTCAGTCTGATCATTACAAATATACTCCTCCTCTTCTTCTGTAATCCAGGGATGCTCGGCTGGTGATTTTTTATTAATGATCAACCATGGGATGAGCCATAAAAAACCAAAAGAACCTACTATAAGAAAAGTGGTTTTCCAACCAAATGCCACAAACAGAAACGCCAGTAAAGGCGGTGCAACCAAAGCTCCTACTGAAGCTCCGGCATTAAAGATCCCCTGAGCAATAGCACGTTCGTGCCGGGGAAACCACTCAGCGTTGCTCTTTACGGCTCCAGGCCAGTTTCCTGCTTGCCCAATGCCCAACGCAGCACGCAAAAAAGAAAATGTCAGCACCCCTCTTGCAAAACTATGAAGTAACGAGGCCGAACTCCATAGAATTATACTTAAAACATAACCTGTTCTGGTTCCAATTTTATCAAAAACCTGACCACTTACAAACTGTCCAATTGCATAAGCAACCATAAAAGTATTCAAAATCAGGGCATAGCTATTTCTGTCCAGTCCCAAATCGGACGATATTTCGGGCCACATTACGGCCAACGCCCAACGGTCGATGTAGTTTATGATGGTTGCAATACCAATAAGCCCTATTATCCACCAACGTAGCCCTTTTAACTTAATCATTGCCTTAATTTAATTGCCGGTTAAAAATCAGCCAGCAAACATATCAATTATAATGACAATTAAAAAAAAATAAACTGAGCTTCAGAAAAAGGGAGAACCAACTAAAAAATTTTGAAGTGATGTAATAGAGTAAAAGCTCTTTTAGAGAGGTGGTTTATTGGTCTCTCAACAAAATGTAGGAGCGCATGGGCGATCCTTGTTCAGAAAGTGCTTTTGCCAGAATACGGGCATTTATCAATGCACCCTCTTCATTTGTGTGTGTATGATCCTTGGGGAAAATTAAAGCGACAGCTGCAGTCCCCATCTTTTCATACTGGATAGCAACCCTTTCATTCAGATCTATAAAATAAGCACCAGTCTCCATAGCAACTTCACGTGTCCACAATCCATAATCCAGATTATTTCTCTCAACCTTGCCTTTGTGCCATCTGTTTCGCGGAATATGTGAAAGAACAATTACATTTACTCCCACTGACTGTGCATCAGTGATAAACCGACGCAAATACCAGCCATAAGTATGAACCGTTTCTAGCGAACCGTCTTCCAATATAACATCAGAAGAATCATCTCCTATTCCGGGAATAGAAGCACGAAATTTAGGCTGGTCAATGGCACCTCCATCGTTATGTCCAAATTGAATCAATAAAAAATCTCCTTCTTGCAATAATTCAAGAGATTGCTCCCACAATCCTTCTGAATAAAAAGTACGACTACTACGTCCTCCTCGAGCTCTGTTCAAAAGCTCGATTCGTGAAGTATCCAGGAAATCTGCAAAAAACAACCCCCATCCGGCAATGGAATCCCGTCCATTTGCCACGGTTGAATCCCCAATTAAAACGGCTCTCTTCTTAACCGGGAAATTGATGACAGCATAAGGATCTAACAGAACATGAAGCCGGCTATTTCTTAACTCCCTTATACCCTCAACCACAAGAGAAGCAGCCAGTTTTGCTCCTTCAGCATTGGGATGTGTATGGTCGTGACTGAAAAAAAGAACATTTGTAACATTACTTTCTCCCAAAGTTTCCATGGCTTGTGCCATTTTTTCATTCAAATCAATAAATGTGACATCTTCTCGTTCGGCCACGGTCTTTGCCCAGCCTCCATAACTATCCTTGTTGCGAGGCACTTTACCATCCTCCCATCGATTGCGGGGAATTGGGGAAATAATTATCGGGGTGGCACCTTTAGCCTTAATCTCTTTAATGTATTCAGTTAAATACCGACCATAACTATATACTTTTTCACGCTCTCCGGTCAGGATGTTATCAATGACTTCAAATTCATCACCAACACCACGAATGGTTCCTCTGGCCCGAATTGAATCATTTAGTGTCCCGGCATCATTATGTCCAAATTGAATAAAAACATAATCCCCTTTTTTTAACTTGTTATACACTTCATCCCATAATCCCAATGTTCGATAGGTGCGACTGCTGGTTCCGCCACGTGCGTGGTTTTTAACCTCAACCTTTGCTGTGTCAAACCAGAGTTTAAAAGGATCTCCCCAGCCCCATAATCCACCGGCACCATCTCCCTGTCCATTTTTTACTGTGGAATCACCAATGGTATAAATAACAGGCTTTTCAGATTCTGTGCATGAAAAGGTCAGGAAAGCCAGGAAGGCTATAAGACTAAAAACTCGCAAATACATAATTGAAAATTATAATGACAACTTATTTATAACAGTTCGTTAAACTTTTTTATCTAATTGATCTATAGGCATATACAAACTTGCTTGTAATGCATTCAATGTGCTTAAAATCATGAACTTACTCTTACCTAAGAACTGAAATTTCAACGATCTATTGTTTTTAAACCGTTTAAATTAAACCTTAAAACCCGAAAATAGAAAATTAGAATTACAGACACAATAGATCACTATTCCCGATACATCATGATTCCCGATAGAATCGGGCTTACACAAAAACAAGTCAGGTTTAAAATCTTCAATACATTAGAACTCTATCCTATATCCAATATTTGGAATCAATATTCCTTCATATCGACTCTCAATGGTTCCATCTTTTAAATGATAATAGTGTGAATTGAATTCTTGTGTTGCCAACACGTTCAAAATCTGTAACGACCAAACCGAAGAGTAACGGGGTCTGTTTTTCCGATAGGAAAAAGAGACTGAAAAAATGGGTTGGTCGCTGTGCTGATTTTCAAATGCAAGATTTCCCGGAGTCTCTCCATAAACCACTTCGCCCAATGCCAGAGATTCGCCCATGTTAACCGGCTCTTTTCTGAGCCCTCCCATATAATTCAAACGAAAACCTGCACTCAACAAATTGTTGTTGTCACGACCAACAACCCACTCTTTTCCGGCCAAAAGATTAAATACATAATTGCGGTTGAAACGCGTGTTGCGTTCAACGCCATCAGGCGTTTTGTATTTAGAATCAAACAACGATGAGGTAAAAAGATAATAAAAGCCTCTGTTCAGAAACTGTTCAAAAGTAAAATCAACTCCCATGTTTCTCCCGGTTCCTTCGTTCACCAAATGGTCGTTAAAAAAAATCTCATCCATAAAATTCACACTTGACAAATAACCATCAGGGGATACCGGAACATTGGTCAACCGCTGATAATAAGGTTCAATTCCCAGCCGTAAATATGGCGACAACCTCATGTTCCATGAAAGAATAAAGTGTTCATTTTTCATTAAATCCAGTTCTTTATTTGGCTGCTCGCCATCTATAACCACAAAGTAAAGAGGGAGCTGTTCAACGCGGCTGTGCACTCCATAAGCCGCCGCTAAACTTTGGTTTTCGTTGAAATGGTACTTAATTCCCACCCGAGGTTCAACCGAAAAGCTGTTGTTCAACAACAACAGCTGGGTATTAATTCCCATGTTCAATTCCAAATTCGGAAGAACCCTGTATGTTGATTGGGAATAAACCTGAAACAAACCTGATTCACCTTTTCCATCAGCTAACGGAACCGGAGATGCCCCTTCAGAAGGGGCTTTTTCGATACCCACATTATAGTACATGTAGCTATACCGAAACCCAGTCCTATTGACATGCATATCCGAAAAATGATGCTGTATGCGCGATTGTAGCGACATCCTGCCTGAGTGATTCTTTACTTTTGAGTACGGACTCTCCTGTAGATCGGCTATGCCAAGTCTCGTTTCACTGTGCGAAAGGCCATCTCCGGAGGTTGAAACTGCCGTTCGGAGAAAAGTACGCGAGCCTAACCTCAGTTGGTGAGATAATCCGGTTGCATACAGATACAAACTTGTTGAAGAGTTCTCGCGGTCAAAATCGGCTTTCCAGTCAACACTGTCGGCTGCAACCATGTCCACACCATCATAAGCACCAATGCCCCAAAAAGTAAACGTTCCTGAGTTTTGAGTAGGAAATACAGACTTAAAGGTTAAATCCTGATATTTCAGAACACCTGCATTATCGGGCAGTAACGGTGAAACCAAAGCCATTGTTGAATATCTGTAATTCATAATGTACGAGGCCTCTCCCCCTTTTTTGAATGGGCCCTCGGTGGCAAAATCAACCCCTAATATTCCGGCCTGAAAAGTATATTCACGCTTTTTAGAGTTCCCTGTGCGCAAATGAATGTCAAACACCCCGGAGCTGGCGTTGCCATATTCAGCAGGAAAAGCACCGGTATAAAAATCACTGTTGCCCATTATTTGATTGCTGATGGCAGTTAGCATGCCTCCACCGGCTACAGAAAGATTGGCAAAATGATTTGGGTTGGGCACCTCAACACCCTCTATTTGCCACAATAACCCGTTGGGGTTATTGCCACGTACCGAAATGCCGTTGCTGCCTACCGAAGGTGTAGCCACACCGGCAAAAGATGAAGCCAATCGTGCAGGGTCGTTTAATCCTCCCGCATAACGTTCGGTCTCCTCAACTGTAAATTGCCGTCCACTCAAGGTCACCATTGAGTTTTGCGGATTGTCCTTTCTTGTGGAGACTACTACCTCATCCAATTCAGAGGATGAGGGTCTGAGATCTATTTGGAGATTAATCTCCCGGCCTGAACTTACAATTATTTCATTAACAATGTAACTCTCATACCCTACCATACTAACCCTTAATACCCTGCGGCCAACGGGCACATTCAACAGTTCAAAAAATCCACTGTCGTTGGTGGTAGTGCCCAAAACCGGATCGGAATCCTCAATAAAAACAGTGCAAAATGGCAAGGGCTCCTGTGTAGATTGATCAAGCACCTGTCCTCTGATGGTTTGTTTGATGGTTTGAGATAATGTATTCGCAGATACAACTGCGAAGAAAATTAAAAAAAGGGCTTTATTCATGATTGCTTTTAAAAGTTTGCAAACAATTAATTTGTAAAGTCCACAAAGGAATAGCAAAAAACGATTGGCATCGTCCAAACGTGTACGTTTGCACCTGCTTTTCTTAAAAAATTACACCTGCTTTTTACTATTCAGAAACTGCGATGGAGTTAAACCTTTGTGCTTCTTAAAAACAGAATTAAAGGATGATTTGGAATTGAACCCAGAATCCAATGCCAATCCAAATAAGTGAATGCCAATTGCAAACACCCATACTGTCAGCGTTTTATCCGGCAGTGTTTTCCCTTTTTTAGTAAATAGCAACAGAGCTATAAAAAAGGACATAAAAATGCCGATTACAAATATTACATTCATTTAGGAGTATCTATACCATTTTTTTAGTTCTTCTCGCTTTAACTTTCCCTGATGGTAGATAACCGCCGGGAAACAAGCGACCAATCTTCATCTGCAACTTTTCAGGAAAATCGTCAATAGAATTAACACCGGCAAATTCAAATGCTTGAATAACCAATTCGGCTGTGGCGCGGCTATCAGGCCCGGCGCGGTGATGCCGCAAATCGATGTCGTGGTAATTACATAAGGCCTCTAATCCGTATCCAGACAACCCCTGCCAAACATTTTTTGAAAATAAATAGCTGCAACTGTACATTAATTCTGGATATTCCAGACCATAATAATCCAGAGTTGTTCTCAGCACACTTAAATCGAAGGATGCATTGTGTGCAATCAGCAATTGGTTTTCGATCAATGGATGAATTTCAGGCCACAGTTCACAAAAATTTGGTGCATTGGCTACTTCTGATGGCTTAATTTTGTGAACATGTATGTTATATGGGTCAAAAATTGGGTAACATCCCGGTTTTATCAACCACGATTTGGTTTCTGTGATATTAAAATTTTCTACAAAAGTGAGTCCTATTTCGCAAGCACTATCACGAAATCTATCAGCTGTTTCAAAATCGATGGTGATAAAGTCCACTGGTTAATTATAATTTTTATATGAGGCTGTCTAAAAAGTCTGTTAATAATATTCAATACTTACAATTTGTAAAACAACCTTGCTTTCACCCCTACAAACCTCCCCCAAGTGGGAGGCTTAAAGTCCCCCTTGGGGGATTTAGGGGTGAATTATTAACGTGTAATTTACGATTTGAAAGATAAGGAAAATTTAAATTTACTTTTTGGACAGCCTCTAAATATTTTAAGAGACTGTTTAAACTTCGTCCATAATCCATAATAAATATGGCTAAATATTTTAGAGACTATTTAAATTCTTGTCGATCTTTCTAACCCAGGTGCGAAAACTAAACAGTCTTTCAATAATTTTTCTACCTATAATTAATGATGATGATGCCCATGCGCCTCTATGGCCTCTTCATATGTTTTATTGGAAGTTCCCATTGGATGCTCCGGGGGTCCATACAGAGTATAAAGCTTCAAATCCACATCGCCTGTATTTTCAACTTTATGCCAGTAACCGGCCGGAATCATAATTGCCCAATCATCTTCTACCTCTTGTCTGTATGTTAAATCGTTTTCAGATTTTCCCATCCAAACCACAGCCTCACCCTGCTCAATGCGAATAAACTGATCATGATCTTCATGGATTTCCAGGTCAATCACTTCTCCGGGTTTTAACGACATAAACACCAGCTGCATATACTTCCCGGTCCAGTTGGCTGAACGGTAACTATCATTTACCAAAGTGGCAGCCTCTATATCAAAAGCCCATGGCTGTCCTCCAAGGTCAACATCAAAATCAACATCGGAAAGAGGGATTTCAGCTACTACAGGGGTTGTGATTCCTGTTGTTTCCGAACTTCCCGATCCGGAATAACAGGAAAACAACATCACCAACAGCGGTAATGTTAAAAGCAAAATTAATTTCTTTTTCATAACTGTCAGGTATTTGATTTACAAACCGAAAGTTAATGAAAATCAGGTGCCTATCAACATATTACCCAAATAAAAATTATCATCACGTGAATTTACGTGTTATACGATAAAAATAAAAGAAAGATTAAAATGACAAGTTGTTGATTTTTACTATCAAAACTTTTAGTTCAGACTTGTAATTTTAAAAATCCATGATTAAAACTTGCTTTTACATCCCGGTTGATTGCAAATTTTTTGTTTTAACACCATCATTTTCATTCATTATACTCTCACCAGGAATGTGTTTGTAATGATTTGAATCTTAAACACTGCATCTGCAAAATGGTTAAAAAGGAGTCCATTCAGTCTATGATGACCTCTATTTCTTCTCTGCTTAAAACGCAAAATCCCGCAGAATAAATATCTTTGCCGGATGTTTACTGAATTGGGATATCTCGCACTCTTTGCAGCCAGTTTTCTGGCTGCCACTATTTTGCCGTTTAGCTCCGAGGCTGTATTATCAGGGATGTTGGTGGCAGGATTTGATCCATATGTAAGTTTGGTTGTGGCATCCGTTGGAAATTGGTTGGGCGGCATGTCGTCCTATTGGATTGGATGGCTTGGAAAGTGGCATTGGATTGAGAAGTACCTTAAAATTCCTGCTAGTCAAATTGAAAAAGTACACAAAAAAATAAAAGGCAAAGAAGGCTGGGTGGCCTTCTTTACCTGGTTGCCTGGAATTGGTGATCCAATAGCCGTTGTCTTAGGACTTGTAAAAAGTCGCGTCATCCCCACTGCAATCTGGATGTTTATAGGAAAAGCATTGCGCTACGCAGTTTGGGGATATCTCACATTAAAAGCTATGGAACTTTTTTAATCCGGTTACTCTTTTTTCTTGCCGGACACCACTTTGAAAACAATTAAACCTGCTACTACAGCAATTACAATAATACCAATTACCAAACCGGTATTGTTGCTTTTTTCAGCAGCCACATAATCATCATCAGAGTAGAGAATGGGATCCATGTCATCAATTGACAATGTGTCAGGCGCTACAGTTTCATATTCATAGTCATATTGCGCCATTACGTTGTTCACTGTTCCGGCACCCATGGCCAGAATAATTGCCATTGCGATAATCATCCAAAATTTTCTCATAATCGTATCGTTTTATTGTTGCAAATATATTAATATTCAGTTAGTTCAAAAAATATTTTTCTTGCCGGCTGCCAGGAAGGCTGGATATCTAAACACCTTTGAATTTCTGCCAGAGCTTCATTCTTACGGTTTAGGGTAATCAGGTATTCGGCTTTTAATGTATACGCAGGCAGGTACTTCTTATTATAACCAGTTAATCGGTTCAACAAATTTAAAGCCATTTCGGGGTTTCCAAGGGTAAAACTAATCCTTGCGTATTCCATCAAAGCCGGTTCAAAAGTTGGATGAATTTCCAATGCCATGTCCAGAGCATTTATAGCTGAATAGTGATCACCCAACTGATATCTGGATCTCGCCAGATTCAGCCAGGCTCCTTCCAATCCGTAATGAACCGTGGTTGCCAAATTTAATAGTGAGTCAGCCAGAAAATAGTCCCGCTCTCTTAAAGCTTTCCAACCAAGATAATCATACAAAGTTTCTCTTTTCAGTACCACACAAACCGGCTTTCCTTCCACAGATATTGTGTGAATGGTTTCAAGTGGAGGCCATTGTTTGGGATTTAAATTAAAAGCGTGCAAATAAGTTGCTGAAAAAATGGCATAATCCCAATTTTCAAAGCTGCGGTTATGCCAACTGGTTTGACGATGTTCTTTAACTCTGTCGTTATGTCTGAAAAACCAGGCCGTTTCAAAGTTGGATGCAATAATCAGGTCTTCTTCCCCGGTTTCGTTTAAGTAGTCGTTTAGCCATTCTGCAGCCGGTCTGATGGTATGAAAATAATAATCCGCTTCATATTTCCCGAAAGCTCCTTTATAGCCACCCGTAATCTGATTAAAATAAAGGTATTGAAATGGATGATTTATAATCATGAATTTTATGGGATGGATTATTGATATTAATAAAAGAACTGCCAGAACAGCTCTGGCTGTTATGGCTTTCCTAACCTTAAGGAATTGCCACAAGCGGCTTATGCCGATGGCCGATAGAACAACCATAGGGGGGTAGATAAACAATACATGCCTCCAGCCTCCGTAAACATTCGATTCTTTAAAGATGATATACAGAAGGGGGAAGAAGATTGTAAATACAATGAATCCAAAAAACAATCGTTTTTTGGATGATTTCCAAAAACCTGTGAAAAAGAATAATAAAAAACCTACTAAAACCGGCAGAGCGATGGTTATCATCATCATCCATGGAAGATAGAACCAGGGCAGCATATCAGACCACATCAGTTCTCCCATAAAAAGTTGCCGGATGGTAACCGGATAAGCTTCCATCAGCTGATGTGAAATAATCGGGTGCTTAATTGGATTCAGCAAAGCAAAAGGCCAAAAAACTAATCCCAGTAAATACCCTGATATGGCAACCCATAGTGTTTTAAGCCAGATTGGATGGCGAAAGTCAGGCGTTGTTCGGTTTAATAAATAGTCATTGATCAACAACAGCACTGTAATGATAAAAAGCCAACCAATCAGAATCAGGCCGGGAGGTCTGATGCTGATGGTAAATGCAATGACGAGGGTCATTGCGATCATGGTTTTCCTCGAAATTAAAGGCCATTCCCTCATCCATTTTACCAAAAACCAGATGCCGGCTATATAACCCAACGCAAATGGAATATCTTTCAGGTTATTAAAACTGTGCCCAATTAACCTGGGAGATAATATGCAGAGGATGATAGAGAAAAATGCAGCACGCCACCCGCCAAGATTAAAAGCCAAAAGAACTATAAAAAGAAAAATCAGCCAACCAGCCAAAGCGTTCATTAAGTGCCTGAGAGTGAAAATATCTTCAATATTAAATACTCTGGCGATAAGAGATGCCGCATTATCAAATCCCTGCCCGTAGTATTTCAGATTTGTTTGCGGCGTATGAAGGGCAGAGGTGTCGCTCCCAAAAGAGTAATACCAATTTACCACAGCTTCGGCTTGATTGAGATGGAAATATTCATCGCCGGATATGCCCGCATCCATTGCCATAACAAGCATTACAGGCAATGTAATTGCCAGCAATGCTTTGGTAAGGTACTTGAATATTTTATCCTCATTTATCATTCTTTTCTCAATCAGAAATACTTTTTACGGATGAAATATATGGGCCTGTCCTGACTCTCTTTATAGGTTCTGTAAATATATTCGCCTAAAACGCCTAAGAACGTTAGTTGTATGGATCCTAAAAAATAGATGCTTATCATGGTGGAAGACCATCCCAATGGCGCCCATCCGGTTATTTTTGATACCAGAACATGAATTCCTGCCAACAGAAAAATAAAAACACCGGTTAAACCCAACCATAAACAGGCCCTTAATGGAAATTTTGAGAAAGAAAAGACTGCATCAGCTGCCAGTCCGAACAGGTCTGTTAGCGACATTTTTGATTCTCCTGAAGCCCGCTCCTGTCGTTCATAACTGATGCTGGTTTGCCTGAAACCAATGTAGCTTCTGAGACCCGGTATATATCGGGTTTTCTCTTTCATGGTGAGCAGGGCATCTAATGCCTGCCGGTTTATCATTGAAAAATGACCCGTGTTTTCAATTTGGCTTAATCCGCTTGCTTCAGTAAAAATACGGTGGAATAATTTGGTCATCCATCGTCTTCTTTTATCATCTTTTCTGGCATCGCGAAAGCCGTTAACCACATCAAACCGACCATCTTTTAACTTTTCATACATCAAAGGAAGCAACTCGGGAGGATCCTGCAAATCAGAGTCCATCAACGCTATAAACTCACCTGAGGCATGCTCCAGCCCTGCTGTTATGGCTGCCTGATGACCAAAATTACGTGAAAATTCTATGATTTTTATTCTGGTTTCAGCAGTTCTTTGCTCATGAAGTATCTCCAAAGTTCTGTCCCTGCTGCCATCATCCACGAATATAATTTCATATGCCTGATCCATCTCCTGCATAGAAGATTTAATTCTGTCGAGTAGTTTCGGCAGAATCAGTTCTTCATTGTAAACCGGAATAACTATTGAAATCATAGCAGTAAATTATATGTTATACTTTTGCGTTGGTCTTTAACTCTGAATTAATATCAGGATTGAGTATCAGTTTCAGGGTTTTTTAATTCTCAATATTTACCCATGTATTATTGGTTCGGTTCGATTTTATAACAGCATGGATAAACTGCATCCCTCTTACACCATCATGCACAGTTGGGAACTCTCCATGTGCAAATTGCTCTTTTCTTATGCTTTTTGCAATTCCTTTATAAATATTAGCAAGAGCTTCATAAATTCCTTCCGGGTGTCCGGCAGGCATGGTTTGTCCCAGTTCACACAAATCAGAATTATAGCTGTTCCCGGGTTTGTAAATTCTGGCAGGTTCGTTATCTGTCAGCAGATAAAGATGGTTAGGATTTTCCTGACTCCACTTAAGTGAGGCTTTTGAGCCATATATTCCAATATTAAGATCGTTTTCTACTCCGCCTGCTACCTGAGTTGCCCGAATGACACCTTTTAGTTTCTCTGTAAAACGCAGCAAAACGGTACCGTCTAAATCCAGAGAAATATCTTCACGAATTGTATTAAGGTCGGCCAAGACTTCTTGAACATTTAAACCAGTAATATATTCAATCAGGTTAAAGGCATGTACGCCAATATCTCCCATACAGCAACTTGCTCCGGCAACTTCCGGGTTCAGTCGCCACACGCCTTTTATGCGTGTTTCGTTACCATGAATTATGCTGTTTATCCATCCCTGGTAATATTGTGCATCTATTCGTTGTATTTCTCCAAGTAATCCCTTCTCCACCAAAGCTCGCATTTGCCTTACCATGGGGTAACCGGTATAGGTATGTGCGAGTGCAAAGGTTATGTCATTATCTCTAACTAAATCCTCAATAACTTTGGCTTCATCAACGTTAAGAGTCATTGGCTTTTCACACATCACATGAAACTGATGAGCAATGAGTTCTTTGATTATGGGGAAATGTGATGCATTAGGAGTCACCACCGCAATGAGTTGCATTCTTTCCTCCTCGGATAAGGCTGTTTCACCAGCGATTAACTCCTCAACATTTTTATAGCACCTTTTTAAGTCGAACCCTTCTTTTCGGGCAAATTCCAGACTTCTGCTGTTGTCAGAACTGAAAATCCCTCCAATTAACTCAAATTGACCTGACGACAATGCTGATTTTCGGTGAGTATCACCAATAAAGGCTCCTGTACCACCGCCAATCATGCCCATTTTTATCTTTTGATTTGCCATTTTTCAATACGATGAAAGTGAAGTAAATCCGTGTTTATAAAATTGAGATGTCGCCCTGTTTCCTGAATTGTGATAGAACGATATTAACCAATACAAATTATGAATTGTAATAGACCCGGTTAAAACAGGGGCGACATCTCATTTGAAACAGTCCAGGTTTCAAATACTTGTTTATATATTAGCTTTGAAATAGTCCCATTGCTAAAGATCTCTCGATATTTCTCTTAAATGTTCGATGGATTTGGCAACTTTTGGTGCCGGATTTTCCCAGTCCCATTCATGCTCAATGGTAATAACCCCCTTAAAACCGGTCTCTTTAAGCACCTGAAGAGCTTCTCTCATATTAAAAACGCCAGTGCCAAAAGGAACAGTGTATGCTTCCATATCATCAAATGCTGTCATGTCTTTGAGATGCAGATATTTGATACGACCTTCCAACATTTTATATACATCAATTGGATTTAGTCCCGAACGCATCCAGTGTCCGTTGTCTGCACTCACACCAATTCTGGAATCCCTTCCCTCTATAACATCCAGAACTGTTTGAGGATTCCAATAACGAGTGGGAGGGGGGTGATTATGAATCGCCAGTTGAACATCATATTTCTTCACGAGGCTTTCTATTAAATCCATCCAGATTGGATCTGGCTCGCTTCCTATGGTTTTGATTCCCATATCGGCTGCAAAGGCGAACAACTGTTCCCACTCTTCTTCTGAACCTGCAGCCACAATTCCGTAATTGATAATTTTTATATCATGTTTATTTGTCAATTCGCGCATCAGGTTTTTGGTCTCCGCGTTCATGCTGAAATGAGTGGTTGCATCGCTTTCTTCAGTGATTTTCTGTCCGGGATACGCTTCAATATACTTAAGCCCCAGATTGCTTGCTGTTTCCAGCGCTTCTTCAAAGGTGAATCGATTAAAGGTCCACGCTTGTACAGCCAGTTTCCAGCCGTGATCCTCCCAAGGATGGAGATTTTCTTCGGCTTCTTTGCACGAAATGTTCATGAGCATGAGTAGCGCTAAAAACAATGATGTTGGTTTCATAGATGTGATTTAAGGTTATTATTTGTAGTCCTCCGATTGAGCCCTGGATTTTTAATGCTTAAACCTTTGGGAGTTCCCAAGGTTTTCTGTAAACCGGCCAAATAAGATCATTCGCTTTATTATTGTTGACAAACTCCTTCTTATTGTCGTCCCAGTAAAGTTTTTCTCCAACGCGGTGTGCAATGTTCCCCATATGAGAAACAATGGCAATCTCCTTACCAACGTCAATTGAGCCCCTTGGGGTTTTCCTGGTTCTCATGCAGTCCAGAAAATCTCTGACATGATTGGCAGCATCTTTTCCGTCTCCAGTTTGTCTTGGAACCTCAGCAATGGAACCTTCTTGTCCGGGTTTCTCAGGAAGGACTTCCCATCCACCTCGATCAACCACCAAAGTCCCATTGTCGCCAATAAATGCAACTCCATGTCCGCGATTATATGGCCCCCGATCAATTCCAATGGCATGTTCCCATTGTAAAATGAAATCATCAAATTCGTATATGGCAGTTTGCGTGTCCGGAGTTTCCATGGCAGCTTTATCGATGCTGAAATTCCCACCTACAGACATAATGCTATTCGGCATAGAAGCTTTCATTCCATACAGGGCAAAATCAATAAGATGCGCTCCCCAATCGGTCATCAAACCTCCTCCGTAATCCCAGAACCATCTGAAATGGAAATGAAATCTGTTTCCATTAAAAGGGCGTTTTGGTGCGGGACCGAGCCAAAAATCATAATCCACTCCGGCCGGGGGATTTCCGTCAGGTCTTGGAACTGGTTTTAACCATGAAAGATAGGCCCAGGTTTTAACTTTGCGAATGTTTCCAAGTTTACCTGAATGAACGTAGGCCATGGCATCCTGCCAGTGGTCTCCGCTACGCTGCCATTGTCCAACCTGCACCACCCGGTTGTATTGTTTGGCGTACTTTTCCATTATCAGGCATTCGCCAATGGTGTTGGCCAATGGCTTTTCCACATAAATGTCTTTTCCCGCTTTGCAGGCATCAATAAATGGTAAACAGTGCCAATGATCAGGTGTTGCGATAATAACGGCGTCAATATCATCACGTGCAATAAGATCTCGATAGTCGTTATACTCTGCTATTTCGGGTGGCTGAACTTCTCCCTGCCCAGTTTTTTCTCTGGTTTTTAGGTAGTAGTCGCGGGCATCATGTACCCGTCTGGTCAGTATGTTTTGATCTACATCACACATGGCTACCAACTCAGTGTCGGGCTGCTCCATAAAACGCATGATGTTTGTTAGTCCCATTCCGTTAACCCCAATGACTCCATACCTGATTTTTGGCCCTTTACTGGAACAACCTGTCATGCCGGGCAAGGCTGAAGCCAGACTTGCCCCCGCTATTACTGCGGCACTGTTTTTGCAAAATGATCTTCTTGTTTGTGTCATATTCCCCTGATTATTATTCTTTTATTTACGACCTCACTGGGGTTCCCGGTATGGGAACCTCGAATTTCATATCAACATTACCCTTTGTTATGTCTTCCGGCCCCAGTTTTAGATTGGAGTTATATATTTCATCCCACGTTATTCTTCTCCCCGTATAGGCTGATTCTCTTCCCATGATAGCTGCAAGATTGGACAATGCCGTACGCTCTCCTTCATTGATGTAATAACCGGTTCTGATGGCTGTTACCAGATGGATATGTTCCTGTATATAGGGTGAAATTTTTGGTGTATTCATTGGATTACCCTGTTCATCATTTGGGTATTGATATTGCCATTTGATGCTGCCATCTAAGTTGTAAATGGTATTGAGACAGTTGGTGTATCCTTTTGTTCCCATTACAATTTCGCCAACCCCGTTGGCGCAATTGTCAATCTGTCGGCACATACTGTGAGAAGAAACCCCGTTTCCAAAAGAAAAGTCAATGCTGAAAAAGTCAAACTGATCACCCGTTACTCTTCGATGACGACCTCCGTAACCAATTGCTGCCACCGGATACTTTTCCATAAACCAGTTAACCACATCAATATTATGAATGTGTGTGTCCAGAATGTGGTCACCACTGAGCCATGTGTAGTTATTCCAGTTTCGCAACATGTATTCCATGTCAGTCCAGCCTTCCTGGCGGCGTCTGAACCATACGTGTTCCTGATTCCAGAAAGCTTTGGCAGCCACAGGTTGCCCAATGGCGCCGTTGGCTACTCGTTCGAATGTTGCCAGATAGTCGTGCTGGTGTCTTCTCTGTGTCCCTGTTACTACATTTAATCCCAAGGTTTTTGCCATTCGTGAGGTGGCAATAACCGAACGAATCCCTACCGGATCAACGGCAACAGGTTTCTCCATGAAAACATGTTTTTTTGCTTCAATAGCAGTTCTGAAATGATCAGGCCTGAAGAATGGTGGAGTAACAAGTAGAACCACATCAACATCTGTCTGCATTACTTTTTTGTAAGCATCAAGCCCTGAGAAGCATCTGTCGTCAGGTACTTCGATGTTAAATCTGCCCAAACGTTCTCTAACTTCTGTTATTTTATCGGGAAATACATCTGCTAATGCTCCCACTTCAACCCCCGGGCCTGTACTCAAAAAGTTAAGCAAAGCTCCAGTACCTCTGTGTCCGCAGCCAATCAGTCCGGCCTTCAATCTTTTTCCGGCAGGAGCCCTCTCATTTAAAGGCGGGATTCCCAGCTCTTCAGATCTTCTTTTTTTTGAACAACCTGCCAGCATTGATACTCCCATTATTCCAATGGTGCCAGCCAATGCGGTGTTTTCAAGAAATTTTCGCCTGTTCATATTTTTGTTTTTCTGCATCTTGTTTCTCATTAATTGTTTGTATCTGACTGAGGCACGTGAACAACTCTGAAGCCCACATGGTTTGCATCGGAATACCACCATCTGCTTTTGGGTATTTGCGGGTCTGTTCTCAGCCATAAATCGGTGCGTGTATGGTCTCGTGCAGCCACGCGCAAATCTGCTGCGTCGCTCCTGAAAGAACCTCCTCGAATGACTCTTTCCTGTCCGGTTGCAGGGCCTCTGGGATTTCGGACAACTCCTTCCGGATAGGATGAATATGTGTTTGGTGCGTACCAGTCAAGACAGAATTCAGCCACATTCCCCAGCATGTTAACCAATCCAAAAGGATTTTCAAATACATTACCCGGTTCGGAAGTCCTGTTGCTGCTGTTTTGATTGTAAATTGCATAATTTGAAATGACATCAGTGGATGGGCCAAAGATTCTGTTCCACCATGTTTGTGACGAGAACCTTCTGGGGTTGCCTTCAAAAAAATATGGTGTTTGCGTGTCGCCACGGGCAGCATATTCCCATTCGGCTTCGGTTGGTAGCCGATAATGTTTTCCGGTTACAGCAGATAACCATCTGCAATACTCCATGGCTGCATGATGTGTCATGGTAATGGCCGGTCTCTGTCCTGTTCCCCATCCCTGGTCGGGTGCTCCCCAGGGTGGTGTGGCTCCTGAAAAGCCGTCCACTTGTGCTTGTTCTTCAGCAGTGAGCCGGCCTTCTGAGGATGTGGCATTAAACCAGGCAAGGAATTCATTCCATGTAACCTCTATTTTGGCCATGAAAAAGTCATCTAAATACACTTCTCTCTGAGGTCCTTCATCTTCCCGGCGGAATGGCTCATTTTTTGGACTTCCCATTAGGAATGTACCACCGGGTATTGCTACCATTTCAAACGAAACGGTCGTCCCGGGTATGAATTCAGTATAGTTTTCAAATGCTTTTATTTTTGCAGGTGCGGTAAATGTCTCACCCTCCTCCTCTTCTTTTTGTCCAAATGCCAAATTTTGTGCATGCACATAATCCGGGTTGTAGTGGCCTGTATGTATGTGGCAGTTTAGGCAACTCAGATCATCTTTGTTTCTTTCGTAGTGAAGATGACTGTCAACACCTTCTGTACTTAATCCTACAGGAAAAAGATTGTCGTGACATCTGATGCAAGATGATTCGTAAGTGAAATTAATAGCAACCTCCGGCGAGCGCTTTGCTTCCCAGTTATAATCGGCGGAGTCTTTGAACAAAAAACCGTAAATATCATTGGCTCCATGTTTTATTTTGGACCACAAACGGTTCTCTCCATGAGGGGGGAGGTGACAATCGACACAATTTACTGTAATTCCTGCTTTATTGTTAACGTGAGGCGATAAGCGCCAGGCATCTTCTGCATGGCCATGCACATGACATGAAAAACAATATTCGTTCGTTTCTGTGAAACGAACAGCCTTGTTGAATGGATAGATCAAAAGAAGAACGGTCACTACTCCGGCTGCAAACAACAGAAAGTTTTTTCGTCGATAAATAAAATTCCGGAAGGAATTTTTTATTTGACCCAAATTCATAATACTAACGTGTTAATCAAATTATTTTACACTGCCAGTTACAAATTTATTTTTGTTCGCATGCTTTTTTGTTAAAAAATGCTTACAGATCCCTTATGGTGATATTAATGAGATATTAATATTAGAAAGTCACACACTATAACAATCAGGTATTCAGCCAAAAACACACAGACAACCTTGCTGTTTAGATTTTATCTAAATTAAGTAGTTAAAATGATTAGTATTATGAATAGATGAACTGTTCCGCTTTCAAACAAGGGATGCTGGTTTTATCTTTTGCCTCAAACTAAGCTCTAAACATATAAATTGATTTGAATTATTTATAGTTGGTCTTTTTTCTCAACAAATGATTCAAATGTATGACAAAATGGTTCCCCAAAGCTTTTTTCATAATTATCAGAAAACCATTGATAGGTATACTTCGCCTGATTAAAATGACGCTGTTTAATCAGTGCATTAATCTTAAGTTTAAGGGCTTCCTCACTATACGGATCTCCAATAAACACACGGTCGCAAATCTTAATAATCATGTCATGGTTTCCGGTGAGGAATGGTTGTTGAGCACATTTTAAAAGAGTATCTACTATTTCTGATGCTGTATGACCTTTGAATTCATCCAGCCACTCTTCTTCCATGTCAATTAGCAGAGCGCCAGTTTCCACAGTTGAAAAGAATTCGATAAATCCTTCAGGGTTATCAATCAGGGATCGATTGCGCAACATGGCCTGAACCTCAACATAATCGCAAAACAACTGTTCTCTGTTAATATTTATCATCCAGTTTTCCATCTGGCTATCAATGCGAATACCATCAAGGAACGTCAAAACCTGGCGCAGTTTACTCATATTAACACCCCTGTTGTTGGTCGCATTCTTTCGGCTTAGTCCATACCATAAAATTTGGTTGATGTCATCAGAAGAGATTCCTCTTCGTGGCTTTTGACTGTATAGCAGAAGTAGCACAAGTAATTGCCTTATTTTTGGTGTGAATTGCAAGGAGATATCGTTGCCTTCACGATCTATTACCTGAAATTCACCAAATAAACATATTGAATTTGGTCTGGATTTCTCCAATGCAGGCATATTGATAACCGGAACATCCTGCGCTTCACCATTCAGAGATGTTTTTTGACGATTCCTTCGCGTATAGAGTAGAATAATTAGATAAACCACCAGTAAAATTCCTGCAGCAAGGAAAACAATCAGATTCCAGTTTGTTTTTTTAGATTGGTAAAGAGGAACCACATCCTGATAGAGCTTCCATATCTCCTCGTTACCTAGCGGTCTGTCCCAGATTGCCAAATCGTCGATATAACCATTCATGTAATTATACATTTGTATGGCACGGCCAATATTTACCGTTCCGCGCCCCATAAAGGAGGGGTGCTTTTGAGATATTCCATCAGGTCGTCCATTAACAAAAATGGCTTGTTCTCCAGTTCGTTTCGTGTATCTCCAAACAACATGCACCCATTCATTGGGTCGTATTTCGCTGTTCCCTGTGATGTCATTTGCAAAAAAGCCAAAATAGGGTCGCGCATTTCGGAGTTGAAGATGAAGTCCCTGGCGGTAAGTCGCCTCTTCAGTTCCAAGTATTGTGATATCCCTTCTCTCCTCTTGCAATGGAGATATCCTTAACCATGCACTAACGGTGAAATCATTGTTGTGCAACCCCAAAGTTTCGGCATCGGGTAGTTCTATAAAGGTGTCATCGGTTAAATATGCAACAGAACCTCGTATGGGATCTTCCGCAAAACGAACACCGTGATTTTTACCATGATTTCTATTTGCCGAGGCGTCACGTGTGCTGTTCTCAAAAGGGAAATATGCCTTTAACCGATGATGCAGGTCAAGCGGACTGGCTAAAAAGTTTTGTGTTATATCTTCCCGCACATTGCTCAGATTTACTCTCTCAGGAGTAAAGCTGTAACCGGGCCTAAATGGTTGTAAAAAAACATCCTCACCGGCAAGAAATGGAAAGGAGTAGTGACCGCTGGTAAGCGCCTGAGTTGAACCTTCCCAACTGACATCCGTGAGTGGCTGGAGGTTGTAGGTTATATTTCCGCTTATGGTGTTATGTGAATTTAAATTTTCAATAACGCCCAAAATGACATAATGATACCTGTTACGAACAATAAAATTAGGCCTTTTGCCGGTTTTCTTCCATAAATTTATTAAATGGGAAATGAGAAAAGGATTCTCGTTAATGTTCATCATAAGAAAGGGGATCTCAATTCCTGTTGTATCCCGGGGAAGATTGTAGCCGGTGAAAAACATGAATGGATTACTGGGTCTTCCCCTTGCAAAACTACCATGAAACTCAGGCTCCAAAACGGTAGAAAAATTAGGCTCAACAGCGTAGTCCCATAGATGATAAAATCCGGGAGGCGTATCTTGATTCCGTTGAAGGGTAAAACAGACCAACTGATGCCCCCTCTCTGCCATTATTTTGGTTGAAGGCCATAAATCATCAGTCTCTGATACAAATATTTTATTGTATAGATGATGTGATTTTAAAGCTGTTTCGAGATAGAAAAACGGAAAATTATAATCAATAAAAAGAGTTAGAACTTCACCGGGGTTCTGATTTAAAAAGATGCTTATTTCATCAAGAAAATATGAAAAAGGTTCCTCATTCTTCTGAGGAGTTATCATTCGGATGATGGCCGAATCG
Source organism: Alkalitalea saponilacus (assembly GCF_900168165.1). GTDB lineage: Bacteria > Bacteroidota > Bacteroidia > Bacteroidales > Marinilabiliaceae > Natronoflexus > Natronoflexus saponilacus. The sequence goes on from NZ_FUYV01000015.1 coordinate 73,697, forward strand.
GCATCTACTTCAAGGCGGATTTGAAAACCTCTCACATTTGCCTGAAGCAATTCCCTGATGGTCATTGTTTCAGGCTCCAGATGGTTGTTTAAATCAGAATAATTTGAAACAAGAAAAAACTGATCAACAAAAGCGTTTGAGGCAGCACGTCGTCTTTGTGCATCGGAATGATGCACAAAGAGGAACAGAAAGAAGATCATGAGCACAAATTGCAACGATGAATGCCCAACACTATTGATTTTACAGTAATTCATACCCTGAATGTAGTGATTCGTGCTTTATTTTCCAACCCCACTAAAAAGAAAACAAATTACGTTGTTAAGCTTTCCTTTTCAATGTCTTTAAAATATTTATAAGTCCCAACCCGCAATTCGCTGGTTGCATCTTCGTCACACACAATGATCCCTTTCGGATGAAGTTGCAATGCACTAATGGTCCACATATGATTTACCCCCTCCTCAACCGCATGTCGTAAGGCTCTGGCTTTATTATGTCCATTTACAATAATCACAACTTCCCTGGCATCCATAACTGTTCCCACGCCAACGGTGATAGCTGTTTTTGGAACTTTGGACAAGTTGTTCCCAAAAAATCTGGAGTTCGCAATGATGGTATCTTGTGTTAGAGTTTTCACACGCGTGCGCGAATGCAAGGATGATCCGGGTTCATTAAAAGCAATGTGTCCATCAGGCCCGATTCCTCCCAAAAAAAGATCGATGCCGCCTGCCTCTTTAATGCGCTCCTCATAATTCGAGCACTCTGCATCGATATCTTGTGCTGAGCCGTTTGGAATATTTACATTCTCAGGGTTTACATCAATATGTTTAAAGAAATTGTCCCACATAAAAGAATGATAACTCTGGGAATTTTCTTTTGGAATACCTATATACTCATCCATATTAAATGTAATCACATTTTTAAATGAGACCTCTCCATTTCGGCACATTTCAATCAGAGCCTTATAAGTACCCAAAGGTGAAGATCCTGTTGGTAACCCTAACACAAATGGGCGTTTGCTTTGATGTTCTTTAATTTTTGAAGCAATATATCTGGCAGTCCAGATTGAAGCTGCCTCATAATCTGAATGAATCAATAATCGCATAGTTTACCTGGTTTTTAAAAAATTGAATAAATATACTTAAACAATTTATTTTAACAATCAATTTTTCGAATGCGATTAGGTAGAAACAGCACTAAAATTTGCCTCCGGTAAATTTTAGCAATTTGGAGCAATTAACATGAATGTGATTTATATTGACCTTAAACAAAATCATGTCAAACAAAAAGGGCAAAAGCATTCTTGTAAAAATGCTTGTGCCCTTTAAACTTTTCGTTACTTAATGACTGTCCCTATAGCAATGCTCTTGTTTAGCAGATCAATAACCAATAACGGTTATTTATATTTTATATATCGAACTTTCATTTGCGGTGCAAACTCATCATGCTGATTGAATAGAACCGTTCTTCTGAAATTGAATTGTGGAGATGGGATTGTGAGAAATAATGACTCCAATTCTGCATCGCCTCTTGCCACATCCATAAAGAAATCAGGATGCATTCTGAACCTGAAATGATTCTGGGTGCTGTTATAATCTGACACACTCCTGGTAAAAGCCTCTACGGTTTGCCCTCGTTTATCTGTAAATAATAAAGGGACAAACCTTCCATTGGCATCTTTCGCAACCAATGAAACAAGTTGATTCATGGGCATATACAAATTATCCCAACCATTCATCAGCGCAGTATCGGGATAAAAGAAGAAATCCACACCACTGATGCTGTAATTGACATCTCTCATTGAACTAACAGAAAGAGAGTCGCTCCATTGCTTGATGATATCTGAAAACGAAACTTCGGGATATAATCCGGCCATTCCTTGCAGATACAAATGATCTGTTCCTATATCATTCTTTATTACATCCTCATTATAATCATGCTGATACCTGTTGAAAAATCTTGTCTCCGTTGTAATCGGAAAAATATAGTTTTTCCTGTCGATCTGAAGTATTTCATCGTTATTCTCTGCATCATATATGATATGCCTGTACAACATTTCAAGATTTGTTTTCTCGTTCCAGATGTCAAATTTCATGAGGGAACCAATGGCCTCCGGGTTATCTGGCTGCTTTACTGTGACATATAACCCATTTAACACCTCTTTGAAAGCATCTCGGTTCTCCATCTCAGCAGCAGTCAAATTAATCAATCGGTTAGCCAGCTCATCGCTCAACCTGATACTGATCTGATGTACGTAATTTTGTTGCTGCCAAACAGAGTCAGAAACATTACCTTTAATTGTAAACGTAGCTTCTCCAATCGGATCGGGATAGATAATACTTTCAATATCCTCATCGTTATAATAGACTTGCAAAGGCGCCGGTAAAAGGGTTTCACTCAATTCATACACCTGTATTGTGAATGGCTCATTCACATTTCCATACCAGTTTTGATATCTGTAGGCAATATTTAAAACAACAGAATCGACAAAAACATCTCCAACCAGCATATAAAAACTGTCCATTTGAGTCGAATAAGTAACCTCAGTCACTACATCAGCCCTTGTGACTCCCAGAACAGGATCGTTAAAATAACCTAATATTCCGGCTGCATTGGCAAAACTTGACTGCCCATCTGTTCTGATTCTTTCAGGCTGAATATTTTTCCCACTAAAACTTTGGGCAACTGTCCCGGCATTCAATAAGTCAGACTCGGGTAAAGTTTCAACACCAATTGTCAGGGGATCATTGTCACAACTTAACAAAAGTCCGGAAAGTAAAACCGCTGCTGTAAAAAAAAGTGATGCTTTCGTTTTAAATAAATGCATATTGCAATATTGATTGAATGATTGATTTCTTAATATTTATGGCATGACTCGCTGCAAAAACCCTGCCGCCTTTTAATTTTCCCATCTGGTATTACAACGATTCATAAAACTCGTTATAAGCATCAATGTATTCATCCTCGTTTTTGTAGTCAAGGAAAGGTTTTCCTGAATCCTGCGAATATTTCTTAACCTCATCATTAATGGTTGGACTTCCTTGAATAACGGCATCAGACATGTTTATTGCCAATTTGGTTAGGCTTACCCATGTTGGATCTTCAAGAATTTTTATTTCCTTCTCACTTACACCCAATGCCTTTATTTTTTGTATTACTTTCGGATCAAGTGGGTTCTGAAACTCGTCATCGTATATGGTATATACGACCTTTGCATTGGCGAAAAATGGATCATCGTTCATGATTTTTTTAATCAGCAATGGAGCCAAAGCTGTAAACCATCCCTGACAATGAACCACATCCGGAGCCCATCGCAGTTTTTTTGTGGTTTCTAAAACACCTCTTGCAAAGAAAATGGCACGCTCATCATTATCCGGGAATTCTGTTCCATCATCATCGGCAACAGTCGCTTTCCTTGAAAAATAATCCTCGTTGTCAATAAAATAAACCTGCATACGAGCAGCCTGGATAGAAGCCACTTTAATGATTAACGGGTGATCGGTATCATTAATGATTAAATTCATCCCTGATAAACGAATGACTTCGTGCAACTGATTACGACGTTCGTTTATGGTTCCAAACCTCGGCATAAAAGTTCTGATTTCCCTGCCACGTTCCTGAATTCCCTGGGGTAAGTTCCGGGCAATTACCGACATTTCACTTTCGGGAAGATAAGGTGTTATTTCCTGAGAGATAAACAAGACTTTGGTATTTTCCATTTTTCTTGAAAAATTTGAAATTAATTTACAACCAAGCGATGATATACGCTTGGCTGAAATGTACGTGAGCCTATTGCTCACAAAATTGAATATATTCTTAGCTCATTCAAATCACATCCTGCCAAAGGCTTAATATGTATAAAGATGAATATGAAGAGTAGTTTATTTTGATATATCCTGATTGCTTTAGTGTGATACATTTCCTGACATTGCAAATCAGGACTTGTAAACGCCATGCAAAATTACAAAAAATATGGTTCTAAAGCAAAGTTACTTAACAGTCAAAAACCAAGAAGCATGGGATAATGATCGTAAACATCATAACTTCTTAACAAGGAACCCGTAATAAATTAAAAACATTGACACAATTTGCATTTAACGTGTCAATAAGTTTTTTTATGAAATTCTTTTTTATTGTTTGATTTTATTTCCTTTAATTTGCCGCGTTTTTTATTTTTAAACAATGATGGAAATTGTTGAATCGTCGGAGCAGCTGTCCGGAATTATTAACAATGTGAAAGCTCAGGGTAAAACTGTAGGCTTTGTGCCAACTATGGGAGCCTTGCATCAGGGACACATATCGTTGGTGAATAAAGCCGCTGAAACTTGCGACTTTGTATTGGTGAGCGTATTTGTTAATCCAACGCAGTTCAATAATCCGGATGATTTGGAACGCTATCCGCGTGATTTGGCAAAGGATTTGCACTTACTTAAAGATACTGGTTGTGAACTTGTTTTCGCACCAACTGTTAAAGAGATATATCCCAAACCCGATACCAGGATTTTTGATTTTGGGAATCTTGATAAAGTCATGGAAGGGGAACATCGACCCGGCCATTTTAACGGAGTGGCCCAGGTTGTAAGCCGATTGTTTGATATTACGCAACCGGATTATGCATTTTTTGGAGAAAAAGATTTTCAACAACTGGCGGTAATAAGAGCAATGGTTCGTCAGGAGAATTTTGATGTAAAAATTGTGCCATGCCCCACCATCCGTGAGGAAGACGGACTTGCAATGAGCTCAAGAAACCTGCTGTTAACCCCGCAACAACGAAAAAAAGCACCAATTATAGCACGTACATTGTTTGAATCTTGTAATTTTGTCAACGCAAAGAGTATTGACAAAACCATAGAATATGTCATAAATTCCATTAACAGAGAAGAAGAGCTGAAGGTGGAATATTTCGAAATAGCCGATGCAGATACGCTGCTACCCATAAAAAACTGGAAGGAGAGTGAACACATCGTTGGATGCATTGCAGTTTTTGCCGGTGAAATACGATTGATTGATAATGTGATTTACAAAAAAGGTATATCATGAACATTCATGTTGTGAAGTCGAAGTTACACAACGTAACGGTTACAGAAGCCAACCTGAACTATGTGGGAAGCATCACCATTGACGAAGAGTTAATGGAAGCGGCCAATATAATGGAGAACGAGAAAGTTCAGGTGGTTAACAACAACAACGGAGAGCGAATTGAAACCTATGTTATTACTGGTGAAAGAGGCTCCGGTGTTATTTGTCTGAATGGCGCAGCTGCCCGAAAAGTAGCCGTTGGTGATGTGGTTATCATCATCACTTACGCCATCATGTCCCAGGAAGAGGCAAAAAGTTTTAAACCGATTTTTATTTTTCCGGATACCGAAACAAACAAGTTGGTATAGGAAATTTAAAATCATAAACCGAAACAAAACCAGACTTTGTGATTACAAAGTCTGGTTTTTTCTTATCCATTTTCCCATTTTTGTATTCTCAGCAGTTAATTTCGAAATATGGCCAAAACCAAATCAGTTTTTGTTTGCCAGAATTGTGGCAGCGAATCACCCAAGTGGATTGGGAAATGCTATTCGTGTGGCGAATGGAACACTTTCGTGGAAGAGAAAGTGATGACTGGCAAACCCAAAGGGGAATCGGCTGTTTTCGTTTCCGAAAACAGCATGAGACAAAAACCTCAGCCGGTAAATTCGGTAAACGTAGAACAACTTCCCCGCATCAATACAAATATTGATGAGTTTAACCGTGTGCTGGGAGGTGGCATGGTTCCGGGCTCCATTGTTCTCCTGGGAGGCGAGCCGGGAATTGGAAAATCCACCTTGGTGCTTCAAATGGCTTTAAAGCTCACAAGTCAAAAAATACTTTATGTTTCGGGTGAAGAGAGTCCCCAACAGATAAAACTCCGTGCCGACCGTCTTGCCCCGGGTGAGGGTGAGCATTGCCTGGTGGTAAACGAAACGGCACTGGAAAGAATCGTAAACCACATTGATAACACTGCACCCGAGTTGGTGATTATTGATTCGGTACAAACCATGGAACGCGAAGATATAGAATCTGCCCCGGGGAGTGTTTCGCAAATTCGGGAATGTACCGCGACCATACTGCGTATTGCCAAGGAACGTTCATTGCCTGTTCTATTAATTGGGCACATTAACAAAGAGGGCAGTCTGGCCGGGCCAAAAGTACTGGAACACATGGTGGATGTAGTTCTTCAGTTTGAAGGTGATCGCCATTATATGTATCGGATTCTTCGCTCCATAAAAAACCGGTTTGGTTCTACTTCCGAAATCGGGATTTTTGAAATGCTTTCAAACGGTCTTCGGGAGGTTTCCAACCCCAGCGAATTGCTTCTTTCTCACCAAAACGAAGAGATGAGTGGCATTTCCATTGCCGCTGCCATTGAAGGAATGCGACCATTTCTGATTGAAGTGCAGGCACTGGCCAGCACGGCAGCCTACGGCACACCTCAACGCTCATCCACAGGATTCGATTTGCGAAGACTTAACATGTTACTGGCCGTTTTGGAAAAACGAGCCGGTTTCAAACTGGCCGCAAAAGATGTCTTTCTCAACATTGCAGGAGGACTCAAAGTGAGTGATCCGGCCATTGATTTGGCTGTGGTGAGTGCAGTTTTGTCATCCAATACCGATCTGGCCATTCCAAAAACCATCTGCTTAACCGGTGAAGTAGGGTTGTCAGGCGAAATTCGTCCGGTAACAAGAATCGAGCAACGCATCAGCGAAGCAGAAAAGCTGGGGTTTAAAACCATTGTAGTACCCCGGTACAACAAAGGCATTGACTTTTCAAAATTTAACATTAATGTATTCCAGGCAGGGAAAATCGAAGAGGCTTTCAGGCAACTGTTTTCATGACACTAAAACAATTCATCCCGTTGCCATCTTCCCCAGCCCACTTCAATTTCATCGGCCGAATCAGGAGTAACCTCATCGGGACATGTCAGATCCAAATCAAAATTCAATGGCTTCTCAAACACATCCTCTTCAGTAACACCTGTCTCTGGGTGATCATAAACACCTTGCATATAGAGTGCCCAGATGGGCAATCCAGTATTTGCCCCCTGACCGTGATACAGATTATCAAAGTGAATATCCCTCACTTCTCCTCCAACCCAAACACCAGAAACCAAATTTGGAGTCACTCCAATATACCACCCATCAGAATTATTCTGGGTTGTTCCAGTTTTGCCTCCCATTTGTCCTTTAAACCCATACCTAAAACGCAACCGGTATCCACTTCCGGTATTTACGACTCCCTCCAGTAGGTTCAACATTAAATATGCACTCTCTTCATTGATGGCTTCATTGCGTCGTGGACTAAAGGTAGATATAACGTTACCATACCTGTCTTCAATTCTTGTGACAAATAAAGGCTTTGTATGCACACCCTTATTGGCATAAGTTGAATATGCAGCAACCATCTCACTGAGCGAAAAATCCGGAGTCCCCAATGACAAAGCCGGAACCGGATCCATGGGACTTCGGATACCCAGGGTGCGAATCATTCTTGCAACTGCTTCCGGATTGAACTGTCGCATAATCCACGCGGTTATGTTGTTGTTTGATTGTGCCAGGCCCCACTTTAATGAGACCATTTCTCCTGCTCTTCTTTCACTTGTGGTACGAGGTGTCCAGGTTTGTCCAGTTGGCAGGTAAAATGTTTGTGGGATATTGGGCACCATATCACAGGGAGTGAGCCCTTCCTGCATGGCAAGAGTATAGACAAATGGTTTTATAGTTGATCCCACCTGACGTTTTCCTTGCACAGCCATGTCATATTTAAAGTGGCGGTAACTCGGTCCCCCAACGTAGGCCTTAACATGGCCTGATTGCGGATCCATTGAAAAGAGACTGGCTCGTAAAATCGATTTATAATAATGGATAGAATCCATTGGTGTCATAATGGTATCCACATCACCCTGATAAGTGAAAACCCTCATTGAAACGGGCTGATTAAATATTTGTCTGATGCTGTCTGCAGAAACACCAGCAGAGCTTAAGGTGCGGTATCTTTCCGTTTGACGCATAGCTCGATGGATAATCGACTCATACTGTTCCTGGGTAATGTTTCTTGAGAATGGCGACCTCGGACGACCTCTTTTTTCTCTCCAGAATTGAGGTTGCAGGGTTTCTCCAAGATGCTTTGTTAAAGCAGCTTCAGCCGAGCGTTGCATTCGTGAATCGATGGTTGTATATATTTTTAATCCATCGTTGTAAATGCTGTAGCGACTTCCATCTGCCTTCAGGTTTTTATGTACCCATCCATACAATGGATTGGTATTCCATTCAATGCTATCTTCAATAAATCGCGGAGTATCCCAGGAGGCATAATTCTCCCTTAGAGGCTGGCGTGCTGTTAATGTTGTTCTTAAATACTCTCTGAAATATGGAGCCAGTCCACCAATGTGATCAGTCCTATTGAATTCCAAATATAACGGCAAATGACGTAAAGAGTCAAATTCCTCCCTGGTAATGTATTTTGCTTTTAGCATCTGCCCCAATACCACGTTCCGGCGAGACGTTACCAATTCCGGACGACGAACCGGATTAAATAATGAGGGATTCTTAAGCATACCAACAAGAACGGCTGCCTCTTCAACTTTTAAAGAATCCTGAGTCGTACTAAAAAAAGTAGCGGCAGCAGATCTGATTCCATAAGCATCGTAAATAAACGGTGCTTTATTCAAGTACATGGTTAGAATTTCTTCTTTTGTATAGCTTCTCTCAAGCTTTACGGCAATGATCCACTCCTTTAATTTCTGTGCACTTCTGTCCCAGATATTTCTTGCAGGATCATGAAAAAGAAGTTTGGCCAACTGTTGGGTAATGGTACTTCCCCCACCTGCTCCCTGATCGCGCATCAGGATGGTGCGCACTAAAACCCGGGCCAAACCCCGCGCATCAATTCCGGAGTGATCATAAAAACGGACATCTTCGGTTGCTACCAAAGCGTTTATTACATTTGGAGATATCTCATGAAATTCAACAGGTGTTCGGTTCTCAAGAAAGAAAGTGCTTAACAATACATTGTCTGCTGAATATATTTCTGTAGCAAGGTTGCTGTGTGGATTCTCCAACTCCTCGAACCCGGGCATAAACCCAAGAGCTCCGGAAGAAAGCAAAGAAAACAAAAGTACTATAAGCAATATTGCTCCGGCGAAGATGCCGTACATCCACAATACAATTTTTTTTATCGTTGTTTTTTGTTCCATTTCTTAAAATATCAAGATCTCATTACCGGGTAAAATTAGAAAAAAAATACCGCTCTACCTTCAAAATAGACACAATATCAAAAAACATTCCATTAAATAGAAAACTTCAATTATTCTAAACTCCATGATTACCCTATAATGTTGATTATTTATAGCATAGATACAGATATTAATCACCAGAAAACTTTATCAAAATTAAATCTGATTGATGCAATATAGTCCATCCTATTCGTAAAAGGAGAATTCTATAGTTTAGCTAATTCATGAATAATAAACAAAACAGGAAATCCTGTTTTGTTTATCCTACTGCGAATGTGTTTTATCAACTTTTTTAATCATATCATCAAAAAAACGCAACATTGATTAATGCTCTCATCCAAAGAATTACTAATTTTAAACTTTAGACAAAACAGATATAGTCGTTAAACCCTTAAAATGTTGCCTATTACATCAATAACAAATCAAGGTTAATGTAAACCTAAAGAGCTTATAACCACCCAAAACAGCCTAATGAATTTAAAGGAGATAGTAAATAGATTCCTTCCCGGTCAAACTTCTGCAATCAGTGGAAATTTGTCAGAAACAACGAATACTGTATGTGCCTACAAAACTGCTCATTCTGCAATATCGGGCAATTCAGTACCAGGTCACCTACCTCTTACCATCTCAAATATTCTCTCTTCTTCAGGCTCTTTTGATGCAAAATTACAGAAGGTTGTTAATTATCTTGGGTTATACACAAACGTATGCCGGGTGTATATATTTGAGAATTCATCCGATGGTGAAACCTGTAGCAACCGTTATGAATGGTGCAACGAAGATGTGATTTCGCAAAAGGAGAACTTACAAAACATCTCATTCAAATCCGTTCCTTCATGGATGAAGTTACTTAAAGAAGAAGGTCAGATTGAAGCGGTAAGCGTTGAAAGAGAGTTGCCAGCAGACATTTCGTCTGTTTTAACTCAACAGGATATTAAATCGATATTGGTTTTCCCAATTCAAATTGGGAAAAAAATCACTGGCTTTGCTGGTTACGATGAGTGCAAACAACATCGCCATTGGAGCGATTTAGACAAATCACTCTTAGCAACCGTTTCAAAACTTCTGAGTAACGCCTACCAACAAGAGCACTCCATCAGATTCATCAGAAAGAGTCTACAGAAACAGCAATTCCTTTTTGATATTGCGTCTTTGATAAATCAAGCTAAAACCCTTGATGAACCTCTTGGAAAAATTGCTGAGAAAATTTCTACAACATGGGGGCTTTCCGGCTTTGCTTTATATTCAGTTAATGAGCAGTATTCTAAACAATTTCGACTGGCTACCGCGTACTCTGATACAAGCCAGGATGTCAGTTTTCCGGAACAGGTATTGCTTCCTGACTCAGGTTCTATTATCACAATCCCGAGCCACAGGGATGAATCACAAAACAAACAGGAATACTCCACAATAACGAAGGAATTAGGGTTTACCACTTCTCTGAACACATTTATTCGGGGCATCAGAACTTTTAATGGGGCAAATGGACTTATCTTTTTATGCTGGACTGAAGCTAACAAGGAATGCCCTATTGAGTACTCAGTACTTGAAACTCTTGCAGGGATGCTGGCAAGGCAAATTGATCATATTAAAACAGAAGAAAAGATTCTTCAAAATCATCAACACATCATCCGGATAAACGAACGGTTGCAAGAAAAGGAGTCGTTTTTGAACAACATCATTTTGGCAGCACCTGTTGGCGTAATCATTGTTAAAGATTATCTTATAAAATATGTAAATCAGCAGGTTTGCGAATCGTTGGGATACAGTAGAGAGGAATTGCTGGAAAAATCAATTGCCGACTTCTACACAAACAATGAAGAGGTTGAAAAATTAACCAAAAAATTCTTCCGGGAAATTGAGGTTAAGGGAATTTCTTCAATGGATTTGCATTTAAGAAAGAAAGACGGAACTCCACTTTTCTATCAAATTACAGGAACACCTGGCCCTGAAACCAAAAACGAAGATCTTTTCCTGTTAATAGGGCAAGACCTTACAGAGATAAAAACCATCGAAAACAGCCTAATCGAAAGCGAACAACGCAACAGTAGAATTATTGAGGCTAATATTGATGGCATTTTTATAATGAGTGAACCCGGAAAACTCGTATATGTCAACAAATCTGCGTGCGATCAAACTGGATATAACAAGGAAGAACTGACAAAACTAAGTCTTAGCGAATTGTTCCCAGATAAAAACGGAATCAGGGATTATCTTAAAATCATCAATCAGTTACGCCAAGGTTTTGACTACCGTGGAGACAGTCAAATCAGACATAAAAATGGCTCAACTCTATACGTAGAAATACATGGCACCAGTATCATCCTTGCAGGAGAACCACATTTCTATTTTAGCATACACGATATTACCAAACGAAAACAAAACGAGGCAGCTTTAAGACTGAGCGAGAAAAAATTTCGGAGCCTCTCTGAAAACATTCCTGATTGTGTTGTAAGAATTAACAAAAACGGCCTAATTCTTTTTGGAAACACCTTATTTCTTGATTTATATAAATTGTCGGAGAAATTTACAAAGGAGTCCTTATTCCTTTCGGAAGCCCTTCCTGAAGATTTTTCTGACTATTTTACGCCTGCTGTTAATTATGTTTTCAAACAAAAAAAGATCGTTCAACTGGAAATTGATCTTTCACGAAATGGAGAGAAGCAAACATTTGAATGGTCATTGTCTCCCGAGATGGATGATCATGGAAATTGCATTTCTGTATTAGGGATTGGCCGGAATATTACCCCCCGAAAGAAAGTAGAAAAGGAACTACTTCTGGCAAAAGAGAAAGCGGAAGCAGCAGACAAATTAAAATCGGCATTTTTGGCAAATATGAGCCATGAAATACGCACCCCGTTAAATGCCATTGTCGGGTTTTCCAATTTGCTTGAACAAACAGACCCTGAAAGCAGTGACAGAGACGAGTTCATTAAATTAATAAATGATAATGCAGACCAACTCATGTCTCTGATCACAGATATTGTTGACATTTCCAAACTGGAAAGTGGTCATCTGGAGATAAAACGCGAACCGGTTGAAGTTGATCAATATCTTGAATCAATTTATCGTACTTATTTAAAACGAATTTCACTTCAGTTTAAAGAAAAGGTGAATCTGAAATATTCACCTCCTGTTCAACCAAAAGTTAAAACTGCTATAATAGCCGATCCAAACCGGTTTATTCAAACCGTTAATAATCTGCTTGACAATGCCATAAAATTCACTCACCAAGGGACTATTGAGTTTGGATACAACATAGAAGATAAAAAAGTTCGTTTTTTTATCAGAGATACCGGAATAGGCATATCCAAAGAGCACCAACATGTTGTTTTCGATGCTTTTAGGCAAGAGGACGAAACCAATGCCCGAAAATATGGGGGAACGGGTCTAGGCCTAACGTTATGCCGAAAATTAATTGAGGCCATGAATGGACAAATAGGGCTCATCTCTGAGAAAGGAAAAGGATCTGAATTCTATTTCTACCTCGACAGATTTAAAGAGGAAAAGCAAAAAGCAAAAAGCATAAATGATTTCCAAATAGAACAATTTAGAAACGAGCCACCTTATTGGGAAGGCAAAATAGTGCTTTTGGTTAGCTTTAACAGCAATACACACATCCGAGCCAAGAACATCCTGAATAAAACGGGAATAACAATCCTTTCAGCCCGTTCGCTAGCTGCACTCTACAAACTTATGGATATAAGAGAGGATATAGACCTTGTTCTTATTGATGAAGAGTTTGAACGAAATAAGGACATTGTGAAGCCACATGATGATTTCAGTCTCCTCCTGCTAAGACATGGTAACAAACACCACTCCAGCCCTGTTCCTGAGAAGTTTGATGGGAGTGTTATTTTAAACGGAAATGAAGCAGAATTTATTAATCGCTTGAAGATTTTTCTTAACCCGGTAATTACTCCCTGATACAACGTAAAGTACACTGTTCATTCAGCAAATCAGCTTGTCTGCGCATATTATCCATATCGAGTCCAATCTCACGATACAGTTCCATTTGCGAGCCATGTTCGACAAATCGATCTGGCACACCAAGTCGCTTAACAAGGATGTTATCATAACCTTTCTCTGCCATAAACTCCAAAACAGCACTCCCTAATCCTCCAATTATGGTACCGTCCTCTACTGTTATTAAACCTTTATATTTTTGACAGACGGATTTCAACAGTTCTTCATCAATTGGTTTTATGAAGCGCATATCGTAATGCCCTACTAACAGCCCTTCTTTTTCAAGCTGATTGCAAACTCGTGCCACTTTAGCTCCAATGGGACCGACAGAAATAAATGCGATCTGGTTGCCTTCTTTCAGTTTACGACCACTTCCAATCTTTATCTCTTCAAATGGTTTTTGCCACTCAACAATAGAACCAATCCCCCTTGGATAGCGGATGGCAAATGGCCCCTGATTTGGCAACTGAGCTGTATACATCAGATTTCTTAATTCCAATTCATCCATGGGTGATGCGAGGATAAGGTTTGGTACAGACCTTAGAAAGGACAAATCATAAACACCATGATGAGTCGCTCCGTCGGCACCCACAAGACCTCCTCTATCCAGGCAAAATACCACATTCAGATTTTGAAGTGCTACATCATGAATCACCTGATCAAATGCCCTTTGCATGAATGATGAGTAGATATTACAAAATGGTACCATACCGGAAATGGCCAGGCCTGCAGAGAAAGTAACGGCGTGCTGTTCGGCAATTCCCACATCGAAAGCGCGGTCGGGCATCTCTTCCATCATGATATTCAGACTGCAACCGGTTGGCATTGCAGGTGTGATACCAACAATTTTTTCATTGAGGCGTGCAAGTTCCACGATGGTATGCCCAAACACATCCTGAAACCTGGGCGGTTTTGGATGAAGTGAAGGAATGTCGATCATCTGACCTGTAGTTTTGTCAAACTTGCCTCCAGGAGCATGCCAGGCTGTTTGATTTTCTTCAGCCAACTTAAAACCTTTACCCTTTTTTGTGATCACATGAAGCACTTTTGGTCCCGGCAGTGCTTTAAGGTCCGACAGAATTGAAGTGAGGTGCATCACATCATGTCCATCCACCGGACCAAAATAACGTACATTAAGACCTTCAAAAATATTGGTTTGTCGTGTAAGGAGTGCTTTAATGCTGTTGTTAATCTTAACAATCATCTCCCGCGAGCGGGGGCCGGTAATCTTGAGTTTACCTAATCCTTTAAGCAATTCCCGACGCACTCTATTGTATGTTTTGCTCGTGGCAATATCCACCAGATATTCACTTAATCCACCCACATTTGGATCGATGGCCATGTTGTTATCGTTAAGAATGACCAACACATTGGCCTGCGAAGCTGCCAGATTATTTAATCCTTCAAAAGCCAGACCGGCTGTCATAGCGCCGTCACCAATTACAGCAACCGCGTGACGATTCGTAAAACCTTGCTTTTTAAAAGCAATGGCCATTCCTAAAGCTGCGGAAATAGAAGTGGATGAGTGCCCTACAGTAAAGGCATCGTATTCACTTTCAAAAATATTGGGAAACCCACTGATGCCTTTGTATTTTCGATTGGTATGAAAACTGTCCCTGCGTCCGGTCAATATTTTGTGCCCATAGGCCTGATGGCCTACATCCCACACCAGTTTGTCATCAGGTGTATTAAAGATATAATGAAGAGCTACGGTAAGTTCAACAACCCCCAAACTGGCACCAAAATGCGCAGGATTACATGACACTGCGTCAATAATAAAATCACGCAACTCCTGACATACCTGCGTCAGTTCGTTTTCACTTAACCGGCGCAAATCATGCGGTGAATTTATTTTACTCAAAAGGGGGTATGCGGCCTCTTCCATTCCTGATTGTTAACTTATGCTGCAAAGATAACACTTTGTTAATATTTATCTTAACTTTCAGTGCAATTGAGAATGATTTTAACTTTATTAGAATGTGGCTGAATATCAATCGTAAAATATCACACGGGTTATATTTTTTGAATCTGCTTTCCATTAAACGAATTGTTAACTTATTAAAGCTAACAACCTCATTTTTTCTGTCAAGATTAATTAGGAAACCTATGGTTAAAGGAAAACCATGGACGATTTCTGTGGAACCTTCGGGACAATGTAATCTACAATGTCCCGAATGTCCGGTAGGAGCAGCTGTCTTAAACCGAAAAGGAGGATTTATGACTACTGAACTGTTTCAAAAAACAGTTCAGCAAGCCGGAAAATCTTTGTTCTATATCAATTTTTTCTTTCAGGGCGAACCAACTCTAAATCCACATATAGCACAGATGTTAACGATAGCCACAGAAAACCGAATCTATTCAAACATGAGTACCAATGGGCATTTACTTACCCCGGAAAGGAGTCGTGCATTGGTTCAATCCGGTCTGAGTCGGGTTATTGTTTCCGTTGATGGATTAACAAGTGAAACCTACGCCATATACAGGCGAGGGGGCTCCCTTTTTAAAACAGACACAGGTATTCGCAACCTGATTTCTGCCCGAAACAGCTTGAAATCAAAAACACCATTTATTACCGTTCAGTTTTTGGTCTTCAGACACAATGAACATGAAATACCTTTGCTTAAAAATTGGTGCAAAACCGTTGGTGCCGACCAGCTGGAAATTAAAACAGCTCAGTTTAACGATTATGGTGATGGCAGTGTAAAACCTCCGGTGAACTCAAAATACTCTCGCTACAATTTAGCCAAAGATGGCTCCTTGCAACATAAAGGACGTATCTATAACCACTGTTTTAAACAGTGGGGAGGAATGGTGGTTTCCTGGGACGGACAAAGTGCTCCCTGCTGTTATGATAAAAACCTGGATTTTTCGGCGGGAAACATCAAGGATATTTCATTTAACGGAATATGGGACAGCGATAAAATGAAAGATTTCCGCAACCAAATACTAAACAACAAGAAAGCGATTGATATGTGCAGAAACTGCCCCGAAGGAAGAAACCCATTGCTTTAATTAGGCTCAGTAGATGGAAAAGGACAAACCAGCTCCAATGCCTTGGAAAGGCTGTCAGAAGTCTCGGCCAACACCATGAGTTTATCTCCGGGGTAGATAAACGTGTTTCCGTTGGGCGTTAGAAACTTATTGTGTCTTTTAATCATCACAATAAGTGCTGTCTTAGGAAATCCAAGGTCAACAATCTTTTTACCGGCTGCCGGACTGTCTTCTTCTATATCCACTTCGATTAATTCTGATTTAACCGTGTCGGATAATTCAATATCGGCAGGCGTTCTGCGTCTGAGTTTGTGCGGCAATGCCACACGAAGTAGTTTTGAGACCAATGGTAAGGAGGTTCCCTGAACTATAACCGATATAATGGTAATGAAGAATACCAGATTAAAAATAATTTGTGCCTTTTCCAACCCGATAAGGGTTGGATAGGTGGCAAATACAATGGGAACAGCTCCACGTAATCCAACCCATGAGATAAAAAGACGGTCACGCATGTGCATTTTAAACACACTGAGAGATAACATGACGGCCACAGGTCTTGCAAAAAAGATTAAGAACAACGAGATTAAAACACCTGGAATTATCAATGGTATCATTTGCGATGGATAAACCAATAATCCCAAGGTGAGAAATAGAATTATCTGCATAAGCCAAGCAATTCCATCGAAGAACTTGATGAGTGACTTTTTGTGTATCAGTTCCCGGTTTCCTAAAAATACACCACAAATATAAACAGCCAGAAATCCGTTTCCGTTAAGAAACTGTGTGGCCGAAAATGTCAGAATGACCAAAGCCAAAGCCAATACAGGATAGAGTCCTTCGTAGTCGAGTTTTATTCGGTTTATGACGAGTTGCCCTAACTTCCCCAATCCAAATCCCATCACTGCACCAATGGAAAACTGTAGAAAAAATAGAGGGATAATACTCAATAAAGTTTTATCAGGTGCCTGAATAATAGAAATAAGAGATACGGTGAGGAAATATGCCATGGGGTCGTTACTCCCACTTTCGAGTTCCAGGGTAGGACGTAATTGGCCTTTTAAACTCACGCTTTTAGAACGCAAGATGGAGAATACCGCGGCGGCATCGGTTGAGGAGACTATTGCCCCCAATAATAGTGACTCCAGGAATGAGAATGAAGTAAAATGCCATACAGGCAAAGCCACCAACAAAGCTGTAAATACAACGCCAAAAGTTGAAAGCATCACTCCTTTTCCGATTACCGGCCGAATACTTTTCCAACTTGTATCAAAACCTCCGGAAAAAAGAATATAATTCAGTGCTATAATTCCGATGGCCTTTGCTGTTCCCGGGTCGTCAAATGGGATTCTTCCGAGCCCCTCTGACCCTGCCAGCATTCCTATCAATAAAAACAACAAAAGTGTGGGTATTCCTAATCGGTAAGATGTTTTACCGGCCAGAATACTGATAAATAGAAGTAACGATATTACCAATAAAAGTTGTTCAATGGGAATGCTCATAGGTACAAGATGGCATGAATCTAAGAAACAAATATAATGATAATACTTGTGAGAGGAACAATCAAATTTGACAGTGGTTCAAAAAAATTGCCGGCCTTCGGCCGGCAATAAATATGCTACAAATTCTTAAAGAGTTCGGTCATACTAACTTTCTCGGAAATTATTCCTTTTAATTCGGAAATGCTGACCCGCTCTTGTTTCATGGTATCGCGATGACGGATGGTCACTGTTTTGTCCTCCAACGACTGATGGTCGATGGTGATACAGAACGGTGTTCCAATGGCATCTTGTCGACGGTAACGTTTTCCAATGGAGTCTTTCTCATCGTACTGGCAATTGAAATGGAATTTGAGGTCGTTTACAATTTCTTTGGCCATTTCAGGAAGCCCGTCTTTTTTCACCAGTGGTAAAACGGCCAGTTTTACCGGTGCAATGACCGGTGGCAGTTTTAATACCACGCGAGACTCTTTTTTCCCGTCTTTTCCTTCTACCTCTTCCTCGCAATAAGCTCCTGCCAGCATACTCAGGAACATTCTGTCAACACCTATTGAAGTCTCTACCACATAAGGTACGTAACTTTCACCTTTTTCAGGATCATAATAAGTTATTTTTCGACCGGAATACTCCTGGTGCTGCGTTAGGTCAAAATCTGTGCGGGAGTGAATTCCTTCCACCTCTTTGAAACCGAAAGGCATTTCAAACTCAATATCGGTGGCGGCGTTGGCATAGTGAGCCAGTTTGTCGTGGTCGTGGAAGCGATATTTATGCTCACCCATGCCGAGCGACTGGTGCCATTTCATTCGTACTTCCTTCCACTTTTCAAACCACTTTAGTTCTTCGCCAGGCGCAACAAAGAATTGCATCTCCATCTGCTCAAATTCACGCATGCGGAAAATGAATTGGCGAGCCACGATCTCATTTCGGAAGGCTTTTCCGATTTGAGCTATCCCGAATGGGATTTTCATACGTCCGGTTTTCTGAACATTCAGGAAATTAACAAAAATCCCCTGAGCAGTTTCCGGACGCAGAAAAACTTTTAAAGCGCCATCTGCAGTAGAGCCCATTTCGGTAGAAAACATCAGGTTGAACTGACGAACATCGGTCCAGTTTTTTGTGCCTGAAATGGGGCAAACCACATCGTAATCTTCTATGATTTTTTTCAGCTCAGCAAGGTCATTGTCGTGAAGAGCTTTTACAAAACGGCTGTGTATTTCTTCTTTCTTTTTGAGGTTTTCCTGCACCCGTGGGTTGGTTTCACGAAACATGGCCTCGTCGAAACTATCGCCAAACCTTTTGGCAGCTTTTTCAACCTCTTTATCCATTTTCGCGTCAAATTTGGCCATTAAATCCTCAATCAACACATCGGCACGGTAACGCTTTTTGCTGTCTTTATTATCAATCAGCGGATCGTTAAATGCATCCACATGGCCTGATGCTTTCCAGACTGTGGGGTGCATGAAAATGGCAGAATCCAGTCCTACCACGTTGTCGTTCAAC
Organism: Alkalitalea saponilacus; assembly: GCF_900168165.1. GTDB lineage: Bacteria > Bacteroidota > Bacteroidia > Bacteroidales > Marinilabiliaceae > Natronoflexus > Natronoflexus saponilacus. The sequence goes on from NZ_FUYV01000015.1 coordinate 92,912, forward strand.
AACACCATGGAGTCCCACCAATATTTTTTTATATTGTTCTTTAGTTCAACTCCGTACTGCCCGTAATCATAAACCGCAGCCAATCCATCGTATATTTCGCTGCTTTGAAATACAAATCCATACTCTTTACAGTGTGCAACCAGTTTCTTAAACACATCTTCCTGAGCCATAATAAAAACTTTAAGCTGTTATTTTTATAATTTATTGTTTGCAAAACATAGAAAATTCCGCGTGACGGAATTTTAAGGCTATAGCCTGCCATTTTAAACCACAAAAATAACTCAAAATTTGAGTTTTACAGCATTTTAGGGAGAATTAACTAATTGGGTCTATTAATAAAACATCAATTTATAAGTATTTTATTGAATTGAAAAAACAATATAACTCACAAAGCCTTTCAGACAGTTTTGCTTAAATGAATTCAGGCAAATTAAAATAAATTACAAACACACCTTCCAGATTACCTTCTGATATTGTTAACTTAAACTAAATGACTGTTTCGTCCTTTTAAAACAAGTAACTTTGCATAATCATGAATAAAGTTAGTTTCAACATCATAAATCCTTCGCGATTTCCGTTTTTCTATGGCTATGTGGTAATGGTGATGGGCACACTTGGCGTTTGGGCAAGTTTGCCGGGGCAAACGGTGGGGGTTTCAATTTTTACCGATCCGGGAAAGGAGGCCGTTGGCTTAAGTCGCGACCAGTTCAGCACAGCTTATATGATTGGGACGCTTATGAGTTCATTCTTCATAAGCGCAGCTGGAAGGTGGTTCGACAGATACGGGGCACGAATTGTGGCTGCGGCATCGGCATTGGTGCTTGCTGCATCCCTTTTACTGGCATCCATCGCGCATAAGTTGACTGCAGGAATAGAGTCCCTTTTTTCTTTTAACCATTGGGTTATTCCCTTTGTTGTAATGGTTTTGCTTTTTTTTATGTTTCGATTCTCGGGGCAAGGTGTTCTTACCATGTCATCCAGAAACATGGTAATGAAGTGGTTTGAGCGTTACCGTGGAAGAGTTAACGCGTTTAGCGCGTTGAGTATTTCACTGGGTTTTTCAATAGCTCCTGTAATACTGGATCGATTAATTACAACCTTCCAATGGGATGGAGCCTGGCGTGTAATGGGCTTTTCCTTGTTGCTGATGACCATCCTTATAATTCTCACTTTTCGGGATAATCCCGAAAAATATGGACTTATTCCCGATGGGAGAAAGGCCAAAAAAGGTAGCAAGGCCATTGAGAGCAAACCACTACGCAGTTTTGAGCCGAAAGAAGCATTCCAAACAAGGGCATTCTGGATGTATGCATTGATGCTCTCCTTCAACTCTTTTTTTATTACCGGTTTTACATTTCACGTCATCTCAATTTTTGAAACTTCGGGCTACGCGCGAAGTGAAGCCGTTGCTATTTTTATTCCCATAGCCGTGGTTTCGGTGGCAATATCTCTCATATTTAACTTTATTTCGGACTGGATACGATTAAAAGTTCTGTTATACATTATGATTGGCGGAGGACTGCTGGCTTCTCTGGGCATGGGGATGATTTCATCAACAACAGGAGTTTATCTGATTGTTGCAGGTCAGGGCATTATGGGCGGAATGTTTTCTGTATTGAATGCGGTAACATGGCCGCGACTTTTTGGGAGGAAATACATCGGTACCATTTCAGGAAAAGCTATGGCTATGATTGTTTTTGCCAGTGCATTGGCTCCGGTTCTATTCAGCCTCTCGCATACTCGGTTGGGAAATTACGAGTACATTGCCATTCCCTCAGTTCTGTTCGTTATTTTTGTCGCTCTGGCATCAATAAAAGCGAATAACCCAAGATTGCCTGCCTAATTTTTGGCACTGAAATTGATTAAAAAAATCAAACGCAGAGACACAAAGACGCAAAGCAATTTATTATTATGCATAGGAGACCAACGTCCTTTATGCCAACTCAATTTCACATTATCCCAATTTACCCCCCCCTGGCCACCAAGGTTAACGAGTCTTTGCATGGCTAGCCTGACAGCAAGCTTTAAAAACAATTTATTTTCAAACATTAAACAACATATCGAAAAATTATACATGATGACGAGGATACTATTTTTAGTGGGGTTCGCGATGATGGGATTATCCGTGACTGCCCAAGGAAGAATGGATAGTGAAGAGATGTTGAAACACGTAAATGAAGCAAGAGCGAATGACTGTTTATGTGGTGATGAAGAAATGAGTGCTGTTGGACCACTCCAATGGGATGATAAACTGGCAAGAGCGGCACAAAGACATGCAAACGATATGGCTCGTCGTAATTTTTTCAGCCACACCGGATCTGACAGGTCGTCGGTAAGTGACCGTGTGGAACGTCAAAGGTTTGACTGGCAAAGGGTGGGTGAAAATCTGGCAGAGGGTTTTCATGATGTAGCAACTGTTGTTCAAGGTTGGATCAATAGTCCGGGTCATTGTAAAAATATTATGAACGGAAATTTCACCCATATAGGAGCCGCTGTTAGCCGTGATGGTAAATACTGGGTACAGGTGTTTGCTACACCAATGCCGGGGACAGAATAATAAAACCCCTGAATTAAACCATATGGTTTAATTCAGGGGTTTTTTATAAAGATTATGATTTCTTACGGCAATATAACACCGTCAATCACATGAATTACTCCATTTGACGTTTGAACATCCGCCAAAACTACATTTATACTACCATCAATAGTTACTGCTCCATCCACAACAATCTCAAGTGACTTTTCCTCGTTTAAAGTTGGAACGCTACCACTTGACAGGTCGCCGGAACCTACGTTTCCACTAACCACATGAGCCAGGAGAACAGAAGTGAGCAACTCAACATCCAAATCATCAATTCCATCAACTTCAAGAACTTCAAACAGGGCTTCAAACGCGGCATTGGTAGGGGCAAAAACAGTCAGTGGCCCATCACCGGATAATGCTTCAACCAATTCTGCTTTTACAACTGCTTCAACTAAAATAGAAAAGAGTGGATTGCCCAAAGCTGCATCAACAATGTTTGGTTGAGTTAGCACCTCGTCAATGGCATGAATGACACCGTTGGTGGCAACAACATCAACCACCACCACATTGGATGAACCATTCAACACAACGCCGTTATCAACAGAAATTCCAAGTGAAACATTATTGTCAAAAGCAGTGGCCAGAGTTGGGAAATAACCACTCGTTACAGCACTTGAAGGTACTACGCCATCAAGAACATGATATAAGAGAATTGGGGTTAAATCTTCGGCAGTTAAATCATCCAGAGTAACGCCTAAATCACTTAGCAATTGACCAAAAGCTGCATTTACAGGAGCAAAAACAGTTAATGAAACATCATCAGAATCCAGTGTTCCGGCCAGTTCTGCCTTTTCTACGGCCGCGACCAATGAGCTAAATGCATCATTCGCCACAGCATGTCCTGTAATGGAAAGGGGCAAAATCACCTTATTAATTACATGAATGATCCCATTATCGGCCATAACATCTGTAGCAGTGATATTTGCGCGGTTATTTAATTTTGTCCCACTCTTATAAAGAGAAAGATTCAGATTCTCAGCCGGGCCGGCAGAAAGAGTGCTGTAATAACCATCGGTTAATTGAGCTGCTGTCTTTTGTTCACCTAACACATGGTATAGCAGAACCGAAGTAAGTAAGTCATTAGGAATATCTTCAAGAGAGGAAGCACCAAGTTCCTCTAAAAGAGATGCAAAAGCTGCATTTGTAGGGGCAAATACTGTTAGTGAGGCATTTCTATCTGCTAATGCATTAGCCAGGCCTGCTTTGGTAACAGCGTCCACCAAAATAGAAAAATCATCGTTTTCTAAGGCAACATCAACAATGGTTTTTGATGTGGCCATTTTTTCATCTTTGTCGTCATCACTACAGGCATAAAATAAAAAGCCTGACAACAGAATTGCAAGAACCGGAAATCTCAAATACTTTTTCATAATTGTAAGTTTTAAATAAATTTTTAGTTAATTCTTTTTTAATTTTAGTAATACATTATTTTTTATAAATTTCTCATAAACATATACTATCAATGTATTCAATATTTACAGGTTAAACAGACGACAATCTTTTTTGTTTAATCTTTATCATTTTTTGTTGCACACTAATTTATTCCTAATTCGTCACAATTAGTCTTTACAACTGTTCTCACAATTAGAAAAAAGAGATTTTTTAACAGCTAATCAATTGAGAAATTTTTCAACTTATTATCATAAGCGAACATGACTTGCTTGCTTTAAGCAATAGTAAAAAGGATACGGGTCTTCATAATTTTAAAGAGAGCTAATAATGAAAACCAGCACAAAGGAGAATTTTGATAGAGTTTTTAAAACGAAAAGGGGGGAATGCAAAAAAGCCCGGGAGCTATGCTTCCGGGCTTCTATCTTTTTAGGCAATTACCACTTTTACAGGGGTTATATTCTGGATATTATCACTTACCGGACAACGAGCCTCTACTTCGTGGAGCCATTTATCAAGAGTATCTTTATCTGCATCGCAATCGGGTTGCATTGAAACCGTAATTTCTTTATATCCGGCACGTTCGGCATTGCTTTTTCCAAAAAGCTTATCTGGATTCAGCGTACCTTCAATATCAATTTTGAGTCCTCGCAATTCAAAACCCATCTCTTTTGCAATCAGATGACCCATTACATTCAGACATCCGGAAAAAGCAGCCAAGACATACTCTACAGGATTTGCTGCCTGATTGCTTCCCCCAAGCTCCTGAGGTTCATCAACTATAATCTCAAAATTTCTGGCTTGAACTTTTGTTCTGGCCGCAGTTTCACTTTGCGCGCTAATCTTAAATTTTAAGTCTGCCATTTCTATATAATTTTTAAATGTTTAAAATCATATAGTAACACTCAAAAAGCAGGCCACAAAGAGATATCTGGACAAAACCAAGAGAAGAGAAACTACGAACAGGAAAAGTTTCCAATCCAAACATCAAAATAATGGATTCAAACGTTATGCTTCTTTTAAAGCCATCATCTTGCTGATATACTTTCCAATAATATCAAACTCCAAATTGACTATGGTTCCCGGCTTTATCTGGTGAAAATTGGTATATTCGTATGTATAAGGTATAATGGCCACTGAAAATCGGTCGTCACGGCTGTTCACTACTGTCAGACTTACTCCGTTGACACAAACTGAGCCTTTTTCCACAGTCATATATCCCTGTGCCGCCATTTTTTTGTCAATGTCGTAACGGAATGTAAAATACCAGCTGCCATCGGACTCTTTCACCTCAACACATTCTGCTGTCTGGTCAACATGTCCCTGCACAATGTGGCCGTCCAAACGGCCATTCATCAACATGCTGCGCTCCAGGTTGACCTTGTCGCCAACCTTTAGCAAACCCAAGTTTGATTTTTCAAGCGTTTCCTGAATGGCAGTTACTGTGTAGGTGTCGCCATCTTTTTTCACCACAGTAAGACAAACCCCGTTGTGTGAAATGCTTTGGTCAACCTTCAATTCATTGGTGAATGAGCACTTCATGGTGATGTGCACATTGCTTTTTTCCTTTTCAACAGCCACTACCGTGGCGGCTTCTTCTACAATACCTGAAAACATATATTTTATATTAAGATTATCGGATAATTTAATTATTCCTCTCCTACAGTTTTGAGAACTTCTCGTTTTAATTTCTCACTAATCCAAACAACTGACATCTCAATAAGCCATCTATCATCGCCCCAATATTTAAAATATCAGTTACAATTCTGCGTTATTTCTACGAATGTGCTAATTTAGTAACATTTTCTATTCAATAAAACCAGATTATGATTTTAGTTACAGGCGGCACGGGGCTGGTCGGTTCACATTTGCTTTATCACCTTACCAATGAAGGGTTGCAGGTTAAAGCCATTTACCGGAAACAAAGCAATCTTGAGGAGGTAAAACAAATTTTCGCATTCTATAACCAGAACTGGGAACAACTCTTCAATCGCATCCAGTGGGTTGAGGCCGACCTTTCGGATTACTATGCTCTGGAAGACGCACTGCAGGGTGTTAAACAGGTTTATCATGCGGCTGCCAAAGTTTCTTTCAACCCGGGCGAGTCTGATAAAATGCTTAAAACAAATACAGAAGGTACTGCCAATCTTATGAATGCCTGTTTGAAACAAAATGTGGAAAAAGTGTGCTATGTCAGTTCCATATCGTCTCTGGGCAAGCAAATAGACGGTGGCCTTATTACCGAAGAAGTTGAGTGGCAGCCGGATGATTACCGTTCTGCCTATTCGTACAGTAAGTTTAGGGCCGAAATGGAAGTGTGGCGTGCATCAAAAGAAGGATTGAACGTGGTCATTGTAAACCCATCGGTCATCATTGGGCCGGTTAACTGGTTACGCAGCAGTGGTCGCCTATTCTATTCGGTAAAAAGAGGCATGCCGTTTTATACATACGGGGCAACCGGATTTGTGGATGTTAGAGATGTTGCAAAAGCCATATATTTGCTCATGAACAGCGATGCGGTGAATGAACGCTTTATTCTGAATGGTGAAAATTTACCTTTTAGCGATTTCTTTAAAATGGTGGCCAAAGTGATGAACAAAAAGCCTCCATTTATTAAGGTATCAAAATGCATTACAGAAATCGGTTGGAGAGTAAATCTTATGCTCTGTTTTCTTGTCGGAAAATCACCTGCCATTACCAAGGATTCAGCACGTGCAGCTCAATCGGTTTCCAAATATTCTGCCGACAAATTCTCCAAAAGGTATGATTTTACGTTCATGTCCATCGATGAGTCGGTCAAAAATGCGGCCAAATGGTTTAAAATAATTGAAGCAAACAATGGTAAAATCCCAAAAATCTGCTAAAAGAAACACGTCTGAACCAACATACGGGAAAAAGATTTTTCTATGGGGACTAAGAATTTCCGGCTTTATTCTGAGCTTTGTCCTGATATTTATTATGCTAATTTATGCCGGACTTTTTGGCAGACTTCCTTCAAAAACAGATATCGGCAACATAAAAAACCATACTGCATCGGTGGTGTACTCTGCCGATGGGCAGATGATTGGAACATACTTTCTGCAAAACCGATTAACCATCGATAACGATATCATTTCAGAGCATGTTAAAAATGCTCTGATTTCAACCGAAGACAGTCGCTTCTTTGAACACAAGGGACTTGATTTAAAAAGCATGGGGCGTGTTTTGTTCAAAAACATCATTCTTGGCGACAGAAGTCAGGGTGGCGGAAGCACCATCAGCCAACAATTGGCAAAAAACCTCTACCCTCGCTCTTCAAAAGGAGTATTTGGACTGTTCATTGACAAAACACGGGAGATGATTATTGCACATCGCCTGGAGTCGGTTTTTTCGAAAAATGAAATTCTAAATCTGTATCTCAACACCGTTCCTTTTGGCGAAGAGGTTTTTGGAATTGAAGTGGCGGCACGCCGCTTTTTTGGCAAATCGTCATCGTCACTGACATTGCCTGAGTCGGCTACTTTAGTGGGGATGTTGGCGGCTAACACCGCTTTCAATCCACGTCGAAACCCCGACAGGTCGGTGGCCCGACGGAACATCGTAATTGACAGGATGGCCGCTAACGGATACATTTCGGCCGAAGAGGCAGAAAAACAAAAAACCGTTCCTTTAAGAACATCCTATTCGCGCATTGACTATAACCATGGCCCTGCGCCCTGGTTTATTGAACATGTAAGAACAGAGGCGGCCAATATTCTGAAGCAGGAATATGGAAATCAGTACAATATTTTCACCGACGGTCTGAAAATCCATACCACACTGGATGCTTCACTTCAAATTCATGCTGTGGCAGCAGTAAAAAGTCATATGGCATACCTCCAAAGGACATTCGACAACCATTGGGGGAACCGCGATCCATGGCATGAAAATCCCGGAGTTTTTGAGAATGCTCTAAGACGAACCGAACGCTACAGAGATCTGGAAAGAAAAGGGCTGGATAGAGCCTCCATTATAAAAGAGTTAGAAAAGCCGTTTAACATGACCATTTTCACCCATGAAGGAGAGAAAAATGCCCAAATGTCGCCCATCGACTCTGTGAAACACTCACTTCGGACTCTGCATACTGGTTTTTTGGCGATGAATCCCACCACAGGGCATGTTTTGGCCTGGGTTGGAGGTGTGGATTTTAAATTCTATAGATACGACCATGTGAAAGCACGCCGTCAGGCAGGCTCAACATTCAAACCCTTTGTTTATGCTTCAGCCATTCACAAGGGGTTTAACCCTTGTGAATTCATCTCCAACGAGCAAAAAACCTACGCGAGATATAACGACTGGACTCCGGCCAACGCCGATGGAAAACACGAAGGATATTACTCCATGAAAGGTGGCCTGATTCACTCTGCAAACACCATTGCAGCCGATGTTATTCACCGCAGTGGCATTAATGAAACCATCCAAATGGCCAGAAAGCTCGGGATTGAGTCTGATATTCCAAATGTGCCATCTATTGCACTGGGAACAGCCGAAATTTCTCTTCTGGAAATGGTTTCGGCATATACCGCCTTCCCAAATTACGGACGAGCCATAAAACCCCTATCTGTATTGCGCATTGAAAACAACCGGGGTGAAATATTATACGAAGCCCCTCGTCAATTCATGCTTGATGAAGCATTTAATGAAGAAACTGCCCGAATCATGATTCAGGTGATGAAAGAGGTGATTGAAAAAGGAACCGGGCGTGCCCTATATAGCCGTTACCAGTTAAGAGGAGAGTATGGCGGTAAAACCGGAACAACTCAAAACAATGCCGATGGTTGGTTTATTGGTTATACACCTACAATGGTTGCAGGAGCATGGGTTGGAGCCGAAAATCCGGCCATCAGTTTCAGGACTCTCGCTTTGGGACAGGGAGCGCATACGGCGCTTCCCATTTTTGGGCGATTCATGCAACAGGCAGAGCAGCATCCTGACTATGCTCATGTCCGAACTTCCAGATTCTATCCGCTTCCGGAAGATTTAATGGCTTATCTCGATTGCGATGATTTCGTAGAGCATCTGCATCAGGACGATGACAGGAATTTTTTCCAGAGACTATTTGGCGGATCATCATCTCGTGAACAGGATGACGAAAAAGAACCGGACGAAGAGGTAAAAGACAAAAACCTGATTAACCGGATGCGGGGCATTTTCAGAAGAGATGATTAATGATGGTCTATCTGACCAAAACTTTTCCGGAAACATTAACAGTGTCACCTATAACATTTACGATATAAAGACCTTTCGAAATATTTTCTGGAAGTTGAATGGTTGTCTCCAGCGCAGAAATTTTCTTTTGAAAAACAATTTGTCCATCTATTCCAACGACAGAAACAACTGCACTGTTAAAAGCTCGTTCTGCCAGTTGCAATTCAAAAGCTCCATCACGAACAGGGTTTGGCGAGATTATTAATTTTGCTGTATAAAAATCGTTACTATTAATCATAGAAGCCTCAAGAGGGGTAAGCTTGATCCAATCAAGATAATAACTACCTGAGGCCGAATTAAACCCAAAATAATAGGTTGCAGCGTTTAGATCAATTTCGCTGCTGATGATGGTCCATTCACCGATTCCTCCCGTGGAAGGCACATCCAGTATGTCAAAAAGGATATTACCCGAATTGGCTTCCAACCTGATTTGGCCTCCTTCCTGTTCTGCAGCCATCCGAAGTTCCATGAGGTATTTGCCGGCCTGGGTGATGTTGGACGGCGGATACGCCGCCCAACTTCCACTACTATTAAATCTTATATATTGGCCATCAGTATCCTGAAAATTAAAAACTGAAGTGTTATTTTCATAGCTGTGGTCTTCTGCCTCAATGATAAAAGATTCCATCGGGACTTCAGGATCCTCCTGCTCATCATAACCCGGAATTTGATAAACCCTTACATAATCCACATACATCTTAGCGGGCAAGGCAGAGTCATCGACTTCAAAGCCGGGCCAATTACCGCCAATTGCCATATTGAGAATGATGAAATGAGGTTTATGAAATGCATGGGTGTTGTTTATTCCATTTGTGATATTAATGGAGTAGAATTCCTGATCGTTTACAAACCACCTGATTGAATTTCTGTCCCACTCAATGGCGTAAACATTGAAATCAGTAACATCAACTTCAAAGCCTGTGGCACTACCCTGATAGTGGTGACCGTTGCCCGCATTCCAGTGTAAAGTGCCATGGGTATCCATGTCGGTATTAACCTGCTCCATAATATCAATTTCACCACACTGGGGCCATCCAACCGATGTAATGTTTTCTCCCAGCATCCAGAATGCAGGCCATGATCCTTGAAAAGCTGGAAGTTTTATTCGCGCCTCAACCCGGCCGTAACGAAAAAAAGCATTTCCTCTTGTAATCATACGAGCAGATGTATACTCACGATTGTCGTAATTCTCCTTTTTCGCAGTAATCACCAGCAGACCATCTTCAACTGTGGCATTTTCTCTTTTATAGGATTGTAATTCATTGTTCCCCCATCCACAAAGGTTGGGGCATCCATTTCCAATTTCAAATATCCAGTCCTGACTGACTTCAGTATCAAATTCATCAGACCAGACCAACTCCCATTGTGGCTCCTCTTGAGAAAAAACACTCATCGAGAACATGATGACAATGATCAATGTAACTATCTTCATTTTATATCAATTTTAATGAAACCATCTTCTATGTGATACAAAGATACTTGATAACAAAAGGGAGCAAAATAAAACACCTCACAATTAACTCACTCCTTAGAAGGGAGTTAATTGTGAGGTGTTTGCCAGGTATGTAATTTTGTGTCGTTTGGTTTTATTCATTCCAGAGATCAGGGATACGTTCGTATCCTCTTGCTCTCTCAACGATCGTGTTAAAAGGAGCTTTCTCACCTTTATGAACCTGGTATAGTCGTTTTGATGTTTCTGAAATGGCATTCACCAGATGTTGATATGGACGATCAGTTACATCTATAATTCCGCAGTTAAGATTTTCTCCGTCGTACCCACGACCGGTTAAATCCTGATCACCCCATTGAAAATATCCCGTTCCAATAAGTGCAGGATGAGAAAAAGCTTGTTCAGTGTAGTAGCGATATGCTATTCCACGCTCCTCTTGTGTATCAACCTGCCATAACGATTGTGACATGCCTCTGTCAACTGTCCCAAAATGATATTCTCCAATCAGAAGAGGCATCCCCGTTCCATTTACAAGTGAATCCATCATCGCATGTTCTGGTGTTAAGGTATAGGAGTTGAAACTGAACACATCAAAAATTCCTTTACATAAATCCAAGATCTCTGTCCTGAAATTCCCTCCTCCAAACCTGATTCCTAGATTTAAATGGCCAGGGCTATGGCGTTTTAGTGATTTGTCGACAGTCTTAATGAAGGTTCTGAATGTCTCATGTACAAACTTCACTCTTCGCTCAGGAGAATCTTTTTCAGATAAATATTCAACCAACGCCTTCTTAATTGGACGATCGTCTTCCAGTTCATGAATTATATCAACCACTCTTAATTCCAAGCCTTGCCATGAAGGCTCATTTCCGGTAAAATATCCAATCAGCCAGGGATTTCCGGCAAACGGCGCAGTAGAGCGTTTTACTGCTTCATCAATCTTTTGATTGAAGTCCGGATCATAAACATCAACCAACCCCATTAAAGTTCCATCTATGCCTAATCCGCCAAGTTGAGTCATGAACGGAACTCTATTTTGCATCATCACTTCACGATCAGACCAGTTGGCAATTGTGTTAAGCCCCCACCTGTTCATCCTTTTAAAAATGTTCTCTATGGCTGGTTCCCGAAAGTCTTTTCCATATCGCCGAACCAGATTCCAGGTTCCAAATGATGCATAATCTGGTTGATCCGGACTATATCCTTTCCCTTCGGGGGGAAGCTCTTTATATAAATTGGGTCTGTGGTTTATTCTTACAGCATTCCCTCCAGCACCAGGAGTTACACAATCCACTCCATGCGAAAGGAATAAATAACCTTCAGGGTCTACAAACCACCAACGTCCATCTGTCTCTACAACCCTGAAAAAACCTGTTCCATTGTCATATCGTGCATTTAAATACCCTCCAAATTTGGAGTAGTTGAATTCTTCAACATTTGTTGCAAGGAGGGCCTCTGCTTCCCACTCCTCACGAAGCTGTTCCAAAGAGTATATTTTATCATCCCAGTCTCCCAGATTCCATTGTCCAAACTGGTCAACGACTGGTGTCTCGCCTAAATAAACATCTCCCGGATCATCAACAGACAATGAAACTGAACGAATTTTAAATACCGGATCTCCAATTGGTACTCTCATTCTGATCCCAATAGAATCTACACCCTGTAACGAACCACGATCACCCTCCCCAAGATTAATCCATCCTGTATATCTGGGTTGATTATACATCCCGGCTAGATCATGCCAAGCTCCGGGCAGTTCCCTGTAAAATTTTAAAGGGATCGCAAGTCTGTTCCAGCCGTTGGGGGTATAACTCATAACCCGCAACTCGTTATACCCGCTATTAGTTGTGAACCCCACATTAAATCGCTGCGGTGTGGTAATCATAAATTCCAGAATGACATAATTGTACTCATCCCAATTCTCAGGTAAACCGGGAGAGATATCCTTTAACGCAAACATCTTTCCGGAAACCTCTTTACTGCTATCGAATCTGATTTCATGATAGCCTTTTTCACAACAGGAAAAAAGGAGGAGTCCTCCTCCACAAACAGAAAACAGCAAACTTCTCAATTTCATAAAAAAGGAATTTTGATAAAAAAAGGTTGTAATCAAATTTCTACAAAAAAATGATTACAACCTAAATATGTTCTAAAAAGTCTATGTATAATAGGGCTTATTTAATCAACCCTGCCTTAATCATATATTCAGCAATTTGAACCGCATTAAGGGCTGCTCCTTTTTTAATCTGATCCGAAACTGTCCAGAATGTCAACCCGTTGGGGTTTGACAAATCCTTGCGGATACGACCCACAAACACCTCATCCTTACCGGCTAAGAACAGTGGCATGGGATACTCATTGGCCGATGGATTATCAATCACCTTAATACCTTGAGCTTTCTCAAACGCTTCCCTTGCCTGCTCCACACTGATTGGCGATTCAGTTTCCACCCAAATGGTTTCAGAATGCGCTCTCATCACGGGGATACGCACACAAGTTGCACTTACTTCAATGTCGGTTCCCATGATTTTCCGGCTCTCGTTGTACATTTTCATCTCCTCTTTAGTGTATCCGTTGTCGGTAAACACATCTACGTGAGGAATGATGTTCATGGCCAACTGGTGCTGAAATTTTTTCACAGTGGGCTGTTCACCATTTACCACCTGTTTCACCTGTACTTCTAGTTCTTCCATGCCGCTGGCTCCGGCACCGCTAGCAGCCTGGTATGTAGAAACATGCACACGTTTAATATGTGAAACATCCTCAATGGCTTTTAAAGCAACTACCATTTGGATGGTAGTACAGTTGGGATTGGCAATGATGTTACGTGGCAAATTTGCACACGCTTTGGCATTCACTTCAGGCACCACCAATGGGACATCGTCGTCCATTCTGAATGCACTGGAGTTATCAATCATTACGGCACCATATTTTGTTATGGTTTCGGCATATTCCTTTGATGTGGATGCACCTGCCGATGTAAATGCTATATCAATGTTCTTAAAATCGTCGTTGTGCTGAAGTTCCTTAACAGTTAGCTCTTTTCCCTTAAACTGATATTTTTGACCGGCACTTCTTGACGAGCCAAAAAGAACCAATTCATCCATCGGGAAATCTCTCTCTTCTAAAATACGCAGGAACTCCTGGCCTACAGCGCCACTGGTTCCAACAATTGCTACTTTCATTTTCTCGGTTTATTAATTCTACAATCGAACAATGGTGTCAACTCTCATTTTTCCGAAAAAAAATTTCGGCACTTTACTTTTTTTAAAATTCTGTGTAATTTGAGAACCAAATCCTATTATTTATCTGAAAACTGTTTGTTTATCAGATAAAAAACAAAAATAACCATTTAATCCTAACATCACAATGGCGCGCCTGTTTATTTTATTACTGCTCCCCCTGCAAGTTTTAAATGCACAGTTTGTTGATGATTTTTCCGATGGAGATTTTACTTCCAACCCCGAATGGACGGGTTTAATACCCTGGTTCAGAATTGACCCACAAAGGGAATCACTCCAACTCAACGCTCCTGCCGAACCCGGTTCGGCATGGCTTTTCACCCGCTCTGCTGCCATGGAAGAAGCTTCCTGGCAATTCAATTTTCGATTGGGGTTTAATCCTTCATCTGCCAACTTTGCGGAAGTTTTTCTGGCTTCCGACTCCAACAATCCTGAAAACATCAGTACTGCCTACTACCTTGTCATTGGCACCACAGCCGACAACATTTCACTTTGGGAAAGGCGCGGAGGCAAAAACACCCGACTGATAGAGGGACAACACAAACGCATTGATTTTAATCTGGTTGAGGCAGACATTAGGGTTACACGCAAAAAAGGCGGGGAGTTCATTCTTGAAGTAAAATTAGAGGATGATTGGATTGAGGAAGGACGAGCTTCTGAATCGCGCGGATTCAGTTCAGAATGGTTTGGTGTTGCTTGCCACTATACAGCCACGCGCAGCACACTCTTTTGGTTCGACGATTTTGTTGTTACCGGAGACCCTTTCAGAGACACCATCCCTTTAATTGTGGAGGATTTTAAAGCCATTAACAGATATTTATTTGAAATCTCTTTTAATAAACCTATAGAGAACCTCAATTATTCGCTGCAAAATTTTGTTGCCCGCCCGGGCAACAAAACCCCTGAAAAGGTTACACCGGGAGCTCTCCCGAATGCTCTCAATCTTCATTTCCCAAGCGGGATTCCGGTTAATGCGGAATCAAGCCTGCAAATCACATCCATTTCAGACATGAATGATAACATCCTCAGCGACACCACCATATTTTACGATTACAAACCAGCCGCGATTCAGTCGTTTATGATGCTGAGTCCAAAACAGGCAAAACTTTGCGTCAGCAAACCTCTTCAATCTGATTTACAGGCGATTTATTTTGACTGGCTAAACTCCGGCCCGGCATTGCAGAGTATGGTTCCGGATGGCAACAATTGCCTGTTGCTTACTTTTTCAGAAGCTCTCCCCGATGGCGATGCATTGGAAATTTACGTGAATAATCTGCTATCGGTAAATGGTGATACCGTGGATTCCGGCCCGTTCACCTTAGTCTATTATCTCACCAAACGTAACGACATTGTCGTTACCGAAATAATGAACAACCCCTCCCCGGTTGTTCATTTACCCGATTCAGAGTACATTGAACTGTTTAACAGGGGGGATTTTCCCATAGAACTTAATGATTTCAGGCTCACTGTTGGTTCTCGAATAGCCAGACTTTCTTCAAGGCTCATTTTTCCCGGTGAATATCTGCTGCTTGTTCCTTCAACACGAGTGCAACTTTGGGAGAACATCTCAAACAAAATGGCGGTTACAAGCTGGCCTCTTTTACCCGTAACAGGGGGACAAATTATCCTTACCGACAAATACAACCGTGTTATTACGTCGGTTGAATACAGCAGAGATATGGGAGAGGCGGGATTTAAACAAAACGGGGGTTGGTCGCTGGAAGTCAAAGACCCCGATAACCTCTCATTTGGCTACGGAAATTGGGCTTTCTCTGTCAACCCGGACGGAGGGACACCGGGCGTAGAGAATTCCATCAACCAAAAACTGGCTGATGACGCCATACCGGAAATTACAGGCCTTTATCTCTTGTCCGATTCCTGTATAGCCATAGAGTATTCAAAACCCATGGAGCCGAACCATCTCATTACACCAGAGAACCTGCTGTTTACCCCATCCATGTTGCCGGATTTTGATTCTGTTTATCAGGAGCCGCTGTTTTTGAGGGAAACACACATCTGTTTAACAGATAAAATTCCTGCACAGCAGGAATTTGAAGCCGTTTTCTATGATGCGCCATTCGATTTATCAGGTAACCCATTGCATTCATCTTCCAAAGTTCGATTTGGGTTACCGGTTGGTGCCACTGAACAGGACATTGTCATCAACGAATTGCTATACGACCCGCCTACAGGTGGCGAAGACTTTGTAGAACTTTACAATCGCTCAGATAAGATCATTGACATCAGCTCTTTGTACTTAGCAAGGGATAATGCCGATGGCATTCCCGACAGGCTAATAAGACTTGTGAGTCAGCGGAGGCCATTTTTTCCGGATGAATACCTGGTCTTCACATCTGATAAACAGTGGCTGGTAAATTACTACCAGGTAAAGAACCCTTTAAATATCCGGGAGGTCAGTAATCTTCCAAACTATGTGAACGATGGCGGCATTGTTTTTCTGACCAATGTACAAGGCGAATCCATTGACCGGTTTGATTATCACCCGCGACTCCATTTCGCGCTTCTCTCTTCAACCAAAGGCGTATCATTGGAAAGAATTAACACGGAACTACCAACCAACGACGCATCCAACTGGCATTCGGCGTCGGCAAATGAAGACTATGCCACTCCAGGGCGAAAGAACTCTCAGGCTGTCACTCAAATGGGAAATGCTCCAAAAAGCCGCATTACCCTTGAACCGGAAATATTCATCCCCAATCAAAATGGGATGGATGATTATCTGCTGATTCATTATGCTTTCGCTGAACCGGGTTACACCTGCAACGTAACCATTT
The DNA here is from genome assembly GCF_900168165.1 of Alkalitalea saponilacus. GTDB lineage: Bacteria > Bacteroidota > Bacteroidia > Bacteroidales > Marinilabiliaceae > Natronoflexus > Natronoflexus saponilacus. The sequence goes on from NZ_FUYV01000015.1 coordinate 109,598, forward strand.
ATAACCGTGCAGGACAACCCGTGCGCCATCTGATTAACAACCAACTTGCAGGCACCAACGGGTTTTACAAATGGGATGGAACCAATGACAATGGCCGTTTATGCAACACCGGGATTTACATTGTTGCCATTCGTTACTTTAACCTGCAAGGCAAGGTTAGAGAGGAGAAAAAAGTGGTGGTTTTAGGAGCGGGGAGATAGCAGCACTAAAAAACCACCAGGTTTTTTAGAACTATTGGTGTACAAAAAAAGTTCGTTCCCCGAACAATATGGATAATCAATCAAAACTTCAACAACAAAATATTTTTTATGTAGGATATTTTTAAAAAAAAATGTAAAATTTGCTATCAAGACAGAAGCACCACAAAATGTCCAACTAGACCAAAACAAATCCAGAACGCTATGAATTTTTTTTTAAGTAATTTCATTAGTATTACTCTTGCATGTATTGTTGCAACAATATTAATTAAAAAGTTTTTCAAGAAAACTGCCTTTATAAAAGTTGGGCTTATTTGGCTTTTCAACTTGCTTTTTTTAATGTTTACCGTTGGTTTAAGATATAAGTTTTTTGAATACAACACCCCGATAAACTTAAGTATAACCGCCATTAACATTATTGTTAGCTCGCTTTGTTTTTACTATGCAGCAATAGCCTTAGTTCGCCCATTGGCTGATGCAATAAATAAATTGAACCAGTTGGTGGAGGGAAATCTTGATGTTGATACTAATTTCAAAAACATGACCGACAAAAACGATCTTGGAGTTTTATTAATCTCAATAAACAAACTTAAGATTAGCCTAACAGAAATTATTGCAAATGTTAACCTCAAGTCTGATCATCTGGCAATTTCGGGAAAAGCTTTAAACTCTATATCACAGCAGATGTCGCACGGAGCCAATGAACAAGCTTCCAGCGCAGAGGAAGCAAGCAGCTCTATGCAAGAGATGGTAGCTAACATACACCAGAATACAGAAAATGCACAACACACACACTCCATTTCAGAAAAAGTTCAAAACGGCATTAAGGAGGTAAACACTGCATCGCGAAGAAACCTTGAATTAATACGCGCCATTAACGATAAAATAAGAGTTGTTAATGACATTGCTTTTCAAACAAACATTCTCGCACTTAATGCATCTGTAGAAGCTGCTCGAGCCGGTGAACATGGAAAAGGATTTTCTGTGGTTGCGCAGGAGGTACGAAAACTCGCCGAGTTGAGTAAAACTGCCGCCGACCAAATTGTTAGTATGACCACAGAAACACTGAAATCAACTGAGGGTTCTGCTAAAGAGATGGAAACTTTATTTTCAGAAATTGAAAAAACCGGTGTTTTAGTACAAGAAATTGCCGCTGCCAGTATGGAACAGCAAATTGGAGCCGATCAAATAAACACATCCTTTCAACATTTTAATCACGTTACTCAGCAAAATGCTGCTGCCAGTGAAGAGATGGCCTCTAGCGCCGAAGAACTAAGCAACCACGCCCGAGAGCTAAAAGAGATAATATCTTTCTTTAGGCTAGAGACAAATTTAAAGCCTCAGCAAAGTATTAACCCGAAATCCGTTACTCTTTCTCCCAAAAAAACAAAAATAAATGAGGTTCAACCTTTGAAGCATGAGATTTCTATTGAAGACTTTAAAGTAAACGATTTAGTTGATGTTAGAGAATACGAGAAATTCTAAAAAAATATTGAAGCATATAGCAACAAAGGGCAATGCCCTTTGTTGTTGATTGCGCCTCTTTGGAGCGATACAGAATTCACTTTTGAGCGAATGGATATTTCCTATGCAATCCTTAAATCTTTTGAATCATATCTATCTTAATCAGTCAAAGCAGAATTAGATATCCTTAATAAGTTCAGTTATCAGTTTGGTCATTTTAGGTTCAGCTTCTGCTGCAACTTGCTGAACTTCCTCGTGACTGATTTCAACAATTTTACCGGGAACTCCCAGGTCTGTGATGATAGAGAAACCAAAACAGGTCATTCCCATGTGCCGGGCAACAATCACTTCAGGCACAGTAGACATCCCAACGGTATCACCTCCAATGGCTCTGAAATATTTATACTCCGCAGGCGTTTCGAATGTGGGGCCTGAAGTTCCTACGTAAACTCCCTGCTTTACCCGGATGCCGGCATCTGCGGCAATTTTTTTTGCTTTTTCTATCAACTCAAGACTGTAAGGCTGGCTCATATCGGGGAAACGGGGGCCAAGCTCATCTATGTTTTTACCCAGCAGCGGATTAACTCCAAACAGGTTGATGTGGTCGTCAATAATCATGATTTCACCCAGTTCAAACTCCGGATTCATACCACCGCTTGCATTTGATACTATCAGGTGAGTTATGCCAATGAGTTTCATCACTCTGATGGGGAAAGTTACCTCCTGCATGGAGTATCCTTCGTAGTAATGAAAACGTCCCTGCATAGCCAGAACGGGAACGTCTTTAATGGTTCCAAAAATCAAGCGACCCTGATGCCCTTCCACCGTGGAAACCGGAAAATTAGGTATTTCTGCATAGGGGATGCTCTTTTCCACCTTGATTTCCTTAACCAGGCCACCCAATCCTGTTCCTAAAATAATCGCAATGCGAGGGTTTAGGGATTGTAAGTTACTGAGGTATTCTGCCGTCTCTTTAATTTTTTCCAACATAATCTTTAATTTTTTTATCGAATATAACTTGTTCACCAAATAAAAACTCTAATTCAATAGGAATGTACCATATTCTGGATTTCATCTGCTCACTTACATGTTTATTTGAGTCCAGCCTGATGGCATCCTTTTCGGTGGTTAATATCAGAGGTTCGGGCATCCCTTCTTTCCTCCCCTTTTCTTCAATATTCAGAATGTCCTGTTTTGAAAAATCATGGTGGTCGGGAAATCTGATGGTCGAAACAGAAACCCCGAACTCGCGAGCCATTTTAAAAAATGGCTCAGGATTTCCAATTCCCGCAATGGCTATCAAAGGCATGTTTGTCTCATCTAAAATCTTCTGAAAAGATTTATCCTGTGCATTGTTCTTCAGCAAAGGTTCCGGATTCTTATAAACAACAGAGGTGAAAAAAACCTGTTGCGAATCACTTTTTTTAAGCTTTTTGCGAATGGCGTCTGCTTCATCTAAAGAGAGATTGCTTGGTACTTTGTTAACCACAATCAAATTGGCTCTTTTAATTCCGCTTAACGGCTCCCTGAGATTCCCTGCCGGAAAACAAAAATCCTTCCACATGGGGCGATGATAATCCATAACCAGTATGGAAAATCCGGGTTTTACGTAACGATGCTGATAGGCATCGTCCAATACCACTACCTCAGGAGGTTCTTTTTTACTGAGCAACAATTCCATTCCTGCCTGACGCTTTTCTGCCACCACCACAGTAAGGTCTTTAAATTTACTTTGCATTTGCATGGGCTCATCTCCAATGGTCATATAATCTGAAGAATCATCAGCAAGAAAAACCCCACGGGTTTTTCTTCCGTAACCTCTGCTCAGCATGGCACAACGCTGGTTGGGCAACAGCAAACGGATTACATGTTCGGTTAATGGCGTTTTTCCGGTTCCTCCCACTGTAATATTTCCAACGGAAATAACCGGCAACTTGTAACTTTTGGATGATAAAATTCCTTTGTCGAACATGAAATTGCGTGTATGCATTACAAATGCATACAACCACGAAAAGGGAAGCAACAATTTTCGCAAAGACTTCATGCCACAATTCTAAATTAAAAAAAGGCACAAAAACCAGAACTGAATCATGGCTTTTGTGCCAAATTATGTTTTCCTTTTCAGGATTTTTTTAGTTTACGCTTATCTCATAAGGAATACGTGCCTGCACCGGATAGGCCGTTTTCAAATCCTGAATGGTTTGAAATATCTGGTATTCCTCACCAAAAAAGATTCTTCCAACACGGGCTCTGGCATCTCCGCCTAATCCCTTCATAATTTGTTCAATTGGCGATAAAACTTCGGGTAGTTCAACCACACGATAGGTTTCTATTTCGGCCATACGGGCAGCCACTGCCACGGCATCACTCACGCCTCCAAGCTTGTCCACCAAATCCAGCCCCAATGCATTTTCACCACTCCAAACCCGACCTTCTCCAACTATGTTGATGGCATCGGTTGTGGTGTCGCGACCATCGGCGCACCGTTGTAAAAACACGTTATAAAAACGTTCGATATATGCCTGCATCAGTTCTTTTTCTTCTCGTGTAAAAGGACGGTCGAGAGAAGGCATGTCGGCAAATGTGTTGGTTTTAACACGGTCGGTAGTAATTCCCATTTTGCGTAACAACTCCTGGGTGTTTGGAATCAGACCAAAGACGCCGATGCTTCCGGTCAGCGTTGTAGGATGTGCAATAATGGTATCGGCGGCACATGCGATGTAGTAACCTCCTGATGCTGCCAAATCTCCCATGGATACCACCACCGGTTTTACCTCCTGAGCCAGTTTAACTTCCCTCCAGATGATTTCAGAACCAAGTCCTGAACCACCGGGTGAATTAATTCTAAGTACAATGGCTTTGATGGTGCTGTCGCGCCGTGCCTGACGAATGGTTCGTGAAAGTTTCTCTGAATTAATGCCGCCTGATGTCCCATCAATTTCACCTATGGCGTAGACAACCGCAATTTTATTTTTCTCCAAGCCCTTACGTTTTCCCGGAAGATAAACGTCTGCGTATTTCATTACACCAATGGCGTTCAGATCTTTCTCTTCTTCTATTCCGGTTAATTTTTTAAGCTCACTAAGCACCTCATCCTTGTATTTGAATCCGTCAATTAATCCGGAGGATATCAGCAAAGTATCCTCTCTAAAAGTCGGAAAAAGCTCCGCTGTTGCGCGAACCGATTCAACGTCCAGATTGCGGGATTGTGCTATCTGAGATGTGATGTGACCCCACATGGAATTAAGATAAGTCTCAGTCTGAAGCCTTGCCTCATCGCTCATTGACTCCAATATGAATGGCTCCACGGCCGATTTGAACTCTCCATGTTTAAACACCTGCATTTCAACTCCCAGCTTTTCTAAAGTACCTTTAAAAAAGGTGTATGCAGAACTTAGTCCTTTAAACTCAAGCATTCCTGTTGGGTTGAGATAAACCCGATCTGCAGCGGATGCAAGGTAATATGCTCTTTGTGAATAAATAGGCGCATAGCTGTGAACGAATTTTCCCGATTCACGAAAATCAATCAAGGCATTACGAATCTCCTCAATAGAAGCGTATCCGGTAGATATCATTCCGGCTTCCATATAAATACCCCTGATGCGATCATCCTCTTTGGCCTTCTTTATAGAAGCCAATATTTGGTTGAGGCCTTTGGGCGATTTTTGTCCGGACAACTGAGAAAGCATCATTTCAAACGGATCACTGGTTGTTCTCTCCACAACGGGTCCATTTAAATCGAGCACCAAAATGGAATCATCTTTAACGGTGACGTCCTTGGATGCCGTTGATGCAAGAATTGTGATAAACATGACAATTCCAACAATAAAGAAAAAGGCTGAAACCATGGATCCCAGCACTACGGCGAGAAAATACTTAAAAAACTTGTTCATAATTTACTTTTTGTCAGAGTTAATACCTTAAGTAATGACAGTATTTTAATAATATCAAATATTCAGGCTCCATTTGCTAAAAAGGCCAAAACTATAGACTTCGGTACGATTCCATGCAATTATTTGAAAACTCAGAAGCGCATGATACATATTAAATAATAATGTTTGGCTAATTTATAAAAATTAATGATGAGGCATGTCTCAATTATTCAATTAATTTTGTGAGATTAATCATTTCAGTTCATTAGATAAATGTCGAATCATAGAGCCATTCTTCTATTAGGTGGAAATAAAGCAGATACCCGGGGACTTATAACACAAGCTTTAAAACAGATTCAGAATCTCGCCGGAGAGATCATTTGTCTCTCCTTTGGTTATGAGAGTCCGTCTTGGGGGTTTCAGTCCAACCACCATTTCACCAATTTAGTGATAGAAATATCTACATCCAAAAATCCAGAAGAGCTTCTGATCACAACTCAACAAATTGAGAAAAGCCTTGGCCGAATTCGACAATCCGGCAGAGGTTACGCCGACAGGGGGATTGATATCGACATCCTTTTTTTTGACGATGTTTCAATAACATCCCCCACACTGACAATCCCACACCCCAGGCTTCATTTACGAAGGTTCACTCTAATTCCACTATGCGAACATTGGGGAGAGTTAATCCATCCCATTTTCAAAAAAACAATGAACGAGCTACTAAGCGAGTGTCCTGACGATGGAATCTGTAAAAAAACAGATTACAGTTTTGAACCATAAGCCAAATCCCCGGCATCACCCAAACCCGGAATAATGTATGATTTAGCATTCAGCTCTTCATCCACAACCCCAAGCCACAATGTAACGGGCTCTCCTGCCAGCATGTTTCTGACATAATCAACACCTGCCTGGCTGGCAATAATGCTTACTATGTGTATGTGCGCTGGCTTTCCGTTCTTTTGTAATGCTTTATAAGACAATTCAATGGATGAGCCTGTGGCGAGCATGGGGTCTGTCAGTATCAAAACCTTGTTGTTCAAATCGGGAGCAGAAATATATTCAATATGAATATCAAATTCTCCATCCTCTGTATACTTGCGATAGGCCGATATAAAAGCATTCTCTGCCCGATCAAAATAATTCAGCAATCCGTTATGCATAGGTATTCCGGCTCTTAAAATTGAAGCCAGTACAATCTCCTCTTCATGTAAAAATTCTGTGGCCACACCAAGAGGGGTCTTTACCTCCTGTTCTTTAAAAGTAAATGTTTTGCTTATTTCATAAGCAAAAATTTCGCCGATGCGTTCAAGGTTTCGTCTGAACCTTAAAGGATCTTTTTGTATGTGAATATCCCGAAGTTCAGCAATATAACGGTTTAGGATGGTAGGTGGATGATTGATGTGTTTAATTTCCATAATGCTTTTTTGTTTTCAGAAGTTGGCCGGACTCACAGTCACATAAATTTAAGAAAAAATCGCAATAAAAAGTGCTCATACGCAAAATATGGTTCGCTTTTACTCCCAAATCCCTTATAGAACCTTGCCACGTTTCTGTTCTCAGAACCTTCAAAATCCAATTTCAGATTACTCTGGGCGAATTTCCGAATCACCTCATCCATCAATAAGAACATGCTTTTCTTTTGAAACCCTTCTGCTGAGGATGCACCGGATAAGAATGTAACTGAATGATTAGTTTTAACAAAAAAACCGACTGCAAACAGATCTCCTTCCCTGCTACATACAGTTTCAATGAATGCTTTTCCTGTATCGATGGATTTAGTTACAATCCTTTTAATTGTTTCGCGATAACCCTTCTCAAACGGATAGTTGGAGTTTTTAAATAGAAAGTCGAGAAACTCATTCACCGTAATTTGTGGGCCTCCAGACATCTGATCTTCTCTTAATGCCTGTTTAATATTTCTTTTGCAGTTGGATTTGTAAAGACTATAAAGATCGGTATAATCATGCCTGAGATATAAAATGTAATTATCTTTTTTCTTCTTCAGGAATTTCACCGGAATATCCTCACAACCGGGATGTGAATTCATGGTAAGAAGTAATGCCGGAATGGCTTTATATATCAATCCTATCTGCTCTTTGGACAATTCGGATTTCCGAAACAGACCCAATTGTTGACAATAGGGAGGTTGCATAACATACCGAATTCCCATTTTCGTCTTTATATAAAGCGGTAATACCGCTTTATAGTCCCCTAAAATAATGGCAGACCAATCCGGAGCAACCAAATCAAGATACCAACTGTAACCATACACCAATGGATTTTGAGAATTGCTTATACAATCGTCCCATTTTTGGCGGTTGATTTCTTGATTTTTAAGATAATAAGGTTGTTCCGTCATAAAATAAAATGATTAAACACCACATTCCCCGTTACAATGTCGCATTACATGCGACCTTCATCGGCGAAGCTAAAATAACCATTATCTGTAACAATAACATGATCTAAAACGGGAATGTCAAGAATTTTCCCGGCATCGTAAAGTTTTGCGGTGATGTTTTTGTCGGCCTCGCTTGGTTGAATGTTTCCTGAAGGATGATTGTGACAAAGGATAATAGAGGCAGCGCGGGTTTCCAGAGCTTTCTTCATGATCAAACGAACATCAATAACGGTTCCGGTAAGGCCGCCTTTGCTTAAATGATATCGATGAATGACTTTATTTGAACGACTCAACATTAAAACCCAAAACTCTTCATGAGGCAAATCGCCAATGACCGGTTGCATCAACCTGTAAACATCCGAACTTGATTTGATGGAGGGATATTCCGGAACTTCATGAAGCAATCGTCTACGGCCTAATTCCATAGCCGCAACAATGGTAATGGCCTTTGCTTCGCCAACACCGTGGAAGTTGTTTTTTAACTGTTCGATGTCGGCTTTGCCAAGTTCTTTGAGGTTGTTTTGAAATCCGGCCATGATTTTTCTCGCCAATTCTACTGCCGACTCTTTTGTGCTTCCAGAGCCGATAAGTATGGCGATGAGTTCGGCATCGGAAAGGGATGCCATTCCCTTTTGAAGAAGCTTCTCTCTGGGGCGATCCTCTGCCGCCAATTGTTTAATGCCTAGTTTTGGGTATTGGGTCATGAATCTTTTTTGTACGGAAACTACAAAAAGATTTCGATAAAGTAAAGCAAAAAAACCTCTTCGCGTTGCGAAGAGGTTTCAGCAGTCCCTAGGGGAATCGAACCCCTGTTTCCAGAATGAAAATCTGGCGTCCTAACCCCTAGACGAAGGGACCGTATTTAATCTTTATGAAAGATTATTAATGTGCAGTGCAAGGCTTGACTTTAAGTTTGAAGCCTTGTTCTTATGAATGATATTCTTTTTTGCCAGTTTATCAATCATAGAAACCACCTTGGGATAAAGAGCAGTTGCTGCTTCTTTATCTGTTGCATGACGCAAAGACTTAATTGCATTACGGGTAGTTTTTGCATAATACTTGTTATGCTCTTTTTTCGCCGCGTCTTGTCTTGCTCTCTTCTTTGCTGACTGATGATTTGCCATCTTAGTATAAATATAAGTTCTTAATTCCGTTTTAGCAGTCCCTAGGGGAATCGAACCCCTGTTTCCAGAATGAAAATCTGGCGTCCTAACCCCTAGACGAAGGGACCGTGATATTTGCAATGAATTTTTCTTTCATTTGCGGATGCAAAGATATACCAATTTTATATTCTTCCAAATATCTATATTGAAAAAAATGCTAAAAGATTAAATTCTAATTTTGAAATTGATCAAAAGAGGGTTGGTCTTCTGTGTAAACACTGATAAGATCAGGCATTGCAGTATTATGTCTGGGCGCCTATTCATTTAATTTGTCAGCCACTCTTTCAACCCGTTTCAGTTCGGAACGAACTGAAGAGATGGTGTCGTAATAGGCTCCGGTTACTTCATCTACTGTAAGTCTGGAGGCTTCCATCTTTTGAAACGATTTCTGAAGCATTTCCATGGTATTGGTGATTTTTGACGCATGCCGTCTGGTCTCTTCAGAGAAATTTATGATCTCACCGGAGATTACCCGAAAGCCGTTACTTTTCACCATGCTGCCATTAGTCCCAACAAAATTGGATGCTTCAATCGAAGCATTCAACCCTAAAATTTTAACCTGGTAAGAGATGTCATTAATAAATTTGATAACCTGTCCGGAGTCCTCCAAAAGCTTGCCTGCATCTATAATGCTTTCCATCATGGCTGCAGTTTGAGCCTTCATCTGCGTCTCTTTTTGAGAAAGGCTGCTTATGCGTGTGGAAAGATTATGTATGGCATCCACCAACTCATCGCCGGCTTCTCTTCTTCTTGATATATCGGAATCAATTGCCGCTAGATATGTCACTTCGTGATTGTCATTGTAAATGGGTGTGAGTGAAGTGTGGGTCCACAATCTCTCTCCGTCTCTTGTAATATTAAGCGCTTCATATGTGACAGGTTCCCCCAATTTTGTACATTTATACAAGCGCTCTTCAATTTCATTGCTAAAACTGGTTTGTCGAATATTACTTCCCAGTGTATTTATGAACTCCTCATAAGTATATCCATACATTCGGGTAAAACCATCATTAACCCACTCTATATTTCCATCCGGGTCCATAATCATTATGGCATTTTCGGTTTGTCGGGCTACAATGGAGAGGCGCTCCATCTCTTTTGAAACTCCGTTTGAAGATATTCTGGAAGTGCGTTTATTTTCATTTAAGATAGAAATTGTCTCTTCATATTTATGGGATATGTCCTTAAGCTTCTTTCTTTCAAATAAAAACAGAAACCAACCTGCGAAAAATAAAACCAATAATAGGGCTAACACACCAATCAACATAAAATACCTGTTTGTAATTAATATTTCGCAAATATAATCATTTTGATGTTTTTTCAGGCATTTTATCGCAATACAATAATTCTAAAGGTGGTTTTTAGTTACGTTTATTAATTTTGCATTTAAATTAAAATTTTACCAATAAATATTTCTGATGCCAAAACTGATTGTTTTATCAAAAAAAAGCTGCCCATGAGGACAGCTTTTTAATTCGAGATTTTGGATTGCTTCAAAATTATTTCTTATCGCATCCTGATTTCTTTTCTTTGCATTCAGCTTTTTTCTCTTTACACTCAGCTTTCTTTTCTTTATCGCACTCCTTTTTGGCCTCACATTGTTCTTTTTTCTCGGCTTCTTGTGGTGCTGTATTTGCGAAAACTGGGGCTGCCATTGCAAAAGTAAAAGCAAACATGCATGCTAAAGCGATTCTTCTTTTCATAATTTTATTCTTTTAGTGATTAACTTTAATATCAACACAAATTTAGAATCTTTCCAGATTAAAGCAAGTTACATTGCTGTTAAAGGCCGTTAATGTAATGTTAACGTTGCTATTATGGATATTCTTTTGGCTAAATTTGCCGTAAATACCAGACATAGAGAAAGCAGATCACATTAAGATTTATATATTTAACCTACCTGCTAAACAGGGAGTCTTTTTATATAACATTTCATGAAACGAGTCCCGAATCCTCGGGACTCGTTCTCACGAGGACTCGGGAACCAATAAAAACAAATTAGAGCCACATGAATAGAAACAAAGCAGAATTCGACAAACAAACCATTCTGGCTGTTATTACCTTCTCCCTTCTGACCTTCCTGATAATAATTCAGGTAAGTTGGATATATCGGGCGGCGCTGTTAGAGGAACAAAACTTCAATCATCGTGTGGCAATGGCATTAAAATATGCCAAAATTGAATTGGGCAACAGGGCTCCATATTGTGAAGAGATGACCAATTTCCTTTGCGGTAGAGGACACGAAGAAAAAAAACATGTAAAAAAGTATTGGGAAGTTGACAGCATCATACGTTCAAGTCTGAATGCGCATAAAATTGAACTTCCGTTTACATTTGAACTTACAGATACTCTATTACATTACAGCAAAGGACGCTTATTTACCCCGCCATCATACACTCAGAATCTAAACGGATTAACTGATCAAAGCGGATTCCAGATTAAAGTTGAATTTCCTACCCGAAATCAATTCCTGATAGGACAGATAATGAGTCAATTGGGACTCTCCATTATTTTTATCCTTTTTGTGATGTATGCTTTTCTGGTATCCAGAAATCTTTACAAGCGGGAAAAAGCTCTGTTGTTGCGAACAACAGACTTTATTAACAACATGGTTCATGAGTTTCAAACCCCCATTGCCAATGTTCGTTTTGCCACTAATCTTATTAAAAAACAAAAAGATATATCAGTAAAAACCAATGAGTATTCTGAAGTAATTCTGGAAGAAACTAAGCGGCTTCAGCATCATGTTGAAGAAATCTTGCGTGTAGGATGCTCAGAGCACAATGATTGCGACCTTGATGACCTGGATATGCATGAGTTGATAGAAAACGTGATACAATCATTCAAGGTAAGGCTTACACATTCAAATGCTACCATCAGATTTAATCCAGATGCTGAAAACGCTCTCATTAAGGGAGAATACGGACCTGTATCGCTCATCATTTCAAACCTGATAGACAATGCTCTGAAATATGTTGCAAAGAAGCCAATCATTGAAATCAATACCACCAATAAGGATTCCAATTTAATTATAAAGATTACTGACAACGGTATTGGAATAAAAAAAGAAGACCAACAACAGGTTTTTGAAAAGTTCTACAGAGTTTCCACAGGAAATGTGCACAATGTTAAAGGATTTGGAATGGGTCTTACCTATGCAAAGAAAGTAACTGATGACTGTGGTGGCAACATTGAACTGGAAAGTAACCCTGGAAAAGGGAGTGTTTTCACCTTAACATTTCCTGTAATCCGACTTTAATTTTTTTTGCCATATGCTGTCTTTATACAAAATATTTGATAAATTTCACGAAGCAGCAGAGGAAAATCATAGATTTAACTTTTGATTCGCACCATATAAATATGCACCACATGACCAATCAGAAAAAAATACTGATCATTGAGGACGATGCCAACATGGGCTTTCTATTGAAAGAATTTCTAACCACTTCAGGTTTTCTGGTTGAACTGGCAACAGATGGGGATGCTGGATTGAACGCTTTTCTTAAAAACGGTGCTGATTTTTGCATCATTGATGTAATGCTTCCCGGTATAGATGGGTTCACTTTAATGGAGCGAATCAGAAAGGAAGACCCGGAAATTCCTGTGATTTTTCTAACAGCTAGATCTATGAAGCAGGACAAACTTAAAGGATTTAACCTGGGCGGAGACGATTACATTACCAAACCGTTCGATGAAGATGAACTACTTTGCCGCATCAATGCCATCCTTAATCGTTATCAGAAAAATGATTCCACAGAAAGCGAGCCGGAAATCAGCTGTAATATAGGAAAATACCTCTTTGAAACACAAAACCAGGCACTAATCTTTGAAAATGAGATTCAAAGGTTAACATACAGAGAGTGTGATGTGTTGCGAATGCTGTGCTCTAACAAAAACAACATCGTTCGTCGCAGCGATTTACTCAATGCGTATTGGGGTAGAGATGACTACTTTAACGGGCGTAGTCTGGATGTTTTTATTACACGATTGAGAAAACGTCTTGCAAACGACCCCAATGTATCAATAGAGAACATCCCTAAGGTAGGGTATGTTCTTAAAGATTAGTTGATATACAAAGAGACCCCGAATGAAAGATTCCATATTTTATCAATGGTAACATACTTCGTTCGAATGAATTCGAGGATGTAATTATCCAAAGTGCTCATTTCGGTATATAAACCAACCGCATTAAAGAAACCATCGCCTGACATGTTAATTTTCCATTCGCCTCCAAAAAATGGCGCCACATGAATCCGGTTCTGGAAATAGTAGTTACTCGGATAATGAGCAGGCAGTCTGTGAAAAGTATTATTGGTAAATCCCAGATTTACCGAAAAACCGGCTTTGGGGGTTATATCTCCGAGCAAACCCGGTCGAAAGAGTTTCCAGCTGTTTTTAAGGGATATGGTATGAACAGTAACTGAACTCCCCCCAAAGTGCTCCGTTAACAATCCATAAAACAATGTTGGTTCATAACGATCTGTAATTTCATAACCTGCTCCAATCGACATAAATCCAATTAAACCGGCATACTGAAGTTTTAAATGATCTGGGATATACCAGCCTTTCCTTATCAGAATAGTATCGTACTGAACTGCAGGTTTTTCTTCTATTGATATACCTTGTCTGTATTGGTCTCCTGTCGATTGAGAAAATCCAATTTTTGTAATCAACAACAATGCAATCAACAAAATATGCTTAGTGGCTGTATTATATCTCATTCTGTTTTTTCAATGTTTAAACAAGAAACTCCTTAGTAATCCTCTCTTCCCGGATAGAAGCCATCCTCTTCCACATGAAGAAAAAATATTTCCCCTTTTTGACTGCTTGAAACTACAAGATAAGGAGGGCCGGTATCATAAGGCTGTTTATATCTGTAGTTGTGTGTATGTCCGTGAATCGACAAATCAACATTGTATTTATCCATTAACATGTTGAAGTAATATTCATTCCCGGTGTTGAATTGATCGCTCCATGGTGGTATATGAGAAAAGACAAAGCGGTAACGATAATCCTGTCCCTCCTCTAGAACTGATTCTAACCAGTCAAAATCGGGGTCTTCCACGTTCTTTTCCCAAATAACATTGTCGAAAAACACAAGCAGGCAGTCGTTGTATACCATGGTGAAATTCAAAGGCCCAAACATCTCCTGATACATGTACTCCCCGTTTGATAAATAATCATGATTGCCGATGATGGTAATCATCGGGTGATTTAACTTGGCCGTTATATCCCTGAACCAGATAAATTCCCGATAAATACCGCTGAGAGTGATGTCGCCCAGATGAACCACAAAATCAATATCATCATGTTTATTGAGCTGCCTAATCTGCTTTTCATAATAATCGTAATAGGTGTGACTATCGCCCACCAATCCCAATTTGAAAGGACGAAACTCCGACTGACTAAATTCAGAAATTTGTTCCATCGCCTTGATATTTAAATCTTCATCAGGTGATTTTACCCCGGCTTTATATGGACTGTACTCTATGATTTCATTACAGCCACCAATTAGAAAAAGCAAAACGGCAGAGAAATGAACCTTATTTTTAAAGAGCCGCATAACAAAAGAATTTAGATTCATTATATATTATTCTTAAATCATTGGTTTGATTGTAAAAGGATTGTGATAGGAAAATGTTGTGCAAAGTTAGAAAAATTAAGGTGATTACATCTTATTTTTTTCTAAACACGAGAGCAACAACCTTTACTAATGGCCTTTTTAACATACCATCTTTCATCGAATCATTAAAAAAATAAAAAAATATAGGTATTTTCACGACCGAAAAATTTAAACGCATCTAAAACAAGATTTCGATGAGTACACAAAAAAGCTCTACCGGTTGGATAGTTACTTTCGCCGCCACAGGGATCAACCTAATTCTTGGATTGCTATACTCCTGGAGTGTGATTGCCGCCGAACTGATTGAAAAGTGGGACTGGACCAACACTCAGGCTGCTTTGCCTTATACTGTTTGTGTCGCGCTTCTTTCGTTCATGACCATTTTTGGAGGGCGCTTGCAGGACAAGTATGGACCTCGCATCATCGCTCTGATTGGAGGCTCCCTGTTTGGCCTGGGAATTCTCCTATCCGCTTTTGCAACTACGCCAGCTCTCATGGTTGGTACATTTGGTATCATAAGCGGTGTGGGGATGGGTTTTGGGTATGCCAGTGCCACTCCTTCTGCAATAAAATGGTTTGAACCGCGCAAAAAAGGTCTTATTGCTGGTATTGTTGTTGCCGGAATTGGTCTCTCATCGGTTTATATGGCTCCATTGGCCACTCGTCTTTTAAGACTCTATTCAATTGAAAGTACATTTGTAATTCTTGGTATCATTGCAATTGTAGCCCTGGTTTCGTTTGCACTCATATTGAAAAATCCCCCGGCAGGTTTTGTTCCCAAAGCTAAGGCCGGACGTCCGGTAGTAGCTAACGCTGAAGACATGCCATGGAACCAAATGGTAAAGACTCCGGCTTTTGCGCTTCTTTGGTTGACCTATTTACTTAGTGCAACTGCGGGGTTGATGCTGATTGGACACATTGTAAGAATAGTGAGGGTTCAGACTGACTCAACCGAAGGATTTTACATTGTCATGGTTATGGCCATATTTAACACCCTTGGACGTGTCATTGGCGGATATCTTTCTGACAGCATGGGAAGAACCACCGCGCTTCTGATTGTTTTCCTTATTCAGGCCGGAGTGATGTTCTCATTCTCGTTCCTGGACACTATTTTCTTAATCGGTGCAGGGATTGCCGTTGCCGGTCTGGCTTACGGAGCTCTCTTTTCGTTGTACCCTGCAACCACTGCCGACTTCTTCGGGCTTAAAAACCTTGGTGTAAATTATGGCCTGATTTTCACCAGCTGGGGTGTGGCAGGTATTATAGGACCCATTTTGGCCGGACGTGTGGTTGATTTAACAGGAACCTATACATGGTCTTACATTGTTGCCGGTTCTATGTTATTGCTGGGAGCACTTTTGATTAAGTTTGTTAAAGCTCCAGCTGCGAAATAAGATATTGAACATAAAAACAAACATAAAAAGCTGCCTAAGAGCAGCTTTTTATGTTTATAGTCTTTTTAAATCCAGGTGAAATTATTAACCTCGCAAGAATTTTCCGGAAATATAACGTGATTAAAGTTAGCAGTCGCCCACTGAAAAATTAGAGCGCTTTTCGCCTAAACGTTCTACCTTTATATATTTGCAAAAAAAATATCAATATGGGCAATAGAGATAAAAAACAAAGAAGCAAAGGCTCTGCCGGAAACAACAGGAAATCAGGTGAAGATTTTCTATTGCAAAATGCTCAAAAGCCGGGCGTAATTGAAACCGCAAGCGGACTCCAATACATGGTTGTTGAGGAAACCACTGGTGATAAGCCTGATGAATTCAGCAACGTGGAAATACATCAGCGGGCACTGCTTCTGAACGGCACCCTTTTGGAAGATACGTACAGAACAAATCAAACTTCAACGGTACCCCTGAACGAATTAATTGAGGGGCTTCAGGAAGGACTACAGTTAATGGCCGCTGGAAGTCGTTATAAATTCTGGGTTCCTTACGATCTGGCATGGGGAAAAAAGGGTACAGGCAATAAGATTCCCCCATACGCGGTTCTTCATTTCGATATCAGGTTGGTAAGCATTGGATGACGTACAGCATTTCTTCAGAAAGTCTATTTGTGGCAATATTTCGACATTTAATACCTGCTGAATCGTCATACATCGAAAATAAATAGATTTTATTATCATTTTCAAGTTTCTTTGTAGTTCTTGTAATTGCAATCCAAATACTTATAAACATGTCAAACAGTTTATCTCCTACAACCCCCGGGCAAAGAATTGAAATTCTGGATACTTTGCGGGGTTTTGCCATCTTTGGCATTCTGATGGTCAACATGCTCTGGATGAACGCGCCGGTTGGTTACGCATTTCTTGGCGAGTCCTATTGGACCAGTGCTTCTGATAAGATTGGTGAATTTTTGATCTATTTCCTTTTTGATGGAAAATTCTATGTGCTGTTCTCCATGTTGTTTGGATATGGCTTCTGGCTGTTTTTACAAAAGCCCTCTTCGGAAGGCAAATCAGTCGTTCCCACATTCGTTTGGAGACTGACAATTCTGATTGCTTTTGGTGCATTACATGTCCTGCTATTGTGGCCGGGCGATATTCTATTCTTTTACGGAATATTTGGTCTGATATTGATCCTTTTTAGGAAGAAAAAAGACAAATCGCTTATAAAATGGGCCATTGGAATTTTGCTCTTTCCCATAATTCTCACCACGCTTCTCTCTCTGTTTATGTTCCTCGGAATGCAGGATCCGGCATCAAAGGAAGCGATCGAAAGTGCCATGGCACAGCAAAAATCGGAAACATTGGCACTTGTACAACAAGCATTACAGACCTATGCAAACGGAAGCTTCTCAGAGATAGTTCAAATAAGATTAAAAGAATACAGCCTGATTTTGCCAGGAGTTTTCTTCTTCTACCCCAATGTTCTGGCCATGTTCCTTGTGGGACAATATGCCGCCCGTAAAAGGTTATTAGTAAACACCCATGAAAATAAGGGATTCTTTAAAAAAGGTCTATTGTTGGGAATTGCCATTGGTCTTCCTGTATCGCTGGTGTATGCATGGCTGTCGTTGACAATCCCTGCCGATGAGATGTCTGCAGCAGCTGTTCTTGTTCTTATTTTAAGAGGATTTGGGAGTCCTCTCCTTACCATTGGTTATGTGTCAGGAATAGTCCTTATGATTCATTCGGGAGTATTTGAGAAACTGACGAAAGGATTTGCCTATGTTGGAAGAATGGCCTTGTCAAATTATTTAATGCACAGCATTATTGCTGCATTTCTGTTTCACAGCTATGGATTGGGATTGTTCGGGAAAGTAAATATCTGGCAGGGAATTGCCCTCACCTTTATCATTATTGCGGTTCAGATTCCTTTGAGCAAATTTTGGTTAGAGAGATTTAATTTTGGGCCATTTGAGTGGTTATGGAGAACTCTAACATATAGGAAATGGCAATCCTTTAAAAAAGAGTAATCATATAACATAACAGGTCATAAGTTTGATATAGCGGGATTAGACAAACACAACCCATTAATAATAAACATAGGGGATTACGTATGGGTTATCATGTGGCTGATTATCTATTAAAAAAAGCTTAACGAATAGTTAATTACAAAAAAGCAATAAAAAAGCACCCGGAAAGGTGCTTTTTTATTGCTTTTTTACTTTTTGCTAATACGCTATTCTCTGATTACTCTATAAGTTTCGAAAATTAATCCATCTGAAAGTTTTATCAGATATATGCCTGAAGGCAAATGGCTCATTGATATATTAGTAGGGTTGGCTTCAATCTTTTGCGAATAAACCATGTGACCAGTCACGTTGAAAATAGTCACTTCCAGTTTACTATTGTTTTGATTTTCTATGACCAGCAGATCATTAACAATTGAAGGATAAATCTTCGTTGATAAGAAATCCTGCTTTATGGATGTCGACTGGCTCTGCGTGACAACTGTTACAGTCCATTCAATAAAAGTCTCTCCATCTTCGGCTGTAACGGTATAGACTACAGAGCCCTCTGAGAAATCTGTTGGGACTTCCACTGCGGGACTAACAGTGGCTCCAAATGGAAGATGATATATGTAAGGAATCAGAGTGCTTAAATCGGCATCATCACTGACCACTATTTTAATGGTATGGTTGTCTTCATCTACTTCCGGATGGCCAATGGTTTCATCTATGAAAAACGTTCCCATGCTGGCATCCGTATTAAGAGGCTTATCTGCAATCACTGTCCACTCATTTACAACCGTACCACTCTCTGAGGTAACTGTGATGGTCACAGGACCAGACGAGAAGTTCCAGAATGTGCGCATGGGAGAGTATGTTCCATTTTCCGAAACTTCGATGGTTAATTGCAAAGAAGAGATATCCTGACTGGCCGGAACTGAAAATGTGACGCTCTTTGTTTCCAGATCAATGATGGTTTCACCCACTTGTGATGGAGTCGTAAGTGTCACAATATTTGCTTCACTGTTTTTTGGTGGCGTAAAACGAGCCTCAAATCTCAAATCCTGAGATGTGTGCAGAAAAATATCATTATCCCTGCGATCCAATGCGCCCCCTCCTGTATAATTGTTTCCACCACCTGATTCTATTTTGGCATCTTGTCTGAACAGAACATAATAGGTTTGATCTTTTTCAAGTTCCGGATAGTCGAAAAAATAGCGTGTATATAAAAAATCATCACTATTCATGGAGATGCTCTCCGCAATAAGAATTCCACCTGTACCATTATCCAACTCTTCTATGTTTGAAGGGAGTTCTGAATACAAGTAAAGTTTCTCTGGATATGCAGATGAGGCAAATACGAAACTAAAGTGTTCCAGAAAAACTGTATTGTCATCTCCTACATCGCCTGTTCCGGAACCTTGAACCTGAGGGGTAAAACTCTGACCTCTCATGTTATCCCAACTCATTCCGGTAACGTTTTGTCTGATGGTAAATGTTTGTGCAGTAATGGCTACGGAAGCCAGAAGGCTTAAACTCAGAAGTAAAAATCTTTTCATAAGTGTGGATTAGAGTTAATAAATCGTTGTTAAACAGTACAAATATAGCAATGTATTAGAATGTTCAAAACCCGCCTGTTTCTCTCCGGTTTATTGTCATAACTATTTTATAGTGATTCTTGTCATGTTTTTTATAAGATTCCATAAAAAAATGTATTTTAGTAGGATAAAAATTCAAAGCCAATTTTTTGAGTAAATATTCTAAAAATTTACGCTGATGGAAATCCTAATCTTATTATTGCTCTTTTTGCTATTTGATGTCATCCTGCTGATTTATTTTTCAAAAAAATATAAAACTAAACCGTGGCATTTAAGGAAAATTCTCAAATCATGGAATAAGGAGTATGGCGGAGCATAACGTTGATATTTTATAACTAGCAGAGTCACTACAACTTGTAATTTTCTATCCAATTGTACCTTAAATCCTAAAAACTATGTCCGCAGGATTAATCGCTTTGATCATTTTTTTATTGGTTGACGCCCTTTTGTTGGTTTATTACTTTCAGCAGAAAAGGAAGAAGAAATAATCTGAAAATGAGACACTATCTACATGTCCAACAAAACAACACCAATTTTTATGAAAAAATTTTTTCTCATTCTATCAATAATATTCCCTATTCTGTCTATAGTTACAATTGTTCTTGGGATTTTTCACTTCAAAAATCCACACATAATAAACTTAGGGATACTGTTTATTGTCGTATACCCAATCTTTTATATTCTTGGTAAAAAAAAGGTTGAGAATCAATACTGTCCTAAATAATCTTCAGTAGGATTTATTGCTCTTTAAAAATAGTAGTTTTAGCCAGAAACATCTACAATTTCAGAATAAAACCCCCTGTATGTATTTTTGAACTGGTTCAGGAGGTTCATCAAAGGGTTTATCCAACCACTTTTGCAAGTCAATTTTCACAAACATATTCAACCTGATAAACGCAACTAAATTTGACAACCTCCAGCCATATTGGGCTAATGCTTTTAAGTATTTTAGGACAAGTATAGTTATCAAAGCAGTCCATATTTGTATCATTACAGCATTTTCGCTAGTTCCGATGAAAGATTTAATATGAAGGAGTTGCTTTATCTCCCTG
>NZ_FUYV01000036.1 GCF_900168165.1 Alkalitalea saponilacus
CATCAAATATTTCGCGTAAAAATTTTGAAAATCTTCGATTTTCTCCATCTGTAAACATTCAGCCGCCGAAAATTTCTTGTCTTTCAAGATTCATTCTTCTCGAAAGTTTTACATAATTATTGATTTTCAGAGTTCTGCGATTTTTTTTCAAACATCGGATTCCGAAAAATTCAATGCTTTAAAAATCAAATCATCGAATTTTTCGACTATTCTCAGTTTTATTTTCAGCGCCTAAGTCTTAAAAGTCAACTGGTTAAATAGGTTCTTTCTTTTCTGTCGAATTACATACAACGGTCACGTATATGAAACGTTTGGCATTTCGAAGCACTTTCCTGTCAAGTTACAAGTGCTGTTGATACGAGCTGAAACGCTCGATAACCCACTGACTGCCAAATGTTTTATATACGATGTTGTGTGCTGCCCTTCTTTCAATTTATTTTGGCTATCAGTCATTTAGTGTCTGTTCTATCGAGCGTTGGCTTGGTGGCTCTTTTGCAAAACTTGGATTGTGTGTTGGCTTGAGCGGTTTTGCAAATGTGCCACCAATAGCGTTGGCATATTAGTCTATCATTGTTTTGAAATATCCAAATTCATTGTGTATTACTAAATTTCTGTCTAAATAAAGATTTGAAAGTTCGCAACTTGTTTCAGGAGTCAAAGTACAGGAATGGCAAGCTGCAAGATTTAGCTGTCCTACTCCTTGTCCTTCAGATTCTATACAAATTGGGTCTGAAGAACAGTCAGTTGCTCTGAATATTGAACTTTCAATAATTTTTCTCAAGTTCTCTAAGTCGTTGCAAAGATTTGAAAGTCCACCTAAATAACCGTCTGTACCATCAAATGCAGATATTAAAAATCCGTGCATTGTTTCACTGACATAAAGTCTTTCTGAAAGTGAAGATGATGGATAGCCACATACATATTCCAATTCTCTCATTATTAGATGTGAAAGTGTATGTATCAGTACTTTTCTTGGAGTTAATGTCTTTGCAATAATTTGATGAGATTTCCAATCTGCACTTTCTGCATTGAATTTAATTTTTTCTGTTCTTTCAATTACATCTTGTTGCTTCTCCCATTGCTCTAATTTGCTTTTATCCAAAATGAATAAAATACCTTCTCCGTAACTTTCTAAAGCAGGTAAAGTTTTAGAATCAAAATTGTTCTTTGAAACTGATTGTCTTTGAACCGAATATTCGTATTCAGTTTGGTCTTGTAAGATTGAATCTATATCAATTGGTTCGTTCCTTGTAAAAGATGTCTGAACAGTTGTTTTTTTCAACTTATCAATCTTAACCAATTTTGAGAAACCATTTATTTGTTCGGTGCAGTCAATCACTCTAAATTTTATCTGCTTATTGTCTGGTTGTTCTTTCTCTAAAAAATATTCGTACTCGGTTTGTCGGTAAACATTATCGGGAATATATTTTATCTCACCTGATTCCAAATATTGCAAAACAAGTTCTTTATCAATTTTCTTTTGAATGCTTATTAGTTGAACAATTTGTTCAGTTGTGAATTGTTCACTTTCTACCATATTGTCAATATCTATTCTTATCTCTGTAGAGAGCGGATTTTGAAGTTCAGGTATGTAAAGACTGCTCAGTGTATTGGCATAATACACACTATTACTGGTTTTTAGCTTTACAGAAATACTTGGTTGCATTGTTATACCGCATTCTTCTTCGTGAAATTTGCCGTTAAGTTGACCTAACCAATATTTTTTGCCATCACATTTCTTTTCAAAATTGAAAATACCTTTAAGGTTTGCTTTTTTCTTACAACTTTTACATTCAATCCAAATACCTGAAAGTTCTGTGTTTTCTCGGCTTATTTTGTAGATTAAGTCTTGTTGTTCGCAACATCTTTTCGTGTAATCTAATTGAGGACCACTTTGTTTTTCATTTTTATTGTCGTCTTCGTTTTCTTCTACATTACTCTTATCAGATGCCAATCTATTATTCCAATATTCCCAAGGCAAATCGTGAATATGACCGTTACTACAAGTCATTACAAATCGAATCTGTTCTAAATGATTTTCCTTACATACTTTATTACTGCATTTCGGTGGATTGAAAAAATCAAGATTTTTCCCTGCACTTCTCCATCTGTTCTTCCATTCAAAGTATGATGCAAAGCGATTACAGTACGTACAGTAAAACCATTTGGGAAAATAGTTTGCTTTTGGTCTGACTTGATGTAAAAAGGAATCTCTATCAGTAGGGATTGAAACCAAATGTTTAAGGTTCGGGAATTTGTTTTTAAGTCGCTGTAAAAGCCTATCATCTTTTATGATGTAATGAGCTAATTTCTCATTTAAGTCGGAATAGCCCCAATTGTCAAATGTTTCAATAATTATTGAATTATCTGTTGTTTCAATTAGTGAACCAACTCCGCCATAGTTTGATATATGCTTGCTTCTACCGTGCTTTATTTTATCGTTTGGCATATCTTCTAATATTGTCTAATTAATATCTCTGCACTTGGCTCAACACTTCTCATTGATTGCATTGCAACAAGGGTTTCATCATCATTTTTCTTTTCTTGCAAAGGCACAATTAAGGATTCTTTTGGATGATTGTACCAATAATATTTTAAGTTTCTTTCAGCATCAACTTTATATCTCCAATCTCTCAAAATGGTATCTGTTTTTTCCATTATGAGTTGAACATCTTCTTGAGCGAATTGATGATTTTGGAAAAGGGTTAAAAGATTGTTCCTGAGTTCATTCTTAATTCTATCATCTACAATTGAATTTGCAGCTTCGTTGCTAGTATATGGGGTTTTGTGTCTAAAATAGGCGAGGATAAGAGTAAACAACATTTTGTCTAAAGCATTTTCTGCAAATGGTGTCACACTCAATGGTTCTACTTGCTTATAAAATGTTTTATGAAACTGCACGAAATCTTCATAAAACGATAGATCTCTGCTGTTGAATGGGTCAAAAAGTGTAAAGACAATACCTTCATTTTTTCTCGCAACACGGCTACTTGCCTGAATATATTCGGCAGTATTTGGTGGCATTCCATTCATTATCATAACTCCTAATCGACCGACATCAAGACCAACACTTATCATATTTGTTGCAAGAACAAGGTCATAGGCTTTATGGTCTTTTAAATTGCCATTGAATTGTATGTCGAGCTTATCGAGGTTCTTCTTGATTTTTTCGTTTGGTATTCTGCTTGTTAATTCAATGTTTCTGTAAGAAAGTTTGAGATAATTATTTGCTGAATTATAATCGTCAATTAGATATCTTACTTGCAATTGTTTGATAATGGGTTTCAATTCAGAATTTATTTTGTTTGAAAATCGACCGATTTCTTTAAGACTTTTGAAATATGAAAGTAAAGTCCAAAAACTATCGGCATCAGATTTATCAGTGGATTTCTTCCATATTTCTAACCTTGCAAACATTAGCGAAGCTAATAATTGAAGATTGGTAACTACTGTGGTTTTACCGGTAGGTAAAACACCTATGTATTTTCTTTTACTTTCATCAATTACTTTTGAGAAAAATGTATCATCTGAATTTGTTGCATATTGAGGAAATACTCTTGCATTACGACCGTATAAACCCAATATTTGTTTGTCAACATTTTTTACAGTTGCTGTTGAAGCAATTATTTTAGGATTGTCGCAAATTTCCAAAAGGGCATTTTCAAATAAACCTACTAAACTGCCTAATGTGCCATTCAATAAATGCAACTCATCTTGAATTATCAATTCAGGCTTTCTGTTTGAGCCATTATTAAAAAGTGATGTCGATTCTCCTTTCCAAGCTAAAGCAGCAAATTTGTCAACAGTTGCAAATAAAATAGTTGGTGGTTTTGAATAAATGTCATCATCAATCAGAACAATTGGCAAGCCTCCATTTTTTTCTGAAAAATTGCAAGCGTCATTTAAACAATGGCTTTTTAATTGCCTATCTACCCTGTGTCCGATTTGATAAGTAGTATCTTTTTGTGTAATCTTGGTTATGATTTTCGTGTTGCACCATTGACAATTTGAAAGCTGAAAAGGGTTAACTAAATATGTATTGCCTTGATTAAGTTTTTGCTGAGTAGATTGTAATTTCTTTTGTGCATCTGCAAGACTATTTGGTATAGTTTGCTTACCCACCCAAAAACCTATTGTAATTTTCTTGTCGCCTAAATCTTTGTGATTGTTTCTAATAAATTCACAAGCTAAAATCATTTTTGAAGCTCTTTCAAATTGCTGTGCAGAAAGAAGTCTCAACGTATATCTTATGATGATGTTTACACCATCATAACTCGTTGGGTATTGAATTCTTCGCCAAAAAATCAAGAAGGCTGAAACTGCTAAATATGCTTCGGTTTTTCCACCTCCCGTAGGGAAATACAATAAGTCTATTAACTCTTTCTCTTTACTATTTTCATCAACAAATGATGCTAAACATTGCAAAATAAACGCTAACTGAAATGGTCTCCATTCAGGAACTCTATCTGACGGAAAATCTAATTTGGTATAATCTTGAAAATTATGTTGCAAAACTTCATTTCGTTCCCAAACTTCAAAACCCTCCTTTTTTGTATTGAAATGCTGTGAAGTTTGAAACATTTGCAAATAAATAGCGGTATTTGCTAACTGAAATGCTCGTAAGGCATTGTCATTTTCTGAAAGCAGTTTTATACCGTTACTTATTCGACTGTATATCTGTTCACATTTTACAATATTTTTCAGACCTAATTCATTTCCGTTTGCAGATTTTCGTTCATCTTCAATCCAATTCTTATAGGCTTCTGAAACTTTAATAAGATTTGCAATTATGCTTTTTGTGTCTGTATTAAAAACTGAAAGATTTTTGATATTTAGAATTTCGCCTTTGATTTTGTCTGTCTCGGAACTTTGGCTTTTTACATCATATTCAGGTAAAAATGTTGATTCTATCCATTGTGGAGTATTTGGAGATTGTGCATTTTCCCAATTACAAGCAGTATTATGACCTATTCCAAATGCAAGCTTTTCTCGATAGAGATAATCCAACATTTTATCTTCGTCAGTTTTGTATAAGTGAGTTTTATAATCTCGAAACGGCAGTAGGTTTTCACTTTCAATTTTAATCTCTGATTGAAAACAACTTACTTGATTGACTTTTTCTTTCGATAATGAAAACTTATCCTTTGGTATCTGTACTTTGTTTTCAATTACTGCTTTGATGTAATATTTATCAGCGTAGTTGGAGTATAGTTTTAAATGGAAAACAAGGTTTTCTTTCATTTCCTTGTTCCAATTTTCAGAGTTGCAATTAGGCTGTTCGGAAATAATCAATTCTAAATGCTTATTTGGAGCAGCTTCAATGTCTGAAACATTTATGTCTAACGTAATTGAGTTATCAAATCTCTTGTATTTGTCTTTGAAAAAGAGTTTAGAAATTACTCTATAGAGAGCAAAATCCTTATCAGTATTTTGCCTTAATGATTTTAGACAATCCTGAAAATGTAGGTACTCGGGTGTAATTTTTCCGTCTTTAGTTCTTTGAAGTTTTTGTGATTGTGATAGTGTTTTATTTTCGGCATCATAAGAAATAAAATTACTAAGTCCGAATTGCTCCAAAAAGTGAATTCCTTCTCCGCTATATGGAATTTTAATTTCCGAAAAATTAGCTTTCTTGTAAATGCCAAAATTGATTGTTGCTTTAAAGTTTTTGCAAGTTTTGTCAACGGCAAATGTTATCCCAAAATGTGAAGAAAAAAATGTGTTTGATGTATATTTTGGTTGGGTGTCTGTTTTGTCCGTTTCGTCCTCCTCTTCATCAAAAATCTCAATTTCTTTTGTTTCTCCATCAGTTATGTCTGATGTTAAATCAGTCAAATCGTCCTCGTCTTCCTCTTTCATTTCCTCTTGTCCATTATCACTACCATTAGGTTGGAGTTGCTTTGGGAAAAGAATTCCTGAAAAATATCTTTGCAAAGGCTTTCCTTCAATTATCTCATTGCTGAAATCCTCACGACATTGAAAAATATCTGAGCCTGGGCCTATAATTTCCTTTTTTACTCGCTCGATTAAGATGTCTCTATTTTCTTTTACACTCATAATTCAATTAATTGTAAAGTTGATTCGTCCAATGTTTCAATATTCTCACTAAAAACATCTTTGCTATTTACGATATGCAAAGGCATATATTCATCCACAAAAGTCTTTAATGTAGTTGCATTAAAGTTTCGCTTTTGTAAAATTTCGCCAATTTTATTTTCTTTTAAAAACAAGCGTAATTCTTGTTTTAAACCTCGACCAAGAACAATCATTGTGCTATTATAGGTTGTTTTAGACTTGAAAATTGGTCTAACCATTAAATCTATATCAATGTCTGATTTTTCCAAATGGTAAAGCTTGAAAATAGCACGCAAATCATTGTTGAACATAGGAAATTTCCTGTACCCTTTACCATAACTTGCTAATGTGTTTGGCAATATTCTTAGACCTCTTTCTTTTAATTTTTGATACAGCAATTCATCCCCGTATTTATGTCTCATTTCATTTATTAACTGTTTCCAATAAATAGAATGTTCCTCTACTTTTCCGAAAATTTCAGGTTCAGTTTCAACCGCCACTTGGTATAAGTTTACAGCCAATTCCTCTTTAGGATAAACTCTAATTCTATCGCCAACTTTTACTTTATAGGTTTTATTCAATTCTCCACGTTCTGTAAAAACCGTATCGTTACTTTCAAGGTATAATTCCGAAAGGTTTGTGGTTATTTTGTAAACAAGTTTTTCCTCACTGTCATTAAGTAAAATATCACATTCATTTTTGTAACCATCATAAGCTCTATTTCCCAAATCATCTAATCTTGACACAATCCCATTGATTGTAGAACTTACATCAATCAAATAATTGCGAGTTTCCTGATATTCAATTCCGCAAATCGAAAATCTGTCAATTGATTTTATCTCCTGTTCAATCAGTTTTTTTCTTTGGTCTAAATACTTGTAGTAAAGATTTTTTTCTTGTTTATAAACTATAAGGACTACTTCATTATCAAGATTGTATAGTAAATCAAAATCCTTTTGACCATTGAAACTATGAAAAACAAGTGTTCTGTTTTCAAGGTGCAATTTCTTTAACGCAGAAAAAGGCTGAATATCTACCCTTCTGTTTTTAATGTGCTTCGTGGCAAAATCAATATCATTATTGTCAAAAAAGGCAATCGCCCTCTTATCTATTTGGTTTAAGTGATTTATTAAAATTTCTTGCTTGGGTAAATTTGTTTTTAAATAGTCAAGTATTTCAAGTAGTTCATTTTTAGGATTATTTTCTCCTAGAAAATCAATTGTGTAGCCCCCTGCATTATCTAATGCCTTTTCAAGTTCCTTGTTTATTTTTACTCTTTCAATTAGATTTTCAATTGTATCCTTTTGAATTGCATTTATAGCTATTCTCAAAATGTTACCGTATGATTTTAATTCGATACCAAACTCGGAATTGAGAAATGATATTTTGTTATCAAGATGTCCGATAAAGCTTTCTATTTCGGCACTAGGTATGTTTCTGAATTTAATCATATTGCATTTACTATGTCGATTTCTTCTTTGAACCAATTCCAACTAGGTATTGAAGTGTTTTTTTGAGGGGAAAGACTATTTGACAGTACAATTAAATTGAAGCCAAATCTTTGTTTGTCAAGTATCATTTGTTCAATCTGGGCTGCCTCTGTATCGAAGACAATTATTGATTTTATTTTTTTGTCTTGCTGTATAATTTGCTGATAGCAGACTTCATATTTTGGAGTAAAATAAACAAGACAATCTGATAATGCTGGAATTGATTTAGTTTCTGAAAGGTGGTTTTCTTCTCTTGAGTTAGGTAAATAGATTGATGGTATTTTATTCTTCTCGATTAAACTATCCCATAATGGCTTTTTAGAAATGAATACGGTATGTCTGTCAAAGTTCAGTCTTGGAAAATCGCTTTTCTCATTATTGAGATTTTCAAAAAATGAAAAGTAGTTTTTTATGGTTCTTTCGCTAATTCCCGTTCCTTTATCAATTTTCACAAAATTTTTCGTCAACCTGTCATAATTTATTCCTGAAAGGGTAGCGGGTGAAATTTCGGTTTTTCTCTTTCTTAAAATTTGCCTGAGAGTATAATCGTCTTTTCCAATATTTGTTATTTCGTAATACTGGTTATCTCTAATCCTTTTTAATTTATCACCTATGCAGTAATTGTCTGGCAAGTCATAATGGTTTTTATAAATATCATTTGCCAACTCTATGTATAGATGTCCTGCAACTTTCAACAAAGATTCTTTTGAGTTTTGAAAGTTTATGTGAAGTGGTTTGTTTTCTTGGAAGTGTTTAAGAATAATTTTTACAGTCAAGGCGATAATATTGTTAGAAAAATTTGTCTCAAGATGTTGAACATCATTGAATTTCTCCAAAAGTTTCTGATAATATGTCTCGTTTAATATCATTTATGAAAAGTCTGTTAGTTGGTCGTGTGCGTAGGGGCAAAAGCAAATGTGCTGCATTGTGTCGGCATTGAGCGTTGGGATGCAACTCTTTTGATTTTGCAGAAGCGTTGGCACTTTGTCTTTCATTTTTCTGTTCGTTTATTGTCGGTCGTGTCTTCTTTTAGGGTTGCACACAACGGTCCGCAAATATGATTAGTTGCGGAATGCGTGGCACTTTCCTGTCGAAAAGCACCGGGGCTGAAGCGGGTGATAATGTTGATTATCCGCACCAAAACCGCAATTAATTATATTTTGCTGTTGGCAACTGCTGTTTATCAGTCACTCACAGTTATTTTTCCGCTATTATTTGTCAAAATTGGAAGTATCTTTTTTAACTCAGAATATTCTTTTTGTGTCGGATTTATTAATACTTCAATCTTTTCATTTAGCAGATTTAGTTCAAATCGTTCTTTGGATAAAAACATCTCATAATCAATTAATTCTCCCGAACATTTCTTATCATGAGTTTCAAAGTGAATGTAATCACTTTCAAATTCATCTTCTGGATATGACCTTTGTATTAAAAGATACTTGCCTAATGAATCTATTAGTTCTTGAACTGTCATATTTTCAGAATCTTCTCCTAACTCTTTTTTATCGGAGAAAGTCAGTTGACAGCCTAATTCTTCGTCATTTATCAATATTTCAATACAATTTATTTTCATGTTATCCTCCGATATTTTTGTATGCTTCATTAATCAAATGCTTAGTTTCTTCAAAGTCTTTTAAATCTTTAATTGTCAACTCAAAATCACCTGTGCCAAAATGTCCAATTTTACTTACATCTCTACCTTGTTTGGGAATAGGGTTAACTTGGGAAGCATCAAGTTTCAAATAAATAATTATCCTGTTTTTTGATGCTTGTATACATGCAAAATTTTGACTGGTTTTGTATGCAATATATTTCTTCTTGGGAGCTTCTTCTATTGAGTTATCTAAATCTGTCAAATATTCACGTATGGCTTGAAATAACTCCTGCATTTCTTCATTCAAATTTTCAAAATGCTCTTCAATGGTATATGAACCAGTTTTCCTTGTTAAAGCTGCCTTTTTTCCTGCTTCAACCATTACTGGATTTTTACCATTAAAGTCTTCAGTGTCTTGATTAGATGCAGTAACTGATGATGTTCTTTTATAAACCTCGTCAATGCTTAAAATTCCATTCTCGTAAATCTTATATTGCCATAATTCAATATTTGCTCCCATAACTTGAACAGCATGCAAATCGTATTTTTTATATTCAGGTGCAAGACAGATTACTCTAATGTCTGACCAATCAATTTCTATTTCTTTGCAGAATTTTTTATTTACAGCTACTTGAAAGTCCCCTTTATGGTCTCTAATCCAATGTAAGTAATAAAGACTTTGATTTATTAAATCAGACGATGCAACTTTTTTATACTCAATAATTACAGGATTATTATCTTCTGAAATCGCCAAAGAGTCAATTCGTCCAGAATGAATATTTCCTGTAGAGAACTCTGTTGCAATAAATCGGCAATTAAAGATTGTCTCAACGTTCTCTTCAACAAGTCGTTGTAGGTCTTTCTCAAGTTTGAATTCACTTAATCGAACTCGTTTTGCTTTTCCTTTGTCTATCTCAAATATTGCCATTTTATTATTCTTCCCTTTTGGTTTCTATTATGTTCTGTGGCTTCCTACAGTTGTTGCCAACGTACCTGTGTATGACCAGTGGCTTTTTTGCGGGCTGCGTCCTTGTCCGCCGTTGCAAAAGTTAGCGCGGGGTAGGGGGGTGACTATTTTGCCGAACCAAAAGCTATTGGTTATTACACAATGTTGTATGTAGTTTCAATTTCAATTCAATCAATTCGTTAAAAATTCACTTTAAAAATAGTAATTATCTGGATTTCTTGAAGTTTTCTGCCAAATTTCATGTTTCTCGAAGCAAATGAATTTCATAAAAATGGAAGTTCTTCAGAAATAAAGAATCTTGAACATTCGATAGAATTGAAATTCACGAAAAGCGTCTTCTTCA
>NZ_FUYV01000037.1 GCF_900168165.1 Alkalitalea saponilacus
ATCACCGGAGTAGCCGGAAAGGCGCTGGTAAGTATTCAATCCGATTTGCTACAGATGGGCGATCCATTAATTGAAGTTTACAGTATTGATGGTAGTAAGATTAATGAAATGAATGCCCGCAGCAGCCGCACTTTAGTGATGCTGCCCAGAACAAGTGGCATATTCATCATCCGTGTAAGCGTAGGCGATTTGGTGAAGAGTGAGCGGGTAGTGGGACAGAGATGATTAAACGCGAGCCTCGACTTCGCTCGGCTGACGTTTATAGGCACAAGCGCAGTGATAAATTATTGAGGGCTTCACTTTTAGTGAAGCCCTCAATTGTTTTAATATCATATCTGTGGCAATCTGAGTAATCTGTGGTGAAATAAGTGTTGGAGCCTTTAGGGGGTTAGGGGGTGAGCGATGGGTTTAAGTATTCATGGTTTATGGATTTTTAAGATTGGCGTTTCGATTGACGATATTTAAGGGTCGTTAGCCCTGATGTCTTAACCTTATATGTCTTATATGGTAAAATCTCACATGGTTCATGATATTCTTCGCCGACCATGATGTTTTCCCGCAATCATAACTTGCAGAACAACAGGAATTTTGAATCTTTTTTTTAAGAAATTCGTAGGAATGGATATGATTCGCTTAGTTTCTTAGCATGCTGCTTTGCTATTGGTCTAATAATTAAAGGCGTTTATCAAAATAATTAAACCATTAGAAACAAAAAGAAGTATATAACTAATAGATTTTGACTATTTTTGACGGTTATTTGAATTAAATATTGGATTATGAAAAAAATATACTGCCACCAAATTTTGTTTTTATGTGTTGGCTTTTTATTAATAATAGGAACAGCTAATGCACAAACAGGCCCTGCAGGAGTAGGCAATGCTGATGGTTCCAACGGGCAACCACATAACCTGGTTTGGTTGGATGCTTCTGATTTAACTGAATTTGGAAGTGGGGATACCTGGACGGACAAATCGGGGAATGACCACCATGCCATAAGTGATGGGGCAAACATCTCTTTAGGAGACATCAATGGTGAGAATGCGTTGGATTTTTCATCCTTCACCAGTGGCAATTTTTCCATTGCTCATCATGCCGATTTTAACGATGTGAACCAGCTCTCCATTTTTGTGGTTTATAATTCAGGTACAAGCACCAATCCTCAGGGATTGGTTTCAAAACGTTTGAATAGCAGTGGGTCAAATACTTCTTTTGCTTTTTTCCAATATACCAATTACCGGCTTTATGCTGACTATTCAGAAACATCCAATCGCATAAACGGAACCAATAATTCATCTGAAACAGATTATATTGCCAACTATATTTTTCAAACCAACGATTCATCTAAAATATACAAAAACGGGATTTTGGACAATGGTGCATGGAGGCTGACAGGTGCGTCTAATATTAATAACACATCTGTTGATATCGAAATTGGAAAGTTGGATGAAAGCTATCCTGACGCCCGTAACTTCAAAGGAAAAATAGCTGAGATCATTATCTATAAAACCAATTTAACGGACATTCAACGGGCGTTGGTGGTAAGTTATTTAAGCAATAAATACAGCATAGGCGTTCAGGAAATTTCTCTGTCCTATTCTCCATCCGAAGGAACCTTTTATGAAGACCTGACCGGTTATGCCAGATCATCAACCGGGTTTAAAAATTTTGGCCCTTCGGCAGGTTTCTATATTTCATTGAACGATGCTGCAGTTGATGAATATATTGCCACCGCTCACAATGGAGCGGTTAACGATAAAGATAACATTCAAACAGGACCTGATGTAACAGCATCCGGGGCTGTGGCAGCGTGGAACCGCTCCTGGTATGTCAATAAAGGAGGTTCTTCAAATGCGCGTTTGAGCTTTAGTTTTCCGGAAGGTTTTGAGGATGGCACTTTTCCTCAGGAATTAAGTAATTATGTGTTGTTGAGAAAAGAAACTCCTGAGGGAAATTACACCCAAGTGGATTTATCTGACAAAGGAGTTGAACTGGGCGAAAGGGTCTGGTTTGAAGTGGCTGATGCTGATTTTCAGGACGGATACTATACACTTGGCACCCTGAATCAGGGAGCAAGCCCACTCGAAGGCGGATCAACCCGCACCTGGTACACCTTAATCAGTGGCAATTGGGACAACTGGGAAGTATGGACGCTTGACCCATCCGGCGCTTTGCCCAATAATCCCAATGAATATACTCCTACAACATCCCCTACCGGAGCGTCTGATCGGGTAGTTATTTTAAATGGAAAAACAGTCACAGTAGATTCCAATGATAAAATTCATTCAATGGTCACCGTGGATGGGCGATTGGATTTAAAAGCCACTACCGGACATAGTTTTGGTCAGATCCGAGGTCGTGGACGTATTCTTTTATCCGGAGATAATTTCCCCGAATTTGGGGATGCTTCTCATTTCACCTCTGCCGGACAGGGAGAAGGAACCGTGGTCTATTATGGCAATAGTTATGATTTAACACAGGATTTATCTTTCTATAATCTGGAAATTGATTTGGCCTCAACATCAGAAAAGGTTACATTATTAAATGATTTCACCATCAATGGAGAGTTCCGGATTAAAACCGGGGAATTCCAGATTAACAACAGTTCTGCCACCAGTGCTTTAAACCTAACGGTAAATGGCAATGTGGTAGTGGAGGAAAACGGAAAAATTCTTACTGGTACGGCCAATGCCCGTCACCAGTTTAATATGTATGGCGATTTCACCAATAACGGAACAGTAGAGTTTACCAACCGTAACTCGCCTAACTACGGCAGTCAGGCAAGTGATGGAATTGTGGATATTAACTTTTTAAATGACTCCAAAAACCAGTTGGCTTTTTTCAACGGGCCATCCAAAGTTTACAGAATAGAAATAGACAAAGGTACGGATGCTACCTATGAGCTAATATTGGAAGCCACCCATGAGGACAATTTCAGACTGCTGGGTTTTGCCAATCATGACCATGGATCTATTCAAGAGCCGCAGTTAACTTCCAATACCAATGCTCTGGGGTTATTACGGGGTACAGTCCGTATAAAAAGCAATGTTGTTGTGCCTCAATTAAACAATTCCGGTAATTACAACATTTCCGAAGCCGCCCGTTTGTGGGTCGATGGTGGTACGGTTTCTAAAACCAGTGGTACAGCCATTGTTCCTTATGGTGTGATACAGGTAAGTGCCGGTACTTTAAATGCCACAGTAAACAGTGGCATTACCACCCGGGGCAATGCCCTGGTAAAGGTTGAAGGCGGAACGCTTAACCTCAATCAACTTAGAACCTCTGTGTTTGGAGCTGAGAATGTAGGCGGATACGTACAGACAGGAGGTACTACAAATGTGCTTGGAGGATCTACTAACAATAATTACTCCTGTTTTAATCTCTCCTATCCGGGTAATGTTTTTAATATGTCGGGTGGTACTTTGCACATTCATCAGGCCAACAGCAAAGGCGGTGTTTTTATTAATTCTGATGCTACCAACGTAAATGTAATCGGTGGAAACGTTATTTTTAACATTGGCAATGCCAATGATTTTGTCATCACCTCCAAAGCTCCTTTTTACAATTTAGAGTTGACCAAAACGGTTAGTAATTCTGCGGTTTTTAAATTAGACGGCGGAACAACAGGTACAGGTGGTGCTGCGGTAACCATTACCGGACAACCTTTAAGGGTGCTTAAGGATTTTATAATACGGGGAAAGGAAACCGATAATTATTACCCACCAATAAATTTCTATGCGGTTACTTCTTCAGAAAACGTAAATGATGTTTACATTGGAGGTTCCTTTAAAATTGAGGCTGGTGCTCAATACTGGACGGCAGCAGATGGAGATCGGGAAAGAAATTATGATGGAGCAGCGCGTCAACCATCAATTGTTAATACTACTCATTTTAACCAGACCATTGGAACATCGGCTATTGATACCCTTTACTGGGGCAATACTGGCAATCAGTTTGATTATAATGGTGATGGTAATTTTGTGAATGCTGAAAATATGTTGGAACTGGGGAATTTTGTCCTCAATCGCACTACGGGCAATACTTTGCGTTTGGTATCTCCCGGGCCTGGATCCGGGTTACGCGGAAACAGCTCTTTAACGGTGGATGTTAACGGCAATGCATCGGTGTTGTCGGGAACTTTTGATCAGGGACGATTAACCATGCGAATCTGGGGTAACATTACCAATTACGATCGTTTTGGAACTTATTTCAGCAGTGGTAGTTATCCGATAAATGGAGGGACTCCCAATACTGCGCAGATCCGCTTCAGAGAGGATCCTCCGGTAATTATCAATACATCCGAAGGGGCTGTGTTTGGTAATATCCGTTTCAACGTGAATGCAAATCAGACTGTGGAACTTAACAGCGATGTTTATATTGAACGAATGGAGTTTACTCGAGGTTCTATTTACATTAAAAACCATCTCTTAAAGGTTGATGAAATGTGGCGTTTGGCCACAAATATGTTTGAGGATGTGACGGATAATACCGTCAATGGGAGTAAGCTAAAAGTGACTGATACTGGCAGGGCAGGTGACAATATAATTTACACCAACGGTAAGGCCAGTGATGGTGGTTTGGCT
Organism: Alkalitalea saponilacus; assembly: GCF_900168165.1. Taxonomy (GTDB): domain Bacteria; phylum Bacteroidota; class Bacteroidia; order Bacteroidales; family Marinilabiliaceae; genus Natronoflexus; species Natronoflexus saponilacus. The sequence continues at coordinate 4,581 of NZ_FUYV01000037.1, forward strand.
TTAAAAGTTACACAGAATTCATTGCCTGAAACTTCAAACAATATCCGTAATAATATTAGTCCGGTAACTTTTCCCATTGGTTATACTACCGATGGCGGTACAACCATCTATTACCGGCCTGCACAAATCAACGTCCAGGGTCTGCAAGCCGATGACGAAGGATATGTGCGTATTCGCCCCGTGAGTGGGGAACTCCAAACAACCGACCTTTCCGGTGGTGAAATATTACAGCAATATTGGAGGGTGGGGTATTCTGAATTTGAGACCATTCCAACTGAGATGGCCTACAGATTTTATTATAGAAATCAAAGTGGGATAGAAGGGGTTGATTTACCTGCCGGAGTTGCTAACGAGAACCAATATGTGCCCGGATTTGTGTTGGATGGAGGTACGTATGCCCGCGATTACGAGTCTTCACCTTCAGCCGATGTGGATGATATTTTCGCATCATCCTTTGATGCCAATACACGGATTTTGGTGTTTAACGGGACCTCGGCAAGCGGTGAGTTTATTCACGGTAGTGGTTATGCCGGATTTGAAGGGATTAATGCCAATTATACGGCTGGTATGCCGGCCAGATTTGTGGGTGCGCCTGCTATTTATTATAGTCGTAGGGGAAGTGGTTGGGGAGGATATAACTGGGGCAGCACTAATTCCTGGTACACTACACCTGAAGGCACTACACATCCATCATCTGTTCCCGGAGCAGGAGATGTTGTGGTGATTCGTGGTTCTTATGGCACAGATGGTATAAATGTCAATGGAAACAGACAGGTTGCCGAGGTAATTATGCAACGTGAAGGAGTTTTTCAAGATATTGAAGATTTACAGCGCCTTCGTTTTGCTCCGGGGGATCAGTTGACTGCGGCGAAGATTTCAGGGGTTGGTGAGTTGTATTTGCAAGTAAACTTGGGTTCTCAGCCCATAATTAATGCCGATATTGGCGAATTTGCAGCCAATGATACCAGTTTGGTGTGTTTTTATATGACTCAAAATGGTACCTATAATGTCAATGAAGGAGATTTTTTCTCTGTTTTGCCAACCTTAAGGATTTATGGACAAAACTCTACCAGCCGTCACGTCAGTTTTAATTACGACATGCAAATGAAGAATCTGGTGGTAGATGGCTCTGCACGGCTACTGGTTGGGGGTAATTACTCCGTAGAAAACAGAACCAGACTTGGATTTACCGGAGACGGGCGTATTCAATTTCCAAATGGAGCAATTCCATATCATTTCTCAACCGGTGAATTTGTTACCGGTAAAGGGAAAACAGGGAATGGAAATAATTTTCAGCTATCAGTTGCTTCGGGAGGCGGAAATGGAGTAGAGCATGTTTTTGAGGTAAAGGATAATATCCATTTAGGGTTTACGACTGATGACAGGGGAAGTGGGAATATTGATATGAACCTTTATACCAATGCTGCAGATAACAATGTAATATTGCGTCTGTCAGGTGCAGGAAATCACTCATTTATTAATGACTACACTGATGCCAATCCACCAACCATTAAGCTCTATAAAATAGAAATGGACAAAGGCGCCGGAACAGGTTCGTCTTTTACCTTTACAGATAATTTTTCTTTGAATGGTGCTACCAATGGGCTGGCAGGAGAAAAAGCCGTCCAATTGTTAAACGGCCTGCTTGTTTTGGATCACCCTGCTATCGACTTGGATTTAACCACCGGAGGCGATGATTTCTTTATTCCCGGCACAGCCGGCCTAGAGGTGCGTCAGGGAACAGTTAATGCCAATGGTAACAGTGGCATTTTGCTGGATGGAAGGCTGGTTGTAACCGGCGGAACGGTTGACATGAGTGGTGGTAACAATTACATAGAATACTCGGCCAGTGGGAACGCTGCCATAAATGTGTCGGATGGAAGCTTGATTGTAGGTTCGCAAATCAGAAGGGGGCTTACGTCCAGTGAAGGCATCCTTGATTACACCCAGACCGGAGGAACTGTTATCGTAGGTAACAATGTGGCACCTGAAAACAACCGGGGTGTGTTTGAAGTGCTAAATGCAGGAAGTAATTTTACTTTTACAGGAGGTGAATTGCAAATAGCCAGAGCTCAAAGCAACCCTGCTTTTGCATCGGTTTACTTGTCTCCCGAAACTTCAACGGTGAATAATAACGTTGAATTTCGAATAGGAAATGATGATACGCCTATCAATCAGGTCATTGGTATTTATTCTGACATAGAAATCCCCAACCTGTTGGTAAGTAACTCTAGTGGCAATGCACCAACATTGCGTCAGTGGACAGTACCATTAACTGTTTCTAATCTTTTGGAAGTGGAAGCGGGTGCAGGTTTTGATGCCAATGGAAGAGATTTAATTCTTAAAGGAGATTTTGTAGGAAACGGCAGTTTTATGGCCAATGGCAATACCACATTCTTTAGTGGTTCCGGAGATCAAGAGCTAACAGGTAGTTTGTCATTCTTTAATTTAACAAAGACCTCTCCGGGTGAATTGAATCTGAACAATTCCATTCAGATTCAAAACAGGCTCCGGCATGAAGATGGTTTGTTGGTGGATAACTCAAATGTGGTGTCTGTAGCCGGTAATCTTTATATGTTGGGCGATCATCAGTGGGGTGGTTCAGGAAGAGGTATTGTCCTTAACGGGGTTGAGGAGCAAACCTTGTATGGCAGCGGATCTTTTGGCAAGTTAACGACCAACAATCCGGAGGGCATTAAGGTTGATGAAGGTAACACGGTTTACATCAACCATGCGCTTCAAATGGAGCAGGGGGTTTTAAATGTGGGTTCCAATTTGCTGGTTTTGGCTGAGAGCGCCATCATTATTGAGACGAATCCCTTCTCGGAATCCAATATGATACAGACCAATGTCTCATTTACCGATAACGGAGTAAAGAAATTTATGCCCGCAGGGCCCGGTAATTTCACGTTCCCGGTTGGTTCTATCGGAAAATATACACCGGTAAGATTTACCATTTCAGCCAATAATAACGGAAGTGGAAGTCTATTGGTGAAGCCCGCCGGTGAGCCTCATCCCAGCATCAATCCGTCAGATTGGGACAATGTCTTGAATTACCATTGGGTAGTGCGTTCCGAAGGACTCTCGGGTTTTTCAGCAGAGGCGCGAATGAAATATGACCTGGGCGATGTGAAAGGTGATCTTGAAGAATACATCACTGCGAGATTACTATCTGACGCTACTGGCGAATGGAATAAGTTCAGTGGTGATGAGGTAATTGATAAGGTCAACCGGGAGTTGGTGTTTAGTTTCTTTGCAACCGACGATGCTGGAATCAGTGGTGACTATACAGCAGGCCTGGATGCGGCCATACCTGATCAGGTTCCAACTTATATCACAACCATGGGTGGTAATTGGAATGATGCCTCAATTTGGGACACCTATCCGGATTCAGGTGGTTCTGTTCCGGCAGGAGGCCCCAGGGGATCCATGGTGATTGTTGCCCATGAGGTAGCAATGCCGGTTAATTATTCTTCTTCATACCGTACAACCATTGCCGAGAATGGAGTGCTGTCTATGGGGCAAACCTTTGGTCATCGACTTGGAGATGTGTTTGGCTCCGGGGTGTTAAGCCTTGAGAGAGGCGATCTGCCTGCTGGTTTTTACGAGGAGTTTTTAACGGGGAATGGAGGTACTTTGCGGTTTGGAGGAAATGACAGCTACGACATATTGGGTACCATCCATAATCTTAATAATCTTGAATTAACGGGATCAGGAACCCGTCGTTTCCCAAATAGCAATGTGCAACTATTGGGAGATCTGTTGATAGACGGCCCAACGGCCCGAAACGAAGGAAACAGAACGATTTCTGTCAAGGGAGATGTGTTGTTTGAGAGTGGATCTTTTGTAGCAGGTACAGGAGCCTCTTCGGTATTTGTTCTGAACGGTACCGATATTCAAACGGTATCCGGGGCAGCTAATTTCAGTGGAGGGAATAGTTTTAACCGGTTAACGGTAAATAATCCTTCAAATGTGCTGTTTTCTAATAATGTTGATGTTGCTGATATACTAACGCTGTCATCTGGCCGAGTTTTAGTAAGTAATGATGCACAGTTCCGAATTGTGAGTTTTAGTTCTGATGCAATCGTTGGAGCGGCCTCTAACAAATATGTAAATGGGCCTCTTTATAAGCAAATTAACACAGGAGCCGGTTTCAACTTCCCATTGGGGAATAATTTCCGGTATGGAGTGGTTGGGGTATCCAACGTTTCTGTGGGCGGATTCTGGCGTGCTCAATACTTTAGCAGTTCACCAAATGGCGCCGGACTCGCAACCAGCAGTAAAGAAGATCGGGTAGAATATGTCAGTTCAAACGAATATTGGAATATTGAAGCACCTGCCTCGGCAACAGCTGAGGTGACCATGAGATGGGATGCTTCCAGTGGCGTTAATCCAGCAGAGTCAGGTTTGCGCGGTGTTCAGTGGTTGACCGATAAATGGCATGAGGTGTCTTTGAGCAATGTCTCCGGCACTTCTTCTGCGGGCACGGCAAGGATTCCAAGTCTTACTTTTAACGCCAACGCAGGAGCAGGTAATTACATCACCTTTGGGTCTATTTCTATTCCTGCTTACACATGGACGGGGGCTACAGATACAGATTGGTTTAAACCCGGCAACTGGACCAACACCACAGTTCCCTCTGCCAGTGCGAACACCACCATTGCAGCGGTGTCCAATCTGCCTGAGATTTCAGGCGCTAATGTGGCACAGGTGAATGATCTGATCATTGAAACGGGCGCAACCTTGACTGTGGCCTCCAGCGGCAAACTGACAGTGAATGGGGATTTGGATATTTCATTAGAGCCGGGTGGATTAGTGTTGAAAAATGAGACCGGTTTTGGCGGCATGGCATCATTAATAACCCATGGTGCTGTTATAGGGGAAGCTAACGTCAAGTTAACTTTGCCTAAAGAACAATGGTTTTATTTAGGTAGTTCCATCGAGGATGCCACCTTTGGTAATTTCAGTCCCGGAGCACAGGGCTCAGGTACATTGGTCAATGTTTATCGCGACCGATGGTATTCAACATTCACGCAACACGATGAAACCGCTATGCGAGACATGGAAGGAGTGGCTGTATATTATCATAAAACCAACGAGGCGGATAACTTTATGGAATTATCCTATACCGGGGTTCTTAATACTGGGGAAATTTACCGAACATTCTTGGAGAACCGTTATCAGTTGATGGCCAATCCATACCCCAGTTTTATCAATTGGCAAAGCAATGCGGGCTGGAGTCGGGAGCATTTTGAGCCAACCATTTGGTACAGGGCATTGATTGGAGAGGCTATGACGTTTGTGACCTATAACCGTGCAGCTGTTCCCGGCGCCCGAGTTGCACTTTATCCTACCGGGGAGAGTTACAACGAGGAGGAGATGGGTCTGATCCCGCCTATGCAGTCTGTGTATGTTCGTCCGTTGGGAGCCAATCGCACC
>NZ_FUYV01000003.1 GCF_900168165.1 Alkalitalea saponilacus
ATTGGTATAGGCGCTTAGACCGCCCAATATTTTTTTTAATGCTACTTTAGTAGCATGAATGAACGAAATAAATTTAAAGGCGTGAACTCAATTAAGTTCTATAATGCGTTTCCTTCTGAAAATGATTGCTACCGTTATCTGGCTGATGTCAAATGGTTCGAGAACGGTTATCAATGCAAAAAATGTAATCATACAAAGTATTACAAAGGCGTAAAACCATTTTCAAGACGATGCATGAAATGCAAATATGATGAAAGTCCAACTGCAGGAACCATGTTCGACAAATGTAAATTTTCTTTGCACTTAGCTTTTCACATTGCTTTTAAGATAAGCACCAAGAAGAAAGGAATGTCTTCCTTAGAGTTATCTCAGGAATTTGAATTGCGCCAAAAGACCTGTTGGGAGTTTAAATGGAAAATTCAACAAGCCATGCAAAGCAGCAAACAGCATACAATCAACGGTATAGCTCATGTTGATGAGTTCTATATCGGCGGGGAGGAAGAAGGCAAACGAGGTCGAAGCAAAGGAGACAAAAAGCTTGTAGTTGTCGCCCTCGAGATTGTTGAGGGCGGTGTTGGACGTGCCTATGCTCAATGCATCGACAATGCTTCTGCTGCTTCCTTTCAGCCATTCTTTAAAACATACATCAGCAAGGACACAAAAGTCATAACCGATGAGTGGAAAGGGTATATTCCTCTAAAAAAGACTTATCCCAATCTGGAGCAACTAAAATCAGAAAACGGGAAAAGTTTTCAGGATATCCATATCCACATAATGAACCTCAAAGGATGGTTACGAGGGATTCATCACCATTGCAGCAAAGACCGTCTTCAAGGATACCTTGATGAGTACCATTTCAGATACAATAGGCGGTCTAATATGGATACAATATTCGATTCACTCATAAAAAGAATGGTTTTCAATAATCCTATTCGTTTACAATCAGTTAATTAACTTGGGCGGCTTAAACGCCTATACCAATAAGATTAATACAAAATATGTATTGAGCCTGTCACTGGTTTCTGCCATGGGAGGATTGCTTTTTGGATACGATTGGGTAGTGATAGGTGGAGCGAAGCCTTTTTATGAGAGTTTTTTCGGTATAGCGCATTCTCCGGGTTTGCAGGGATGGGCAATGAGCAGTGCTTTGGTGGGGTGTATCTTGGGGGCGCTGGTGGCCGGTCGCACCAGCGATCGACTGGGTAGAAAAAAGTTGCTTCTGTTTGCAGCAGGATTGTTTGTTGTTTCGGCTTTAGGTACCGGAGCCTCTAATTCTTTTTCTCTTTTCATTATATATCGCCTCATAGGTGGAGTGGGAATCGGAATCGCTTCCACCATTTCTCCCATCTATATCGCTGAAATAGCTCCGGCTGGAAAACGTGGATTGTTTGTTTCAATCAATCAAATGACTATTGTAATTGGCATACTGGCTGCTCAAATTGTGAATATGCTCATTGCTCAACCTGTCCCTGAGTTACTATCAGCTGAGGATGTGCATGCTTCATGGAATGTTCAATGGGGCTGGCGAATGATGTTTTGGGCAGAACTGATCCCGGCGGGATTATTCTTTGCTTTAATGTTTCTGGTGCCTGAAACACCTCGTTTCCTTGCAAAGATTAATCGCTATGATAAGGCTCAGAAAATACTAAATAAAATTGGTGGATCAACATATGCAAATGTAGCGTTGGAGCAAATCAAGGAAACATTAAAGGAGAGCCGTTCAAAAGTATCATTGAAACCCCTGTTGGATAAAAGAGTTGCTCCGTTGGTGTTGATTGGAGTGGTTTTGGCTGCTTTCCAACAATGGTGTGGTATTAATGTGATATTCAATTACGCTGAGGAGGTTTTTACCTCTGCTGGTTATTCTGTTAACGATATGTTTCTCAACATCGTGATAACCGGAAGTGTTAATTTGGTTTTCACCATTGTTGCCATGGGTACGGTGGATAGATGGGGAAGACGAAAACTGATGTTGCTGGGATCTGGAGTTCTTGCACTGATATATATGGTTTTGGGAGCTTTTTATTTCTTTGGTGTTACGGGATGGGCGGTTTTGCTCATAGTGGTTATGGCCATTGCTGTGTATGCCATGTCTTTGGCTCCAATCACATGGGTGGTTTTATCCGAGATCTTTCCAAACAGAATCAGAGGTGTAGCCATGGCTGTAGCCACCTTGTCCTTATGGACTGCGTCGGCTCTGCTGGTGTTAACTTTTCCGTTTCTGAATAGTGCTTTTGGAGCATCCGGAACATTCTGGATCTATGGGGTGATTTGTGTTGCGGGGTTTATTTACATCTATCGCGTTTTACCAGAAACAAAAGGTAAAACTCTGGAGGAAATTGAAAAGGACTTGAATATGGATAAGAATTTGAAGAATTAAATATGTCAACCAACAAAGCTAAAGCCTGGAAAGAGAGTGTGGTTATCCCCACTTACGAAACGGGGCTTCCCGAAAAAAATCCGATGTTCCTTGAAAAACGTGTTTATCAGGGGAGTTCTGGTGTGGTGTATCCTTATCCGGTAATCGAAAAGATTTTTGATGAAAAAAAGGACAAAGTTTGGCAAGCTCTTTTTCTTGAGAATGATTTTGTGAAGATTATGATTTTACCAGAGTTGGGAGGTAGAATACAAATGGCTTATGACAAAACGAAGGAGCGCCATTTTGTTTATTACAACCAAGTGATAAAGCCTGCTTTAGTCGGATTAACAGGTCCTTGGATATCAGGTGGTATTGAGTTCAACTGGCCTCAACATCATCGCCCAACAACTTTCGACCCTGTTGACTTTTCCATTGAAGAGAATCAAGATGGGAGTGTTACGGTATGGTGCAGCGAACTGGAACGAATGTTTCGAACCAAAGGGATGGCTGGTTTTACACTCTACCCCGATAAATCATATCTTCAAATCAGAGTTCAAATATATAACCCCACCCCCTTACCACAGACATTTCTTTGGTGGGCCAACCCTGCCGTAAAAGTAAATGATCATTACCAATCGGTGTTCCCTCCAGATGTTAATGCTGTATTTGATCATGGCAAACGGGATGTTTCTTCTTTCCCTGTGGCCACTGGAACTTATTATAAAATAGATTATTCTCCCGGCACTGATATTTCCAGATATAAGAATATACCTGTTCCTACTTCTTACATGGCCATTGTATCAAAATATGACTTTGTGGGAGGTTATGAAAATGATTCAAAAGGAGGACTGCTTCACGTAGCTAATCATCATGTTTCGCCAGGAAAAAAGCAGTGGACATGGGGGAATGGTGAGTTCGGAAAGGCCTGGGATCGACATCTTACGGATGAAGACGGCCCATATATTGAGCTGATGTGTGGGGTCTTTACCGATAATCAGCCCGATTTTACATGGTTGGCTCCCCATGAAGAAAAGTCTTTTGTTCAATACTTTATGCCTTATCGTGATTTGGGGGTAGTTAAAAATGCAACAAAAGATGCAATGCTTAATATGGAGATCGTTAACGATCGACTTGTTTTAAAGGTTTATACGACTGGGGTTTATCCGAATGCAACAATAGAAGTACTTGCGAAAGGGGAAAGTATTTTTGTAGATACCTACAGTGCATCACCTTTAAATTCATACGAAAAGAGCATCGAACTACCTGAAGACACCGTTGAGGAAGACTTGTTTCTGAAAGTTACCCAAAACGATGGGACGGTATTGGTGAGCTGGCAACCCGAAGGTTGCCGGCAGAATGAAATTCCTGATCCTGCCAAACCTGCCAAATTACCGGAAGAAATTGACAGCATTGAACAGTTGTTTTTAACCGGACATCATCTCGAGCAGTACCGACATGCAACATATCAGCCAACGGATTATTACGAAGAAGCTTTGAAAAGGGAACCGGGAGATGTACGTTGCAACAATGCCATGGGATTGTGGCTTTTGCGAAAAGGCAGGTTCTCTGATGCTGAAGAATTCTTTAGGAGAGCGATTAAAACTTTAACAGATCGCAATCCCAATCCTTACGATGGGGAACCATACTACAATCTCGGCCTTGCTTTAAGATTTCAGGGAAAAAACGAGGACGCTTATTCTGCTTTTTACAAATCCACGTGGATGGCAGCCTGGCAAAATTGTGGCTATTTTCAACTGGCACGTCTGGATACATTGAAAGGTGAATATAGCAGTGCTTTGGAACATATTAATAAATCCATTTCTCGAAACAGTAACGACCATAAGGCGTTACATCTTAAATGTGCAATTCTTAGACATGCAGGTAAGATTAATGAAGCGCTTCAGTTGGCTGAAAAGGCACTCACCATTGATCGGTTCAATTTTGGCGTTCTTTATGAGAAAACGCTGGTTTTCGGTGACAATAAGGCGCAGCAAGAGTTTAGTCAACTCATCCGCAAAAACATACATAACTATATTGAATATGCATTGGATTATGCTGCTGCCGGTTTGTGGAAAGATGCTATTGATTTATTGGGGTTTGGTCTTGAAGAAGCAGGTACATATCCAATGGGATGGTATTATATGGGATGGTTTCTCTGTAATACGGGAGATCTCGAAGAGGCATTTTCAGCATTTCAAAATGCTGAAAATGCATTGCCTGACTATTGCTTTCCCAATCAGTTGGAGTCTCTGATTGCTTTAAATAAGGCAATTGAAATCAATCCGGGAGGTTCAAAAGCATATTACTATCTGGGGAATTACTGGTATAATGCACGACAATACGAAATTGCTGCAAATTGCTGGGAGAAATCCGCGCAATTGGACGTAACTTTTCCGACGGTTTTCAGAAACCTTGCATTAAATTATTTTAATAAACAGAAAAATGCAGAATACGCATTAGACTGCATGGAAAAAGCTTTTCAGCTTGATCCCGGCGATGCACGAGTGTTGATGGAATTGGATCAATTAACCAGACGCTTAAATCATCCGGTAGAGAATCGTTTAAGGAGGCTATTCAATTTTCCTGAACTTATTGAGCAGCGTGATGACCTTTATCTTGAAGTTGTCACTTTATTGAATCTCCAGGGTAATCATGAACAGGCACTTGATATGCTTATGAAACGGAAATTCCATCCGTGGGAGGGGGGTGAAGGAAAAGTGACCAATCAATATGTGAGTTGTTTGGTTGAAATGGCAAAAAAAGCCATGATGCAAAAGAATTTTGACTTGGCATTGGATTATCTAAAACGTTCATTGGATTATCCCGAAAATCTGGGAGAAGGTAAACTTGCTGGTGCTCAGGAAAACGATATCTGGTATTGGATGGGGTGTGTTTTTGACGAAATGAACCAAGTCTCAGAAGCTTATGAATGTTGGGAGAAAGCAACAAAAGGGATCAGTAAACCAGCTGCTGCGATTTTTTATAACGACCAGTCGCCCGACAAAATTTTTTACCAGGGATTGGCATTACTGAAGCTTCAAAGGAGGCGTGAAGCTGATGATCGTTTCTCCCGCTTGATTGAATATGGTAATAAACATCTAAATGATGAGGTGAGAATCGATTATTTTGCAGTTTCTCTGCCAGATTTACTCATATGGGACGATGACCTGGATATCAGAAACCGAATTCATTGCTTATATATTAAAGGATTGGGCTTGTTGGGACATGGCCGGGTAGATGAAGCGGAAACGTTATTTAAAGAAGTGAGCTCGATGGAGTGCACACATGAAGGTGTTAAAATACATCAGAAAATGATAGAATCAATGTATAAATTATCATAATTCGTCACTCGGTGAGTAAAGTGTTTGCTTTAAAAGTGAATTAGAACAAAATCTAAATCATATCAATATGAAAAACTTATTATTTAACCTATTTCTTGTGTTACTTGTTGCTTCCTGTTCAAGCAGGGATGCAATGGAAATTGATCTGTCCGGAAATTGGAAATTCAAAATGGATATACATGATGAAGGTGTAGAAGGACGTTGGTTTGAATCCCGATTGCCGGATCTGATGGTTTTACCTGGTTCTATGATGGAGCAGCGTCTTGGGTTGGAGATAACTTTAGAAACACAGTGGACAGGGAGTATTTACGACAGCTCCTGGTTTTTTAACCCACACACAGAGCCTTATCGTCAACCTGGCAATTTGATGTTCCCTTTTTGGCTCACACCGGAAAAGTATTATGCTGGTGCAGCCTGGTACCAGAGGGTTGTAAAGAAGCCCTCGAATTGGGATGGACAAAGGGTGTTTTTGCATCTGGAACGACCACATTGGGAAACCACGGTTTGGGTGAATGAATCAAAAGCCGGCATGCAGAACTCTCTCTCAGTGCCTCATGTATATGATATTACAGATTTGATGTCAAAAGGCGAAAATGTGATTACCATACGGGTTGATAATCGTATTAAGGATATCAATGTAGGACCCGATTCTCACAGTGTAACCGATCATACCCAAGGAAACTGGAATGGAATTGTGGGTGATATTAAACTTATAGCTCGTCCAAATAGTTATATCCAAAATGTACAGGTTTATCCCGATGTGGCCTCCAACAAGGTAAGGTTGGTTGGAAAGATGGTTAATAAATCGCCTAAAAAATTTAGCGGAGAGATTGAAGTCCTTGCCACTCTTACCAATGTGAACGTTTCAGCATCTCCTGTTTTAGCTTCTTTTCCTGTAACATTAGAGGCGGGAGAACAGTTGGTTGAGTTGGAGTTTGATATGGGTGAGAATGTACAATTGTGGGATGAGTTTCATCCGGCCTTCTACCGTCTCGAAGTAAGTCTTAAGACTGATGCAGGTGCCACTGATGTATTTAGAACGCAATTTGGCATGCGCACATTTACAGCTGAAGGTACGAGATTTGCCATTAATGGACGTCCGGTGTGGCTTCGGGGTACAGTAGAATGCGCTGCGCACCCGCTTACCGGTTATGCGCCCATGGATAAGGAATACTGGAAGGAGATCTATCAAAAGGCCATGGCTTTTGGAATCAATCATTTTCGTTTCCATTCCTGGTGTCCCCCTCGTGCAGCTTTTGAGGCCGCTGACGAACTAGGTGTATATTTGCAACCTGAAGGACCTTTTTGGACCAACCACGGAACATGGGTTGGTGATGGGCTTCCAGTTGATCAATATATCATCGATGAATGCGATCGCATTCTCGAGGAGTATGGCAATCATCCATCTTTCGTTATGTTTGCTTATGGAAATGAACCTGCAGGCAGAAACCAGATTCCGTTCCTCAACGAACTGGTTGAATACTGGATGGAAAAGGACAATCGAAGATTGTATACCCATGCTGCCATTGGTCGCAGTTGGCCGTTGGCTCCATCCAATGAATTCATAATAAGAGCCGAATCCCGGGGGCTTCCATGGGATCAACGCCCCCAGAGTTTATTCGATTATGCCGAACGCATTGCTCCTTATGATGTACCATACGTAGCTCATGAGATGGGTCAATATTGTGTTTTTCCTGATTTTAACGAGATACCAAAATATACCGGGGTTTATCAACCAAAGAATTTTGTGATGTTCAAGGCCGAACTGGAACGGAAACGAATGGGTGATCAAGCTCGTGAATTTTTTATGGCTTCGGGACATTTTCAGGTGATTTGCTATAAGAGCGAAATAGAAGCTTCTCTCAGAACTCCAGGGAATGCCGGGACTCAATTGCTGGCTCTTAATGATTTTCCGGGACAGGGGAGTGCCATTGTAGGGGTGACCGATGTGTTCTGGGACGCCAAAGATTATGTGAAACCTGAGGATTTCAGACGTTTTTTTGGAACGACTGTACCTCTCACGCGCTTTCCAAAATTTGTTTATACCAACGACGAGGAGTTGCTTGTAGAAGCTGAAGTTGCTCATTTTGGAGAGTTCCCTTTACAAAATGTAACGCCTGTTTGGAAAATCACTGATGAAAATGGTCAGGTGATAGATGAAGGAACACTCCCACCTACCAACATTCCCTTTGGAAATTCTGAATTAGGAGCCATTCGTTTCCCTCTGGATTTTAGCATGGAAGCGGGCAAATATAATCTGGAGTTATCGTTCAAGGGATTTGTAAATGATTGGGATTTCTGGGTTTACCCCGCTGAATTGCCTGAGCTTACAGGTGATGAGATATTTATAACAGATGATTTTAACGATGCAGCTGTTGAAATACTAAACAACGGAGGCGATGTGTTGTTGTTGGCTGCCGGGAACGTGGAGAAAGGAAAGGACGTGGTTCAGTATTTTCGCCCGGTATTCTGGAACACTTCGTGGTTCCAGATGCGCCCTCCTCATACGCTAGGCATTTTAACCAACCCGAACCATCTGGCTATGGCTGATTTTCCTACAGATTTCCACAGTAATTTACAATGGTGGGAATTGCTACATAATCAACAGGTGATGAATCTGGATAATTTTCCGGCTGAATTCAAGCCAATCGTGCAACCCATTGATACGTGGTTTATTAATCGAAAACTTGGATTGGTTTTTGAAGTCCGGGTAGGAGAAGGTCGTTTATTGGTTTGCAGTGCTGATCTTGATAGCGACTTGGATAACCGAATAGTGGCCAGGCAAATGCGTCATTCTCTGATGAATTATATGTTGAGTGATGATTTTAACCCGGCAATCACTGTTGATCCTGATCTTGTTGCAGAACTTTTTACCGAAGGTGATTATGATATATATGATGTCCATACAGCCGGAAGTCCAATGGATCTAATCCCTGAGCAGTGATTGGGAAAATTATTCAGGGAATTGAATATTAGACCACTTTTTTGTTATAGATTATAGAATAGCGGTAGAGACACAAAAGTTTGTGTCTCTACCGCTATTCTATGTTTTGAACGAATTATATTGTCGCTTGGCAATCTATTATGTCTGAAATCCATCTATATTGGAAATTCGTTATTCCCAGACCTTAAATTGTTGTTTTAAGATTACCAATATTTATAAGCAGTGTGTTTTAAAGTTCAGCGAAACGTTTATTTAGCCCATGCTCTCGGTTATGTATTTATCCTCAAATTTGGTCTAATGTGTTTCAATGGTGTCAAATTCTGTAACTTAAATGCCATAACGTGCATTTATGGTATGTTTATAAAACGTATTTTTGTTAAAAAACAGCCCTTTTTGTTTTTATTTATTAATTATTGAATACAATACCGATGCTTGGTGATTTTTTAGTGTTGACTGAATTAAATATCATTCGCTAAATGCTTTTAATTGGTGTTGTAATCGTCACATGATCATGTTTTTATTTGGTTTTTTGTGCAAGTTATTTATGAGCGTAAATTTGAAGTTATTAAAAGAAAAATAAATATTCTTGATATGATTAGTTTTCGAAAAGTATTATTCTCGGTTTTTTGTTGGATGATTTTTTTTGTGCCTGCTATTTCAGATCACTTCATTAAACATGGTACTAATTATCCTCTCACTATTTTATATGATGAGGCTGATGATCAACCAGTGCAGATTGCTGTCATGGCGCTGGCTGATGATCTGGAGTTGTTAACTGGGATCCGGCCACTTATAAAAACTTCCGTAGAGGAGGTTTCTGGAGAAGCAATCATTATTGGTAGTTTAGCAAAGGGCAGATATATTCAGCAGTTGATTGATCTAAATAAGATTACTGCCGAAAATGTAATGGATCTATGGGAGGTTTATAGCATTCAGTCGATCGTCAATCCACTGGATCAGATTGAAAAGGCTTTGGTCATTTTTGGATCCGATAAACGGGGAACAGCATACGGTGTGTTTGAATTGTCAGAAAGGATAGGAGTTTCTCCCTGGCACTGGTGGGCCGATGTTATTCCTGAAAAGCGCAAAGCGGTTGAGATTGATCAGATGAATTTCGTTTCAAAATCACCATCTGTAAAGTATCGGGGGATATTTCTAAATGATGAATGTTGGGGGTTGAATCCTTGGGCAACCAATACATGGGAACCTGAAGAGGGTAATATTGGGCCACGCACTTATGCAGCAATTTTTGAATTGCTGCTTCGTTTGCGGGGAAATTTTATATGGCCTGCCATGCACCCATGTACAAATGCCTTCTATAAGAATCCTGAGAACCCCAAAACAGCCGATGCATATGGCATCGTTGTGGGAAGTTCCCATGCCGAACCCATGTTGCGAAATAATGTTGATGAATGGGATCATGAAAAGTACGGTCAGTATAATTTTTTTACCAATCGCGAAACTGTTTTAAATTACTGGGAGGAAAGAGTAAAGGAGAGCAGTGGTTTTGAGAGTATTTATACCCTTGGAATGCGTGGAATTCATGACTCTGGAATGGTTGGTGCAGAAACCATGCAGGAACGGGTGGATGCTCTGCATGATATTATCAGTCAGCAACGGGAGTTGTTGAGCAAGCATGTAAATACTGATCCGGCCAAGGTGCCCCAAGCATTTACTACTTACAAGGAGGTTCTGGATATTTATGATGCCGGAATGGAACTGCCGGAAGACATTACTCTGGTATGGCCCGACGACAATTATGGATACATGCATCGGTATTCCGATGCCGAACAGGAGAAACGAATTGGAGGCAGTGGTGTGTACTATCATATATCTTATTGGGGAAGGCCACACGACTATTTATGGATCAGTTCTACACATCCCGCTTTGATTTGGGAAGAGATGATCAAGGCCTCTTATTTTAACAGCAATGAAATTTGGGTGGTAAATGTAGGGGATATTAAACCATTGGAATACAATACATCCCTTTTTCTTGATATGGCATGGGATACCAGTTGCTTCCCGGATGGTGCATCGGTCAGAAAACATTTTGACCGATGGCACAAAAACATCTTCGGTGACGAGGCAGGACAAAAAATCGCAGATGTTAAATGGAATTATTACGATTTGAATTTTCAACGCAGACCTGAGTTTATGGGGTGGAGCCAGACGGAACCAACTCGGAAAGTTCACCCCACAGAATTTAATCATTTTCAGGCAGGAGATGAGGCTCAAAAGCGAATTGATGCGTTCAATTCTTTAACTCAAAAAAGTGCAGAAATAACTGAAATGATCCCGGAACGTTTAATGGATGCTTATTATCAGCTGGTAGAATATCCATTATTGGGTGCCGCATATATCAATAAGAAGTTTCTGTATATGGAAAAGGCTTATTATTACGCCGCGCAAAACAGGATTGTTGCCAATGATTATGCGTTAAAATCAAAAGCAGTTTATGATAGTATTCAATTTCTTACAGATTATTATAACAATGAAATGGCCGGTGGTAAATGGAAGAACATGATGTATATGAGTCCCCGGAGTTTGCCTGTGTTTGATATGCCAGCCATTCCTCAGTGGACGTTTGTAACCGATAGCCATTGGGGAATTGCCACGGAAGGTGCTAAAGATGTAAGACGTGTGAACGAGATTAAAGGGCCGCTGTATCTTCCATCTTTTAATAATTTGTTGCACCAGGAGTTTTTTATAGATGTTTTTCTGAAAGAGGATAAACTCCTTGAGTGGAAAGCTGAAGTTTCAAATGATTGGATTGTTTTAAGCCACTCCTCCGGAGTGCTTACAGGCGAAAAAGAGAGCCGGCAGCAACGTATTTGGGTCTCGGTTGATTGGGATCGTGTTCCAACTGATGTCAGAGCGAATGGATACATACGATTTTCCGGTGCTGAGCGAAATTACACCATTCAGATCTACACAAATCGCCATAATCCTTCTATCCCTGATAAACATATTTTTGTTGAGGCAAATGGGTATATATCCATCCATGCCGAGAATTTCAACAGAAAGCATGCTACTGAGAGTTTTGAATGGGGAATCATCGATGGACTGAGTTATACAGGTCAGTCTGTTTGGGTAAATCCTTTGTTGATTAAAGAAAAACAGTTTGATCCTGAATTGAATAACCCTTCGGTTTTGGAGTATGATATTTATACCACAAGAGGTCGGGAGGTAGAAGTGACCATATATGCCATTCCGATTCATCCGATAAATCAGAATTACGGGG
Source organism: Alkalitalea saponilacus (assembly GCF_900168165.1). Classification (GTDB taxonomy): domain Bacteria; phylum Bacteroidota; class Bacteroidia; order Bacteroidales; family Marinilabiliaceae; genus Natronoflexus; species Natronoflexus saponilacus. The sequence goes on from NZ_FUYV01000003.1 coordinate 11,886, forward strand.
CGCGTTTGGGTGTGGCTATTAATGATGAGGTTCCGCAGATTGTGGATCATCAAACCTATGGAAGAAGTGAGGAGTGGAAAATTAATGTGCTTCGGAACAGCGCCGTTGTGAAAACTCGTCATGAAATTTCTTCTGCCGGGCATCATACACTGAAAATATTTGCTTTGGATCCGGGAGTAATCATTGATAGAATTACCATTGATTGTGGTGGATTGATTTCAACATATTCAGTTTTGGAGGAGACCATTGTTTTCGATCAATAGGAAGGAGCAAGATAACCTTAAAGAAAAATTGACCAGAGAAGTTCTTATAGATAAAGCTGAGTTTTTATGAGATATTAAACCGGTTAATTTTAACTGAATAAGAGTTTGTTATAGGAATTTTTATATGCAATAAAAGAAAGCTTTTTTAATCAATAGATCTAATCCCGTTAATATCGGGATTAGATTTTTAGATTTTAGATTAAAGGAAATGCCTTAGTATTAGTTAGGTGTGTGGTAGCGCAGAGGGTTCGTAAACTTAGATAATCAAGTAAATAAAAAACTTAAACGAGCGATTATTAATAATAAATATCCATAAATGACAAATTGGCATTTATGGATGTCGTTTTGTGTAAAATTGTCTGAAGTTATCTGTTGGTATGTCGTTTGTTACTTCCAATTATGAATAGAGTTAATTAAAGTTTTACTTAAAAATGGAGGACAAAGCTATGACACTTGCAAGATTTTCCGGTCATCTTCCCTCGTTGTTCGACCATTTTTTTGATAATGAGCTGTTTGATTGGTCGAACCGAAATTTCTCAACCACAAATACTACGCTGCCTTCTGTTAATATTAAAGACACAGAAGAAGCATACAAAGTTGAGATGGCTGCGCCCGGACTCTCTAAGGAGGATTTTAAAGTTGAACTTAACCAAAACATCCTGACCATCTCTTCCGAGAAGAAATCCGAAGAAGAGAAAAAAGAGGGTGAACAATTCACTCGAAGAGAGTTCAGTTACCAGTCATTTAGCCGTAGTTTTACTTTGCCCGATATTGTGGATGCTGATAAAATTGAGGCTCGGTATGAAAGCGGAGTTCTTTTGCTCAGTATTCCAAAAAAAGAGGAAGCAAAGCCAAAACCGGCTAAAATGATCGAGATTAAGTAAAAATTCACAGAAACAGGGGCTGTCTTCGGTAGCTTTTGTAATTGACTTCCTTTAATACCAATACCCGGGATAGCCCCTCTTCATTTCTCGATTTACGGCATATCATAACCATTTAAATCCTGAGAATATGAAAATAGCAAAATGGACAACCCAATTAAAACCAAAAATCACAGGTTTTTTTGGCAAAATGTTTGGAAATAATGACGAAAGTCTGCCTGTGAATGTAGCCGACCGTAAAAGTGCATTCAATGTTCAGGTAGCACTTCCCGGTTTGGATAAAAAAGATGTTAGAATAGAGGTGAAGAACAATCATCTGGTGATATCATCCCAAAAGGATTATTCAAAAGAAGAGAAGAATGAAAGCTGGATTCGCAGGGAGTATGGATACAGCTCTTTTTCACGCTCGTTCCGTTTACCCGAAAGTGCCGATCAGGACAAGATTGACGCACATATGAAGAACGGCATTCTTTCCATATCCGTAGGAAAGAAGAAGGGGTCTGAAAGTAACATCAGGAGAATTGCGATTGCATAATGAATAATAGTTGATTTGAGATGTATCAACCGACCTAGGGTTTAAGTTTGAGTTTAGTAATAAAAGAGACTTATAGTCTCTTTTATTTTTTTGATCTTTTTGGGTGTTAAAAAATGATGTCATTTGTAACAAAAGCGTGTTTTTTGCGTAAAAAGATAGGGGTTATATATACTTCTCATTTTTTGATTTTGCCAAAATAAACTCATCTATATTTAAACCAAAACTCAATGTCATGCTCAAATCTAAGTTGTTTTTTTTCTTCTTTTTGTTGTTGTTTTGTTCAAATGCCCAGATCTATGAAAATCCTCACGATTATTTTGAAGGAATGGGTAGGCAGGACGATCCGTTTTTGATCCAGAATCTGGAGGATTTAAACAATCTCCGGTTATTTGCCAATTCCGAATGGGATGATATGTTTTATGAACAAACAAACGATATCGATCTGGATGTCGCACCCTATAATTCAGGGCTTGGATGGGAACCTATTGGCCGGCCAGTGGAGGGTGATTATGTTGATCAAGGTTTTCAGGCAAATTATAACGGGAATGGTTATCAAATTAAAGGACTCTATATCAACAGACCCAATGAAGACTATGTCGGCCTATTTGGCTACACAACCCGAAGTGCAAAAATCAGAAATGTAAGAATTGTAAATGGATATGTAACCGGAAGAGATCATGCCGGAGGTGTTTTGGGGTATAACTCCAATGAATCTACCATTGAAGATTCCTATTTTGATGGCTTTGTTAAGGGAAGTGAGTACGTGGGAGGATTGGTAGGTAGAAATACTGGAGCCTATGTTCTAACCTCGTTTAGCCTGGGGTTGGTTCAGGGGGAACGAAGTGTTGGAGGGCTTGTTGGCTTTAACTCTTTCACAAGTGGCTCTCAGGGGGTATTGGCTTCCTACAGCAATGCCTCTGTTATAGGAGATTCCTATGTTGGAGGCCTTATAGGACATAGCAATAATGGCTACATTGCTAACTCTTACAGCGTAGGTATGATTATTTGCGATACGTGGTGTGGTGGATTGGTTGGTTTGAATGAAGGCTCAATTTCTCAAAATGCTTGGAACAAAGAGACTGCCGGACTTGATTGGATTGACCCTGTGGGGGCAGGCTCCCCTAAAACAACAGAAGAAATGCTGGATGCTGATGTTATGAGCCCCATTCTTGTCCATGGTATGGTATTGCCAAATGGAGAAGCTTATGGTTATCTGGCATGGCAAGGAGAACCGTGGCCTCATAATTATCCCGGGAAATATAATTTGACATTGGAGAGCAATCCGGATAATTCAGCTGTTTTTACCGGGGAGGGAGAGTATGATGGTGGTACCATTGCCTTTATAAAGGCAGTCCCCAAGCCGGGGTATGAATTTTCAAACTGGATGGGTGCTGACCATCAGTTGGCAAACAAGACAGATAGCTTTGCATATCCGATGCCTTACGAAGATATAACATTAACTGCTTATTTTACCCCTTTGGATTATAATCTGTCTGTAGAGGTTTATCCTGAGGAAGCCGGAGAGATTTCCATCAGTCCGGAGAAGAATCATTATCATGTAGGTGATCAGATAACGCTTACTGCCACATCTCACGGGGATCTTTTATTCGCAAACTGGACTGATGAGGATGGGAATGCTTTAAGTGAAGATGCAGGGTTTGTATATACCATGCCTGCTAAGAATGCCACTGTTATCGCTAATTTTGGAGTGCATACTTTGCAGGTCAATGTGGTGGATGAGACCAAGGGGGGGGTAGAAATATTCCCACATAAGCCATTCTATAATCCCGGGGAAGAGATCACAATCACTTCGATCCCTGCCGAAGGATGTTTTATTGGCCAGTGGAATGATAATCATGAAAATGAATTAGGAGTGAGTGGTGTACTTACCTATATAATGCCGGAATCAGATGCGGTTATTACCGCCACGTTTGAGCGGTATTTCGATGTTGGGTTTGGTTCTGAGGAGAATCCATGGTTGATTGAGACTGCTGAGCAACTGGAAAATGTTGGTAGGTTTACCGGGAAAGAGCATGTTGATAAACATTTTTCACAAGTAAGTGACATCGATTTAGGTGTTATTCCCTGGAATGAAGGCGCAGGCTGGAAGCCGATTGGAGGACCTCTTTATGCTGATGCTTTCTCGGGTGCCTTTGATGGGAATGATCATAGTATTATAAATTTATATATCAACAGACCTGATGAGAACATTATTGGATTGTTCGGGATGCTAGCCTATTGTGAAATCAAAAATGTACATTTAAAGGATGTTGATGTTACAGGAAACAATTCGGTTGGCGGTTTAGTTGGAAGTAACCGAAGTGTAAACAGTCATTTGTTTATTGAAAACTCCTCTGTTACCGGTATGGTACAAGGTAATGGCAGGGTTGGTGGTTTGGTTGGAGAAAGTTTACATTTAAGTGTTATTTCTGATTGCATGGCTGATGTTATGGTTTCGGGCGAAGCGTGGATGGGTGGTTTTGTTGGTTATGCATCCAACTTTACGAGGATTTCCCGGTCTGCTTCTTACGGTGATGTTATCGGAAGTAGCAGTAATTTAGGTGGTTTTGTTGGAACTGCTCTTGATCGCACAATTATTGAGGATTGTTATTCAAAAGGCAGTGTTACGGGTAATTCCTATTGTGGTGGATTTGCAGGGCATTTATCAGCAGGCCTGGGTCGGCTTGTGCAAATCATTAACTGCTATTCTACAGGAGATGTTTCCGGAGAATCCTGGTTAGGTGGATTTGCTGGTAATTTGGAGGGTAATGTTGCTCTAACTAACTCGTTTTATAATATTGATAAAGTAAAAATTAACGATGAAAATCAAGTAACCAGAGGCGGTATATACAATGACCAATTTGAGGACTGGATGGACAATGAGAAGGTTTTGGATATTACCCGGTTTAGCGAGTCTTTGGTTCCTGTCGGAGAATATTATGAGATAGCAACCGTTCAGGGCATGAAGGATTTATTAGGTTTTTCCGGCGATGAAAATCTGAAGTTTCGTTTATCGGATAATATAGATCTCTCTGAGCTTCCCGGTTACAACATTTCATACAGCAACCTTTCTGAATTTGATGGTGACGGTCATACCCTTTCGGGTATTCACGTAACTCAGAGCAGTTTTTATAGCCCTTTGGGACTGTTTGCCACAGCCCATAAAACAGCCATTCGGAATTTACGCATTATTGATGTTTATATGTCCGGATCAAACAGCGTTGGAGGCCTTGTTGGAACAAACATTGAAAGTGTGATAGAAAATTGTGCCGTTGAAGATGGTCATATATCCGGGAATGTCAGTATAGGAGGATTGGTTGGACATTCCAGACAGGGAGAAATATACAATTCTTATGCAATCGCAAATGTCATAGGTCAGCAGCACATAGGTGGTTTGCTGGGTGAAAATAATAATAACAGTGTAATAGCCAACTGCTATGCCATCTGTAATGTTCTTGCAGCTCAGGCTGCCGGTGGACTGGTAGGTGCCGGACGAAACATCACGCTGGAAAACTCCTATGCCGTTACGCTATCGGCCAATGGAAGTACGCTTGGTGGCATTGTGGCATCTTTATTATCTAATACCGATAATGTTTATAACAATTATTGGGATGCAGAGATATCGGGGATAGGAACTTGCGATGCGCAAGGAGAAGGATCGGAAGGAAAAACGACAGCGGAGATGTTAACACAATCTACTTTTGAAAATTGGGATTTTGATCAGGTGTGGAGCATTGTAGAAGGCGAAACATATCCGTATCTGAGCTGGCAATCAGCGCCTTCGGCTTATCATTATCCGCCGGGTGTTTATCAGTTAGATTTGTTGGCTTCGCCGGAGGAGGGAGGATCGGTGTCAGGTGACGGAGAATATCCGGCAGGGGCTTTGGTACGCCTGTTGGCAGATCCGGTTTTCTATTATGAGTTTGCCGGATGGAGAGATGAGGACGATGTGATAATCAGTGAGGATTCAGAATTCTTATTCCAAATGCCCTCATCAGATGTCGTTCTTACCGCTGAGTTTGTGCTTAAAGAGAATATGTTAACCGTTGATGTCTCTCCCCAGGGAACAGGGGGCGTGAACGTGGATCCTGAAAAGGATTATTATCATTACAATGATCTGATTGTTTTAACAGCGGTAGCTGCAGATGGCTACAGGTTTGCAAGTTGGACAAACATGTATGGACAGAACCTTGGAAGTAATGAATCATATCAGTTTTATATGCCTGCAGTTGATTATTCTGTTACTGCCCTTTTCGAACTTGCTGAGTACACTTTCCAGGCGGATGTAACTCCGTCCAATACCGGAACCGTGACCATTGATCCTGAAAAACCTTTGTATAACATGGGCGATCAAATCACCCTAAATGCCACCCCGGAAGCGGATTATGTTTTTGTTGGCTGGAAAGATGCTGAAGACAATGTAATAGGCTCTGATCAGGAGTTAAACTACACCATGCCCCCAGGTAACACAATAGTTTACGCTGAGTTTGCACTCAAGGGGTATGAACTTACGGTAAATTCAGTTCCATACAACGCCGGGGCAATAGTTGTATCACCTGAAAAAGTGAATTATCAGGAAGGTGACATGCTAAATTTAAGTGTAACACCTGAGGCGGGATACAGTCTGATGAACTGGACAGATGATGAGGGTAATGTTCTTGGGAATGATGAGGTATTGCAGTTCACAATGCCTGCTCGGGATATACAGATATTTGCCAATTTTTCAATAGTTAACAATTTGGTTGATTTTGCTTTAGATGGCATTCATGCATATCCTAATCCTGTAGATGATTTATTGGTGGTTGATTCTGAATGTTTTATGGCAGAGGTGCGCCTAATCGCGCTTTCGGGTGAGACTGTTCTGATTAAGCAGGATGTAGGATCCAGAGCGGAAGTCAACGTTGGAGATTTTTCACCCGGTTTATACCTCTTAAAAGTGGTGACGGCTGAAAATGTTAAAGTTTTTACGATAGTTGTTAATCCATAGTTAATTTTGCTGTGGCTATAATTCATATCCCTTTTTTTGAGGTTAAATGTGTTTAGTTTAATTCAGAAAGTATTAAGGGTTTTACTATTAAATGCCAATTAAACAGATTTTTAATAGTAAAACCCTATTCTTCTAATTAAAGTTTATAGGTTGGGCTTTCAACAGGCCTACGCATTCACTCGGCTCATACATTGATTATATGAGTTATCGCACGGAGCGAATAGGGAAGGCGAAAAAGCAGGTGTTCCATAATGCAGAAGTTACGATTAAGGATGGTATTGGTAAATGGTGTGGCGGTTTAGATCCATGGGTTATATCTTCAAAATCATCTGCACAGTGAAGGTTAGGATGATAATAGGCTGATCTAAAAAGCCTGTTTGGAATCAAAATGACGAGGGTTTGACAGTTGGTTTTGATGGTAATGGAGTGGTCGTTCTTCGAACTGAGGGTTCGTTCTAGCTTAATCGTACGTTATGAAAATATCAATAAAATCCTGAACAATACGGAGTCTGGCTGTTATTAGTCATATTCAGATTCAATTGTATACGAATTAATAATAGTATATTGTATACTTTTGCTTATTTTTGCCATTATTTAACAATTAGTGTTTGATGAGATGTTGGCTTTTTGTATAATACGTTTTATTGTATAGTGTGATCAAACTTTTTTATTGTATTCATATTCTTTTTTGGGGATGTTTCAGAAACATATCTGGATTCTGGTTTGAAACAAGTCAGAGCCCCTAATTACGAATTGCCACCCTCAATAATTGCGAGTTCTACAATGTTTTTCAGCCAAAGAAAACTATGTTTTTTTTGAGAAAATCAATAAAAGTAAAAAGAACTACAATATTTGAGTGTATAAGAGAATAATGTCTTCCTATATGGGAAGTCAAAAATTACAAAACTATAAATCTATGAAAAGGAATCTTGTACATTTTTATTATTGCTTTATTTCAGTGTTGTTGTTGGGAGCCTTCTCCAATAATGATTTGCAAGCATCTTATCCTAATGAGGTGCGCCAGGAAGGCGATAGTTATATATGGAGAATTGATGGAGTAGACAGGGGTACAACTTCGAGTTTTACTGAGGCTCTAAACAATGTAATCTGGAGTAATGTAGCTCCTGTAGAGGGACGTGAAATTCATGTCCTGTGCTCCGGTGCATTGACCAGTTCAATATCAATGGCTAATGGACAGAAATGGTTTTTCCATGGCAATACACTAACACGGAGTAACAATGATACTCAAATGATTAATGCCAGGAATGTAAATAATATAGAGATTCATGACTTGATAGTTAATGGGGGAGGAACCTACGGAATTCGGCTAACAGCAAGTAACAACATTGTTGTAAACAATGTTGCTGTTTCCAATGCACACATCGGGATTAGGATTGATAGCCGTGCCAGCAATCCATGGGAGGCTCGTATCCACAACGTAACAGTTACCAATTGCCGTTTTGAGAACACTGGATCTCATGGTCTTGAAACATATGGAGTGGTAGGTATTCATGTTGATAACATTATTGCAAGAAACACGGGAGGTTCCGGAGTTCAATTTAATGCAACGTCAAATGGAACAGTTGGCACTGTAGACGCCTATCGATGCAGCTACTTGGGTGGTTATGCCGGCATGCGTTTTGCAAATGGCTCTCACGATATGGTCGCAGATACATTGTTTGCACGAGAGTGTGGAAGGGGGCTTTTTGTGCTGTCTGATAGTTACAATATAACAGTAAAGTATGTTGAAGCCATTGATTGTTTAGATCAATGGGGTGCTGGTCGTGGAGTATGGTTGCAGAATGTAACAAATGTTCGTGTAGAATCAGGATGCAGCAACACAGGATGGAATGTCAGCGGTGCCGGCACCTATGCGAACCTCAGCAAATACTGTAGTGATGCCGACAAACCGGTTACTTATAAAATAAAAAACGCCGAAACCGGCATGTACCTTAACGGAATGGGACGTACCGCTAATGGTTCACTATGTGGGCAAACCGTTTATGGTACAGGACTTAATGCGCAATGGGAGATGGAGCGAATTGCCGGAGGTGCTTTTGGGTTTCGGAATCGTGTAACCGGGCTGTTCCTGGATGCTATGGGTGGAGATGGTTTTGGCAATGGATCCAATTGTGGTCAGTGGAGTGGCAGTGGCCATGTGAATCAACAATGGGATACGATAAGGATTAATGATCAAATCATTAGTTTGCGAAATATTGGTACAGGTTTTTTTTTAGATGGAATGGGTAGAACCAACAATGGCGATAATGTAGGAATGTGGGAAGATGATAGCCGGGAAAGTGCAAAGTGGGAATTGATTGGTGTACCGCCTGCTCCACCAACCGGACTTAGCATGAACTACATTAAGCACAACGGCGTTTCTTTAAGCTGGATTGGACTGGAGACCAATGGTGGTTATGGAGTTTATATTGATGGCGAATTGGGTTATAGTACAACTGAAACGACTGCTGTAATTGACGGTCTCATCTTTAATACAACTTACCTAATAACTGTTAGAGCATTGGATGTTGCAGGTAATGTTTCTGAGGATAGCGAGGCTCTTGAAATAACAACACTACCCGACCCGGGAATTGATGATGAAGAACCTCCAACCTCACCAACAGGCCTTACAGTTGTTGAAAAAACGGATACATCTATATCTTTAACCTGGGATGAATCAACTGATAATATATATGTGGAAGTTTATGAAGTTTATGTTGATGATAGACTTGAAATTATAACAAACAGTAATTCAGCTACAATTTCAAGTCTTGTGCAGGGAACTGAGTATTCAATTATTGTTGTAGCCGTAGATCCGTCCGGTAATTCATCAGAAAGTGAGTTGTTTACAGTGATGACTGTCGACATTGAAGCACCTACAACTCCCACAGACCTTATAGCAGAATTTTCTGAAACAACAATTTTGATGTCATGGGCCGCTTCAACTGACAATGTTGGGGTTGTTGGTTATAGGATATATGTTAACAACACTCTTGTGGAAACAATAACAATTACATCGTATGACCTTAGTGAATTTAAGGATTTAACATCTTTTACATTTGGTGTAAGTGCAGTCGATGCAGCGGGGAACGAATCAGGAAGAGCTTCTTTGATTGTTAGCAATGAGCCACCTTCTTTAATGAATCATTACGAATTTGAAGGAAACCTTAGGGATAGTAAAGGAACTAAGCATGGAACGGCTTTCGGTTCTCCAACATATTCAGATGGCGTAATCGGGAGAGGAATTAATTTTAGTGGGGTTAACGATTATGCAAAGTTGCCAAATGGAATAGTTACCTATTCGCAACTAACAATTGCGACTTGGGTTTATTGGAATGGAGGAGGTGATTGGCAGAGAATTTTTGATTTTGGAGACAACACCAGTAAATATATGTTCTTGACACCAAAAACCGGAAACTTCTTGCGTTTTGCTATACGCACGGAGGATGTAGACGAACAAATTTTAAACGGACCGTCACTTCCAGTAGGCGAATGGAAGCATGTTGCCGTAACGATGGAAGGAGAAACTGCCAGATTATATGTTGATGGTTTTATGGTTGCTGAGAATACCGAGATGACTTTATTACCAAATTATTTAGGTGTTACACAGAATAATTTAATCGGGAGATCTCAATTCCCGGACCCTTATCTTAATGGACAATTAGATGATTTTAGAATATATAACTATGCGTTAAGTTCAGAGGAAATCAATGCACTAATAGCCGAAGCTTCTGAAGGAAACGGAACGAGTATATCAAATTTGTATTCAGGAAATCATGATGTTGCTATTTACCCGAACCCATCGTCTGGTAAATTTACTTTAGAATTAACAGACTTTAATCCAGGTGAAATAAATATTTCAGTTTATGATATCAAAGGACGGTTCATTTTGCATAAGAAAACGGATTTGTCTGGGGGAATAAAAAGTGTCGATTGTGATTTCAAGGGACTGGAATCCGGTTTGTATTATCTAAAGGTCAGCGACAATGTCAGGATGGAAACGTTGAAAATAATGGTGAAGAGATAATAATCATTTTTTTGTTGCATCATTTTCAGTGCGTAAATGGCTGATTATTATGTTTTTTTGCGTCTCCTATTGGCAATAAAAAAAATAACGAATAGGGATTGAGTTTTAACTCAATCCCTTTTTTGATAAAAGTGATTAAACATTTTGGTTAACTACTCTGTTGATTTTATAAATGTATCTACACAACTTTTGGGTTAACTATGTAAATTTCATTAGTCCCTAAATGGTTGTTTTAGTTAATAAAATTCCTGAAATCTGTTAACAGAGCCTGCTTCTTTTTAGGATTTTATTAATAGATAATAGCAATACTTTCAGGCTCTTCCCTAAATTTATCTGTTATGAAGTCTATTTTAATACTACTCTTTATTGGGGTTTTTACGAACCTTTTTGCTGAAGATCGAATTCAGGAACCTGTCATTTATGGAACTCCTGATGCCTATCAAAATTACTTTGTTTTTAATTCCGGCGACCACCCCGAAATCTCAAATTGGAAGGTTGATGTTTATAAAATAATCAGAGAAGGCGATTCTGAAAATTACGAGTATGCAAGCAGCCATTTCAGTAGAAACGGAGAAAATTATCTCAGAATGGATCCACGAACATTTGAAGATCCTTCCACTCAAAAGTTGTTTAAAGTATATGGGTTAAACTCTTCAGGTGAAACCCTTGCAGAGGATCAGTGGATTGAAAAAGCGATTTATCCGGCCACAGAGTGGTTGCCCGTTTGTGCTTCTATATGTAATGGACAAACTTACGCTTACAAAATTGAAATTTTGGAAGAGTATAACATGAATACCGGAGAACCGCTTGGTAATGGTTTTTCTGCCGTGAGGATAAACGGAAGTTATGGAACTTATGCTTATGATGAAGAGGATGATGTTTATAGTCCGTTGTACCGCTACATGAATTTTACCGAATGGGAGTCTCTTAAATCAAACAGTCAAAATACCCAACATGATGCCAATGCTTATCTTAACTGGAATACATTTGCTCATTACGATGTAAGTTGGTCTGTATTTAATCAAAACAGCCAGCAAATGGATGGAATAAAGCTGATGAAGATACCCAACAGTACCACCGGAAATTATAAAGACATGAACAATCTATGGATTGTTGATGATGTTTATGCAATTCAAAAATCATTAGGTCATTATAGAGACTACCAGGAAATGGTTGTAATTGTTGAGACTGCTGCCGAAAGTGTTTGTGGGGAATTGATTAGCCAAAATCCCGATATTGAAATAGGTCTCTTTAGTCATTATGCGAACTCTCGTTTATATTTGGATCCGGCTATGACCTGCAATGGAACGGGATACGACGACCCTCCAACAGACTGGGATGTTGGAAGCACAGGGAGCTGGATGTCCATGTATAAAAAGGCAATTGATTATATACCACCTCCGAATGTAGGTGGTGACTCGGACTATGGTGATGTTTTTGATTGGATGGAGAGCATGTTCAATAAATTCCCCTTATCTGAGAACAATACTGGAATTTCTTGGTGGCCAGGAGATGATATACAAGTCATACAATTCTATCAAGTAAGTGGATCCAGAGATGATAGAGCAGCTTTTTCCACCCCCATAACTATACATCAAGATGATTTATTTGACTCTGAAGGTACACCAAAAAATCATTCGTTCCCAATGAATAATGGGTTATACAACATGGTGATCCACACAGAAACAAACATTTCATTACCTTATATATTTGAGGTAATCGGAGTCGTTCAAACCAGAGCTAATAGTTTAGAAAGAAGCAATATATTTAAAATTTATCCTAATCCATCTAATGGAGTCTTCACTGTTGATGTTGGCGAAAAAAGCAGTCTTCGGGTATTTAATGTTTCGGGACAATTAGTTTATTTGTCAGAAATATATGAAGGCAACAATCAAGTATCGTTAGATCATCTACCTGCTGGAATATACAATGTTGTTGTTTCTAACGACTCTTATCGAGCTGAAGACAAGTTAGTTATATCTAAAGAGTAATTCGGTTACTATTAGTCGTTTATGTAAGAATTTATCAGTTTTAAAATTAAATTACTTTCCAGTTACAGGGTCTGCTGAGTTTTTCAGCAGACCCTGTTTGTTTTATTTCCTCCTAAAAACAGCATTTCAACTTTCTTAAAAGGTGGAACCTTAAATCTTCTTCTGGAAGTCTCTGTTTCCTTAAAACTCAATCCCTTTTCTTGCTTCTACACCTTTGGTGTAGTAATGTTTTATCTCCTTCATTTCGGTCACCAAATCGGCAAAATCCATCAACTCCTGCGGTGCATATCGTCCGGTTATTACCACTTCGGTGGTTGAGTGTTTTTGTTTGAGAATTTCAATCAAATCATCGACCTGAAAGAGATTATAATATAGCGCAATGTTGGCTTCATCAAGCACAATCAGATCGTATTCGCTTGATTTCACAATTTCTGAAATCTCTTGTAAGCCTTCCTTTGCCGCATCAATGTCAGCCTGGTCAGGTTTTTTATAGATAAAACAACCACGGCCGTATTGTTTTAAAGTGATGTTGGGAAGATATTGACGAATGGCCTCGATTTCTGAATAGATTTTGCCCTTAACAAACTGGCAAAAAAACACTTTTTTGCCGGCACCAACTGCTCTGAGAGATAGTCCGAAAGCAGCAGTGCTTTTACCCTTGCCGTTGCCGGTATATACTTGTATGTATCCGTTTTCTGAAGTTGATTGAGTCATGATTAATTATTTAAAATTGTCTGGTAAAGTTAGCAATAAGTCAGAATTCCGATGGGTAATCATAGTGCGAAGATGAATCGCAATTTTTTGTCAGTATACATTAAAACAAAATTTGATACTGGTTATCAGTATAGTTGTAAGACTTATTAAACATTCCGTACTTTTATCTGTTTGAATTGTGGCTGCATATTCTATTTTACCGGTACAGACTGGCGGGTTAGTACTGATATTTTAATAAATTTGTATGCTTACAAGAGAAAACAATATGGAGATGGCAGAAACATCCGATATCGATCTAAGTTTCGAAGATTTTAAAAATGAGGTATTAAACGATTATAAAACGGCGCATCTGAGCAGACAGATGAGCCTGATTGCCCGAAAAGAAGTGTTAACCGGTAAAGCTAAATTTGGAATATTTGGTGATGGTAAAGAGGTCGCTCAAATTGCCATGGCCAAACAATTCAGAAACGGTGACTGGCGTTCCGGCTACTATCGAGACCAAACTTTTATGCTTGCTGCGGGAATGACCACTCCCCAGCAGTTTTTTGCGCTTCTTTACGGAGAAACTAACACAGAACTGAATCCCGATAACGGCGGACGCTCCTTCAACAATCATTACGCCACCCGTTTCATCGACGAGGATGGCAACTGGCGTAACCAGATGGAAGGCGGAAATACCGCCTCCGATATCAGTCCAACAGCCGGACAAATGCCTCGTTCGGTAGGGTTGGCTTTGGCTTCAAAGGTTTATCGAAACAATGAGCAGTTGCATCAATTTACGCAGTTCAGCGACAAAGGCAACGAAGTTGTTTTTGTAACCATAGGAGATGGGAGCACCTCCGAAGGACATTTTTTTGAAACCATGAACGCCGCCGGGGTTTTGCAGGTTCCAATGGCAGTTTCTGTTTGGGATGATGGATATGCCATTTCTGTTCCAACGGAAAAACAAACCATTAAAGGAAATATCTCTAAAGCCCTGCAAGGCTTTGAAAAAGGAGCACGCGACAGCAGCGGAATTTTAATATACCGTGCTAAAGGTTGGGATTATCCCGGTTTATGCCAAATGTACGAAGAAGGCATTGCCCGTTGTCGTGCAGAGCATGTTCCCGTGTTGTTTCATGTTGAAGAACTTACCCAGCCCATGGGACATTCCACTTCTGGTTCGCACGAAAGATATAAATCCGAAGAGAGAATGAAATGGGAGAGGGAGAATGACTGCCTGATTCGCATGAGGGAGTGGATTGTGGAAACCGGTCTGGCAATCGATGCCGAACTGGATAAGATTGAAGTAGAGGCTTTAAAAGAGATAAAGGAGATTCGGAACGAGGTTTTCAATAAGTATATGCAGCCGCTCGTGCGCGAACGCGACGAGCTTGTTCACCTGGTAACTTCCAAACACTGTGTTTGTAATCTGGCCCGTCAGAGCCAAATTGATGATGCCATGCATCAGTTGCAAACTGCACATACACTAAACCGCAAAGAGATTTTGAGTGCAGCCCGTAAGGTGTTGCGTAATGTCTGTTCCAATTGTGATATTCCCGGTGGTCTTAAAAATGAACTCAAATTGTGGGTTGTGGATTACCGGAAAATGGGACATGAAAAATACAATGCCTACCTATATGATGAGTCTTCTCATTCTGCTTTGAAAGTAGAACCGGTTGCTCCATTTTATTCCGCTGAGCCCGAAAAGATACATGGTCGTGAAGTGCTTTTGCAAAATTTTGATGCCATGCTTTCCCGCGACCCCCGGCTGATGATTTTTGGAGAGGATACTGGGAAATTAGGCGGGGTTAACCAGACTCTGGAAGGGATGCAGGAGAAGTATAGCGAAAACCGTGTTTTCGATACCGGTATTCGTGAAACTACCATAATTGGAAAAGGAATTGGGTTGGCATTGAGGGGACTACGGCCAATTGCCGAAATCCAGTATTTCGATTATCTTTTATATGCACTTCAAACATTGAGCGATGATGCAGCAACGCTGCATTACCGCACAAAAGGCGGACAAAAAGTGCCTTTAATCATCAGTACACGCGGGCATCGTCTCGAAGGCCCATGGCATGCCGGATCGCCAATGAGCATGGTCATCAATTCCATACGCGGGATTTATGTCTGTGTTCCCCGTGATATGACCCGCGCTGCCGGTTTTTACAATACTCTGCTCCAGGGAGACGATCCTGCATTGGTCATAGAGCCGCTTAACGGTTATCGGCTGCGGGAGTTGAGACCTGAGAATCCCGGAGAATTCAGAATACCGCTCGGAATTCCGGAGGTGTTGAAAGAGGGACGTGACGTCACTCTGGTTACTTATGGTTCATGCGTCCGCATAGGAATGGAAGCTTCCCGTCAACTCGAAGAAATCGGTATTTCTGTTGAATTGATTGATGTTCAGACGCTGTTGCCTTTCGATATTCATCACGTTATACTGGAATCGGTCAAAAAGACCAATCGGGTGGTCTTTTTCGATGAGGATGTTCCCGGTGGCGCCACAGCTTATATGATGCAGAAAGTGGTGGAAGAGCAGGGTGGTTTTTTCCATCTCGATGCACCTCCTGTTACGGTTTCGGCCAAAGACCACCGACCGGCATACGGAACCGATGGCGACTATTTCAGCAAACCCAACGCCGAAGATGTGTATGAAGCTATTTATGCATTGATGAATGATGCCAACCCGGGTAAGTTTCCGCCGATTTATTCCTGATTTGATTTATATAACAGGAATGCTAACCACAAAAGTGGTTCCTTTTCCGGTTTGGCTGGATACACTGATGCTGCCTTTGTGAAGAGAAACAATCTTTTGAGCCAATGGAAGTCCTATTCCATTGCCTTCGGTGTAGGAACGGTTACTTCCCCGGAAAAAGGGTTTGAAAATCTCCGGCAACTCATCATCCGGAATACCTATTCCGTTATCTTTAATGGTGATGGTGATGGTTTCGGGTGATTGATGTATGAATGTTTCGCATCTGTTATCGGGACTGAATTTGCAACCGTTCTCCATAATTTTAATGAATGCTGTTTTAAGCAGGTATTCGTTTCCGAATACCCCGGCAGCTTCATCGTTCTCTTCCGAATCCTCAAAATGAAGATTAACAGCATATCCGGGACGATGTTTCATCACAGTTTGCATCGCATCCAGTAACACTTCATCCATGCGGATAACTTTAAAACTTATTTCCTGAGGGTCGTATCCGGCCTTTGCCAAATCGAGCAGGTTGTTGGAGAGTGCAGCCAATCGACGGGAATCGAATAAAACATTTTTGATTATTTTTTGATATTCGGCAGTGGTTCGTTCTTTCTGAATGGCCAGATCGAGTTCAGTGGTCATGGCTGCCAGAGGTGTTCTCAGTTCATGAGAGATATTGCTCACAAACTCCTTTTGCGAGTTAAAAGAGTCCTCTAACCTGTTGAGCATTTTATTAAAAGTATCGGCCATTTGCGAAAGTTCATCATGGTTCCCGGTGGATGGGAGCCTTAAATCCAGGTTCGATGCGGTTATGGATTCAGCTTTTCTAATCATGGCTTTAACCGGGTCAAAAGCTTTTTTGGAAAAATAGAGCCCAGCCAGATATATCACAGCCATTGCCATGATTAATACCGTTAACATGGTGTTGCGCAAATCAAATAATTTACTGTAACCGTAGCGGTCGTATGCCGTAGCCGTTATGGCGTAGGCAATTCCATTATATTTGTATCGAAGTCCAATTGCCTGCCAGTCGTCCTGATAAAAACGAATTTCTCCGTTATCAATAATTTCATCAATCATTTCAGGGGTTTCCTGCACGTGGTCAATGTCTTCGGCATCATGGTAGAGAAGATTAAATCCTGCGTCGTATATGGCCACTTCAACTTCGTTTATCACCTCAATGTTGCTGCGGTATATGGTTTGAAGCGTGGTGGTATCCACTTTGGCAATAAAAAAGAGGTTGGCTTTGGTAATGGCTTCCTGTTCTAATGCGGTGAAAAACTCACTTTCCCGGCTTTTATGTGCCGAATAATATATCACAATGGAAAAGGCCAGTAAAATAGCCGTGCTGATAACCGTGTATATGAGTGTAAGTTTTGTCCGTATCTTCATTATAACTTATCCTTTAAAATAAACCCCATGCCGGATTTGGTATGAATCAGTTTTGTGGGAAATTTTTTATCAATTTTATTCCTCAGGTAGTTGATATAGACGTCAATAAAATTAGTGCCGGTGTCAAAATGTGTTTCCCACACATTTTGCGCAATCTCAGTTCGCGATAATACCCGCTCTTTATTTCTAAGCATGTACTCCAACAACTTGAACTCCTTCGGAGTGAGATGTATTTCCTGATTGTCCCGTTTTACCAGTTTGGTGTGAATGTTTAACTCCAAATCTGCATAGTTTAGAACTTCAGAATTATTGTTTTCCAGCTGATTGTACCTTTTCAATAAAGTGCGGATTCTTGCAAAAAGTTCTCTGAAATCGAATGGTTTAACCAGATAGTCGTCGGCACCGGCATCAAATCCTTCCACTTTATCATCAGTAGTCCCAAGCGCAGTAAGCATAATGATGGGTGTGTTGGGAAGATGTTCCCGGAGTTCCCGGCACAGGTCAATGCCATTTATTTTTGGAAGAATGATGTCAGTGATGATGAGGTCGTAGGAGCTCCGTAATGCCAATTTTTTCCCGGTTTCCCCATCGTAGGCAACATCTGCCAGACAATTGTTTTCCTCAAGGCCACGCTTAATAAGCGTGGCAATGCGTTGCTCATCCTCTATAATCAGAATTTTATGCATGTTGACTCTTCTCTAATCAAACATCAAAGATAAATGTGTATTTCAGCAAGAGCATGTTTTCGTGATAAATTTTTTCACCATAATGCTGGTATTCCAATCTTAACCTGTGGTTTTGGTATGGAAACCAGGAAACTCCTGTTGTTATGGATTTTTCGCTCATGGAGCCAATGCCTGGTTCCAATAGCGGGAGTTTTAATTGCTGATACATGATGCTGGCGTTCCATTTATCTGTTGGTGAATACACCAAAAAAGCATAACCTCCCGGATAACTGCGATTTCCAAATTTACGGTTCATCCACTCTGCCGTAAATAGCAGCGATTGGTCATTTCGCATGGTTTGTTCAATAGTGAGGTTCCCACCCCATCCATTTATTTTATGACCTGTTTGCAACTCTTGATTGTTGAAGTTTTCTTCTTCTTCCAGCGCGAAAAATGGGTGAAGATTGCTTTGGTGTTCCCAATAACCAAAAATGCGTGGATTGATGGTAGTGGTTTCGTTGTGATATGTGTAGCTAAGGGTGTTGGTAAGAAGCGTGTTCTCTTTTTCTATGCCATTTTTAGCTAGTTCGGTTTTTAAGGCCATCTCCGAATTTGAATTATTGTAATATAGCTTGGTTCCTATTCCGTCAATGGCCATGCCGTGATTATTTCCCCAATAGGATGTGAAAATCCGGGGTTTCATATTAAACTGAAAATCTGCCAGATGCAACTGATTTACAGGTGAGATGCGTGAAAACCACCGCCCGGCAGTAATTGTTAGAAATCCGGTGGTGTTCCATGTCAGGTAGAACTCCTCCACTTCCAGCTCTATATCGTATGGTGAAGGAGTTCCCATGCGGGTTTGACGCGTTTCGTTCAGCAAATCGTGCCAAGGAGAGGAGTCAAAGTGAAACGCTCCAAAAAGTGATATTTTGTCGTTAAAAATCACATCGACATCAACCATTATGGCTGCCAATCCAAGCATGTAGTTTCCCGATTCAGTGGTCTGTTTTGCAAAAATCTCACCTCCAATCTCCAAATCAATATCCGGTTTGGTTATAGAATTCTGAGAATTCAAATCAGAGCAAAAAAGCATGATGATTGAGGATGTAAAGAAGGGGAGAATATGGAACGATTTTAATTGCATGTTTCTTTTTTTGCTGATGTTACTTTATGCATTTATATGGCATTTAGTTTTTGCTTGTTTTTAGGAATTGTTTTTTACAAATGTATAACAGTTGTGGAATATACGAAATTAGAATAATGTTATAAAAGTATTGGAAAATATTTAGAATTCAATTTGTTTGATTTTGAGAATAGGTAAATAATCAGAGCATTAGGTGTTTGAGTGGTTTTGGTGTGGCTGCTTAATGATCAGTTTGTCAATTGATTGTAGTTTCTTATTTTTATTTAATGAGATTCTAACGGTTTCCCAAATCCACAACTGGGGTCTGCTGCTCCTGAGCGTTTTAATATGCAGGGACGTAACATTAATCTCTTTCCTCATTATTTCTATGTACATAAGCTGCACTGGCTTGGTTTGTAGGCATCAGCAACATATCATTTACATTTACATGTGGCGGACGGGTTACTATAAATTCAATGGCATCGGCCACATCATTTGCATAAAGAGGAGTTAAGCCTTTATATACATCATCGGCTTTCTTTTTGTCTCCATGAAATCTTACAATTGAGAACTCAGTATCAACCATTCCCGGTGAAATGCTGGAAACTTTAATGTTATATGGAAGCAAGTCTATTCTCATCCCTTTGGTCAGAGCTTGCACAGCATGTTTTGATGCGCAATATACATTCCCGTTGGCATACACTTCGACGCCTGCTATGGAACTCACATTGATGATGTGTCCTGATTTTCTATCAACCATTCCGGGAGATACAAGCCGGCTAATATAGAGAAGCCCTTTAAGATTGGTATCAATCATCGCTTCCCAATCATCCAGACTTCCATTATGAATTGGGTCAAGGCCGGAAGCAAGTCCTGCGTTGTTAACCAGAATATCTATCTTTAACTCCTCAGCAGATAAATGGTTCCATGCATCATCAACCTCTTGCTTTTGACGTATGTCAAAAGCAAGAATGGTAATGGATACGCCTTTAGGTTCTAATTTCTTTTGTAAAGCTGTCAGTCGCTCCTTCCTTCGTCCTGTAATGATCAGGTTATAGCCCAAATCGGCCAGTTTTATAGTGGTGGCTTCGCCAATTCCGGAGGTCGCTCCGGTAACAAGTGCTCTTTTTCTCATAAACGTATATTTGATGAATGCATTTGTATTGTGACCGAATTTTATTATTTTCAACTACGAATTTAGTTGCATTTGTATTATTGTCAAAACAACATTGATTACATTTGTGACTGGAATACTATTTTTAAAACATCAGCTATGTCCATTCAGGAAACAACAATTCATGATGCCGAATCCTTTAATTTAACGTCTGAGGAATTCGCAAGAATAAGATCAATATTGGGTCGAACTCCGAACATAATCGAATTGGAGATTTTTTCAATTCTCTGGTCTGAGCATGCCAGTTATAAAAACTCCTTGAAGTGGCTTGAGATTCTTCCTGTAAATGGTGACGGGGTTGTTGTTGAGGCAGGAAAAGAGAGTGCAGGAGCAATTGATATAGGAGATGGACAGGTATGTGTCTTTAAAGTAGAGTCTCATAACCATCCATGTGCTGTGCAACCAAGACTTGGCGCTTCCACCGGATTAAGAGTGGTTACCCGGGATATTTTTACCATGGGAGCAAAGCCATTGGCTTTTCTTGATTCTTTACGATTTGGAAATGGCGTGAGAGACACCGCCCGATGGTTGTTTGAAGAGGTGATTACCGGACTGGCTGATTTTGAAAAAGGGTTTGGTGTGCCTGTAGTTGGTGGTGAGGTGTTCTTCTGCGATGCCTTTAATTCAAGCCCCATTGTCAATAACATGGTGGTTGGTGTTGCCAATAAGGAAGATCTAATTTCTGCTGTTGCTAAAGGAAAAGGAAATTTGATCGCTGTAGTGGGCGTTTCAACAGGAGACGATGGCATTGATGGAGATGCATTTGCCGCTGATTTTATTACAGACAATGGAGTTAAAGGGTTATCACTGGACAGATTGAAGAATGTTGAAGTTGAAAAATCGCTTTATAAAATCATTCGAAAACTGATTGAAAAGAAGCTGGCCATTGGAGTTCAACCAATTGGAGCTCAGGGTATCGCTGGGGCTGTAACAGAGATGGCTGCTCGCGGAAAGTCAGGAGTTAAGGTGACTACCGCCAACATTCCTTTGCAGAATACAGGGTTATCTTCTCGTGATATCCTGATCTCAGAAACATGGGGCAGAATGTTGGTGTGTTTTGAGCCGGAGCATAAAGAAAAGATTGAATCAATTGCCAGAAAGGCCGGTGTTGAATTTGGAATAATTGGTGAAGTAACGGATGACGGAATATTTAATCTTGTTGAAAATAACGAATCTCTAATAAATATTCCCGTTGATTATTTAGGTCTTGGAGGAAAGGCTCCAGTATATGAGCCCGAATATGAGCTTGATGGGAAAGAGGTCGTTAATTGTATTTTGGAAGAACTTCCTGAACCAGATCATTATCCAGCTGTTGTAAAACAAATGATGAGTTCGTTAAACCTGGTGTCAAAAAAATGGTTGAGTAAGAAATTCTCGAAATCTCTTCGTCCACAGGCAATGAGTAGCAAATATCCTTCTGATGCATCCATTATTGAGGTGGAGCATAATGGTAAGGCATTGGTAGCCACGATGGATTGTAATCCTGGTTACATGACAACTGATGCATACAAGGGTGCACAGATTGCTGTTGCAGAAGCTGCCAGAAACATAGTTTGTGCCGGAGGAAAACCATTGGCCATATCTGATTGTTTGAACTTTGGTAATCCGAACGAGCCAAAGGCTTATGGAGCCTTTGTTGCTTCTGTGAAAGGAATAGCTGAAGCTTGCAAACTGTTCAATGTTCCGGTAATAAGTGGAAATGTGAGTTTTTACAATCAAAGATCCATCGATGGGCAGATTGTTCCCATCACACCATCGCCAATTATCGGAATGGTAGGGCTTTTAAAGGATTCTGCAAAGCATACCACATTAGCGTTCAGACATAAAGGAGACATGATCTTTTTGGTAGGGCGGTCACGAAATGATGTAAACGGATCGGAATACATCAGGAAAGTTCACCGGGTTAATGTTTCGCTACCTCCTTATTACGATCCCGAAGAGGAGCGCGAGTTGCATCAGGTTGTTTCAGGGATGATAGAGGCCGATCTGGTTCGGTCTGTACATGATGTTTCAAATGGCGGACTTTTCTTTACCCTTTTGGAGTGCGCTACTCCGTTGGAGTTTGGGTTTGATATAACTACTGATGCAGAAATAAGAAAGGATGCGTTTCTTTTTGGAGAATCTCAAAGCAGGGTGATTGTTTCTGTTTCTGCCGAAAAGCAGGATATGTTTGTGGATTACATGGTTGAGCAGGAGTTTCCGTTTTCAATTCTCGGGCATGTAACCAAGGGAGAGGTTCGTATTGATGATGAGTCATACGGATATGTAGATGAGTTAAAAAAAGTGTTTGAAAGCCAGTTGAAAAGCTGGGTAGAAGGGAAATAGAAAAGAAATGGATATAGTTCCGTATACTCAACAAAGGGGCACTAAAAAAGAACAGGTGACATACATGTTCAATAAAATAGCCCCTCAATACGATTTGTTGAACCACCTATTCTCATTTGGAATTGATAAAGACTGGCGTCGAAAGGTTGTTGACGAGGTAAAAAAAACTAAGAATCCAGTTATCCTTGATGTGGCAACTGGCACCGGTGATTTGGCTTTAGCTCTTGCTGCCAGTCATCCTACAGCCATCCATGCCATTGATATTTCTCCGGGGATGCTTAATATTGCCAAAAAAAAGGTGTTAAGCCGAGGTTTACAAAACACCATTATGCTCACCGAAGCCGATTCTGAAGCGATCCCCTTCCCGAATGGTAAATTTGATGTGGCCACAGTGGCTTTTGGTGTCAGAAATTTTGGTGACTTGAACCTTGGACTGATTGAGATTAACCGGGTTCTAAAACGCGGTGGAAAAATCATCGTATTGGAGTTCTCCAGGCCAAATGTTTTTCCCATGAAGCAATTTTACCGTTGTTATTTCAATCGGCTGATTCCGTTTTGCGGAGCTCTTTTTTCCAAAGACAGAGAGGCTTATTCATACTTGTCGGCCTCTGTTATGGCCTTCCCCGAGGGTAAAGAGTTTGAACAGGAATTGATGATGGCTGGTTTTGATGACATAAAGACCCATCGACTGAGTTTAGGTATCGCTTCAATTTATATTGCAACCAAGTCTTTGCAATAATATCAGTGATTATTCGTTTTATTCGCAAAACCAAATATTATTTTGTTATCCGGCTTCAGATGAAGAAAGTTGTTTCAATATTCCTGTTTGTCCTGGTGTGTTCTGCGTTGATTGCACAACCATCGAAAAGAAGGGTTCCAAACTTGCCTTCTTTTGATGATCGTCATCTGAACTTTGGATTTCTGATAGGGTTAAACACCATGGATTTTAGAGTTGTGCACGCAAACCCATCTGATGTTACAGGAACGGAGATGAGATATGCCGATGTAGTAAATCTCAACCCGGGAATTAATATCGGTATGGTTACAAGCTTCAGACTCAATCAGTACCTGAATTTGCGATTGTTACCGGGAATCAGTTTTGGTCAACGAGATTTACACTTTATCAGCAATGATGGAGAAGAAGACAGATGGCCTCTTGAGGTTAAATCAACTTTCATTGAATGCCCTATTCTGATTAAGTTCAATGGCGCCAGAATGACCAATGCGAAGCCATATCTGGTGGGCGGCGTTAATCCCCGCTTCGACCTTGCCAAAAGTAGAAAGGATGGGATATTAATGCGCCCTTTTGACCTCTACTGGGAACTAGGAGCCGGAATCGATTCTTATATGAGCTACTTCAGATTTTCTACCGAATTGAAAATTTCTGTGGGCATGTTAAATGTATTAAGTCCGGAAGGAACCGGAGAGCCTGAAGATGTTCTTTACACAGGTGTTTTGGATAGGCTTACATCCCGGATTTTTGTTCTCACCTTTTATTTTGAGTAAATCATCTGTTTTTTTGATGTTTGAAAGGTTATTTAGTAAAGGCGCTGATATATTTATAAAGATAAATCAATCCGATATGATATATTTGCAAAAAAGTCGTTTTTTAGTTTATCACTTCTAATTCTTCATAATTTGAAGATCAGCATCAATCCCTGAGAGGATTGACGCGATGATCTAACGCTCTGTTGTTAATGAAAAAAGAGGTTGTACTCAGAATTACTCCCAAGGAGGCTTATGATGATGCTAAGGTGTTATCACTTATCGCATCGGCTTTGAAGGTGAAGCCTTCAAAAGTAACAGGATATTACATTCGTAAACGTTCAATTGACGCACGACGTTCGCCAGTCATGATACAACTTCATATCATGGCCTGGGCCAATGCGCCAATGATACAACCAGAAAAGGCCTCTTTTGATTACCCCGATGTTAGCTGTTCACCTGAGGTGATTATTGCTGGAGCAGGTCCGGGAGGGCTTTTTGCTGCGTTGAGGTTGATTGAACACGGTTTAAAACCAATCATACTTGAAAGGGGAAAGTCCGTAAGCGATCGGAAAAGGGATGTCGCCTTGCTCAATCGAAACCAACCGGTTAATCCTGATTCCAACTATGCTTTCGGTGAAGGTGGTGCAGGAACGTTTTCTGATGGCAAACTCTATACCCGTAGCACTAAGCGAGGAGACTTTAAGCGTTTTTTGGAAATACTATGTTTTCATGGGGCTCATCAGGATATTTTAATAGACGCTCATCCTCACATAGGTACAGATAAATTGCCCGGAGTTATTAAAAACATCAGGGAAACAATTATTAATGCAGGTGGCGAAGTTCGTTTCGAAACCAAAGTAAAAGACCTCATCATTGATGGTGATACGGTGTGTGGAGTAGTTACTTCCAACGATGAGAAAATTTTTGGGGAGGCTGTTGTTTTGGCCACCGGGCATTCAGCTCGCGACGTGTATGAGATGCTGCATTACAGAGCAATTAAGTTGGAAGCAAAAACCTGGGCAATGGGTGTCAGGGTGGAGCATCCTCAGCATCTGATTGATCAGATACAGTACCATTCACCCGAGGGAAGAGGAGATTTCCTGCCAGCTGCATCATACAGCTTTTCCTGTCAGGTTGAAAGTCGTGGTGTTTATTCGTTTTGCATGTGTCCAGGTGGAATTATTGTTCCTGCAATGACAGGAGAACAGGAGATGGTCGTTAACGGGATGTCGGCATCGGGACGAAATTCACCTTTTGCCAACAGTGGAATGGTTGTGGAGATTCATCCCCAGGATCTGGACGGATATAAAAAGCACGGTGATTTGGCCGGACTGGTTTTTCAAAAAGAAGTTGAACAACTTTGCTTTGTGAACGGAGGAAAGAATAATGTTGCTCCGGCACAAGGATTGGTGGACTTTGTGAATGGAAAACTATCATTTGATCTTCCTGAAACATCATACATCCCGGGTGTGATTAGTGCTCCGCTGCACTTCATTCTTCCCGAAATAATCTCAGCAAGGTTGCGTGAAGGATTCAAAATGTTTGGAAAATGGGCCAAAGGTTTTCTCACCGACGAAGCCATTGTTTTGGGGACAGAAAGCCGCACGTCTTCGCCTGTCAGAATTCCAAGAGACTCATCAACTCTTGAACACATACAGATCAAGAAACTTTATCCATGCGGAGAAGGTGCCGGTTATGCCGGAGGTATTGCTTCTTCTGCACTTGATGGCGAGCGCTGTGCCGATATGGTTGCCCGTTCTTTGGGCCTTATTAAGGATTAGACATAAAAAGTCGCCTTCTGAATTCGGAGCAGATGATTGCTGTGGCAACTCCCGCATTTAAGGATTCGGAAGTTTTCCCCCCCCCGGGGTACGATGGAATTGTTACACGTTCGGTCACCAGTTGATCAACCTCCGGACGAATTCCATTTCCTTCATTGCCAATGATGATCAGACATCCCTCGGATAATTCCGAGTGATAAAGATTGTCGAAACCCGGGTATGTACCGTAAACGGGGTTTTGCGTCTCATTTTTATATCTGACAATAAACTCCGGCAAGTCAGTGTAATGAACGGGAACCCTGACGGCAGCACCCATAGTGGCTTGCACCACTTTGGGATTGTAAACGTCGGCAGTATCTGTACTGCAAACAATCTGGTCTATCCCAAACCAGTCTGCAATTCGTATGATGGTGCCAAGGTTTCCGGGATCCTGTATCCCATCGAGTATTAAAACTGTTTTGTTTTGAATGGCACTATTATTGAGATGATACTTAAACTGGGGAAACAGAGCTAAAACGCCTTTGGGCGTTTTTTGAAACGAAACAGATGATAGTTCATTGCGAGAAACTTGAATTAAATTATCCGGTACCAATTCAGGATTATCCGGTAACCAATCGTCTGACACAATAAGTAAATGAGGAACTATACCCGCTGATATGAATTCGTTCACGGTTTTGTTTCCTTCAGCCAAAAAAAGTCCATGGAGGTCACGGTATTTTTTTTGCCCCATTGAGGCAATCAGTTTCTTTTGGGATTTACTTAGCATCATCAATTTTTTTACCTTTGTTTGCAAAAGTAATAAACTGTAAATGATATTCAGAACAGATAAAGCAAACCTGCTTGTTTTTTTTATTTTTATTTTGATTGTGCTTCTGCCAGGATGTCGCAGCACGAAGTACGTTCCCGAGGGGGAACGTTTGCTTACACGTGTACAAATTAAAAATGATGCCAGAGATATTTCCCGTGATGATCTGCGGGGATACATCAGGCAACAGGAAAATCTGCGAATTCTCGGATTTTGGAAATTGCACCTTGGTATTTATAATTTGTCAGGGCGCGATGATTCAAAGGGGTTTAACAGATGGTTACGCCGCATCGGAGAAGCCCCGGTTATTTACGACTCAACATTGGTTGATCGTTCAGTTGATCAAATGCAATTGTTTCTGAGAAACAGAGGGTACTATCTTGCAGAGGTTTCTGATACCGTAACTTTTCCAACCCGTAGACGTGCCAGAGTAAAGTACACGGTTGAATCTGGTCCGCGCTATCGGTTAAACAATGTTTACTACCGAATTGATGATGACAGCATCCGTTCATATGTTTTAAGCGATACTACAAACACCGTTTTGCGTCGGGGTCGCGGTTTTACAGTTCAGATGCATAATCAGGAAAGAGACCGAATAACTGAAAACCTCAGGAATAACGGGTTCTTCAATTTTTCCCGAGAATTCATCTATTTTTTAGCGGACAGTTCAGTTGGGAATCACAGAGTGAATGACACTCTGGTTATTATGCCTCCTCCTCAAAATATGTCAGGTAGAACAGAGTCGGGAAACCATGCCCGATATTCCATCAGAAATGTGTTTTTTCAAGTTGGGATAGATCCTCAGGAGAGATCAATTGACGGAATTCGTCCTGATTTTCAGGCTGACACTTTGTTTTACCAAGGGTTCTATTTCGTGTTTGAAGATGAACTGGATTTTAAGCCGGAAGTTCTCCTAAACAGTAACAGCATTATGCCGGGAGGGTTATTTCGCAGCAGTCAGGTTGAAAGAACTCAAATATTGCTGAGCGATTTGCGCATATTCAGATATATCAATATCCGTTTTAGGGAGCTTGAAGGGGAGTTTGACGAGCATGGGAATAAAATTCTGGATTGTGTAATACATGTGGTACCTGGTAAATATCAGTCATACGCACTTGAGGTTGAAGGAACCAATTCATCAGGAAATCTAGGTGCTGCGGGTAATATAAAGTACCAACATAAAAATATTTTTAATGGAGCCGAACTGTTTACGCTCAATACCAGGGTAGCCAGACAAAATCAGTTCATAATGCGCAGCGGTAGCAAAGAGCAATTTAATACCATGGAGTTTGGAGCAGAGAGTTCGGTCGTATTCCCGCAATTTTTGCTTCCTGTTAGGATTGAAAGGTTCAGACAAAGATACAATCCGAAAACAACCATAGCTGCCGCTTATAACTATCAGCGACGACCTGATTATACACGCACCATTGTAAATGCTCGTATGGGTTACACGTGGCGTGCTTCCAGATATAGTACACATTCATTTTTCCCATTGGATTTCAATCTTGTTAATATTCCCAGTGTCAGCGATGCTTTTAAAGCCATCATTAATGAGTCGTTTCTACGTTATGCATATGAGGATCACCTCATTGCCAACCTCAACTATACCTATATCTATAATCAGCAGGAAATTGGTCAACGATGGCGCGATTTCTGGTATTTGAGATTGTCACTTGAATCTGCAGGGAATATCCTTGATCTGATGGCTCCTATTTGGTCTGAAAATATGCAGGATGGGTATAATACAATTCTCGGGATAAGGTATGCACAATATTTGAAAGCGGACATAGATGTCCGTTACCATAGTCCCATTGACAGATACACATCTCTTACCTACAGGTTTTTTGGAGGAGTAGGAATTCCTTACAGAAACCTTAATGTACTTCCATTCGAAAAAAGATACTTTTCGGGAGGAGCCAACAGCATCAGGGCTTGGCCCGTAAGGGGTCTTGGGCCTGGTTCTTCGTCCGATGACAGATTAACATGGTACAACCAGACCGCTGATATTAAACTAGAGGCTAATGTGGAATATCGTTTCCCATTATTTTGGCTTCTTGAAGGAGCATTGTTTGTTGATGTGGGAAACATCTGGGGCATTCGTCCTGAAGGAAGTATGGAGGATGGCCTTTTTGAGTTTGACCGTTTTTATCGTCAGCTTGCTGTCGGCACAGGGTTTGGTACACGTTTTGATTTTAACTACTTTATTTTCAGGATTGATACGGGTCTGAAACTTCGGGATCCAGCAGAACTCTCTGGTGACAGATGGATTCCTTTTTCCAGAAGCTACAATTGGAATGATGTTGCATTTAATTTTGCCATTGGTTATCCTTTCTGATTATGGGACGATTTTCTGCCATTGGTTTAGTCAGTTGACTTTAATTTTGAGAAATAGTGAGGGGGGAGCCACGTGCCTTTACTAAACAGTTTCAATTCTCCATTACCTGATATAAGAAACAAAAAAGGAGTTTCCATAACGGAAACTCCTTTTTATATTTTCTAAAGTGATTTGATTAAGCTTTTCCGGCTGAACCTAATACATTTTTGTTTTTGTGCATATATAATTCCTTTAATGCATCACGAGCAGGTCCAAGGTATTTTCTGGGGTCAAACTCACCTGGATTTTCTGCCATTACTTTGCGAACGGCTGCAGTCATTGCTAAACGGCCGTCTGAGTCGATGTTGATCTTGCAAACGGCTGATTTTGCCGCCTTACGCAATTGCTCCTCAGGAATTCCAACTGCAGCTTTAATGGCTCCACCGTTTTCATTAATGGTATTCACATGCTCCACTGGAACTGAAGATGCTCCATGAAGTACAATCGGGAATCCGGGGATTCTTTTTTCAATCTCTTCAAGGATTTCGAATTTCAATGGAGGAGGTACCAAAACTCCATCCTCGTTTTTGGTACACTGCTCTGGTGTAAATTTGTGAGCTCCGTGAGAAGTTCCGATAGAAATCGCCAGTGAGTCAACACCGGTACGTTTAACGAAATCTTCAACCTCTTCGGGACGTGTATAAGTAGACTCTTCTGCAACAACGTCGTCTTCAACGCCGGCAAGAATTCCTAGCTCTCCCTCAACGGTTACACCTTTAGAATGAGCGTACTCAACTACTTTTTTGGTTAACGCTATGTTCTCTTCGTATGAGTGGTGCGAACCATCAATCATAACAGAAGAGAATCCGCTGTCGATACACTCTTTGCATAGCTCAAAAGTATCGCCGTGGTCAAGGTGCAAAACGATAGGAATTTCACATCCAAGCTCTTTTACATATTCAACCGCTCCTTTAGCCATGTTTCTGAGTAACGTTGCATTGGCGTATTTACGGGCACCTGACGATACCTGAAGAATAACCGGTGATTTGGTCTCTACACAAGCCATTAAAATTGACTGAAGCTGCTCGAGGTTATTGAAGTTATATGCCGGGATGGCATAACCTCCGGCAACGGCTTTTGCAAATAGCTCCTTGCTATTTACAAGACCTAATTCTTTGTAACTTATTGACATTTTTCTATTGTTTAATTATTGGTTTTACGTGTGATATCAGTGGTTTTACCCCTAATAATAATTCTATCGCAAAAGTAGTGAAACCTTCTCACTTTTACAATTTTTCTTCTAAAACTGAAAGTTTCTTGAGATTTTATAACTAAAATTTAACTTTGCACGAGAATTTTTAACCTGTAACACCATACAATTTTCTTATTTTGAAACTAAATTTGGCTCACAAAGTCAAATCTAAAATATTATCGTACCATATAAATCATATTATGACAAAGTTTGATCAGACTAACAAACGGGATAATTTTACGGGGCTATTTGGAGTCATCGCTGCTGCAGCAGGATCTGCAATCGGATTAGGAAACATTTGGAGGTTTCCATATGTCTTAGGCGACAATGGCGGAGGTGCTTTTCTATTACTCTATCTGGGATTTATTATTACCATATGTGTTCCTGTTATGTTGTCTGAGTTGCTCATTGGCCGAAAGGCTCAATTGAGTATTTTTGGAGCATTTCGAAAACTTGCTCCCGGATCTTTGTGGTGGATTATTTGGTTTAATGGGGGTTGCTGCTTCCTTTATGATTCTTTCTTTCTATGCGGTTGTGGCAGGGTGGACTCTGGAGTATGCTTTTTTTGCACTTAAAAACCATTTTGCAGGAATGACTCCTGCCGAACTTAAACATACTTTTGATTATCTCACAGGATCTACTTGGCGGCCGGTTGTTTTTATGCTCATATTTATGTTTATAACTGCCATTATTGTCCAATCTGGGATAAAGAAAGGAATAGAGCGATACACCAAAATTTTAATGCCGGTTCTACTCGTCATTATCTTGGTGTTGTGTGTCAGGTCACTAACTTTGGATGGAGCCTCTGCCGGATTGGAGTTCTTGTTTAAGCCTGATTTTAGCGCTATAACCACAAATACGGTCATGATGGCACTGGGTCAAGCATTTTTTTCTCTGAGTCTGGGAATGGGGGTTATGGCAACATATGGTTCTTACATAAAAAAAAGGGAGAGTCTTGGAAAAACTGCTGTTTTCGTAACCATTACCGATGTATTCATTGCAATTCTTGCCGGAATTGCCATATTTCCCGCTGTTTTTGCTTTCGGTTTGCAACCGGGACAAGAGTCGCTGGAAGGTCCCGGTCTGGTTTTTATGATTCTTCCCGGAATTTTTAATCAAATGGCCGGAGGTTATTTTTTCTCTGTTTTGTTTTTCTTCTTACTGGTAATAGCAGCACTAACATCTTCCATATCATTAATGGAAGTGGTTGTGGCTTACTTTGTGGAGGAACTTAAAATTAAAAGGGTAAAAGCCACGTGGATTGCCGCTGGCAGCATGTCTTTTCTGTCTGCATTATCAGCTGTTGATGGCCGCATATTTAATTTCTTTGAAAATACTTCCTCTAACATCCTATTACCTTTGGGTGGATTACTAATAGTGATTTTTGTAGGGTGGTTCCTTGGGAAAAAGGTTGTACGGGAGGAGCTTGAAGCTGATGGAAGAGTAGCATTTTATTTCAGGCTATTTGTACCTGCCATTCGTTTCTTAGCTCCCATTGCAATAGCCATGGTGTTTTTGAATGCTTTGGGAATAATAAAATTTTAAAAAATTGACTTTTTGCAGGGCACTTTCTATTTTGCATCTAAAAAAGATGTGGAAAGATTACTTGTCCCTAACTCGGAATGAACAACGTGGATTTATTATACTTGTAGCAATAATCCTTATACTTTTGGTATTCAGGATTTCAATGCCTTTGTTATATAAGCCAAATGTCAGTTTGTTGGTGGTGTCTGATTCAATCCCGCTGAAAATTACTTGGAATACACCTCATGACCTTGACGAGCAAATTGAGCAAGCTTACTTTGTTTTTAACCCCAATGAAATTGGCATTGACGACTTATTGCGACTGGGAGTGGATCGCCGGGCTGCAAACAATTGGGTGAGATTTCTGGAAAGTGGAGGCAGGTTTAATGAACCTACCGATGTTGCGCGGGTGTTTGGAATGAACGAAGAGCTTCTGAACTCTCTATTGCCTTATATCGAAATCCCTGCTCCTTTGATGCATCAACAACAGTCATTAAGTGAGAATGTTATTTCTTTTCGCACATTGGATCTGAATCGAACTACACCCGAATTATTGGAAGAAATAGGATGGAGCCAATCCATGATTGACTCTTTTACCAATTGGCAATCCAGCCATTGGTTTCCGGTGAGATATGACCTTCCAAGTCTGGAATACTGGACCATCGATTCTTTAATTAAACAAATACAGCCCACATTAATTGCGAAACAAAAACGACACACTTCCGGAATGGATGATTTACAAATCAGCATCAATCTCGCCGATACAGCTCATTGGCAGTTGCTGCGAGGAGTTGGGCCAGTTTTGAGCCGCCGCATTGTAGCTTATCGTCGTGCATTGGGTGGATTTGTTGACATCAATCAGATATCTGAGGTGTACGGCATTTCACCTGTTTTATTTAATGATATCAAACCCTTCCTCGTCCTGGATACCATTGTTGTTGACCCAATAAACATTAACACAGCATCGGTTCGGCAACTCAGGGAGCATCCCTATCTCAGTTTTTTTCATGCCAAAGAGATTGTCGATTACAGACAGAAAAACGGAAGCATCCGAAATTTAAACGAAATTGAGACATTGGAAGAGTTGAGTAATTTGTCCTGGGATAGGATGCGTTTTTATTTATGTTTAGGTATTGATAATGAGTGATTATAAAAAAAATATGCAGAAATATTTGCCGCAATGCGGAAACTTCCTTTTCTTTGCATTCTGAAAAAATGCACGTAGATGCATTTTTTTTCAAATAACAGATTGAACTATTACATATTAATCGTATCTTTGCAAGCCAAAAAAAATTAAAAACAAATTGCTATGATAGTAGTACCTATTAAAGAAGGTGAAAACATTGAAAGAGCTTTGAAGAAATTCAAAAGAAAGTTTGAAAAAACCGGCACCATGCGTGAACTGCGTTCACGTCAGGCTTTCACCAAACCTTCTATTGTAAAAAGAGAACAAAAAAAGAAAGCAATTTACATCCAGCAATTGCAGCGCGAGGAAGAATAGAGATTGCAATATATTTTTTTGCAGGGATGTCTTATTTTTCTCCTTTTTTTTCCTTACATTCGTAAGGAGAGGGGATAAATAAGACATTTTTTGTAAATGCAACATATAGAGAGTTTTCTACATTATCTGGAGTTTGAGAAGCGTTGTTCAAGACATACATTAACCGCTTACCGTGGCGATCTTGAGCAATTCTTTAGATTTATGGGCGGTTCAGATATTAACTTGCTCTCAAATGCCGGGCGTTCCGACATCCGAAAATGGATAGTGGAAATGCATGAATCCGGAATGTCTTCAAGAACCATACATCGTAAAATTTCATCCATAAAATCTTTTTATAAACATTTGCAAATAGAAGGGTTGGTTGAGAACAATCCCGCGATAACCATTAATCTTCCAAAGATTCCCAAAAAACTTCCTGTTTTTGTTAAGGAAAACGAAATGACAACCCTACTTGATATGGTTGATTTCGGAGAGGATTATGAAGGAATCCGAAACAAGTTGGTTTTAGAATTGTTTTACGGTACAGGGATGCGTCTAACGGAATTAACCGAATTGAAAGTGCGTGACATTAATCTGAAAACCGGTTTGGTAAAGGTGTTTGGAAAGCGTAGTAAAGAACGATTAATCCCTCTTACAAATGAATCCATATCGCTGTTTAATACGTATTATAATATAAGGAATGAAACTTTTGGAGAGAATTATTCTCCATGGTTGTTTCTGACTGCCAAAGGAGAAAAAATCTATGGCAAACTTGTTTATCGAATAGTAAATAGTTCGCTGAAGTTGGTTACAACCATAGACAAGAAAAGTCCGCATGTATTGCGACATACATTTGCCACGATTTTATTAAATCGTGGTGCCGATTTAAATGCCATAAAAGAACTTCTGGGTCATGCCAACCTGAATGCAACCCAGATTTATGCACATAATACCTTTGAGAAATTGAATGCTATTTATAAACAAGCTCATCCGCGAGCTTAAAACTAAGGAGGAGTAATTATGAACATTACGATTCAATCCGTACATTTTGATACTGCTGATCATTTAGAGCAGTTCATTCAACAAAAAGTAGGTAAACTGGAACAGTTTTTTGACGGGATTCTGGGGGCAGAAGTAGTATTGCGTCTGGATAAATCAGAAACGCTTGAAAACAAATTGGCGGAGATAACCCTCGACATTCCGGGAAACAACCTGTTTGCCAAAAAGCAAAGTAAAACTTTCGAAGAATCTGTTGATTCTGCTTGCGAGGCGCTTCGTAAGCAATTGGTAAAAAGAAAAGAAAAAATTAAGGCCAAATAAGCACTAAAAGAAAATTAAAAAAGAAGACAATATTTTGTGTTGTTTGAAAAATATTTTACATTTGCACACCATTTTTAGTGTGTAATCTGAAATGTAAGTTATACAATAGGCTGGTTATCAAAGGTGATCAGCCTATTGGAATGAAATAACGGTTGGTTTTTATGAAAAATGATCAGAGGATAACATTCAGTTAACCAATGAAATAATAAGAATCCATAATAAATCAACGAAAATGAGCAGAGCCTGTTAAATAATTTATAATGCTCTTTTAGAGATTTTTTCCTATAAATGCATTAACTTTGTAGGCTTTGAAATTATTGCGGGAATAGCTCAGTTGATAGAGCATTAGCCTTCCAAGCTAAGGGTCGCGGGTTTGAGTCCCGTTTCCCGCTCAAAATTTCGCCGATGTAGCTCAGGGGTAGAGCGCTTCCTTGGTAAGGAAGAGGTCATGGGTTCAATTCCCATCATTGGCTCATTTAAATAGTTTATATTTATACGGTTTAAATATTGTTCTAATTGTCTTAAATAATTTCGTACTATGGCTAAAGAAACATTTCAAAGGACGAAGCCTCACGTTAACGTAGGTACCATCGGTCACGTAGACCATGGTAAAACTACCCTTACTGCTGCTATTACAACTGTATTGGCAAAAAAAGGTTTTTGTGAAGTAAAAAGCTTCGATTCTATTGACAACGCTCCTGAAGAGAAAGAGCGTGGTATTACCATTAATACCGCACACGTAGAATATCAGACAGAAAACCGTCACTATGCACACGTAGACTGTCCTGGTCACGCCGACTATGTTAAGAACATGGTTACTGGTGCTGCTCAGATGGACGGTGCTATTCTTGTTTGTGCTGCTACCGACGGTCCAATGCCTCAGACTCGTGAGCACATCCTGTTGGCGCGTCAGGTAAACGTTCCAAAAATCGTTGTTTTCCTTAACAAAGTTGATATGGTTGACGACGAAGAGCTTTTGGAGCTTGTTGAAATGGAAGTACGTGACCTATTGAGTTTCTATGACTTTGACGGTGACAACACTCCTATCATTAAAGGTTCTGCTCTTGGTGGTCTTAACGGAGAAGCTGAGTGGGAAGAAAAAATTATGGAGTTGATGACCGCTGTTGATGAGTGGATTCCACTTCCTCCACGTGACGTTGAAAAGCCATTCCTTATGCCTGTTGAAGATGTATTCTCTATTACAGGTCGTGGTACTGTTGCTACTGGTCGTATCGAAACTGGTATCATCAAAACCGGAGAAGAGATGCAGATCATTGGTCTTGGAGCTGCAGGTAAGAAAACTGTTTGTACAGGAGTTGAGATGTTCCGTAAAATTCTTGATGAAGGACAAGCTGGTGACAACGTAGGTTTGTTGATGCGTGGTATTGATAAGAATGAAATCAAGCGTGGTATGGTTTTGGCGAAACCAGGATCAATCAATCCTCATACCAAAATCAAGGCTGAGATTTACGTATTGAAGAAAGAAGAAGGTGGTCGTCACACTCCTTTCCACAACAAATATCGTCCTCAGTTCTACCTGCGTACACTTGACGTAACTGGAGAGATTACACTTCCAGAAGGAACCGAAATGGTAATGCCAGGTGACAACGTAACAATTACAGTAGATCTTATCTACCCTGTTGCTGTTAACGTAGGTCTTCGTTTCGCAATCCGCGAAGGTGGACGTACTGTTGGAGCAGGTCAGGTTACTGAGATTCTTGAATAATACGTTTGTATATAGAACACAATGGTTGAAAGCGGCATAATTGTTGTTTTCAACCATTTACACGGGTGTAGCTCAGTTGGTAGAGCACTGGTCTCCAAAACCAGGTGTCGGGAGTTCGAGTCTCTCCTCCCGTGCTTATTGCAAAGAAAATATCAGATTTCCATAAGGATGCCTGATTGATTGATATTATTAAATTATCTGAAAATGAACAAGGTAAAGGCGTATTTTAAAGAAGTTCATAACGAATTGATCAACAAAACTTCATGGCCTACCTGGGCTGAATTGCAGAATAGTGCAATTGTTGTTATGGTAGCTTCTGTAATTATTGCAGCAATTGTATTTGCCATGGATATGTCTTTTGATACTTTACTGGAGTGGTTCTACGAAAAGTTGTACTAATTACCTGAGAAACAATTTGTAATGGGTGATATAGAAAAAAAATGGTACGTACTCCGTGCGATTGGTGGTAAAGAAAAGAAGGTTAAGGAGTATATCGAAAGTGAAATTTCCGGGCTGAAAATGCAGGATTATGTCTCGCAGGTATTAATTCCTACCGAAAAGGTTTACCAGATCAGAAACGGGAAAAAAATCAGCAAGGAAAGAAACTACTTTCCGGGGTATGTTTTGGTTGAAGCAGCATTAATTGGAGAAGTTCCGCACATACTTCGTAATATTCCAAACGTTATTGGATTTTTAGCTGATCGAAATGATGTGCCAACACCCTTAAGAATGAGCGAGGTCAATCGCATATTGGGTAAGGTGGATGAACTTTCTGAAACTGCTGAAGAATTAAACATTCCTTATGTAGTTGGTGAAACAGTAAAAGTTACCGATGGTCCGTTTAACGGCTTCTCTGGTATCATTGAAGAAATCAACGAAGAAAAAAGAAAATTAAAGGTTATGGTCAAAATTTTTGGCCGTAAAACTCCACTTGAATTAAGTTTTTTACAGGTTGAAAAGGAGTAGTATTTTCATTTAGTAGCGGGGCTTCCAGGGCCGGTAACGGCCTCTACAGATGAGATGAACTACCTAATTAGATCTGAATTTTTATAACTAACACGAATTGCTACAATGGCTAAAGAAGTAGAAACTTTTATTAAGCTTCAAATCAAGGGCGGTGCAGCTAATCCGTCACCTCCGGTAGGTCCCGCATTGGGAGCCAAAGGGGTGAACATCATGGAGTTCTGCAAGCAATTCAATGCCAGAACTCAGGAGAAAGCCGGTAAAGTACTTCCGGTTGTTATTTCAGTTTATAAGGACAAATCTTTTGATTTTGTTATTAAAACTCCTCCTGCAGCGGTACAGCTGTTAGATGTATCTAAAGCAAAAAAAGGTTCTGCCGAACCCAACAGGGTTAAGGTGGCATCTGTTACCTGGGATCAGGTAAAAGGAATTGCTGAAGATAAAATGGCTGATTTGAATTGTTTTACAGTGGAATCTGCGATGAAGATGGTCGCCGGGACTGCCAGAAGTATGGGAATCACCGTTGATGGTGAGTTTCCAGGTAACAATTAAAACTTGTTTGCAAAAATGACAAAACTAACAAAGAATAAGAAGTTAGCTTTAGAAAAGATCGATTCCGACAAGTCGTATACCATTCAGGAGGCAGCCAATCTTGTTAAAGACATCACCTTTACTAAGTTTGATGCATCTGTGGATATCGACATCCGTTTAGGCGTTGATCCCCGGAAAGCTAATCAGATGGTTCGTGGTGTTGTTACGCTTCCTAACGGAACCGGAAAGGAGACCAAGGTATTGGTGCTTTGTACGCCGGATAAGGAAGATGAAGCAAAAAATGCTGGTGCTGATTTTGTTGGGCTTGATGACTATATTGAGAAAATCAAAGGTGGTTGGACCGATGTGGATGTTATCATCACAATGCCTAGCGTTATGGGTAAAGTTGGGGCTCTTGGACGTATCCTTGGACCTCGTGGCTTAATGCCAAACCCTAAAAGCGGTACCGTTACCATGGATATTGGAAAAGCTGTTGCCGAGGTGAAAGCTGGTAAGATTGATTTCAAAGTAGATCGTTATGGAATTATTCATACCACAGTCGGTAAAGTCTCTTTTACTCCTGAAAAACTAGTAGAAAACGTTAAGGAGTTTGTAGGAATGGTTCAAAAGTTGAAGCCTTCTTCAGCTAAAGGTACTTATATCAAGAGCATTTATCTGTCAAGTACCATGAGTCCCGGAATTCGGATTGAAACCAAATCTTTGGAGGTTTAATTTTTAATTTTAGAAATCTGGAAACATGAAAAAGACAGAAAAAGCTACGATAATTAACGAACTTGTAAACATCATCGGTGAGTATAGCCATTTTTATATTGCAGATACTCAAGGACTAAATGCAGGTTCTACAAGTGATCTTCGTCGTCTCTGTTTTAACAAAGAAGTTAAAATGATGGTTGTGAAAAATACACTTTTTCAAAAAGCCATCGAGCAGAGTGAGAAAAATATAGAAGGCCTTGATGAGGCTTTAAAAGGCACATCGGCTGTACTTTTCTCCAATACAGGAAATTTACCTGCTAAATTGATTAAAGAATTCCGCAAAAAAGCAACCATTCCAATTTTTAAAGGTGCTTTTGTAGAAGAATCAGTTTACATTGGAGAGAATCAATTGGATGCATTATCCAATATTAAGTCTAAAGAGGAGTTGTTGGGCGATGTTATTGGCCTGTTACAATCACCAATGAAAAATGTTGTTTCTGCACTTCAATCTGGTGGATCAACTATTTCAGGAATCCTCAAGACACTAGAAGAGAGAAAATAGAAAATTACTAACAGAAATTTATTAACACTTACAAAAATGGCAGATATTAAAAAGCTTGCAGAAGAATTAGTTAATTTAACTGTAAAAGAAGTTACTGAACTGGCTGACGTATTAAAAGAAGAATATGGTATTGAACCTGCTGCTGCTGCTGTTGCAGTTGCTGGTCCTGCTGCTGCCGCTGGTGGCGAAGAAGCTGTTGCTCAAACTGAATTTGACGTAATTCTTAAGTCTGCAGGTGGCTCAAAATTAGCCATCGTTAAACTGGTTAAAGAAATGACTGGTGTAGGTCTTAAAGAAGCTAAGGAATTAGTTGACAAGGCACCAGCTCCGATCAAAGAGAAAATTACTAAAGAAGAAGCTGAAGCACTAAAATCTCAATTAGAAGAAGCTGGAGCAGAAGTTGAACTTAAGTAATCAGATACTCCCGATTTAGGGAACGGTTTAGGAACTCATTGATTTGGGATCCTAAACCTTTTTATGCTTATATGTTTTAAGTTCAATTAATTAGTTGATAAATGACTCCAAATACTGCCGAAAGAATTAACTTCGCAACCATCAAGAATCAGTTGCCATACCCTGATTTTCTTGAGGTTCAATTAAAATCTTTCCGTGAATTTTTCCAGTTGGCATCTACGCCGGAAGAAAGGAAAATGGAAGGGTTAAACAAGGTGTTTTGGGAGAATTTCCCTATTACTGATACCCGTAATAATTTTGTACTCGAGTTTCTCGATTACAGCATTGATCCACCCCGATACTCCATCCAGGAATGTATCGAGAGAGGATTGTCATATAGTGTTCCGCTAAAGGCTAAACTAAAATTATATTGCACCGATCCAGAACATGAGGATTTTGATACCGTGGTTCAGGATGTTTACCTGGGTACAGTGCCATACATGACTGATAAAGGCAGTTTCATTATAAATGGTGCAGAGCGGGTTGTGGTATCACAGCTGCATCGTTCACCTGGTGTCTTTTTCGGGCAAAGCATTCATGCCAACGGAACAAAATTGTATTCGGCACGAATTATTCCTCTAAAAGGATCATGGATTGAATTTGCAACAGACATCAACAATGTCATGTTTGCGTATATTGACCGGAAAAAGAAACTTCCGGTTACTACTTTGCTGCGTGCAATTGGTTACGAGAGTGACAAGGATATACTTGAAATCTTCAACCTGGCCGACGAGATTAAAGTTTCAAAAGCAACACTTAAAAAGGTTGTGGGCCGAAGGTTAGCTGCACGTGTGCTGAAATCATGGATAGAAGACTTTGTGGATGAAGATACCGGAGAAGTTGTATCCATAGAACGTAACGAGGTGATCATTGACAGAGAGACGATTCTTGAAAATGACCACATCGATGAAATTGTAGATTCGGGTGCAAAAACAATTTTGTTGCATAAGGAAATGACCAATGCAAGTGATTTTGCAATCATCTACAATACTTTACAAAAAGACCCATGTAACTCTGAGAAAGAGGCAGTTGTTCATATTTACCGTCAGCTTAGAAATGCTGAGCCGCCTGATGAAGCTACTGCAAGAGATGTTATAGACAAATTGTTTTTCTCAGATAAAAGATATGACCTTGGTGATGTAGGTCGTTA
The DNA here is from genome assembly GCF_900168165.1 of Alkalitalea saponilacus. Classification (GTDB taxonomy): domain Bacteria; phylum Bacteroidota; class Bacteroidia; order Bacteroidales; family Marinilabiliaceae; genus Natronoflexus; species Natronoflexus saponilacus. The sequence goes on from NZ_FUYV01000003.1 coordinate 52,712, forward strand.
CAGGATTAATAAAAAACTTAATCTTGAAACTGATCTTGATACCAAAGTATTAACTAGGGATGATATTATTGCCATTATCGGTTATTTGATTGAATTGGTAAATTCAAAAACTGATGTGGATGATATTGACCACTTGAGCAACCGTCGTGTTCGTACTGTAGGAGAACAGCTTGCCAATCAGTTTGGAGTCGGGTTGGCACGGATGGCCAGAACCATTCGCGAGAGAATGAATGTACGTGACAATGAGGTTTTCACCCCAATTGATCTGATTAACAGCAAAACGTTATCGTCTGTTATTAACAGTTTCTTTGGAACCAATGCGCTGTCGCAGTTTATGGATCAAACCAATCCATTGGCAGAAATCACCCATAAGCGCAGAATGTCGGCGTTGGGACCAGGCGGTTTATCACGTGAGCGTGCCGGTTTTGAAGTGCGTGACGTTCACTACACCCATTACGGCAGACTGTGTCCGATTGAAACACCAGAAGGACCAAACATTGGTTTGATCTCTTCTCTTTGTGTGTTTGCCAAGATTAATGATCTTGGATTTATTGAAACCCCTTACCGTAAGGTTACTGAAAAGAAGGTGGATTTAACTAATGAAGGGGTGGTTTACCTGAGTGCAGAAGAAGAGGAAGCACGAACCATTGCTCAGGCTAATGCACCGCTCAATGAGGAGGGATTTTTTGTCAATCCAAGGGTAAAAGCACGTCTGGAAGGTGACTTCCCTGTTGTTGAGCCTGAGGAAGTTGGTCTGATGGATGTGGCACCGAACCAAATTGCTTCAGTTGCAGCGTCTTTGATTCCATTCCTTGAACACGATGATGCAAACCGTGCTTTGATGGGGTCTAACATGATGCGTCAGGCAGTGCCTCTTTTACGTCCTGAATCGCCTGTTGTGGGAACAGGATTGGAGAGTGTTCTAACTCGTGACTCAAGAACCCAGATTGTTTCTGAGGGACAGGGAGTTGTAGAGTATGTAGATGCTGATGAAATCATCATCCGTTATGACCTGACAGAAGATGAGCGATTTGTAAGCTTTGAAACTGAGACCAAAAGATATAAACTGACCAAATTCCTCAAAACCAACCAGAATACCAGCGTAAACCTAAAGCCAATGGTTGAAAAAGGGCAGAGGGTTACTAAGGGACAAATTCTTACCGAAGGTTATGCTACCGAAAAAGGTGAATTGGCACTAGGTCGGAATTTGCGTGTTGCATTTATGCCTTGGAAGGGATATAATTTTGAGGATGCAATTGTATTGAATGAGCGTCTTGTAAAAGATGATGTGTTTACTTCGGTACATATAGATGAATACTCTCTTGAGGTAAGGGATACCAAACGTGGTTTGGAGGAACTAACTTCTGATATTCCGAACGTAAGTGAGGAAGCTACCAGAGATCTTGATGAGAATGGTCTGATCCGCATTGGAGCTCATGTTAAACCTGGAGATATCCTTATTGGAAAAATCACTCCGAAAGGTGAAAGTGATCCAACTCCCGAAGAGAAACTTTTACGTGCGATCTTTGGCGAAAAAGCAGGAGATGTAAAAGATGCTTCTCTAAAAGCGACTCCTTCACTGTCAGGGATTGTTGTGAATAAGAAACTTTTCTCAAGGGTAATGAAGGATAAGAAGTCCAGAACTTCAGATAAACCTTTATTGGCCAAAATTGACGAGGAGTTTAACAGATCTGTAGCAGATCTTACAAATCGATTGGTTGACAAGCTTTTCTCGCTGATAAACGGAAAAACAAGCCAGGGAGTTAAAGATTATCTGGGAGTTGATGTTATTGCCAAAGGTACTAAGTTTACTCAGAAAGTACTTCAGGATCTCGATTATCTGAACGTAAATCCTAATAAGTGGACAACCGACAAGGATAAAAATGAACTGGTTCAACGTGTAATTCACAACTATCGTTTGAAATACAAGGAGTCTGAAGCAGCAGAGAAACGTAAGAAATACAATGTTACAATAGGTGATGAACTGCCCGCAGGAATTGTACAGTTAGCGAAAGTATATATTGCTAAAAAGCGAAAAATTACTGTAGGTGATAAAATGGCAGGTCGACATGGAAATAAAGGTATTGTTTCTCGTATTGTACGTCAGGAAGATATGCCTTTCCTTGCAGATGGTTCGCCTGTAGATATCGTTCTTAACCCACTTGGTGTGCCATCAAGGATGAACCTTGGACAGATATATGAAACTGTTTTGGGTTGGGCTGGAGATGTATTGGGAATTAAATTTGCCACTCCAATTTTTGATGGAGCATCAGAGGAAGATCTTGAGCATTATACAACCAAAGCCGGAGTTCCAAAATTCGGTAAAACCTATTTGTACGATGGAGGCACTGGTGAGCGTTTTCACCAACCTGCAACTGTAGGTGTTATATATATGCTTAAACTTGGTCACATGATTGAGGATAAGATGCACGCCCGTTCAATTGGACCTTATTCGCTGATTACGCAACAACCACTGGGTGGTAAAGCTCAGTTTGGAGGTCAGCGTTTTGGAGAGATGGAAGTTTGGGCGCTTGAAGCATTTGGTGCAGCCAATATTCTTCAGGAGATTCTTACAGTTAAATCGGATGATGTACTGGGACGTGCTAAGGCATACGAGTGCATTGTTAAGGGTGATCCATTACCAACACCTGGTATTCCTGAATCGCTCAACGTACTTCTGCATGAAATGCGTGGTTTAGGATTGAGCGTAAATCTTGAGTAGTATATCACCGGATGGTTAGCCGGTAACGGCTAACCAATTCGGCTATTAATTTTAATTACTTAATACTCTACTATATATGGCATTCAGGAGAGAACAGAAAGTCAAGAGTAATTTTACCCAAATCTCAATAGGTTTGGCATCTCCCGAAGAGATACTCGAACGCTCAAGCGGCGAAGTACTTAAACCGGAGACCATCAACTATAGAACTTATAAGCCCGAAAGGGACGGATTATTCTGCGAAAGAATATTCGGACCGGTAAAGGATTATGAGTGTCACTGTGGAAAATACAAGCGCATTCGTTACAGAGGTATTGTTTGTGACCGATGTGGTGTGGAAGTAACCGAAAAGAAAGTTAGACGTGAACGAATGGGGCATATTTCCCTTGTGGTTCCCGTTGCTCATATTTGGTATTTCCGTTCATTACCCAATAAAATTGGTTACCTTTTAGGGTTGCCAACAAAAAAGCTTGATTCAATCATCTACTACGAGCGCTATGTTGTTATCAACGCAGGAGTGAAGGAGGCAGATGGTGTAAAATACATGGATTTCCTTACTGAAGAAGAGTATCTCGATATTTTGGATTCACTTCCAAAAGGAAATCAGCAATTGGATGATGAAGATCCAAATAAGTTTATTGCAAAGATGGGTGCAGAAGCATTACACATGATTCTTTCGCGCCTTGATTTGGATGATCTTTCTTATGACTTACGTCATAAGGCCAATACTGAAACTTCACAACAGAGGAAGAATGAGGCACTTAAGAGGCTTCAGGTTGTAGAGTCTTTCAGGGAGTCAAAAGGCGTAAATCGTCCTGAGTGGATGGTTGTAAAGGTTGTACCTGTTACTCCGCCTGAGTTGCGTCCGTTGGTGCCGTTGGATGGTGGTCGTTTTGCCACATCTGACTTGAACGACCTTTATCGTCGCGTGATTATACGTAACAATCGTCTTAAGCGATTGATTGAAATCAAAGCTCCAGAGGTAATTCTTCGTAATGAGAAGAGGATGTTGCAGGAATCAGTTGATTCTCTGTTTGACAACTCACGTAAGTCAAACGCGGTTAAAACTGATGCCAACCGTCCGTTAAAATCTCTTTCCGACAGTTTGAAAGGAAAGCAGGGACGTTTCCGTCAAAACCTTCTCGGTAAAAGGGTGGATTACTCAGCACGTTCGGTCATTGTTATCGGACCAGAATTGAGAATGCACGAATGCGGTCTGCCAAAAGACATGGCTGCTGAACTGTATAAGCCATTTATCATTCGTAAATTGATTGAAAGAGGCATCGTTAAAACGGTTAAATCAGCTAAGAAAATTGTAGATCGTAAAGATCCTGTGGTTTGGGATATTCTTGAGAATGTATTGAAAGGACATCCCGTTTTGCTGAACCGTGCTCCGACTCTTCACCGTTTAGGTATTCAATCATTTCAGCCTAAATTAATAGAGGGTAAGGCAATCCAGTTACATCCATTGGCATGTGCGGCTTTCAACGCCGACTTCGACGGTGACCAGATGGCTGTTCACCTACCATTGGGTAATGCTGCAATTCTTGAGGCTCAAATGTTAATGCTTGGCTCACAGAATATTCTGAACCCTGCAAACGGTGCTCCTATTACAGTGCCTTCACAGGATATGGTTCTTGGTCTTTATTACATGACCAAAATGCGACCTGGAGCAAGAGGTGAGAACCTCGTGTTCTACTCTCCCGAAGAGGCAAAAATTGCATATAACGAGAAGAAAGTAGAACTTCATGCCAAAGTAAAGGTTAAAACCGTTGACCTGAACGATAAAGGTGAACTTGAGTTGATGTTTGTTGAAACAACCATTGGCCGGATACTCTTTAATGAGGTTGTTCCTGAAGAGGTTGGATTTATCAATGAACTTTTAACCAAGAAGGCTTTACGTGATATTATTGGTGTTGTACATAAGCGTTGTGGCACGCCAGTAACAGCGGATTTTCTTGATAACATCAAGAACCTTGGTTATAAAATGGCCTTTGAAGGTGGTCTCTCCTTTAACCTTGAAGATGTTATTATTCCTGAAGAGAAAGCTACTTTGGTAGAGTCAGGATATCAGGAGGTAGAAGAGGTTTTGAATAACTATAATATGGGTTTCATTACCAATAATGAGCGCTATAACGCCATTATTGATATCTGGACGCACATCAATGCGCGTTTAACGCATATTCTGATGGAACAGCTTAGTTCCGACCAGCAAGGATTCAACTCAGTTTATATGATGCTTGACTCTGGAGCGAGGGGATCAAAAGAGCAGATTCGTCAGTTATCAGGTATGAGGGGATTGATGGCGAAACCTCAGAAGAGTGGAGCAGAAGGAGGTCAGATTATTGAAAACCCGATTTTATCAAACTTTAAAGAGGGCCTTTCGGTTCTTGAGTACTTTATTTCAACTCACGGTGCTCGTAAAGGTTTGGCCGATACTGCTCTTAAAACAGCTGATGCCGGTTACCTTACTCGTCGTCTGGTTGATGTGTCTCAAGATGTCATCATTACAGAGGAAGACTGTGGTACTTTACGAGGATTAACTGCAACTGCCCTTAAGAACAATGAAGAGATCGTAGCTTCGCTTTACGAACGTATTTTGGGACGCGTTTCTGTGCATGATGTGTATAATCCTTCAACAGGAGAAATTATTGTAAAATCTGGTGAAGAAATTACCGAGTCAGAGGCTAAATTAATTGACTCATCTCCTATTGAGCGTGTTGAAATACGTTCAGTATTGACTTGTGAATCAAAAAAAGGAGTATGTTCCAAATGTTACGGGCGTAACCTGGCAAATGGACGTTTGGTTCATAATGGAGAAGCTGTGGGTGTTATAGCAGCACAATCCATTGGTGAGCCAGGTACTCAGTTAACACTTCGTACATTCCACGTTGGGGGTACTGCTTCCAACATTACATCTGAGAGCAGTATGTTAGCACGTTACGATGGTGTTGCTGAAATAGATGAATTGCGAACAGTTCCATTTACCACGGAAGATGGTGTCGAAGTTGATGTTGTAATTGGTCGTTTGGCTGAAATGAGAATTGTGGATAAAAACACAGGCATTGCATTAACAACGCAGCCTATTCCATATGGAGCAAAGCTTCACATCAAAAACGGTGCTACCATAGCTAAAGGTGATTTGGTATGTGAGTGGGATCCATGGAATGCATTAATTATTACAGAGAAATCTGGTACCATATCATTTGAGAACCTGATAGAGGGAGTAACTTATAAGGAAGAGTCGGATGAACAAACCGGTTTCCGTGAAAAAGTTATTATTGAAACCAGGGATAAGACCAAAAACCCAAGTGTTCGAATTGTTGATGGAAAAGGAGAGGTGCTGAGGGTTTATAATTTACCAGTAGGCGCTCACGTATCGGTTGACGAAGGAGAGTCGGTAAGTCAGGGACAGATTCTTTCCAAAATTCCAAGGGCTATGGGACGTTCCGGTGATATCACCGGAGGTTTGCCCCGAATCACAGAGTTGTTCGAGGCCAGAAACCCATCAAACCCATCGGTTGTTGCCGAAATTGACGGAGAAGTTACTTTTGGGAAAATCAAAAGAGGTAACCGTGAGATCATTGTAACCTCTAAAAGTGGAGAAGTTAAAAAGTATCTGGTACCGCTTTCGAAGCAAATCCTTGTACAGGAGAATGATTATGTGCGTGCAGGTACTCCGCTATCAGATGGAGCAATTACCCCGGCTGACATTCTTGCAATTAAAGGACCCACAGCCGTTCAGGAGTATATCGTAAATGAAGTTCAGGATGTTTATCGCCTGCAGGGAGTGAAGATTAACGATAAGCATTTTGAGATCATCGTACGCCAGATGATGCGTAAAGTTGATATTGACGATCCAGGTGATACGAAGTTCCTTGAAAAGCAAATTGTGGATAAGATTGAATTCATGGAAGAGAATGATGAGATCTTTGGAAAAATGGTTGTGGAAGACAGAGGGGATTCACAATCATTGCGTCCGGGACAAATCATAACTGCCAGACGATTGAGAGACGAAAACTCTCAATTGAAGAGAAGGGATTTAAAATTGGTTCAGGCTCGTGAAGCTGTTGCAGCGACCTCAAGTCAGGTGTTGCAAGGAATTACCAGAGCAGCACTGCAAACCAAGAGTTTTATGTCGGCAGCTTCGTTCCAGGAAACAACAAAAGTTCTTAATGAGGCCGCAATCCAAGGAAAGATCGATCGTTTGGAAGGTCTTAAAGAGAATGTTATTTGCGGACACCTCATACCAGCCGGAACCGGTTTGCGTGAGTACGATAAACTTGTTGTAGGATCAAAAGAAGAGTACGACAAGCTTGTTGGAGGCAAAAAGGATTCTGAGAAGGTATATCAGTAAAACGATAAACTTTGATATATAACAAAGGCTGCCCGCTAAAGGCAGCCTTTGTTTTTATGCATTATCCAGTGCTGATTTTAATTTTTCTGTTACCTCTTCAGCTATTTGTTGTACTTGTTTGTTTTTGATGGGTAGCATCGCCGCATTGGCATTGATGATGGCGACTTCAATGGTGCCTTCATCCAATTGCTGAACGATGACATTACATGGCAGTATGGTGCCTATTTTGTTATCAGCTTTGAGAGCTTCAAATGTGTATTTGGCGTTACACGCTCCAAATACAATGTACTTTTTAAAAGTAATATCCAATTTCTTTTTTAGCACTTCATGAAATTTGATCTCAAAAAGGAACTCAAATCCTTCATCTTTTAAAGAGCTTCTGATCCTTTCTTTTGCATGATCAAATGAAGTGGCAAATATTCTGCTAAAATAGTAGCCCATGGGTTAATGGATTTTTGATTAGAGAATTACTAAGCCTATTAAAAGGGGGGGCATTTCATAAACAGAACGGAAATAGCTGTGAACTATGAAAAAATGAATATATTTATACCAGATAATGCAACATAAATACCGGTAAACGCCTGAAAAAATATTATAATGGAAGATACAAAAAAGAAACCACAATTGAAAATTGAGTTGAATGAGGAAATTGGACAAGGAATCTATTCCAATTTAGCCATTATCAGTCATTCACCTTCTGAATTCGTTTTGGATTTTGTACGTGTAATGCCCGGGGTCCCTAAAGCCCAGGTAAAGTCCAGAATTGTTCTCACTCCAGAACACGCTAAGCGTTTGTTACATGCTTTGAAAGATAACATCAATAGATTTGAGCAGCAGCATGGCCCAATAAAGAATATTGAACCACAGGGAGGTGTTAATCCCATGGGATTTGGCGGGCCTGTTGGTCAGGCATAATGATAGAACTTTTCTTATTACTTCACGTATACCAATATTTGAATGCACATAAATTGATCTGTTCTTGAGTATTGGTTTGTGGGTCAAGTCATTACCAATTATGACTGTATTTTCCCTATTAACCTCCATTTTAACGTCCTGATTTACTTCAAAAGTCAGGATATTGCTATGAAACCTTTTCTAAAATGCATTAAATAATGCGTTTGAGTTGTTGCTGTAATTAACTGAACGATAGATATCTTTCGTTTGAAATATAAACGAGTTCTGAAGCCAATTCCTGACTTAGTGTTTATTCTTACTGTCAGATAAACTTCAGGATTAAAACAAATAATCAGCATGATAAAGGTTTTACTACTATTGTTGTCATTTTGGATTTTTAGCGACCTAATCTACTCCAACGACCATCCTTGGGGATGGGCATCGGTTAACGCAGAAGGAGTTAACGGAACCACTGGTGGTGCTGGAGGAACTGTCGTGACTGTGTCAAATCAATCTGATCTTGAATTCTATGCAAACAAATCAGGAAGTTATATTATTCAGATTTCAGGAAGAATTAACATCAGTCCTATGGGCAAGGATATCCGGGTTGGAGCAAATAAAACCATCATTGGACTGGGAGTTGATGCCGAAATTAATGGAGGCGTTTTAGCTGTAGAGAGTACTTCAAATGTAATTATTAAGAATCTTATAATTGCTGATACTGTAACCGATGATTGGGATGGGAAGGACAATGATTATGATGGGATCAGAATCAGGCGGTCGCACCATGTTTGGGTTCATCATTGTACCATTCGCAGGCATGGTGATGGTGCTATCGATATTGTTAATGGCTCCAGATATGTTACCGTCTCTTATTGTGTGTTCGAAGCTCACAATAAAACCATGTTGATTGGTGGCAGCGATGGAGAGACTTTTTCAGTAGAAAATCCTCATTCAGTCACATTGTACCGTAATTGGTTTAAAGGAACTACTCAACGACACCCACGTGTAAGGTTTGGCAAAGTTCATGTTTTTAATAACTATTATTCTGATATGGGGCAATATGGACGTCAGATGGGATTTACCACCTGGACGGGATATGCCATTGGCTTTGGCGTAGATGCTAAAATTGTGTCTCAACTGAATTATTTTGAAAATGTGGATAGACCAACTGACCGATTTGATAACAGTTCTCGGCCTGCATACATCATTGATGTAGGTAGTGTATTTGTCAACAGCGGATCATTTACAGAACAAACAACAGGAACATCTTGGGTTCCGGTTGATAAATATCATTTTGAAACCATCCCGGCTGCCGATGTCAAAAGTTATGTCATGTTAAATGCTGGAGCAGGTCGAATGAATCAGGATTTAGGCGATGGAATATATCGGGGCTCTGGTGATCTTATTGATCAGTTGATGTTGTTCGAATTCTCTAATGCAGAGAATTGGAGTGTACAAAACAATTTTACTTTTGGTAAAACTGTTTATGGCGATAGAGACTTTACAATACTATCTGTTCCTGAAGAGTTGGAGGGGAAGGAGTGGGTGAGTACAGCCATGAACTCAAGAACTAATAACACGCTTGATAAATATGCTGCCATCTCATTGTTAAGCGACGGAGTTGTTTATGTCGTGCATCCCAACAGAGTGACGGAAAAGCCGGAATGGTTATCAGGCTATGAAAATACCGGGCTGGAAGTAGCTGTAAAAGAATCGGCCACTGTTACCAGAATTTTGACGGTATTTAAAAAGAATGTGAGTGCAGGTGTTGAAGTGGATTTAGGCATAAACTCAAATGATGGGACTACAAGCACTTTGATGTATTTTGTAATAGTGGATGGAGAGGTTTCATCTTCTTTAACTTCACCCCTTGAATCAATTAATTGTTTGCATATCCTCCAGACAGGTTCAGGTGTGAAAGTTGAAATAAATGTTCATACTCCGGGAGATTTCATTGTGGAAATATTTGATTCAAAAGGCAGAGTGGTGGATTTGCTTCATGCTGGCTGGAAAAACTCCGGTAGTTATAGCTATGATATCATTAGAGGTAAATATCAACGTGGATTGTATGTCGTCAGAATGCGTTCTTCAACATTGATTCAACATGCAAAGTTTGTTCTATAAGGTTGAATTATTTAAGAATCTTTTTTTTAAATCTTAAATGATCGTAATTTTGAAAGAGTTTGGTTGGTAAACCAAGCTCTTTCTTTGATTACACCTTGATTATGATTAATTTAAAGTCAAATGGTTCTTGTGAAATTGCATAGATATAAAATATTCGGGTTCATTTTTTTTCTGTTTTTTTGGACTCTGCTATCTCTTAATTGTGGAGAAGCCTATACAGAAAAGAGCAATACCTCTGTTGTTTGTTTCTGGGAACAACTTGAAAACGAGAGCCGAATCTGGGTTGATTCGGTGTACAATTCTCTTACACTTGAAGAGCGTATCGCTCAGCTGTTTTGGATTGCAGTGGAAAATCCAACCAATGCAGCAGCCTTTCGAAGGGCAATTTCCGAAACCCAAACATATCAACCCGGTGGAATTTTGCTTTTCAGGATGTCTCCAGAGACAGCTCTGGAGGTGATTGATGAATTTCAAAAAGTTTCCAATACTCCTTTGTTTGTTTCCATTGATGGGGAGTGGGGTTTGGCCATGCGTTTCCCCGATGTTGAACCTTATCCTTACGCTATGACGCTTGGAGCCATTCAAAATGACTCGCTCATTTACAGGATGGGAAGAAAAATGGCTCATCAATTTCGGTTGTGCGGAATTCATATAAATATGGCTCCCGTTGCCGATGTAAACAGCAATCCTGCAAATCCGGTCATCGGATTTCGTTCATTCGGCGAAGACCCGGATAATGTGGCACGGAAATCTATTGCCTATATGCAGGGGCTTCAGGATGGGGGAGTTATGGCGGTTGGAAAGCACTTTCCAGGACATGGTGATACTTCAACCGATTCGCATAAAACACTTCCTCTTGTCGCACATTCACGCCAGAGGCTTGATTCCATGGAGATTTATCCCTTCAAAAGAATGATTGATGAGGGACTGTGGGCTGTTATGTCTGCACACATTGAAATCCCCGAACTAGAGAGTGAGGCGGGATTGCCAGTAAGTTTTTCTCAAAAAGTTCTGAAAGATTTGTTGAGAGATGAATTGGAGTTCAGGGGGTTGGTAATTACTGATGCTATGAACATGGAAGGTGCCAGAGTGATGGGGAAACCCGGAGAGCGCGATGTGCTTGCGCTTGCTGCCGGAAACGATATCGTTGAATTTACAGAAGACCTGCCTGCGGCCATTATAGCTGTTAAAGAAGCCATTGAAAATGAAACATTATCCCTTGAGGAGATTGAAGATAAATGCCGGCGTTCGCTGGCATTTAAATATTGGCTGATTGCAAGAAAATCAATGGAAAAGGATGCCATTGATGATGATACCGATTCTTTAATGAAGATGACATCTACAGAAAATATTCTGGAACTACTCAATAATGAGAAGGTTAATGAATTAAACAGAGAGTTGTATGAGGCAGCTCTTACTCTGCTTAGGAATGAGAACGATGTTGTAAGCTGGTTTGAAAACCAGCAGTATGAAGGGGCATTTATTTTATTGGGAGAAGCGCCTGCTATGCTGAATAAAATCAGCAACCGGTTTGATTGTCCCGTTTATCAGCTCCCACTGAATAACCCTTCTTTGTTTATCCAAAGAGTTCGCCAATTAGAAAAGTACCGGCAAAAGGTCTTTGTGATAACCGACACCCGGTGGGGGAGCAGAGCGGGTAATGCAACACAGTTGGCTGAGATTGGTGCTTTGGCCGATGAAAACAGTGTCGTTTTCTTTTTAGGTAACCCCTATCATCTTGAAAACTATGAGGTTTTAACCAATGCCTCAGGGTTGATTGTGGCATATCAGAACAATGAGCAGGCCCAGTTGGCAGTGATTAATATGCTGTCCGGGCATGTTAATTTCAGCGGAAGGCTTCCGGTTTCGGTGGGTGAATTATTTAATGTCGGCGATGGAATAAAACGTTAGCCTGTTATTTTCTTCTTTTTACACCCCTGGTGGCTTTTTCATTCCATGGGTCATCGGGCCAAACATGTTTTGGATAGCGGCTTTTCAACTCTTTTTTTACCTCAAAATAGGCGTTATTCCAAAAGCTTTTTAAGTCGGATGTAACCTGCACGGGCTTAAATCCGGGCGATAAAAGGTGAAGCAATACGTTGGTATTGCCATTGTTTACCTTTGGAGTTTCAGCCAGTCCAAACATCTCCTGAAGCCTGACTGACAACACGGGAGGCGATCCGTCAGAATTATATTTCAGCTTTATATCCGACCCGGATGGCACTTTTATGCTGCGTGGTGCCAGTTTTTCAAGCTCCTTTTGTTGCTCCGGTTTCAGATGATAGTGCAATGCATTAAGCAAATCAATTTTAGCTAAGTCATCGTTGCGTTTTATATTGATTAACCATGGTGTAAGCCAGTTTTCACAATTTTCAAGCAAAGTTGAGGTTGAAACATCCGGCCAATTATTTTCAGGATTCCATATTTTCAGACTTAAAACTCGGTTTTGCCATTGTTGCACATCAATATTAAAGTCCAGAAGGCGTTCGCCTTCCTTTTTTATGATTTCAAGAATCGCTTTTGTAACCAGTTCAGAATCGGGTTTATCCAAAGCTGTCGATTGAAGAGTTATGCTTCCGATTTTAAGATCTTTGGAAGCTATCAGGCCGCCTTTTCGAATGTCCCAAATAACGGCTTCTGTAGTTTTTACCATTGGTGCCAAATCCCTTGGGTTAACCGGTGCCGCCAGAAAAATTTTCCCGTCACCTTGGCGTGCGTCCATATTGGCAACCACCAGCCAGGGTTCGTGAGCCATATCGTCGGTGTGGGAAGCGATGGCGTACGTACCGTTGGAGAGTTGAAACCGCGCATTTGTTCCCGGGCGAGCTGAAGCGATGCGCTCAGGATAGGCGTGTACCAAAAGGAGTCCGGTGTCGTATGGATCGAATGGCACGTTTGACGGAGTTGAGTTAAACATTTTTCGATAGGAAGCAGCCACCTTTTCGATGCGATCCCATATTTTGTTGTTCGTTTTCTGGCCTCTGTACCTGCGAAGTGCTTCAATCCTAAGGTTGACGTCTATTCCAGCTTCTTTTCCTAAAGGGTCCCGTTCTTCAAGTACAGCTGCCAAATCAGTTGCCAGTGGCAACTGATTTGCTTCTTCCGCTTTTATCAACATGTGTGCAATCCTGGGATGACATGGAAGGGAGCCCATCTTTTTTCCATGGGATGTAATTTTTTCATCCTCCAAAGCACCAAGTTGGGTCAGGGTATCAATTGCCTGTTGCAGGTGCGAGCGGGGAGGAGGAGTGAGCCATGTTAATTCATTGATGTTGAGATTTCCCCACTGAGCCAAGTCTAAAACAAGGGAACTTAGGTCAGACTCTTCAATTTCCGGTATTCTGTGTGCTTTCATTCGGGAGTGGTCGGCTTTGCTCCACATTCTGTAGCACTTTCCGGGGCCTAAACGTCCGGCTCGACCGGCTCTTTGATCAGCTGTGTCCTTTGTTATTTCAACCGTTGTAAGTCTGGATAATCCGTTTCCCGGGTTGAATTGCAGGGTTCGACCATAGCCGCTGTCCACCACCACTGAAATGCCTTCGATGGTTAAGCTGGTTTCGGCAATGGAGGTGGCCATCACAACCTTCCGTTTTCCCTGTTTATTGGGCATGATGGCTGCAATTTGAGCTGAGAAAGGCAATTGACCATAGAGAGGATGGATGCTGATTTTCGGCAATGATTTTTTTAAAATCTCTTCGCATTGTCTGATTTCTGCCTCTCCGGGTAGAAATACAAGAATGTCTCCCGTTTCTTTTTTTATTGCATCAATCACCACTCTTGCTGTTCGCTGTGGTAAGATTGTCAAATCTCTTACTCCGGTGTAGATTGTCTCAACCGGATATTGGCGACCATCAGCCGAAATGAGCGGTGCGTTAAGCATTTTTGTGAGTGCTTCGGTGTTTAGAGTGGCAGACATGACAACTAAACGAAGGTCGGGTCGGATTAATTGTTGTGCTTCGCGGCAAATGGCCAGCGCCACATCGGCAAAGAGGCTTCTTTCATGAAATTCATCGAAAATGATGAGGCCGGCATTTTCAAGGCTGTTGTCGGCCTGCAACATGCGGGTAAGAATTCCCTCTGTGACTACTTCAATGCGTGTTGCTGCACTGGTTTTGTTTTCGAAACGGATGCGGTATCCCACAGTTTCACCCACTTTCTCGCCAAGCAATGCTGCCATTCGTGCAGCAATGGAACGTGCAGCAAGTCGGCGGGGCTCAAGCATGATGATTTTTTTACCATCCAGCCATTTCTCTTCCAGTAAAGTAAGGGGTATCATGGTGCTTTTACCTGCGCCGGGAGGCGCATGTAAAATAAGGGTATTGTGGTTGTTCAGCTCCTGTTTTACCTGCGGAATTATCTGGTGAATAGGAAGTTTTTGAAGTTCTTGTTGAAACAACTGATGGTTCACGTTATAATGTTTTCTGTTTATGTGTAAACTCTTAGAGACTATTTAAATTTATCACTTTTGTTCGGGGAAATAATATCATATTATTAAAGTGCTCAAGCCGCACAGGCTTTTACTTTTTTTCTACAGCAAAAAAAAGTAAACAAAAAATGCCGCCGCTGCATGAAAAAGACTAAAAATCAATGTGTTTTTCTAAAAACCATGAACTCGCTACGCTCAAACAACACGGTTTTCTTAACGAAAAAAACATTGATTTTCTTAACGTCTTTTTCCTGAGGCGGAAAGCAAGCCCAATATTTCAAGAAAGCCGCACAGCGCAATAAACAAGGCATAATTCATAATTTTTAAATAAAAAACCGGACACCAATGTAAATTTATATTAAATCTGTTTAAAGATTTTTAGTCCCGATTTATCGGGACTAACATCCTTTTTATCTATAAAAGATAATTACAAACTAAATTTAAACAGTTACTTATCTAATATCTTAAAGTCTACTCCTCTACTCTTATTGATTTATCCATTCCTTAAAACTTCTGGCTCTTTCGCGGCTAACCACAATTTTCTCCGGGGTTTCGGGTCTGGTTTTGACAATCAGCTTTCCATTGAACCAGTTTTCAATTTTGTGGATGATTTCAATGTTGATGATGTATTGCCGGTTGGCACGGTAAAAATAGGAAGGATTTAGTTCGTCTTCAAGTTTTTCCAAAGGCAAGTCAATGATGTTGTGTGTTCCGTCAAAGGTTACCGCTGTGGTAACCTTTTGAGAGCTGTGAAACCACGCCACATCAGCAATTTTGAGTTTGGTATATCCATCGATGGCAGGAACCAGGATTCTCGACCTGAAGGATTTTTTTCCTTCTGTTAAGGCGTATGCAAGGTCTTTGATGTCGGTGATGCTGGTGGTGTGGATTTGAGAAGCTCTCAGCTTCTCAAATTTTTCAATGGCTGTTTTTAAGTTTTCAGGTCTTACAGGTTTTAACAAATAGTCAATGCTGTTTACTTTAAAAGCCTGAATGGCATATTCATCATAAGCGGTTGTGAAAATAATCATTGAATGCACCTCCGTTTGGTCAAAAACCTCAAAGCTGATGCCATCCGATAACTGAATATCCAAAAACATCAAATCCGGATGTGGATGACTTTGCAGCCATTCCACTGTCTCTTCTACCCCGGTGGTGGCGATAACAATCTCCCAATCGGGTCTGATTTTTTCAATCATTCCTTTTAAAAGCCTTTGCGTAGGGATTTCGTCTTCTGCAATTAAAACGGTTGTTTTTGCTGTTTGCATGATGCTTTGTTATTTCTCGTTTTCCAATAACGGCAATGTTACGATGAACTGCTCGTCGTTATGAATGATGTCCATCTCTTTGTCGGACAGGAATTTGTATCTTTTTATGATGTTTTCCAGGCCTGTTCCGGTGGAATATGTTGTGGTTTTAGGGTTGATGTTATTGGTTACGCTTAAAGTATGGTTGTTATTGCTGTTGATTTCAATCATTAAAGGGTCTTTTTCGCTCGCACGATTGTGCTTTATGGCGTTTTCAATCAGTATTTGCAGGGTCATTGGCGGCACGTACATGGAGAGATGACCAGTTTCTATATTGGTTTGCATTTGCAGTGCATTCCCCATTCTGATGTTATGAAGATACCTGAAATCATCGAGAAAGTCCAGTTCCTCTTTGAGTGTGGTGGTGAGATTGTTACGTTGCTGAAGCACGTAACGATAAACATCGGACATTTTTTGAGCAAACTCAACAGCACCTGGCGGATTGTATTGAATTTCAGAAATTAAAACGCTGAAACTGTTGAACAGAAAGTGTGGATTCAGCTGGTTTTGCAGAGCCATATAATCCGATTTGAGTTTCGCTTGTTTCAGTTCTTCATTTTCAATGAGCGACTGTCGCCAATTGTAGGCAAAGCTGCGCATAATCAATACACTGTTGAATCCGAGAATAAAAATAGTTCCGAAAATAAATGTAATGATGGCATCTTTTGATAGAGAACGGGGTGCCACAAGAGAAAAAATAATGGTGACTGCGATGAGCCACAGTACACTGATAAAAACCTGAATTCTTATGCGTTTGGTGATTTGAGAAAACCAAGGAACTCTTTGGTTTAAAATTCTGTTGATGATGATGTTGCCTTCGCTCAGCATGTTGATGCCAATGACCGCCATAATGATGGAGAGTGGTTTACTGTAGATGTCATCCACATCCAGAACAGCTCCAAGAAAAAGCATTGAAACAATTCCCAGAGCCGATACATAAGCCATTCTTCTGAAGGTGGCCATCAGACCGGGATTCATGATTTGATCCTGAAGCTTTTTGAATTCGTTTGTGTTGAATTTTTCTGCTTTATTCATTGATTGTGGTTATTCAGATATTTATTGCAAATGTAGCTCTTTCGCAAAGAAAACCATTGCTAAGAATAACCGTAACGGTTTAATCACAGATTAAACCGTTTGTAACCGAGAGCGGATTAAAGAGTTAATCAAACCAATATGGATAATCTGCCTCTCCAATGAACTTTTTTCTCCGTGAACCATCAGGATTCATCATTTTAATGGAGCCAATTGCTGTAGTGGAATTGGATCTGTTTGTGAAAACAATATGGCCTCCATTGGGTGAATACATTGCATTTAAGTCATTGGTTCCACTGGATTTTCCTTGAGAAAGGTTGGTCAGTTGCCCCGAATTTGTGTTCATCCGGTAGATTTTGGCATCCAGCATTCTTCCCACGTGGGAGTCTGTTCCGCTCATGTCCATTGAGAACAATATGTGGACATTGTCAGGATGGACTGCTAATCCTTGGATGGCATAATCACTGTTTTTATAAACCTGTTGCATGTTACTGCCGTTGGCGTTGATGGAGGATATTTGCCGGTTTTTAATGGTGTTACCAATGATCATGACAAACAATCCCGAACCATCAGGTTTATATATGACTTCTCTGAAATGAGAACCTTCGGGAGCAACGGCCAGAACTTGCATGCCGGTACCGTCCGGATTGATTCTGTATAATTTGTCAAAACTAGTAAATACCAGGTGGGAACCGTTTGGAGCCCAATCATATTCTATTTTCTGGTGAAAGTAGCTTCCGATTGGGACTGTTGTTAACCTTTTTACATCAGAACCGTCCAGGTTCATTGTATAGAGTTGTGGAGCGATGTTTTGAGTAGATTCAAATGCAATTCTTGTTCGCTGACTGTTAATTTTGGCATTCCAGATATGGTGCTTGCTGTTTGTTATTTGAATCATATTGGTTCCTAGTGTATCTGTTACAAACAGTTGTGATAATTCATTCTCAACTCTTGAAAATAAAATCTGATTTTTAGGAAATGATTGAGTTCTGAACTGACGAATTTCTGAAAACACTCGCCCTGCTTCGTTATAGGCCTGTACTTGCCAGTAGTACCAGGTCTCAAACTTGAGGTTGTTGATGTGATAGAACGTGTCTTCCAAATTTGTGTAAATCATTGGATTGCCAAAATGGCCTGATTCATAAATAAGAAGGTCGTAGTATGTAGAATCTGCGTTCTCTGTTTGCCATGAAATGGTTGTTTTTGTACTGTTTTGATTACTGTTGTTCAGAGGCCAGTGTTTTGACGTGAAAGCAGGTGCATGTTCTGCCGTGAGATTTTTTTCAATCATAATCTCTACATCTGTTGTTTGGTTATGAAGCACACTAATGGCTACGCTTTGGGATTTAAATCCGCTTTTCCCGGCAATGACATTGTATTCACCTTCATGGATGTTTTCAATATAAAACATCCCTGTTTCATCTGTTCTTACACTTTCGCTATATGGATGGGTTGTGACTCTGACATCCGGAATGGGATCAAAATTGACATTATCTATGACATATCCTTTTAACTTTCCGGTGAGTGGTGTTTCCAATCGTTCTTCACACCCTGAACATATAATCATTATCAGGAGAATTATAACGTACCAGTTATGAGTGGATTCTATTTTCATTGTTTCTTTTTTTTAGTTGCCAGATTGAATTCGCCAGGTATAACTTCTAATTATTCTTGTTGGCTAATCCCGTAGTGCCGAAAGCCAGGTTTATGATTGAACATTGGATAGACTCCGTTGATTCCGGGATTCTCAAGGCTCGTTTCAGAGCCTTTTGTTAATTAATCGTTTTTAAAAAGATTGAATCTGTAAGCTATGCCAAGGCTAAAACCCCATATTCGATCGTTGTATTTTCCATGAACCATTCCATCAAATTCATCACTCAAAAAATAGTGACAATCTGCCGAAACTCTTATTAGCAGAGGTAGTTCCTGCAACTTCCACTGATACCCTGCACCAAAATGAATAAACTGAAATATGTTGTTGTTAAAGGAAGGATCATTATAGAACCATTTTTCTCCATGTTGGTAGTTGATTCCATATCCGGCTTTCAGAAATGGCGAGTTTCTATATTGAGGGAAAATGGGGAGGTTCAGCGTTAAACTCGACCAGCTTACATTTGTATTAAAATTTCTTTTTGCAGCCACCTTACCACTTCCAATATTTAAAGAGAAATTAATGGGTTTGTTTTTAAAGAAACCCAGACTCAACTCCGAGCCCGGCTTAACAACTCCGGAGGCTACGTCGCTGTCAAGAATCAATCCTCCCATATTTAAACCAACGCTAAACATCTTGTCGTTTTGCATGGAGAGATTTCCAAGATGGTCGGTAGCGTAGCTCATCTCCTTTTCTTGTCTGTAACTCTCAAAAACAGACATGTTAATATGATCCGGATTTTGAAGCTCCCACAGATTGTCCTCGATGCCTTCAACAATTAATGCCAGAACGGCTTTGTCTATGGCTTCCTGAACCGCGACAAATGATGGCTCATTATAGGTGTAACCGGTTTCAGCCTCCAGAAGTTTTTTAAGCGAAACAAACCTGAAAACTCCCATGTCCATTTTCTGTGACAGAATTGTTTTGGAAGCATGAACCGTTTTAAGAATTCTACCAGTGCTGGTTGAAACCGCCCTTAAATATACTGTTACCTGATCTTCTCGATATTGTCCGGATGCGCCGGTTCCAAAATATCTGGCGCCAACTCCTCCGGTTCGGATGTTGGTTTCATACGCTATGATTCCGCCTTCAATGATGACACCTGCGTAGAGCAGGGGTGGGAGATTTCCGCTGCCCTGAAACTGTTCCTGCGTTTGACGAATGATGCGACGTTCATTCAATAAGTTCGATAACCCCTCACGCTCTATTGTTATGAACCAGTTGGACTCTTCCAGTGATTGTATGAGAATAGAAGTAGCACCCTGAGTAACTACAGTTGACCAACTCGAGGAATGTTCTGTCAATTTGTACTGACCCGTTTGATCCCTAAAACTGTAAACAGCCGCATATACCTTTTCGCGGGGAGGAGGCAGTTCACTGATCTCTTTGTGATGAACCCTGGAGAATTCTCCAAACCTTGCCGGCATTGTTTTAAGTGGGTGTTTGAATGTACCGGCACAACCCGTTAGAATATAGATGGTGATTAGGTAAAGCGTTGCGAATAGTGCACTCCTTTTGTATTTGTGGTGTAGGAACATAAGTTAATTCGTATTGTTTTTGGGTTGTGTATTCCGGTTGTCGCTTTGTCTAAAAATATGGAACCGTAACGGTGGTTTTATCACCTGTTGCGGTGTCTAGTATTTCTATTTCCAGACCACCTAATCCTGGTGTTATTTCTATTTCATAACTACCTACATTGTAATGCCCTTCGTTAAAACCTTCACTAAAATAGTTGCGCATGAGGTTGCGGCTCAATTGACTGAGAATTTGTCTGTTCAGGTTTTCTTCAAAGTCCTTTAGTGGATCCCGGGTCGCTCTGTCTGCCGGCTTTGCTTCATGGGTGTTCTGCACCTGAGCAGAACTCAAAAGCCATTGATAGTTCAGGTAGTTTCCGCCAAATGCCGGGTTTACCGGCTGATATACGAAGTTCTGCGCTGATGATAGTCCGGTTGAAGCCAGAATTATTGCGAAAATGGCAAATGCGCGAATCAACTTCCTGGATGGAGATGTTGGTTGTGGCATAATTGTATCTTATTTAGGTTTTGCAGATTTCTGTTTTAAAATAGTCCGGTTCCGCTGAAATCATCGCTTTCAAGCTCTTTTTGAATGAGTTCATAATTTAGGAAATATGACTCTGCCTGTTGTAAAGCTTTTTCTACGCTTTGTCTCAACTGTTCCTGGTTTGGCCGTACAAAAGATCTGAAAATATACCGATCTTCGACTCTTATCCATATTTGAGTTCCCATGCCGGGCATGGGTTGCTCTCCTATAAACATATTTACTCCTCTTACATTTGATGGGTTTTCCCACTCCGAATCAAACATCCTGAAAAAATCTCCACCGATTTTTGTAATGGTCTCATCAAAAACAAAATTCATGAACTCAACAGCCTCTACATTATTTTCAGTATTAATACCATTGTTGTTGCCTGCCTCTGATGAAAACAATTGCTTTAGAAGCTTAAGGGTTGCATTGTTTTGAATGGTGTCATTACTTTCCTGTGCCTCCGGATTATGACCGTTGGCTTTAAAGCACATTGTTGTTAAAAAAAAGAATGTACAGTAAAGAGCTTTGGTCATCTGTTTAAATTAATATCCGTTTGTCTGATCTGAGATAAATTTCCAAATTTATTTCAAACCAAATGATGAATATTGGTAAACAGCAATTAATTAAGGGTAAACGGTAAAAAGTGATTATCGCATTTCCTTGTTGCGAATGGTGTCGCCTGCCACCATTTGATGCTTGTAGTAAATCAATAATATGGCTTCCCACTTTTCGTCTTTGTTGCAGTTGATGGAGTTGTATGATAATTGTGTAACCATTCCGGGTAAAGCAATTACACTTCCAGTCTGGTTTGTATGACTGCTTCCTGAAGGACTTTGCTTTACGACTTTTAGGCGATAATCAAAGGATAGTTCTAACTCTTCGTAATTGATGAGTTTTCCGGTGAAGGTGTATTGATCTGAAACTTCCCTGATTTCTATCCATGATTTGACACGGATAGGTGCTTCAGGTGTTTTTTGTGCAGAGATTGAAAACAGCGATCCGGAAAAAGCCATGAGAAACAGAGAACCCATCATTAGTGGTGGATTGCATATGATTTTAAGAAACATTTTGTTTTAGGTTTTAAATCAATCAGGGATAGGCTTTTTGATGCTCAATAATTATTTTCATGCCACTGCTGCCTTGTTGGTGAATCTGGTAGGCAGGAAATGTTCCATCTTTTTCGATCTGGATTACTTCATGGTTGTTTCCTTCCTGAATAATGTCCAGTTTCATGCCGTTGCCTTCTAAGTCCTGTATGACTCGGTTGTCATTCCCCAATTGTAAAATCCTGATCAGATTCTCCTCTCCAACCAGAACTCCCCGGTAGAAATTTTCATCACCATACTGCAGAAGTCCAAAACTGTTGCGATCACCGGATTGTTCCCATGTGGCAGTATTGTTATGTCCTTCTTGAATGACTATGCTGTGATTACTGGTTGCAGGAACCGTTCCCGGAAATATCAATTGATACTCCTTGTTTTGAATCAGCTCATTGATGTTTACAGTGGTTCCTTCTCCTTCGGACTGAATGATTCCATTGAGCAAGCCGAGTTGTCGCAATTCAACAACCTCTTCCAGCTGTTCATCTTGCTCGGTTTGTTGGGCAGATAGCGTATTTATTGCGAACAGGTTCATAAGGAGTGTTAAGAAAAACAGAAGTCGCTTTTGCATTATTGAATTTTTAAGGAGTTGTTGAATGAATTCCCGCAAGCAATTTTGCTTGCGGGAATTTCTCTAAATTAATAACTGTTGTAACAATTATATATTAATGCTCTAAAAACTTTGAGATTGTGTAATTGTTGAGCTGTTTCCAAATCCATTTTGAGTGGAAGATGCAAAGTTAGCAACACCGGTTTGTGTTTGTGTAGCAATGTTAGCTGTTCCAAATTGGTCAATTAGTGCCGTATTACCTGCTCCTGTTTGAGTTTGGAAAGCTTGGTTACAATCTCCATCCTGAAGAATTGTTGCTTCGTTACCCATACCCCATGCACCAGAATGTTTTTGTGTTTGTTCAGCAAAATTCTCAGAGCCACCCTCTTGGGTAATGGTTGCTACATTTCTGTACTGTCCAATAATAAAACCTTGTCCTGATGTTTGTGTTTGAATAGCTTCGTTGTTGGATGATGAAGCCAATTGGTTAATGGTGGCATTGTTTTTTGCGCCAATCTGACTTTGTAAGGCATAATCATTAGCTCCGCTTTGATTAATTAATGCAACACTGTATGTGCTTCGCATCTGCTGGTTTTGTATTGCTTCGTTACCAGTTGCTCCAAGGTTTTGATTAATGGTGGCTAAATTACCGGAACCATCCTGAACTTGAAGCGCTGAGTTTTTATCCCCTGCCTGCATGATAAATGCAGTATTGAAGCTGTTTTCATAATTCTCAGCAACTCTTAGATCTTGCTTTTGAATGGCTGAATTCCTGTTGCCTGATTGATCAATTGTGGCTTCATTACCTAGTCTCTCCTGATATTGCTCGGCTACGTTTTTGTTACCTGTTTGATTAATAAATGCAGCATTACTTCCATATAATTGATCAACTACGTTTTGTTCCTGAAGGGCAGAGTTCCAAAGTCCACTTTGTTCAATATCAGCGGAATTTCCTTCTGCATATTGGGTTTGTGTTGCTACGTTAACATCTCCTGATTGCAAAATAACCGCTGTGTTTTCTTTCCCATCTTGATATTGTTCTGCTACATTGTAGTCACCGGTCTGTGTAATCAATGCATCATTCTCTTCGCCATGTTGGGTTTGTTTAGCATCATTTACATACCAATAACTTGGACTTGATTGTTGGTTAATGACAGCTTTATTCTCATCTCCTTCCTGGTATTGAACAGCCGTGTTTTTACCATGGATATCCTGATTGATGAATGCTTCATTCTCATCACCTATTTGAGTCTGAGTTGCCCTGTTTAGTATAGTAGCATCGCCTTCAGTTTCTTCGGTTGCTCCCTTTTGAATTATTGAAGCCTCATTATAATCTCCTGCCTGATATTGTGTTGCACTGTTAAGCCATCCCAGTTGATCTATAACTGCACTGTTTCCTTGTCCAATCTGTTCTTGGGTAGCAATCACATTCTTAACCCCAACTTGTGTAATGGCAGCATTATTCACGGCGTCTCCACTCAGATTGGTTTGCTTTTGATCTGCTACATTCTTAGTCCCATTTTGATCTACAGTGGCATTGTTATAAGA
Source organism: Alkalitalea saponilacus (assembly GCF_900168165.1). GTDB lineage: Bacteria > Bacteroidota > Bacteroidia > Bacteroidales > Marinilabiliaceae > Natronoflexus > Natronoflexus saponilacus. The sequence goes on from NZ_FUYV01000003.1 coordinate 76,469, forward strand.
GCCATCTTGAGTCGTTGTAGCTACATTGGATGTTCCTGATTGATTATGCGTTGCTTCATTGTTATATCCCTGAGCAAATAGCATTCCTGAACAAAGGGATATTGCTGCTGTAAATAAAAATAATTTTTTCATGATACTTGAGTTTAAAGTTTAGTAGATGAGTTGCCTCTTGGCAACGAAAGAAATAATTGTTTTTCTTAGGTTTTTATTGGTTTATAGGCTCTGCTAATGGATTTTCTAGCCCGGTTCCAGTCTCCTGTTGAAATGTTTTTGTTTTTCCATAATCATGTAATTTTGGTGAACAATCATGAATTTATTTAAATGAAATTTAGGGCGACTTTATAGCGATTGCATCTTTAATTTGTTAACAACCGGAATCTGTGTGTGAATTGCATTTTTTAATTTTTTGGAAGATGTTGAGCATGAATTTTAAACTGTGGAAGTTGATGTTCATTATTTAATTCCCGTTATCCTCAATTTTTTCTTTATCTTTTAAACCATTATATCTCTTTGTTTTATGTGCTCTTTGAATTTGTTCAGATAGGTTCTGCCAATGGGAATGTTCGTTGAATTGATATTTATACTTTCCCGGGAGAAAAAATCGATTTTTGATACCGCCACGATGAATGATTTGTGAACCCTGACGAATTCATGACTGTCGAGTTTTTTTTCCAGATACTTTAGATTTTGATGCGTGATGTGACTTTTCTCTTTGGTGTGTATTTTGGCATAATTATCTAACGCTTCAATATAGAGTATTTCGGAAGTTTCTATTTTTATGTTTTTGTACTCAGATTTTACAACAATGTACTCCTGACTGCCATTGATTGTTTGTTGCTTTAGCTTTTTATATTCAATGATTTCCCTCGCTTTGCAAACTGCTTGTTGAAATCTCTTAAAACCGTATGGTTTTAAGAGATAGTCTGTTATGTTGAGTTCGAATCCATCAAAAGCATAGTGTTTATAAGATGTTGTGAAAATGATCATGCTTTCATTGGAAAACTCCCTTGCTATTGCCAATCCTGAAATTTCCGGCATTCCAATGTCAAGAAAAATAATATCCGGTTTGTTGTTTTTTAAATGAACCAACGCATCCCATGGATTGTTAAATGCTTCTGTGAGCTCAATAAAGGAGATTCTTTTGCAGAATTTTTCCAGAATAGATAATGAAAGGTTATCGTCGTCTATGGCGATGCAAATCAAATTCATTTCTCTTTAACTTTATTGAGTTTTGACCTGTAATAATTAGTCTCTAGATTGTTTTTCGTCAACGGATGATTTATGACGATTTTGAAATCAATCATAAGTTATGGCGAAATTTGACCAGCGTTGGAGAAATAGTTGTTAACTACCGGAAATTGAAGGTGAATAACATTTTCTGAAATGGTTCGATGGGATAGATGCTTTGGCGTACTTTTAATTGAGAATGGTTCCGGTTTTCCCAGATTTAGAATGTCTGGATTTGAAGTCCATGGTTGATTTTGTCTGTTTGTTTATTCGCAGAACGAGTGCGAAATATCGCATCAATGAGGGGTGAAGAAAGTACGAATGAGGACAAAGATGTCCTCATTCAATTGTTTTGTTCGTAATTTATTTTTGCTATTTTACTTTTTCATGAAAATTTTGAGCGTATGATCGGCCTATTGGAATTTCCCGTCCATTAATACGGAGCTGATCACGTGAAAAATACTCGATTTTTGAAACTGCCACGATGTATGATTTATGTACCCTTACAAAATCTCCATTTAATCTTTTGCTGAAGTGTTTAAGGTTCTGAAGTGTCAGGTAATTTCGTTTTGCAGTGTGAATTTTTACATAATTGTCGAGTGCTTCAATAAAAAGTATTTGCGAAAACTTTAATTTTATGTTCTTGTAATCTGATTTAATAATAACATGGTCATTGTCTTCAAAGGATAGCTTTTTTAAAGCTTTGAATTCAATCCGATCCTTTGCCTTACAAACAGCCTGAAAAAACCTTTCAAAATTAAGAGGCTTTAAAAGATAGTCGGCCGCATTCAGCTCAAAACCTTCAAGAGCAAAATCTTTATGGGAAGTGGTAAAGATAATGGTGGTTTTATGGTTATAAATTTCAGCAATCCTTATGCCTGATATCTCAGGCATATTGATGTCCAGAAAAACAATATCCGGATTTATTCTGTCCAGATGGGGCAGTGCATCTGTAGGGTTCTCATAAGCTCCTCTTAACCGTAAACTTGGAACTTTTTGGCAATACTTCTTTAAAATTGATAAACAAAGGGGATCATCATCAATGGCAACACATTTCAGTAACATACGCTTTTGGTTTGATAACAGTGAATAATCTCTATATCAAAATTCTATTAGATTTAATAGTGACGGTGATGTTGATTTTTAATAGTTTGTTAATATTTCCTATGAACTAGCTATATTAGGTGTATAACAATTTGCTTATACTGAAAAAAATATGCTTAAAATCGTGAGTTTCCTCTTGTCTAATATCTGAAATTCTAACGATCTGTTTTTTTTAACGTAGGATTCCTGTTTCCCGATTTAAATCGGGAAAAATTTAGAGAATCATTTGAATAGTATCTTATCAAATGATTTAAAAGAAATAGTCTGGTTTTAAATTTAAATTTCGAACTAAATTGTTCTGTTGTCAACTAAATAATTTTATGATTTGATTAAGTGGGACTTTTGCCTGATGAATGGCTCGTTTCATTTGATAACTGAATATAAGGCGAATAAGTACGAAAATACCATAATGCTTTTTTCACAACTATTATATAACCTTAACCGTTATTTTCTTGTAGAAATGAATGATGTTGTAATTTTGCAACATAATATTTTCAGTATGATATTATCTCATAATATTATGCAGAATTAAGAAGGGAAAGAGATGCATTATCAAAGTGGCCTGATTTATCTGATGATTTTTTTAGTAATTGCCATTGATGTTTTTTTGTTTTGGCGATGGAAAAAAGGAGGATATTACAGGCATATTCCTGGCCGTACTTTGGCCATTTTACTCTTCGCGGTTCTACCGCTGGTTTCAATTGCAGGTTTCATTTACATCGGTTATCGCCTGCCACTTGCAGATAATTCTTTAATTTATCGGAATTTTGGATGGATTCTGTTTACTTTTTTAAGCATATACTCTTTTAAGCTTATATACTCTGCTTTTCATGGTGGAGGATTGTTGATTTTTAAAAAATCAACCAGAGATACAGCTAAGAAACATCATTACCCGCGAATTACCCGTCGTAAGTTTTTAAGTCAGGTTGGTATTATTATGGCTACAGCGCCATTTGTTTCACTGATGTTTGGCGCTTTCAGAGGGCGATTTGCATTTTACACCCGTCATGTCAGACTCTCATTTCCAAATCTGCCGGAAGGTTTCGATGGCTTACGTATTGCTCATATTTCCGATCTGCATTTGGGAAGTTTTGGTAACAATCGCGAACCACTTCGCGAAGCTGTTCATTTGATTAATGCAGAGCATCCCGATTTAATTCTGTTTACCGGAGATATGGTGAATAATTTTGCCGGAGAAATGGATGGCTGGGAGGGCATTTTTTCAAAACTGAAAGCTCCTTTGGGAAAGTTTTCAGTTTTAGGAAATCACGATTATGGCAATTACAGTCGGTGGGAATCGAAAGCTGAGAAGGCTGCAAATTTTGATGGTATCATTTCTGGTCAGGAAAGAATGGGATTTAAGGTACTCAAAAATGAATCGGTCATTCTCACAAGAAACGGTGATTCAATCGGATTAGGCGGAGTAGAAAACTGGGGAACTGCCTCGTATCCCAGAAATGGAGATTTGGATCAAACCTCAGAGAGTATTGCCGGACAATCTTTTAGCGTGCTGATGTCACACGATCCTGATCATTGGGATCAGAAAGTTCTGGAACATGGTCGGTTTGATTTGACCTTATCAGGCCATACACATGGAATGCAATTTGGCATTGAAAAGGGAGATTTCCGTTGGAGTCCTGCGCAATATGTTCAAAAAAGATGGGCCGGGCTCTATCAGGAAGGTGATAAGTTTTTGTATGTGAATCGCGGATTAGGCTATCACGGATTGCCTGCACGTGTTGGTATGCCGCCTGAAATTACTATTATTGAATTAAGCCGGGGAACATCTGGTACTGAGCCGATGTAACAGGCTTCGAATATTCAAGACTTTCATTTTTAATAGTTCGTTAAATTTTTATATTTAGTAGAAATTCAAGCACATGTAAAATTATTTGCTATATGCGTAATTAAACATTTGCCTTTGTCTAATATCTAAATTTCTAATCCCGATGCATCGGGACTAACGATCTATTGATTTAACTTGCAATATTTAATAAAATTTACTTATTTTGATCATATTAATTTTTAGTAAAACACCATTTTAATGGTGTTTTTGTTTTACTCTAATCCTTGCTATAATGAGACGCATTTCGAAAAACTTACTATTTGTTTTAGGCTTTTTCTTTGCCTTTTCTTCTATTTCTGCACAAAATCTGGCAGAAATTCCAGTTCCGTTAGATCCAATGGTACGAACCGGTACGCTTCAAAACGGATTAACTTATTACATTCGTTATAATGAAGAGCCAAAAGACAGAGCCAGTTTCTATATTGTTCAGAACGTCGGAGCCTTGCTGGAAGAGGATCATCAAAATGGGTTGGCTCACTTTCTGGAGCACATGGCTTTTAATGGCACAGAAAATTTTGAAGGGAAGGGCATTCTCAATACGCTTGAACGGCATGGAGTAGCCTTTGGCAGAAATATTAATGCTTACACCTCCTTTAACGAAACAGTATACAACATCAGTGATGTTCCGGTTAATCGTCCCGGGATTCTTGATACCTGTCTGTTGATTCTTTATGATTGGAGCAACGGACTGTTGCTTACCGATGAAGAAATTGAACTTGAGCGAGGCGTAATTCTGGAAGAGTGGCGTACCAGAAGAAACTCCAATATCAGGATGAGAGATCAATGGTTCCCGGTTTTATTTGAAGGTTCAATGTATGCAGTTCGTGATATAATTGGTGACACGACTGTTATTAAATATCATGACCCTGAAGTACTCAGGCAGTTTTATCACGATTGGTACCGAACAGATTTACAGGCCATTATTATGGTTGGCCAATTTGATGTGGATGAAATGGAGGAAAAAGTGATAGAACTTTTTTCAGAAATCCCAGCAGTAGAAAATGCTCTGGAGCGTCCATTTTTTGAAATTCCAAAGCGGGAAGGTACCGCGTTTGTTGTGGCTACCGACAGGGAAGCCACCCAAACGAGCATCACCATATATATCCCTCGAAGAAACCGGGATATGCAAAAGAAAACTCTTGAAGATTTGAGATCCGGATACATACGCTCTCTGTATAATTCCATGACAAGTGCTCGAATTCAGGAGCTATTGCAACAGGGAACACCACCTTTTATTAATGGTTACACACAGGCCGGTGGATTTATGAGAGGTTACGATTCTTATGTTATTGGGGTTACTGCGAATCCCGGTGAAGCAGAAAAGGCTGTTGAAGCCATAATGGTTGAGACAGAGAGGGTTTTAAGGTATGGATTTACAGAAAATGAATTGGCAAGAGCCAAATCCAATATTCTCACAAACCTGGAGAGTAGGTATAATGACAGAGGAAAAATCCGAAATGATGTATTTGCACGACAATTGCAGAATCATTACCTGATAAATGCTGTTGTTCCAGGCATTGAGTTTGAGTATGAATTTGCCAATCAGGTAATTCCCGGAATCACAGTCGAAGAAGTTTCTGCAATAGCGCGGGAGTGGATACGCGAAGATAACCGAACCATTGTTGTGACCGGTCCTGATAATATAGAACACATTGCAGAGACAAGTGCCTTTTCTATCATGGATGGTGTTAAACTTGCCGAAATTTCACCATATGAGGATCGTTTGCTTGCTGAAAGCCTTATTGAAAAGGAGTTACCCGGTTCCTCAATTGAGCAAACTGTAATTCTTGAAGATTTTGATGCTGTGGAATGGACGCTTTCAAATGGTGTGCGCGTTGTGTTCAGACATGCAGATTATGAAAAAGACAACGTGTTGTTATCCGCCTATAGCCCGGGAGGTTCTTCTGTTAAGGGAAATGATTTTGTGCCTTCAATCACGCTTTTTAACGAGTTGATAACCAGCTATGGCGTGGGAGATTTTGATGCCGTTTCATTGCAACAGATGCTGTCCGGGAAACGGGTTTCGGTGCGCCCTATGGTTTATGATTTTTCGGAAACCATAAGTGGTAATGCCGCGCCACGGGATTTTGAAACCATGATGCAACTGGTTTATCTCTATTTTGAGCAGCCAAGATTCGATGAGGAGGCACACAATGCATTAATGTCACGCTATGTCTCTTTTGTGGCCAATATGCAGAATGAACCTCGTAAGATAATGAGTGATTCTATCACATTGTTATTATCCGATTTTCATCCCAGAGTCAGAAACTTGGATGTGTCGTTGATTAATGAAGTCTGTTTTGAGCAGATTAGAGCAATTTATCAGGATAGGATTCATGATGCTTCTGATTTTGTTTTCTTTATTGTAGGTAACATGGATGAAGAAGTTGTCAGGTTAATGTCTAAACAATATCTGGGTTCTTTAACCGGCACCGGACGTGAAGAGACATGGGTTGACCATGGTGTAAGGTTTCCTCAAGGCCAACAAAAAAAGCAAATTGAAATACCTTTGGAAATACCCAAAGCCAACGTAAATGTGTTCTATTCACGGGAAATGGACTATGCCCCTGAGAATTTAATGTTTATGCGTGTGTTGAGAGGGATTCTGAATCTGAGGTATATTGAAACCATTCGCGAAGACGAGGGAGGTACTTACGGGGTTTCTGTTGGCTGGACGATGAACCGTAAACCGGTTCAAACGGGAGGGATACAGATGAGGTTCGAAACAGACCCCGAAAGAGTTGACCATCTGAAACCAATTCTTTACAGAGAGATTGAGAAAATCATTGCAGAGGGTCCCACGCAGGATGACTTCCAAAAAACCATTGAAAACATTTTGAAGGACAGAGAGCAGGCGCGCCGGCACAATTCGTTTTGGCTTAATTCGCTATATAACTTCTATAGAGAAGGGGTAAATCATGCAGATGAAGAAAACTTTGAAGAGATTGCCCGTAACATGACTTTGGAGGATATACATCAGTTTGTTATAGAGTTTTTTAATGAAGCTGATTTAATGGATATACTATTTCTGCCACAGGCAGAAATAGTATCTGCTAATTAATTCTAATCAGTTCACCAAAAAACTATTAAAGCCTGTTCTCATAATGAATTCATGAAAAGGCTGATTGTCGAAACTTCTTATTCCAAACCGGTATCCTAAACTGAATGGAAGCACGAACCTGAAAAAATGAGTGTCGGCATGTATTTCGGTTCCATAGGAATAAAAATTACGTTGATATTTATTGACATCACCGGATGTCGCATCGGTCAATGAATAATTTGCAATTGCTGCATCGTAAAACAGGTTTAACCTCAACCGTTTAATGTAGGCAAATGCCCCGATTGAAGTATCAGGATTCCAGAGTGGCAGCATATAGGTGTTGCGCATTACATACATTTCATCGTTATATATGGATGAGTAGCCGCGCGGATACCCCAGTAAATCGTTGTACCTGAAAAACCGGATGTAATCATCACCATTTCCGGCTACTTCGCCGTTGTTTTTTATCTGATAATTATTATCGATGGCTATGGTATGGTGTTGCATAATTCCCGGAAAATAAAGCCTGGAGAATAGACCAAAAATATTTCCCCTGTCCAGGTCACCATGGATTGAATGTCGGTACACACCCTGAAAGACCTGTCCCATACGAGGTGCAACATCCCGGGATGCACCACGTCTGAGATTTTGAAAGTAAAGACTGTACTCCATGCTGTAAAAATCATAACCGCGAAGTGTCTCTTCTCTGGTAACTCCTGTCGGAATAAGCTGATTGGCTTGCAAAATATATTGTGTCATAGGGAAACTGATGCCGGTCTGTTTCTGCCAGGAGAGGGTAACCTCAGGTGATAAAAACCTGTTAAAATTTCCTCTGCTCAGGTTCAGCGGCACCTGCATTCCAAACTCAAGTCTGGTATGGTTTATTTGTTGGTCAGTATCAATAAAATATATTTCATCACCTGATTGATAAAATCCACTGCGCTCAAATTGGGAATCACCTGCTCTGATTCCCAGTTTCAGCACCGGAAACCATCCGCGGTAAATCATATGAAGGTGGTATTTTTCGTGCGATTTAGATGGGTCGGCATTATAGCCTGCCGAAAAGATTGCTGTGCCTAACAGATTTTGTGACATCACAGAAACGCCGGTGTAAATCTCACTTCGGTCGAAATCTGCATAAACCGGAGCCCAGCTGTGGACGTTAAACAGATTCCATTTGCTGTATCTCTTTACTTCATATTCGGTTTTTGGGATAGGGGGGGGAGCGGTCTCTTTCTGAACTATGATGCTGTCAATGAGGGCGTCGAGGAGTGAGTTGCTCTTTGTTGTCGTTTTTTCCGATGGGTTGTCATTGTAACGCGCCAAAGAAAACCCGCGACTGTTATAATTGCTGTAAACTATTTGATTGTTTTTTGAAACGGCAGGGAACATCGCTCCAAATCTGGATGAAGTCAATTGCTTTTTTTGCCCTGTTTTGGTGTTGATGGAGAATATTTCATCACTAATAGCACCTTTGGCATTGTACCAGATGGTATCTCCGCTTTGTGCCGGATGCCTGATTTCATCAAATCCTGGCGAGGTAATCTGTTGCCATGTTTCTGATTCAGGATTTAGAGTATAAATTGCTTTCCCCTCCGGTGAAAGCAATACGCAAACAATGTTTTCTCCATTCAGATTCCATGATGGCGTGAGCGGGAAATGGTTTTCCGGAGTTGAAATTTCTTTTAATTTCTCACCTGTTTTACCATCTATGATGGTGATGAAAAACCTGTAATCGGGTGTTGTTTCAACTGCGGCAATCATATTTTCCCGGGGATGCAAGGCAGGTGCAAAAAAGTTGGACTTTTGAGTAATGGTATAGGTTTTACCGGTTTTAAGGTGATGGGTTCTGATGACCGACCACGATTCATTTTCCCATCGCGGATGGTACACCAGTTCACTCCATGCCACAAGGTTGCTGTTGGCCGATATGGGTTCAGCTTCACGTATCCCGGTGTAAACAAGCGTTTCAGTTTGTCCGGTATGCAGATTCACTGAAACTATTTGCGAACGCAACGCAGGTCCACGCAGCTCCGCAACCACCAGTGAATCTGAAATGAATTGTGGATGTGTGTATCGAAGGTAATCGGCATGCGAGGCAGATACAGAGTCATACCGTGTAAAATTTTGTCCGGCCATTTCATTTTCCCATTCGCGGGTTAATTGCTCAAACATGCTGTTGTAAAGTCGTTTCTGATTCAAACCGGTGTGTCGGCGTATGGAACGATTAAACGGGGTCAACATCCAGCTGTTTCTTCCACTGTTTCTAATGGTTTTTTCCCAAAGTTCGGGACCATAAACTTTCCTTGCCATGGCGGTGAGTGGATAGCCCATTTTGTAATAATCAGGCACATAGTCTCTGAATGAACCCATATATGCCTTATCGTAGCTGAATTTTCCCTTTTCAACCAATTGAGCTTTTAGTTCACGATTAAATTCAAATGAGCGGCCACGTCCGCTGTTTGTAAGAGCTGTTTCAGCAATGATGGCATCTCCCTCCAAAAACCACATGGGTAAATACATTCCCAACACTCCGCCCACCGCCTGTTGCCCGGTAAAATAGTTTAAAATCCGAGTAAAACCCTGATTGAGTTTGTCAATCTGCACAACATGCCTGTATTCGTGAATGGCCAAATGTTCAAGCCAATCGGTGGAACCAATGTTCTGATGTGGAGTTGAAAAGAACTCTGTTCGCCGGGGAGCCCACGAAACAAAACCATTTGAATATACGGTATGGTTATGAATGAGTAAATCAACCCTGTGGGGTTGATGTTTCAAAGTTCCTGATATATGCGGAGCCATGCTGTCGATGAAAGCAGCCAGTCGTAAGGCTTCTTTTTCGAGACTCTCCTCAAAAACAATGCGAACCGCCGGTGTTTTTACCTGGTTCCATCTGAGTCTTGCGGGGTCTGAACCTGATGAGTAATACTGCGACGATGCCGAAAAACTCAATAACAGAAGGACAAAAAAGGCAGTATATCTCATTGGAGTGGTTTCTTATTCAGTTTATATTGTGTCAAATATAACAATAGATGATTATATTTTGAGTGTAGATGAAGTTGGATGTTAATCATCTTATATAAAATTCTCTTTTTCTCTATATTGAAAACAATCGGGTTTTGCCGATTGTTTAAGATATAAATGTTAGTTTGATTCCATCTGTTTTGTTGAACAATGGAAAATTAATCTCAAAAATATCATACTTTTACCTCGATATTTTTTAAGTGGTTTTGAAGGGAAGAAATTCAGGATGGATAAACACAGGTTTGTAATATACCAGTTGTTGCCACGGTTGTTTGGTAACTCAAATAATATCAATGTTTCCAATGGAAATATTGACCAAAATGGGTGCGGAAAATTTAGTGATGTCAGCAAAGAAGCGTTGACTTCTATTGCCGGATTGGGTGCCACGCATGTTTGGTACACCGGAGTGATTGAGCATGCCACGTGTAGCGATTTTTCAAAGTATGGAATTGCATCCGATTCTCCGGACGTGGTCAAAGGACAGGCCGGGTCGCCTTATGCCATAAAGGATTATTACGATGTAGCTCCCGATTTGGCTGTTGAAGTTAACAACAGAATGGCTGAGTTTGAAAATCTCATCGCAAGAACACATGCTGCAGATTTAAAGGTGATTATTGATTTTGTGCCTAATCATGTGGCAAGAAATTACACCTCCGATGCAGCCCCAAAAGGCATTGAGCCTTTTGGAAAAAAGGATAATAAAAAGGTCTCCTTTGCAAAAGACAACAACTACTACTATTTGCCCGGCACTACGTTCAAATCTCCTTTGCAAATTACCAACATAAAACCATGGAAAGAGTCTCCTGCCAGAGCTACCGGAAATGATTGCTTTTCGCCGGCTCCGTCGGTAAACGACTGGTACGAGACGGTGAAACTGAATTACGGAATGGATTATCAGGGAGGTACTCATGCTGATTTTGAGCCCGAACCGGATACCTGGAGAAAAATGCTCGACATCGTGCTTTATTGGTCTCAAAAAGGGGTAGATGGGTTCAGGTGTGACATGGCCGGGATGGTTCCGGTTGAGTTTTGGCGCTGGATGATTGGGGAGGTTCGCGCTAAATTTCCGGAGAAGCTCTTCATTGCTGAGATTTATGAGGCCGAAAGATATGAAGACTACATTTTTAAAGCCGGTTTTGATTTTCTGTACGATAAAGTGGTGCTTTATGATACATTGCGCAACGTCATGGAGGGAAAGGCTCCGGCATCCGAATTAACAGATTGCTGGCAAAAAACCGATGGTCTGCATCATTTCCTGCTCTATTTTTTGGAAAACCATGACGAACAACGGTTGTCCAGCGATTTTTTTATGGCCAATGGCCACAAGGCCATTCCCGGAATGGTAGTGGCCGCCACCATGTTTAACAACCCGTTGCTCATCTATTTTGGTCAGGAGCTTGGCGAAAGAGGAATGGATGAAGAAGGTTTCAGTGGCCGTGATGGACGCACCACCATTTTCGATTATTGGAGCATAGATTTGATTCAAAAATGGCGTTCAAATGGCGATTGGACTGGTACGGAATTGCCAAAAGCGGCCGCTGACTTACGCAGCTTTTATCAAAAGCTGCTTACCATTATCCATCAGAAACCTGCTTTTTACAAAGGTCGTTTTTATGATTTGATGTGGGTAAACAGGCACGAATTCTTCTGCCACGACAAAATTTATGCTTTTATGCGATATGAAGGAGGCCATTGTTTCCTCATATTGGCCAATTTCTCAGATAAACAGCAATCCTTTAAACTGAAAATTCCTTTGGATGCCATGGACACTTGTGGTATGAAGAATGAACTGTTCTATAATGGCATTGACTTGCTTGGATTTAACCGCCCACTTCAATTCCCTGCCGCTGTTGCTTCAAATGGAGGGTTAGGAGGCCGTTTGGAGCCTTATACTGCCTCGATTTACGAATTAAAAGGACATGTATTGGATTAATTTTTACATTTCGATTCTGACTAGAAACTATTTACATTCACCCATTTTGTTTGTATATTATAGAAGTTATCATTTACTAAACTTCTAAACACACAAAAAATGGGGAAAATTAATTTCACTTTTAACATTGCCCTGGATGAGCAGGAATTTGTGAGGGTTGACGACTATATTTTTACCACCAGGGAAACACTGAGGAGGGAGGAACCAAAGGTTCAACTGATTTGTGAGAAATTTCTTTCTACGCTTAAAGAGTTTGAAGGACAATTGACCATGAAAATTGTGGAGGAGTACCTTCTTTTATCAAAAGCCTTAGACCAAACTTGCAGTTTTGAAAACAACTGGGACGATAAAAAAATCCTCACCGAATTAATCAATGGAGCCGACCATCCGGTTAGCTGGTATGCACGAAATTGCAAAGTAGTATGTGTTTGATTAATCTGTTTTTTGCTCAGTAAGTTCCTGATATTTTATATTTTTGTATGGTGTCAGTTCAAAAGGATTTTATAAAATCCTTTTGAACTGATATTGTATTATTATTTGATATATAATAAAATCAGGATATGGTAGAAAGTTCCCAAGTAGTAATTGAAGATGTGGTTGTTCACCACATCGGAGCTAAAGCAGAAGGTCAGCCGGTTCGATATTCAAAAAATACTCTCAAACTTCAGGATGAGGAGTTGGTTGGTAATGTGCTAAAAAGTTATTTCTTTAACGCGTTTAAAACCGAAGCTTATTTTAATTTTATAGGAGCGGAGGAAGATGCTGCGGGAAAGGTTTATCAGTTGGCCTGTGAGATTTTTGATGATGCCTCTTTGTTTTATAACGCGTCACTTCAAATGGCTGAGTTTTTGCACGAACAAAGCAATCATCCTAAAATAAAAGGAGGCGAGTTTTACCTGGCTCTTTTTCGGAATTGCGTGGTGGATGGAGAAGTTGTAGATGGTTTAGGACTGTTTAAATCGGAGAACAAGGAAACTTTTCTAAAAGTATATCTCAAAGAACAGAATTTTGAGTTGGGGACACAGGATGGCATCAATATTCGCAAACTGGATAAAGGGTGTATTATTTTCAACACCGAACGCGAACAGGGATTCAAATGCGTAATGGTTGATAACATCAATAAAGGAAACGAAGCTCGTTTTTGGAAAGAAGATTTTCTGGGGTTGCAACCTCGCGAGGACAGCTACTACTTTACACAAAACTATATGGATGCCTGTAAAGGGTTTGTTAAGGATGTTTACAATAACGAAAACCAGGTTCCTCGTCCCGAACAGTTTGACTTTCTAAATCGTTCGCTGGACTTTTTCGATAAAAAACCTAATTTTAATCAGGAAGATTTTGAACGCGAAGTGGTTCGTTTTCCTGAGGTTTCGGAAGCATTTGCTGATTATCGCCAACAATTTGAGCAAGACAGAGGAATTCCGCTTAACGACAGTTTTGATATCTCCAGAAGTGCCGTAAAGAGTGAAAAGAAGCACTTTAAATCGGTACTTAAACTAGATAAGAATTTCCATGTTTACGTACATGGAAAGCGCGACTACATTGAAAAGGGATTCGACTCTCAAAAGGGAATGAATTATTACAAACTCTTTTTTGAACAGGAGTTGTGATGAATTCCCGATTTCCGACAGATTTTATACAAAGAATTCAGCAACAATTTGGAGATGCTTCTACAGATTTTCTGAAAGCTCTCTCAAATGATGTTGTAACGTCGGTACGTTACAACCCTTCCAAATTGCAGTCCCTTTCTGATGTCGCAGCAGAGCCTGTTTCATGGTGTAAGGATGGTGTTTATCTCTCCCAAAAACCAATTTTCACACTCGACCCCTTGTTCCATGCAGGATGTTACTATCCCCAGGAGGCCTCAAGCATGATTCTCGATTGGATATTGAGGAGCCATACCGAATTGCCTGAGAATCCAATTATTCTTGATTTATGCGGTGCGCCGGGTGGTAAAAGCACGCTTATAGCAAATTTCCTTGCGGGAAAAGGAGTTTTGGTGGCCAACGAGGTCATTAAAAGCAGAGCAAACATTCTGGCTGAGAATCTGATGAAATGGGGATACTCCAATTGTGTGGTAACCCGAAACGACCCTTCTGATTTTGGCCGTTTACCATCACATTTTGATGTGATGGTGGTGGATGCGCCATGTTCCGGCGAAGGCATGTTCAGAAAAGATGAACGCGCCATTGAAGAGTGGAGTGAAAGCAATGCCGCGATGTGTGCATCGCGACAAAGGAGGATTCTCACTGATGCATGGGCGACTCTCAAACCCGGTGGTTACTTAATATATAGCACATGTACTTTCAATCCTGCCGAGAATGAGGAGAATATTCAGTGGCTTTTGGAAGGTAACAAAGCTGAAATAATCCCCTTAAATGCACCAAACAATTGGTGCATTTCTTCTTTAGGGATAGGTAACGGCAACGCACTGGCATTTTATCCTCATAAATCCAAAGGAGAGGGACTGTTTGTGGCCTTATTAAGAAAAAGAGGAGAAGAATCAGCAAAAGAAGTCAATCTCAAAAAAACAAAAAGCAAAGAAAAATCCAAAACACCAGCGGTTGTGGCCAACTGCATAAAGGATTCTAAGAACTTTTATTTTGCGGAAGACTCAAACGGTTGGAGAGCTTTTCCAAATCAATTTGTAAATGACCTCCTTTTTTACCTGAGGAACTTATCTGTAGTTCGCTATGGGGTTGAGGTAGGCCAGATTATAAAAGGTAGGTTTCAGCCAGCTCATGAGCTGGCACTGAGTGTAGATATAAACCCTGAAGCATTTAATATTTGTAATCTATCGCATGGAGAAGCTCTGAAATATCTAAAAGGAGAAATATTGCAGCCTCCTTCCGAAATGGAGAAGGGTTATGTTCTGATTTCGTATCATGGCTCACCTCTTGGTTTTGCAAAGAATATTGGCACCCGCATGAATAACTTGTACCCCACATCTCTTAGAATTCGCATGGCTTTGCCGGAATAAGAGTTGGGTCTGATTCTGTTTCAAACTTCGTATCCGAAAATATGATAATCTAAACGGTTGGTTACACTTTTAATTCATACATTTGCGCCGCTTAAAAGGGTTTTGTAGCTTTATTATTCTTATTCGGGATAAATGAACATACGTTTTATTATCAATATTTTTGGGCGAGTCCTGATTTTGCTGGGGTTGTTTATGTTAACACCCATTATATGGGCGTTTGTGTATGGTGAAGATACTGTTGGGGGCATTCTTGCCTCTTCGTTGATAACTCTGGCAGCCGGAACTTTTATGTACTTTGGGTCTCTTATTAATCTCAGGAAAGAGTTGGGGCTTCGCGACAGCTATTTTACCGTAACATTTACATGGGTGGTAATATCTCTTTTCGGCATGTTGCCATATATTTTTACAGGTTCAATAGAAGGGTTACCCAATGTCTATTTTGAAACGGTATCCGGGTTTACCACCACCGGCTCCACAATTTTGACTGATATAGAATCACTACCCAAAAGCATTTTGTTCTGGAGGAGTTTGTCTCAATGGATAGGAGGCATGGGTATTATTGTTCTGGTTGTGGCCATTCTGCCGCTTTTAAGAATTGGAGGGTATAACCTTTTTAAAAGTGAAGCTTCGGGGATATCATACGAAAAACTAACACCGAAAACAGCAAGTACTGCGAAAAGATTATGGGGTATATATGTTGCATTAACCATTATTCTTATACCTCTTCTTTTAATTGGAGGAATGTCTTTCTTTGATTCATTGAACCACGCATTTACTGTAATGGCTGCCGGCGGTTTTTCTACCAAAGATGCAAGCATCGGTGCTTTCTCTCCATTTGTTCAATATGTGGTCATTCTTTTCATGCTTTTGGCCGGAATGAATTTTTACCTACACTACCATTTTATAAAAGGTCGTTTTAAAAGAGTATTTAGTAATATAGAGTTAAAAACTTATTTGTCAATTGTTGGTATTGTGACAATCGCCATAACAATTGCTGTTTATTTAGAAGGAACTTACAATCTTGAATATGTAATCCGAAAGTCATTTTTTCAGGTTACTTCTATTTTAACAACTTCGGGTTTTGCTACTTATGATTATTTACTGTGGCCAACACCTGCATGGACATTGCTTTTTCTGTTGATGTTTGTGGGTGCTTGCGTTGGAAGTACCGGTGGTGGGATAAAAGTTATCCGGCATGTGGTTTCGTTCCGGAGTGTTGTGTTACACTTTAAACGCATGTTGCACCCCAATAGTGTAAGTCTTCTAAAGATAAACGGAGAAGTGATTGATGATGAAAAGGTCAGCAGCCTGATTACTTTTTTGGTTCTTTATCTGTTTACATTTATTTCCGGTTCAATTATTATGGTGTTTTTGGGATTGGATACCTTTACAGCTGTAGGTGCGGTTGCGGCCAATTTAGGTGGAGTGGGGCCGGGGATAGGAACAGTTGGTCCCGCAGCCAATTATCATCACATTCACGATGCAGGGAAAATTGTACTCTCATTTTTAATGATAATTGGCCGTCTGGAACTAACCACCGTTATAATATTGTTTACCAGTATGTTTTGGGATAAATACAGGTAATATCCCGAAGGGATAAATACAAATAGCACCGCATATTTATGCGGTGCTATTTGTATGGTGGTGTTTTCTCATAACCACGAAGTGGTTAAATGGATAATAAAATAATTCTATTTATCCATTCTTCAGTTTCAGGTCAAACACATCAGTACGCCTGTCTTTGAGATTACGCACGCTTCCGTAGGTGTGCAGTTCCGATAGCAAGTCCAAATCCACATCCGAAACCAGAATCATTTCGGTATTAGGTGTGGCTTCGGTTTTTACCCCGTTGGTGGGAAAGGGGAAATCGCAAGGTGTAAACACTGCCGACTGTGCATACTGGATGTTCATATTGTGAACTTTCGGAAGGTTTCCAACCGAACCGGCTATGGCTACAAAGCATTCGTTTTCAATGGCTCTCGCTCTCGCACAGTAACGAACACGACTGTATCCGTTTTGCGTATCAGTAAGGAATGGGACAAAAAGAATCTTCATTCCCTGGTCGGCTAAGATTCTTGGTAATTCCGGAAATTCCACATCGTAACAAATCAGGATGCCTATTTTACCGCAGTCGGTTTCATATACCTGTAGTTTATTGCTTCCAGATAGTCCCCATGCCTTGATTTCATCGGGAGTAACATGAATTTTTTCATAGGAGTCGAAAGTTCCGTTTCGCCTACAGAGGTATCCTACATTGAAAAGTTTATCATCCCGAATAAGCGGCATACTGCCGGTTATAATGTTGACGTTATAGCTGATGGCCAGCTGTATAAAGCGGTCTCGTATATCTTCGGTGTATTCAGCCATTTTTCTGATGGCATCGGGCTCCGAAAGGTGATTGTACTTTGCCATAAGTGGCGCGTTGAAAAACTCAGGAAACAAAATAAAATCACTTTTATAGGCTGAAACAGCGTCTACGAAATACTCTATCTGTTCGTACATATCCTCGGAAGTAGCGTAATGGCGCATTTGCCACTGTACCAATCCGAGTCTGATGACAGATTTTTGCTGTTTAAGTTCTTTCGTTTTTTTTGTATAGTAAATATTGTCCCACTGCATCAAAACAGCATACTCTTTCGATTCTTTATCCCCCGGCAGATAATCGGTCAGCACCTTTTTAACGTGAAAATCGTTTGACAGTTGAAATGTCAGCGTTGGGTCAAACAACTCTTTGTCTTTCACTTTTTGTATATACTCGCGTGGAGTCATCTTTGACGCATGAATGTGGTATTCGGGAATACGTCCGCCAAAAACAACCGCTTTCAGATTCAATTGTTCACATAACTCCTTGCGGGCGTCGTATAACCGACGTCCCAATCTTAATCCCCTGAATTCGGGATGAATAAACATGTCAATACCATAAAGAACATCGCCACGAGGGTTGTGCGTGGTAAAGGTGTAGTTCCCCGTTATCTCTTTGTAAGAATGTTCATCGCCAAAAAGCTCGTATTTAACGCATATTGAAAGAGCACAACCCACAATGACGCCATCAACCAAAACCGCAAGCTGTCCCATCGGGAAAATGTTCAGAAGAGTTCTGATTTCATGCTCACGCCAGTACGACTCTTGCCAGTTCGAATAGGCCTTTAGCATGGCAGCTTTCAGTTCCTCGTAATCATCAATGTTAAGATTGCGTAGTTCAACGTTTTTAATGTCGGTCATAAATTCAGTTTTTGCTTTTTATAAAAAAAAATGGTTTACGGGTCTTCTAGCCCGTAAATGTTATTGGAAAAGTATATAAAATAAACTTCTTTAGCAATGGATTGTTTAATTTATATACCATTCAGAATCTTATATATATATATTAACTGTTTGTAATTTCCTGAAGCGATTAACTTTTTTTGGGTTGATTTTTTTCATATATTTAATGGAGTTGAGGTTTTGTTGTCTTTAATTATGAATCAAGGTAATAGGAAAGTATGAAATTACTGAAGTTTTTCATTTTAATATTTATTGTCGTTACTGGTTGCGGGACTGACATTGAGACCATTTCAATTGAACGGGAAGGTGTTCTTAGTTTCAGGGTTGAAGGGCAAAGTGAGACTTGGAGAAGCCGGGATATGATGTTCTATCCTGGTCAGTCAGTTGTTGTGGAATTCGATGATGAAACTTTGCCATCGGTTCTTTTTCGCCGGTACTATCTTGTCTTTGAAGGCAAATCACCCGATGGGATGGAATTTGAGTTGTCCATATCTTTAGATGTAAAAGATACAGACGACCTGAGGCATCGTTACACAAGTAGTTATCATCCAAATCGGGGAGGCCTGCACGATGTTTCGCTCATCGTCATTGAAAAGGGAAATCCTAACCGATACTATATGGCCGGTTTGTGCGAAAGCGCCAGAGAAGATGCTTTTTTCGAAATTGACAGACAAAAAGCAGATGAACAGATTATTGCAGGAGGTTTCCGGGCTGAACTCTGTTTTATTCATGATACTGATTCACTGTTTTCTATTTACGATGCTGAGTTTAAAGATATTGAATACTAACAATTATTGTATGCAGAAATTATACTCCATATTTTTTATTGCTTTTGTAGTTGGCTTTTTTCATTTAAGCTCCCAAACAACCGATGTACAACCGGCAGGTTTTGATGTGATTGTTAAAACCAATGGTGAGATAGTTTATGGTAAAGTTATTGAGGTTAGCAGAACACAGGAATTGGTTCGTTATAAACGAACCGATATTCCTGATGGCCCTGTTTATGAACTATTCTGGAACGAAATATATGCCATCAGCTACAGAAACCAATTAACTGAATACTTTGTGGAAGGGAAGCCTGATACCGGTGTTGGTTCCGATGGACATCGTTTTCGTGGGATTGGTGAAATTGAGAAAACTGAAACAACCGGAGAGACTTTGTGGTTTTCTGAAATCAGGAATGGCGAGTTGCGGATTGGTTTTGGTTTACTCAGGCAATATTCCAAAATTTCAGAGATTGATGAATATCGCGACAGAACAGGATTTCCTGCCATGGCTTTAACCTACCTGTTTCCATTCAGTGAAAACATGGAGTTAGGAAGTTCTATAAGCTGGGCCAGTTTTAAGTATTCCGACAGAACATTGAGTGAATACGACCAGTTATTGACGGAAAGAGACATTACTGAAACTCTTTTCACATTTGCTGTAGTGGGGAGATATTACATTGATATGGATTTATTCAGGCCTTATTTATTAAGCGGTATATCATATACAAATTCCAGTGTCAGAACCGATGGTCGAATAAGATTTACTGATGATGAACGTTCTGTTCTGGTGCAAGGAGGCGCGCGTAGCGGAAGTTTTGGTATTCCTATTAGAGCGGGGTTTGATGTTCGTTTAAGTGAAAAGGCCGGAGCGTATGTGGATATTGGAAATGGTTTGACATTGCTGCAAATCGGGGGCGTATTTAAAATTGGAAGGTGATGAAAAAGATATTAATCATATTGGTTTCTTTTATGATGACCTCCTTTCCGGCTATGCTGGAGGGACAGTCGTCTGAAGGGAAAAGCAGCGGGGGACTTGCACTTTTTTTTGGTCCTTCGGTTACCTATTTTCACGGAGAGCATTCAGATGAGTTTGATTCATTTGATGCAGACAGGCTGAATTGGCAAATGAATATCTTTTTCGGATTTTATACCGGAGAGGATGGTTCAAGCCATGCATTTGGTGCATTTGGTGCTGCCGGATATACAAATCGTTTTACACTAAATGAAATGGCAGGATTTTCCGGTCTTGATATGAACAATGTAATAGAAAGCCGTTTTAACTCATTTTATCAGATTGAGGGAGGGCTGTTACTCGCCAATATTTTGCGATTAAGCACAGGGTTGGGAAAACAATATTATACCACAAGCGGCGGTGATAACAGTTTCAATTACCTGTCCACCACCGCCGGCTTTTTAATCAATATGGGAACCGTTTCATGGAGTCTTGACGCCAATTTTAACTATGGTCGTGATTATTCCGATACGATTCTTAAACTTTCAACGGGTATTGTGTTTGTATTTTAACGCCATTATGGAAATTTCGGGAACTTTTTGAAATCCGGCTCTCTTTTTTCCAGAAATGCATTTCTACCTTCCTGCGCTTCTTCCATCAGATAAAACATTAATGTGGCATCTCCGGCCAGCTCCATGATTCCTGCCTGTCCGTCCAACTCGGCGTTAAGTCCGCGTTTTATCATTCTCAGCGCCATAGGGCTGCGTTGAAGCATGATTTTGCACCAATCAATGGTCTCTTCTTCGAGAATGTCAAGTGGAACAACTTTATTTACAAGACCCATTTTTTCGGCTTCATTTGCAGAATATTGCTTGCATAGAAACCATATTTCACGGGCTTTCTTTTGTCCAACGTGTCGCGCCAGGTATGAAGAACCAAAACCGGCATCGAAGCTACCCACTTTGGGTCCACTTTGGCCAAATATTGCGTTTTCACTGGCGATGGTGAGGTCGCATACCACATGTAAAACATGACCTCCACCAATGGCGTATCCGTTTACCATGGCCACTACCGGCTTTGGTAGTGAACGAATGCGTTTGTGTAAATCAAGCACGTTGAGTCGGGGCACCCCATCTTCGTCAATATAGCCACCATGTCCCTTAACATTTTGGTCGCCACCCGAACAAAATGCCTTATCTCCCTCGCCAGTAAGCACAACCACGCCAACATCCTGCCGTTCCCTGCAAATATCAAAGGCCTCAATCAGTTCTTTCACGGTTTGTGGACGAAACGCGTTGTAAACGCGTGGCCGGTTAATGGTTATTTTTGCAATTCCTTCCCAGGTCTCAAGCCTGATATCCTGGTATTCTTTTTCAGATTTCCAATTACGTTCCATGTCTTTACATTTTTACAACAAAAGAAACTTAGGGTTTCTAATAATTATTACAGACTTCCTTAAAATTTTCTTATGTGCCTTATGTGTTAAACAAATTAAATCTCGTTTTTCAAAAACTTAAAATATTGTTTCAGCAATTTACCACTTTCTACGTTCGGAGTAAATACTTCCATAACGGCTGGTTTGTTTGAAGGATTAAAAAATGTTTTTAATTGCTCAGTAACTTCATCGGCGTTTTTACATGAATGGTAATCAAGGCCAAAAGTTCGTGCAATACCTTCGCAGTTGTGCGAGTGTTTTGTCTCAAAGAACTCCTCCAGCTCTTCGGTGTCTGTTGGACCGTGAATGAACCTGAAAATTCCCCCACCGCCATTGTTTACGATAATAATTCGGAATGATTCCGGCAGATATTTATGCCAAAGACCGTTGCTGTCGTATAAAAACGACAGGTCTCCGGTAATAAGCAGCACCGGTTTATCTGAACCAAAAGCTGCTCCGGCAGCTGTGCTTACACAACCATCGATGCCACTGGTTCCCCGATTTGCATACCATGTATGTTCTTCGTTCCAGTTAAAGAGTTGTGCATAACGCACAGGAGTGCTGTTTCCAAGATGAATTTGTCTGGATGGAAGATTGGTTTCGCTAAGTATATTATACAGTTTCAGGTCGCACCATGCAAGTTTGTCGAAGTACTGGGTATGTCTTTCGGCAGACAAAGTTGCTCGTTTATTCCATGTGTCTCTGAACCGTTTTTCCCTTTCATCCATTTTACTGGCAACCTGCTGAAGAATTTGGGCTGCATTCCCTTTTATAATTCTCGAAAGAGCCTGATAGGTATCTGTTATATTATGATGATTTGAAAAATGCCAATGAATCTTTGGCTGAGTTTTTCGCAATATCTTCTTTATCATTTTAGAAAGTACCGGAACATCAAGTGTAATCAGCATATCGGGGCTGAAAAAAAGATGCTCGTCTTCGGTAATGGTGGATACAATTCTGTCCATATTACCAGTGAAATTATCACTCTCCAGATTTGACAAAGTTTCGGTGAGAACTACCACTCCTTTTTTTGCTAGTAATTCCAGTGCATTTTTAAGTTCGGGTTGATGATACATGGCTCCGGTAATAACCATGACTCGCTCGTACCGTTCTATTTCTGACGTTAGAAGCGCGATGGCTTCTTCCGATAATTGGCTGTCGCCGGTGAGCAATTCTATTTTTCTGGCTGTTTTTTCCGGGTAGACCGTTTTTCCATAAAGCGGTTCGCGCATGGGAACGTTGATGTGAATAGGGCCGGGTACTGTTCCGTTACATTTCTGAAAAGCTTCATTAAGCATACGGTTCATGTACCACTCATCATCGCTGTGGCCTCCTGAAAGTGGTAGAGTGCATTGATGGCGAATAAAGTTGTTGTAGATTCCCGGTTGGTCAATGGCTTGGCCGTCAGCCTGGTTTATCCATTCTTTGGGACGGTCGGCAGTGATTACCACCAATGGAATTTTTTGGTAGTAAGCTTCGGCTACTGCAGGTGCGTAGTTGAGCGCAGCTGTACCGCTGGTGCAGACCAAAGCCACCGGCTTCTTTTTTTCACGGGCCAAACCCAGTGCAAAGTAAGCTGCGCTGCGTTCGTCAACAATGCTCAGGCATTCAAATCTTTCACATCCGTTAAAAGAGATTATTAAGGGAGCATTTCGTGAACCCGGAGAGATTATCACTTGCTCAACACCATGAAGGTGACATAATTCTACTAGTGCTTTTACAATTGGTTTGTCAGAAATTGGTTTACTCATTATATTGTTTTGGTTATTTACGAAAATAGATAAATGCTTGAAGAAATCAAGCCTGAGACTGTTGAAGACTTTGCTCAATTGCTGAAAGCATCATGTGGCTTTTGAGAATCGTTTCATCCCACTCTTCCTGTAATACAGAACGTCGCGTAAGTCCGCCTCCTGCAAATATAGTACTATGTTTTTGGTTTGTTTTCATGCAACGGATGTTTACGAAAAGATGCAGTCCGTCTCTATTTACAGGACCTAAAAACCCGCCATAATATTCTCTTTTATGAGATTCGGTATCCCGAATCAGTTGCATGGCTTTTTCTTTTGGCTCTCCGCACAGAGCTGGTGTAGGGTGAAGTTGCTCTATGAATTCTCCGGTTTTGTTTTCTATATTGGAATATGGAAAAGAATATAAGGTTTTAAGATGGGTCACATTACCTGCTTTTACTACTGAAGGGCCAATCTTCTTATAATTGTTGATTTTACTTCTGGTTAATAATTCATCAATGTAGTTACTGACCATCTGTTGTTCTTCCTGTTCTTTTCCTCCCCATTTGTCCATTTCGGAATCATAAACCCGACGTGTGCCGGCAAGTGATACCGTCGTAACGGTATCATCTGTTTTGTCCAGTAAAATTTCGGGTGAGGCTCCAATCCAAATGCCTGTTTGAGGTGTATTCAGCAGATAAACAAAAGCGTTGGAGGCTGTACGGCATAAATTAAGATATATTTTAGCCAAGTGTGGTATAAGATTCTGTTCAACTTGTATTCTGCGAGATAAAATTACTTTTTGAACAGTTTCTTCTTCAAGAGCCTTAGCCATTTTTTTGAACTGCTGTGTGTAGGTTTCAAATGTGTTTCCGCATATTACGGTTTCGTTCTGGACAGCAGTCAGTTTTGGAAAGCTCTTATTTTCCGGTTCAAATTGATTTACGTTTGTTTCAAACCACCAGGCTTTTTCACTTGTGGTGTCAAACGGAAATAGGAAAAACCCCTGGAGGTCAAGATAATGATCGAAGTCCTTGTGCGTAACTTCAATGCTCCTTTTTATTGAGCAAAACATTAATTTACCATCGCGGGGAAGCCGGTAAATGATGCAGGATTCCTTTTGCAGATGTTTATTTAATTCTGAGATGATGTTGGTTTCCATTTTATCTTTGTACAATTTACAAAGATAACCAATTTGAGGTAGTTTGTGTTGAATTTAGACACGAAGAGATTCTCAAAAATGATAAAAAAGTAACCACAAAGGTCACTGAGTGTTGGGCAAAGTTCACAAAGGATTGTATGTTTGGATATTTACCTTTGTGAGTCTTTGAGCATTCCTCTGTGTTCTTTGTGGTTAAATTTAATTTGGGCTCTAGTTAAATTTGCAATGTTATCTCCATAAGCTCAATTGATTTTGGTCATATTTTTGAGTTCCTCTTTCCACTTTTCAGAACTAAATATTATTTTTATAAATTAACCTGTCCTTTCAGGACGTAAATTCTCATTGCGCTTACTCCTACGGCGTTGCCGTTGGTTTGAAATAATCTGCCACTCCGTGGCGTTGCTATAAGCAAGATACTTTATCTGTACGCTACATCAATGCCAAAAGCATTTCCAATGCTGAAAGCCTTATTTAATCCTACCTAAAACAATACTGCGTATTGAGATTGTGTCTTCCAACAGGCTGAAAGCCTAAATTAATTCAGCCCAAGGCAATGCCTTGGGCTGAAACGATGTATTTCATATTCGCCCTGTGAAGGGCAGCTTAATTCCTTGTTCTTTCTTTGCAATTAAAATGTAAATTGAATTCCTCCCAGATATAAAGCTCCAATATTATCCATGTAGCCAAATTCAGGGGTATCATTGTTTATTAGGTTTCGTGCATTCACAAAAACACTCAGATTCTTTGTCGCCTTATATGAAACCTTTGAGTTTAATATGAATTTACTGTCAATATCTACATCACCATTAATGGTTTGATAGGTTTGACTGCTGTAAAAATATGCATCTGAAGCAATGGTTAACTTATCAGTTGGCCTGTAAATAATCCCTGCCATTCCCCAAAATGAAGGTGTGTTTTTGTGTTTTACGCCATCTTCAAAATTTGTTGGTTGCCAGTCTGACGTTACAGGTTGCAGGTTTTCAGGTGTTGGCTGGATTTGGCCAGCCATTATTCCTCCAATCAGATTGGTTAGTTCTTCACCAGCAGTGTTTAATTGCTGTCCTGTTATTTCATTTCTATTTATGCTCGAGTAGTTGTCAAGTTTTGTCTGTTGTACTGTACCATGAAACCGTGTGATAATCTTTTCTGAAATGATATAATCGAGGTTAAAACTGGCACCTATTTGGGTGGCTTCCAGATCCATGTTGTTATATGTGATGTAAACATGCGTTTCTGGAGTTTGTGCCTGACCAGTTACCAGTTCCATGACATTAAATATGCCTGAATAATCAGTCATCAGAGCGCCGAAGTTTTTGGTTTTTGAAGCAAACATCTCCAAATCCAACAAGATTCGATTGTTAGGTCTCACCCTGTAACCAAATTCTATCATATCTGTAGTTAGTAGGTCTGCTTCGGGATTTCCATTAAAATGCACAAAATTTGGAGGTGTGCGTCCAGTTCTGTCCCAGGTATAATTTGAGTGCGCATTAACAATAAAGGAAGACCTGTTGGCTCTTGAGTAAACTGCACGTACGGTCTGATTTTCGTTAATGGGAAGTGTTCCGGCAAATTGCCAGGAGGTGTACCATTTGTCGGGATTGTTGTACTTCTCAGTTCGCAAGGCCGAGATGAGCCTAATCCTGTTAAAAAGCATATAATCCATTCTTAGACTTAACCCAAGAGTATTTAGTTCTCTTTTCGCGTTCAGATAACCGGCTTCACCTGTTTCAAGATATGGGGTATCATCGTAATAAAGGGTTTGGTAGCTTACTCCCGGACGGATGTTAAAGGAATTGATGTGGAAATCATATTCTGCATTGGCATTGAACTGACCCATGTCGATTTTAAAACCGGTTTCTCCGGTTGAAAAGTTTTGAACTCCTCCCATGTAATTTGTTTGTACTTTTAAATCTCCGAGGGTGGCATTGAGGTTAAAATACCCGGTGGATGATTTTCTGCCAGCAAGGGCTCGAGGCAAATCACCTACCGGCGAAGAATTAACATATGAATTTTGATATCCCCCACTCACATCAACGCTGGAATTTTGTGTGATGTCGTAATGCATATATGCATTTACTCCAATATTTTCACGTCCTAATCCCGGATCCGGAAACAGTTTGTCAACATCGTCGGTTAAAAGTGTAAAATAATGCCCCTGAAATAGTTGACGAAGGCTTTGATATTGATTTATGGGCAAATAACCACCATTAAATGGTTCATATTCGTTTTCGCCTGTTTGCAGATACATCTCTCCCAGATCAAAGAAATTTACCTTATCGGTTTCTCTGTTGCGCATTTGGAAGTTAGTGGTAATTGCCGCTGAGAATCTGTCATTAAAAGATTTTCTCAGAGATAAATCACCGGTGTAAGTATTCATATTTCCTGCTTGCACTGAACCAGAGGCCAATGGCGACTGACTGGTGGTTTTTGAGGTAAGAATGTTGATCACCCCATTCACGGCATTTGAGCCATAGAGGGCACTGGCAGGTCCACGAACGACTTCGATTCGTTCAATGTCTTCAAAACCAATGGGCAAGGTTTCCCACACAATGGCACCATGCGCATAGTTGAACATAGGACGACCGTCAATCATCAGAAGGGTATTGGTGTTTTCCGAGTAAAGCATCATATTGTGTGCCGGCAGATTATCCAACCCTCTCAAGTGAACATCAAAGTTCCCATTGGTTTTTTGGCGGACAATAATTCCCGGTATTAACCTTAAAGCTTCTTCAATGGTTGTGGCTCCATAGTCACGAATCTCTTCCCGGGTAAGTACACTGGAGGATAAAGGCGACACCATCGTGCTCTCATCTCGACCTGAAGCCGAATAAACATTTCTATTAATGAGTAAATCGATTAACTCTTCTAAACTGGACACACCCATCAAGTCCATGGCAGCCATTAGTTCTTCCAAATCCAAATCGGCCAAATCATCAATAGACATTTCCAATACGGCTTCTCTGGTGAGTGGAGCACGGTCAGGTTGCTGAGCGTATGTGTTTAAAGAGATAAAAAGTATGAACAGTAGATATATATATTTCTTCATCGTAAGTATTTGTTAGTATTGAACGATTAGGTTTAATTTAGTCATTTTGATTATCGAACCTCGTCACCAAGGGCAATTAGTCGACTGGAAGTGTTTAGTCCATGCCGTTCAATGTTTTGAGGGCTGATTTGGAAGCGTAATCTGCCATCACGCATTAGGAATGAAATTCCTGCACCCCGCTCACATAAACCTTGTTCGCCACCAACAATTAATATGGGTTCATTTTCTTTTAAGGAAAGTAAATTTGGAAGCAACCCGCACTTATCCGGTGCTAAGTAAATGATATGAGTCCGGTCAATACTGCCGATCGATTCGGCGCTTCGAACCACCAATTTGTTCCCTCCAATGGTTCGGGATTGAGAAAGCTCTGTAAGTTCTCTGACTATCTCATTGTCGCCCACTATGGTTATAATAAAATCCCCGGAGGTTGCATCGTTGGGCCATCCAATGTTTTGTGCAAAATTGAAAAGAAAGAGTGCCTTAAATTTTGCAATTTGACCAGCCGATATCGATGCCGGGCAAATTAAGACCAGAATGAATAACAACAAAAGTGCTTTTTTCATAAGTTTTTAGATGTTAAGATTTGTAGATTGAGCTTAATATAATTTAAATGTTTTTTGTTTTGGTTTTTGGCCGTGAGCAATTGAACCATGATTCCGTTTACGCAATTCATCAGGAATGGATTCCTGTTTAATCAAAGATTACATACTGTTCATAAAAAAAAGAGAGCCGTTCATCAGGCTCTCTTTAAAATTCATCTTAAAAAAAGAAAAGAATCAAAACAATTGAATCCTTCTGAATTGTCCATTGACTCAAAAAGTCAATGGACAAAATCAAATCAAATGTTAATGCTCATGCTCATGCTCATGCTCATGATGGTCATGGTCATCATCTTCAACTTCAATCTCAATGAAAACCTGACTCTGGTTGCCTGCTTTATCCACAGCAAATACTCCTAAGTGGTATTCACCATGTTTTGCATCTTCGGGAACAATCAGGTCTAATTCAAGTTCATAAACCTTGACATTCCCTTCAATTAAGCCATCTTTATGAAGATGCCACTCTTTTTCACCATGGTGATGGTCATGATCTCCATGTTTCAGGGTGATTATCTGGCTATGGGTATGACCGTCGCTGTTGTAATGAATGTCAATTTTCCAAGTAGCCAGCTCCGTGTCATCTGTTATGATGGCGTGCAGATGGATGGTCTCACCCGGATGAAAATGTGCATGATCATCAGGTGAAACTATTTCTATGACCGGAGGTGTGGTATCCACGTCGTCATCGTCGCTGCAGGCAATAAAAATAGTAAATGCAAATAATACCGGTAATATATATTTTAGCTTTTTCATTTTTGTATGTATTTAAATAGTTTGATTGACTAAATGAGCACTTCTCAGATATATGACGGTTCAATGTGCCATTTATCCATGTTTCGAATTAAAGCTTGATCTCTCTCGAAATCAGCCTTTATACCTCAATCACAAATAAAATAAATAATATGTCGCTTGGTGCTCCATATTATTAAGGGTTAGTTTTTGATCCGGATAGAGATAAGCTCTTTTTAATTTAGGTTTTTTAAAAAGTAAAAAGAGGTGGAGGGCCTCTCTGATGATAGAAGGTTATGGTTTGGCAATAAATCTTTATTTCAATAAAGGAACTTATTTTTTTTGCACGTATAAATGGTTTGCAACACAAAGACGGTTCGGAAACCGACGCCGGGAAGAATTGAATCTGACTAAATACGCAGATGTCTTCTTCGCTATTAGTACTTGATGCATCGCATTGGTGATGACAATGTTCATTGTGAGCGGGAGCTAGATGATATACAACAAAATGCAAACCCTTTCCTGCTTCAGTAAGCAGGAAAGAAGCAGCCAAAACTAAGGCCGGTATTTGCAGTTTTTGTATCATTTTAAAATTCTATCTTTAATAATAGCTGAATGTTTCTGCCCGGTTCAGGGATCTCTAGATTTCTATAAAAACTGATGTGGTTATAGTATCTTTTGTTTAAAAGGTTATGTCCGGTAATATTGAGTTCTGAATTTAATCCGCTTATTTTAAATGGGACAGATATTGCTGAACCAAGCAGGATGTAACCGGGTGTGGTTTTCTCGTTTCTCGCGATGCGGTTTTGCGAAGATGCCACACGAGAGTTGAGAGATATTCGCAATGGCAGGTCATTGGTCGCACTTCTCACCAATCTGGTTAGCTCTATAAATCCATTGGCTGGCGGCGAAAAAGGCAGGGGGTAGGCAGCATTGTTCTCTTGTGCAATTTGTTGATTGTAGAGCCATTCGGCGTTTATTTCAATTTGCCATTCTGAATGGAACTCTTCAAAATAACTGAATTCCACTCCCGACATAATTGCTTCAGATTCTGAAAACCTGAAAATTTGTCCTGTGTGAGGAAGATGGCTCCACTCACCTGAGGGCCGCAGGAATATGTAGTTTGAAAAATGATAAAAATAGGGTGATACACTGATTTGGCGTGTATCGGTTTTATAATTTAGGGTGATGTCTGTAAAAAATCCTCTTTCCGGCGTAAGTAGCGGATCGCCCAGTTCGTGGCGAAAGGATCCGTGATGAACTCCATTGGCTCCTAATTCTATGGCCGTTGGTGCTCTGAAACTTTCTCCCAGATTCATGGACAGATTAAGACTCTGGGTTGCATTCCATGTAGCTCCAATCAACCAACTGTAGTTATTGAATTGTCTGTCGGTCTCGAAGGACCGCCTGGCATAAAAGTCCGCTGTTTCAGCATCTCTTCCCTGGTTAATCATGTATTGTTGCAATATGGGATCAAAATATCCTTCCGTTTTTAACGAGATTAAATCATATCTGATGCCGCCATTAAATTTCCACCTTCTGCCCGGCTCGTATTCATATTTTATGAACCCTCCGGCTGATGTTCTCTCATAGTCCGGTAGCAAAAAAGCATATCCATTAGTTTTATTTTTTTGCCATTGGGTTTGAATACCGGAGGTAATCGCGTGTATTGGTGTGAATCTATAATTCCATCTCCCGTTTGCACTATATGTGGTCAGATTAAAATCCAGTTCCAGATCGGGATTGGTTTGCGGTGGAGGCTGGTTTCCAAAATGGGTATGAAATTCGGCCCTTTCTTGCCTGTGGTTGTTTTGAACACCCAGATCCAGCATTAGACTGGAGTGGGGAGTGTGAATGGTTGTGTTAGATGTAATGGATAAATGTTCCACATTCTGATATGGCATATCTATGTTTCTTGAGTTGCCATCGTCCTCAACCCTCCTTAAATCCGGGATTCCATGTGCTCCGGGGAAAAAACCTGATTTTTGCCATACTCGTGTAGCTGTCATACTGGTTCTCCAAAATTCACCCAGATACCCGGTTTGAAAAAAGAGATTATAATCATGTCCGGCACTGTTTTTTAGTTTCCGGTTGTGAATTGGGATATTTCTGGTGAGATATACAATGGAATCCGTTGGAACGCGATAGTCGCCATATTCAATGAGAGTGATCCTGCTTTTAAAGAAAAGCCGGTTTTGTCGTCCCTGCAATAGGAGTGAACCACCCACAGTTTCATTTACAGTTTTCCCCAGAAGATGAAAAGAACCGCTGATTCCTTCTGTTGGTGGTCGACGGTTGGATATTTCAAGAATTCCTCCAATGGCGTCACTTCCATGCTCTAGTGACGCAGCTCCTTTTATTATTTCCACCTGCTCCGAAAGAAACGGATCAATTTCAAGACCATGATCGGCTCCCCACTGCTGACCTTCCTGCTTCAGACCATTATTAACCACCACAACCCGGTTGAATCCCATTCCCCTTATTACAGGTTTTGAAGCAGCAGCACCGATATCCATCGCGTTAAACCCGCTTTGGCGTTCAAGACTGCGCACCAATGTTCCATTAAACTGCCGCTCTAATTGGTCTGCATAAATAATATCCCTGTTAAGTCCCGGAGCTGTTTGCATGTTATTTCCCCTTACTTTAACCTCGTGGAGATGAATGTTGTCGGGTGTCAGCCTGATGCGCAGATGCTTGTGTTCATTAACCATCAGCAGCGTGTCGAAAGTTTCATAACCCATAAAGGATACAGACAATTGAATTTGACCGGCAGTAATTTGATTAAAGACAAAGCGTCCGTTGTCATCTGTTACACTCTGTTCTTTGTCTGTTTGAACATAGCTTCCGGGAACCGGCATGTTGTTTTCATCAAGAACAAGGCCTGCAATATGATACCTGTCTTGCGAGAATATGTGAACAGTTTGTAATGCAAAAAGAATGATTACGATTATACGCATATGCGTTTAAATATTAAAAGGATTAATCCATGAGATTATTTGGGTTGTTCAAAACCACACAGATTAGTGAATATGCCTAAAAAGTAGATTTTTTCTAAACTTCAGAACTGAATCAATCTCACCGACTTTATCTTTCAGAGAGATCCTACTCATTTCGGGCGTAAAGAGTAAGACACCTTTGGATAATTTCATATTTAACCAAGATATATGTTAATTGCTGAAGGCAATTAACCAAAACATGGTTGATTAAAACTAATGAGATAAGAAATTTATACTTTAGAAGGGGGTGGTGCTCTGAGTTGCTTGTGGAGTCCGGTAAAAGAATGATGTAGGGCAATATTTAATCCCGGAATAGGGGAATGTGGTAAGTTGACTATTGCTTGAGCAATACTTCTCTTTAATTCTGAGCAAAAGGTAAATTCATACTGACACACTAAACATGTTGAAACATCTTCGGCTTCGATCAGCCATAAATCACCATCATAATTTACTACAGCAGAAATTGAATTGTGATGTGGAATATGACAACAGGCATGACTTTCATGGCACTCTGCAAAGTGTTCCATTTTATGGAACGACTGAAACAGCATGGTAAAAAGCATTACCAATGCCGGAACAGGTGCCACATATGTTAACCATTTAGATCGCTTCATCACTTTTTTTGATTCTCAATATACAAAACTAATAAATAGGGGGGAATGTTTCGGCTTTTATTGTTTTTTAGCATTTGAAAATGATTTTGTGCAATCGTATTTTCGGTATTCATCTGTTTATTTCTTCCATTTGTCGAATTTGGGTTGGCTTAATCAGTTGTATAGCCTATTTTTAAACCATAATTCTTTAATTAATTATTATGGGTAGTTGTAAAGCATCCGGAAAATATGGTTTTGGCCTGGTAGTATTACTGGCTGGTTTGGTATTGTTGGGAGGTAATCTTGGATTGATTCCCGAACATGTTTATAATGTAATAATGCGCTGGCCAATGATACTGGTGGCCATATCATTGATCAGCTTTATTAATCGAGATTGGCTTGCCGGCCTAATTTTACTGACCATCGGTTCCTATTTTATGATGCCGCATCTTGTCGATGATTTTTCCATGAGGGAAATATGGAAATATTGGCCTGTTTTGTTGATTATAATTGGTGTCGCAATTTTAAGAGGCAAGCGAAAAAAAAACGCTCCTTTACACTATCACTCCAACAACGACGATTATATTGAAGAGATTACAATTTTTGGAGGAAATGTTACCCGAATTGACTCTAAAAACCTTAAGGGAGGGGAGATAACTTCAATATTTGGAGGAAGCGAGATTAATCTTATTGATGCAGAACTATCAGACGATGGCGCAACCATTGAGATGACGGCCATCTTTGGAGGAGTGAAACTGATCGTTCCCCGCCAATGGAATATAAAGATTGAGGTCACAAGTATTCTGGGAGGTTTTACCGATAAGCGCGTACCCGGAGGTGAAGGTGTTGATACCAGTAAAATATTGGTTATTAAAGGAGAAACAATATTCGGCGGAGGAGAGTTGGTGAGTTATTGATGCAAGGATATGACCTTATAAATCTTGTTGTGTATTCCAATAAATAATGGTTTAAATATATTAAGTTCTGGACATTGTTCCTGAATTTGTTCTGGCCATAGCAGATGGCCTGACTAGCTTGTTTATTGAATGGCTCATCGGAAACTTGTTCAATTGAGATGGTCATTCAATCCCAAAACATGTTGATCTGGTAGTTTTAATGATTTTTCTGAAGCAGCTAAGGAATTAAGATATACTGTAAATTAAAAGGATCAAAAAGGTGGCTAAACAAGAAATTTTAAAAGTAGAGGGATTACGAAAGCGCTTTAAAGATATAGACGCGGTCAATAAGATTTCCTTTTCTGTTGCAGAAGGAGATGTGTTTGCATTTTTAGGACCCAATGGTGCAGGTAAAACAACAACCATAAGAATTTTAATGGATATCATTCATGCCGATGAGGGCGCCATTAGCTGGAACCTAAAAGGGCAGGGAAATGGTTTTTCTATAGCATCCCTGCTGGGTTACCTTCCAGAAGAGCGGGGACTTTATCTGGATTTACCGGTAATTAATTCTCTGATTTATCTGGCCGGCATCAGAGGGATGCAGAAATCTAAAGCAAAGATTGCTGCCATGCATTGGCTCGAAAAGTTAGAGTTGGCTGATCGAGCAAATGAAAAGCTACAGGCGCTTTCCAAAGGAAATCAACAGAAAATTCAGTTTATTGCCTCAATATTGCATGAACCGGAATTTGTAATTCTGGATGAGCCTTTTTCGGGATTTGATCCTATTAATCAGGAGAAATTCATAGAGTTCATCAAAGAGATTAACTACAACGGCACAACAGTTCTGTTAAGTGCTCATCAAATGCCATTGGTTGAGAAAGTCGCCAACAAAGTATTTTTGATAAACGACGGATGTGAAATATATAATGGCTCATTGTCCGATATCTATAATAAATTTGGCGACAGGATGGTTATAGATCTGGCTTTTGAAGATCATGCACCATTAAACAAAGTCTCCGAAATTGAAGAAGTTGAGGATATTGAGTCTGTAGATGAAAAGCAGATAAAAGTAACTTTTATGCCCGGAACCAAGATGGAGCCCATCTTAAATAAATTATCCGGTTTTGCGGGAATTACAGAATTCAGGACTCAAAAATATACATTACATGATATTTTTCTTAATCTGGTTAAAAATCATCGTTCATGAATTATTGGTTACAATTAAAGACAGTTATGTTGTGGGAGTACCATCGTTTCTTTAAGATAAAGAATGAATTGATTGGTATTGTTATAATGCTTGTGTTTTTCGTGATAGGTTTTTTTGGAAGCAGTTATGCGTTTAAGGCATCTCAGGATAAATCTCCAATACATGTTGCGGAAGGCGTTGATGGAGAGCTGATTGAATTGTTAAGCGAAAACTTTGATGTGACAATTTTAGATGATCGGGAGCAGGAGACTTTTATTGCAGAGTTGCCTGAAAGAAAATCAGGATCGCTTTTAACTCAGGAGGGAGCAACATTTGAAGTTCACAGTTGGAGAAATTCCGGAAGGATAAAAGAGTTGCAAAGTTATCTGGATGAATACCGCAGCGGACTTGCCATGCGAGAAATAGATTTGCCAAAAGAGAGTTTGCAATATGTTTTAAAGCCTGCAACTGTTAAAGAGGTTTATTATTTCACAGCCGGAAGCAGGGAACGAAGGATCATGGCAATCTTTTTTTCGGGAATGATGGTGATGGCTGTTTTTATTAGTTTCGCATATCAGTTCACAGCTATTACAGGCGAAAAACAACTGCGAATTACAGAGCAGATTGTTTCAGCTATTCGGCCACAGGTCTGGATGGATGGGAAAATTTTGGGCATTACATTGACTGGATTCTCTTCTATCCTAATTTATACAATCATCAGTATTTTAGGTGGAATTATTTATTTTCAGATAACCGGCTCTCCGTTATCTAGCGTACTGGCATATTTGCATTTGCCTTCCATCCTGCTTTTTTTATCATTTACTGTGGTTGGGGTATTACTTTGGAATTCGGTTTTAGCCGCAATAGCTTCAATTATAACTGATCCCAATAACTCAGTCAAATCATCTTTAATGATTTTGCCTTCATTGTTTGTAGGAGCCTCATTTTTGCTTCTTTTAAATCCCGATAATCACGTAGCTGTTTTTCTGTCATGGTTTCCACTTTTTTCAGCTTCTGCAATGCCAATGCGTTTTGTGGTAACTGATGTTGCATGGTGGGAACTTATGGGATCGTTTATTTTTTTAGCGTTAGCTTTTTATTTTATAAGAAAACTTGCTGCCCGGATATTTCATGTTTCCATTTTGATAAATGGAAACGAACCAACATGGAAGGATGTTTTTCGCATGCTTAAAGAGTCCAAATAATCAGTATTATGCTGCACCCGGTTTTATCACATAAATATTCAGTATTCAGTCTGTTGCCTTTTTTGGTAATACATGCGCTGGTACCCGCAGCTCTTCTGTATTATTACGGCAACCTTAACTGGCAGGATGCATTTATTGATGGACTGGTTTATAGTGCTGTCATGGTGGTGGTGGGGTTCAGCTTATGGTATCCGATTGGCTATGGCGGCGGAGATAACTCGATTTCAGGGAGATTGGTAACCAATATTTTGGTTGGGGTTTTAAGTGTAATTGCCTGGATGTTGGTTTCAGGAATTGTAAGTCACATGCTTCTTGGCCACAATTCATATTATGTGTCGTTGGCTAAACAAATATTACCAATCCGCGCCTTATGGGGAATCGAACATTTTATGATGATTATGGTGATGTACCACTTTTTTGTGTTTTACCGCGACCTTGAGGAGAAACGTCTTCAGGAGGAGGTTTTAAAAAAACAGGTAAAGGAGTCTGAACTAAAATCGTTAAAATCCCAGTTGAATCCACATTTTCTGTTCAACAGCCTTAATTCGGTGAGTTCGCTTACCATTACAGAGCCGGAAAAGGCTCGACGCATGATAACCCAACTTTCGGATCTGCTTCGCTACTCGTTACGTAATAAACATACCGAATTAATTCCTGTATGTGATGAACTCCAAAATATACGTCGATATATGGATATTGAAAAGGTTCGGTTTGGCGACTTATTAATTTATGAGGAGGAAGTGTCAGAAAAATGTAATCAGTGCAGGTTGCCGGCAATGATTTTACAACCATTGCTGGAAAACTCCATAAAGCACGGATTATACGAAAGTCTTGATCCTGTTACGGTAAAGATTAAATGTGACTTTCAATATCCGAATCTGGAAATTTCAATTTCAAATAATTGCGATGCCACTTTACCTTCACCTAAAGGCGAAGGTATGGGACTTCGAAGTACAGCCAATATTCTTCGTAATATGTACAACCGGGAAGGTTTATTGAGAACAGAAAATGTCGGGGACGAATTTAGGGTTCACTTGATTATCCCACAAAACAGTTAAGTTATGGCAATAGATGGTTTTAAAGTTTTAATCATTGATGATGAACAACCTGCACGTCAATTGGTAAGGCTATATCTTAAAGATTTCAACGAAATTGAGATTGCGGGAGAATGCACCAACGGTTTTGATGCCATGAAAATGATTAAGGATATTAGCCCTGATTTAATATTTCTGGATATTCAGATGCCGAAAGTTAACGGGCTTGAATTGCTTGAGGTGCTTGAAAAAAGACCACAGGTAATTTTCACAACTGCATACGATGAGTTTGCTATCAAAGCTTTTGAATTAAATGCTGTAGACTACCTTTTAAAGCCATTTTCCAAAGAGAGGTTCGATTCTGCTGTAAAGAAAGCTATGGAGAGGGTAGGGAATAATTCTGAAACCATACAGGTCCCGGTTGAAAAGATCAGAGAAAACACTCCCGGACTTTTATCTCGAATTGTAGTGAAAAAAGGAAGTGGCATGGAAGTCATTCCAGTAAATGAGATAATTTTCCTTGAAGCACAGGAAGATTATGTGATGATTTATACAGCAAAAGGCCGCTTTATGAAAAACCAAACAATGAGTTACTATGAATCTCATCTGAATGAATCATCTTTTGTTCGAATTCATCGGTCATATATCGTCAACATCAGCAAGATATCCAGAATTGAGCCATATGATAAGGATTCATATGTTGCCGTGGTTAATCCCGATCACAAACTGCGAATCAGCCGATCGGGATACAAAAAACTCAGAGAGCAACTGGGAATTTAACACATGATTTCATTCCATTGTGTTTAAGATTTGTATTCAAATTGCCGCGTTGTACTCACCATTATGGCTATTCGCGTGTATGAGAGTTATTTGACTTCGTCGATCTGGCGATTCTCATATCTGGTTTCATTTGTTTTTTCCTACACAAAAATGCCCTTACAAATACTCCATTCACAAACATGGGCATTCTTATCCATGACCTTTTGGTAATGGATGATTGTTCTAATTTGGATACTTTACTTTTTTTTTGGGATCTAAAATGAGGGAGTGTAATTATCGTTATTTTTTACTTACGGTAACTGGATTTCTATCTTGTTGAATTATAGGTGTCTGCTTTTTTGGGGATAATTGATTACTATATTAAAGATTATCAATTGTACTGTATGATATTGTAATTTTATTATTTTTATGTATGTTTATGATATGACTTGTGTATAAATATTGTTTTGGTTGAAATTTGTGATAAAAATGGTTTTTAATATTATGGTTAAAGTGAAAGATAAAAAAAATATGATAATCAAATAAATTAATAGTAATGGTATTTTGGAAAAGTAAGCCCACAAATAAACACACATTATCAGATATAATGAGGGGGATGCAGCATTCTGTTAATACTGCACAGGAGATATTGGCAAAACACTACGTCAATTTAATGGAGAAGTTTTTTGATGATGAAGGCAAGCCTGTTACACGCACGGTTTATTTGCCAGATAACAGAAGTATTGATGTTCCTGTTATCTCATTAATGAACCAACATTCGCTTTACGTAGATGAACTCGAAATTGATTTTAAGGCACAGATTAATGGAGTGGCTTTAAAAAACTTAAAGGAAGGGAAAGAAGACCTGGATCGTGCAAGTTTTGCCATTGATTTCACCCCTAGTGATCGAAGTGATAACGCCGTGTCTGTTAAAATCAAGTTTAAATCCTGCCAAAAACCTGAAGGCGTATCGAGAATAGTGGATGAATTTGATAAGACTATTTTACCGGTTGAAGACTTGCCAGATGAGCCTGAAAGCGATGAAATTCTTACGGATAGCTAATGTTACTAACTGATTCACATTCAAAAATATCTTTAATCTTAAAACAAATATATTATGGGAAACAGCATTACAAAAAAGCTTGAGGGATTATCCATGGATGATCTTATTTCTGCACCATTGGTGGCAGCGTGCGAAGCTCAGTCTCAACTGGCTCAAACTGCGTACAAATATATGACTGAGATAGGTTTTCAGGAGGGAGATTTTTCGAAGCCAAATTTACTAAGTTTCACTCTTCAACGTCCGGTAGAAACCAGTGAAGGACTTAAAACTTCAAACGTTGAAGTTCAGGCTCCTTTTTTGGGATTGGTTCCAATACCCTCGCTTCTGATTGATGATGTGAAAGTTGATTTTCAAATGGAAGTTAATTCAGTTACCGCTTCATCAAATAAAAACGAGAAAGAAGCGTCAGCTGAAGCAAAAGGCAGTTTTAAGATGGGACTCTGGGGAAGAGCCAGCGTGAAAGTCAACGGAAAAGTAACCACTTCCAGAGAAAATACCCGCAGTACAAACCAAACTGCAAAATACCAAATAAGTGTATCGGCTAAACAACAACCACCCACTGAGGGGTTGAGCAGACTAATGGACATACTTGCCAGTTGCACAGCACCTATTTCTGAAAAGTAATTTAGCGATACTTTTTTTTTAATATTTCGAGCCTGATTTATTTATTGCCAGATAAATAGATCAGGCTTTACTCTTTTTTATGTAAATTTACTGAGTTAACGAGTGCTATTGTTTCAATTTAAAAGAATCCTATTTGGATTCTTTTCATGATTCAATCTTAAACTCAATTCAAACTGGATTTATTTTATCTGATTTTTATCTCGATATTATCTAAATTAACTCATTGAATTAAATAAGTTTATCATCATTTAATCTAATAAACATGATAGCATTAGCAATAATTGTAGTATTGGCTCTAATCGTTATATTGATTTATAATGGTTTAATTCGTAGGCGTAACGAAGTAGATAATGCCTATGGTGGCATGGATGTTCAGTTGAAGAAACGATATGATTTAATTCCAAATCTTGTTTCCACTGTGAAACAATACGTTTCGCATGAAAAAGAACTTTTGGAGAAAATTACGGAATTAAGAGCAAGAGCCGTCTCCGGTTCTTTAAACAATGATGAGAAGGTTGATTTGGACAATCAGATTTCCGGTACGTTAAAAGGAATTATGGTGGCAGTTGAAAACTACCCTGATTTAAAAGCAAATGAGAATTTCCTTAATCTGCAAAGAACCTTGAATGAGGTTGAGTCTCAAATTTCAGCAGCACGTCGTGCATACAATGCTGCGGTAACTGATTATAATAACGGAATTCAAACTTTCCCCGGAAACATGATGGCCGGAATGATGAAGATGGAGCGGAAAGAGGTATTTCTTATCCCTGAAGTTGAAAGGCAGAATGTAAACGTTAAAGATTTGTTTAATGGATAATACCCAAACCTCCGGGGTTGTAAGCCTTGAATCTCTTTACAACGAAAAAATAGAACCCCATTTGGTTGAATTAAAAGGACAAAGAGGAAAATTTCAGCAGGAAATTTTCAGAATGGTTTTGTCCGTCTTAGCCTTGGTTGTTTTTATACTGCTATTTAATCAGTCTGGGAGTGGATTGTTTCTGGTTCCGGTTATTGGCGTTATAGCTTTAATAATTGTTTTTGGAATCAGGGCAAATCAAAAAATGAAGTTATACCGCACGGCCTTTAAGGAGAAGGTCGTAGCCCGAATTGTTAAAACAATTAACCCTGAGTGGTTGTATCATGCCGATGGGATGATTTCGGAATCGGTTTACCGTACAAGTGATATTTTCCGACGAAGTTATGACAAGTACAGGGGAGATGATTTGGTAAGAGGGACTCTAGATAAAACTGATTTTGAATGCTCTGAACTTCACACACAATACCGGGAAGTTACAACTGATAGTAAAGGAAGAACCCGCACCCGCTGGGTAACCATCTTTAAAGGTCTGTTTTTTCATGCTGATTTCAATAAGGAATTCCATGGAAGAACCTATGTCTCGCCTGATTTTGCAGAACGTTTTCTGGGAAGAATCGGACGAAAATTTCAGAAAATATCCGGACCGGCTCCTTTGGTGGTGCTTGAGAATGTAGAATTTGAAAAGGAGTTTGTGGTGCATGCGACAGATCAGATTGAAGCACGATATATCTTAACTCCAACCATAATGGAGGCGATGTTAAACATCAGGAAAAACTACAACTGTAATGTGCATTTCTCGTTTATAGGATCGCGGGTATATTGTGCTCTGAGCATTAGAAAGAACCTTTTTGAACCAAAACTGTTTGGTTCAATAGTTGACTTACATGAAATTGAAAACATGTATCACCTTTTCCGTGTTAATGAAGTAATCATTCATGAACTCAACCTTAATACCCGGATCTGGACTAAAGATTAGGATTCTTTTTATAAATAAGTTGATGTAATCCGTTTATGATTTTTAAGCAATACATTTCCCGCATTTTGGCTCCGATTTTACTGGTTGTAATTATTACTACCTCTGTTTTGGCCGAAGATGACCTTGTGCAAAACAATAAGCAGGGCTGGGGATTTGGAGTGTTACCGGCCATTTCTTTCGATGCCGATTTGGGATTCCAATACGGCGGATTGGTTAATTTCTTCCATTATGGAGATGGAAGCAGATTTCCTGATTATGACCATTCTCTCTATTTTGAGATTTCCCGGTACACCGGAGGAAGTGGAGTGTTCCGCTTTTATTATGATTCAGACCGGCTTTTCGAAGGCTTGCGCGTTACCACCGATTTAACCTATATGCCTGAGCAAGCTTATGATTTCTACGGTTTTAACGGATATGAATCGGTTCTGAATAAAGATTGGGAGGACGATGGTTCTGCAAATTACAGATCACGTATGTTCTATAAGATGCAACACAATCTGTTTCGCTTTAAAACCGATGTTCAGGGCGGAATTGGAGATGGTTATTTCAGATGGATAGCAGGTGTTAACCTGTTGAATTTCGATATTGGTTCGGTGGATATTGACCGTTTGAATCGCAGACGAAGCGATGATGACCAGCTGCCTTCTTTGGAGGACCAGCCCGGACTATACGAGAGGTATCTGGATTGGGGAATCATTCCTGACAAGCATGCAACTGGTGGTTTTGTACCGGAAATAAAAGCCGGGATGGTTTACGATTCACGGGATAATCGACCCAACCCCATGAGAGGCATTTGGACTGAGGCGGTTGTGATGGGCGCACCGGAATTTTTGGGAGCAACATCAGGATTTTCAAAATTGGCAGTTACACACCGTCAGTATTTCACCATCATTCCCGAAGACTTGTCTTTCGCTTATCGTCTGGGGTGGCAGCAAACTCTTTCGGGCGATGTTCCATGGTATTATCAATCCCAAATTATTACATCGGTCATGGCCGGAGCTACATCTACAGGTTTAGGTGGTGTTCGAAGTTTGCGGGGCGTTCGTCGTAACCGAGTGGTGGGAGATGGAATGGTGTTTGGAAATTTTGAATTGAGGTGGAAACCACTCTATTTTAGTCTCTTTAATCAACAATTCTATTTGGGAGTGAACAGTTTTCTGGATGCCGGCAGAACCACATCAAAAATTGATGTGGAATCGCGACTTTCCGATTTTAGCGAGCCCATTGATGATTATTTTGATTTTGGCGCAGAATCACTGCATGTGAGTTATGGAATGGGAATACGCATTGCCATGAACCGCAATTTTATCATTGCGGTGGATTACGGACGTGCTGTTAATGAGCAGGATGGTGACTCCGGATTCTATGTTGGGTTGAATTATCTTTTTTAAAACAACCCCATGGCATTTCTTAATGATGCCTTAAACATCAAAACTCCTTTTTGTGGATTTGAAACCCGGTACCGCTGTTTTAAAATAGCTTCGGGCTTAGCAAACTTAATTTTGTGAAACAGATTCAGATAATATCTGTATGCAAGATAAACTCCCAGCCTGACTTGAGGTTTTAACCTGACGATGCCTTTAAAGGCCTCGTCGAAATCAGATTGAATCTCTTTTTCAATTTTTTGTTTCGCTTCAGGTGTAAAGTTGTTGAAATCAATGTCTTTAAAATAGATGCGTCCCTTATTTTGATAGTCATCCTGCGCATCGCGCAGGAAGTTTACTTTCTGAAAAGCCTCGCCAAGTTTTCGAGCCGGATAACGCAACGCATTGTATTCTTCGTCATCATTAACATAAAAAACCCGTAGGCACATCAATCCAACGACTTCGGCCGAGCCGTAAATGTATTTTTCCAAATCATTGCGGGTGTAGGTTTTGTAGTTAAGATCCATTTCCATGCTGTCGAGAAACGCTGTGATGAGGCCATAATCAATTTTGCACTCATTTACCGTGTGCTGGAAACTGTCCAGAATGGGGTTCAAGCTTATGCCACGCTCTATGGCTTTCCAGGTGTCATCACGGAATTCGTTTAAAAGTGTCTGCCGGTCGTGTTCCAGAAATGTATCAACAATTTCGTCGGCATATCTCACAAATCCGTAAATGCTGTAAATGTGATTGCGGTACTCTTTGTCCAACATGCGTACACCCAGCGAAAAGGATGTACTGTACAACCGCGTGGTGCTGATGCTGCACTTCAGATTATTTTTACGATAGATGTTCATAACGTTCTTCTTTAATGCTTTTGATTTAAGTCTTCTAATACCCGGGTGGTGGTCAGTTTACTGCTGATGACCGTCATGGGCAATCCGGTGCCGGGAATGGTGGACGCTCCAACGTAATAGAGGTTTTTCAACTCTTCATCCTTGTTGGATGGCCTGAACCAGCCAATTTGATTCATGTCATGCGCCAGGCCAAGTCCGCTTCCTTTGTAAAGATTAAACATGCTTTCCCAATGCTCGGGAGAGAGTATGGTTTTACTCACAATCATCTCATTCAGGTTGTATCCGCTTCTTCGTGACAAATCCTCGATGATGTTTTGTGCTATCTCTTCGCGGTCGTTCCAGTCGGGCTTAAAGCGTAAATCGGGCGACGGGCAAAGAATAAACAGACTCTCGTGACCTTCGGGTGCATATTCAGGATTGTTTTTTGATGGCACATTTACATAGTAATACGGCTTTTGAAACGATACCCGGTTTTTGAATACCCCTTTGGCGTATTCATCAAAATTGTTACCTAAAAAATAGTTATGATGTTGGAGATTGTCAAGTTTTCCTTTGATACCAAGATATATGGTGAGTGGCGCCATGGTCCACTTCTTTTTATTAAG
Organism: Alkalitalea saponilacus; assembly: GCF_900168165.1. Classification (GTDB taxonomy): domain Bacteria; phylum Bacteroidota; class Bacteroidia; order Bacteroidales; family Marinilabiliaceae; genus Natronoflexus; species Natronoflexus saponilacus. The sequence continues at coordinate 120,279 of NZ_FUYV01000003.1, forward strand.
TTTTGATTCACTGTATTTTGGCCGTTTTAGAATTTGGCCACGAAACGATGCGGCATCGGCGTTTATCACAAATATATCGGCATCCCAATGTTTTCCGGAACTGTCGGTAATTGATTTCAGGGTGCTGTTTTCATAAACAGCACCCGTTATTTCTGTATTGTAATGGAATTTTACCCCTTTTTCTTTCAAAATTTTCTCCAGACTCTCCACTATTTTATACATCCCGCCTTTCACGTTGTGATAACCATCGTGCTTCATCTCAACATAATTAAGCAAGGAAAAAACGGCAGGTGTATCAAAGGGAGTTGCACCCAAAAAGAACCCAACCAGAGAAAATACCATGCGCGCTTCTTTGCTTTCAAAGCTGTCGCACAACTCTTTCCACATTGTTTTAAACAACAAAGGAGTGTGTTTCAGGGGAACTTTTGTTATTTGCAAAAGATAATCAGGCAACGAGTTGAAGTTGCGATGAACGATGCGGTTAACCGTATCGTTATAAAGACTTTCGGTTTTTAGAAGGTGAGCCTCCATCTTTGCTTTAAAGTCCGGCTCGAAAAGTTCAAATTGCGCAGAAAGCTTGTCCAAATCCTTATAAATTGTAAAGGTTTGGTCTATTCCGTCAATGTTCACAGTAAACAGAGGTTCCAGCTCAATGAATTCAAATGGATAATCAATACCGCAACTTTGCACCAGTTCATCAAATTCGTAACTCATGCTGAAAAATGTCGGGCCTAAGTCAAATTTGAAACCATCTTTCTCCAGCATGTTGAGGCGACCTCCGGCTTGATGGTGTTTCTCCAAAATGGTGACATCAAAACCTTTTGAAGCCAGCCGCAGAGCGGTGGCTAAACCACCAAGTCCGGCACCTGCTATGATTATCTTTTTTTGGGACATTTGTTTAGCTTTATTTCTGCAAATTAGATAATGTTTTTGATGATTGCACTATATTTACTGTTATTAAACCATTTTTCGGTTTGTTTTGTTTAATGAAGTAAGAAAAATTATTAAACAGAAGTAAAAAATACTTGATTTGAGTAAAAAAACAGCCATAATAATTGGTGCCGGAATTGGTGGAATTGCTTCAGCCTTAAGGCTTGCAGCAAAGGGGTATGATGTTTCTGTTCTGGAGAAAAATTCTGAGGCTGGCGGAAAAATGGCTCAATTTTCCCAAGAGGGATACCGTTTCGACATGGGCCCCTCGCTTTTTACCTTACCACATTTGGTGGAGGAGCTTTTTGCTCTTTTTGGAAAGCGAATGGAGGACTATTTGGGGGTGGTTGAATTACCAATGACCTGCAACTATTTTTTTCCTGATGGGAAAAAGATAAAAGCATGGAGCGACCGTGAGAAATTTCTTGATGAGGTTCAAAATTCAGGCGTTACCCGACAGGTTGTTGAGGAGTACCTTGAAAAGCAATCTTTTCTTTATACGCACACGGCTGATTTTTTCCTGTTCAATTCCATTCATAAACCTTCTACCTTTGTTGGCGATGCCGGAAAAAAAAGCTTAAAAGCATTGCATAAACTGGATGTTTTTACATCCATGCATCAGCGAAATCAAAAAACCTTTGGTGAGAGCCACCTGGTTAGGTTGTTCGACAGGTACGCCACTTACAATGGGAGCGACCCGTACCGGGCTCCGGCAACTTTGAACATGATTGCGCATCTGGAGCATAATACAGGAGCCTGGTTTCCGAAAAATGGCATGTATGGCATTTTAAATGCCTTAAAGAAACTTGCTGAAGAAGAGAGTGTCCGATTCCTTTTTAATACAGAAGTTACCGGTTTGGTAACTTCCGGAAGAGAAGTTACCGGAGTTAGAACAGGTGATTGTATTTATCCTGCATCGGTTGTTGTAAACAATACGGATATCACCTTATTCTATAGGGACATTATGCCAAACAGGCAAAAGTTGCGAAAATTGATGAAAAGGGAGAGGTCATCATCGGCTCTCATATTTTATTGGGGCATGAAAATGAAATCTGAACTGGATGTACATAACATCCTTTTCAGTAACGATTACGAGGCAGAGTTCAGAGGCTTATTTAAAACCAAATTGTTTGCCGACGATTTAACTGTTTACATATTTATCAGTAAAAAAGTAGTATCGAATGATGCACCTGATGGATGCGAAAATTGGTTCGTGATGGTCAATGCACCTGAAAATGTTGGCCAGGATTGGGAAGAAGAGACAACCCGCGCCAGAGAGTTGATTATTTCAAAAATTAACAGCATGTTGAATCTGGATGTTGAGAAAAAAATTGAATTTGAGCAGATAATTACTCCTGAAGATATTGAAGAGCGAACAGGGTCTGTGCATGGTTCACTGTATGGTCACAGCAGTAATTCACCTATGGCTGCTTTTTTAAGACATCCTAATTTCAGCAGGAAGTATAAAAATCTCTATTTTACCGGCGGAAGTGTTCATCCCGGAGGAGGAATTCCATTGTGTCTTGCATCGGCTAAGATTGTGGATGGGATGATTGATGATTAGTTTAAACGCAAAGGTGCGAAGCAACCTATATGTAATGGATGTCTCCGCCTTTGAAAAATGCCGTTAATAATAACAATTTGGTAGGCGTGAAAATATGCGTTGTTTGAGCGTAGCGAGTTCGCAGATTTTAGCCTGCCAAATTGTTATTTAGGCAATTTTTCAGCAGCGGCGGCATTTTTTGCTTACTTTTTTTGCTGTTGTGGAGCGAAGCGGATCACGCAATACCTTTAAAAGATTAACACAACATGAGTAGAAAAAGTAAGAGCCCGTGCGGCTTGAGCACTTATTTTAGAGTAAAAATTTTTCTTTGATTGCTAATGTTTTTTATATAAAAATAAGATATCATGAGTTTTATTGTCAATTATTGCAAAAACCTTACCGAGAAAGAGGTTAAGAAGTTTTTAATTATTTACTATACCGTGGGGGTGGCAGGTTTTCTGGTACCTTATACCCGGCCAATTTTTGAGGCATTGATTCCTCTGTCGGTGATGTTGAATATCTTTCTGATTCTATTGTTTCACAAAACTTACAATAAAACAGAGATTGCAGTATTTTCTTTTATATTTCTTTTTACCATTGCAGTGGAAGCCATTGGAACGAAAACCGGGATGCTGTTTGGAAGTTATTTTTACGGACCAAACCTTGGGTGGAAAGTCTTTGATACCCCCATACTCATAGGAGCTAACTGGTTGGTTCTGGCTTATGGAGCAACTGCTATTGTGCGTCAGTATCCGGCATTACGAAAGTGGGTGCCATTCTCCGCAGCAGCGCTCATGGTTTTGTTTGATTTCATTATGGAACCCGTAGCTATGAAAACCGGAATGTGGGATTGGGCAGGTGGTGTGGTGCCAATGCAAAATTACTTTATGTGGTTTGTGGTGTCGGTTATTGTGGTAGGACTCTTTGAATTATTCAATGTAAAAACCGTTAAGCCGGTAGCCATACGTCTGTTTCTGGTACAGATGGTGTTCTTTTTGGTGTTGAATGTTTTTTTATAGATGATTGTTAGCGGTCAGGCTAAAAGACGACACAATGCAAATGATATGGCACCAAAAGATATATTACAAAGATGGATTGACGCATTTAACAAGGCGGACTTAGAAACAATTTCAGGTTTGTATGCTGATAATGCAGTCAACCATCAAGTTGCAAACGACCCTGTTGTTGGCAAATTTGCAATCAAGGAAATGTTTAAAGGAGAATTTGAAACAGCCGAAATGACCTGTATCCCTGAAAACATTTTTGAAGACGGGGAATGGGCAATTTTAGAATGGAGAGACCCAAACGGACTACGTGGGTGTGGATTTTTCCAGATTAAAAACAATAAGATTATATTTCAACGCGGTTATTGGGATAAACTGTCGTTTTTAAAATTACATAAATTGCCGATTGAATAAAGGTATGAAAGGTAAAATTATCTATCTTCTAATTGGACAAAAAGGAAGCGGGAAATCCTTCATTGGAACTCTTATGGAAAAAGAGTTTGGGATAAAATTCATTCGAGTGGAAGAATGGGCTAAGAGAATCAAGAAAGATAGAAATGTTGATAACGAAGCATACTTAAAACAAGTATTTGAAGAAATTGAAAATGGGGTTCGAGACAGCTTAAATGATAAGGATATAATTGTATTCGAGTCCACAGGACTGACTGAATACTTTGATATAATGCTTGAGAGTTTGAGAAGGGATTTTAAAGTAACAACAATTGGTGTTTATGCAGACAGAACAACTTGTTCAAAGAGAGTTAAATCCAGAGACCAAGAGATACATATAAACTTTTCAGATGACCAAGTTTTAATGATTAATGAAAAGGTAAGAGAAAGAAATTTTGAAACTGACTTTTCAATAATCAATGAAGATAAATCAGAGAAAGAGCTTATCAATTAAATTGCCAAAGATATTGAGCAGTCGATTGACAAATAAGACTGAAATAAGAGACCAAACCGCTAACAGCGTGTATGTAGCAATAGCTGGTGAAGTGATAAATTTAAGGTCTGTGCTTTTTATAAATTTTGTGCAAACGGATAGGAAAGTGCTTCTAATCCGCTACTCTACATACAAGCAAAACGTTGTAGAGACAGTCTCAAAATTGAAATCTATAACTCTTCTAATCTTGTCATTTAATATTCTAACAACCTGATTTATGATTAAAGCTTGCCACCACTGGTTATACGACACTTTTTTTAATTTTTACATTCATCGTATTCTTAAAAAGGATTTTCATTCCATAAACATATATGGTGAATGGGATGCGGCAGGCGACAACAGCCAATTAATCATAGGAAACCATGTGAGTTGGTGGGACGGATTTTGGGTTTATTATCTGAACAAAAGATTGTTGAAAAAGCAGTTTCATGCCATGATGCTTGAAGAGGAGCTCAAAGCCCGCAGGTTTTTGAGTAAAATAGGTTGTTTTTCTGTTCATCCGGGTAAACGTTCCGTTGTTGAAAGCCTGAATTATGCCGTTGAACTGTTGCAGGAGCCCGGAAATCTTGTTTTGCTGTATCCTCAGGGAAGGATAGCTTCTTTCTCGGCAGGCGTTTTGCCATTTGAGCCGGGCATCGAATACATTGCGAAGAAATCCGGAATAAAACAGGTCTTGTTTTATGTGGCGTTGGTGGATTATTTTTCAAATCGGAAACCGGTATTGAGTTTGTATTTGGGAAAGGGAGAATGGAATGAATCGACAGAAACCTCAATTGAAAACCAATTTGCAGAGTTTTATTCCGATGCTAAATTAAAACAGTCAAAATGTGCGTTTTGAAAAAAACATTTCCGGTTAGATATACCGATAGGGGTGTGGTAATGGGATTAAGACTGGCTTTAGGATATCGGTTTTAACCCGGTGTTTGACGAACGGTGTTTTAATGTTGATAAAACACAATAATTGTTTGACTAACGAAACCTTCAACCCTATTCAGCGTATAAAAATTACCAATTTAAACCACGCTGAAAATGAAGAGGATGAACTATTGGATACCCCGGTTTTGTGCCTTTTTGGCTGTGATTTTATTATCTACAGTGTTGCAGGCCACAAATAAAAAAGATAAATGTGTTGAGTGTTTCTCCACAGAAATAATCTCCATAGAGCAAACAGATGATTGTGTAACCATATCTCTGGAAATTCATGCAGATAAAACCTGCAAGTTTGCACTTTCACATTTTGTGGTAGCCATTCCATGCGGTACTGTATCCGAAGCATGGAACAGCGGTGGTTGGAAAATGGAGTACATCATCACCGACCCCACAACGGGTGTACGTGGCTTAAAAGTGGACGATATCAAGGGAATTGGAGAGAAAAGAAAGCCCCGGTCATTCATCCTCACATATACAGTTTGTGGAGACGCTGAATGTCTGGAAACAATCCTGAATGGTTTTCAGGTCTCTTATAAAGCAGCATGGTGTGTATATTATGAAGAAATCATTCCCGATATTATTGATGAAACGGTTGAACTGGATGCTCAAATCTCAGCGACAGATGTCAGTTGTTACGGAGCATCTGATGGCTCCGTGTTGGTTGAAGTTTCCGGTGGAGAATTACCCTACAGTTATTTATGGGAAAATGGTGCTGAGACAGCCGTTTTGGAAAATGTTCCGGCAGGTCATTATTCAGTTTTGATTACAGATGCCGCCGGTAATTCCATTGAGCTTTCTCAGGAGGTAACTCAGCCTTCCCTCATTAATATTTCAGCTTCTTACCTACCGGCCACATGCACTGAAGCCGACGGACAGATTGAACTGAATGTTACCGGAGGAACCGGGGATTTCCAGTTCCAATGGAGTAATGGAGCCGAAAGTGCAAATATTTATAATCTGGAAGCGGGGAGTTACACTGTAACGGTTACGGATGAAGCGGGGTGTACTGTTTCACGTTCCTACTATGTGAACAGCCAGTCGCCCATTCAAATTACGGGAGTCACCAATCGCCCTGCTTGTCACGAATCCAATGCCGGAACCATCGATATCAATGTCACAGGTGGCACCGAGCCATATAGTTTTCAATGGTCGAATGGCGCTACAACGCAGAATCTGAGCGGACTAAGAACCGGATCTTACCGCGTGACGGTAACCGATGCCGAAGGTTGTACTCAGACTCGCTCTTTTATGATAACCAGAGAAGTGTTTTACACCTCAGTGCAGGTTACCCACGCCGATTGTCAGGGGGAAGGCGGCTCTGCCGTTCTCATCCCAAATAATGGAACAGCACCTTATACCGCAAGTTGGAGTACCGGTGATACGGGTTTGGAAGTTGAAAACCTTTCTGCCGGTCAGTATTCTGTATTGGTTACAGATGCAAATGGCTGTCAAATATCACAACAGGTAAATATTCAGGCGGATAATGCCGTGCAGTTGAATGTGGCGTTGAGTTCTCTGTCCTGTGATGCCAGCGGATCCGTTACGGTTGATTTGTCAGCCGAAGGGGGAGAGGCTCCTTACCAATTTTACCTCAATGGAGAATTAACAGACTCTCATTTCACGATTGACGCCGATGGAAATTACCTGATATCCGTCACCGACCAGAAGGGGTGTACCGCAAGTGAAAACATCTCAGTCAACCTTTCGGAGCAGGCACTGAACCTGAATGTTGAGGTGATCCAACCCGACTGTTTTAATCCACAATCGGGTGTTGCCAAGCTCCTTGTAACCGGCGGAACTGAACCATATACCATATATTGGAATGGAACTGAAGAAGCCGTACTTGAGAAAAACCTTTCTTCGGGATCTTATGAAATTCATGTGGTGGATGCCATGGGTTGTGAGGCTTTTTCGTCTTTTGTTATAGATGAGATAACAATGCCCGAGGTAAATATTTTGTCTTCTAATAATCCTGAATGTGAAAGTATTGATAATTGGCTTTATGCCGAAGTGAGTAATGTTGAAGGGTATGAATGGATGATCGATTCGGAATCATCCGGATGGGTGATTACAGATTATACTGCAACTACGTTGCAGTATATTGCAGGAACCGGAAGTGCTGTAATCAGCTTAATGGTTACTTCGCCCAACGGGTGTGAAGCTTTCGATTCCATCGAGTTAACATGTTCCACTGATGATGCCGGGAACGATGATGACCCGGGAACACCCGGTGATGGTGACAATTCTGACTCAGACGGAGACGAACCCGGTGATGGAGGAAATCCCGATGATAATGGAGATGATACTGGAGACCAGCCTGATTCCGGGTGCATGACGGGCTGCATTTGGTTGGATAAAGTAATAATTACTGATTCATATAAGAACTGTGAGAAGTATGAATTAACTTTTGTTACCGATGGTAGTTGTCGATACGATTTATCTCATTTGGTGATTGATTTGGATGGATATACAGCATACAAAGTTTCCAATTCTCGGAATTGGAAACAGGAAATCAATCTCACAGACCCAAAATCGGGTTTAAATGGAATTAAAATTGACGTAATAAAGGGCTTTGGAAAAACTGCCGGCGACAGCTTTACCGTATCATTTAAACTTTGTGATGCCACAGAGTTCTATTCAGGTTTATTTTTGGTGGCATTCAAAGCCGGAAGATGTCTTGAAATTGTTGAACTCAGCTCAGAAGTTAATACGGTAAACGCAGGGTATCTTCAAATGATAACCTATCCAAATCCTTCGGCTGACGACACTTGGTTTGAGTTTGAATCCAAAGTTGACACCCATGGAAAACTAATCATTTATAACCAGGCAGGTGTTCCGGTAGAAACCATTTTTGATGGTAAAATGCGTAAAGGTGTTGTCTATCGAACTAAATTCAGCGGCAATGGCAACGATAAAATTTTATTCTATCAAATGGTTACAGGTCACGATAAAAAGGATGGAAAATTGTTGAGGATAGTTAATTAATACGGGATTAGCAGCCCAAGCAATCGCTCTTAAAAGAATAGAGAAATTGCCTTGGATAGCGTGATTCAGTCATTGATATAATTACGAAATTTGGTGAGGTATTCCGATTTGTATCGGAATACCTCATTTTTTGATATTTGTGACAGCAGTCCGATGCTATTCTTTAATTATTACACTCCACAATGATGAGATTCCCTTTCGGTGCTATCAAAAAATAAAAGCACTTCTTGGTTGTGAGAAATTCATTGTTTGAAATTCTGTGGGATGATCCTTGATATAGTCATCATACCTCTATGTTTAGATCTTCCTCAAAACAATCCTTTCGTTTTGTTTCTCAATTTTATGAATCATAAAGTCTCTCAGGTATTCATAATTTGATGGAGATACAATTGTTTCGTTGCGGATGTATCTATAATGAATCTGAATTGTATTATCAGAAATGGAAATATTATAAAGCATGCTGCCGATGTTCTCCGGCAGAATCATCTGAACTGGTTGAGGCGTTGATTCAATCTTATACCCTTCAGGGGTTTGGAATGTTATCAGGTAGGTCTCAATTCCTGCATCGGGATAAAACACAGCAAACTCTCTCTTCTCAGATTTAAATGGTGACTCATCGGTTTGCCATAAAAGCAGAGGTGAGATATACAACATATCTCCAATTTGTTCAATATATCCGTTACTGGTAAATTCAAATGTTTCAACAACTTGGTTTGATATGTCTTTTAATCCTTCAACGTTGTATGAAGTTATATCAATCGATGGGTGTTTATCCATTAAACTCTTTATGTATTCTTCTTCATTTTGATGGCTGCGAATTTGTGATCTTTTTACGATAGAAGAATGATTCAAATAGGTTAATCTAGCTGTACAATTAATTGTTAAATCATCATTTAATTGTATGATTGCGATTGTCTGCTTTGAACCCTTATTTGGGTTTTCGATTTCAATTCTTTTTCCCGAATTACTGCTTTCTATTAAAATGCCATCCAGGTTCAGCGCTCTTAGCGGTAAATAACCAACCAACATGTTTTTATCTGTGGCATCTAAAAGCATCATGTTCTCCTCTCTTTGAATGGCAATTATCAGATAGTTAAGTTGTTGATATGTTGGGTGAGCAAGGTTGAGAAAACCATTGTTTCTGGAGCTCATAACAACTGGCTTCGCGTCGATATTCGAACTTTTTAGCATGTTTAGCAGAAGGAGATTTATGTCTCCTATATTTCCAGTTCTCTCTGAAAGTAGATTTCGTACACCATTTTGTGCCAATTCTCCGTAATTCCCATTCCACTCATGGTTGTCACGTACATAGTAGTAAATTTTTTCAATTCTCTCTATTTCCGGTAAGTCAGTGATCTCTGCCAAGAATGACTCTGTTTCACGAATTCTGGTTGTAATTTGTCCTCCAAAATTCCTGTCCTCCATTAATGACCTTACGATGTCACCCCAGGTTCTTGAAAAGCTTATTGTCCGACTGTGAGGGGGATGGAGCTCCGATAACTCATACGTAATTGCTGACTGGTAATTACTCATTGATGGAACGAATGGTTCTGGTCGAAGAGCAGGTACATTGTGAGCAATATAGTTGTCTCTGCTTACTTTAAAGGTTACTCGATATGAGTTTCCTGAAGAGTCGATGAATGTTTCTCCTTCATTATATTCAGAATTCTGAATATCCATAATTAGAGGTAGTCCTTTGGTTGATCTGTTAAAGATAAAATATTCAGGGATATCAACGATGTATTCAGAATAGTCAACAGGGATGGTGTGTTGTTTAATAAAAGGCTGAAAAGAAGATCGGGCGGGCTCTACGATTTCATAGTCAATATCTATTATCGATCCAGCCACAACTCCTGGCATGGCAAATCTGCGTAGATTAGTAAATTGTGAAACATCCTCGGTATAAATATCTCTATTGTTAAGTCTGATTTCAACCTCTTTACCATCTTCCAGGTTGTAAGTGTATGCTCTGAATCTGGCAAATTGCGCATCTTTTGAATAAGGTATGTCAAAGTCACCCCACGATTGTCCATCCTGAGTGTATATTTTAATCCTTTGATGTAATCGTGTTCTCAATTGAAATCCAACAGACCGATTATAAGTGATACTTCGTCTACAGGATTGATAGAGTATGGCTGCCTCGGCCTCGGGATCCAATGGATGAGATGTTTGTTTCAGATCTTCTTTTGGAATTCTCCTGAATCTAACATTGGGTTCGTTTGCCAGTGATAGGCTGGATGTTGCGATGAAAAAAAGAATGAGAGCCAGATGAAGTTTCATGGTTGTTGGTTTGTTTTAATGAGTACTATATTGGATTGATCAAGGCTGGCAACACTTCTCCTGAATTGTTGGTAATCACTATAAAGTTCTGGTTTGAATGTTCCACTTTTTACCCAGAGGTAGCGGTTAATAATTATCGTTCGATCGTCTTCTTTTTCTATGGTAAGGTGATAGACTCCAAACTTTGTTTCAATTTTGTCGATATTTGGGATGGCCTCAATTTCATATCCTTCGGGAATGATGAATTTAAACTGATCCTGGTCGATATAACCTCGGTCGATAACTAAGGGATTTATTCTTTCTGGGTATCTTGGAGGTATATATTGATTGCGGCTAAAGAATCCTGAAGGTATTAGAATTCTGTCTCCACTTCTCGATCCATAAGATCTGGCCTCTATGTCCATTGCTTCTTCAAAAGAAAGGCTGATTTTGTCATTGTTCAGTTCGATGTTTTTAACGGTCATCCCTTGGAAATAGCTCCATCTTTTTTTATACATCTCTTCCAAATCTGACTGCCTGGTATTTAGCAAAAGGTATTTTCTATCATAACGAATGCCGTACGATCTTATCTTTACAGATGCTTCAATTGTGCCATCTTCGAGGAGAATTATATTTGCTTGTGATTTCCTTAGATTCAGGGTGTCGGGGTAAATGGTGGTTCTCTTCACAATGGCACCATCATCTTTTATTACCAATGTTTTTCGATTGTCTGAATGGGTTCCGATAAATCCAAAAGGTATGGATTGGTCTGTAGTTTCAACCCAGAGTGTTGTATCAGCTAGTGGAACGCATACAATAATGTGATTTCCTTGTATTGCTACCTGGGAAGTGTCTATGTCCACCGGTCTGTTCCCGGCATGAACTATGGAATAGTAGGCCGGAATACCGGCCTGACGGAACAGAGCCATGGTATAAAATGAAAGTGCTTTGCAATCACCATAACCCATCTGATCTACAGTTTCTACTGTTAATGGCTTCCAGCCACCAATTCCTATGGCAACGTCGATATAACGGGTTTTGGATTGCACCATTTCAAAAATTCGGCGAGCCATTTCTATGGTGTCATTGCCCACTTGCGATTTAATTAACTCTATTTCACGAATGGTGCTTGTAGGAACATTGTCCCGCCCTTTCAGCATATTGTTGTAGTACCACTTACCAAATTCTTGCCAGGTTTCAGCTTTGCCTTTGTACCCCTCAAGTTGAAAGTGGTTGAGCGATAACCTGCCGCTTGGAAGCATGAGGCCATAAGCAGGTGCATTTGACTCCTCATTAATGACCGGAATTGATTTTGCAGATGCTTTGTAAATTCCACTTAGATGTTCCCGTTCTATCTGGTATTCCTCAAATAATCTTTCGCTTTTTGTTAATTTCCACTCTGATGGGTAATTGAGTTGAAAAGAACTCTTCTCTACACTTTGATTACTGCTTTGTATTGGTCGCCAAATAGGTATAAACGCAGTATTTCCACCGCTGTATTCCATTCTAAAAACGATGGTATATGGATACCTGCCGGGAGAATAGTCGAAGTATTTGATTCGATGATCGGTAAAAGAATTGGAAGAAGTAACAACACTGGCATCATGAATATCTCTTTTCCTAAGTCTTGTGATTTGCCTTCCATTGGCATCATAAACTGTTGCCTGCATTTTTCGAATTCGGCTGTTGTTGTTGTAAAAGCCCCCCGGCATCATGTGATAGTTGCCTGATGCATTGAAAATGGTCACAGCCCATTCAATGGTTTCATTCATTTGGTATCTGGGAGTTATTTCAACCGAGTGGTTGAAATAACGAATAACAGAATTCGCATCTTTTTTTAATTCCTCCGGAATATGGGTTACAGCTAATTCCTGTGCGAATAGGTGAGAGCTAATAATCCAAAAGACGCTTATTAGACTAATTCTAAATAAGCTTAACATATATTTACGGAAATTTTATATTTTTTTCAAATATATAAATTTTCCGTAAATACTCTCTCGAAGAATTTTGGAATTTGACCAATTGCTGCATTTATTCAATGAATGACTTACCCTTCAAAACGAATACTTCAACGCCAAATACCATGCCGAGCCGGCCTCTTCGAAAATGGTGTTTTTTCCTCCCGCAAAAATTTGAGAAATGAAATCCAAATCCCAGTTGGTCATGAGGGAGTAGGATAAGGATGGTGAAACAAAGAATGATTGCTGGTCGGGAAGCGACATAACGGCCATACCGCCAGAAAATACCGGCGAGAAAGGATGTTGCAGGCTGAGTGTGATGGCGTATTCTGAGAACATGATGTTATCTGCCGAAAGCGGCTGATTCAGCAACAGTGCAGCACTTCCCAATGGTCGGTAACCTCCGTTGTATAGAAATTCCAACACTCCGAAAGTGCCGTTGGAAAACATGTAATCTACCCCGGTTGCAGCCACAACTTTGTTGGTGCTGCTGTTGTCCAAATCCTGAAACCACGTGGCTTCACCCTTAAATCCTGCACCGCCGATACTTCCTGCCCATCCAAAACCAAATGCACTACGGTGGCGATAATATCCGGCCAATAGCTGTAGGTCGTAACCCCGGTGATTGGTGACCCACATCAGAGCTCCAACACTTTCACGTCCATCGCGAGCGGGACTGTAAGCCGCTTCCACACGCGATGCAAAGCCCATGTTGTACTGAACTCTGACAGCATCGGCTCCGGGACGCTCTTCATAATCGAAATCAAAAAATGAATAGGTGTTAAACAAGTCGTTTGGATTCGACACCAGATTGATTCCCCAGTTGATGCGTTGCCTGCCCAGACGGAACTGCCAGTCGTTGTACCTGTAATCCAGGTACAACCTGTCCACTTCTGAATTTCCAACCCATCGGCCTCTATTCATCCAATTCCACGATAAATCCATTAATCCATCATCTTCCGCCAATATATCAGCAAAAAAAGGATAGTCCGCAAACAATGGATTGTATATCATCCTGTTTCGTCCCTCAACGACAAACCGCATGTGGTTGTTCAAATCCCATCTAAAGTTTAAACGATTATGGATGATATTATCGAAAGCCGGATCAGAAAAGCTGTTGTTGAGCCTTACACCCGGCATCTCTTTTACATAACCTCTTATGGTGATGTTTTCAGTTGCCGTTAAGCAACTGAAAGTTGTGATAAATATGAACAGTATGATTGGTTTTATTTTCATATTCAAATAGTTTTTTTTGAAAAGCGCTTTTTTATCCGGAGACCGGAGAAAAAGGTGATAAGGTAACAAGGAGAGAAGGAGGAAGGGGAAACCGGAGGCAATTCCATGCTTCCAAACCTTAAACAATAAACCATCCAACCCCAACCTTAAACGTCAAACCTTTCTCATCAATTCATTTATTTATTCCTGTCTGACCGCTTCCGCCGGTTTTAGTCTGATGGCTTTTAATGCAGGATATATGGACGTTGCAAATGCTGTTATAATTACCAGTATGGGTAAAATCAAGCCATAGGACGGTGCCAGTTCGGGATAAATGATGGGTTCAAAACCAAAGTCGGTAAGTGAATCACCCCCAACATTCCCCAGATTTATTCCTTTGTTCTGAAAAATATGTACCGTTGTATATCCCACCAACATACCTCCAAACGCTCCGGTGAGAGTCAGGAAAGTAGTTTCCAGTAAAATCATCACAAACACCCTTCTCTTGCTCATTCCAATGGACATCAACATGCCAAGTTCTCTGATTCTTTCAATCACCGACATCAGCATGGTGTTCATCAGTCCGAAAGCCAGCGCCATAAGTATAATCATCAGAATGATCATGAACATGGTGCTGCCCAGTTCATTGTAAAATGCCAGTTGGGGCGACAGTTGCGACCAGGTTCTGATTTCCAGTTCAGGATATTTCGAAGCGTAGGTTCTTGCAAATTCTGATACCTGATCCAAATCGTTCAGAACGATGGCAATTTCATTTACAACCATCTCTTTTCCCAGATACTGGCCAATGTCCTGTTTTAACACAAACACATTGGTTTCGTCAAAATAGGAGTTGGCTGTTTGAAAAACACCCGATACCCTGAATGAAGCTGATGCGAGCTCCCCTTCCAGATCCTGGAATGTGAGAACAATGCGTGATCCGGGACGGGTTTTTGTTTTCTCCGCCAGACTTCGGCCAATCAGCACGGGATTACGTGCTGATTCTTCTAAATATGAGCCGTCTATGATGTTTTTATCCAGAAAAGTGGTTTGAGCTTCCATTTCGGGGTCGATTCCTTTTATGGTTACACCACTGGTCAAAGTTGCGGTGCCCATCATTCCACTAACAATGGTTCGGCCACTCCAGGCTGCTACCAGCTCATCATTGTCAAGATGATTTGAAAGTTCCTCCCGCTTATCAATCACATATTTTGCATTGTCCTGTTTGATGAATTCGGGATGATGAATTTGGAGGTGAGAATACTCCTGTTCCACGCCGGTTCTGAAACGTTGATTCATTAGTCCCTGCGCCAGGGATGCGGCCATAAGGCCGCCCCACAACCCGGCCATGATCGCTACAATCATTACAAAACTGCGTTGAGGGTTACGCCATATATTTCTCCACGATATGATAAGTAGTGTCTTCATGCTGATTTATTTTTTAGCTTCCATTATGTTGATCCTGAAAACCTTGTAGACCGGGAATAACCCAATCAGGAAAGAGATAATAAGTACAATTAGTGCCTGATTTATAAATATGGTGGGATCTGCCGAAAATGGCAACACGGGTTCAAATCCATAATCTGCAATGGCTTCGGCCATATCTCCTGAGAGAGGGATGGGGTGGTGGTAAAACCACGCCACAACCGGAATTGAGATGATGATTCCGAGTATAACGCCCGCCATAGAGATAAATAAGGCTTCAAAAAAGCAAACGATGGCAACCTGTGCCCGTTTCATCCCAAGAGAAAAGAGCAGCGCGAACTCTTTACGTCGTTCAATGAGCATGGTGAGAATGGTTCCGAACAACCCAAAAGCTATTACAATGTAGAGAATCATCATCATGACCATGGTTCCCGCAACATCAAACTTCATTAAGTTGAGCAGGTCTTCTAGCAACTCCTCCCATGTCAATACTCGGTGCCACTCAGGATCAATCACTTTTCTGAGACTTTCTGCCAGTTGTTGTGTACGTGCGGGGTTTTCCGGCATGATAATAAGGGAGGTTACCCGGTTATCTGTTCCGTAAAACCACTGTGCTTCACTGAGCGACATATAAATGGTGTTGTTGTTGATATCAGGAATTTTCAGGTCAACAATCCCTCTAATTGGGTAGGTTCCGGCGGCGGTGGAGCCATGAAAGCCTTGTCCGAGAAGCACCAGCGTATCACCCACGGTAACATTCAGAATGCCGGCCAGGCCTTCAGCAAGCATCAGACCATTATCGTTGGGTTTTAGGAATTCTCCTTTTACAACGTCTTCATTTAAGTCATTCATCTTTATTTCCAGTTCCGGATCTATGCCATTGAGGATGCTGCCCCGGGTATTGTTTTCAGTGGCAACCAGTACAAAGTTTTGTAAACGTGGAACATGGTAGGCAATTTGTTCTTCGTACTTATTCAGAATCTCTTCTATCTCTTCGTCGAATAATAGAGTATGGTCAATGGATGGTTCCTCATCGTATAGGATGTCCTGAATTTGTATGTAGCCGGTGCTGTATTTCACCATGCTGTCAATCAGACGCTCGTAGGATCCTTTCTCCATTGAGACAAAAAGCGTAGCCAACAATACGGCAAATAATACCGAACTGATGGTGATCAATGTCCGTTTTTTGTTGCGCCAGAGATTGCGCCAGGCAAGTATTAATAGAATCTTCATGCTATTATATTTTAAATATGTTCAAGGTTCAATGTTTTGGGTTTATGGTTTTCTGAATATTGTAATCCATCTCAACCCTCAACTCTCAACTCTCAACCCTCAACCCTTCAACTTTAAACCTTAAACTTCAAACATTTAACTTATAACCTCATCCTTACTCACACTTCCATCCACCAAAGTGATGACTCTTCCCGCGCGCTCAATAACCCGCTGATCATGCGTAGAGAAAATCAGGGTGATGTTCTCTTCTTTATTGAGTTTTTCCATGATATCCAACAGATTAAATGCCGATTCGGTGTCGAGGTTGGCTGTCGGTTCGTCGGCGAGTACAAATTTTGGTTTGGAAGCCAGCGCTCTGGCCACAGCAACCCTTTGTTGTTGTCCACCTGAAAGCTGATTTGGTCGTGAATTAAGCTTGTCGGACAAACCAACCTGCTCAAGCATCTCCGTTGCCCTTTGTTCCATTTCGGCTTTGGAGCGTTTTTGCAAAAGCATAATAAAAGAGACATTCTCTTTGGCAGTAAGCACCGGAATCAGATTGTACGATTGAAACACGAAACCAATGTTTCGTAATCTAAAATCGAATAGCTCGCTCTCTTTCATGGTGGAGATTTCAGTCCCATCAATGTATATTTCGCCCCCGGTTGGTTTATCCAACCCTCCAATTAAATTCAGAAACGTGGTTTTGCCGCTGCCGGAAGGGCCTACAATAGCTGTAAACTCTCCTTCCTGAAATTCCAGACTGATGTTGTTTACCGCCTTAACAGGCGCCACGGAATTGTTGTATATCTTTTGAAGATTGGTGGTTTTTATGACTGTTTTCATCCGTATATCTTTTAGTTTCTAAATATCTGTGGTTCTTTTTATTCTCTCATCTATTCTGTCTTTAATCTAAGTTTCTAATCATCTATATTTTAATGATCAGATATTATTTCTTTTAGGCCAATTGTTATATAAGCAATAATCAGTGCCAGAATGAGAAGTGTGACAAACACACCCATTTCAATTGGATTCATATTTCTGAGTTGTCTAAGGTTTTTAAAGCCTGTTTTATAAATTGTGCTCATTTTTAATCTTTTAATTAGAGTTTGAGTTATCTCACATTTCGCATATTTTGTTGTGAAAAGAAATCACGGGTCAAAGTTATTGTAAAGTCCATATTGTGTGTGGTAATAATGGTTCTGTGACCATCCTTATCGTGAGGAATTATTTCCATAACCGATGGAATTTCTCTTCCTCCCATTTTTTTTACTTCACGAAAGCGTATACTGCTGACCAATTCCTGGTATTCATCATAGTTTTCAAGTTTTACCGGCAAATAGTTGTTTTTGCTCACCCAGTATATCACTTTCTCGTAAACCACCGGAGTTTCAGGGTGGGGGATCATTTCAATTTTATAGCACTCAATACCTTCAATAGTTTCGCTGCCCAACAGTTTGTGGTCATAATCATCAACAGATGAAGTGCCCCGCACCAAATCGTCGTTGGTAAAGTCACTCCCCATCCACGATTGAGACATCATGCTGGGAGGCATTTTTACTGTTCGGTCAATGTTGGGTACGTAGTTCCATATTTCGTTACCACGTTTTAAAAAAGAGGTTCCCTGATCACGTGCTGGTGCTGTTACGAGTATTAACGAGTAATCATCGCCTAATGCCCAAGATCTCATTGTGGTTTCGCGTGTGTATCGGGGACGAACCGTTTTCATGGTCATTTCGCTAAATGATGCATCCCCTCGCATGTTGTCCTCCATACGACGGATGATCTCTTTCGGATTCTGAGCAGCGGTTGAAGAAACCGTAAGAAGAATTAAGCATATTGCCAGAATCATTTTTGTAAGTTTCATCTCTTTTCTCATATTATTTTCTGTTTATGTGGTTTTTTAGATTCTATAGGTTCGGTGAATAAAGAACTGTATGTATAAATAAATAGTCGTATGACTATTTATTGCTTTTAAAATCCTGCCATTTTTTCAATATTTCCGGAAATTCTAATATAATCCAGTCATAGAACTCTATGGCATTCTCGAGCCAAACCGATGATTTGTCTTTTTTATTGGATCTGAGATTTAATCCTTTTTCATACAGCGCCTTCAGGTATTTGAGTTGTTCTGTGCGTTGATAAAACAGTTCTACCCATGAAATGTCATCCGATAACATGTAATAAGTTTTGCGGTCACCGGGAACACTGACTGGTTTTATGAATTTGGTTTGAGTCATTGCCTTAACATTTGTGCTGATGGAGCTTTTACTGGCCTGTAAGACCTGCGTGAGTTCGTCAAAAGACACCATTTCTTTATCTGTTACCATCAGGTAGCCAAGTATCCTTCCTGCCATTCGTGTCATCCCAAATGTTTCAAACAGCAGGCCTGTCTCTTCAATGTATGCGCTTCTATCGTTTATTGTCGACATATTTCTATTCTTCGTATTTTAATAATGGTACAAATATATAATATATTTTTGAGTTCTGCAATAAAAGAACTAAAAAAACGATGTTAAAAATTGATTCCTGACGATTGAGATGTTTTAATTGTTTTCTTACAATTGATTTGGTCATAGCCACATCAAAAAACAAAGGCTATTAGGGAAATACCTAATGATCTTTGTGGATAAAATCTTATCAACTAAATGGTGATTAGCCATTTTTATTCATAACCAATTAGAGATTCAATTTAAATATTATGAATTAAGCAGGTTAGGAGCCTTAAGCTAAATGAACAAGGCTACATTTTTACCCCCTTCACATTTTTGCTGCCGATGTCCTGCGTAATGGTTAGGATATAAACTCCACTTATCAATTGATGGCCAATTTCAATATGGTTAGATGCATATCATCTTTCCACCACTACTCCATTCATAGAATAAACCTGATATATTAATTTTTCACTTTTCAATTTAATTGCACAGCATCTCAATTAATCAGCATGTGTGAATAGATCTTGTTTTCGATAGCACATCAAATTTGTGTTATTGATTGTTTTTTTTGTTATATCCAGAATAGAATTCAAATGTTATTTTTGAAATGTTAAAAACTATAAAAAATGTATGCTCCGGTTTTTATAAATAAGCACTTGTTTAAATTTTTAAATTAATCATCATATGAGAAGTCTTTTTTTAGTGTTTTTAGGTTTAGCATTTATATTTATTTCCTTTGGATGTTCTGATGATAAGGACTCCAAATCGTTACCGGTTGTTGCTGCGTTGGAGGTTGGTAATATTTCCAATTCTTCGGCAACAGTTTTAGGACAAATCATCTCCACCGGCGGTTCTTCTGTTATAAGTTATGGTGTTTACCTGGATGTTAATCCTTCACCTGATATCGATAATTCGTATATAGAAGGTTCAGAAATAAGTCCTGATGGACTTTTTTCAGTTGAGATCACTTCACTTCAAAGCGGAACAGAGTATTTTGTCCGAGCTTTTGCTATTAACGAAATAGGCATAGCATACAGCGATGATGTAAGTTTTATTACAGACAAAAGTCCCACCAGTAAAATTTTGGTAGAAGATGTTACTGATGTTTCATATGCATCTGCCAGAGTTATTGCCGCCGTAAAAGTAAATGAAGGTTTCGATTTGGAAGAGTATGGCATAGTTTGGGATCTTGACACAACTCCTGACCTCGAATCTAATAGAGTGGAGGGTGAGGCGATAGACCAGGAAGGCTCCTTTGTTGTTGATTTATCCGATCTTGAAAGTGGAAAGACATATTATGTACGGGTTTATGCGATTATTGATGCAGAAGTAATTTATGGAGAGGAATACTCTTTTAGTACCCTTGAAACAGAAGTAGCAAAAATTGGACAATCAGAAATTATAGAAGTTGCTGCCAATTCTGTAAAGATTAGAGCTTTAATAGAAGATGATATGGGAACATCGGTTATTTCAAGGGGCGTTTGCTGGAATACAACTGGCATGCCTGAGATAGACGATTCATTTGTTGAGGATGAGGATGATGGTGTCGGAGAGTTTGTTACAACAGTAAGCGGCTTAAATAGCTCTACAACTTATTATTTCCGTGCTTTTGCTATTAACAGCACAGGCGTTAGTTATGGTGAAGAAATGGAGATTGAAACAGATGCTGCTGAACTGGCCCGGGTTTTTGCTGGAGGAATTGAGAGCCAAACAGGTATCACTGCCAACTATTTAGGACGTGTTCCAAATGATGGAGGTTCACCTGTTACCAGCCGCGGAGTGTCCTGGAGCAAAGAGCCCAATCCTACAATAGAGAACAATCATATAATAGAAGGTGAAGGAACTGGAACTTATCGAACAAGAATTGAGTGGCTTGAACCGAATACAAAATATTATGTAAGAGGTTTTGCCATCAATGGGGAAGGAATCGCTTATGGATCTGAAATTACCTTTACTACTAATAAAGCAAATGTTACTTATACTTTACACCGATCAGCTAACCCAACGGCAGATGAGTTAGATGCGTACGATCGGATCACAATTGCTATGGATGAGGCATTATATTATTATAATAAGTATACCGCTTTTGAAAAACATCTTAATGTATATTATAATCCCGATGTTCCAACAGCTGATGGTAACTTTAACGGAACCATTCGCTTTGGGAACAAAAATACCATGCAAAAGGTAACTGCTATGCATGAAATTGCTCATACTGTAGGGGTAGGAACAACAAATCATTGGAGGAGTAATCTGATTGTTGGAGGGGTTTACCAAGGTGCTAATGCCACATCGATGCTAAGATATCTTACAGGAAATGCAACTGCGAGAATAAATGGAGATGCTGCACATTTCTGGCCTTATGGATTAAATTTTTATCATGAATATAGTTCAGAACAGGATCTTATAAACCATTGTAAAATAGTTTATTCTATGACTTTGGATGGTTTGGGTAACTGGTAGTTTATTATCACCAACTATGGTTTGCCCTCCAAGAAACAGCAATATTATCATAGATTTATATTCTTATGAAACGTTAAACCAGTAACTTAAATAAATATTTTCAAATGAGCAGACATTACTTTTCCATAGGAGAAGGTGTATTATTAAAACTTTTCTCCTTAAATAATATAGTATCAGTCAGAAACAAACTAAAACTGGTTTTTACTATCCCGATGTTTTTACTGATGTTCTCGTCCATGGCCATTACTCCTGAAGTAGTTGAATTTCTTGAGAATGAAAACCGTGTTTTGCATCAACCTTATGAGCTGCATATTACTGCGGATGAAAATCCTTTAGTAAACAGCACAATCTCTTTAAATCATGTGGATGGTTGGGTTTTCTTTTTAAATATTAAACCTTCTGTTGTTAATGATAATTATATAGAAAACATTTTTGTCAATGGTGAACCTTTTCAGCATGGAGTAAACGGTCGCATTGGTATTTATGCGCATGGAGCTGTGCTAATGCCACACGGATCAGCTTTTAGACCACTGACTGTTTTTACCGAAGAAGGTTTTGAAGGCGAATCACGTGAGTTGGATTTGCACACTTACCACAACAATTTAGGTGACTTCAACAATGAGATTCGGTCATTTATTCTTAAAAGAGGTTATCAGGCAACATTTGCTGTTAACTCTGATGGGTTAGGTTATAGTCGGGTTTTTGTTGCCGATAAGGAAGATATTGAAATCGATGTTATGCCTGAACTATTAAATGGAACGGTTTCCTTTGTTCGAGTATTTCGTCACCAATGGGTCAGTAAGAAAGGATGGGCCGGTTGGAATATGGATGAAGTAAGAAGAACAAATTCGACCTGGTACTATGACTGGGGAGCAGGAGGGAATACTTCATTGGATTATGAATATGTTCCCAACAAGCATAATGCTGGTTGGCCAGGTTGGAATGAAATTAATAACAAGCAGAATATCTCCCATTTAATGGGATTCAATGAGCCAGATCGTCCCGATCAGGCTGATATGACATTTGATGCTGCTTTGGCCATGTGGCCTGAATATATGAAGTCCGGACTCAGAATTGGTTCCCCGGCAACTTCTGATCCTTTTAACAATTGGTCCCTATTTAATTTTATTGACAAATGTGATGAGCTTGACTATCGAGTTGACTTTGTTGTTATACATGCATATTGGGGTGGAATGACTCCAAGACAATGGTATGACAGGCTTCTTCATGTTCATGAGCGCACAGGAGGTCGTCCAATCTGGATCAAGGAGTGGAACAACGGAGCCAACTGGACCAATGAGTGGTGGCCTGAATTCTGGGAAGATAAGTTGCAGAAACAATTAAACGATTTGCAAGGAATTCTTAATGTTCTTGATACCACATCTTTTGTTGAAAGATATTCTATTTATAGCTGGGTAGAGGCGCATCGTGAGATATTCCAAAATGGAGAGTTTACACCTGCCGGTGCATATTATGCCAGTACGACACCTCCTATTGGGTATAATTCAGCTTTTGAAGTTATTCCAAGCTGGTCGTACCGTAAACCTGAATTGTCAGGAAGGCATTTAACATTGTCCAACAGCATTAGTTTGTCGTGGACTGATCCCAATGGTGATTTATCTCAATCCTACATTATTGAGAAGAAATCCGGGAATGGCAGTTTTGAAGTAATCTATAATTCCAGTGATGTTTCGGTTCGAACATTTGCTGACCCTGTGGATCCAAATGTTTCAGGGATGACAACTTATCGACTGGGTTTAGAGTCTATGTTTGGGGGGTATGTTTATTCCAATGAATATTCTTTCTATCAAACAAAGGGTGACCAACAAATTCAGGTAGGAAAATTTCCTGTTAATAGCCCTGATTGGTCAAGAGTGATATTCGCCGAAAGATTTTCTGAAAATCCGATGGTTTTGTTAGGAGCTCCATCTTTCCAAAATGTTGTAGCATATTCAACCAGGGTCAATTCGGCTTCTGTAAATTCATTTAATTTCCGTTTGCATCCATGGAATTACATCAGCAATCCAAATTTCAATTCAATTGATCAATTATCTACCATAGCATTGGTTGCAGGTAATTATAATTTTGGAGGGTTAAAAGCCGAAACCAAAGCTGTAACAGGAGTTACTCAGAATTGGGTGGCAGTAACATTTGATGAGTCCTTTGAGACAGTTCCGGCAGTATTCTGTACACAGGTGTCCAATAGCAACAATTTCGCGACAGTTGTAGCGGTGAGGAATATTACCACTGAGGGATTTGAGGTTTCCATCAGAAAGGAGGAAGGAGTTACTTCCAATGTGTTTGGAGAGCGGATTAATTATCTGGCTATTGAAACCGGTACCGGAGAAGTTGATGGTAAAAGAATCACTGTTGGGCGCTCAGAAGAAGGTTCAGGAATAACATCTCAACCTGTTAATATAACCTTTGATAATACATATTCTGAGCCTGGGGTTTTTGCAGGATTACAATCAACAAATAATAATTTTGCATCTGTTGTAAGGCATCATAATCTTCAAACCGGATCGGTGAATTTGTTACGCCAAAGGGAGATGTCCGGCGCTATAGTGCCTATCCAATCCGATGTGTTTGCATGGATGATCATCGATTTTGCTGCCGGTCAGTCAACCAGTATTGGAGGAATCCAAAGCTCTAACAGCTTAAATATTTTTCCAAATCCCACGAGAGGGGTTTTGTTTTTGAATATTGATCAACCTGCAAAAATAGAGGTTGTAGATATGTTTGGAAGGGTACAGATTGAAACAGTTGCGATAAACCAGATAGATGTGAGCTCATTACCATCAGGATTTTATGTTCTGAAAGTAGAGGATCATCAACCTGTCAAGTTTTTAAAGCAATAATTTGATGGTGTTAATTTTTCAGCCGGGTAGTCCAATTCATTGGATTACCCGGCTTTTTTTAAACTAGCGTTGAATTTTTGAATTGTTATAATCGAATTTGTGCTAATGTTTAACGGAAGGTTTTAATCAATTTTATTAGGCTGTCTTTTCCTTATTGTTTAAATATCAGCAAGATATCCAGGGAGGTGTAATTTTTTTAGATTAGTGTTAAAGTTTGTTTTTTGCTGTGGTCGTTTTAAATGAAATTCCATTTTGGTTTATTATTTTTATACTTTCATCTTTTACTATTCCATCATTCTTTGACCCATAATTGAATTCGCTTTTTATTTCATTACCTATTTTTTTTAAAATTAGATCCGATTTTTACACTCTGCTCTAATTGTATAAAAGTGTTATGTACTTGAAATCATCCAGATTTATTATCGGATGGTTGTATTAATTCGATTTTGGGGTTTGTTTAATGGTCACAAAATGAGGTTTGTATAGCGTTTGTCGAATTTCTTATAGTTTATGTTGATTTATTACAAAACATATAGGATATGAGAAAATATATTTGTAGTGTTAAAAAAGATTTTTTTTAACACTAATTTCAGAAGAGTCATAATTACTGAACCAATATCCTTCCCATCACCCAATAGTCACAGAAGTCTGTTTATTGTATTTATCATCATACTTTAATTAAATTTTAATATTAAGATGAAGCAAAGAATTTGGAAACGAAATTCTCGTTATGTCATAACGGCTTTCTTTTTTCTGGTAGGAATGCTTGCGATGGTTTCCTGCGAGGATGATTCCCTATATACCGAAAAGGAACCAGAGTGGCTTGGTGAGAGTATCTATGATTATCTCGCAGAGGATGGTAATTTCAATTATTATCTGCGTATTATTGATGATGTTGGGTACGCTGAGGTGATGAAGCGCACAGGTAGTAAAACTGTTTTTGCTGCCAATGATGAAGCGTTTGAGAGGTTTTTTCAGGGAAACCCTTGGGGTGTTGCCCGGTATGAAGAACTTTCGTTAGCTCAAAAGAATATATTACTTAACTTTAGTTCCATTGATAATGCCTACCTAATTGAAACGCTGGCTAACTTCTATGGCAGCGGACAGCTAAACAGAGGAACCGCTTTACGTCGTGCTTCGTCTATTTCAGTTCTTGATACTGTAGGTTTTGAATCTGGAGCGCAATTACCTGACGGACCGCACTGGGATCCATTCCGCCAATCGGGTCTTTATCTTGTAAAAGATGATTCTCCTTGGCCGCTTGTTCATTTTCTCGACAGACCTTTACGCAGAGCTGGGATCAGCGACAGCGATTTCGAATTAATTACCGGAGTTCAGAGAAATGGCGATGATGCTTTTATTTTTGATAGTAGAATTATTGAAAGGGATATCACCTGTAAAAACGGATACATTCATATCTTGGAGGAGGTTCTTGTTCCCAGAGTAAATATGGCACAACACATTGCAGAAAATGAACGTACCACAATCTTTTCAAGTTTACTTGAGCGGTTTAGTGCTCCTTATCCGGCCATGGATTTAACTGATAATTACCGCCAGATTAACCCCGGATTTAATGACACCATTTACACAAAAGAGTATTTCAGTAATATTGGTGGCAGGATTCAATATCCAGATCTTACTGTCATTAGTGATCAATACTGGTTGCCGTTTAATCCCGGTTGGAATAGTTATCAAAATCCTACTTCTGCAGGATTACAGGCTGATATGGGTGCCATTTTCGCACCTACTGATGAAACAATGGAGTTTTATTTTAACAGTGGTAGTGGTGCCATACTGAAAGATCGTTATGGAAACTGGGAAAATGTTCCTGATGACATAGCCGCGTTGTTGCTCAGAAGACATATGCGCACCTCTTTTCTTGAATCGGTACCTGCTCGTTTTCATCGGTTGAGGGATGCAGAGAACTCTCCAATACCTATTTCAACCTCTGATATTGAAAGTGCTTACGTAGGAGTTAATGGTGTTGTTTATCACACAAGCAATGTGTATCCGCCCGATGATTTTATCTCTATATACGGTCCGGTTTTGTTTAGTGAAGACACGAGAGTATTCAATTGGGGAATTCGTCGAAACGACTTCCGACTCTATTTGAACTCCCTGGTTTCACGTTATAGCTTTTTTGTGCCAACCGATGAGTTTTTTGAGAATTACATCGATCCATATGCCTTTGGGATGGATCAAAAAGCGGCACTTAAATTTTGGTATAATACCGAAACGGAGGCTGTAAATGCCACTGTATATGAGTACGATCCGTTTACACAAACAGTGGGAGACTCATTAAGAGTGATTACTTCTGCTTCTTTTCTAGAAAACCGTTTGCTTGATTTGCTTGACTCTCATATTGTTATTGGAGATGTGGAGTCAGGTGCTCGTTATTACAGGACGAAAGGAAATAATACCATACGTATTCAGGGTGCTGGCGAGAACTTAACAATTCAAGGTGGTGGTGATATTGAAAATGGTGCCATCGTAAATGTTACAGAGATATATAATCAGGAGAATGGGCGTACATATTTTATCGATAAGCCGATTCAAACGCCACTTAGATCTGTTTATGCTATATTGAGCGAAACACCTGAGTTTAGCGAGTTTTTTAATTTGATGACTGGTTTTCCTCCCCCTGCAACATCACAGGATCCTGACAGAAGAATTTTTGTAACAGGGAATAACTTTTTTGGCATTGATTTTTCAACAAGATTCTTCAATACTTTCCACTATACAGTTTATGTTCCGACAAATGATGCGGTGAATGATGCCATAGAGCAGGGATTGATATCCCCATGGGTAAGTCGTCCGGGCATTCAGGGAATTGAAGATATGGATGAAGGACCTTCTCGTCAGGAGGCCATTGATCAACTTGAAAGGTTCATCAGATATCATTTCCAGGATAATTCACTTTTCATAGGAGGTCAAGCTTTCACAGGGTTATTTCAAACCTCTACCATTAAACTTGATGATGAAGAGACTCTTTTTAGAACCTATCAAGATAAGTATTATCGCGTTAGAGTTCAAAGCAGTGGCGAAGATCTTGTTCTTACTACGGAAATAGAGGAGAATATCGATGTGGTAAGTGCCAGGGTTAGAACCGATGGTGGTTTTTACAACATCATGGCCAGGGATTATATTTTTAATTCAAACCCAGGAAATGTTGTGAATCTCGAAAGTACTCTTTTTACCAATTCGGCTATCACAACTTCCTCAACAGCCGTAATTCATCAAATTGATAATGTGTTAAGGTTTGAATAAGGTAGATATGATTCGAGTAAATGATAAATGGAATGGAGGGTGTGATAAGTAACCACACATCACATCGAGAATGGAATTTATTTTAATAGGGTTTATCCCTGGTAAATGTATAATTATAATCAGATGAAGATTAATTTTTCAGCATTAACATTCATACTTTGCATGCTTTTTCTCTGCGGAGATTATATGCAAGCTCAGGAAAGCAATGTAGTGGTTCAGGGAACTGTTACTTCGTCCACCGATGGTGAAACTCTTATAGGAGTAAACGTTATCGAGATTGATAATACCAATCGGATGGTAGGTGCCACGGTAACAGATTTGAATGGCCGGTATCTGCTTGTTGTTCGAAACCCTCAGAATCGTCTTGTTTTTAGTTTTATTTCTTTTGTCAGTCAATCCATCGAAGTTGGCGATCAGAGACGAATTGATGTTCAATTGCAAGAGGAGGTTCAGGAGTTGATGGATGTTACCATTACTGCAGAACGTACTTACTCAGACGGGGCTTTTGCGATTCCTCAACGAGAGATTTCCATGGCAATGTCTACAATTAGTTCCCAAGCGTTTGAAGGCGTTCAGGTAACATCCTTGGATGATGCACTACAGGGACGTGTTCCCGGTTTTGATATTGTAGGTTCCTCCGGTGACCCCGGAAGTGGCTCAACCATGCGAATTAGAGGAACTGCCTCCATTAATGCTAATGCTCAACCATTGATTGTATTAAATGGGATTCCTTATGAGCAGCCCATTGACCCTAATTTCGACTTCTCAAGTGCCAATGAAGAGCAGTTTGCAAACATGTTAAGTATCAATCCGGATGATATCGAGGAGATCACTGTTTTAAGAGATGCTGCTTCAACAGCTATTTGGGGTTCTCGTGGCGCGAATGGGGTTTTGCAAATTCGCACCAAAGAAGGAACCAGGGGGCCAACAAGGGTGCAGTATTCTTATCGTATGACTAGGGCTACCATTCCTCAGGGCATTAGGATGCTTACTGGTGATGACTATACCATGATGATACGACAAGCTTATTTTAACCCGTTCCAAAATGAAGCAGCAGCAAATATTCCTGAGTTAATGTACGATCCGACATTTCCTGAATATCAGAACTTTAATAACAATGTAAACTGGTTTGATGAGGTTACCAGAACTGGTTACAAACATGATCATTATATTACTCTTACCGGTGGAGGTGAACGTGCTCGATTTAGAGTTTCCGGGGGTTTCTTGGAAGAACAAGGTACTGTAATCGGAAATAGTTTAAGCAGGATATCATCACGTGCTTATCTTGATTATGCCGTTTCTAACAGGATCCGATTCATATCGGAGTTCTCGTTTACATATACTAACCATGATCGTCCCTGGCGGGAAAATAACGAAGCTCCTACAATTTTGGATTTGGCCTACCGAAAGATGCCAAACGTTAGTGTTTACCAACAGGATTTACAAGGAAATAGCACCAATATTTATTACAATATTTCCAGAGATTCTGATTTGCATCCTTCACAGAGAGATATGTTTAATCCAGTAGCAGTTGCCAATTTGGCTACCAGTAACATACAGAACTATAGAATTCTGCCAACATTCCGTTTGCAGTATGATATGTTGCCCAGAACTGATAGGCAGATGTTGCGCTATAACATGTTTGTTTCTTTTGATGTGAATAACGACAAAACGTCTAGATTCTTGCCGGCCGAAGCATCTAATATGGTTTGGACCAGTGATAGGGTTAATCTTGCCGACCATAACGATTCGGAGAATGTAACAGTCTATACTGACCATAATATTTCCTGGCAGCCTAACATAGCAAATCCCAACCATTTCTTATTGCTTTATGGTTCTGTTCAGGCTACAACCGGAAGCAACATGAGACACAGAAATGCAACTGCTAATTTACCTTCAGGACAAATAGTGGATGCATCTGCTTTGGGTTTTATTAATGACTTCAACACAGATCGATACAGTTACAGATCAAATGCATTGCTTTTGAGAGGACACTATTCCTATTTGTCCAGGTATATTTTGAGTGCAGTATTCAGGCGCGATGGAAGCACTAAGTTTGGAGCCAATTACAAATACGGAAATTTCCCCGGCGTATCTGCTAAATGGATTATTTCTGATGAAATGTTTATGGATTTTTCCAATAATTGGTTGAGTATGTTGGCGATTCGACCCAGTTGGGGTATTACCGGAAACCAACCTGTACATGAATATCTTCATTTCAGTCGTTATTCTCCATATGGGAGTTACATGGATATGAGTGCTACCCGACCATCAACATTACAACTTTCAGATTTACGTTGGGAAACAACAACTTCTCTAAACTATGGGTTTGATATAGGATTTCTGGATGACAGATATAATCTGAAATTGGATTTTTACAATCAGAGAACTGAGGATTTATTAATGAGAGATTTGTCAATTCCTTCATCCTCAGGTCATGGTCTAATTCCTTGGCAGAATGTTGGAACTATGGATAATAAAGGATGGGAGGTTGAACTGTGGACCAGCAATGCCATACGTGCCAATGACTGGACCATTGATTTTAATTTCAACATAGCTAATTTTGTTAATACCATTGTAGAACTAAGGGATGATATTTTAGATAATTATAACTCAGATTTTAATTTCGAAAATGGTAGTTATCTAACACGTGTTCAGGAAGGCAATCCGTTTGGATCAATTTATGGATTCCGTTTTAAGGGAGTTTACCAATACGATGAGTATATCCAAGGTGTTCAGGAAAGTGCCCCTGTTGCTCGAGATAGAAATGGAAATGTCATTTTAGATGCCAATGGCGTTCCTTTGCCAATGATGTTCGCATTTGGTCGCAGTAACCAATATCAATTTAGAGGGGGAGATGCTATTTATGAGGACATAAATAATGATGGTTCAATAGATGAATTAGATATTGTTTATCTTGGAGATTCCAATCCAGATTTTAGCGGCGGTTTTGGCGCCACCATTCGTTTCAGAAATTGGAGAATGACACCGTTTTTCAACTTTCGTGTCGGACATAAGATTGTGAATGAGGCAAAAATGCATGCCGAGAATATGTACACAAACAACAATCAAAGCACCGCAGTGAATTGGCGTTGGCGCAAAGATGGCGATGAAACAGAAATTCCACGAGCTCTTTTTGGACACGGTTATAATTGGCTTGGAAGTGACCGTTTTGTAGAGGATGGTTCATTTTTACGATTCCGACATCTTACAATCAATTATTCTGTTCCAAGTAATAATTTGAACTATTTCCGGCAATTAAGTTTTTACCTGACTATAAACAATCTTTATGTTTGGACCAATTATTCAGGTGTGGATCCAGAAGTTGGAACAGATTGGCGCGGTATTGCAGTTGACAGATCACATACACCTCGATCCAGAGACTTTACCTTGGGCGTAACGGCAATATTCTAACCATGAATTAAATTTTTATCAGGCAAATGATTGTATTGAACTTTGGCTGATGTGAGATTGAAAAAACAAATAGAATAAGATATGAACATGAGAGAATTTAGCAAGAAGAATAGAATGAAATCCGATTTTGCAACAACTCATGTCCATTGCATTCTGCCAATGAATAAATTTAATTATACTCTAATGAAAAAGATATTTTCAATAGTGATGATGACCGGATTGATCTTTGTTTTTTCCGGTTGTGATGACTGGCTGGATCTCAAACCTGAAGGTGAAGTAGTTTTAGAGGATTTCTGGCAAGATGAAAGTCATGTAATGCAGGTTTTGGCTGCATGTTATCAGTCGTTGACTGAAGGTGGGGCGATGGAGCGAATGTTGATGTGGGGTGAGGTGCGTTCTGACAATATTATGCCTGGAAACTTGCCCAATGATCATGGCGCTGCTACAGATATGTTGAGAATGATGAATTTTGATATCATTCCTAATAATCGATATGCTCAATGGGGGCCATTTTATACCACCATTAATTATTGTAATACATTTTTGCACTTTGCTCCCGAAGTCGTTAGACGTGACGAGAATTTTACGGAAAATCGGTTGCGCTCTCTTACAGCCGAGGTGTTAACAATCAGAGCATTGTCCTATTTTTATTTGGTTCGTGCTTTTCGTGATGTTCCATGGATTGAGCAACCAAGTATCGATGATGATCAGGATTATCGTGTGCCTAAATCACCAGAGGATGAAATACTTGATAAACTGGAAGAGGATCTTAGGTATGCTTTGATTTATGCAAGAGAGACTTTTGAAACCAATCGTCATACTAAGGGGCGGGTTACACGGAATGCTATTCGTGCACTGTTGGTTGATATTTATCTGTGGCGCGAAAAGTATGAAGAGAGTGTTGCTATGGCTGATGCCATCATCAATGATTCTCAGTTCAGCCTTGTTTCCGGAGAGGCTCTGTTACAGCAGGTGTTTTATAGCGGGAATTCCACTGAATCCATATTTGAGTTGCAATTTGATACTGATAACCGTTTTAATCAAGTTATTTACAATTTTTATGGTGGAAGTGGAAATACCATAGGGCACTGGCAACTTAATTATAATTTGGTAAGTCCCACTAATACGTTCCGTATCTTCAACCGACCTAATTCTGGGAATGTGATAGAGAGTGTAGATGATATCCGTCAAAAGGATTTTGCCAGAACCATTGTGGATATGGTTTTCCCTTTCAAGTATGTAGGCTTGCGAACTGAAAGTGCGGCTGGAGTTAGCTCATATTTTTACCGGTCTACTACTGCTAATTGGATATTTTATCGCCTTTCAGATATTAAGCTGATGAAGGCTGAAGCTCTGATCCAAATGGGCGAGGCTCATTATGCCGAAGCTATGGACTTAATTAATACTGTATATCTGCGATCTAATTTTGACGAATTCCAGCAACCACTTCTGTTGGATCACTACAATTCAAGGTTGGAATTGGAAGGATTATTATACAGAGAACGTCAACGTGAACTGATGTTTGAGGGAAAACGATATTTTGATTTGTTACGTATTGCACGTCGGGAGAATAATCCCGGTTCACTGCTAAATGTTGTTGCACGCAAGGTTACGTCTCTTCCTACGGATAAGTTGTCGTCCATGGATGCGCTCTATCTTCCTATTCACATCAGTGAGTTAAGAAACAACCGGGCTTTGGAACAAAATCCCTATTATTTGTTAAGTGATCAATCTATCAACTGGTAAATAAAGTATTATGGATAGTAAAAATATTTTTAATCAAAAAAGAAACACATTCAAGGTAATGAATGTGTTGACGAAATCACTGCCTGCTATCATGTTGGTTTTGTCGGTTGGTCTCTTTAGTGGTTGCAATGATGATGATATTGGTGAAAACTACTACACATTTCGAGGCGAAACAATTGGTCAGTATATTGAGGCACGCCCTGAGAGATTTTCTGAATTTGAAAAAATGCTGGAGTTATCTGGTGTAATGGGTTTGTTAAATGCATATGGAAGCTATACCGTGTTTTTGCCAGAAAACGATGCCATGATTGCATTGTATAGTTCCAGAGGAAAATCTTCAGTAGAAGATTTTCCGGTTGATACAATTCGTAGAATTGTACATGATCACATCATTAGAAACTTTGAGGTTCCTTCTATGGAGTTCACAGCAGGAACCCTTCCATATCTAACCATGACTGGTCGATCATTAAACATCCAAATCCAGAGTACAGGTGGAGGATATAATTTTGTTGTGAACGAACTTTCAGTTATTCGTAATCGTGATATCGCGGCTCATAATGGGATTATACATGTTATAGATAAAGTTATAGAGCCCAGTGATCTGACCGTGGTTGAAGCCTTTTCACAGGATGATCGATTTTCTCTCATGTATCAAGCTCTGGTTGAAACTGAGCTTTACCAGGAATTGCTAAAAATAAGAGATGAGGATTATGTTATCCCGGCTGAATATGCCGATTTGCCAGTGACCAATAACATTGGAAGTTTAAATGTAGTTCCTCAGGAAAGATTGTATGGTTTTACCATTTTTGCAGTTAGCGATGTTACTCTTGCCGAATATGGAATAAATTCTCTGGAAGATATGGCAGCCTATGCAGCAACTGTTTATGACAGAATGTACCCCAATGATTCGGGTATCGAAGACATTACAAACAGAAGAAATAGTTTGAACAGGTTTATTGCATATCATTTGGTGAACAAAAAGCTTCCACGACATTTGTTGATCGAAGCATACGACAATACCGGATCGAATTCAACGGAAAGTCATTCTGTTAAATCTGTAGATATGTTTGAGTACATTGAGCCAATGGCTCCAAACACATTGTTGGAGATAAGAACTTTCAGGGATAATAATGAATACGATGTGTTCAATATGATCCCGTCTTCCGGTCAAGCGATTCGTTTAGTTCTTGATAATGTTGATAATGATGCATTAAACGGTGTTTACCATGAAATTGACGGAATTCTGTTATATAATGAGGAAGTTGAGCAGATGTTATCCAGCAAGAGAATTAGAATGAATTCTGCCAGTTTTTTCCCCGAATTAACTAATAACAATATCCGAGTGGGTAATAGAAGAGGTGGTTATCCATCGGAAAGATATTATTTCCCTAGAGGTTATATCGAACGCGTAGATGTTTCAGAAACCACAGAATTTGGATATTTTAACTCTGATGACCGATTTGTTAATTACCAGGGAGATGAAGTGTTCCTCTTAGGAATGTACGAGTTTACCATCGTTACCCCACCTGTTCCACCCGGAACTTACGAAGTTCGATTTGGATTTGTAGCAACAGGAAACAGAGGTGCTGCTCAGTTGTATTGGAACGGAATCCCCAGCGGGATTCCTTTGGATCTGTCCAGAAATGCAGGACATGCATCAATAGGTTACATTGCACCGGGTAGCGATCCGAACGATCCTGAGGGTTTTGAGAATGACCGAATGATGCGCAACCGTGGGTATATGAAAGCTCCTGCCAGTTTCAGGGTCATCAACGGAACATGGTATGGACATTCAACACAGTCTGCACGTCAAGGCCCATCTGCATTAAGAAGAATACTCGGTATTTATACTTTTGACGAGGCAAAGAACCATGAGTTTACTGTACGTGCGGCGCGTTCAGGAGAATTTATGTTCGATTATCTAGAGTTTGTTCCCGTGGAGGTGTTGGAATTTGAGGATATTTATTAAACGTGGATTATAATTTTTTATATATGAAAAGGACAGCATTATATCGCATTTTTAGCGTATTAATTCTGGTCATGACCTTGGTGTTAACAAGCTGTAATGATTCATGGGATGATCATTACTCAAAATCAACCAAAGTTGTTTCCGATCAGACTTTATACGGGTATATTAATTCAAAACCTGAACTAAGCACTTTTGCAGAAATGCTGCGCATTTCCGGGTATGATAAAGTTATTAATTCTGATCAGTCCTATACTGTATGGGCACCAAACAATGCTGCACTGGAAGGTGTAGATTTGCAAAACGAAGATTTGGTTGTAGAAATTGTTCGAAACCATATAGCCAGGAGTATTTTTTCTACATCAGGCGTAATGTTAAGCAGAGTGAGTATGCTTAACGGTAAGTATGTTACATTTATTCGTGAAGAGGCCGGATTTAGCTTTGGGCGAATGCTCCTAAGCGAGGGGAATACCTTGCTGAAGAATGGATTGTTACATATTATTGATGGATACGTTCCATATACCAATAACATTTGGGAGCATATTGGTAGGACATCTGGGTTAGATTCATTGCGTAGTTTTCTCTATAGACAAGATCGATTTGTGTTTGATCCTGTAAATAGTGTTGAGATTGGTTATAATGAAGACGACCAGCCTATTTATGATTCAATTTTTGTTTACCGCAATTTGGTTTTAGATCGTCTTGGCCATATTAATGATGAGGATAGTATATATACAGCGCTTCTTCCAAACAACGATGCGTGGAATGAGGCCTATGAGAAAATACGTCCATATTTCAATATCCCGGATGTTTTTGGTGGGGCAGGAAGAGCCCATTTTATTACACAATTTACCATTATTCAGGATTTGTTTTACAGAGGAGTTTATGAAAGTCCAGAGGCAATGCCTTATATGACATCTACCAATGGAAATACGATGTATAATCCGGCTAGCTTGTTTTCGAATACTGTTGCGCAGGAGTTGAGCAATGGTTGGGTTTATCAAACAGCTTCCATACAGATTTCAGACACAGCTTCATGGTTTAAACCAATTTTGGTTGAAGCAGAATTTCCTCAAGGACGTACCAATGCAAACAGCAGTATTCTTCAACGTAATAGCCAAGGTTCAGGGTTTGATATATCTGACGACAGGTACATTGTTGTAGAGCCCACCGGCTTGAGTAACGTTGCTCAACCATCAGTGACCTTTCAAATTCCAAATACGTTATCTGCTACTTATAATATTCATGTAGTTTTTGTGCCGGAAGCAATTGTAAATCCAAGCAATCCAAGGCCAAATAAAGCAAACTTTACCTTGGTATCCATTAATACAACCACAGGTCGTATTCGCAGGAATCCAATCACACCTTCAAACAATGTGACAGATGCGCATGAAGTGACAAGGATGCATTTGGGTGAATTTACTTTTGATTTTGCTAATGTAGTTGATCAGGAGTATCCTTCTGTCCCTGTGGTATTGGAAGTAACCAATGCTGTCCGAACCGATGAGACTGCTGAGTTTAGCAGAACAATGCGTATCGATTGTATCATTTTAGAACCCGTAATTGAGTAAGGGGATGCTAAATATTATTTTGATGATAATGAAACACAATATCTTAAGAAACCATGGCTTTAGAGCCAGCGCACTGATGAAAAGCCTGAGGATTTTAATGGTCTTTGGAGCTATAGCAATGTTTTCTACGGTATCCGGTAATGTTGCTCCTCAGGGAGATGATTCTTTCTCAGTTCACGTTTTAGTGCGGGATGCAAATACCGGACAATCTGTATTAACTGCCCGGATTGAGGCTGTTAATAACCCCGCTGCCGCAACTCTTCAGGATGATGAAAGTTATATCATAAGCCTTACTTCGTCCAACGAAATTCTTCGAATTGAGGCCTTTGGTTATGGCACGCGTGAAGTCCCTTTGAGAGGAAGAGAACGTCTTGAAATTGATTTGTTTCCAGATATATTCACCGACAATTATCGGGAGATTGAAAGTTTAAAGGGCCCTGTTCGTAAAAGCTTTATGCCTTTGGCATATGGCGAAACCAGGGATGTCGATCATCCGTCAATTTTAACCATCGATGATGTCATTAAAACCCGTTTAGGTGGAAATGTGAGATCTGTAAATCGTTCCGGTGTTGCAGGAATGGGATCTTCCATGTTTATTCGTGGATTCAATTCACTAAACATGAATGCGCAGCCGTTAATTATTGTAGATGGTGTTATATGGAACAGCCTTTATGATGTAAACTCAATACATACCGGATATTTTGGCAACACATTGGCTGACCTGGATTTAAATGATGTTGAGAGTATTAGTGTGATCAAAGATGGTACTTCCATTTATGGAAGCAAAGGTGCTAATGGAGTTATCCTTATTAAAACCAGAAGAGGAGAGGGGGTTGTTACCCAAATAGAATTTAATGCTTATGGAGGAATCACCACTCAACCTGAATCATTGCCTGTTATGGGGGGAGATCAATTCAGAATCTATGCATCTGAACTTCTGGGAACAACCAATATTCACCGAAGTGAATACAGCGAATTTGGCTTTTTAATGACTGATCCATCTCGCCCGGGATACAACCGTTTTCATAATAACACAAACTGGGATAATGAGGTATATCGGACTGGTTTAACCCATTCATACCATGTAAGTGTGAACGGTGGTGATAATATGGCATTATACGCTCTTTCTGTTGGATATACAGGTGTTGAAGGTGTTGTAAGAGACACAAGAATGGAAAGGTTAACCACCAGATTTAATGCTGATTTTGATCTTTCTGAACTTTTTACTTTAGGATTGAATGTATCTTTTTCAAATGTTGACAGGGAACTGTTTGATGACGGAGTTGTATTTCATACATCTCCTACTTATCTGGCTATGATCAAGTCACCATTTTTAAATCCATATACTTTTACCTCTGCCGGTGTACAATCCAATGATCACGAAGATAGTGATGAGTTTGGCATCAGTAACCCAAGTGCAGTTATGGATCGCTCCTTAAATGTTAACAAGCATTACCGATTTTCATTGGGTGCAAAACCCACCTTTTATATATCCCCAAGGCTTCAGTTGAGTACTCACTTTGATTATAGTCTCGACAAAGTCAAGGAGACTTATTTCAGACCTATTTTGGGGGTGGCTGATATTGATTTACCTGGGTATGGCGTTTCAGAAAATATGTTTATGTCTCAGCAAATGCGTAATGTTGCTATTTTTGACGACACACGGTTGACTTATCGCAATACGTTTGATCATGTGCATAGAATTGATGCTATGGCTGGCTGGCGTTTCCTATCCAATTACTACGAATTGGATTATGGAGAAGGGCATAACTCTGGAACGGATCAAAGAAGAAATCTTTATGGAGACATGGAGTTTCGTTTTATTGATGGAATTAATGACAGAATCAGGTCAATTGCCAATTATGCTAATGTAGAGTACAGTTTTGATAACCGCTATTTTGTAACGGCTGGTGTTTCAATGGATGCATCTTCCCGTTTTGGAAAAGAGACAGAAGGTGGCTTTCAGATGTTAGGCCACAGCTGGGGTGTGTTTCCATCATTAAATGCCGGATGGCTTATCTCTTCTGAAGAATTCATGGCCGGAGCAGATTTTATTGACCGTTTAAAGATTCGTGCAGGTTATGGAATTTCTGGTAATGATGACATTGCCGCTTTTTCCAGAGATTCTTATCTTATATCTAAACCTTATATGAATCGAGCGAATGGTTTAATCATTGGTAATATTGCTAACACATCTATTCAATGGGAAACAACTTCCAAAGCAACTTTTGGATTTGATGCCATCATGCTAAATGACAGGGTCGCATTATCTGCAGGGATATTCCACCATAATACAAAAGATTTGCTGGGTTTAAAAGAACTTCCGGAAGTGGCCGGACAGGGATATTATTGGCAAAATGGTGGAGAACTTCAAAATCAAGGGTTTGATTTTTCAACCAATGTTAAGGTGATCAACAACAGTAATTTCAAGTGGGAACTTGGAGCCAGCATCGGACATTATAGAAATGAAATAGTTTCACTTCCTGATGGAGATTATACTACAACCATTTATGGTGCAGAAATTCTCACATCTGTTGGAAATCCTGCAGGTCTCTTTTATGGATATAAAACCAATGGTGTTTTTGCAACAGAAGCTGAAGCTTTAGCTGCTGGATTGTTAATGACCAATTCTCAAGGACACACTTACCTTTTTGGAGCAGGAGATGTTCATTTCGAAGATGTTGATGGTGATGGTTTCATTACCGCCAATGACAAACAGATTATTGGTGATCCAAATCCGGATTTTTATGGCTCATTTAATACCCGACTTGGTTATAAGAATTTTACATTTGATGCTTTCTTTACATACTCTGTAGGCAACGATGTTTATAACCATTTAAGAGCCAGTTTGGAGTCTGGTAGTGATTTCAGTAATCAGTCAACCGCCATGCTCACTCGATGGAGAGCAGAAGGTCAACAAACCAATCAGCCACGTGCATACTATGGAGATCCAATGGGGAACTCAAGATTTTCTGATCGATGGATAGAAGATGGGTCATTTCTTAAGCTAAAGAGCATAAAACTAAACTATAAGGTTCCTGTGCAGAGTAACTGGCTGGGCGGTCTGGATGTTTGGGTAGCGGCCAATAATCTTTGGACAATGACAGATTATCTTGGTCGGGATCCTGAAGTTTCTGTTGGAAACGGAGTCCTATATCAAGGTATAGATGCAGGTCTTCTTCCATCTACCAAGAGCTTTTTTGTAGGAGTTAAAATGAATCTCTAACAGAACGTACTGTATAATTTTAGCAGATATTTTATTCTGTAGCATAAATGAAACAAGAGATGAGAAATATATTAAAACTATTAGCAGGCAGTTTCATGGCCGTTATTTTGATAAGCGGCTGTGATGATATCCTGGAGGTTGATTCAGATCGACGGTTGCTAGAAGAGAATCACACCATTAATACGACTTTCGACGCCATGTATGGCAAAACCGGGGTTTATGCCAAACTTCAGGAGCTAGGTCGAAGGTATGTGCTTCTGGGGGAGCTTCGGGGCGACATGATGGATATTACCAATAATGCCGGTCGTGATTTACGTGAAATTTCCGAATTTAATATTTCACCTGATAATCCTTACGCTGACATAAGAGATTATTATGCAGTTATTAATCAGTGTAACTATATTATTAGCAAATTAGATACTTCTGTGGTCATTCAGGCAGAGAAAGTTCTAATGCGCGATATGGCTGCTGTTAAGTCTGTTCGTGCATGGACTTATTTGCAAATGGCTCTCAATTACGGATCAGTAAGGTATTATGAAGAACCCTTACTTAGTATAAATGCTGCCAAAAAGGATTTTCCTGAACTTTCTTTGAATGAGTTATTACCAGTTCTTATAGCTGATTTAGAACCTTGGAGAAATATTCTTCCCCCTAATGAGGTAATCATTGATGACAATATCAATAGTGGGATGATACATTTTCCGGTGAGGTTTGTACTGGGCGATCTCTATTTATGGAATGGAGAGTATGAACGTGCTGCGCTGGAGTACAGAAATCTGATGGTAGCAGAGGAAATAATAGCCTGGTCTATTAGAAATACCTGGGAGGTAACTGGTTCTGCTTTTATCGGACAAAATCGTGTCTGGTGGAATGCCTTTGATATGGAAAATATCCACGAAGAAAGGATTACCATCCTGGCTAAATCTACCGAACATGGTTCTGGTGCTTATCTAGATTCAATTATGATATATAATTTTGAGGTGGCGCCGAGCAATGCCGCTGTTGAAACATTTCTTGAGCAGACCTATTATCACAATGCCAATGTAACAACCGACGGCGATTTGCGTCGCGTACATACTTTCCAGCTGTTCGATGAAATTTTGGGAACTGTTCCCGACCAATTTGCTGGGCAGGCAGGTTATATATCAAAATATGTAAATTATGCCAGTACAGAATCAGCAAGTGCAATCTTTATTTATAGAGCAGCGCAACTTCATTTGAGGTATGCCGAAGCTGTTAACAGGGCAGGTAAGCCTAATCTTGCGTTTTCAGTGATTAAGCACGGATTGAAGGAGCAGGTGATTATGAATGACAGTATTGTGCCTTCTCGAGAACGCACAAATAACTTACCAACCTATATGAACTTTTCTAATACGTTCTTTAACTACAGTCGGGGAATTCGTGAGCGGGGTAGTGGAAATGTAAGTACTGTTAATTCTTTCAGAATTCCATCTATGCCTACTTTGCAGGATTCAATTCGATATGTTGAAGATATGATCATAGAGGAGTATGCATTGGAATTGGCTTATGAAGGTCACCGTTTTCATGATCTGATGCGTGTAGCCTTAAGGCGCAATGATCCTGGATTTCTTGCTAGCATGGTAGCAAGGAGAAACAGCGCCTTGGAAGGAATTCTTTCGGATCCTAATCGTTGGTATTTGCCTAAATAACATACAATGATTTTTGGTTTTCATAATTTTTGATTTGGAGTTAGATGAAAAAAGGGACTTGTGCTAACACAGTCCCTTTTTTATGTTTAAGAGTACTTTCAGTGAATATTTTTGATCTGTTTTAATTGTTTTTTCACTGAGAGACTTAGAAACTGTTTAAATTTATATTAAAGCTGTTTTAGAGATTTTTAGATGTAAGATATATAGACCAGATTAAATAGAAAATCAGATATATCTAATCTTCTTTCTCAACTAATCTATTTGTCTAGAATCTAACACTCTTCTTATCTATAACATATATTTGAAACTAAATTTAAACAATTTCTTAGTGCCAATTTAAATCTGAATAATCTCTCTAACTAACACCGAAGCCTCAGTCGAACACCTAGCCGAACGGGGTTAGGGGTGAGTGAGGAAGATCATTCAGATTCGTCTTGACATTAATGTAGCCTTGATTTTTGGTTAAAAAAAGGGAACTAATTATAAATAATTCAGTTCCCTTTTAATTTGATTGATATTATTGAAATATCAGAAAAACAAAGTGTTAATTGGTTTTAACGACCTTAAACATTTCAGTCTTGCTACCGGTTTCTACCATTAAAACATAAACTCCAGCATTTTGAACTGCGATGGATGTTTCGTTGCCTACATTTTGATATCGGGCAATAACTCTGCCGCTTAAATCAAATACGGTGATACTATTAATTGCCGTTTCAGAAACAACATTGAAGCTGCCGTTTGTAACTGTTGGATAGACAACAACACCTGAAGTTTCTTCTTCAAAAATGCTATTGCTTGGATCTGGATCCACAACCTCTTCAGCGAGTTCAAATTCAATGGTGTATGTTTTGATGTTGATTCCATTCTCTGCGGTTACTTCTATGGTTGTTACACCTGGTAACTCTGTAGCTTCGGTAAT
The DNA here is from genome assembly GCF_900168165.1 of Alkalitalea saponilacus. GTDB lineage: Bacteria > Bacteroidota > Bacteroidia > Bacteroidales > Marinilabiliaceae > Natronoflexus > Natronoflexus saponilacus. The sequence continues at coordinate 162,215 of NZ_FUYV01000003.1, forward strand.
TACCATCGTTGCTTCAAGATTTCTGGTAGTTGCTGTTACCAGAGGTACCTCGGTAGTTCCAAATGGTAATGTGATAACATATTCAGTTACTGCTGGGTCGAAATCTTCAAGAATGTCGCCATCAACCACGATTTCGCTTAATGAAGCATCAGCCTCTGCATTGTAGAACTCAATTTTGTAGGTAGTGGAGTACTCTCCATTTTCTGAAGTTACTACAATTGTTGTTATCCCAGGAAGAGATTCTGCAGGATTGATCACCACAGTTGAATTGGTATTAGTGGCTGCTGCCAATACTTCAGGTACTTCTGTAACGGTATCGTCGATATCTATAACATAGCTCAGGATATGAGGTGCAAAACCTTCCAATTCAACTCCATCAACCAGCACTTCAGATAACGTTGCATTTGATGCTACATCATATACCGGGAATGCAGTAGAACGAAGAGCAACTGTTGTTGCATCCATTATTCCGTTGTATATATTAAACTCTACCAAAGAACCTCTCCATGTTTGGTCACCGGTATAGCCTGATTTTCCTAGATATGCCAGATTTCTACCAATGTTTTGTACTTTGTGCGACTCAGGAAGTGCCGCCGATCCTGCATATACTCCATCAACGTATAAAGAAATAGAGTCACGGGTTAAAGTACTTACAATATGGTGAGCCATTCCATCGTCCAACTTATCTCCTCTAACGTCTATGTCCGCTGCCCATGGACTTCCATGTTGACCTATGCTTAGAGCTGTACGACTGCTGTTGTCATTAGTCGCTGATAAATAATAATAATCGTTTCCATAGTTGTTTCCGGCGTTGGTATTACCAAAATAGGCCATCATTGTATGGTACGGATTGTCTTGACCAGCGATAAAATACGCCTCAAGAGTTACGATGCGATAGTTGTATATGCCGATTTTGCTGGCTGGTAATTCAATAAACTCACCGTTAACTGTTGTGGTAAATCGTCCTTCAGAAATGACTCCTCCATTTACCTCTCCGTGGGCATCTCCAATGGCATCTGCCGCAGTTCCACTGTCGAACCTGTATGAATGAACCAATTCAAATGGCTCTTCTACTACATTAACTGTATAGGATTTAGAAGCTGATCCATCTTGTGAATTTACCACAATTGTTGCAGTTGCAGCACCGTCACTTAATACCAATTCGCCACCTCCGGTAACAGTTGCCTCTGGGAAGTTAGGAATTCCTGTTACTGTAACGCTTGATGATCCATTTGGCACATAGGCAGTATAGCTGGTTACATCGCGACTGAAGTTTGGTTCAAGTATTCCTGAGCTTAATTCAATGTCCCGAAGAGTGGCATCTGAAACACCTTCATCCACAAATATGAACATGAAGTAAGTAATTTCAGTACCGTCCATGGCTGTTACTGTAATTTCCAGATCAACGCCATCGCCTTCGAAAGGAATGACACCGGTTGCCGGCATAAGTTCCCCTGTCCCGCTGTTAAATATGTCGATGGAGGCACCCATTCCCGCCGCTATTGGTGATACGGTGATGGATGATGTTCCGTATGGAACAACCAAGTCATAACTTAGTACTTCTGCATTGAATTCAGGAGACATCTGGCCTACATTTGCGCTCAAAGCTGAAAGTAGAGCATTGTCATCCAGCGGAAGGAAGTCAATGACGCTCACTTCCAAATAATCCGGCTCACCCTGAGAATTGTGGTATGCTGTCCACCTTGTTAATTCTGATACGTGATCATCTCCATAGAAATTAACATATCCGTCGTAAACAGCCTGCGGTGCATCCATTGTGGAAGTTTGAACAAACAAAGAAAATCTGTTGTTTGGGACATCAACCGGCATCCATAGCTTCATAAGTTCTCCGGGAACAGGTATGATTTGTCGCGAACGTTGGTGCTGAATACCTATGCCCCCACCTGTGCCATAAAATACTATCTCAGCGATTGCATCTCCCCAGGCAACAATTTCATTGTTGGAAAGCGAAAAAACAGCATCGAAATTACCGTTTTCATTTGCATCATAGAAAACCATTTCAAAATATAAAAGGTGTTCACCTGTTAGCGGGGGATCAAAAGTTCCTGTTTGGTCAACCGCGGGCTGAGCCAGAATGTTTGTAGTAAAACCCAGTAATCCCATAACAATAAGCAGGAATCGGGCCTGATTGAGTAAGAATCTTTTCATAATGATTATTGTTTAAAAGTTTAAAAGACAATTAATTACAATAGGCTAAAAACAATCCTTTGTGTAAATCTATGTTTTATAAAGTTAAAGAAATGAAATCTATAAATAATAGTACAAATTCTAAAAACAGTGTAAATTATTTGATGTTTTTTAAACAGGTGGTTTTGTTTATTGGTTTTTAAGGTGCAGATAAACAGAGGGTAATAGAAAAGGCCGTCATTTTTCAAGAAAATGACGGCCTTTATATTATCTTTTAATTACTCAAAAAACACTATCTGGTTTTAATCACTCTAAATGTTTCCACATTAGAATTATTTTCAACCAAAATGATGTACATACCTGGAGATGGAACATCAATTGTTTGCTCAGAAGAAGCCATCAATATTCTGCTGATCACTCTTCCCTGAATATCGAATACAGAGATGGTGCTTCCAATGGCTTCAGATTTTACTGTGAAACTTCCACTGGTCATGGTTGGGAATACAACAGTTTGTTGTTTGGTTTCTCCCGGAATATTGGTGGTTGGTTCTTCAGTAAACTCTATGGTGTAGGTCACCTGAGTTATTCCATCCTGAGCAGTAACAACGATGGTTGTTGTACCTGGAATTTGATCCGCATCGTTTATTACCATGGTTGCTCCAGGGTTATTAGCTACTGCGGTTACAGCCGGCACTGTCGTTGTTCCTGAAGGAAGTTCAACTGAATAGCTCAAAACTTCAGAATCGAATCCATCAAGTTCAACGCCGTCAATCATGATTTCTGAAAGACTCGCATCGTCTATCTCGCCTTGCAGAACAACAAATTCAACAGTATAGGTGTTACTGTACTCTTCATCGGCTGAGGTAACAACAATGGTGGTAGTGCCCGGAAGATTATCAGCAGCATTGATTACTACTCCTGCATTTTCATAAAATGGAGTAGCTTCAACTACAGGAATATCTGTTGTTCCTTCAGCCAAAAATACTGTGTACTCCATTACAAATGGACTAAAACCTTCGATGATATCAGAATCAACCATAATCTCAGATAAAGTTGCATTGGATGCATTAGTATGAGTTGGCCATTCTTGTGCTCGCAAGGCTACCTCTTGCTCATCCATTACTCCTTTATAAATGTTGAATTCGTGAAGTGTTCCTCTCCAACTTGGATCGTTCCATCCTCCATAACCCAACCATGCATTTTCTGTACTGATGCCTCTTATTAAAAGATCATCCGGCGTTTCTGTTACTGCTTGTAATTGACCATCGATATACCAGTATATGTTTTCATAAGTAAGAACACTTACAAGATGCTGTTGTGCACCATCTACCATTCTTGGTCCTGAAGCCGTAGCTACGCTGTGAGTGTACATGGTGCTGCCAAATTCAGTACGGCTACTAAGATCGCCACCACCTCGAGTGGGCTGCATCCAATAAGCATTTGAACCCGATGCTCCACCAAAGTATGCCAACATAGTAAAACCACCGTTTATATCACTTGTGATATAAGCTTCAAGGGTGATTGCTGGATATTCATTCAACGCAATTTCTTCAGCCGGAAGAGTAATGTGATGCCCGTTTGCACTGGATATAAATGTGCCATTATCGATGGTTCCACCATTGATATCACCATGAGCATTTCCAACCATGTCTTTGGCTGTTCCATCAGCAAAAGTATATGAATGTTGCATAGTCAGTTCAGACATTTCCATGTAATTGACCACATAATTTCTGGTGTATTCAGGATCATCAGCTGTAACGGTAATGGTTAATTGTCCGTCACCGCTTACTTCATGAGTGCCATCGCCTGAAACTGTAGAATTCTCATCTCTTGGAGTCGCATTGAAGGTAAGAGATGTTGTACCTGTTGGCAGAATTACATAATATTCGTCTATATGCATATTAAATGACGGATGCAGATTAATATCAGCATCTAATGATAGTTCAGACAAATATGTGTCATATGGAGAGACCAGCTGTTCTATCGGCTTAATGCTCCATATTGCTAATTCATTATCAAGCCATTTGTCAGAATATACTCCACCTTCTAGGTTTGTGTTGTTGGTTCCGATGTATCTGCCTCCTTCATTAATTCGTCCAACAGGAATAATTCTAAAACGACCTGGTTCAAACTCATTAACCACGAAACGACTGCTGTCAAGATCATCGGTCTTGTTTTCTGACATCACCATGTCCCAAACCGGATCAGGTACCAGAGTCAGATATAGATCATTTTGATTTTTAATGAAATATTGACCATCAACGCCGCTTTCTTCAAATACAAACAGAATTGAAGGCTCATCATTTATCGCATGATAAATTCTTGTTACATTGTACTCTTCTCCGCTTTCGCCTATTACAAAACCTGAAGCTTCATGCTGAATTAGGAGTTCCTGATTCGCTCTGAATTCTGTTACGTAAAGATCAATATTATATGTTAATGTTGATTCACCATCTTCGGAAGTTACAGAAATTGAGGTTGATCCAGTTCCTTCAGTAAGAGTGATACTTCCGCCTCCTGAAACTGAAGCACCTTCCCACATTGGGATTCCGGTCACATCAACAGAAGTTGTTCCATAAGGAACGATTGCAATATAGTTGGTTACATCGGTGTCGAATTCGGTGGTTAATGCTCCTGCTGAAAAATCTATTCCTGATAAAGCTGCAGATTCCTGGCCAGGATCATGGTTGATGTAAACATAATAGGTTAGCTCGGTTAATTCATCCAAGGCAGTCACTACTATTTCCAGATCAATTCCATCTTCGGTGAATGTAATATCTTCATCTGCAGGTAGTAGATTGCCTGCCCCATCATAAACAACAACTTCAGCTCCATTGGCTGAACTTCTGGTGTTCATGGCAACCGAAGTTGTACCATATGGCACATAAAGGTCATAGAACTGTTCTTCCGGATGGAATTCCGGTGTAAGTACTCCTCTATTAAATGAAAGTTCTGAAAGAGTTGGATCAAAGTATGATTCTCCCATGAAATCCCAGAAGCGTTGTTCTACGTCTTCTGCAGAAAGAGCGCCATCAAAAATGTTCATCTCATAAACTTCTCCTTGCCATTTTGCATCATTTAAATAAACAATGTAACCAATAAAGACCTCCTCATTGCTTATGGCAGATAATGCATTGTTGCCTTCCAATGGTTCTGTTGACATAAACTGACCATCCAGATAGAGCGTGATTTCAGTTTCAGTTAATACTCCCACTACCTGATGGGTTCTCGTATCTGTAATCATATCCCCGTTGGCACCAACTTCTGTTGTCCATGGGTTCTCGGTGTTCAGTGTTGAAATGGCAAATCTCGAGAAGTTATCATCACCTCCTCTGGTTGGCTGATAAATCAAATAGTCAACTCCCATTGGCCATCCCGGATCATGATTGGTTCGGCCAAAACAGAATAAAGTTGAATTGCCGGATACGCCGGCAGCCTGACTAAAAAACACTTCTACTGACAGGCTCTCATAAGAGGCAACGTTAATATCTTCGCCGGGTAGTGAGACATAGCCTGTGCCCGAGAGTATTAGTCTTCCGTCTTCAACGACTGCATCGTCATGCAATGTTCCATCCGCTCCCCCTACAATGTCTGCTGCTGTACCATCCTCAAACGTGTAGGAGTGTTTTAATGTTTGTGCCATGATTATATTGGTACTTGAAAGTCCCAAGACAAATATAACCATGAAAATTTTCAAGAGTAATCCTGTTTTTTTCATAAAGCTATTCTTTAAATATGTAATAAATGTTAAAGATATTTTATTGTAAAAACAGGGTTTGTCATTTTCTCTGCATATGATGTTAATTTTTTTAAAATCTTTGATTTTGTTTGGTTCTTGTAGTTGTAATATGGCTTATTCGGACAACAGTATAAGCCTGTTTTCGAAAATTTATTTCTCTGAACACACGAAGTGTTAAATATTGCTCATTTCTCTTAATAATAGAACAACCAAAGAGCATTTTTTATGGACTGTACTAAGTATATATACCGCTTTAACATTACTGCTACTAAGGTTTTTGTTGGCCCGGAGAAAATAAAATTTCTGCCTGTCTTTTAATATTGCCAACCATATGTCATTTGTGAAATCCTTTATTGATCAGAAAAATTAAATCGCTGCTTTAAAAAATGTTATATATAATGCCGAATTTATGTTGGTTGAGGTTTTTTAATAAGGCTAATTTTACATTTGAGTGTAAGTTGTTAACTATAGTTGATTATCTATTATATTTAGGCTAATGAAAACGATGAAATTGATTGCTGTACTATGTACATCTTTATTAATGTCTTGTATTGCTGCAGATAATGGAGATAACTCGCAAATTCGGACACCGGATGGGTATGCGCTTATATGGTCGGATGAATTTGACCAGGATGGCAGAGTGAATGAGAAGTATTGGGAGTACGAAGAAGGATTTGTTCGAAATGAAGAATTGCAATGGTATCATCGTGATAATGTGTACATAAAAGGTGGAATTCTTGTTTTTGAAGGACGGAGAGAACAGATTGAAAATCCGAATTTTGATCCCAACAGTCGAAATTGGAGACGAAATAGAGAGTTTGCTGAATACACTTCGGGATTAATAAAGACGCGTGATCGGTTTTCTTTTCAATATGGGATAATGGAAGTACGCGCCCGAATAGATCCACGAAAAGGATCGTGGCCTGCAATCTGGACTTTAGGTGTAGATAGAGGATGGCCATCAGGAGGAGAGGTTGATGTTATGGAATATTACCGTATTGATGGTGTTCCATCCATTTTGGCAAACGCTGCCTGGGATGTTAATAACAATTACAATCCCAAATGGTATTCCGAAGTTATTCCATTTTTGTATTTTCTCGAAAAAGATCCCAATTGGGCTAAAGAATTCCACATATGGAAGATGGACTGGACAGAGGATTATATCCGCATTTATTTGGATGATGAGTTGTTAAATGAAATTGATCTTAATGAAACCATAAATTATGATGGATTCAATCCATTTCGCCAACCTCATTATATCTTATTAAATCTGGCAATTGGCTCTAATGGCGGAGATCCATCTGAAACTGATTTTCCGATTCTGTATGAGGTTGATTACGTTCGGGTTTTTCAAAAAATTGAATAGAAATAAAACTGTCAGATTTCGAGGGTTGGTTCACGTTGTTAGTTTAAATGAGATGGTCGAATACTCCGTGTCCATATGATAACGATAATTAGAAAGATCTCTTCCGATTGTTATAAATTAAAGTCTTGTCTATCGGGCTTTAAGTTTTACATCTAAAAATCTTTTCAAATGATTCAAAATGAATTTAAATAGTCTCTTAATTTAATATTTATAGAATGAAACGGAACTACTTTTATTTTACATTATCCCTTGTCCTGCTTTTGGTTTCTTGTCATCAAAGTGAACAAGATCAAGTGGTGGGTAATCCCCTCTTCGGAGGATACTTTGGAGCTGACCCGGCAATAGTTGAATATGAAGGGAAATTTTATATTTACGCAACAAAGGATCCATGGGGAGGAGACGATCTGGCTGTGTTTGTCACGGAAGATTTTTTGTCATGGGAAGAAGCTTCTTTAAATTGGCCAACTAAGGAGGCTTGTACCAGTCCAACGTCATTGGATGCAAATGTTTGGGCTCCAGATGTTATTCAAGGTAAAGACGGGCGCTTTTACATGTATATATCTGTTGGAAGTGAAATATGGGCAGGTGGAAGCGACCACCCTCTTGGCCCTTGGGAAAACCTAAAAGCCGACAACACTCCATTGATTCCATCTGATTTTATTGAAGGAATACATCACATTGATGCAAATTGCTTTATTGATGATGATGGCAAAATATATTTATACTGGGGTTCTGGTTGGGACTGGGTTAATGGACGTTGCTTGGTTGTTCGTCTTGATGATGACATGAAAACCTTTCTTGAAGAGCCCCAGGATGTGACTCCTCCAAACTTTTTTGAGGGAGCCTTTATGATTAAGAGAAACGGACAGTATTACCTGATGTATTCTGATGGAATGGCGATTAATGAGACTTATCACATCAGGTATTCGGTAGGCGATACTCCTTATGGACCTTGGAGAGAAGGAAAATACAGTCCGATTTTGCAATCAACTCCCGATGGGGCAGTGGTAGGACCCGGCCATCACAGCGTATTCAGAGTCCACAATCAGGACTATATCCTTTATCACCGGATCTATCCACAGGAGCAGGAGTATGTTTTGCGTCAGCTATGCCTTGATAGTTTGAATTATGATGCAAAAGGAAATATTCTGCCAATTTCATTAAACAGCGTGCCGCCTTTTGAATAGATTCAACAAATGCATGAAATTTAAAATGTACAGATAAACGGTTTTTAGATGTACAATATCGTTCTTGAAATATTGATTGTATAATTAAATTTTAAAAGTTTTTTACAATTGCCGGGAAAAGTAAGTCTTAGTGTTTAATTCTAGAATTGATCGTATGGTCTTATATTCCGCGATTTTTGTTAGGTGTGATTTGTTTTAAAAAAGGGCTGTCGATCGACAGCCCTTTTTACTCCTGCTGTTATTCTGTTCCGGATTAAATTCTCCTACTTCTGATTTTAGTTTTGGTGCGAATTGGGTCTAATTTCCCACGTCATCATTTACTCCAGTAATGAAATATTGGTATGGCCATGAATCTCTTTTTGACATTTAAACAAGTGTGAGAATTCTATGTCCATTTGACGAGGATGCCATCCAACAAATTGTATGAAGATTGCTTTTTGGATAACTAATTTCAGAGAAAGTAAGAGTATTTGAATATATAAATAGCCTCCGGGAAATATCTCACTTGTGTTGAGATTTTTAGAATTTGTATAGTTAAGTGTTTGATTGTTTGTGCGTAGTGGTGACGTTGAAATACATTTAACACCTAAGTGGTGCACATAGCAACCTTGTATGTACACAAATTATCCCTTGATGTCATACAAATACGTCCAAGCAATCAAGAAGTGTTAAAATATATTTGTAAAGTCTAATGAATTGTTTCGGTTGGCATGATTGGATTCTGTCAAGCAACTGTTTAGTGTGGAGTTTTTCACATAATGCCGATTTTTGGTTAATTCCGGTTATAAAAGATTATTGATGTCCCCATCATGCGAAATCATTTTAAACAATTACATTTAGTAGGAGGTATATCTAATAAGTTCTAGGAAATAGATAAATTCTAACAAATAAATTAGAAGAGTAATGAATAGGATACTAAGAAAAATGGGAGTTCTGTTAGCAGTTTTAATATTGTCTTTATCAGCAATTGCTGAGTCATCACCTCGCGAACGCTTGCTGATGAATTATGACTGGAAGTTTGCATTTGGACATGCAACTAACATTGAAAAGGACTTTAATGTTGGTACCAGTTATTTTACCTATTTGGCCAAAGCCGGATATGGTGATGGTGCCGCAGCTGCTGATTTCGATGATCGATCATGGCGACTGTTGGACTTGCCTCACGATTGGGCTGTAGAAGCAGAATTTCATCCCGATGCTAGTCATAGCCACGGCTATAAGGCTGTAGGGCCAGGTTTTCCAGAGTCAAGTGTTGGTTGGTATCGACGTTCATTTTATATTCCGGAGGAGGATTTAGGAAAGCGTATTTTTATTGAATTTGAGGGTGTTTTTCGTGATGCCAGGGTTTGGGTGAACGGATTTTATTGCGGCAACGAGCCCAGCGGGTATACCAGTTTTTCATATGATGTAACTGAATATCTCAATTATGGAGGCAATAATGTAGTTTCAATTCGTGTTGATGCATGTATGGAAGAGGGGTGGTTTTACGAAGGAGCTGGAGTATACCGACATGTTCATTTAACCAAAACAGATCCATTGTATGTTCCGCAATACGGAACATATGTAACCACACAAGTTGATGACAGCCGGTCAGAGGTTACAGCTCGTATCACTGTTATGAATAAGAATCTTGAACCGGCATCTTTTCAGATTGAGAATAAAATAATTGATGCTGAGGGACGCGTAGTTGCTTCAGGAAGGTCTGGTATTAAAGAATTAAAATCTATGTTTCATGGCGAGTACCCCATGATATTAAATGTCGACAATCCCCGTTTATGGGATATTGATGATCCACACCTTTATCAACTGGTTACAAACATATACCAGAACGAAGTTTTGGTGGACGAGTTTAAAACAACTTTTGGCATTCGCACCATAGAATGGACGCCTGATAGAGGCTTTTTCCTCAATGGCCGGCATGTGAAAATTAAAGGAACCAATAATCATCAAAATCATGCCGGGGTTGGAACGGCCATTCCTGATGCACTTCACGAATGGCGTATTCGTCAGCTGCAATACATGGGTAACAACACTTACCGCATGGCTCATTATCCACCTTCACCTGCACTGCTTGAAGCTTGCGACAGAATGGGAATGCTGGTGGTAAATGAAAACCGAATAATGGGAACCACAGATGAAATATTGGATCATCTGCGTAGATTGATGATAAGGGACAGAAATCATCCAAGCGTCATCCTCTGGTCAATTGGTAACGAAGAGTGGATGATTGAAGGAAATGAAAAGGGCGCACGAATTGCGCTCAACATGCAGGCTTTTGCGAAAAAGTACGATGTAACAAGACCCATAAATGTCGCTGTAAGCGGTACTTGGGGGGGCGGAATTTCCAGTGTGATTGAAGTTATGGGGTATAATTATTTGCGCCATGGAGATACCGATAAGCATTACGCCGCAAATCCGTGGCAGGCTTCTTTGGGAACTGAAGAAGGATCTACCAACACCACACGGGGTATTTATTTCGACGATTTTGAAAAGCAGCATTTAGCTGCATATGATCGTCCTACAAATGGTTTTATACGAATCCGCGATGGTTGGAAGCATTACGCAGAGCGTGATTATTTAGCCGGAATGTGTATCTGGACCGGGTTTGATTATAGAGGAGAATCTACGCCATTTGAATTCCCATCAGTTGTTTCTTATTTTGGTATGATGGATTTGTGCGGTTTTCCCAAAGATAATGTCTATTATTTGAAGTCATGGTGGTCCAATGATCCGGTTTTGCATGTCTTTCCGCATTGGAACTGGCCCGGCCGTGAAGGAGAGGAGATTGATGTTTGGGTTTACAGCAACTTTGAGGAGATAGAGTTATTCTTAAACGGAGAAAGTCTGGGAAGACAGACTATGAAACCCAATGATTATCTTTCATGGATGGTAGAGTACCAGCCCGGCACAGTAAAAGCAGTGGCTTACGAGAACGGTGAGGTTGCCATGACAACTGAAGTTTCTACTACCGGAGCTCCTTCTACTGTCGCGCTGGTTGCCGACAGAACTGAGATTCGTGGCGACCGGGCAGATCTGTCTGTTATCACTGTGCGGGTGGAAGATGAGAACGGTGCTTTAATTCCTGATGCGATGCATGATGTTGTTTTTGATATTTCAGGCCCCGGACGAATTATTGGAGTTGGAAATGGCGATCCGGTTTCTCACGAGCCATGCAAGTTTGTAGAAACGATTAAGGCATTCAAGATTGAGAATATTCGAGAAAAACCGCTTTCTGATGTGCGCATGAGAAGGGTTTTGGCGCCAGGTTTTGATTGTTCATCCTGGAAGCCCGGGTTGCAGGGAGATGGTCTTGCGCCCGGCACAGAGTCCGTTCCAATGGTTGTCAGAGGGACTTTTAACCTAAGTAATGAAGAACTTCTAAAAGGCAAAATTCAGTGGATGTATAAAAGTATTGGACACAATCAGTCAGTTTATGTGAATGGCACTCTTGTTGGAGAAAATCTATCCGGAGATGTTCCGTTTCACCAGTTCGACCTCTCGGCATCCGAACTTAGGACTGGAGTCAATGTGGTAACAATGGTCGCTAATCCTTATGTTAAGACACATGTCTGGAACAGTGAAAATACCGATCCTGGATTGGTGCGTGTTGAAATTCCTGCTAATCAATGGAGACGAAGGGTGTTTAACGGTTTGGCACAAGTTCTTGTGCAGAGCACAGGAGAGGCAGGTGATATTATTCTTTCAGCCAAATCAGAAGGGTTAAAGCGTGATGATATTGTGATCACTGCTTTGGAATCTGATATGAGTCCTGTTGTGAAATGATGAGTTTTGTATTGTGGTTTGTTTTATAATGATTATGTTTTTCTTAAATGCCGAATCGCATAAGGATTCGGCATATAGAAAATTCTCTTTTCAATTGATTGCAAATCGAAACCCCTTAAATCATAGAAATTGCAGAAGCCAGATTCAACTTATATCATAAATTCTCAAACCAGATTATTGGAAAACCCGGGGACAAAAGTATTATCCGAACGTTCAGTTGTTTGATAATATGGTTTAAAATAATACAAGATTATGACAATAAAGTATTTGTGTGGTTGGTAGTGGTAGGCATATCTTGCATATGCCAATTTATTAATCGGTTTATAAAATCTCAATGTTATGAAAAAATATAATTGGCATGTTTTCAACAAGAAAACAGTGCTCATTTTGGCAGTAGTCTTACTGTCGGTTCCAGTTAAAGGACAAATGCAGGGAATGCAGTTGCTGAATGAACCCCAGGAACTGACTCCGGATTTCAGATCTTTCCGGAATACATACTTTGTGGCTGATCGTTTAGCAGACTTTAATCCTGAAACAGCTACAGGTAAAATTGTTTACGAACGATACAATTACGAAACTCGTCAGGCTTTCAGTAACATGTTGGGAGTGCTTGCTCCGGCTGAACCAAATGAATTCCCGGCAGGAGAATACGAAGTTTCTCCCGCGCTGCCTTTTTCACTGGAGTTTATCTCACCCCGCGCGGTTAGAATTCGTGCACAATCCGGTGTTGTTGCTCCTCAGGTTGCAGCACAGAAGTCTTTGATGCTGATCAATAACGATATGCCGCCATGTAAGAATTGGGTTTATTCCAAAGTGGATGAAGGCCATAAGTACACCAGCCCTTATGGGTCTGTTGTTATTACTGAACAACCATGGCGCGTGACTGTCTACGACGAAAATGGTCGCATATTAACAAGTACCAATAATTATGAGGATAATACCTCAACCTATACTCCGGTTCTGCCTTTTTCCTGGGTAAGAAGAGCAAGAGATTATTCGAGAAGTTTTAATGCAGCTTTTAACCTTCAACCCGGAGAGAAAATTTTTGGTTTTGGCGAACAATATACCGAATTCAATAAAAGAGGCCAAAGTGTTACGTTATGGGTAAATGACGCAAATGGCACACAGAATGAAACAAGTTACAAACCTATCCCATTTTTCTTAAGCAGCAGAGGCTATGGTATGTTTATTCATACATCCACACCTATCACTGCCGATATTGGTAAATATTTCAGTGGTGTAAATTCTCTTATGATTGGAGATGAAGAACTGGATCTGTTTATATTTATAGGAGACCCTAGAGATGTTCTTAACGAATATACCAACGTTACAGGAAAACCTACCATGCCTCCGTTGTGGTCTTTTGGATTCTGGATGAGTCGCATAACCTATTTCTCAGAAGCAGAAGGCCGCGAAGCGGCCCGGCAGTTGCGCGAAAACAGGATTCCGGCAGATGTCATCAATTTTGATACCGGTTGGTTTGAAGTTGACTGGCGATGTGATTATCAATTTGCAGAATCGCGGTTTGATGATGCTGAAAAGATGATATCAGACCTGAAGGCAGATGGCTTTCATACATGTTTATGGCAGTTGCCATATTTTGTGCCGAAGAACAGATTATTTCAGGAGATCGTTGAGCAAGGATTGTTTGTGAGAAATACAAAAGGAAATATTCCATACGAAGATGCAGTTCTTGATTTCACCAACCCAGCTGCCATTAAATGGTACGAGGATAAAATACGAGGTTTGCTTGAAATGGGAGTAGGTTCTATAAAAGTCGATTTTGGAGAAGCTGCTCCGGTATATGGAATTTATCATAACGGTCGTACCGGATGGTATGAGCATAACTTGTATCCCCTTCGTTATAATAAAATAGTGGCCGAACTAACTCAAGAAATTAAAGGTGAAAATATCATTTGGGCAAGAAGTACATGGGCTGGCTCCCAGAGGTATCCTCTCCATTGGGGAGGAGATCCGGCTCCGACCAATTCAGCCATGAAAGCAACATTGCGTGGCGGGTTAAGCATGGGGGTGAGTGGATTTACTTTCTGGAGTCATGATGTGGGAGGTTTCGTTGATCCTACGCCGGCAGATGTTTATAAGCGTTGGCTGGCCTTTGGGGTTCTGTCTTCTCACACACGTGCTCATGGTCATCCACCAAAAGAGCCTTGGGAATATGGTGAAGAGTTTTTGAACGATTACAGGGATGCTGTTAACATGCGGTATAAGTTGATGCCTTATATTTATGCTCAGTCGAAGCATGGAGTGGAAAACGGTCTCCCTATGATGCGGGCTCTTTTTATTGAGTATCCTGACGACCCGGGTGCCTGGTTGGTTGATGATCAGTACCTTTTCGGGTCTGACATGTTGGTAGCTCCTCATTTTGAAAATCTGGAGGCCAGAGATGTCTATTTACCAGGAAATCATAAGTGGATAGATTATCAAACAGGAAAAGTTTACAATCCCGGATGGAACAGGATTGAAACGGCACATATTCCTGCAGTAATTTTGGTGCGTGATGGGGCGGTTATTCCACACATTGGACTTGCTCAGGCTACAAAATATATGGACTGGTCAAATATTGAACTGAAAGTATTTAGTGCAGATGAGACGACTGCAAAAGGCAAGGTCTGCTTGCCTGCAGATGATATGCTTAAAGAAGTTGTTGTAAATAAAAGAGATGGGAAAGCAGAACTGGTGTCAAATCCTTTTGGTAGGCGAACCAAATTGAACGTTTCCGTTTTTGATGTTAAATAGTTGAGTGCTGATCAGGGCTTCACTTAACGTGAAGCCCTGATTTTGTATATTTAGAATTGAAAGTGGCTTTTTTATATCATACCAAATGAATTCAGAAATGTTCTGATTTCTCATCTTCAGATTAGCGACTAGATTTTTAAGGGTGGTAATGTTGAGATGGTTGAGCGCAGATATATAGATTTATGGTTGCTTTAGCTGTATGCAATTGAAATGAGTCCCGAGGCTTCGGGAATAACTAACATAAATTATAAACAGATGAAGAAACAGATTGTTATTCTTTTAACGGCACTTCTGATTACCTCTCTTTCATATAGCGAGGCACTTAAGTTGCAATCACCCGGAAAAAATCTTGAAATCGAGGTTGAAGTAACTGATTATGTATCATGGTCACTCTTTATGGATGGAGAGAAGGTGATGGGGCCTTCTACCATTTCACTTACACTCGAAAGAGAAGGTGTTTTGGGACGAGATACAAGGGTTCGTCGGGTTACCCGGCAATCCGAGAACCAGATCATCAACACGCCTGTTTATAGAAAAAGTGAGGTTATTAATCACTATAATCAAATGACGGTTGAGTTGAGAGACGGTCTTGGTATTGTTTTCAGAGTTTATGATGATGGGGCTGCATATCGGTTAACCACTTCATTCCGTCGTGATATAGTTATTTTAGATGAAGAAGTCAATATGGTATTTCCCACGCACGAAAAAGCTTGGGTTCCATACATTGTTCCGAGGGAATTTGATCCATACAGTACTTCTTTTGAAAGTACTTACGATTTGCTTACCCTGGATGAGGTTGTGGCAGATTCGTTAATTATCATGCCACTGCTTGTGGAAGCCGGGAAAAACAGGAAGATTGTGATTACAGAAGTGGACCTTGAAGATTATCCCGGAATGTTTCTTACTGTGAATAACGAACGCACCGGCTATTCTGCCCGGTTTGCACCTTACCCTCTTGCAGAGGAGCGTGGCGGACATAATAATCTGCAATCCATTGTAACAAAACGCGCCGAATATATTGCCAAATCAGAGGGTAGAAGAAACTTCCCCTGGCGAGCTGTAGCTGTTAGTAATAAAGATGTGGAGCTGCTTGATAATGACCTGGTGGCTCGTTTGGCATCCCCCAACCGCATTGGTGATTTGTCGTGGATTAAGCCCGGAAAGGTTGCATGGGATTGGTGGAATTACCTAAATATCTATAATGTGGATTTTAGGGCAGGTGTAAATACTGAAACATACAAATACTACATTGACTTTGCGGCCGAATATGGTATAGAGTATGTTATTCTTGATGAGGGCTGGTCTGAACAGGAGAGTCTGCTTCAGATTAAGCCTTATATAGATCTTGAAGGTATCATTAAACATGCAAAAGATCGTGGGGTCGGCATTATTCTCTGGGCAGGTTGGTTGCCTTTGAACCAGGAAATGGATGAGGTGATGAGGGTCTATTCAGCAATGGGCGTGGCAGGATATAAAATAGATTTTATGGATCGGGACGATCAGCCGGTTGTGAATTTTTACTACAAGGTAGCAGAAATGGCAGCCAAATACCAGCAGTTGGTTAATTTTCATGGTTCTTACAAGCCTACCGGTTTGCAATTCACATACCCGAACGTAATCACTTTCGAAGGTGTTTATGGTTTGGAGAATGTTAAGTGGACAGATTATCTGGATATGCCGGAATATGATGTGACCATCCCGTTTATCAGAGCATTGGCCGGCCCCATGGATTATACGCCTGGCGCCATGATTAATTCGAACCGCTGGAACTGGAGAGCGATGCATGCAACTCCCATGAGTCAGGGTACAAGGTGTCATCAATTGGCTATGTATATTGTTTATGAATCACCTCTTTCGATGATGGCCGACAACCCCACTCACTATAAAAGGGAACATGAGAGCACCAGGTTTATTGCTTCAATTCCCACGGTGTTTGATCAAACAGTTGCGCTTGATGGTGTTTTAGGAGAATATGTGGCCATCGCCCGCCGTAATGGGAAAAATTGGTATGTGGGCGCCATGACAAACTGGGACGAGCGTGAGATAACCATCGACTTTTCATTTCTGGGAGAGGGTGAATACGATGCAGTAATCTTCAGAGATGGAATTAATGCCGACCGTAACGGGCAGGATTATGTACGTGAGGTAAAGCGAGTTGATAAAGGTACAACGATGACTGTTAATATGTCAACAGGCGGCGGTTGGGCTGCCTCTATAAAGAGAAGGTGACTTTTTAAATTCATTCTAATGAAGAAAAGGATTCCGGGTAACCGGAATCCTTTTTTTATTTCCGTTATCGAATAAAATGATGTGGGTTTAACTCTTTTTGATCTTTTTGTTAAAGTGGTTTTGGTTGGTGTGGTGATTAAATGTGGGTTTGTGGGTTGTTTAAAGTGTATAAAATCAAGTGTAAAAGATTTGATTGATGAGGTTTTTATGAGGTTTGGATTTTTATAAAAGAGTTTATTGTGAAATGACATTTATTCAAAAATTAACATCTGTATATACTTTTGCTGTTGATGTGTTCATAAGCTATGAGCCTAATTTCACACCTGACTTTTTATTGTTGAAAGCGTTCCCAACGATGTGTCGTTGGGAAACGTTTTCAAAATAAACCGAAGGAATATTCATTTAAGGATTATAAAATCATTTTATCATACCATTAATCTTAAATCTTGAAAGAATGAAGAAGTGTTACATTGTTTTACTTAAGCTGTTCATTGCTGCCTTTATCATGTCAGCAACAGCACAGGAATACCAACTTGTTTGGGAAGAAAATTTTGAAGGAGCAGAATTAAATACCAGTGTATGGAATTATGAGACAGAAGTTGGCGTTTGGAACTGGGGAGCCAATCAGGAACTTCAGCACTATCGTGCTGAAAATGTTGAAGTAGGCCCTGATGGTGAAGGAAATAATGCTCTGATTATTACCGCAAAACGTGAAAGTTTTGGCGATTATCAGTTTACCTCCGGACGAATCAATACTTCCGGCAAAGTTGCTGCATTATATGGTCGCATTGAGGCTAGAATTAAATTGCCAGTTTTGGCAGATGGCTTGTGGCCTGCATTTTGGATGTTGGGAACTCAGAATACTTGGCCTGCAAGTGGTGAGATTGATATTATGGAGGCTGGACACAGGGAAGGTATCGACGCCGGAACTCAGGATAGAACTTTTAATGGTGCATTACACTGGGAACACGCAGGTAATTATGCCGGATATGGACCGCAATGGACTGCACCCGAAGGGGCATCTTTATATGAGTATAATGTTTTTGTAATGGAATGGACGCCCCAAAGAATTGAGATGTATTTTAATGATCATCCAACTCCTTACTTCGCCATGGATATTACCGGAGAAGATGCAGAAGAGTTTCGTGACTGGCCTCACTATTTCATTCTAAATCTGGCAGTGGGAGGTTCATTCCCGGGGATAACAAATCCTGATGACATTACAGCTCCTCTTCCAGCTCAGATGTTTGTGGATTACATTCGTGTATACCAACGAGAGGGCGAAGGAGTTCTTGTTGTTTCTGAGCCGCAAACACCTCAGGCAGATTATTTCGGAATTTTCACGGAAAATCCTTCTATATCTGAGCGATTCGTATTCGATGACTTTTCTAATACATTGCAGGTTTGGGATAATTCATTGCAGCCGTTAGAAAACGCACCTTCTTATGATGGAGCCGAGGTTTTAAGTTTTTATGGTTACCCTGCAAGAACCTGGTTTGGATTTGGAATTAATGCTGCTGCCGGTATGGATTTTTCGCATTTTAGTAATGGTTCTCTGCATTTGGCTTTACGCACTTCATCGGATAATGATTTCTGGATTGGCATGGGAGGTGCTGCCGAAGGGCGTATAAATTTTATTGAAGGGAGCGATCCCTACGGATTTCAAAGGGACGGACAATGGTACGAATTATCTATTCCTGTTTCGGAATTGGTTGCAGCAGGGTTGGATTTATCTGATGTTAGAAATATTTTCATGCTTGGAGGGGATGGCGCAATTTCCAATATTCTTGTGGACGATATTTATCTGTCAGTTGATGGGCAGCCTTTGATGAATAGTGAGTTAAATCCCAATAGGAATGATGATCTGCAACTGTTTGAAAACAAGATTGTAGCAGATTATTATGGAATCTTTACTGAAAATCCTAATGTTGAAGAAATCTTACTCATTAATGATGTTGATGCTCACATTTACATTTGGGAAGGAACGTTAAATAATATCCAATCTTCGCCATATGATGGCGAAGAATATCTGGCCTTCACATCGGTTGGTGCCGGTTGGTGGGGTTTTGGAATTCATGACGATAAGGCGGCAGATCTTTCTCATTTTGAGAATGGTTATTTGGCATTTTCAGTAAAAGCATCTTCTCAGGAGAGTTTCAGAGTCACCATCACAGGTGCCTCAGGTACCTCCGGATCTTTTGATTTTGTGACCGGTTCAGATCCTGAAGGATTTGAGCGTGATGGCGAATGGCATAGAGTTAGAATTCCGATTAGCTCTTTTGCGAGCGTTGATTTATCTGCAGTTCCTATTCCATTCTCAGTGACCCAGGGGCCTGGTAGTACATCCATCTCCGATATTGCCTTTGATGATATTATTTATACCACCGGAATTGATCCTGAAAACCCGAATCTTTATGATGGTTCAGGTGAAATTGGCGATCCCAATGGAGGAGATCAGGGTAATTGGGAATATTGGTTTGGAGATGGTGGACAAGGATCAGTTACATTTCCGTCTGAGCATTTAGCTACAGTTAATATAACCAATGCCGGATGGCAGCCATGGTCGGTTCAGTTGTTCAAAGATAATCTTGATACCCCTGATGGTGAATATGTTCTTACTTTTAGAGCGAGGGCTGATGCTCCAAGAACTCTTAATGTGAACTTTGGAAAAGGTTTGGATGCTGCTCCATGGTTTATTGAATTTATGAGTCCGAAAGAATTCAACATCACCACTGAGTGGGATACCTATTCAATCACAATAAACAAGGAAAATGTAGAAGTTGTTGGTAAATTGGTGTTTGAGATGGGTAGTACAGGTGGTGATAATTTGATAACATCGGTTTATATTGATGATGTTTCTCTTGAGTTGAAAAATGCAACAAATCTACCTGTTGCTTCAGAGTTGAGAACAGAAGTTTATCCTAATCCTGCTTCGGACAATTTTATTATTTATTCAGAAGTAAATATTGCGGATATTACTGTTTATAGCTTAGCCGGAGTACGTGTGTTTGAAACAGGGAACATAAATTCTTCTTCTCTAAGTGTTAACACTTACGGATGGAATGATGGAGTATATGTTTTAGTTATAACCGATTATAACGGAGAACGAGTTTCCAAAAGAATTGTGATTAAAAAATAGAAAAAACAAATAACGGGAATCAAAATCAGGTTTTTTCTTTCAGGGGCTGTCTAAAAAGTCTGTTAATGATATTCAATACTTACAATTTGTAAAACGACTTTGCTTTCACCCCTCCAAACCTCCCCCAAGTGGGAGGCTTAAAGTCCCCCTTGGGGGATTTAGGGGTGAATTATTAACGTGTAATTTACGATTTGAAAGTTAAGGAAAATTTAAATTTACTTTTAAGACAGCCTCTTTTTTATATACTCGAAGGATGTTCATCCAATTATTAATATGTCTCCGGAACGACCTGCTGAATATAAAGTATGATGGATTCTGAAGACCCATTTTTAACACTTTTATGGTGTTAAAAATGAACCATGGCATGGATATGTGAGATTCTGATGTTGTGATTTTCTTGTTTTTATGCAGATCCGGTGGTGAAAATAATGCCTTGTCTCAATTTTTTTGTAGTAATCTAAATTGTTAAGGAAGGGAAAACTATCTCCAATCAAGACTGGATCATGTTTTGAGGTCAGGTTCTATTGTAAGTGGTTTTGCTATGGTTTTCTAAGGCTTGAAAATTACTTTTATACGATTGTTTGATTAATAATCTTTTGGTTTATCATCGTTGAGAAGAGCTTTGGTTGAAAGCAAACCACATGCAGCATAAATATCTTCTCCACGAGAACGGCGTATGGTGGTGGTTATGCCTTTGTTGTTGAGTTGGTCACAAAACCATTGCATGGTTTTGTGTGGAGTTCCTCTAAGAGGAGAATCAGGAATGGGGTGAAACTTAATCAGATTTATCCTACATCGTATGCCGTTAAGGATTTTAGTCAGGCCTTTTACATGTGCAGGTGTATCATTTATCCCTTCAAACATGATGTACTCAAAAGAAATTCTGCGCTGGCGACCAAAATCATATTCACGAAGTGTTTCAATAACCTGTTCAATGGAATATACCTGTTCAATTGGCATCAGTTTTTGCCGTTCTTCATTAAAAGGGGTATGAAGACTGATGGCAAGGTGGGCTTCGCTCTCTTCAATAAATCTTCGCATGGCTGGGACAATTCCGATGGTAGAAACATTGATTCTTCTCGGACTCCATCCATATCCCCAGTCAGATGTGAGTATGTCAAGGCTTTTAAGAACTTCCTCAATGTTATCCAGAGGTTCTCCCATACCCATGTAAACCACATTGGTCAATTCTTCACTTTCGGGAATGCTCCTGATTTGATTTAGAATTTCACCGGCTGTTAGTTGCGACTGAAAGCCTTGTTTACCGGTCATACAAAAAAGGCATCCCATTTTACAACCAACTTGTGAAGAAATGCAGAGCGTTTTTCTATTGTCTTCCGGGATGTATGCAGCTTCAATAAATAAGTGCTTGTGTGCCGGAAAAAGATACTTTTTTGTTCCGTCAACCGATTCTTGGACTTTTGATGGTAGGGTAACACCGGTTTCGAAATTTTCAGATAATAACTGGCGTGCTTTTTTTGAGAGATTGGTCATTGAATCGATGGACTCAGCTCTTTTTTTGTATAGCCAATCAGCAATTTGTCCGGCTGTAAAGCCGGGCAAATTGTGTTGTTTTACAATTTCTTTTAATTCATTTAACGTCTTCCCGTATAAAAGCTCATTTTGCATCTTTAAAAGTATATTTCTGCTACTATGTTATCGAAAGGAATTCCTTTATTTATTAAAATGTCTCTCACTTCAACCACCATCTCGGCACTTCCGCAAAGGTAATATTTTATTTCGAGCGAAAGGGTTTCATGTTTCTTCAGGTAATCGGTTATTCTACCATGTATTACCATGTCATTCTCTTCTGCAGTACAGAACCTTAAATAATTCTGGTGCATTGTTTGTTCAAATTTGTCGGCATAGTAAAACTGAGAGATGTACCTGGCTCCATGCAATAGTGTTTTATTTATAGCCAAACCGGATTCCAGCATGCTGATAAATGGCGCAATGCCTGTTCCTGTGGCTATCCAGAATGCCTGTTCCTGAGTTCCGATAAACTTCCCGAAAGGCTCTGAAACAAATACTGTATCACCAATCCGACATTTGGACAGCGCAGGAGTAAGTTGACCCTCCGGGTTGATGTCGAAAAGAATACGCAGAGCTTTTCCTTCATTCCCCGATGCAATGCTGTATAAGCGGGGCTCATCTTCGGGATTAAGCGCTAATGCAATGACTTGCCCGGGGATAAAACTGAACTTTTTCTCTGTATCAATGGTGAATACGCCATCAGCAATTTCCTTTTTGCCAAGAATAAGGCTGGGGTTTAGATCCTTTTTTTTTCGTTGAGTGTGGGGCATTTCTAAATCACTTATATTCTATGAACAATCGTTATTTAACTATTTACAAACAAAAATATAGGGCTTTTTGTTTTTGTTAAAAAACGCAACCTAATGTTATAAAGCATGTATAAATTAATTGGAACCAAAAATGATATAGTTCCGCATTTTTTTGCGATTTTTGTTGTTTGTAATTAAGTCGTGACTTTAACAGTTATTAATGTCGTTTTTTACCCATAAGGAAAATAACAGTTCAATTAGCAAGCGGGTGTTCCGGGGATACATTGTCAATTTGTTACTATTGGTAATGGTTTCAGGTGCAACGGTTTGGGGGGTTCAGCGTTTGCATGAATGGATTGATAGTACCGAAAAGGTAGATAAACTACTACATCAAATATATCTTGCACGGATAGAGGCCAAAGGTTTTAGCTTAAGCAGTGATACCACCCACGCATCACAGGTTGATAGTTTGGCCATTGAAATAAGCAATGCTTTGTATGCAGCAGAGAACAGCAGACTATACTCAAAAAGCCGCAGTGAATTAGAGAACGTGAACGTTTGGATGGAGGAGTTCAACCAATATTGGTTAATGTTTATTGACTTAAAACAAAAGAGGTTTGATGCGGAGGAGAGAATGGATCGCTTGTTTCAACAAATTTTCATAAATGCCAGGGAACCTTTTCCGAGGCTTTTTCGTGGAGCAGCGCAGGTTTCTGGAGCAGATACCCACAACGATCTTTTGTTTCAGCTTCTACACCTCAAGGAGCTGGAAAAACGAATATGGAATTTTCCGCTTGAGATCGTCCATCGGGATTCTGTGGATATGATATTTTTGCGAATCCGTAGACTACTACCTCCATCTGATCTTGTTCCTCCCGGTACCCGAGCGGGAGAGACAATACGACAATTAAAAACAGATCTTGCTTCTTATCAGTCCGTAATAAACGAATTGGTTTTTGCCATACATGAGTTACATAGTGCTCAGGGATTGATGATCAGCAGTGCTGAAGCCATTCAGAATGCCGGTGAGCGTGCCAACGATCAACAAAACAGAGCCATGGAGCGGCTATCGCTCTATAGTTTGTATGCACTAATTACCATCATGGCTCTGGCCATTATTGTTGGGTTTTGGATGGCATATATCTTTATGCGTAAAGTTGATAAGGATGAGAGAAACCGCGCTGTGAAAGATCAACTGTTGCAGGAGAATCGAAAACTTTTGAATGATATTATAAACAATAGTGCATCTCTTATTTATGTAAAAGATTTGCGTGGGAAATATACCCTCATTAATCAACAGATGGAGGAGATTCTGGGCATGGAAGCCCACAGAATCATAGGGAAGGCTGATGATCAGATTTTTCCTTCTGAGTATGCACTTGCACTACAGAAAAATGATCAGGATGTTCTGAGAAAAGGAGAGCCGGTTCAAATAGAGGAGTTTTTGCCATCCTCGGGCAAAAGACGGACTTTTCTCTCCAATAAATTCCCAATCCAAAACCACGATGGGGAAATTACCTCTCTTGTATGTGTTTCCACAGATATTACTCCTTTACGTCAGGCTTTATCGGAGCTGGAACTCAGCCGGGAAAACTACCGGAACATTGTATCCAATGTTCCCGGTGTTGTTTATCACTGCCAGAACGATACCCGAAGAACCATGCTTTTTATTAGTGGAGGGGTTGAAAAACTAATTGGTCTGGGTGTTGATGCTTTCATTGCAGAAGGACAGTCAATGATGCCATTTGTTGACAATGAAGATGTTCAAAAGGTTCGGGAGACCATCAGAAGTGCAGTGCTCAGACAGCGTCCTTATGAGATTGAATATCGCATTCGTGATTTGTTTGGCCATCGAAAGTGGGTGTATGAGAAAGGCTTGCCTGTCTATGAAAAGGAATCAACCAAAGTAACGCTGCAGGGTGTAATCATAGATATTACCGCACAAAAAGAAGCCATGACTGAGTTGATGCTTCGTGATAAGTTGCTTGAAGGGGTATCCGAAGCCGTCAAAGAGCTGATCATGACTGCCGAGCCTGAAGAAGCATTGCTAAAAGCATTGCGCGTGATGGGGCAGGGAGCGGCAGTTGACAGAGCTTTTGCTTTTACCAACGAGAAATCTCCTAAAACAGGGAAGTTGATATTACGTCATATTGTGGAATGGGACAGGATTATTTTGGAACCAGTTAGCCGCAATGAGTTTGATAATGTGTCCTATGAGGAAATATCCACCACCTGGTTTTACAGGTTAAGCGAAAAAAAGGAGGTCGTTGTTTCTCAAAGAAATGCAGAGCCTGGAGAAATGCAGTTTCTCAAAACCATGAAATCAGCATCAGCAATGCTTATACCGGTATTTGTTCATGAGCGATTTTGGGGATTTATCGGGTTTGGATTGGGAACCAGAAGCGGCGATTGGAATGAATCTCACAACACTCTTTTTAAGGCATTTGCAGGAACACTTGGAATTGTGCTGGCCAGAAACGAAGGCGCCATTGAACTGCAGAAAGCCAAGGAGGCTGCCGAAGCTGCCACTCGTGCTAAGAGCGATTTTCTGGCTCGTATGAGCCATGAAATTCGTACTCCATTAAATGCCATCATCGGCTGGACTCATTTGGGGCTGGAGAAACTGAATATCCCCGGACATTCTGATTACCTCAAACGAATTCAATCCTCGTCAAGATCACTTCTGGGTATTATTAATGATATTCTCGATTTCTCGAAAATAGAAGCCGGTAGGCTTGAATTGGAGGAAATTGATTTTGATTTGGAGGCGGTCATGCAAAACCTGGCCGATATTGTCATGTTTAGAGCAAACGAAAAAGGCCTTGATCTGGTTTTCGATTACGCTCCAAATGTTCCTTTAAGCCTTGTGGGCGACCCTTTAAGGATTGAGCAGGTTTTGGTTAACCTTGTTAATAATGCCATTAAGTTTACCGATAAGGGAGAGGTGGTTGTCAAAGTTCGGGTTAAACGAAAAGATGGTGATCAGGTAAAACTTTTGTTCTCAGTTTCCGATACCGGTATTGGTTTAAAAGAAGAACAGAAAAACCACTTGTTTAAAGCATTTTCACAGGCCGATGTTTCCATAACCCGAAAATATGGAGGTACCGGTCTTGGATTGGCGATATGCAAGAGACTGACCAGTTTGATGGAAGGCGAAATTTGGGTGGAGAGTGAGTATGGAGTGGGAAGTGTTTTCTCTTTTACGGTATCACTGGGGATGCAATCTACCCAGAAAAAGGAACAGATGCGCAATGCCTTTGAAGGTACAGGTGATACCGTTTTAATTGCCGATGGAAACAAGGCTTCTGCAAAAAGTTTGCAGCACATGTTACAGGATTTTGGATTTAGTGTGAAAAGATGTAGTTCTTCAAGAGCCCTTTGGCAAGAGTTAGAGCGTTCTGAAATGGTTACTCCATTTGGAATTTTATTCCTTGATCCGGAGATATTTAAAACACATTCTGACATCGAAATACAGAAAATAGTTAAGAGCACAGGAGAATTTGAACATTTGGTTTTTCTTACAACACCATTTAATGAAAATCGTTACGCCGATTTTTTTGTCAACAATGAGAAAATCGCACGGCTCAATAAACCTGCGAACTATTCTTCTCTATTTGACTGTTTTATGGATGTTTTGGGAGGTGATGTTATTGGAACAACAGCTTCGGCTGGCAAGAGAAAAATATACAGAGAGCTGCTTAAGGAGAAATCTCCGTTGAAGATTCTTGTCGTTGATGATACTGCCAGCAACAGGATGCTGGCAGTAGAATTACTCGATATGGCAAACATTAAAACTGAAGTGGTTACAGGTGGCCCCGAAGCTCTGGAACTTGCTTCGCGATTCAATAGTGATTGTCCGTACGATCTTGTTTTAATGGATATTAACATGCCGGGAATGGATGGGTATGCCACCACCAGAAGATTGAAAAAAATGCCCGGATGGGAAGAGGTGCCAGTGGCTGCAATGACCGCTGAAGCTTTTGGTGATGTTGAATCACTGTGTCTGCAGGCAGGAATGACTGGAATGGTTGCAAAACCAATTGATCCTGAAGACCTATTCCGGGTAATTTATGGTTTGGTTTTTGGCGTGCATGATTTAAATGACAGACAGGTGATGGCCGAAGATTCTATGGAGAGGTTTGACTTCCCTGATATAAAGGGTCTTAAGGTGCATCATGGCATTCGTCGTATGGGTGGACGGTCTGATCTTTATAAACGTTTGCTTAAAGGGTTTTGCCATGATTATAAAAACTTTGGCAGTAGTCTTGATGATCTGTTGGGTGAAAATGACAACGACAGTATTTACAGGTTGCTCCACTCTCTCAAAGGAATTGTGGGAACGATGGACGCGACGGACTTATATGATTTGGCCATTAAAACAGAAAGCGCATTTAAAAGCCAGTCCGATGAGTTTGTAAAGCTGGCTGGAGAATTAAAGGAGCAGGTTAAAGAAATGGTAACACGGTTAGAGCACATATCAGAATTACAATAATATGAGATGATGCACATTTTGAATGATTGTGATTGTCGTTCGATGTTTAAATAGTTGATCTGGTATTTGTATCAGCTTTTGGTTAGTTCGTAAAACTTTTGCATGCTGTTAATCCAAAAGATGGGTGCAAACTATTATTTAGACTTTGATAGCTGACAATCTGTTGTTTAATAAACTGAAATTTAATCATATGAAGAAATTGCTCTGTGTACTATGGATCTCTCGTTTTCTTCTGTTTTTGGTGCTTCTTTTTGGTTGCAACAGAATTCCTGTTACCGAAGTGCCGTCTATGCCGTTAATCCATCTTGAATTTGATAACAAAATTTCCAATGAAGGGGTTTTGCCTGTAACTTTCAGAGGCGACGAAAATGTCTCTTTCTCTAATGACGGAGTTTCTAATTATTCCTTAGATCTGACATCGGCTGCAAAATTTCGTAAACCTGTAGTTGTTGTAAAAGGTGATGGGCAGTCGTTCAACGACTACCCTGGATTATCGATCTTTTTTTGGGTTAAGGCTCATCCGGGTGATCCTTATGAATATACCATTATCTCTCAACTGGCCGATGATGAATTGGCGCCCCAAGGGTGGCTGTTCGGGAAAACAACTTCCGGTTCATACAGATGGATGTTAACCGATGGTCTTAACGAGGCTGTTTACGAGCCAACCAGCATTCGTCAACCTGTAGCTAACGACGAATGGCATCTGCTTGGTTATACACTTGATTTTGCCAGAAAAGAGGCCAGAGTTTATTACAATGGAGAGAATGTCGCTGTGTTTTGTTTGCAAAATTTCAACCTTGATATATTCAAGGGAGACATTTATATAGGTGGTCATCCTTTTTCGACCAACCCAATTAGAGATGCTTTTCATGGGTTGATAGATGAATTTACCATATGGAGCAGGGTGTTAACTCCTGAGCAGATTAAAACTCTTTGCGGTGATGAAAGGCATTTAACGAGAAGACGAAGAGAAGCGAGACCCGATTCGTTAACAATTATGACCTGGAATATATGGAATGGTGGTCGTGCTGATGGTCTTTTTGCAGGGCCACAAAGGGTTGCAGAGATCATTCAAGAATCGGGAGCCGATATTATTTCTTTGCAGGAAGCCTTCGACAGTGGCGAAATGATTGCAGACATACTTGGCTTTTATTACTATCAGCGAAGTCCTGGTCTGAGCATTTTAAGTCGTTATCCGTTTGGACGAACTTACAATGTTTATCGTCCAAGACACTCTGGGGCTGTTGTGGTAAATCTTCCCAGGGATAACCAGATTGTAATGGTTCCCGTTGCCTTAAGCTACCTTCCCAATCTTGGTCCCTATATTATGTCTGGTCACGCCAGAGCGGATTCAGTAATTATCCGGGAAATGCAATCAAGAGGAAGCGAAATTCGTTTTATTATGTGGGAAATGCAATCTATCCAAAATTCGTACAGCGATTATCCCATCATATTAGCAGGTGATTTTAACTCAGGGTCACATCTCGACTGGACAGAAGCTAATCGTGAGAACCGGTTTGGTCTTGTTATAGAGCATCCTGTGAGTAAAACCATAGAGGATGCTGGTTTTATAGATGCTTTTCGTTATATTTATCCTAATGAAGTAAAAAATCCCGGTTTTACCTGGTCACCCAGATATAAAGAAGTCATGCAGGACAGGATTAATTTTATCTATTACAAAGGCCCCGGATTTAATGCATCCTGGAGTCGTGTTATAGATCAGTTTGAACCAGGTTTCCCTTCTGATCATGCAGCAGTTGTTGTTTCTTTTAAATGGGACGATCAATAATCTGATATATGCAACAACCTCCATATCCTGAAAAAAAACTATTCGCGCAAATAGCCAATGGAGATGAAAAAGCTTTCGAAAAGCTTTTTCGGTTGTTTTACCCTATGCTGGTGAATTACGCTGTGAAATATTTGAATGATCGGGAGATTGCTGAAAACGTTGTTCAGGAAATGTTTGTCAGCATTTGGGAAAAAAGGGAGGCTTTAAAGGTGGATAATCCCCGGGCATACCTCATGCGAGCTGTCACAAATCGGTGTTTTAATGAGTTGAAATCCAAAAAATTGTTTTATGATGTGGATGATTTTCAGATTCCCGAGGTTGATCAGGATATTCCGGATGAATCACTGATTGCAGAAGTGCAATCAGTAATATCAATGCTGCCGGAACAGAGGCAAAAGATCTTTCGCATGAGTCGCTTCGAAGGAATGAAATATAAGGAGATCGCAGAGAGATTAGGTCTTTCTGTTAAAACTGTTGAAGCTCAGATGGGAAAAGCTCTTCAATTCCTGAGAGAACAATTGCCGATAAAAATTAAAGAGAGTGGTAAGGGTTTTTCCAATTAAAGTTGTCAATATAACAGGAATGCTATAGAATTATTGCAAATGAAATTTTCAGACAATATAAATTACAATCAGTTATGCAGGGTGTTGTCGGATGAGGCGACCAGTGAAGACATGGACTTTCTGGAAGCCTGGCTCAAAATTGATGAGGGGAATCATAAAATATGGAATGAACTCAGGGAGTCATGGATGCTTGCCGGAACTGCTGCGCAATGCGATCAAATCAATACAGACAATGCATGGCAACAAGTTAGTGCCAGAATAAAGGCTAAACCAACTTCTAAAAACCGACTGATTGCTATCTATCAATACGCCGCTGCAATTGTTGCTGCAATCGTGCTGATTGGGGGGCTGCTCTATTTCCTGCTTCCGGCATCATACCAGCAGGCTGAACAGGTTACATATATAACTCATTCAGACAGTTCTGAGATTGTTTTACCTGATGGGACGCTTGTAGCGCTAAATAGTGGTAGCAGCATCAGTTATCCGGAAAACTTTGGTGACACTGAGCGACGGATTTTGTTGTCAGGAGAAGCTTGGTTTGAAGTAACCTCTGACAAGCAAAATGTTTTTATTGTTGAAGCTGGGGGGTTTGAAGTAAGAGTGTTGGGTACCTCTTTTAATGTTCGTTCATACGAACATCTTGAACTTTGCCAGGTCGATGTAAACAAAGGAGTTGTCGAAGTTGTTTCATTGTTGTCTGATTTAGACCCGTTAAAACTGGAAGCAGGAGATGGAGCCGATTTTTATGTTCCATCCGGGACAATTGTTAAGCGATCGCTATATCCCAATAATCTGGCATGGAAAACAGGGGAACTAAGGTTTAATGATGTTTCATTGTATGAGGTCTTTAATGCTCTTGAACAAACATACCATATCAGAATTGTGACAGAAGACCCCTCAATATTGGATGAAAAACTGGTTGCTTCATTTTCTCAGAATACTTTTGATTACATCCTGGATGTTGTGTGTTTAACTTTTAACCTGACCCAGGTAAAGTCCGATGAGTTTGTCCTGGTAAAGAGGCTAAATGCAAATTAGGTTTGTAACCTATTTGGTCAGCATCCCGGTTCTTTAACTTTCGGCTTTTTATTTTCTAAATAAAGATTGTAATTCCAAATCGATTAATGCATTGAATAGTGATGGGGTGACAAGATTAAGCTTCATAAGGATTTTAGGCGTAATCAGTTTTTTCTTTCGAAAAAAACTGATTGTCATCTGTGTGCTCTCAATATTTTCAATTGGTGCTGTCTGGTCCGGCGATCATCAACGCGATTCCTTAATAATCTTAAATAATATTTCCACCTCTGATTTAATCGACTCTCTCACCACTATCCATTCTCTTGATTTCGCCTACGATGCCGATATTCTTAACGGATCAGAAAAACGCAATATTGAAGTACCTTATAATATTTCGGAACAATGGTTAGAGGAGGTCTTTGGCCGTGATGGTGTTGAAGTGCGTCTCATTAACAACCAGGTAATCATTGGTCGCAGAAGGGGGCGGATTCTCTCCTCAGAGGCAGTCAGAATTAGTGGAAGAGTTGAGGAGGCTCTATCCGGAGAACCAATGCCCATGGTAAATATTGGACTAATCGGAAAACCCATGGGTACAATTACAAACGATGCCGGTTATTTTGAGTTTCTGGTGCCGGAACAATTCAAAGGAGAACAAATGGTTTTTTCTCACCTCGGATATATTGGCGAAAAATTAATAGTTCCTTCTCGCGACACCATGGTGGTTGTGAGCCTGGCCTCATCATCTGTGAGTTTACCGGAAGTTAACATTCTTTATCAGGATGCTGATGTGATTATGCGGTTGGCATCACAAAGGGTCGTTGAAAACTACCCGGGTTTCCCCACTTTTTTAACAGCATTTTTCAGGGAAACCATACAACAGGATGACCGTTTTGTAGATGTTTCGGAGGCTGTCGTGGAGATTTTAAAACCTTCATATCAAAATGTATTTGATCAGGAAAGAGTCCGCTTTATCAGAGGAAGAAAGGGAAGAGAAACCGTTGATATGGATTTGATTAATTTCAGATTGGTAGGTGGGCCATATCATTTCTCAAGATTAGATGTGGTGAGGAATGGAGATTTCTTTTATAATGATGACGGGTATTCGCAATACGAATATATTTTTAACGGTGTTGATATTGTATTTGATCGGATGGTTTATCGGGTGGGATTTGAACCTATTAACGATACAGAGTCCCTTTTTTATAAAGGAGAAATGCGAATTGATGCTGAATCTTATGCATTGGTGAGCATTGAATTTGAACTAACCTCTGCTTCCATACGTCGGAGCCGAAGTTATTTGGTTCAGAGAGATGCGCGTCGTTTCCGGACGACTCCTTTGTTTGCCAGGTATCTAGTCGAATATCGCCCATGGGGTGATTTATGGGTGTTGTCAAGGGTAAAGGGCGAAGTGAATTTGCGTGTAGTTGATCGGAATAGACGTCAAAGAACAGTTTTCCATACGGTATCCGAAATGTTGGTAAGTGATCATACCCGTGCAGCCAGTCAACATCGGATTCGTTGGGCTGAAACTTTTCGCCCCTCTTATGTGCTTTCTGAGCATCTTGGGGACTTTGATCCCGAATTTTGGAAGGAATATAACATCATTCAGCCAGACGAAACCCTCGAGAAGGTGTTTAGGTTGGATTAAGAATATAAAAATCCTGCAAAGTCCACCTTAAACACGGGGATATTAAAAGATTAATATCCTGATGCATAACGCTTCAATGCAGGAGCTGCCTTTTGCTGATTGAACAGATTCTATGCGCAGCGTTGCTGCAAATAATCAATGGTTGATGGAACTGAGTTGATGCGAGGTAGCGCATCATTGTCAATGTTCACATTAAAACTGGTTTCCAGATAAAATAAAAAACAAGTCATATCAATCTCATCCATCATCAAATCCATTGAGAATGAAGAATCCTCAGCTATTCTCTCCCTTGGAACTCCGGTCTTTCTTAATACGCGGTATAAATTCCTTCTTATGTTTTTGCAATTCATATCTGTTTGTTTTCTGTTATTTGATAATATGACAATCAAACTCTATTTGACACGTATTAAGAATGTGAATTTTTTTTTGGTTTGTTTGAAATTTCTGATTTGCTCATGTTGTTGATAACTTCCTCTCTTATGATCAGATTTGTATTCTTTGACTTCTTATCTTTGACCGTTTAATTTCAAAATTTATTATCATGCATACCTGGTTTGAATGTAAGGTGAAGTACATTAAAATTGACGAAACTACCGGAAAGGAGAAGAAAGTGTCTGAGCCCTATTTGGTCGACGCTGTATCTTTTACCGAGGCAGAAAGCAGAATTCACAAGGAGTTGGAGCAGATGATTCGTGGAGAGTTCCATGTTACCAATATTCGCAAGGCTGACTATTCTGATATTTTCCCAAACGATAATGCTGACAGATGGTATAAATGTAAAGTGGCATATGTTTCCATTGATGAGAATGCCGGCAAAGAGAAGAAGGTTTCATCTCAAATGCTTGTTATGGGGAACGATTTAAAAGAAGCGTATGAAAATCTTATGGATTCGTTATCGGGGATGACAGTGGATTTTGAGGTTACTGCGATTGTCGAGAGCCCTATTATGGATGTGTTTCCATATTTTAGTGAAAAAGGAACGGAATAACTCCTGTCAACTAATCTCAAAAACCAATACAATTGACGCATCAATCTTTTTTGGTGGCATATGAGTTTGGAAAGGTGTTGAATTAATACTTTAAATTGAAAGCTATTTTATAGCCGGCAGCATCTCCAGAAGCGGAGATAAGATGTTCTGAGTTTGTTTTAAATGTTTTGGTGGAATGGCCACTTTTAATGCCAGGGGGAGAATTTTTACTTCTGCTTTATTGCCAAGAATGACGGGCTCGCCATCTACATGTCCCAGCAGATTGGAGTCATGCTCTATGTTGATTTTTACTGCTTTCACAATGATGTCATATCTGTTTTTATCAATGCTTCGGTCAAGCATGCTGATGAGAAGAGCCGGGGCTGTTACTTTCGGGAAATCACGAATCAGGCAAACATCGATTAACCCATCGTCTATACGAGCCTGAGGGGCAATATGGAAATTGTTTCCATATTGTGTTGAATTGGCGAAGCTTATCAAAAAAGCATCCCACAGTTGCGTTTGGCCATCAATGGTTACTTTGTATTTTGCGCTTTTGTAGTTGGCAAACTCTTTCGAAATTAACTGCATGTAAGCCAGTGGGCCTCTATTTTTCTTTTTTGCAAATTTATGACTGATAAATGCATCAAAACCTATTCCTGCAACATTCAGGGAGAAATGGTCATTAACTTTTATGGCGTCAATTTTACGGAAGTTGCACTGGTTTAAGGCTTTTAGGGCTCTGTTTATCTTAAATGGAACTTCCAAATGCCTTGCCAGTCCGTTCCCCGAACCGGTGGGGATTATACCAAGAGCACTTTCTGAATTAATTAGTCCCCGCCCTACTTCGTTAACTGTGCCATCTCCACCTACGGCAACCACCACGTCATAAGAATCTGCGGCTTCAGAGCTGATTTCAAAGGCATGGTTTTTATATTCGGTATATGCGATTTCAACGAGCCATTCATCCATGTTCATCTCTTGATGAATGATTCCTTCCATAGACTTTTGACGTCCAATGCCTGATATTGGGTTTATAATAAAAAGAATCTTTTTCTTCATGAGATATTAATTGATTGCCGGTACAAAGATACTAAATTGTTAATGGTAAGTTTATTGTTTTCAGTATTAAACTTTTTTTACTGGACTTTCATTATTTTCCATTTCAGTGATGTGTATTTGCAGTTCAGCATCAAATATGTGCAATTGTGCAGATGTTAGGCTACCTCATGCTCTATAGTTTATTAATTTGCCACCAGAATTGATCATTGTAAGCCGATTGTTAAAGAGTTATAAAACAAGAAAACCGAATAGGTTTTATGAGTTTTCTATCATAGCTTTGTATTGTTCAAAAAATCGAATAATGGAAATAAGAGAAAGAATTCTGGATACAGCCGGTAAAATGTTCTTTACTGAGGGAATACGCAGGGTTACGATGGATGCCATTGCCCGCAAAATGGGAATGTCTAAGCGAACCATATACGAAATTTTTAAAGATAAAAATGAGATATTAAGAGCCAGTATTGCAGACTTAATAGCGAAGAATGAATTGGAATTGAATGAACTTAAGGAACGTTCGGCCAATAGTATGGAGTTGATTGTAGGGGCATTTGAGTTTGGAATAAAAGCTATAAATGAAGTAAACCCTGTCTATTTTGAGGATTTGGAACTTTATTATCCGGAATTGTGGAATGAGACCATGTACCGTCGGAAACAGGAAAGCTATCATGACTTTCAGAACTTGGTTAATCAGGGGATTCAAGAGGGATTCTTTCGGGAAAAGTTAAATGTTCCCTTGGTTGCTAAAATTTTTATCGAACAAATGAATGCCATGCATCGAAGAGATGTTTTTCCAGCACATGAATATCCTGCTGCCGAGCTTTTCGAGACACTTTTTTTAAATTATATAAGAGGTATTTCAACCTATGCCGGAATTAAAAAACTTGAGGAGTTATTATTGTCGAAATTGAAGTAATGATAAATATGAGTATGAAAAAAATGAGATTTTCGTTTATGAAATGCTTTTGCCGGATTAAATCCGTGAGACGAAGCCTCACGTTTTGGGTTGTTTTAGGACTGATGGTTCCGGCACTGAATTCAGCTGCCGGTAATGACGAGGTGTTGCCTTTAACACTTGATCATGCCATTGAAATTGCTTTGTCCGAAAACCCGATGATAAAAATCGCGGATAGGGAAATAGAGAGAGTGGACTATTCCTTGCGAACTGCCAGAAATGCATTACTCCCTTCTTTAAATGCCGAGGGGAATTTTTCACGTAACTTCAAAAAGCAAGTTATGTATCTTCCTGATGGGATATTTGGTCCGGGTTCAGGTGGTGCAATGGAAATGGGATTTGATAACAGTTATACAGCTGGATTAACGGCCTCGCTTCCATTGTTTTCGTATTCAATATATCAAAACATCAGATTAACTGAACATGACGTGGCTCTTGCGATTGAATCGGCCAGAGCTTCAAGGGTTAACATGGTATCAGAGGTTCGGAAAGCTTACTTTGGTCTTTTGTTGGCAGCAGATTCATATCGTGTCATGTCCCAAAGCATGGAAAATGCTGAGAAAAATCTTGAAGATGTTCGAAAGATGTTTAACCAGGGAATGGTTGCTGAGTACGATCTTATTCGCAGTGAAGTTCAGGTACGGAATTTACGTCCATCTTTATTGCAGGCGCGAAACGGAGTACGTATGGCCGAGTTGATGGTACGCGTTCTATTGGGAATTGACGAGGGTGTAGTTATTGTAACGGAAGATGATTTGGAATCATACAATGAAGGAAGTTTATTGCATGCCAACAGTGCGGGGCTGGATTTGACCAATAATCCAGACTTGCGTCAACTGAATCTGGAAATCAATCGCATGCATACACAATTTCAGGTTATACGCGCTCAGCGCTTTCCTACACTAGCGGCATTTGGTAATTTTCAATATATGACACAAGCCAACGATTTTAGATTCAGCAACTATCAGTGGGCCAATCCGATTATGGCCGGGATTCAGTTGCAGATACCTGTTTTTAATGGCTTTTCCATTCGAAATCAGGAACAACAGGTCTCAATTGGCATTGAGCAGATGCAAATGCAGATGGAATATATGGACAGAAATATTCAAATGCAGTTACAGAATGCCTATAATGAGATGGAAACAGCTTTTGATCAAATCGAATCAAACCGCGAAGGGGTCAGACAGGCGGAGCGTGGATATGTAATTGCACAAACTCGTTACCAAACAGGCTCAGGTACCTTTCTTGAGTTGAATGATGCCGAAATGGCACTCACACAGGCTCATCTCAACCTGAATCAGTCGTTGTACGATTTCCTAACTGCTGAGTCGGACTATCGAAGAATTATAGGAATGGATGATGTTGCTAATCATTAGGGATGTATCAGAGGAATTGAAAATAATAATTTTTAACTGTTCGGCCTCTTTGATGCAGAACGGAGCAAATCTCTTAAAGATATTATGAAAGAGTCATATTTAACATACAGAAAACAAGGTTATTCCTTATTGGTTAAAATGTGCAGCCAAAAAGAAAGTCAAACCTGTCAATTAAACAGAAAACGAATGAAAAAGAATGTAAGGCAGTTTTTTATAATGTCATCAGTGGTCATGTCCATGTTTGTTATGATGGCATGTGGAAGCAGTACAGAAACTTCAGAAGATGCAGGTGAGGAAAAGGTGTTGGTTAAAACGGAGCGGGTCGCATTGCAACAAGTTGAGCAACGCGACCAGTTTACAGGCAATGTGGAACCTTTCGAGAAGGCTTATATCAGTCCTGCAACTCCTTCCAGAGTTTCCAGAATTTACAAAGAAGTGGGTGATGTGGTACGAAAAGGTGAACTGCTTGTACAAATGGATGCATCCAATTATCGCCAGGCAAAGGCTCAGCTTGAAATACTCGAACGTGAGTTTACCAGACTGGATACATTGTATAAAGTAGGGAGTGTTTCTCAACAGCAGCTCGATCAAATCAGTACCGAGTTGGAAGTGGCGAGAACTGCCTTCGAAAATCTTCAGGAAAACACTCAGTTACGTTCTCCGATTCATGGCGTTGTGACCGGAAGATTCTTT
Organism: Alkalitalea saponilacus; assembly: GCF_900168165.1. Taxonomy (GTDB): domain Bacteria; phylum Bacteroidota; class Bacteroidia; order Bacteroidales; family Marinilabiliaceae; genus Natronoflexus; species Natronoflexus saponilacus. The sequence continues at coordinate 199,404 of NZ_FUYV01000003.1, forward strand.
GAGAACGGAGAAATGTTCAGCGGCTCTCCCGTGGTGGATAATAGAGCAGCCATTTTAACTGTAGAGCAGATTCATCCTGTTAAAGTGACTGTGAACGTGAGTGAGCAATATTTTCCCAGAGTTGATAAAGATTTAAATATTTCGCTGGCTTTGGATGTTTACCCCGGAAAAACTTTTGATGGCTCTGTGCACTTAAAGCATCCAACCATTGATCCGGTTACCAGAACTTTTACCGTAGAGTTGCAGTTCCCAAACAGAGATCAGGTGATTCGTCCCGGAATGTTTGGCAGAGTGACATTAGGTTTTGGAGAGGTTGAAAGAGTGGTTGCACCAGACCTTGCTGTGCTTCGACAACAAGGCACAAGTGAACGATTTGTTTTCGTCGTCGAAAACGGAATAGCTGTAAGAAAAACAGTAAGAGTTGGACGAAGAATTGGTAATGCCTACGAAATCATCAGCGGGATAGCTGATGGGGAAGAAGTGGTAACCGCCGGGCACTCCAGATTGTTGGATGGAACTTCTGTGAGATTTGAATAGGTCTGGTTTATTCTGTTATTATAAAATTATAGAACCATGAGGATATATGAAACGGCTGTTAAAAAGCCGGTTACTACAATACTAATATTCTTTGGGGTAGTGATTTTTGGGCTCTTTTCATTGAGATATCTGCCCATTGATTTGTACCCCGAAATTGAACCACCCATAGTTACTGTTTTTACTTTCTACCAGGGTGCCAGTGCCATTGATATAGAAACAAACGTAACACGTTTGTTGGAGGATCAATTGAATACGGTAAATAATCTTAAAAAATTAACTTCTACATCGCGAGACAACATTTCCGTCTTGATGTTGGAATTTGAATGGGGCTCAAACCTCGATGAAGCCACCAATGATATTCGGGATGTTCTTGGAAGGGCGGAGGCTTTTTTACCTGAAGATGCCGATAAGCCAATTCTTTTTAAGTTCAGCACCAGCATGATTCCAATCATGATGTTATCGGCAACCGCCGAAGAGAGTTATCCGGCATTGACTAAATTGCTTGACGATGCCATTGTTAATCCCCTTAACCGGGTAGAGGGAATTGGAGCGGTATCACTTTCCGGAGGTCCTAAACGAGAAATACAGGTGAATGTTGATCCCGGTAAATTGGAAGCATATAATGTGTCGGTTGAACAGCTTGGAAATCTAATTAGGCAGGAGAATTTAAACCTTCCAGGAGGAACTTTGGATATCGGAAGCTTTTCATATCCCATCAGGGTAGAAGGCGAATATAAAGGAGCCGATGAGATAGCAAACTTAGTTGTAGGGAATTTTGAGGGACGCACCGTAAGGATGCGTGACGTGGCTGTTGTAAAGGATACCATCGCCAAAATGACCATTGATGAACGGAGCAACGGACGACAAGGTGCCAGAATCATCATTCAGCAACAATCGGGAGGTAATGCCGTTGAAATTGCCAAAGAGGTGAATGCCATGTTGCCATCTTTAATGGAGTCGCTTCCTGCCGACGTACAGCTGAATATGATTTTTGATACTTCTGAATTTATAGAAAATTCCATTAACAGTTTAGCTACCACCATATTGTATGCAGGTGTCTTCGTGGTTTTGGTGGTGTTGTTCTTCCTTGGACGATGGAGAGCAACTTTCATCATCATACTCACCATTCCGGTGTCGCTAATTGTGTCGTTTATTTATCTCTACGTTACAGGTAATACTCTGAATATCATTTCTCTTTCATCCTTATCTATTGCCATTGGGATGGTGGTTGATGATGCCATTGTGGTTTTGGAGAACATCACTTCTCATATTGAGAAAGGCGCCTCACCACGTGAGGCTGCCATCTACGGAACCAATGAAGTGGGATTGGCTGTGGTTGCTACAACTCTCACTGTGGTGGCGGTTTTCTTTCCGTTGACATTGATTCAGGGGTTGAGTGGAATTATGTTTCGTCAATTGGGGATGATTGTGACCTTGGTGGTGATTGTTTCTACTTTGGCAGCCTTAACGCTTACGCCCATGTTGGCTTCGCAAATGATGCGTGCCCAACCTCCGAGGAAAACGGGTGTAATAAAAGTGATTTTTGATCAAATAGAGAAGTTTCTCGGTTGGTTGGATGATATTTACGAGAATACATTGAGATTTGCTGTTCGCCGACGATGGCTGGTAGTGGTTTCTTCCGTTGGACTGTTTTTTGGAAGTTTATTCTTATTACCAATTGTAGGTGTTGAGTTTTTCCCACCGGCCGATAATGCCAGAATGGAAGTATCAGTTGAGTTGCCCATGGGCGTTGGGCTGGAAAAAACCAAGGTCGTTGCCAGGCAGATAGAAAACACTTTTCTTGAAAAGTATCCTGAAGTTGAGGTTATCTCTACCAGTGCCGGAGTGGCGGATGACGGAAATATTTTTGCCGCTTTCAGTGACAACGGCTCACACATCATCAATTTCACCATGCGAATGTCCCCCAGTACGGAGCGAGACCGGGATATTTATGAAATAGGTGATTTGATGCGCGCCGATCTCTCATCCATCCCCGAAATTGATAATTTTAGAGTCGATCCTGGAGGAGGTGGTGGTGGACTGGGAAGTGGAGCTAGCACCGTTGAAGTTATTATCTCAGGTTTTGACCTTGATATTACGGGTGATTTGGCCGACCAGATGGCCGAAGCCATGAATAATATGGACGGTCTCAGAGATGTTGAAATCAGTCGAGATCGATCAAGCGTGGAATATCAGTTGGTTCTTGACAGAGAAAAAATGGCGTTGCATGGTCTGAATACTTCACAGGTTGCCAATGCACTGCGCAACCGCATCCAGGGATTAACTGCTGCTCAGTTTCGCGAAGATGGTGAAGAGTACGACATTGTGGTTCGATACGATGAGCAGTTCCGTACATCTTTGGATCATGTTGAAAACATTATGATCCCGAATAGTCAGGGAGTCTTTATCCGATTAAGCGAAATTGGTGGTTTGCAGGAATATTTCTCCCCTCCATCCATCGAAAGAGAAAACAGGCAGCGGGTTATTCGAGTTACGGCATCCATTTTCAATGCTTCACTTACCGATGTTGTAAGGGATATTCGTGCCGAATTCGCGAAAATGGATGTGCCGGCCGGCATAGGAATGGATATTGGAGGAACTGTTGAGGAACAACAGGAAGCTTTTGCAGATATTTTTCTATTACTTGGTCTGGTTATCATTCTTGTTTACATTGTCATGGCATCTCAGTTTGAGTCCTTACGCTCACCATTTATAATAATGCTCACTTTGCCGTTTGCATTCACCGGTGTGTTTTTGGCTCTGTTTGTTACCGGGCACACTCTTAATCTGATCTCTCTTATTGGTTCGGTGATGTTGGTGGGAATTGTTGTGAAAAATGGTATTGTTTTGGTAGATTATACCAATCTGATGCGCGATAGAGGATTGCCATTGAAAGAGGCTGTTGTAACAGCTGGGAAATCCCGTCTGCGTCCAGTGTTAATGACAACATTAACAACAGCATTGGCCATGATACCTCTTGCAATGGGTATTGGCGAAGGTTCAGAAATTTGGCAACCGATGGGGGTAAGTATCATTGGTGGATTGATGTTCTCTACACTTATTACATTGATTCTTATTCCTGTGGTTTATACCTTGTTTGGAGCCAATCGTATGAAGCGTGAGCAAAAGCGTTTGGAAATGATGGAGTTGGAACTTCAATAGAAAATAGAAGGGTATAATGAGGCTGCTTAAGAAGTAGATACTATATTAAATACTTCCAAATTATAAGCAGCCTCATATTCATCCCTCTAAACCTCCCCCAAGTGGGAGGTTTAAAGTCCCACTTGGGGGATTTAGGGGTGAATTATCTAGGAGGAATTTACGATTTGAAGGATGAGGATAGCTGGAATTTAATTATGAGACAGGCTCAAATAGATCAACAATAGTTAATAACAGATAAAAACAGATTGTCAAATGAAGGCAGTATTTATAGCATATAATCAGGCTTTAACCGAAAAGGTGGAGTTTATTCTTGACCGAATGAAAATTCGGGGTTATACACGATGGAATCAGGTTCAGGGAAGAGGAAGCGAAGATGGCGAACCCCACATGGGAACACATACCTGGCCGGCTCTTAATGATACAATTTTAACCATTGTTCCAGATGAAAAAGTAAAGGAACTTATGGAAACTCTCAGAAAACTTGACTCTAAAACAAAAATGCAAGGACTCCGAGCTTATGTTTGGAATGTTGAAGATTCTCTTTAGATAGAGGTTGTTGATAGTTTTGGTTTTGTTGCTGAGTACAGTGAAGTTCTGATGGTTAAAAGTTGAGGTGAGTGCAACACAACTCCCCCTGGTAGGGTGAATTGGTTTGATAGGTCATTAGATGTATTGCTGAATGGAATTCCGCACAGCGGAACCGGAGCGTAACAATTTCCGAACCCTATGAGAGCAATTAGTGCCGTCGTAGGTGGTAAATGTCGATAGAATAGAATGTTTCAAAGTGAAAAGGCACACCGTAGGTTTACAATCTAATCCACATACGGCACATAAGGTTCACAATATGCACAAAGACGACACAGAGACCACTATAAAGTCATTGCGTACTTTATGTAAATCGTTGTGAACTCCGTGGTTGGGTTTTACCACAGAAGGCATATATGATATGGGTAATAGTTTAAGGTTTATAGTTTTACAGGAATGAACTATCAACTAAAAACTATTAACTCGATAAAATCACTTATTAACAATCATTACCGGAATGTTTCTGTCTTGTGCGATCATTCTTTCTGCAACACTTCCAATCAACAGGTCGCTGTCGTCTGCTTTGCCTTTATTTCCTAAAATGATTAAATCAATGCTTTGGAATATGGCCTGATCGTAAATGGCTTTGGATATGTGCTGTTCGCCTGCATTTACAACCAGACAACTCTCTGAAATCCCGGTTTTTTGTTTCAGTTTCTCATACTTTTTTTCGACCTCTTTTTGAAGCATCTTTTCCAGTTCTTCCTTGTTTTTAACAAAAGGATAGTACTGCAGGCTCATTTTTAATGCGTGAACCGGAACCAACTCTGCATTTATCAGACTTGCGCTTGTTTTAGCTAAACTTAGTACTTTTTGGGTGTAGTTCGAAAAATCAATGGGCACCATGATTTTATGAATATCACCTCTGGCCATTTCAGTTACAAACAATGTATTGCTGCTCAGTAGTCTAACCATTTTTCCTGAAAATATACCTGATCCATGTGAGCCTGATTTTTTCCCAATAATAACCAGATCGAACGAATGTTCTTCCATCCACTCAAGAAACGTTTCCATATCGCCTCCTCCGTGAACATGAATTTTTATTTTTTCCTGACAATGGGGAAGGCAGTCATTTTTATACTCTTCAATCTCTTCGGCAATCATGTTTTCTATGGGTTGGTCAAGATCGGGATACATTTCCAGAATTTCTTTGGGAAATTCTGTTACCTCCACAAAATGTACCAGGTGAATGGAGTTGAAATGATGGCTTTCATCCAGCCGTTTTGCATAGTTCAGTATGATATTGTCCATTTCGGACATGTCGATTAATATGGCGATGTTTGCATTCTTCATTTTTCTGATGTTTTTGGTTTTCCTATAATGGACAGCAATTCATTACGCATACGCGTAATGAATTGCGGGAACAGATGTTTCAATCTATTTTTTTGACTCTTTTTTTATTAATCGTTTGGCAATCATGCCGGCAATTTTCTTCTCATACGATTTTTTGTCTTCACTTTTGGATAGGTAGATGGTTCTTGCCATTTCCGATTTTAAGCCTTTGTTTAAACTATAAATCATAACCAATAAAATAATGAGAAATGGGAGACCGGTTGTAACTGCCGCTGTTTGCAATGCTGTTAGTCCGCCACCAATTAAAAGAACTGCCGCTACTGCTCCTTCGGTGTTGGCCCAAAAGATGCGCTGTCCCACAGGAGCATCAAGTTTTCCTCCGGCGGTAATGGAATCAATAACCAGAGAGCCGGAGTCTGATGAGGTGACAAAAAAGCTCATAACCAAAAGAATTCCAATGATAGAGGCAATTGTTGATAGAGGGAAATTCTCAAAAAAGACGAAGAGAGCCGTTGACTCGTCTGCTACAATGCGTTCTCCCAGGCCGGGAACAACTCCTTTTAAATCGAGCCAGATGGCGGAGCCTCCAAAGGCCGTAAGCCATAAAAAGGTAATTAATGATGGTACCAGTAGCACTCCAAAAATAAACTCCCGTATGGTTCTTCCTTTGGAGACTCTGGCAATAAACATCCCCACAAATGGCGACCAGGAAATCCACCATGCCCAGTAAAACACCGTCCAGCTACCCTGCCAGCCACGATCGCGGTATGCCTCTGTCCATGTTGAAACCAGGAGCATTTCATTAAGATAGTTACCAATGTTTTGAATGAATGACTTAAATATGAACAATGTAGGGCCAACAATCAAAACCAGAAGCAATAGGATGGCCGCAATTCTTAAATTCCATTCACTTAAAAAGCGTACACCTTTTTTTATACCGGTTACCACCGATATGGTTGCAATAAGGGTAATTCCTATGATCAGAAAAACCTGCATTGCTACTGTATTTGGCGTGCCAAATACGTGATGTAACCCTCCGCTAACCTGTTTTACACCCAGTCCTAAAGAAGTTGCCAGACCGAAAAGGGTTGCAAGTACAGCAAAAACATCTATAATATTACCGATAGGCCCATTTACCCGTTTTCCGAGCAATGGAAGGAAAACAGAACGGATTGTAAGCGGTTGTTTGCGGTTAAAAGCGAAAAAAGCCAGTGAAAGTCCCACCAAAGCATAAATGCCCCATGCATGAAACCCCCAATGCAGGAAAGTAAGATTCATAGCCTTTTCCGCAGATTCTAACGTGCTGCCTTCTCCAAATGGCGGATTCATGTAATGAAAAACAGGTTCTGCTACTCCCCAAAACAGGATTCCAATTCCCATCCCGGCACTGAAAAGCATGGCAAACCATGCCGGAGTCGAAAATTCTTTTTCGGCATCATCTCCTCCAAGACGTATGTTTCCATACTTGCCAAAACCAATGTATAAACTGAAGATGAAGAAGAAGTTGACGGCAATGATGAACAACCAACCAAAATTGCTTGAAATAGCACTTTGAGTGCTGGAGAATATTTGCGCCATAGGCTCACCAACAATTAGAGTTATGCCTATAAAGAGGATGATTAGGATGGTTGCCGGCCAAAAAACAGGGCCGTGGATGTCAAAGTATCTGTTTTTCATTTGAAAATAATTTTGAAATAAGAAATTGAACAACACGAAATCTACAAAATATCATTTAGAATCGCTATCAAATTTCAACACTTTTGGAGCTTTATAAATAGGAGCTTTAACCGTGATGCCTTTTAGAGGACAAGCTAAGGTAAAACGCTAATAGTGGAAATAATTATCTCTTAGGGAACTGCGTGATTACGCTTTTCCAGTTTATTAAGACATGATAGGTCGATGTTTTGCATAAAAAAAGGACAGATTCGAAAATCTGTCCTTTCCCCTTAAATCAGCCTTTGTTAACCAAATCCAAATCTATGAAAAAAAATCTACTACAAATATATGCTCTAAATCGGTGAAAATCTTTGAAATGAGGTTAATTAAACTTAATAATCTGATAAAAAAGAAAGGATGCCATCTTTCGATGATCATCCTTTCATAAAAAACCGATTAACTAAATTCAGGTTTTTATTAAATCCCCATACAAATATCGCTATAGACAGTAAGTAAATTCAAAATTAGTGGTTAAATATTGTTAATTGCTGTTGGCGGTGTTCCTGAATTAAATCATTATCAATAACAAGAAGCGCTTGTATAACGGGTGTTGTGCTATATTTAAGAAAAGATTATTTTTTTTTAGAGAATGAAATTCCAATATTGAAATTTTGTGAAAAAATTAAATTTAAAGTATCATTGCAAAACACATCTAACAATTATTTACTATGGAAAAGAAGAGCAACAATGTTCTGGTGGGCATGTCCGTATTCGGAGCCATATTTTTTATCTTTGGTTTTGCCACCACGTTTATTATTCAGTTGAGTGCGCCGGTAATGGCGGTTTTTAACCTTACTGAGTTTCAGGCTCAGTTATTAACCTCCTCCTTTTTTATTGCTTATCCAATCATGTCTATTCCAACAGGGATGTTGATTAATCGCATTGGGTATAAATGGACTGTGAGCATGGGGTTGATTTTAATGGCAATTGGTAGTTTGGTATTTATACCTGCTGCAAAAATCCCATCCTACCCCTTATTTCTGATGGCTACTTTTATTCTGGCAACTGGTGTTGTATTTCTTCAGGTTTCTGCCAATCCTTATGTTACTGCCATTGGACCTGAAAGCGGCGCTTCCAGTCGCCTGAATCTAACTCAGGCATTAAACTCCATTGCAACCATGGTTGCACCCTGGCTTATCGCAGTAGTTATTTTCCGGGGTTTGGAACTCCCTGCTCTGCCAACCGAAGCCGAGGAACTTGTCTATGGACTTGAGGTTGCAACACGAATTCCTTTCCCGTTTATTGTAATGGCTCTGATTGTGGCCTTTGTTGCCGTGGTTTTATTCATGATCAAATTACCTGTTATTGCCGTGGATAAAAAGGATACTGCTCCAGCAAGTGTTTACCGTTATCCCCATGTTTTAATGGGTGCTTTTGGTATTTTCTGTTATGTTGGAGCCGAAGTTGGTAACGCCGGGTTAATGGTGAATTACTTAAGAGGTGGCACCCTTGGTCTCTCGGCCGAGATGGCTTCTACTTATGCCGCTATTTACTGGGGGGGAGCAATGGTTGGCCGTTTCTTCGGATCAATTATGTTCTCCGATATTGCAGCAAAATCTAAAAAATATATGCTTGCAGTTCTGGTATTAATACTGGCTTTGGTTTCCGGAGCCTTTGTAACTGACTGGAACTGGCAGATTGGTGGAATATTCACCGGAGTAGCGCTGGTTAATTTTATTATTATGCAGTTTGGTTGCGGAAAACCTGCACGTACTTTGGCAATATTCGCACTTATGGCCGGTATTCTTGGTTTGGTAACAACCTTTACAACCGGACATGTAGCGCTTTGGACTGTGGTTTCTATTGGTTTATTTAATTCAATCATGTTCCCCAATATTTTCTCACTGGCAGTTAAAGACCTTAAAGGTGGTGAGTTAGGTTCAGCTTCCGGAATTATTAATGCACTTATTATTGGAGGTGCAATTATTCCTCCATTGATGGGATCAATTGCCGATAACTATGGTTACACTTATGCATACATTGTTCCTGCATTGTGTTACCTATATATTTTCTTCTTCGCTGTTAAAGGAAGCAAGATTCGTCCGGCATCGATGTCATAATACTTTTTTAAAATTAAACCCATCACCGATATTGCGGTGATGGGTTTTTTAATTGTTGAATCTGTTCCGATAGATTCTTATCTTTAATGGTAATTTTCGAAATAATCACATTAAAACCCCTATAATCATGAAGAAATTCTCAGTAGGAATAGATATTGGCGGTACCAATACCGCTATAGGAATTGTGGATGAAGATGGCAATGTGCTTGTAAAAGGCGGAATTGATACCCCATCGCATGGCGATATTGACAAGTATGTTAAAGAGATGGCAGATGCCGTTAAAGAGATGGCAAAGTCTGTAAAACTTACAAATCCTGATTCTGAGATCCTTGGGATTGGACTTGGAGCTCCAAACGGAAACTATTATAGTGGAACCATAGAATACGCACCAAACCTTTCTTTTAAAGGGGTTGTGCATCTGATTGACCTTCTAAAAGCGCAATTTCCTGAATATAAGTATCTTGCGCTTACCAATGATGCCAATGCCGCAGCTCTTGGTGAAATGATTTATGGCGGAGCAAAGGAAATGAAAAACTTTGTGATGTACACGCTGGGAACTGGCGTAGGAAGTGGAATCATTGTTAATGGTGATTTGGTTTACGGACACGATGGATTTGCCGGTGAATGCGGCCATACCACCCTTATTCCAGGAGGAAGACTCTGTGGTTGCGGTGCATTGGGGCACCTGGAGGCATATTGCTCAGCTCCAGGAATGAAACGAACAGCTTTTGAATTGATGGCCAAATATAATGCTGCTGACAGTTTACTGGCTGACAAATCTTTTAAGGAACTTGATTCTAAAATGATATATGATGCTGCCGAGAAGGGAGATAAGGTAGCGCAGGAGGTTTTTGAACTGACCGGAAAATATCTTGGACAGGGACTTGCTGACACTGTACACCATTTGGCACCCGAAGCCATTTTCCTTTTTGGCGGGCCTACTGCTGCGGGCGATTACATTTTTAAACCCACCATTGCAAGCATGGAACAGCACCTTTTGCCAATCTTTAAGAATAAAATTAAGATTTTACCTTCGAAACTTAAAGCGGGAGATGCTGCCATCGTCGGAGCCAGTGCTCTTGTATGGAAAGAGATGGATAAGGAAGCATAGAATATTATCTAAATGCAGTCAAAAAGGAGAAACCATTACAGGTTTCTCCTTTTGTTTTTATATAGTAATTCATGGGGTTTGCTTTTTGTTTGATATAAATAATACGCTTTTTAATTTTTATTTATTACTTTTAAGCATCAAAAAACATTAAAATTATGTCTGAGAACTATTTCAAGAAATATCCTTCCAAGGATGGATTTTATAAAGAGTATGGTGGCGCATTTATTCCTCCTGTTCTAGAGGAGGAAATGAAAAAAATCAATGATGCTTATTATGCCATCAGTAAATCACACAATTTTATTTCAGAGTTGCGAAGCATCCGGAAACATTACCAGGGACGTCCAACACCAGTCTATTTTTGCAACCGACTTTCAGAAAAATATGGAGGTCGCATCTATCTTAAGCGAGAAGACCTTAATCATACAGGTGCGCATAAGTTGAACCACTGTATGGGAGAGGCGCTTTTGGCCAAGTATCTGGGCAAAAAGAAGCTGATAGCTGAAACTGGCGCAGGACAGCATGGGGTGGCATTGGCCACTGCCGCAGCTTATTTTGGCCTTGAATGCGAAATCCATATGGGAGAAGTGGATATTGCAAAGGAACATCCAAACGTAATGCGAATGAAAGTACTGGGTGCAACGGTTGTTCCTGTGTCGCATGGATTAAGAACCCTTAAGGAAGCAGTGGATTCAGCATTTCAATCCTATTTGAAGGATCCGATTTCTACTATTTACTGCATTGGCTCCGTGGTTGGACCACATCCTTTCCCGATGATGGTGAGAGATTTTCAACGAGTTGTTGGAATTGAAGCACGTGAGCAATTTCTTGACATGACTGGTGAATTACCCGACAGCGTTGTGGCGTGTGTAGGAGGAGGTAGTAACGCCATGGGACTTTTCTCAGGATTTTTGGATGATGATGAGTGCAAACTATATGGAATTGAACCCGGAGGACGTTCCATGGATAATGGAGAGCATGCTGCAACCATGACTTTAGGTAAACCCGGCGTTATTCACGGGTTTAAATGTTATATGTTGCAGGACGAGAAAGGTGAACCGGCTCCGGTTTATTCCGTAGCCAGCGGACTTGATTACCCGGGCGTTGGACCCGAGCACAGTATGTTGAAGGATATGAAAAAGGTCACCTATGATGTGATTGATGATAAAGCAGCCATTGATGCCTTTTTTGAATTGAGCCGTCTGGAAGGGATTATTCCCGCTTTGGAAAGTGCTCATGCCGTGGCTTATGCCGTAAAGCTGGCGCAAAAGGAACCTCAAGCCTCCATACTTGTAAACCTAAGCGGACGAGGTGATAAGGATATGGATTTTGTGGTTGAAAAGTATGGTGAAGATTATTTTTAGACAGAAAAGAACTGACTAATAATACATTTCCGGCTGTATCATTTTATGATGCAGCCGGAATATTTAATACATCTGCATAATATGTTCTTCGTATTATCCAAAGTTTTGGGTTTTCTATTGTCTCCATTAAATCTGGTTCTTCTCTGTCTGTTGGCTTCATTTTTCTTTCGAAAACAGAGGAAAAAACTTTGGTATATCGCACTTTTTGTTGGTTTGTTTTTTAGTAATCCGCTGATATTTCGTACAGTTGTTGTTCTATGGGAGGATTCGCCTGAACCATTGCCGGTTAATGATGCAAACATCAGGCAGATTGTGGTTCTTGGAGGCATGAGTTCGTGGTATGAGGAGTCGGAACGAATTCGGTTTTGGCAAAGTGGCGACCGGTTGATGCAAACCCTTTTGTTGGTTCATCAGAATCCTGTTGAGCGAATAGTCATTTCAGGAGGTTCTGCTGCTGTTATGTACAAGGAGAGGGGAGAAGGAGCTTTCCTGTCGGAGTTTATAAAGAATTTGAGCCTTGATGGAGTGGAGATTGTTGTGGATTCACTATCCAGAAATACTTATGAAAACTCTTTTTATACGGCACAAATTTTTAATGATTCGGGTTGGGATAATGAAATCGTTCTGGTAACATCAGCCTGGCATATGAAAAGGGCTAAGGCTGTTTTTGAAAAACAGGGTTTTGATGTTTTACCAATAGGAGCCGATCCGCTTTATCCAAATAGTCCAATCACCCCGGCAACGTTCATTGTGCCATCGGCAGGAGTTTTTGGCTCCTGGGAGTTGATTCTTAAAGAGTGGGTTGGTATTGCAGTTTATCGGCTAAGAGGATATCTTTAAAAACTCTTAGTGGCGTAAATTATAATCAATTTATTTGCATTTTAATAGTTCGTTAAACTTTTTTATTCATCTGATTGTCAAATGTATATGGATTTGTTGTCATGCCGCACAATTAACTGATAATAAGAAGCTTGCTTGTGTCTAATATCTAATAATCTAATCCCGATATTATCGGGAAACGATCTATTGTTTTTAATACCAAGATCAAAATTAGGTAATAACATTTCTTAAAAAAGAATTGAACATGATAAAAAAGAATTTTCTGATTGCCATGGGCATCATCAGCATCGTTTTTTTCGTAACCGGTTTTGGTGTCGGAATCAGTGGTATGCTCATTCCATTTCTGCAAAATGCATTTCAACTCAGCAATGCGCAATCTTATCTTGTTACTGCCGCCATTTTTTCAGCCTTTGTTATATTCGGTGCACCTTCTGGTTTTATTCTTAAAAAGATAGGTTATCGTCCCGGTTTGGCTGTTGCTTTTTTGCTAATGGCTCTGGGAATGTTTTTGTTTGTTCCCTCTGCACGAATGTTAAGTTTTCCTATGTTTTTGGTGGCGTTGTTTATTGGCGGTATGGGAAATACACTGCTGCAAACGGCCATTAATCCATACATCACCATTATCGGGCCGCAGGATAGTGCTGCGATGCGCATATGTCTGATGGGGATTTTCAATAAAACAGCCTGGTGGATATCGTCGCTGTTTCTGGGTATGTTTCTGGATTTGAGCAATGCCAATCTGGCCGATGTTGTTCAACCTTTTTACCTGATTACAATTATACTGTTGGTTTTAGCTGTTTTTATCTTTTTTGCTCCCCTTCCTGAGGTGAAAGCTGAAGGTGAGGATGAAGAGGAAGGAGCCGATGGTTCTTCTTATGCAGCAGGTAAAACCTCTATTTTTCAGTTTCCGCACCTACTTCTAGGCGTATTGGCTTTATTTCTTTATGTTGGAGTAGAAACACTTCCTATGGCATCTATCGTAAGTTACGCCCGAATGGTATTTGGTCACGATGTTGCTGTGGAGAGTTTCTCGGTGTATGTGACGCTTGGTTTGGTTCTTGGCTATATTTTCGGAGTTATCGCCATCCCTCGATTTATCTCGCAGACGAAAGCATTGACTGTATTCTCTCTCATCGGAATTGTTGCATCACTTTGTCTCATCATGCTTCCGGGCGAATATGGAGTTTACGCACTTGCCTTGGCTAGTTTTGCAAACTCTCTTATGTGGCCTGCCATTTGGCCGTTGGCCATTGCCGACTTGGGACGATTTACCAAAACAGGATCCTCACTTCTTGTGATGGGGATTGTTGGAGGGGCGGTTCTTCCGCTGATTTTCGGCGTATTGGTAGATGCATTCGCCATAGGTGATGCAGCAACTGTAGTGGATTACCAGCGAGCATACTGGATTTTTATCCCGGCATACATCTATATTCTCTACTATGCCATGAAAGGGCATAGCATCCGGCGTTAATTGTTATCACCGGCAGTGATGACGATTTCGGTAGATGCACCCTGCCAGTTCTCTACCATTCTTCGGATTTCCAGATCAGAAGTGGCCTGACGCACCATCAATCGCAGATCTATGGTGGCTGTTAGCCTCTCAGATCGATCCCTGATGGTTCTTAATTCAGGAAAAGCAATCAACCCTTGTTGATTACTCACAGCACGGTTTCTTGATAAATAACTCCCGGTATAATCAAAACGCACAGGGATATCTGCAATGGGCTGATCATCTTCATTCACTATGATGAAATGCCTGTTGTTTTGTTCGGTGCGTTGCCGATCGGTTGCTGATTCGGTCTCGGTTTTAATATTAAGACTTCTGGAAATTCTATGAAGCCTGGATAAAGATTCAGTTCCAATGTCAACGGAGGTGTCATCGGTAATGGCAATGGTAGTGCCGGTGTGCAGATAATCCTTTACCAATTCAAGGCACTCTGTATAAAGGGAAAATGCCCTGGCATAGTTGAAGGTATGTTCATAAATGACCGCTTGCTCAAATCTTGTTCTGGCGCTGGTTAAAGCTTCGTTTCTTCTCCTGTTTTGATGGTAGCTGTATTCTGATACCGATAACCTGTAGTATTTGTGAATATAATCAGCACTTTCCCATCTGTCAACAAATTCATAACCTTCCAGGTGTTCATTGGTTACGGTTTCGATGCGGCTTTGCAGAAACTCTCTGGCTCCAAATCGATCCTCGGCCTGATAAACAGTGGTAGTAGAGGTCAGTTGAGTTCTGATTTGTGCCGCCAGGTCGTCCAGAGCAGCCTGACGAGCTCTGTCACGGTATAGTTGAGGTGATCCTGCTTTTGGTACAGAACCTATTCCATGATAATATTGTCTGTCGATTGGACGGCTTCGCAGCCATTCGGGCTGCGAAGCAAATTCTGCTTCGGCTTTTCTGGATGATCCACAACTGTTTAATAATGCCAAGAGCATTATGGTTATAAGAAAGCATGATGATCTCATAGCAATATGCATGATTTATGAGTCTTTTAAAGTTTAATTTTCGGGGTTATACCGTTCTATCTCGCGGGCTATGGTGGATGCTGATGAGTTTAGAAGTTCTTCAAGTAACGCGGTTCCCGGTTTGATCTCTTTCCTGGCCTCAAAAAGCTCCTGCAATGACCTGATGGCTCTGCTTCCGGTTTCAACGCGGTCGGATTCGTGATCCTTATCGGCATCTCTCCAGGTTCCGGGAACTAAATGTTTGTGATTTCCGCTGAAATCGCCATATTCAATCTGATCCCTCTCTTCAAGGCTGATGGATTCACTGATCAAAATTTCACCGGTTTTAAAGTTAACAAGAGAAAACTCAATACCCAAATTTGCGATACTTCTTCTTTCAATTTTGGTATAGCTTGTTTTGCTGTATTCAGTGATTTTTTCTGTTGTTCCGTCTTCGTTTTCTACTTCTCTGCTGTGCTGAAGGTAAGCTCTTTGTGTGGTTCTGCGTACGGGGCTTGTCTGTTCTGACATTCTGGTTATTCTACCCAGCAAAATGTAATCGGTATTGATTGTAATTCCCCGGCGATTGATATAATCAATGGCCAACAAAGGATCGCTGAAGTTCTGATTTTGAAAGGCGGATGCCAGTGCCGGCTCATTGATGAGCCGGTAGAACGGGCTTTCAAGCCGGTTAATTGAACCAATTGTTTTGGTTTGAAGTTCTCTGGCTTTGGGTCTGTGCTCTCTTTCTACAGCCATAAATGGTATCACGGTGATGTGCATCATGGCTTCCTTGAGAGCTTCTTCTCTCAGTTGTAATGCGTTTTTATAATTGCCTGTTCTGGTAATGATGGAATGAAAAGTATTATAGGCACTTCTGTAAAGACCGTTGGCCATTAATTCCAGACCGTCCCGATAAACAGGTTCAAATGTTGCTGTTTTTAAATGGTCGGCAGCATCTTTGTATCGGTTATCAATGCTCAGTATTTCCTGAAAAATTGAACGAGCTGAAGAGAAGTTTTCCAGATCAATGGCTCTCAGACCATCCTGATATAAATCTTCCAGATGGCTCTCTTTTGAATCGTTGAAAAAAACCTGATAGTCGGAGTCAATGTCCAGCCTCACTCCCAAATTGGCTACCCGGGCTCTGTATGCTTCAACTTCCATAAAGGCATTAACGGCTTCGGCATGCTGGTTATTTCTGTGAAATGCCATGAAGTCTCTTAATTTGGTGTCAACCATTAATTGTCCGGTTCTCATAAGTCCCAATCGGGCATCCACATTGTTGCGGTTGGATGACAAAGCACGCATGTAGCTGTCTGCGGCATCCTGAAATAAACCTGAATTTTCAAGTTCCAGAGCCTGTTTGAGGTGTCTTTTAGAACCGCAGCCGGAAATAGTCAGCAGCAGAAGTAGCAGTGAAAAAAAATAAAGGACTGGTTTACAAGTATAAATACGCATATGAAATAATTAAGTTTTAGTTGATGAATTGATCTGAACTGGCTTTTTCAAAAACCATCGACCCGTAATATATACGAAAAAATCAGTGTTTGGTTTGAATTTTATTATTTTTGAAATTCAAAAATAATAATTTATGCTTCGAAAGGTACCCCATACTTATGTAATCGTCTTTTCCCTGATTTTGATCTCAGCTGTTGCAACTTGGTTTGTTCCCGGTGGACAGTACGTTCCAGTTGTGAATGACCAAGGTGTTGTTCAGGAGGGGATGCTGGTTTTTGAATCCATCGATAATCAACCACAAACCTGGGAGGTTTTTGCTGCCATGTTTCAGGGCTTTGAGCGGCAAGCAGGCATCATCGTGTTTATTCTGATGATTGGTGGAGCATTCTGGATTCTTAACGAATCCAGAGCCATTGATGTAGGCATCCGTTCTTTTCTGAAATTTACCTCGCAACTGGATAAATACCGGATAATGAGATGGCTTGGAACCGGCAACATCATCATCGTGTTCATCATGCTGATGTTTTCGGTTTTCGGGGCAGTTTTTGGTATGAGTGAAGAGACCATTGCCTTTATAATTATCCTGGTGCCACTGGCTATCTCTTTGGGATATGACTCGATTACCGGTGTAGGAATGGTTTTTGTGGCTGCGGGTCTCGGTTTTGCCGGGGCGGTTCTCAATCCATTTACCATAGGCATTGCGCAGGGACTGGCAGGGTTGCCATTATTCTCGGGGTTTGAATATCGTTTGTTTTGTTGGGTGGTCATCAATATCGTTGGAATCTCATTTATTCTGTGGCATGCCAATCGTGTAAAGCGCCGTCCCGAAAATTCTCCGGTTTATGAAGAAGATGCTTATTGGCGTGAGCATATCCACATCAATGATGTGGATAATGATGAATCTGTTACATATAAATCATCCTGGATTACATGGGGTATTACCCTAATTGCGTTGATTATTTTTTCATTTTCCCATCCTGAAACCACCCTTGTAATTGGTGGCGGTTCCGGTTTTACATGGTATTTCATCCCTTTAATCACGGTGCTTTTTGCTGTTACAGGATATTTATCCCTAAGGGTTTCATCGCCGGTTTTTGTTCTAAACCTGCTGGCTTATACAATTGTTTTCCTCATTGTTGGGGTGATGGGGTATCAGTGGTATATTATGGAAATCGCGGCCCTATTCTTTGCAATGGGGATTTTGTCCGGGTTGGCCATGAATAAAACAGCCGATCAAATTACCAATCTTTTTCTTGATGGAGCCAGAGACATCATGGCGGCAGCTCTCATTGTCGGTCTGGCCGGTGGTATCATTGTTATTTTGGAAGAAGGAAGAATTATTCACACCATCCTACACGCCATGGCAGGCGGAATGAGTGATTTAGGAGATGTTGCTTCGGTAGGAGTTATGTACGTCATTCAAACGGTCATAAACGTTGTCATTCCAAGTGGATCAGCAAAGGCAGCACTTACCATGCCAATTATGGCACCATTCAGCGATTTAATAGGGTTATCCCGACAAGCCACCGTAATGGCTTTTCAGTTTGGTGATGGCTTTACAAATATGATTACACCCACCTCCGGTGTGTTAATCGGCGTGTTAGGAGTTGCAAAAATTCCTTATGTGAAATGGGCTAAATGGATTGCTCCACTGATCATTATTCTTGGCGTTTTGGGATTCTTATTATTAATTCCAACAGTTACCATGGATCTGAATGGCTTTTAAGTGCCTGGATTTGATTTTCAGGTATATGCAAAACTATCGACTAAGTGCGTAAATATTTATAACCAAGCATATGCCATCGTCTAGCATCTAAATTTCTAATCCCGATGCATCGGGAAACGATCTATTGTCAATAATATAATCTTTTAAGAATCTCTCGTAATGACCGATCCTGTTGACGTAATTAAGTATTGTCCCAAATGTGGATCATCGGAATTTTACTCCGATGATAAAAAATCTTTTACCTGTGGGGTATGTGGATTTAATTTTTACGTGAATTCCGCAGCGGCAGTGGCCGCGCTCATTTTAAACGAAAAGGGAGAGCTTCTGTTAACACGTCGGGCATTGAATCCAAATAAAGGGATGCTTGATTTGCCGGGTGGATTTGTAGATCCAGGTGAAAAGGTTGAAGATGCTCTTATCCGGGAAATTGACGAGGAACTTAATCTGGAAGTTACTTCACTAAGGTATTTGGTTTCGTGGCCCAATCGGTATGTTTTTTCAGGGTACACGGTTTTTACCATCGACCTTGGGTTTGTTTGTGAAGTAAAGACTTTTGATGGCATCGGGTTTCATGATGATATTTCAGGATTCGAGTTCATTGCACCTCATAAAATTGATAACTCACAAATTTGCAGTGAGTCCATTCGGCAAATAATTGACTTCTATCGAAGGGATATTGGACAGAAGTGATTAAATTTAGTTGTCTAAAAAAGGTTTCTTGTCATGGAAAATGTCAATGGCTTTTGGAGGTTTAACGAAGAGTTTGACTATGGTCGTAAAGTTGGTGAGGTGCGACTGTTTCAGGATGGAGAAGATATATCAGGTATTCTGGTGTTTAAGGAGTGGGATGAAAACGAAGAATTCATCATGGTGCGTTGTCATCTTGAAGGTTCTTTAAAAGGGAATAAACTTGAGTTCAAAGATCTAAAAACTAAATTATTACTTGGTAAGGAAGGTGATGAGTATCTGCCTGAAAGCCGAGAAGGAGTTATCAATGAACTTGGTCAGATCGTTGGAAGTACCATTGATGCGGAGGGGGTTTCTGGAATATTTGTGATGGAGCGTTACAAGTAGTATTTATAAAACTTGATGTTTTCTTTGATTTTTGCGTAATTCTTCTTAAATTAAGTAACAGTAAAACGGGGTTTCCCGATGGCTTGACCCGGCTATGCAAATTAATAGTACAGCATAGTTGAAGTAAGTTGAACTCAGAACTGTTACATTATGAAACGAATTCTATTATTGACAGATTTTTCTGAAACAGCCAGGAATGCATGTCGTTATGCATTGGAGATGTTTCAGAATCACAAAGTGCAGTTTTATCTGCTCAATGCCTATGATGCCGAGTTCGGAGGGAGCCCATATGTGATGCAAGTTAAGGAAGAAATGGCCGAGGAAAGTCTACGTGGCCTTAAAAGAGAACTCGAAGAACTGCACTCCGATTACCCAAATGCCAGGGTTGAACTCGCCAGTCGATTTGGTCCATTGGTTGATGTGCTAATCAAAGAAAATCATGAAGATGGCATCGATCCTGAATTTATTGTTTTTGGTTGTAGAGGTGAAAGCGCCCTGGAAAATTTTCTTTTAGGTAGTAACGCCTATGATGTCATCAAGCACGTTCATAATCCAATGATGGCAGTACCTAAAACAGCACAATACCGGTCTCCTGATAAAGTGGTGTTTGTCACTGATTTCAAGACCATTGATCAGAAAATCGCAACCCCTGTTCTGGATCTGGTCAATATGTTTAACTCCGAACTGCTTTTTGTCAATGCCATACAGGAAGAAGAGATAGACAGACTCTCATCCGAAAGACGGGTGGCATCTTTTTTCCCAGGCGTAAAACTTAGCTTCCATTTTGTGGATGGAGATGATGTATGCCGAAGCATTTGTGATTTTACCGAGGAAAATGCTGCTGAAATGGTTGTAATGGTTCGACATAACTACAGTTTTTTTGAGAGGCTTTTTCATCCCAGTCTGACAAAAAAAATGGTGATGCATCCACAATTCCCAATGGTAATTCTGCATGCCCGGTAGTGAGTTTTTTGTTTTCTTTTGCGGATAATGGAGATTAAATCTGATATTTGTTAGAATCAGGCTGCAAAAAATATCTTATTTTTGAAACTTTGTTTGTCCTGAAGCAAGTATTAATCCTGTTATTAAACAGGGTTTTATTGATATAGTAACTGCAAAAGAAAATTATAGTTATGAGTGAAACCAAGAAAGATGGATTCTTTAAAAGAGTCCTCGATAAAGTGGAGGTGATAGGTAACAAGCTGCCACAGCCGGTAACTTTATTTGCTATACTGATGGGGATAGTCTTGATTCTGTCATGGATATTTGGTGGCGGAATTCCCTGGCTAATAGAAGGAACTTCAGTATTGAAGCCTGGAACCGGAGCTGATACCGGTGTTGCAGCTGAATACATCAAGGTTAAAAATCTGTTAACCAAGGATGGTTTACAGCAGGTGTTTACCAACATGGTGGATGTTTTTGCCACTTTTCCCCCACTGGGATTGGTGTTGGTGGTTATGCTGGGTATTGGTGTTGCTGAGCACACAGGGATGATTGCCGTTGCTCTTAAGGTGTTTGTTTCTAAGGTTCCTAAATATTTAATAACCTTTTCGATTGTTGTAGCCGGTATGATCAGCTCGGTTGCTGCCGATGCTGGTTATGTGGTGCTGATTCCCATGGGTGGAGCCATCTTTTTAGGAATGGGGCGGCATCCCCTCGCAGGAATTGCAGCTGCTTTTGCAGGTGTTTCCGGAGGTTTTGGAGCCAATTTCCTGCCAACCGGACTGGATCCGATGATAGCAGCCTTTACAGAGCCTGCTGCTAACCTCATTGATCCTGCATACACTGTAAACCCCCTTTCTAACTGGTACCTTATGGCTGCGTCCGTACCATTGGTTGGTATTGCCGGAACTTGGGTTACCGAGAAAATTCTTGTTCCTCGTTTGGGATTATACACACCCGAAGAAGGACTTGATCTGGAAGAGCAAACCAATGATGTAACCCGTACTGAGAAAAAAGCCCTGATGTGGTCCATGATTTCGGTGCTTGCCCTGATTGGTCTGGTTGTGCTGGCCATTGCTCCAGAAAACGGATTGTTGCGAGGAGACTTTGATGAAGTTTTAGGTACAAACAGTTTTCAGCCATTTTATAGTTCTTTGGTGCCAATCATGTTCATCATCTTTTTTGTGGCTGGTTTAGTATATGGCATTGTAGCCAAAACCATTAAAACCGATAAGGATGTTTCCGATATGACGGCCAAATCCATGTCAACCATGGGATTGTATATTGTGATTGCATTTGTTGCAGCACAGTTTGTAGCTTATTTCAACTGGTCAAATCTGGGAAGTGTTCTGGCAGTGAAAGGTTCTGATGGTTTGCAAGCCATAGGTTTTACAGGAATTCCGCTGTTGGTTGGCTTTATCCTGATATCGTCGTTGGTTAACCTTGTGATGGGAAGTGCTTCAGCTAAATGGGCTTTATTGGCACCGATTTTTGTCCCTATGCTGATGCTGATGGGATATTCTCCCGAAACTACACAGGCGGCATATCGTATCGGTGATTCATATTCCAATATACTTACTCCTTTGCTTCCATACTTCCCTCTGGTAATTGTATTTGCACAGAAGTATGTTAAAAATGTGGGAATCGGAACGCTTATTTCAATGATGTTGCCATACGCCATCGCATTTATGATTGTAAGAATACCAATGTTTGTGGCTTGGATCATGCTTAATTTACCATTGGGTATTCAAGGCCCCATTTATTATAATCCCTGATTATAGAAATGATATAAGCAGATTGTTGCAATCTAATCATTGCCTTTCTCTTTTAGCATATAACTAAACAAACAGTCCTGCTCCTTTTTTGGAGCAGGACTGTTTGTTTTATCTATGTTTCATAATGTTTCTGTCAACTATTCTTTTTAAATTTGTTAATGTTGAAAATTTCAATCATTTTCTGTTTTTGGAAAGCATCATAAAATTATCAATATTAAATGAAGATATTTCCTGTAAAAACCATAGCTGAAATAGATCAATATACCGTTGAAAATGAACCGATACTGTCTATAAACCTGATGGAGAGAGCATCCCGTCGGTTATTTGATAAAATAGATTCAATATACCGGGATCGTCCTTTTGTGGTAGTTGCAGGAGCAGGGAACAATGGAGGAGATGCTCTGGCTCTCTCTAGAATGTTGCTTCTGGCCGGGTATGATACAACCATTCTTTTGCTAAAAACGGATGGTTTATCGACCGACACCGCATTAAATTTTGAGAGATTAAAACACATTCGGCAATCTAAAGTTATTTTGTACCAATCTTTAGAGGATTTACCAAGCATCTCATCAAATCATGTGATTGTTGATGGTCTTTTTGGTTCTGGTTTAAACCGCCCATTAGAAGGAAAAGCATTGGAATTGGTGCAATGGATGAATGGATTGAATGTTGAGATTGTAGCAATTGATATTCCTTCAGGATTGATGGGTGAAGATAATTCCGGTAACAACCCGGATGGAATAGTAAAAGCCCGCAGGACTTTTACGTTTCAATTTCCAAAACTATCATTTCTTTTCCCTGAAAACCACAAATATACCGGGCAATGGGAGATCATAGATATTGGGTTGCACCCTGAAAAAATCGCCGAACTTAACAATTCATGGTATTTCATTGACAGGGATATTTGCAGGGAACTTCTTCCACAGCGAAGTTGTTTCGATCACAAAGGAATCATGGGGCATACTTTGTTGATTGCCGGGAGTTATGGGAAAATGGGCGCTGCCGTGTTATCAGCGCGTGCCTGTCTCAAATCGGGTACGGGACTACTGACAGTTCAGGTGCCTCACGATACCTGCCAGGTTATGCATGCAGCAGTTCCTGAAGCCATGGTTAACATCGATAGGTCGGATTTAATGTTCACTGAGTTTCCTGAACTTTCTACCTTCTCAGCAGTTGGTGTGGGTCCCGGAATTGGCGTTCGATCCAATGCTGTTAAAGCATTGGATGCACTATTGGAGTCCATAGGTGATATTCCTTTGGTTCTGGATGCAGATGCCATCAACATCATTGCCCAAAATCCATATATGAAAGAGAAACTCCCGCCTGATGCGATTTTGACTCCACATCCCGGAGAATTCAAGCGTTTGGTCGGGGAGTGGAACAACGAATTTGAACGGTTGGAGAAGGCTAAGGATTTTGCTACACAAAATAAGATTATACTGGTTTTAAAAGGAGCCTATACAACTGTTGTGCTGCCTTCAGGTGTTTGTTACTTTAACTCAACCGGAAATGCAGGCATGGCGACTGCAGGAAGCGGAGATGTACTCACAGGCATAATTCTTGCTATGTTGGGACGGAAGATGGATGCCTGGAAAGCTGCTGTGGCCGGGGTGTATATTCATGGCCTTGCCGGAGATATTGCTTGCTCAACAGAAGGTGAAGAGGCTTTAATTGCATCAGACATCATAAATTCACTTGGAAAAGCGTTTATAAATACAAAGTAATTGATTTTTACCCTAAAACAATTTAACTATTTTCAAATGAAGCAGATAGGATTATTTTTATTGATAGCTATACTTTTTGGAGGTTGCTCATCCAAAGAGACTCTAACCCATGGAAGTGTAGAACAAGTCAACAGCGATTATCCAACCGGACACGGATTGTGGTATTATTTACCGGAAACGGTCATACAAGTTGAAATCATTGCAGAAAAAACTGTTGCCCGTTCGGGTCCTTTTTTCCGGTTTTCCCAGAGATTTTTGAATGTTTCGGATGTGATTACCGAGAATAAGGAAGAGTGGCGCATTGTGGGGGCGAAGGTTACTACAATTGGACGACCTGATAAAACCCGGCTGTTTAGAGTTGAAGCCAGCGGCAACCCTTCGGTTACCGCTTTAACTCTTTCTGAAGGCGGCGTTTTACATGGCATAAATGTACCTTTTGTTGCTCATGGTATTGCCAAACCTGCAAAATCTGATCAACCCGTTATTAGTCTGGCCGATATCAATTTTAACGATGTACCTTTTACCGAAGACCAATTGATTAGAACCAGCAGTACTGCCATGGCTGAGGAGGTTGCAAGGGAGATTTACAGACTGCGCCAAATGCGTTCTAATATTCTTGAAGGGGATGTAGATTTGTTGCCGCCCGATGAAGGTTCTTATGCCATTGTTATGGCTGAAATTGACCGAAAAGAACAATCATATTTAGAGCTGTTTACCGGACGAACAAGAACTCAAAAGGTAAGCCGAGTGTATGAATTTGTGCCCAGACCTGGCAGGTCATTAAATATGGTTCTTTTGCGTTTCTCTCATCAGAACGGATTTCTTGATTCGATGGATGTGAGTGGAACTCCGGTTTATATTGAAGTCGATGTTCATGAGCAGGTCGCTCATAATTTTTTAAAGGATGAGCATGACAAAAGTCCAAACCGGCGCGGGATGGTTTATTGTAATCCTGTTGAGGCAGTTGTCAGGGTTATTGACAGAACCCTTTTGCTTAACGAGCAAAAGGTGAATCTGGCTCAGTTTGGTCAATTGATGCGCATGCCGGCCGATCTGTTGGATGCAAACAATGTGGTTGTTGAGATGGACGTGAGTACCGGCGCATTGAAAAGGATCTCATATAAATAGTTGCTTGCTCCAATTTAGTAAGAAAGTATCACGGAGTTTCACGGAGAATAGACAGAGGGAAAACATAACTTAGTTTATCACCGTGCTTTCTCCGTGTAATTAGGAGAAATCACGGAGCATCACAGTTGAAAATATAATACCTCCATGTTACAACAGGGGTAATAATAACCACAAAAAACAGATAATATGACACATCCATTGAAGTCTCTAAAACCGGATAAGCTTTGGGAGCAGTTTTACAACCTGACCACCATTCCTCGTCCATCTAAAAAAGAGGAAAAGGTGGTGGAATACGTGAAGAATTTTGGAGAAAAACTGGGTTTGGAGACCATAGTTGATGAGGTTGGTAATGTCATCATCCGAAAACCTGCCACTGCAGGTTTTGAAGATCGCAAAGGAGTGATTCTGCAATCGCATCTTGATATGGTTCCTCAAAAAAACAGCGATAACAACCATAACTTTGAAACCGACCCCATTGAAACATACATTGAGAATGGATGGGTAAAAGCCCGGGGAACCACATTAGGTGCCGATAATGGCATTGGTGTGGCTGCAATTTTAGCTGTTTTGGCCTCCGATGATCTTCAGCACGGACCTGTGGAAGGTTTATTTACCATTGATGAGGAGGCCGGGATGACTGGTGCTCATCGTTTAAAACCGGGTCTTTTGAATGGTGAGATACTTCTAAATCTTGATTCGGAAGATGAAGGAGAATTGTATGTAGGGTGTGCAGGCGGAACCAATGCCAATATGATTTTCTCATTCAGAGAAGAACCTGTACCTGATGATCACGTTGCATTCAGAATCTCACTAACAGGTTTGAAGGGTGGTCATTCAGGACTAGATATAAACCGAGGACGAGCCAATGCCAATAAATTACTGTTCAGATTTATCAAACATGCTGTTATACACCTGGGAGCCAGATTAGCTGATGTTGACGGAGGTAGCCTTCGCAACGCCATTCCACGTGAGGCTTTTGCCGTGTTAACCGTGCCAAAGGAGGAGGTTGTTGAATTTGTTGAAGAAGTACACAATTTTGAAGTTCAGTTTTGTCAGGAATACAATACCTCCGAACCAGATATTTTATTTAAAATTGAGGAAACAGATATCCCAGCCTTTGTCATTGAGGAAATTGTTCAGGATGATTTAATCAACGCAATTCAGGCCTGCCCGAATGGAGTGATTCGAATGAGTGCCGATATGGAGGGGTTGGTTGAAACTTCTTTGAATCTGGCCATTGTAAAAACAGAAGGTCACGAGGTAAAAGCCCTTGCATTGTTGCGAAGTTCTGTGGAGAGTACCAAAGAGGATTTGGAATCTTCATTGGAGAGCCTTTTTCGCTTGGCTGGAGCCGAAATATGGTTCGATGGTCATTACCCGGGCTGGAAACCCAATTTGCAAAGCGGTATTTTAAAAACCATGCAGGAGGTTTATAATCAAAAATGGGGAGTAACCCCTGAAATTAAAGCCATTCATGCCGGTTTGGAGTGCGGAATTTTGGGAAGTGCTTATCCACATTGGGATATGATATCTTTTGGCCCTACCATCCGATTCCCGCATTCACCAGATGAAAAGGTTGATATTGCAAGCGTCGAAAAGTTCTGGGAGTACCTCGCTGCAATGTTGAAGGAAGCAGGTAAATAAGTCATTAATTAAATATTTTATGCAAAAAACACTACGCGATTCGGCTGCATTGAGGTGGCTGGTTCTGATTCTGATAAGCAGTCTTCTGTTTTCAACTTATTGGTTTTATGATTTTTATGGCGGTATTAAAGGTCTTATGGAACGGGAGATGGGAATTTCCAGTGAGGAGTATGGCCGCATTATGTCGTCTACCACATTTGCCAATGTTATTGGGATGATCATTCTGGGAGGAATCATTCTCGACCGTTGGGGAATACGTCTGGCCGGTCTGGTGTTTGGGGGATTATCATTTTTAGGAGCAATTATTTCAGCCGCTGCTGTGGCCGGTTGGTTTGGCGATGATAAATCAACCATGTTGATATGGTCGATTACCGGAAGGGTTCTTTTTGGAATTGGAATGGAGGTGGTGTGTGTGATGGTAACCCGTACCATTGTGAAATGGTTCATGGGTTATGAAATGGCACTGGCCATGGCCTTAAATATCGGATTTGGCCGTTTAGGAACGGCCATGGGAATGGCCGTGGCTCCCGATTTGGCCGCAGGTGGATCTATTAGTCCGGCGTTCAGTTTCGCAGCCATTCTTATCGGCATATCATTGGTGTTTTTTATCATTTATATCTTTTTCGATTTAAAAATTGACAAACAGCGTTCTGAATCAGGAATAGTTACGGAGGGAGAGGTTGATGAAGAAAAGTTCCGTTTTGCGGATTTCAGGAAGCTGATTACCAACCGATCGTTTATATACATCGCTCTGTTGTGCATGGTGTTTTATTCGGCAGTGTTTCCTCTGTTGGCATATGCACCGGATTTGTTGGTCAATAAATACGGGTTTTCTTATGAAATGGGATCGCAAGGGGAATTTGCCATGTTTGGTAGTGCCGTACTTGGTACAGCTTTCATTTTTGTACTGTTGCTCATTTTCGGGCTCAGTTTTTCAATGATCCCCCGATCATTGAAAAAAAATGGACATAAGCTGTTAAGTTTTATGGTAATCTCTGTGTTATTTTTGGGATACGTTTATATTCTGCGTGATGTTTTCTCTGAATGGCTGGTGAATGGTCCAAAAACAGCCTCTTTAATTCCCATGGGAACCATATTGTTCACACCAATTTTCGGAAGCATTGTAGATAAGCGAGGAAAAGCTGCCACTCTTATGATGATTGGATCTGCTTTGCTTGTTTTTGCGTACCTTTCCCTGTCGGTGTTTAATCACGTATATCTTGGTTACTTGGGATTAATCAGCCTTGGAATTGCTTTTTCACTGGTACCGGCAGCCATGTGGCCTGCCGTTGCGCGAATTGTTGCCGAAAACCGGTTGGGAACTGCATATGGCACCATGTTCACTTTACAAAACTGGGGGCTTGCAGCTTTTTTCTGGGGGATTGGAGCTCTTCTGGACTTTGTAAATCGTCACCGATTATCTGACATAGAAGCCGAAACGGCAGCTTATGATTACACTATACCTGTTCTGATGCTGGCTTTGCTGGGGGTGATTTCAGCCTGGTTAGCATATAAGCTCAAACAAGCGGATAAATTACAAGGTTACGGACTTGAAAACCCAGGTATAACCCAATAAGATTTGAAGAATTCCTGGAAACATATTCGCACCATATTAAAGTATGTTTGGAACAGTTCACCAGGGTGGACTGTTCTGAACATCCTTCTGGTTTTGATTCGCGGAGTTTTACCACTGCTTCTGCTCTATTTGGTTAAACTCCTCGTTGACGAGATTCAGACCATTGCTGCATTGCCTCTGGATGAAAGGGATTTTAGTCTTCTATTAACGGTCTTGATTGCAGCCGGCGTCATTTTTTTAATCAATGCGTTGACAGCATCTCTGGGTTTATTGGTGAGAGAAAGACAATCGTATGTCATTTCTGATTTTTTCGATAATCTGATTCACGATAAAACAACCAGCCTGGAATACGGTTATTTTGAACATCCCGAATATCAGAGTATTTTCTATCGGGCGCTAAATGAGGCATCTTTTCGTCCTTCGCGTATTTTTTACGGAGTACTTGGGGTAATTCAGAATTTCATTACCATTCTGGTAATGGGTGGCGTATTGTTAATGGTTCATTGGTCTGTTTCTGTAATCCTGTTGTTGATTACACTTCCTGTTTCCTGGATTCGTTTAAGACATGCAAGAGATCTGTTCCGGTTTAAAAAAGATAACACCCTTCTTGAGCGGGAGGTCAATTATTACAACCGTTTAATTACAGCTCCGGAATTTGCAAAAGAGGTTAGAGCCTTTGACTTGAGCGGTTTGTTTCGGCGCCGTTTTTTTAACAGGAAAAGAAAATGGAGGCAAACTCAATTTTCGATGCTGGTAAATAAAACACGTCGTGAAATAGTTGTGCAACTTCTGGCTGCGACCTGTTTCTTTTTGGTTTATGGTTTGATAGCCTGGAAAGCCTTCGACGGACAGATTTCCATTGGGGAGGTGGTTCTATATTTTCTGGCCATGCAAAGAGGATATGCCTATTTACAGGAGTTTCTTGGCCGTTCTTCTTCATTATATCAGGACTCACTGTTTCTGGATAACTTATTTGAGTTTATTGATCTTCGTGAAGAGTCAAAGGCTGTTGAGAGTAAAGCGTCACTCTCATTTCCGTCTCCCATTCAAAGCGGGATTGAGTTTCGAAACACAGGGTTTCATTATCCATCCAATAACCGGTGGATATTACGAAATTTAAACCTCAAAATATTACCTGGTGAAACCATAGCGCTTGTTGGTGCTAACGGTACCGGAAAATCAACCATTGTCAAGCTTTTGTGCAGTCTTTATCAGCCTGTGGAAGGGGAGATATTGGTGGATGACATTCCCTTGAGTAAAATAGTAGATTCCCAACGAGTGGCAAACATCAGCGTTATTTTTCAGGATTTTATCCTCTATAATGTTACGGCACGAGAGAATATCTGGTTTGGAGACGCTCAAAAACCTGCCGATGATGATCTGATAAAACAGGCTGCTAACCGTGCCGGAATCAACAACGTGATTGAGGGTTTCGAGAAGGGGTATAATACGACCTTAGGAACTGTTTTTGAAGGGAGTGAGCAGATGAGTCCGGGCCAATGGCAACGACTTGCGTTGGCGCGCTCTTTCTACAACAATTCTCAACTCATCATCCTTGATGAACCCACCAGTTCATTGGATGCCTTCTCTGAGGCTAAATTATTAAAATATATTCGTTCGGTTACAGAAAACCGCACGGCGTTAATCATATCTCACCGATTGTCAACCATTCGGATGGCCGATCGTGTGATTGTTCTGGAGGGAGAACAAGTTACTGAGACAGGTTCTTATGAAGAGCTCATGAGCAAAAACGGCTCATTCAAGAAAATGGTGGATGCACTTTCTGATTCGTTTATTTGAGGTTGGAAGGTTCAAGGGTGACAAGGTTCTCCGGTAATTAGACACAGCGAAGTACCAATAGGTTCAATATTTCTGAGGTTATGGTTTTGAAGTTCGAGGTTCAAAGTTCGAGGTTCGAGGTTTTAAATTTAAGGTTTTCGGTTTGAAAACATTGAGCGGAAAACATAGAACATTAAACATTGACCTTGTGTGGATTGTGTGATTTAAAAAGCACACCTCCGGCGTGCTTTTTCTCAACGAAACATTTATTCTGTCAACATTTGCCACCTACGGCGGCATTCATTTTTCTCAAAGGCTTTGCAATTTGCACACTCCTGTCTCCAGTTTTCCGCTTCCATTTCTCCCTGTCACCTTTCTACCATAAACTACTGTATGACCTATGCAAAAAAAATCAGATTTGAATTTCATCATCAGATGCTAGGGTACTGTACCTGTAAGCCGCTTTGTTCATCCGATCCATGATGGCTAAACCAATTCCTTCCGTCTTAACTTTTAGTGCATAAATCTGTTCTACCTCGGGATCAGATTCCAGATCATGCAATACGGTAAACATATTTGAAGCAGCCTCAAGTAAATCTCCTTTATCGGAGAGCAATCTGATTCGCTGCTCGACTCCTTCTGGTACCTCGTGTGGTTCAAAAAGCATTAATCGCACATACTCCGGAATTTCATCGGGCATTTCATCCAATAAATAGAGTGGCTTTCGAGGAGAGTAGTGACTCTTTAATTGTCCAGGTGCCTGAATATGGTTTTCTGTACTGGATATGGATACATTGGTATCGGGAAAATCAGTTTTAATTTGTTCCGGAGTAATGGCTCCATGTCGCAAAACCTCAATGTTATTACCATTTACAGAGACAATAGTAGACTCAATTCCATAGTTGGTTTTGCCGCCTTCCACTAAATAATCAATTGTAGTGAGTTGTTCTCTTACATGCTCAGGTTCTGTAGGGCTCAACCGTCCAAATAAATTGGCGCTGGGAGCAGCCACCGGCACACCTGCTTGTTTAATTAGTTTAAGCGCAACAGGATGTTTCGGCATTCTTACAGCCACAGTTTTAAGTCCCGCAGTAACAATAGCTGGGACTTTCCTTGATTTTGGAGCCACAATTGTAAACGGTCCAGGCCAGTACTTTTCTGCTAAACGCGTAATCAATGCTGGTACAGGAGTTTTGAATACGGATTCCAGTTGCTCTGTGGAAGAGATGTGTAGAATTAACGGATCGAAAGATGGTCGTTTTTTTGCTTCAAAGATTTTTGCTACTGCTTTAGCATCAAATCCATTTGCTCCCAACCCGTAAACTGTTTCGGTAGGAAAGGCAACCAATTTACCCTCCCTGATTAATTTTGAAGCAAAGATGATGTCTTTTCCTGATTTAATCATTAAACATCAACTTAAAAATAAAGAAAACTATGTTTGAACTTTTCTGAAATCCCCAAATTAAATCTCTTTGTTGGGATCTGTGCTGAATTCAAAACCTTTTTTTTGAATCTCATTTGATATCTCATTGTTAATATTGATATCCCTCTTCCCGTTTGAGTCATTTTTTCGACTTAAACAAGACGAGGGGATATTACAGGCAGAATGGCCAGCTCCTGAGAGCTGGCCAACTAACCTGTTAATGATAAATAATTTTAATCATTAATTATTACTTGTTCTTTTTAAGAAAAGCGTATTTGTATTCCATTGGAAGCAATTCATTGTAACGCTCAACGGAAGCACCTTCCAAACAAGCCTCAATAATTTTTCTTCCAAGTGGTAGCAACTCAGGCTGCAAATATTGCTGAAGTTCTTGTTTGAAGAAATCATACAACATTTCGGCACCTTTATCATAACCTTCAACACCAACCTCCGGCTGTTTGTAAACCTTAAGGAAACGTGAAGGGATTTTGTTTCCTTCAAGAGTCAGATAGTTCAACTCATAACCCAACAGCGGACAACGAGCGGCCTGATATTGATCCTGAACGAATTTTGCATTTCCACGACGGGTAAGATACTCACGCATCAGCAACTGAGGTTTGAAATCAACTTTCCAAACACCAATGTGCTGGTTTGGAGCGATGGTGTAACGTACTCTTGGCGTACTGATGATTTGCTCCAGAAGCAAGTTAGCCTGAGCAACACGCTTTCCGGTGGCAAAAGGCCAGTATGAACCTACACCTTCACTTGACATCTTGTCGGTTCCAACAATACTTGGATTTGCATGTCCACGTGGACTAACCAAGCGCCACAACCAAGCTAGAGCCGGAGGCAGAATATGGAATAATCCGAAGATTCCGTAATTGGGGCTTTCAAGAGAAGAAGGCGGAGTGCGCACTCCGAAGCTACGAATATCTACAGTCACATTTTTATTAACTGCGTTATTGACAATGTGACGAGGTAAAATAACCCTTGGGTTTGGACACTTTTTACCGGGCTCATCTTCAATATGATTCCAAATCATTGCGGTACCATTAGGGTTGGTATCGATGTTCAGGAACAATACAGGCTCAGGTGGATTCAAAGTTAGTTTTTCCAATACCGGGTCATCTCCATAACTATGAACGCCATCCACACGAATAAACCATGCATTTTCGGCATCAGCCACGGTTAGTTTTCCATTGCCTTTTTGGTATGATGGGTGGCATAATGCCATATCATCGGTAACCGGAGCGAAGGTACAGAACAATGGGATATTGATATGACGCTCTTCACCAGAAATGGTGTTGCGACCAATAAGCACCTGTCCGTCCGGTTCGCGTGGAACCATCTGTAACATTTCACTCTTTCCTCCTCCACTGGCACCTTCGTGCATGAATGTTGTGGTATTGTCATACGGATTGGTAGCCTGAACTGTTGAACAGTGAGCAGTTACCCATCCTTCGGCTTCTCCACGAGTGATCAATACACCATAAAGACCTTTTTTCGCACTAGGCCCGGGATAAAGGTTGTAAGAGAACAACTCATGAATATCGTCTAAACGATTGTGAATAACCCGCTGTTTTCCTTCAAAATGAGTATGGCGGAATGGAGGCGCTACATAAATAGCAGAATCCAAACGGAATCCCTTTGGAAGATCGTTCATAGGAAGAATCTTCTGAAGGAAAGCCAATCCTAAAGCAAAGAAACCAGCATTAGCCGGAGCAATGGCGATTCCACCAATACCTACCGGATAGTTACCTGCATAGTACATAAATACTGCAAGCTCTTGTCCTTTGAGCCATTCAAATGTATCCTTACGAAGATCTTCAAATTCGTATCCATATACATCCTTAAATTTCTTCTTATCAGATGGTTTGTCATCTGCAATTAACATGGTACCTGGGTCGCGACGACGCATATACGACTCAGTGTAATTTGCAGAGATTCCGTTTGATACACGATGTACAACTGCCTCAGTGTATTCTCCTTTTCCGGGAACATCATATTTCACCTCGAATGAAGAATTACCAGCTCCACCTACTGATGCATCCACCAACTCATCTGTTGTGTTGAAGTAATGCACTTTGGGAGCATTAACCAAAAGGTCTTTGATTTGCGCAGGTATTTTCACACCTTGCTTTTCGAGTTCTTTTAACATGCTCATTTTATTATATTTATTAATTACTATTTCTTTTCTCTAACACACAAAGTTAAAAAAAAATGACATTTATTTCTAATTTAGAACACAGATATTGTGATCTGTCTGTCAATAAAATCAGGACTTAGAAATAAGGAGGAGTTATCACCCAAAGAACTTCCGCCATAGAACTACCAGAATTAACAACTTCCCTTCTTTTTTGAGAGTTAGTATATAAACTATCTCCTTTATTCATGGCATATGTCTGGTCATCCACAAAAAATGTCACTTCTCCGGCAACTATGTAGCTGAATTCCTGACCGGAATGCTTTTTCATCCAATCTCCGGAAGATGCACCCTTCTCAAGAACCACCTGGTATGCACCCATGATTCGTCCCTCTTCCCTGTGAGTCAGCATATAAAGAGCTGCTCCTGTCTCGTTTTTATCAACCAGAATTTTATCCTGATCAGAAACAATTGGCGCAGGTGCTGCCATTTCATTTTCGCCAATTAATTCGCCAACAGTTGATCCAATTGCATTTGCCACCGATTTTAAGGTAATGATGGAAGGAAATGCTTTGGCATTTTCGATTTGCGACAAAGCACTGGAACTAATGCCAGCCAATCGGGCTACCTCCCCTAAGGGCATCCCAAGCAATTCTCTTTTCTTTTTGATGCGGCTTCCTAACCTCTTCATTAATTTTATTGTAATTAACAACGTCCTTCTATCCCCGATACAAACATAATAATTAAACTGCACTTAATTTGTTAACCAATACTTAAAAAACTTAAAAAGGAAAAGGGCGATCAGAAACTAGGTTTAGAGTTGATAGTTTAGAGTTGAGGGTCAAATGAGGTTTGGTGAGTGGAACTTGATATCATAAAGCGGCAGTTAAATTGATAGGCTAAGAGACGCAACGAAGTCTCATAAATCTGGATAAATGGTCAAAAGTTGGAAGGGTGAGATAGGAAAACGGAAATGAAGATTAGCGAAATTCTTTGCACCGGAGCCTGTTAATTCCAAATCCCTCTGGAGAAACAGAATACCGCCACAGGTGCACAATTTAAACAAAATAAGTCACATAAGGTTTTTAACCACAATGAGCACCATGAAAAGATTGTTGATAGACGAACCATAGTGATCTTCGTGCATTCTTTGTGAACTTCGTGGTTTGAAAACGATCAACCCTAAACTTAGAACCTTAAACTTTAAAACCATGTCACCTTTTAACCCTCCAAAGAGAAATCCTTAAACACCCGGGATTAACCCGCTAATTTATGCTTGATTCATCGCTACATATTATAGAAATATTACTATTTTAGTATACAGACAATTAAAACACAAACAATGCATAAAAATCCTATCTGTCTCACTGCCTTGATCATAACTGTTTTTTGTGGATGTAACGAAATCACTGAACCTGCAAATCCAATCGATAAAAATGCAACACCGGAAACAGTGGCTCTTTTTCAAAATCTCATGAAAATTTCTGAAAACCACGTATTATTTGGACATCAACACGCCACCGAATATGGACAAGGCTGGTATGGTGACGATGACCGTTCTGATGTTAAATCTGTTACTGGTTCACATCCGGCGGTAATCGGAATCGACTTCATGCACCTGAGTAACCGATCCCGAGAAGAGATTGAAACGGAAAAAGAACGATTGAGAAAGAATGTTGTTGACACCTATAACCGTGGAGGCATAACAACAGCGACATGGCATTTTCACAATCCGGTATCGGAAGGTCGATTTTACTGGGTTGATTCGGTTTCTGTTGCAGCAGTGCAACACATTATTCCGGGCGGTTATGCCCACGAGGATTACAAAGTAATTCTTGCAGATATTGCCGACTGGGCTCACAGCATTCGTGGTGAAGATGGTACGCTGATACCAATCATTTTCAGACCTTTCCATGAATTTGATGGCGACTGGTTTTGGTGGGGGAAAGCACACACATCCCGTGAAGATTTTGTTTCACTCTGGCAATTTACTGTATCATTTCTTCGAGATTCACTGAATGTTAACAACTTTCTTTACGCATTTTCTCCTGACAACCGTTTCGAAACAGAGGAGGAGTTTCTTGAAAGATATCCCGGTGATGAGTGGGTTGACATGTTAGGTATGGATAATTATGGAGATCTTGGCCGTGACAGATATGACCTGGAGACCGCATCTCAAAAACTAATGATTGTGTCGGATTACGCAAAAAAGGTTCAGAAACTTGCAGCTTTTACAGAAACTGGTCTGGAATCTATTCCTGATACCACCTGGTGGACAAACACTTTGTTGGAAATACTTAAAACAGAGGGGATGAGAATGAGTTACGTTCTGGTTTGGAGGAATGATGTAAACAGTCCCACTCATTATTATGCGCCATTCCCGGGACAGGTCAGTGCGCCTAATTTTATTGAGTTCTATAACGACCCTTTTACAATATTTGAAAATGATTTAAAAGAGATTGATGTATATAGGTTTAATAGTTTATAAGAGAAGCAAGGGCAATATATCAAGAGTTTGTTGGCGATGATAATAGCCCTGGGCTTCATAATTTATTGTTTTGGCATCTTGCCGAGAAAATACAAGGAATATAAGAGCTAAGGGCATCCCGTTCTTGATGGGTTTAGTTTAGAGAAAATTAGTTGTAGCTGAAAGCAGCGAATCAAAACAGTTGTTCAAATAATAAAGTTCTTTTTGAACTATATAAAGATAAAGGGGAATCCATAATATTTGGAACTTACCCAAAAATCTCTACTGGTAAGCAACTGTTATTGCGGCGCTCTTTTAATTCCATTTTCTTCGATCACAATCAAGCGGTTTTTGTACAGGGTGCCAATTGCTTTTTTGAAATTCTTTTTGCTCATTTCAAAAACTGAGGAAATCTCTTCGGGAGATGACTTATCAGAAATGGCTATTTGTCCGTTGTGCTGATTGATTATGTCCAGAACTCTCTTTGAAAGTTCGTCCATTTTATCATGGCCGGGTTTTTCCAGCAACAGATCTATTTTATCATCCTCACGCACTTTGTTGATGTATCCTTTTGTTTTGTCACCAATTTGTATTGGTTTAAAAATCTGGTTTTTATATATCATTCCAGAGTGTAGGCTATTGATGATGGCTTTATATCCCAATTCTGTCTCTTCGGCTACGAGGAGGTCAACCTCTTCTCCTGGATTGTATTTTGGGGAGATGTTGTCCAGAAAACGGAAAATTTTTGATGATGCAGCAATTCGTCCCGTTTCATCGTCCAGATAGACATACACCACATAACTTTTATCTTTTTGCATCTTCTCATGTTGTTCCCTAAAGGGAACCAACAGATCTTTCATTAATCCCCAATCCATAAATGCTCCAAAGCGGCCTGTTTCAATTACTTTCAGAAAAGCAAAATCTCCTACCATGGCCAAAGGAGTCTCGGTAGTGGCTATGAGGCGATCTTCGGAGTCAAGGTATACAAATACATCAATTTCATCACCCTCGTTGATGTTTTCGGGCACATATCTGTTTGGGAGCAATACATCTCCAATGGTGTCGCCATCGAGATACAGACCTACGGATGTTTTGCGGAGGACTTTTAGTTTGTTGGTTTTTCCGATTTCTACTTGCATGTCAATTGTTTTTTGTTGATATGACAAAAGTATAACTAATTGTTGAAGTATTTACATTTACAAAAAACCCTGAAAGCAATTTTGCTTTCAGGGTTTACGTTACTCTTCATATTTTAACTTAACCCTATTTCTTTTGTTCTTTAAGAGCTGTTACAATTTTGGTTTCCAGCTCTTCCGAAAGTTCTGGGTTGTCTTTAATCAATTCTTTAACAGCTTCGCGTCCCTGTCCTAGTTTTGTTTCACCATAGCTGAACCAGCTTCCGCTCTTTTTAATAATGTTTAAGTCCACACCCATATCAATGATTTCTCCAATTTTGGAGATGCCTTCGCCGTACATGATGTCAAATTCGGCTTTCCGAAATGGGGGAGCCACTTTGTTCTTAA
Organism: Alkalitalea saponilacus; assembly: GCF_900168165.1. Lineage (GTDB taxonomy): Bacteria > Bacteroidota > Bacteroidia > Bacteroidales > Marinilabiliaceae > Natronoflexus > Natronoflexus saponilacus. The sequence continues at coordinate 236,902 of NZ_FUYV01000003.1, forward strand.
CTACTTTTACGCGGGTTTGACTGCCAACTACTTCGTCGCCGTTCTTTAATTGCGAAATTCTTCTGATGTCCAACCTGATGGATGAGTAGAATTTAAGTGCATTTCCGCCGGTGGTGGTTTCAGGGTTCCCAAACATCACGCCAATTTTTTCGCGCAACTGGTTAATGAAGACACAGCAGGTATGAGTTTTACTGATGTTTGAAGTGAGTTTACGCAATGCCTGGGACATCAAACGTGCTTGCAGACCAACTTTGTTATCACCCATCTCACCTTCAATTTCGGCTTTTGGGGTCAGCGCCGCTACGGAGTCAATAACAACGAGGTCAATGGCCGATGAGCGAATCAACTGGTCTGCAATTTCGAGTGCTTGTTCTCCATTATCGGGTTGAGAGATAAGCAATTCTTCAATATTTACGCCGAGTTTCTCGGCATAAAATCTGTCAAAAGCATGCTCTGCATCAATAATGGCAGCTATGCCTCCCATTTTCTGAACTTCGGCAATGGCATGAATGGCAAGGGTGGTTTTTCCTGACGATTCCGGACCATAAATTTCCACAACCCTTCCTCTTGGATAACCGCCAACTCCAAGAGCCAGGTCTAACGCAATGGATCCCGACGGAATAACCGGAACATTTTCCACAACGGTGTCACCCATCCTCATAATGGCACCTTTGCCGTATGATTTATCAATTTTATCCATGGTCAGCTGAAGTGCTTTCAGCTTCTCCTGATTGACTTTGCTTTCTTTTTGTTCTGACATTTTATCTTATCTGTTTTATCTGATTTTTGCCTCGTGAAGATAATGAAAAATTACCAGTATTTTTTTAGATTTTTAGAAAATAAGAGATAAGATACTCAGTATCTGTTTAATTTTAGTTGTGTGCGGTCAATTAATTGTTGTAAGATGTCTGGTCTACGCCCCTTTTATTTGTATTAAAATCACTAAGGGGAGCTAGCCCTGTAATCTTCGTAGAAAACAATTATTTGGTAAAACATAAGGGGCGTAGCCCTGTCATCTAAATGTTTTTATCACAACTATGAGAAACTGTTTAAATTTGTATCGAATAAAATAGATATATTTTTAGATCCTATCCCGAAGCCTCGGGATAAAGATCTATAATCTATAAAAATCATTAGAAACTAAATTTAAACAGTTACTTTATGGTATCTATATAATTTGAGACGCGTGATCTTTAGTATCAACTTTAGCTATGATTTTTTCAATAACACCATCTTCATCTATGATAAAAGTTGTACGGTTAACACCCATGTAGGTTTTGCCGTACATTTTCTTTTCTCCCCAAACCCCGTATGCTTCAAGAATCTCTTTTTCTGTATCTGCAATCAGGTTAAACTGTAAGCCAAATTTATCAGCAAATTTTTGATGGGATTTTTCATCGTCAGGACTTACGCCAATGATCTCATATCCTTTGGCCTGAAAGGCTCCATAGTTGTCATTCAAGTTGCATGATTCGGCAGTGCAGCCCGGTGTGTTGTCTTTAGGGTAGAAATATAAAACGACTTTTTTCCCTTTATACTCGCCTAATGATATTGTTTCACCTTTTTGATTAATTCCTTTGAAAACAGGTGCTTTATCCCCTTCTTTTAAATTAGCCATGGTATCGGTTTTTAGTTGTTTTTTTAATGGTATGTCTTTTATTCAAAACACCCAAGCCTTGCGAAATGTTTACTGTTTTAAATCATAGCATCGTAAAGTAGGATTTTAATATGGTTTGATTAAATTTGATGCGTAATATGAAAATGGTACACTTTGTGTAAAAGGTTGACATATAGGATTTGTGATTTATTTCTGTATTATTTGGGTTTGATTGGTTGTGTGATAATTATATAATTCTGGTGGTATGGTTAAAGGTTTACTGTGGAGTGTTGTATTGGTATTAGTAGGAATTGGAGATCTTGTGTTTGCACAACAAACACAAGTGTCGGCTCAGGATGCTCTCTCTCTCTTTAATGACGGGAAATATGCCGAAGCGAAAGAGATGTATGAGCGACTGTTGGAACGTAATAATCGCGATCATGCGTTAAATTACTATTACGGTCTGATTCTTTATAAAACCAACGAACGTCCTGATGAAGCCATCAGAAGGCTGCGCTTGGCTGCTAATCGGCCACCATCGCCCGATGTTCATTTTTATCTGGGTAAACTTTACCAACGTGCCTACGAGTTTGATTTGGCGAAATCCTCCTTCGAAAGATTTTTAAATACTCAGAGATCAGCCAGTGAGGATATGGTTCAGGCTGCTAAAAGAGGTATTGAGGATAGTGATGCTTCTAATGTGTTGATAAATAAGTATTTTGATTTGCAGGTTATCAGGAAGGATACGGTACTTCGCCATGAGATGTTGAATCATTACAGATTGTCGAAAGATGCTGGTCAATTGATGAGAGCCGGCGATTTTTTCAGAGTAGGAGTTAACCCTGAACAAGTTATCTTTCGAACTGAAAGAGGAGATGAAGTTTTCTTCCCAATTCTTGGCAGTGGAGGAACTTATGATCTGCATAAGATTATGAGATTGCTTGACTCATGGACCGATGCCGAGCCGTTTGACACACCTTTAAACAGCCAATACAATGACTCCTATCCATTCATGCTGATCGACGGCACGACTCTTTATTTTAGTTCTGATCGTCCAGGAGGAATGGGGGGGTATGACATATATCAAACCATTTTTGATCCTGTTACAGGAACTTTTTCTGAGCCATCTAATCTTGGCCCCCCATTTAATTCGCCCGATGATGATTTTCTTTTAGTACCTGATGTATATGAAGGTAAAGCGTGGTTTACAACTAACCGTGGGGTAGGTGAGGACATGGTAATTGTGGTTGAAATAGTCTGGGACAACAGTGTGGTACGTCATTTCACGGAGGATATAAATCAGATTCGATCATTAGCTGATCTGCCTGTGTCGGAATCAGCTCGTGTCCGTGCAAGCAGTACAACCTATGCCGGTGCTGATGTTTATGAACCGGAAGTTTATAATTCAGCATTCCGATTTTCAATTAACGATACTCTTGTTTATACCAAATATGACCATTTTGTAAGCCAACAGGCATTGTCATTGTTTCAGCAAGGCAGGGAGCTAGAAGCCAAAAAAGACAGTTTAAATATCAAGATGAACGATATGCGCAGACGTTATGCGCAGAGTTATAATCAAAGCGAACTACAGCGCCTGATAGATGAAATTATAAAAATAGAGCGTGAAGTATATGGCTTAGAGGAGGAGATAAGGAGAATATATTTGAATGCGAGAAGGCGTGAAATTGAAAGGATTAATGAGCTGAAAGCACGTGGAGAGTACATACCGTCCACAGTGGCAGCGGCAAAGCCAGCTTTTGTAAGTGTGAATCAGAGAGCATTGAGCGATCTCAATAAAAGTGATCTCACTTTTTATTCGGATGATGAGTTTGTGAGACGGAGGGAGAGATTGAAGCAAATGTATAATGCATTGTTCAATCAAGACCAAAAGAACGAATTGCTTCGCTCTGATTCACTTTATGTATGGGCCAATATTCTATCACTTGAATCTGCAAGATTGTTGGAGCGAACACAAAATGTTACCATAGAGCCGGTTAGTCTGAGGGACAGAATAACAGGCAATAACAACATTGAAGAAGAGATTGATTATAAGGTTCAATCATTGCGTTTACAATCCCGCGAATTAAAAATGCGGTCGTTGGAACTATATGAATTGGCATTGGATCAAAAGTTTTCAATATACTATCCAAAGGCTCAGGAGATTGGAGGAACCAGTCACAGAGCAGGGAGTGAGCATATGTTGAGTCAGGCGCGCAGTAATTTTTCAGAGGCAGAAAGGGGCTTGGAGGCCATCCATTCATACAACCCCGAGCGAACTGAACGATATCTTGCACTTAAACGGCATGGCATTGATATGATGGAAGAGAGTTTTTTAATGCAATTGGCAGGCGTCCCTGGCCAGCCTGTAGCACAGAGAGAAGTTTCATCCAGATTTATGGATTTTAATGCAGGAGCAACAACACCTTCATATCCGGCTATTCATCGAGGTTCGGAATCTGCTGAGCGGCAGAACAGGCAGCAACCATCGGAGATGGTTGCTGCCGCATTTGGGCAACCCGCAGAAGCATCGGTTGTTGAGGAGTCTTTTGTTTCCGCAGAAGCAGTAACACCCCCAACACAACAGTTCTCAGAAAGACCTGAGTACCGTATTCAGATTGGTGTTTTTCGAAATGAACCAAATGCCGCAGCTTTGGCAAAAATTCCGCCGGTTACCAGCGAGTACCTGCCAGACCGGGGATTAAGCCGCTATTATAGCGGATCCTGGAGAACCCATCAGGAAGCAACAGATCAGGTTCAATCTATAATAGATGCCGGATTTCCGGGTGCATACGTGGTTGCATTTCTAAATGGGGAATTGATTACCGTGCAAAAAGCCAAAACTTTAGAGTAAAAAACATCATCACGTTGATGTTTTTATTCGGATATTTTATTTACTTTGAGTAAAATTATTGAATATGGTACCTTTTGATAAAAGAAGTGAAAAGGAAAATGCCGGTAATCAGCCATTGGAGGAGAGGCTGCTCATCCTCCATAATGATGAAATAAATACCTTTGATCACGTCATTGAATCATTGCAAGCTGTTTGCCAGCACGATAAGGAACAGGCCGAGCAGTGTGCACTAATTACCCATTTTAAGGGCTTTTGTGAAATTAAGAGAGGAATTATTCCAGAATTGGAGCAAATGCAAATGTTATTAATTGAAAAGGAGTTGAATGTTACAATTGATTAATATCAAATTATGACTATTATTATTCTGCTCATTCTCACCGGTTTGCTGTTGCTGGTTCTTGAGTTTTTTGTGTTTCCTGGGATGACCATCTCCGGCATAGGAGGTGTTCTCATGATGGCAGGCGGCATATACATGGCTTATAACGGATACGGCTCAGGAATTGGAAATTGGACTCTGTTCATAACAATTTTTTCCAGTTTGCTGGTTTTAGGATTGGCATTGAGAGGGAAAACTTGGAATAAATTAATGCTTAACACCCAAATTACTGGAAATGTGCAAACAGTTACCGACGAAACCATTCACGAAGGTGATAAAGGTGTTACCGTTACCCGGTTAAATCCCATAGGAAAGGCGCGAATCAATGATGAGGACGTTGAAGCCAGATGTCCCGGGCAATTTGTTGATCCCGGAACCGAAATCGAAGTAATTAAAGTATATAAAACATATGTAATTGTTAAACCTGTAAACTGATATTTATGGAAAACTTTGGAACTCTTGGTTTGATTGGAGTCATAGTTGTACTATTTTTTCTTGTTCTTTATTATGTTCCTGTAATATTGTGGTTCTCGGCACTGGTAACCGGTGTTCGTATTTCTTTATTACAATTAATGTTGATGCGCATTCGTAAAGTGCCGCCATCGGTTATTGTAAGAGCCATGATTGAAGCACATAAGGCCGGACTTCACGATGTTAAACGTGACGAACTTGAGGCTCACTTTTTAGCCGGTGGTCACATCGAAAAAGTGGTTCATGCTTTGGTTTCTGCATCAAAAGCTAACATCGATTTGTCGTTTCAAATGGCAACTGCCATCGACCTTGCTGGTCGTGATGTGTTTGAGGCCGTGCAGATGTCGGTAAACCCAAAGGTGATTGATACGCCTCCTGTAGCAGCAGTTGCAAAGGATGGTATTCAGCTAATCACTAAAGCCAGGGTGACTGTTCGTGCCAATATTAAGCAATTGGTTGGTGGAGCAGGAGAGGAGACCGTTCTTGCCCGTGTGGGTGAAGGTATTGTTTCATCGATTGGTTCGTCTAGCTCTCATAAAGCAGTTCTTGAAAATCCGGACTCAATTTCTAAAGTGGTTTTGGGTAAAGGTTTGGATGCCGGTACCGCATTCGAGATTCTTTCAATTGATATTGCTGATATCGATATAGGTAAGAATATTGGTGCTGAACTTCAGATTGATCAGGCTGAAGCAGATAAGATGATTGCCCAGGCCAAAGCAGAAGAGCGTCGTGCCATGGCTGTGGCCGAAGAGCAGGAAATGAAAGCCAAAGCACAGCAAGCTCGGGCGAATGTGATTCAAGCCGAAGCGGAAATACCTAAAGCCATTGCTGATGCATTTAGAAATGGAAACCTGGGAGTAATGGATTATGTCAAATACCGAAACGTAGAGGCTGATACCTCTATGCGGGAAAGTTTGTCTAAACCTGCTCAGTCCAGCGGAACAAAATCTGACAAAGGTTCAGATAAGAAATAGCAAAAATTAGTTTTTTTTTCATTGAAAAGGGGCAAACCTTATGGTTGCCCCTTTTTTGTTGAAATAATGTGATATTCAACTCTAATGAACATGACCTGCATGAACACCAAGTTCTTCTGCATTTTTAACTTCAAATGTCTTTGTAATTTCTCCGCACATCAGCATGGCATCTCCGAAATATGGATTAAGAATTTTTTCCACTTCACTGAGCCAATATGCACCCTCATCATCAAATGCCATCGGACAGTAGTTTACAAAAAAGGTTTCATCACCGGGGCGAAATCTTTCCATTATATCCAATACGGATTCTGAAAGTTTTTCAAATGCAGTGCGTGCGTTTTCAAGAGATTCGGCTTCTTGAATTTCTCCGGCTGAATGCAATATTTGATGCTTTTGTATATGCCAATGTCCCTCTGCATCTGCTGACAGCGCATCATTACTTATTTGATCTGTTTTTTCTGTGAGTTCCATGGCCGAATGAGAGGCTGTGGTCAGGTCGCTCTCTACCAGTGCATTTTTTACAGAAATATAGACTTCAATAATCTGGGACAATGCGTTTCTAAATTCTTGTGGAACTGCGATGAGTTTATCCAAAGGTCTGTGCATCATGCTGTAATTGCCTCGTAACTGAGCTGCTGCATCTACGGCAAAGGTTCCGTTAACCACCACTTGTTCGCCCGGCTCCAGACCTGATTTTATTACCTGGTTTTCTCCGGCTCTAACTCCAATGGTTACTTCCCGCATCTCAAAAGTTGGGGTTTCTTCATCCGGAATTTTTACATACACTACAGACCTTGGGCCTGTCCACATCACGGAAGAAACGGGTACCTGAAGTGATGGCTCTATTTGGGAAGAAACTGAGGCGCTTACAAACATTCCGGGCTTAAACCTTTGGTGTTGGTTCTCAACTTCGAGTCGTATGTTGGTCGTTCGTGTATCGGGATTGATGACAGGATCAATCCACGAGATTTTCGAGACAAACTCCTCACCGGGATAGGCTCCAACCGTAAAGGTTACTTCATTGCCAGCATTCAGCCATTGAAGGTCTGATTCATATGCATCAAGAAAAACCCATACATTAGAAAGTGAAGCCACATCAAACAGACGCTGGCCTCTTGAAATATAATCCCCCTGCGAAACCTGCCTGGTTTTTATGATACCATCGCTGTTTGTATGAATGTCGAAAGAAGTGCTTATCTCTCCTGATTCTTCAATTCCCTCAATCTGTGCATCTGTAATGTTCCAAAGTTTCAGACGAGTTTTAGCTGCTTCGTATAATCGTGGTTGATCACCTTTAACTTTAGCGGCTTCAATCAACTCTTTTTGCGCAGTAATCAACTCCGGTGAGTATATCGAAACCAATCTTTCGCCTTTTCTGACTTCCTGCCCCGTATAATTAATCCAGAGTTGTTCGATTCGTCCTGAAAAGTCCGTTGTGATGGAGGAGATGCTTTGTTCGTTCACAACAATTTTTCCGGTTAAATTGATGTCTCTGCCAGTCGTTTTTATCTCTGCTTTCTTTGTCCTGACATTAGCCAGAGCTGCTGCCTGCACTGACATCGTGAATGTAAAAGAGCCGCTATGGGCAGATCCTCCGTTGGTGTCTGAAACAGGAATCAGGTCCATTCCACAAAGCGGACAATCTCCAGGTTCATCCTGTCTGATTTGTGGATGCATGGAGCATGTCCACTCAGTGTCTTCTTCGGCATGATCGTGTACTGAATCTCCGTGATCATGTAATCCGGTTGGCAATATGATGATGGCAATCAGGATTCCTGCTGCAAGTCCCGTTATTGCCAATATCCAATCTCTTTTATTTAATTTCATCTTTTAAATGTTTTATGTTCGAAGTTTAAGGTTCGATGTTTTGGTGTGAACAGATTACTCCGTGGTATAAGAGCGGGAAGCTAACCATAGAACCTGAAACTTAATCAATTCCCTATCATTCTATCGATTTTTGCAATGGCCAGTTGACTGTCATAATAGGCTCTGGCTTTGTTTAGGTCGTATTCGGTCATTTTCTGTTGAATACGCATAATCTCTTCAAATCTTGCATTACCGGCCAGATAGTCGGTAATGAGAATATCCAGCACCTGACTGGCCAAATTGATTTGCTCCTCAAAGAGAGAAGCACGTCTTAAAGCTTCGGAATATTCTACCCGTGTTGATTCAAACTCAGACACCAGATTATTATGAGTATTCAACTGTTGTTCCAGGGCACTTTGTTGTCTTATTTCAGCCTCCCTTATGGCTGCTCTGTATTTGCCACCCCAAATGGGAATGGAGACGGAAACCATAGGCATCAACATATTGTCTCCATTCATCATGCTTTGGTTTCCCTGTCGAGGTTCAAATATTCCATAATTAAGTCCGATGCCAACCATCGGAAGCCCCATTCTTCTGTTCATGGTTTCCATGGCTGAATATGCCGACTGCTCTCTTTGATACATCTGAAGTTCCGGATTGTCTGTCAGGATTGAGTCCAGCGAAAACGCCAGTTCCTCTTGGCTTATGTGGATCTTCAAATTATCTGTAAGTTCTATTGGAGCATCCGGCTCACGGTTGAGCAATTGATTGAATTCTACTTTAGTTGCATTTTTGAGGTCTTTTAAATCCTCAATTTTCACACTCAACTCGTTTCTCTCCATGTTTAACCGGAGGATATCTGACATGCTGCCATTACCGGTCAATATTTTATTATTGGCTACCTGCTCAATGGTTTCAAGTATTTTTACTTGTTCGTTAACGACTTCCATCTCTTTATTAATTAAATGGAGTTTCCACCACGATACCTTCACATCGTACCTTAGCATGGCTCTACGTTCACGAAAAATCTCGTATTTTGCATATGCCATCTGTGTGGCCTCGTTCCTGGCCGCTTTCAGTGTACCAAACCAGGGAAGCATTTGCATGATGCTGATATCTGCTATCTGATTTCCGGTATAGCGTTCCATCGGTTTAAGAAAAATGCCGAAGGATACTTCCGGATCGGGGAGCGCACCTGCCTGAGGTACTCTTTCCAATGCTGCATGATATTGCAGAAAGGAGGCTCTCAGACCGGGGTTATTTTCTCCTGCCATTTGAAGATAATCATCCAATGTTTGCCCCGCAGAGGCATGAACAAACAGCAAAAGAAAGCCTATTGTTGTGAGCATTGATTTATTATGAATGAATTTTATCATTTCGATTGATTTTTATTTCTTCTTTTAAAGAGTACAAAACAGGAACCAGGAAGAGTGTCACAAGTGCGATGGACATTCCGCCAAAGGCGGGAATGGCCATGGGAATCATGATGTCTGCACCTCGTCCTGAAGATGTGAGAACCGGCAATAGAGCCAGAATGGTTGTGGCAGTGGTCATCAAACATGGCCGTACTCGTTTCATTCCGGCTTCCATAACCGCTTTTCTTATTTCTAGGATGTTTTCCGGTTTGTGCTTTTCAAAACTCTGCGATATGTAGGTGGTAATTACAACGCCATCATCGGTGGCGATGCCGAAAAGTGCAATAAATCCTACCCAGACTGCCACACTCAGGTTGTACGGCCTGATTTGCATCCACTCCCTGAGGTTGGTTCCCAGCAATCCAACATCCAAAAACCACTCCTGTGCATACAGCCAAAGCATCATAAAACCACCTGAAAACGCCAAAATAATGGCCGAAAAGATGATGAATGAAGTGATGGTTGATTTGAACTGAAAATAGAGCAACAGGAATATGACCACCAATACCAAGGGGATGATGATTGATAAGCGCTTTTCAGCTCTTATCTGATTTTCGTAACTCCCTGAAAACTGATAGCTGACGCCTTCAGGAACGACGAGATCGCCACTGCCGATGAGGTTTCGGAGGTGTTGTTTAGCATCGTTGACCACACTTCCTTCTGCATAACCGCTTTCTCTGTCGAACAGCACGAAGCCTACAAGAAAAGTGTTTTCTCCCCGGATCATGGCCGGCCCTGATCGATAGGTGATTTCGGCCAACTCTTCTAAAGGAATGAGTGTGCCGTTGTGTGCCGGTAACAATATACGTTTCATTTTTTCATAATCATCGCGCCATTCGCGTGCGTAACGAACCCGTATATCATATCGCTCCCGTCCTTCAACGGTTGTGGTAAGTGCCATTCCTCCAATCATGGTTTCAACATAGTGTTGGAACTCGCCAATTGATATTCCGTATCTGGCCAGCAAGTTTCTGTCCGGAACGATTTCCATATATGGCTTACCCAAACTTCGGTCGGCAAAAACTGCTTGTGATTTAACCGAGGGTACCTGTTTAAGTGCGTCTTCTATTTTCATGCTGAATGCTTCGATGGTCTCCAGATCGGGGCCGAAAACTTTTACCCCCATCGGTGCCCGCATTCCTGTTTGAAGCATCACCAGACGGGTTTCAATGGGCTGTAATTTTGGAGCCGATGTTACACCCGGAATATCGTTGGTGGCCATCACAATTTCATGCCAGATATCGTCAGGTGTATTTATGTGCTCTCTCCACTGCCTGAAAAAATGTCCTCTTCGATGTTGTATCAGGTGAGGAATTACTTCCGTAAAAGAGATTTCTCTGATTAGTGTATCGCCTTGTGAACTTAAAATACCTCCTGTGCCGTAGTCGAACAACACCGGTTTTGTGTTGTCCTGCTCTGTGAGAGCAGACAATGACGAGCTTCTGACCTTTGCGCTTAATTCAAATCTGCCTTTTCGGTCAACTTTGAAGCGAACGGGGTAGCCGTTTTCATCGGTAACATACTCAGACCGGTATAGAATGACGTTTTCGAACATGGACATTGGCGCCGGATCAAGTGCGCTTTCGGCACGGCCAGCTTTTCCAACAACCGTTTCCACCTCCGGAATGGCTTCAACTCTCATATCAAGCTGTCTCAGGTATTCGATGTTGGCATCAACTCCGGAATGTGGCATGCTGGTGGGCATCAGTAAGAATGCACCTTCGTCGAGCGAAGGCATAAACTCCTTTCCCATTCCGGGAAATGCGTGATGTAATGTGCTCCATACTTTGTTGGTACGGATCTTGCAGCCCACTTTTTCGGTGATTTTGGGTATAAACCCAAAAACAGAGTCAAATCCCATCCAGATATTGATTCCCAAAAGAATAAAAATGGCCGGAACAGCCAGGAATATCTTTTTGTGGCTTAAACACCAATCCAGAATTTTTGGATAATAAAAAATGAACACCTTAAAGAGACCCAATACCGAAGAGATAATGAGTACAACGAACAAGAAGTTTGTTGTATGGCTGTTTCTTACTCCAAGTGGAATCCATTCACCCGCCAGCAACCAGGCTACAGCAAGTGAAATAATACCAATAATCAAAATATCGTGATGTTTTGATAACAGATTGATGATTTTGGTTCTCTGAACGATGCCATTTTCGACCAGTATTTTAATAGTATTGACAATACCCAACAGAAGAAGCACCACGCCGGCCCAGGGATACCACCAAACAACAATCACGCCGGTAAAAATAGCCAAACCATTCAGCCAGAGCCTGATGTTGTTGCGTTTTGATTTGATGCTTAGCAGCCAATGTGCCAACGCAGGAAGCATGGTAAAGGTGATGATTAATGCTGCTATAAGGGCAAAGGTTTTGGTATATGCCAGGGGTCCGAAGAGTTTTCCTTCTGCTTGTTGCAAAGTGAAAACAGGTAAAAAACTAACGATGGTTGTGGAAACTGCGGTTAGTATTGCCGGTGCAACTTCCACCGATGCTTCAAAAACCACTTTTACAAGTGGTTTATTTTCGGATGCTTCATCTTTATGACGGATGACATTTTCGCTAAGAATGATTCCTAAATCAACCATGGTTCCAATGGCGATGGCGATGCCCGAAAGAGCTACAATATTGGCATCAACGCCTACATATCTCATCATGATAAAAGACATCAGTACAGCTAGGGGCAAAAGTGCTGATATCATGATTGAAGCTCTTAAATTCAGAACCATGACTATGATCACGATGATGGTAATAAGAATTTGAAGGCTGATGGCTTCGTAAAGTGTACCAAGTGTTTCGTAAATGAGTTCGGTACGGTCATAGAAAGGCACAATTGTGACTTTCGATATGGTGCCATCATCCAGTTTACGAGTTGGCAGCCCATCGGAAATTTCATCAATCTTATCTTTTACATTCTCAATTACTTTGAGCGGATTTTCTCCATAGCGAGCCACCACAACACCACCTGTGGCTTCGGCGCCCCCTTTGTCGAGAACTCCTCCATGTGCTCGTGGTGCCGGGCCAATAGAAACTTTTGCGATATCGCGTACTCGTATTGGAATGTTATTGTTCACCTTCACAACACTTTCTTCAATGTCGTTCAGCGATTTTACATACCCCAAACCTCTAACGTAGTATTCCACCAGGTTGAGTTCAACAGTTCCGGCTCCAACATCCTGATTGCTTTGGCGGATGGCTTCAACTGCTTCTTTTACATTGACTCCATGTGCTTTCATGGCCACTGGGTCGAGATCAACCTGGTATTCCTTTACATGTCCGCCAACCGAAGCGACTTCTGAAACCCCCTGTGCCGACATGAGTGCGTTGCGAACATAGAAATCCTGAATGCTGCGTAATTCGTGTAGATCCCAGCCTCCGGCAGGATTGCCATCAGGATCGCGTCCTTCAAGAGTGTACCAGAAAATCTGTCCCAGGGCAGTCGCATCCGGCCCCAGTGTTGGTGCAACATCAGACGGTAACAACCCCGGTGGTAAGGCATTTAGTTTTTCTAATAACCGTGTACGACTCCAGTAATATTCCACATTATCATCAAATATCACATATATGCTGGAAAATCCGTACATGGATGTACTTCTGATGCTTGTAACTCCCGGGAGTCCCAGTAAGGCCGATGTGAGGGGGTAGGTGATTTGATCTTCGATGTCCTCCGGACTCCGACCCATCCATTCAGTGAAGATGATTTGCTGGTTCTCCCCAATGTCAGGAATGGCGTCCACCGGAACCGGATCACGGGGTAAAAACCCCGTGTCCCAGTTAAATGGTGCAGTGATTATTCCCCAACCCACAAATAGGATAAACAAAAGGAATGTTACCAATTTGTTTTCGAGGAAAAATTTTATGATTCTGTTCAGCATTGTATCTGACTGTTTTTTTGTTAGTGTTGAATTCTTTCATACTTGCAGCAGGAGTGAAGAGCATCGTAAACATGGTCTTCAGCATGGTGCCCATCATTGTCATGTCCGGCAGCCGCAATTTGTTTCTGTATGCTCTCCAGAGATGTTTTTTGGTTGTTGAAAGAGACTTTTAAAGATTGTGATTCTCTTTCCCAATTGGCCGAAATGGCACCTGCCTCTTTTGCTGCATTCTCAATTCGCGTTTTACACATGCCACAGTTGCCTGCTACAGTGAATTGAGTTTCAATTGCAGTGGTTTGTTGTTGTGTGCTGCCTGATCGGTTTGTGCAAGAGTTTGAAAGTATAAACAGGCTGAATAGAATTGTCGATAAGAATATTGAAGTTTTCATAGTTGAATTTTTAATATGGTTTATGGAAAAACAGTTGTGCACGATTTGAATACACATCAGGGATGTATTGAACTGTTTTAATAATTCAATTACTATAAAATAGTGAAATTGGGGATAAATGGCAATTAATCAGCAATGTCTGGTGAAAAAGACCGATTGCAAATATTGATGCCATTTGCTCGACTCTTGAGATTTGTGTAAGATGATTATTGTATTAAGTTACTGTTTAATCGCAATACTTATATTGGGATATTGGTTGAATATCCGAATACTATCAGAGTTGCTCAATACCCATAAAAAATTAAACAGTGCCTGTAACGATAAAAGAAGAAATCCGATGAGTCCTATTACAGAATCATAAAAGGTAGGTCTGAACAATGTTCAGATCTACTTCGTAAAGGAAATCGGGTGGATGTTTGTAGAAATAACTATGAATGTTTTCATTTTCAGATGAAATGAAATTGTACTCAGCGTACAAACTGTAAAATACCACTATTTCTGCACAGGAAATCCGAGGTTTATCAGATATTTGATAATTATCGGTCTCAAGTTGCTGATAAATATTTTTACAGCAATTGTTGCCATAAGAGAGCATTGCATCATCAGAATCCTGCAAAATATTGCAACCTGCCATCGCACATCCCGGTTGGCTGTTTTGTAAAGTTAGGTTGAAATTAACCGGAGTACCGCCACAATAGTGCCATGCTCCTCCAATAGACATAGAAAAAAGGAGAATTAATAAGGCCGACGATATGGCTTTTATCTTTTGCATTAACACAAAAATAAGAAATAAATTACCTGAATGCAATAATGAGATGCTTTTTGTGTTTGTTTGTGTGATTTAAAGCATTGATTAGTAATTTATTGGGGTTTTGGGTGGAAGTCTTGTAATTCAAGTATTCTTTAAAGATGTTTGAATATCAAATGTTTATTGTGATTTAATCTGTCGTTAATCTTTTCTTGTAAATAATTTAACCGAAGTGTTTCTCAATCAAATATCGAAAGGCATAGAGATCTGGTTGAACCATCAACTTATAAACTCTTCAGTTTACTAATAGGCTATTTACTCCCCAAAAGTATATTGAATTCCGCTATAAACACCAAATGAGTATGGTCTGTATCTGACCGGAAAGTCCTGATTGATTTCGTTAAGAAAATAATTTACCCTGGGCTCCATGGTAAATGAAAGAGGACCAAATACCGGAATTGAGAATGTCAAACCTGCATGGGTACTCCAATTTATGGTTGAGAGGCCTTCAGTTTTTCCGATGCTGTTGCGGTCATCTCCATCGCGCAGGTGAACCCTGTTTGAAATGAGCCAGTTGGTGCTTACACCACCGGCCAACGACACTTTAATTTCTCTGTCAATCATGTAATAGCGCAGGGTAAAAGGAATCTCTACATAGTCGATGAGTTGCTCAAAGCGTGCTTCGTTGTTTATGCTTTCAACACTGTTAACGTCCATTAATACGCTTTGTGGAGATTGAGAAAGCCCTGTTCTGCTTGGAGTCGGCGATCTTTCAGGGGAACGGGGTTGTGAAATTGTTCCCATTGAGTTATTCAGCGGTACACTTTTAATATTTGTCTGATTGGGTTGATTATAGGAAGTTTCGGCCATGGCGAAAACATTTTCATGCTGAAAGTTTGTTCTTACTTCCTGTCCCATTCTTGCGAACCTCACCCCCGATTCAACCGCCCATCTGTTGTGAAATTGATAATTCACGTTGAGCGCTCCTCCGGCGTTTACTACACCTCTCTCATTGAATTGATCACTGGCGTAGAGCGTTCCCATTGGCATAGGTTGGCTTCCGGATGTTTGTCTGTAGCTATACACCGGAGAAACAGATGCCCCTACATGAAATCTCCTTTCAGGTTGGTCTTTGTTTGTATAATTCTCATTAAACCAAATATGATTATTGACATTATAGCGATCGTTCCAGTTTTCCTGTTTATTTTGAGCCATCAGTTTGTTGACTCTCACTTTCCTCGATGAAAAGAAAGGAATATCGGGAGTATGCCTAAGGTGAGTGGTTTCCTCTTTTGTCCGGTAATCCGGTTTTAATAATGCGTGTTGTCTGTCACTGGATTGTATTATTGATTTGGTGATGGGATCATGATGAGATTCATCAACATGGGTAACGATTGGAGGAGAATATTGGGTTGAGGATTCATTAAAGTACTGTTTTTCCAGGGCTTTGGTTTCGTTGGAAAAAACCTCCGGTTTTTCCGAAAAGGAGTACATCTCTGCATGTTGATTCTCAGGAATCAGGAAATAAACTCCTAAACTAGCAAAACCGATAATCATAGCAGCGGCAGCTGCCCGCCAAAGCCATATCATTACTTTACGGGATGTTTTTTTATCCAGGGAAGTTTCAATCCGACTCCACATTTGTGCAGGCGGAGGTGCTTCCATCTCCCTGATGTGTTGGCGATATTTGGTTTCTATTTTAGTTAATTTTGCCATAATTCGTTAACTGATGCCGTTTTTTTTTCCTCACAGAGCCGTTTTTTTATCCATTGTCTGGCTCTGGAAAGGTTTGATTTGCTTGTTCCTATGGATATTCCCAGTTTGTTGGAAATCTCTTCATGGGAATAATCTTCGAGAACGTACAGGTTGAAAACGAGGCTGTATTTTTCAGGTAATTGTTCTATTATGGTCATAACCTCCTCAAGTTTTACGGAAGCTTCTTCATCGGTCGGCTCATCTGCTTCATCATCTGCATTTTCATCCTTTAACTGCGATTCATCCAAAACCACCATCTGTTTATTTTTTCGATATCCTTCCAGAATGGTGTTAACCATGATTCTTCTTACCCAGCCCTCGAAAGATCCTTTGTTCCCGTACTGATCAATTTTTTCGAAAATTTTAATAAAACCCTCGTGTAAATAATCTTCTGCTTCAACCCTGTTTTTACTATATCGGATGCATACAGCAAACATTTTGGGTGCAAACAACTCATAAAGCTCCTTCTGAGCTTTACGATCACCATTCCGGCATGCAGGTATTATTTCATTCAGCCTTGACACAACAGGTTGTAATGATTTTTTTAATGGTTAACAAAAACAGATTTCTATAGCAAAAAACATACCCGAATGATCTGAATCAATATTCAACAGGTGAAATTGAACGGTTTTCTGTAAAGTAAAACAGATTACGTCATGATATTACACCCCGAATTAAAGAAAAGAGAGCAACGAGAGTCGATAACAAATGGTTTCCATCAATTTTCCCTATATCCTCCATCGCTTTAGCGACGGAGAATTCCGAGTTACACAATGACCTTTCATACCAAACTTCCGCTACACAAAGTTTCGTTATGCTTATCCCAATTTGCGGGTTTTCGTGTCGCTTTTGTTCCTCTATTCGGAATCCTATTCACTGCGTTTCATCCCGCTTTGCCATTGCTGATACTCGGCATTCTGTTTCACTTCGCCTCCGATCTCCCTTCTCCTAAACATATGATGCAATAAATTCGGTTGGTTGCGTGTTTTTTAAATTCTAGAAGCTCTTTTTTATCCGATCCAGTTCTCTGCTGGCATCTTTTTGTTTCAGGGTTTCGCGTTTGTCGTGTTGCTTTTTTCCTTTTGCAAGGGCAATTTCTATCTTGGCGAATCCCCTGTCGTTAAGAAACATACGAAGTGGAACTATGGTCAGACCACTTTCTTTGGTCTTTCTCAGCAGTTTATTGAGTTCTTTTCGTTGAAGTAGTAATTTTCTCTCTCTCGCAGGTTGGTGATTGTTGTAGGTGCCATAAAAATATTCGGCAATGTTCATTCCTTTTACCCAAAGTTCATCTTTTATAAAATAGCAGTATGCATCAACCAGACTTGCTTTTCCAAGTCTGATGGATTTTATTTCAGTTCCGGCAAGTTGTATCCCGGCAAAGAACTTTTCAATCAGTTCAAAGTCAAAATATGCACGTTTGTTTTTTATGTTGATCCTATTGGGGGTTGACATGTAATTATAGAATGATCAGATTGATTAATAAATATCTTACAAAGTAAGGAATAAAATGAATTAAAACAGCGATGTATATGGTGATAATTGATTTTTGTTCAGCTCCCGGTATTTTTTCCGGCTCAATGGCTTTCCAGATGATGAATAAACTGTAAAACGTAACCAGATGAAACAGGAGAAGTTCGGGTACCAGGTTGGTTATGAATGAAATAATGTATAATAACCCCGATGCGTATGCTGTTATCTTGAAGGCCAGATTGTTTTTGTTTTCAATACGCAGTTTGGATAGTGATGCTTTAAGTA
Source organism: Alkalitalea saponilacus (assembly GCF_900168165.1). Taxonomy (GTDB): domain Bacteria; phylum Bacteroidota; class Bacteroidia; order Bacteroidales; family Marinilabiliaceae; genus Natronoflexus; species Natronoflexus saponilacus. The sequence continues at coordinate 254,922 of NZ_FUYV01000003.1, forward strand.
TGATCCATGCCAGAAACAGTCCTCCAAAAAGCGCAGTAAAGGTAACAGCCGATTGTTTTATGGCCAATTCAAGGTTAAACCCCTGTCGGTTTATTGTGAAATTAAGAAATGTAGCCAGAGCACATAGTGCGATGAGCGGCAAGGAAAATTCAGTGATGATATCATTGATATTTTTGTTTTCGTTCCGTATGATTTGCCACTCTTTTCCGGGTTGCAGGATGAGGTTCTTTAATCTCATAAAGAGATTGCTGTATAGTTTTCCCGTGGTAATAGTCTCCTTTTCCAACATGCCTTCATCCTTTTAAATGATTCACAATTCCCATACAAAAATATAAAAAGCAGCGATTAATAATAAAAAGCTGAATAATTTTTCAGTTTGTTGCGGTTGGAAGTATCTTTACATCACAACCAGATTCAATAAAGCAAATAGAATATATAATTATAGATTATTTTTCCCTATGTGGCGAGATCGACAGATTGATCAGATTCCAGAGAGATTGTGTTGTTGATGTTGATAATCAGATGTGTCTGATTATCTGCTGAATCTTCTTATTCTGTCTAAAAATCTTACACCTTATAATCTGTAAATCTTAGGATTGAATATGAAACGAGTCCCGAGACTTCCGGACGAGTTTCATGTGGCAACTGGAAAACAAATTAAAAACACATGAAAAACAACGGTTACAACCTGATAGTGGTGCTGGGGCCAACGGCATGCGGCAAAACAGCTTTTGCAGCAAAACTTGCAAAAGCTCTGAAAGGTGAAATCATCAGTGCCGATTCCCGACAGGTTTATAAACGGATGGATTTGGGAACGGGTAAAGATTATGATGATTACATTGTGGATGGATATCAAGTGCCCGCACATTTAACCGATATTCGTGAACCCGGGTATAAATACAATGTATATGAATATCAGACCGATTTTTTCAGGGTTTTTGAGGAGTTGAATAATAAATCTGTCTGGCCCATCCTGTGCGGAGGCACAGGATTGTATATTGAAGCTGTTTTACAGCGATATAAAATGATTCATGTACCATCAAATCCATCATTGCGGGAATCATTAAAGAATAGATCATTGAATGAACTAGAAGCAATTTTATCTTCTTTTCGTGAACTTCACAACAACACCGATACCGATACCGTAAAAAGAGCCATACGAGCCATTGAAATAGAAACATACTATCAGAACCATCCCGAGATTGTAGTGGAACTACCTGAGGTGAGGCCTTTAATTATTGGTTTAAATATTGACAGGGACGAACGTCGGGCAAAAATTACCCGCCGACTGGAGCAGCGTTTAAAAGATGGCATGATTGAAGAAGTTCGCGGATTGCTGGATGAAGGTATTCCTGCCGAGGATCTGATATATTACGGTTTGGAGTACAAGTTTGTAACTCGCTATGTAATTGGGGAAATTTCTTATGAGGAGATGTTCGATCAGTTGAATATTGCGATACACCAGTTTGCAAAAAGGCAGATGACATGGTTCCGGGGAATGGAAAAGCGCAGAGGCTTTCATATTAACTGGATGGATGTGAATGATCCTGTAGAGAGCAGAATAGAAAAGGTGATTGAAATGTTGGATTAACATTTATCATAAAAAAAGAGCTGTTGGTCAAAACTATTTGAACGGTTATTCTTCATTAGATTATTGTATAGGTGGGCGGAAGACTCATAAAACTAGTTGTTTATGCTTTTATGGTGTTGTTTTTTAACTAGTTTTTATTTAAAATGGTTCTAAACTTTTCTCTTATTTGCAAAACCTTACCGATTTTTTATCGTATTTTTTGATAATAAAACGGGGTTTTGTTAATCCTGTCAGAAAACTCTTTAAAAGCATGGAAGAACCAGAAAGTTATATTGATCGGATACAACGTTTAGCCAACAGGAACAAAGAGCTTAAAAGCCAACTGGATGATCTTGTTGCGCGTTTTTCTGCCATTGAAACCCAGAATAAAAGTTATCAGGATGCGCTTTCAAAATTTTCGCTGGATGCAGAGAAAAAGCCTAAGGATGCCCGGAAGCATGCTAAAAGGTTGCGAATGGTATCACTGATCTATGTTTCTGTAAGAGGTTTTCATAAGCTTTACAAGTTTGACGATCCGGCTCCAATGATTGACCTTTTGGATGAATTATACCTCGCGCTTGATGAAATTGCCTTCCTGAATAACATTGTAAAGATTAAATCTGTTGGAGATGTAAACATCTATGCGGCAGGTTTGCAGACAGAAAACAGAACCAACCCCATTGATGTGGTTCAGGTGGCTCTGGAAATGCAAAAGGCAGTTAAAAGACTAAAAAAGAAGAACAGCCTGAGCATTTGGCGATTGAGAATCGGTCTGCACACAGGTCCGTTAACTGCTGTTCCAAATGGTAATAAAGTTTCAACATACAGCTTTTCCGGAGATAGCATAAATATTGCCTGTCGCATTGGGGAAGCGGTTTCGGGTTCCTCAATCGGTGCCACGGTAATGACTTATGAGTTGATTAAAGAGTTTTATGATACCCGCCTAATAGGGAAGATTCCTGTAAAGTATAAAGGAAACTTGGGTGTATATCAGATTAGAGGAATTATTCCTGAATTAGAAAGCGAAACAGAGCCAGGTATCCCAAATGAAAAATTCAAATTGAAATACTCAACGCTTCAGTTTATGGATGTGCAGGAAGAGTTGCTGGACTACCTGGAGAAAAAACTACCTGCTGATCTTTACTATCATAACATTAAACATACCATTGATGTGGTTACTGAAGTGGAGTTGATTGGTTGGGCCGAAGGTGTAAGTGATGAAGATGTGTTATTGCTTAAACTTGCAGCCCTTTTCCATGATGCAGGTCATACCATCAGTTATAAAGATCATGAACACTATGGAACGGTTATGGCACGTGAAAAACTGTCCAGTTATGATTTTTCTCCTCAACAGATTGATACAGTTTGCCGATTAATAATGGCCACCAAAATGCCACCAGCTCCTTCTGATATACTTGAAAAAATTATTTGTGATTCTGATTTGGATTATCTGGGTCGGACAGATTTTATTCCTGTTTCAAACACTCTTTACAAGGAACTTCATGAGCATGATATGATAGGCTCCTGGAGCGAATGGAATAAACTACAACTCAAATTTATTCGCAAACATCAATATTTCACAAAAACCGCCCGCCAATTGAGGGAAGTAAATAAACAACAACAAATTGAAAGGTTGGAGCAACTGATTAAAGAAAGTACTTTGATTGAATAGCTGATTTTTTGAATAAAACACCCGGTTTTATTCAAAATATAAGTTAATCAGCACTATCTCCGGCCGGTTACCGGTTCTCACCGGTGGTCCCCAGGTTCCAAATCCAGTACTTACATAGTAATGGGTATTCCCTTTCTGTTTGTATCCTCTGCTTACCTCAAAAATTCTATTGGTAACATATCCAAAAGGCCATAGCTGTCCGTGATGTGTGTGACCGGAAATTTGTAAGTCCACACCGGCCTCCATGGCATCATCCAAATTGTATGGTTGATGATCCAGCAAAATAACAGGTTTTGAACGGTCAATATCTTTAAGTATTTCGGATAAATCCTTACGAGGATTTCCGGTTACCCATTTTTTGTGTAAATCCTCCCTGCCTACCACATAAAAATTATCATGAATGGAAATTACCGTGTCGCGTAATACTCTTATTCCGTTTTGCTCCAGATAATTGATGGATGGGTCGCCACCACCAATATATTCGTGGTTGCCCGTGGATGCATATATTCCAAGAGGTGCTTTTAACTGCTGAAGATTTCTACCCAAATTCTGTTTTATAACCGGCTTGACATCTTCATCCACAATATCGCCGGCAAAGAGAATGATGTCGGGGTTCATTCTGTTGATGGATTCAACCATCTTGCCAGTTTTGCGGGGTCCTATAATAGTTCCAAGATGTACATCGCTTACTGCAACAATTCTCAATGACTGTAAATTACCTGCTTCTTTTGGAATGACAATGTCGATGCGCGATGTTTTTGGATACCACGCATTGATGTGGCCAAAAAGAATGATTAAACCGGAAATGGCTGATACAGCTATGAAAAACTTCAGTTTAATTGCAGGAACGTTGCTCCCTGCAATCTTTTCCAAAAATGGGAAAAAGTGATTTGCAATGCGACCAATATCTGTTAAAAAGAGCATAAGGGTAACATAAAGCATGGCTGCAAACCAAAAGGCTCCAACCCAGTGCAGAGTTATGGGAATGGGATGATACCATATTTTTTCAAGAATACGGCCAGCGGGATAGGCAACGTAAACCAGAATCATAAAGGCAATAAACCAGGGTCTGAAATTTGAGGCTGCCTCAAGTGCTTGCCAGCCCCTTATGGCGATGTATAGATTGACAACAGTATGAACAGCCAGAACAATGAAGAAGAATATCATATATTTTTAAGTTGTTTTATTAATACCAAACAGAGTACACAATTAGTATAGAATTACTTAAGAGACTGTTTAGATTTATATTAATCTGTTTAGTCCCGATGAATCGAGATTAGATCTATAGACAAAATTAGCCAGAAAATCAGATATATCTAATCGTCTATTCTATCTGTCTAAAATCTAACACTCTTTTTATCTATTACATATATTAGAAACTAAATTTCAACAGTTACTAAATCTCAGATTTTATGCCGGCAACTTTGGAGGTGATGACTCTGAGCCAGTTTCCCGGTAAGATTTTGTTGGTAACCATCAAAAATTTTGCCAATATTCCCGACGGAAATCTCAGCCTGCTTCCTTTAGAGTTTACGGCTTTGTAAATTGTTTTGGCTGTAGTTTCTGGAAGATCTCCTTTTTCGAAAAAACCGCCATATAAGTTGTTTACATTTAAGACTATATGTTTGTATCCTGCCTGATCGTTGGTGATTAAATCTTCTCTGGATCGCCCGTTGAATTCCGTCCTTACAGGCCCCGGTTCCACAAGTTTTACCCGCACCCCAAAAGGACGAAGTTCATAATAGAGACTTTCAGTAAGGCCCTCGAGAGCAAATTTTGAGGCATGGTAAATATTGTACAAAGGCATGCCAATTCTTCCTGCTATGGATGAAACGTTGACAAAAACGCCACCTCTTTTTTCTCTGAAAAAAGGTATAAAGGCCTTCATTATTCGCACACTTCCCATGAAATTGGTATCCATCTGTTTGGCTATCTGCTCTTCAGTGGCACCTTCAAGAGGCCCGATGGCTCCGTATCCGGCATTGTTTATAACGGCTTCTATGCCGTTATAATCTTCCCACACTTTTCTTGCTACTTCATTAACCAATTCAGAATTGGTAACGTCCAGTTGATAGAGCCTAACATCCTCCATTTCCGAAAAATCATTGGGTGCTGAAATGTTTCGCATGGTTGCGGCCACCTGCCATCCTTTACGAATAAAGAGTTCTACAGTGGCTTTTCCAATGCCGGAGGATGTTCCGGTTATAAAGACAGTTGGTTTTTTGGTCATGTTAATGTTTTTGCTTGAGTTTGTTAAACAACTTTTCAAACCAATTTGTTCGATGGTCACAGTTAGTGCCCAGATATTCTTCAATGGCTGTTTTGAATGCCTCTGCCGATTGATACCTATTTTGAATTCCCTGCTGAACTATTTCAATGGTTTGAGTTTGGGAAAGTCGGGAAGGAGGAAGATGAAAAGCCACTCTTGCAGTGGCTTTTGACAGCATACTATAGAGTATTGACGGGAGCTTTGTGGTTCTTAATAATGGTACATTTAATTGAATGTGCATCATCATTTCGGGATCGTGGTAGTAAAACCCTTTTTTTCGTGTGAGTGCCTCGTATAGTGTAACACCCAATGCAAATATGTCGGAGGCCGGAGATGCCAAATGATTGAGGTTCAGAAGCTGTTCCGGCGGTGAATACCCAAGAGCAAAAGGTCTTCGCTGCCCATCCTCTTCTATGGGGAAAAAGACAGCCTGTTCAAAGTCAACCAGTTTGATGGTATCGGGAGTGAGTTTGCCGTTTTTATTAGTTACAATAAGGTTGGAGGGTTTTATGTCCAGATGCAGGATGTTATTTTGGTGCAACATGGCCAGTCCGTCAAGCAGACCGGAAAATGCTTTCAGCCAGAATGACCGGGTAAGATTTTTAGAATGCCATGGCTTAGAAAGAAGCTCCTTTAGGGATACCCCATCATGAAACTCCCGAATGATGAAGTTTTGTTCTATTCTGGATGTTCTAGATAAGGCAGGATGTTCAATGGTGTTGAGTGTATTGTAAAGAGACTTGTTTATTTGATTGCTACATGGTTTTATGATGACAACCTGGCAAGTGGAGATATCTTTTGCCTTCCATACTTCACCAAATTTGCCGGATGACAGTTTCTTTAAAGGTTCAAAATTCAGTTTCTTAATTTGTTCCTTGATTTCACCCATTGTTTCTATAAGATGATTAGAAAATTTTCCACTATTGTCCGGGGAAATAATTTCATATTATTTAAGTGCTCAAGCCGCACAGGCTTTTACTTTTTTTCTACAGCAAAAAAAAGTAAACAAAAAATGCCGCCGCTGCACGAAAAAGACTAAAAATCAATATGTTTTTCTAAAAACCGTGAACTCGCTACGCTCAAACAACACGGTTTTCTTAACGAAAAAAACATTGATTTTCTTAACGTCTTTTTCCTGAGGCGGAAAGCAAGCCCAATATTCCAAGAAAGCCGCGCAGCTCAATAAACAAGGCATATTTCATGATTTTTAAATAATTAACCGGACACCAATGAAATTTTTTTTAGATGTTGTAATGTGAAAATAGAAACTTTTGTGTGTAAAACAAAAGGCTGCCCGTTGACGGCAGCCTTTTTCTATATTTTGTATAAAAGATATTCCTTATGCAAATAGCGGGAATTCCTTCATCATGGCATTAACTCTTTTACGAACATCGGCCAGTACTTTTTCATCATCAGGATTTGAAAGTACTTCATCAATAAAGTTAACAATAGGAGCCATGTGCTCTTCTTTTAAACCACGCGTGGTAAGCGCTGAAGTACCCAAACGGATTCCCGAAGTCTGGAACGGTGAGCGGTCATCGAACGGTACCATGTTTTTGTTGATGGTGATGTCGGCAATAACCAGAGTGTTTTCTGCTTTCTTTCCGGTCAAATCAGGAAACTTGGTGCGCAAATCAACGAGCATACTGTGGTTATCGGTTCCACCTGAGATGATTTTATAGCCTTTTTCAATGAGCAAACGAGCCATTTCAGCAGCATTCTTTTTTACCTGCGACTGGTAGTTTTTGTACTCAGGTTGCAGAGCTTCGAAAAATGAAACCGCTTTGGCTGCGATTACGTGCTCCAGTGGGCCTCCCTGAATTCCGGGGAATACCGCTGAGTCCAATAAAGATGACATTTTACGGACAACCCCTTTTTTGGTCGTTTTCCCAAATGGATTATCAAAATCCTTGCCCATCAGGATGATTCCACCACGTGGCCCGCGAAGGGTTTTGTGTGTGGTTGAAGTGACCACATGTGCATGTTTTACAGGATTGTTAAGCAATCCGGCAGCAATCAGACCGGCAGGGTGAGCCATGTCAATCATTAAAATAGCTCCCACTTTATCAGCAATGGCGCGCATTCTTTCATAATCCCAATCGCGGGAATAAGCAGAAGCACCACCAATAATCAATTTCGGTTTATGTTCCAGAGCCAGCGACTCCATCATGTCATAATCAACCAGCCCGGTATCTTCTTTAACGCCATAGGCAATGGGCTGATACCAGAGACCAGAGCTGTTCACAGGTGATCCGTGAGAAAGGTGTCCTCCGTGAGCCAAATCCAGTCCAAGGAATTTATCGCCCGGCTCCAGAACGGTCATTAAAACGGCCATGTTGGCTTGTGCACCACTGTGGGGCTGCACGTTGGCCCACTCAGCACCAAAAAGCTCTTTTAACCGGTCAATGGCCAGACTTTCGCTCTGGTCAACCACCTGGCAACCACCATAGTAACGTGCTCCGGGAAGTCCTTCAGCATATTTGTTGGTTAAAACACTGCCCATGGCTTCCATAACCTGAGGACTGACAAAGTTTTCGGAGGCAATCAGTTCGATGCCATCCATCTGCCTGTGATGCTCTTTTTGAATGAGGTCAAAAATTTGCTGGTCTCTTTTCATTAATGCTATTGTTATATTCTGTTTGTGTTATTTGTTAGATAGATTTCTGTATAGTGGAATTCCTTTTATTGCCTTATAAATAACTATTTAGAAAAAGTTTTAGAAGTTAAAGTTTTTTGTTTTGTTATTCGTTCTTAACTGTTGCTTTGTTTTGCCTCTGATTAAGGTATCCTTTGAATCCGTGAATATTTAAAGTAGTTTATTTGGTGTTTTCACTCGTCAATTAAGTAGAGTGAGAATTGTTTTATATGGCAAATGTAATGATTTTACAAATTATTAGCAATTTCTGTTCGTTTGTACGCAATTGAATATTTCTGGTTTTTTAGTTGGGTTCAGACTTGTGTTTATCTAAAAAAAGCAGGTGTTGGTCAAAACTTCTATTGGAGCTGAATATAGCTTTTTATTTGTGTTTAAGTGGCTTTATTACTTTGAGTTACGTTTGTTGTTATATTATAGGTTTGGTTTTGTATGGCGCTAGAAATTAGAGGCTTATATATTTGTTTGTAATGATATTGTTAAAGAACAGTGTGGTGTCTTTTGCAGTTTATTATCTTATTAAATCTAAATTAATGCATAATCATAGAGATTTACTTAATTTTTACATGCATATTTCATTGGAATTCAATTTTTTAAAACTAAAACTATTATGAAAATATCACTACTAATTTTTGTCAATATTGTTCTTTTGAATTTTTCATTGTTGGGACAGCTGACTGATCGAGGGCTAATAGCCCACTACAGTTTCGAAACCGATGCCAGCAATCAGGTGAGTGACGCGTTTGATCTTACCCCAATTGCGCATACAGGCAGCAATTTACCAACTTACAACTCCGCCGATGGAAGAAGCTTTGTAAGCACAGATGGGACCAATAGCCTTTTCAACGAGAGCGAATTGGCTAACTTTCTTCAAAATGCGCACGATAAATCTTTTTCCATCAGTTTCTGGATGCGATCCAATAATTTAGCACCTTCTACTCCTCCAACCAGAACGTATCTTGAAGCTTTCAGAAGCTTGTATATTAGAAGATCGAATACTGAATTTGGCGTAGGAGTGGGTTCTGAGTGGCGAAACATAGAATCCACCGTATCGGCAAATGGATTTGTATGGCGCCATTATGCCATAGTCTTCGATGCCAACAAGGGTTCGCTCAGGGGCTATATCAATAATGTCCTCATTGGTGAAGATTTTTTTGGCGTAGCACCTGCCGAAATTTTTCAGCATGGAGATAAGTTTTCCATCGCTTCAAGATATAATGAATTTGGAAATTCAACGGACCGCTTAGCAGCCGATTTTTCAGATATGTATCTTTACAATCGTGCACTAACCCCTTCGGATATCGAATCCTTGTATAACAATGAAAGTCCCATAGAGCATACCTTATCCAAGGATGACCTTTTGGCACATTATAACTTTGAAACGGACGGCAGCAACAACTTTTCCGGCAATTTTCACCTGACACCCCATGGTACTACACCCACAATAAATAGCGGAGGCGTAGTAGGAAATGCCGTTGAATTTAATGGTTTTGGGGCATTTTTTAATGATAATGAGTTTGGCGATTTTTACAGCAATGCAACCAACAAGAGCATATCGGTGAGTTTTTGGGTAAAACTATTTCCCGATCAAAACAACACCACAACCAACACCTACGCCGAGATGTTTGAAAGCCTCTTTTTTAGAGGAACAGAGCGCGCCCGTGCGGGGTATAAGCCGGTGGATGGGAATTGGCAACAAACTCAGACGCAGCCATTACCAACCCCTTATAAATTTGAACACATTGTTTTTGTCTTGGATCTACCGTCCACAGGGATGGGGAGCATGAAGCTTTACCGCAACAATGTTCTGGAATGGAATACAACACCCCCCAATACAAATCCCATTGAAATATTTAACAATGCTTTTGTAGTGGGTGCCGGACAAGTAGGAGGTGTAATTAACTATGCAACAAAAGGCTTTAAAGGGCTTATTGATGAAATGTTTATATTCAACAGAACTTTAGACCATAACGATATAAACGCACTTTTCAACAAAGTAGAACCCCAAAGCACCACTTTTTATGAGCTCACCTTCTCCGACGGAGCCAATGGATCATTGGTTGCGGAAGTATCCGGTGCAGAAATAATCTCCGGAGACAATATTCAATCCGATGCCACTATAACTTTTTCAGCAACTCCCGATGCCGGATTTAAAGTAGAAGAATGGACAGTAAACGGCTCAGCTCAGGATACGCAATCCAATACTTTTGTTCTGGAAGGATTGTCGGATGCCACAAACGTAAGCGTTTCTTTCGAAGCCATACCCGCAAACAGTTCAGTGGTTGATTTTTCGGTTATAGGCGGAAGCGGCAACCTCACAGCAAGTGTTGATGGCAGCGCCATTGTGCCCGGCCAGGCTATTGCCAATGGCGAAGACATTGTTTTTACCGCAAACCCCAACAGTGAATACCGCGTAATGCATTGGTTGGTGGACGGAACCGAAGTAGTGGGTAACACCACCACTGAATACATCCTTAGCAATCTTTCAGCCAATACAATGGTTGAAGTTGAATTTGAAATCAGACCCATCGAATTCTTCGACCTGACATTCAGTGCAGGGGATAATGGTGACCTAACAGCCGTTGTTGATGGCCAGACTGTAATTAGCGGTAATGAGGTGCAAGGAGGTAAAAACATTGAGTTTACAGCTGCTCCACCAAGCGGCTTTAAGGTATTAAGATGGTCGCTCAACGGTCAGGTTTTAACCGGTGAAACGGGAAATACATATTTGTTGGAAGATGTGGAGGGCAATGTTCATGTTGCCGTTTCCTTCACCGAAGAATTGCTCAACACAGACGGACTTTTGGCTTTTTACGATTTCGAAAACAGCCCTGAGAACAGATTTTTAGACGATTTCCACATGAGCTATACCGGAACCGGAACACCTCAATACGTAACGGGTGCCGGAGAAGAAGGCTTAGCCATTAAATTTGATGGCACTAATGCGCTTATCAACGAAGATGAGCTTCATGATTATTTCAATGCTGCTACCGACAAGTCTATTTCCATATCTTTTTGGGCAAAAGCAGACCAAGCCATTAGTTTAGCAGAAACCACTCTTTACGATGCGTTTAACGGTTTTTATGCTGACGGAGCTTGGCCAAGCTTTAGGGTTTCTGCAGTAGACAACCAGGCACAAGGCATTGCAAGCAATTTCCCGGTTGATCTGGATACATGGAGGCATTTTACCATAGCTTATAATGCCAATACATCCAAACTTACATTATACAGAAATGGCGCTTTCTTTGTTGAAATCACTACGGATGCAGGGGGCAATCTTATTCTATACAACACCTTATTCACAATAGGGGTGGGTGTTACCTCAGGCATTATTGATTGGGCAAACAAAAACTTCCCGGGCGCCATTGACGATTTTTATGTATTCAACCGGGCTCTTACCAGTGCCGATGCAATGGATTTGTTTAACAGAAAAACACCCAGAGTAAATCATACAATAGCGTATAATGTAACAGCCGGTTCAGGCGAACTCAGCGCTTTCGTGGACAATCTTACTTTCGAAAGCGGCTATGAAGCCCTCACCGGCGAAACCATTACTTTTGAAGCAAGCCCTGATGCAGGTTTCAAGGTAGAACAATGGATACTAAACGGGCAGGTATTACCCACCCAAAACAATACCCTTATTATTGACGAGCTTAGCGAGGATATTACACTATCTGTTTCCTTCGAAAGCATTCCTGCCAACGCCTACCTGATTGATTTTGCCGTTGCAGGAAGCAATGGTGCAATTTCAGCTGAAGTGGATGGTACAGCCATAGTACCCGGTCAAGCAGTCGCTGACGATAAAAATGTGGTATTTACCGCTACCCCTGATATGGACTACGAGGTTTTAGCGTGGTATGTTGATGGAGTGCAAGTTGCCGGACAAACCGGTACCGAATATATTCTCTTAGGCTTTTCTGCAAATGTTTTGGTAGAAGTAGCCTTTAAACCCATTGGCTTTGTCGTTGAGTTTAACACCACAGGCAATGGAAGTATATCAGCAGAAGTTAACTCCGTGATTATTAATAGTGGAGATGTAACAGCTATTGGTGAGAGTATTGTTTTTACCGCTTCTCCCAATGCCGGTTTTATGCTGGCAAGATGGTCGGTAAACGGACATGTGGTTGCAGGGGAAGAATCTGCTACTTTCACCTATACCAACATACAAGAAAACACCACTGTAAGCGCCTCATTTGTTGCATCACCTATGAACAATGATGGATTGGTCGCGTACTATAATTTTGAAGAAACGCCTCAAAACGTCATATCTGATAATTTCCACATGTCTTATATAGGTACTGTAAATCCCGTCTATGTGCCAGGTGTTAATGGAGAAGGAAAAGCTATTAAGTTCAACGGAGCCAATGCTTTGGAAAACGATACCGAACTACGCAACTTCTTTGATAATTCCACAAACAAATCCATGACTGTCTCCTATTGGGTAAAAACCGATGGGAATGTGATACCTACAACAGGTTTCAGAACCATGTTCGAGGCTTTTACTGGTCTTATAGCCAGAGACCGATCGCTGAGAGTCTGGGCAAATACAACCACATTTGACGATATAAACAGCGGAGTAAATGTTGATGACGGAAACTGGCGACACATTACCGTGGCATTTAATTCAGGAACATCCAAGCTTGCCTTATATGTCAATGGGAATTTGCATCAGGAAATAAATACTGCCGGGCATCAACTCACCTTCTCAAACAATAAGTTTCTTATTGGAGTGGGAATGAACAGTGGGATAAACTTCGGTACCAGCTCATTTGCAGGCACTTTTGATGATTTCTACATTTATAACAAAGCCCTTACAGCCGCAGAGGTTTTAGAGTTGTACCAAGGCTGGGAGATGCCCGAAAAGCGAACCGTTACCTTTGCAGTAAATGGAAGCAATGGCGAACTTGATGCCACAGTAAACGGACAAAGTTTCGATAGCGGATACGAAGTGTTCGAAGGTGAAACTCTTGTATTTTATGCCACTCCGGATCCGGGATATAGAGTAAGCCAGTGGTCTGTTAATGGCATTCCTGTAATTGAAGCTTCAGGTAACACTTTAAACATCCCTGAATTAAACTCTGATATTTTGGTTTCTGTATCTTTTACTGAAGATATCTCTGTTTCAATTCATGAATCATTTACTAATGAAAAGTACTCTTTGGTTTTATATCCAAACCCTGCTAACAATTATATTTTAGTTAGCGCATCAGCCTCAATTAGTAATTATGTAATCTATGATGTTTTCGGGATGATAATCGATTCGGGCAATGGTTACGATAACGATGTATTAAAAATTAACACCTCTAATTTAACCAATGGATTATACGTAATTAAAATAACATCATCCAATAAAGCTATTACTGACAGGTTTGTGATAAAAAGATAGATTCTGGTCAATATTGCAGTTTAGATTGATGTTTTCTTAGTTTTCTATTAAATCAATTGTTCGTAGCAGTTTTTTTAGGAAAAGAAAGGTGCTGTAAATGTTTTGCAGCATCTTTCTGAGTTTACTAATCATCCGAAAAATGTATTAACACTCTGCGATAAGCAGAGAAAATCTTCGATTTTGAGACAAATCCAATGTATTTGTCATCTTCAATTACGGGAAGGTTCCAGGCTCCGGTGTCCTCAAATTTTTTCATCACATCATCCATAAGGTCTGTGGTTTGAATAAAAGCGGGTGGCACAGTCATCAGTTGTTGAACTGTGGTGGATTGATAAAGTTCGTTTTTAAACATGATTTCCCTAATGTCTTCCAAAGTAACAACTCCAATCAATCGTTTTTCTTTATCCAGCACAGGAAACAGATTTCTTTTGGCTTTGGCGATGGTTTTTACCAATTCCCCCAGGGTGTGGTCGGCTTTAACAGCCAGAAAATCCCTTTCAATGACTTTATTCAGCCGCATCAGTGTTAGTACCGCCTTGTCCTTATGGTGGGTGATTAGCTCTCCTCGCCTCGCCAGTCGTTTGGTATAGATGGTGTGTGGCTCAAAATATTTATTGGTTAAAAACGAAATGGCCGAAACAGTAATCAGGGGTATGAAAAGTGCATACCCGTTGGTGATTTCTGCAATGAGGAAGATGGCGGTGAGAGGTGCATGCATCACACCCGACATCAATGCGGCCATTCCAACAAGAGTGAAATGAGAAACGGGTAAGTCGGCACCCAATTCGTTCATTAGAAGTGCCAGGAAGTAGCCTGTAACACCGCCCAAAAACAGCGTGGGAGCAAATATTCCACCAACGCCACCACTGGCGTTGGTTAGTGTGGATGCCACCACTTTAAAAAGTATAATCAACACTAAAAAGGCCAGTATGGCAATGTTGTTGCTTCTGAAGGTATAGAAAATGCTGTTTTCCACTATGGCAGAAGAGTCGTCGGATAGCATGGCGGTGATGGTATCGTATCCTTCGCCATATAGCGGGGGAAACAGGAATATAAGCACACTGAGTACAAATCCGCCGGCCAGCCATTTATAGTATGGATTTGTAATTTTTCCCATTCTCTTTTCTAGTTTGAGTGTTCCCCAGGTCATATATTGAGAAACCACTCCGCCAACAACACCAAGAAGAATATAAAAAGGGAGATTGTTGAGTTCAAATGGAGCTTCCAGCAGGAACGTAAATTCTGCACCTTCACCCAAAAAGAAATAGGCAACGGAGGCCGCTACCACGGCTGACAGAAGCAATGGTACAACGGACGATGCTGTTAAGCCCAGCATCAGCACTTCCATGGTAAACATGAGGCCGGCAATGGGGGCCTTAAAAATTCCGGCTATGGCACCGGCAGCACCACATCCTATAAGCAGGGTGACGGTTTTGTAGTTCATCATGAAGAGGCGTCCCAGCGATGAACCTATTGATGAGCCGGTAAGTACAATGGGTGCCTCAGCTCCAACAGAACCTCCAAATCCGATGGTAAAGGTACTGGCTATGATGGATGTGAACGAATTGTGTGCCTTCAGGTTACTTTCTTTCTTTGAGATGGCATACAAAATTCGGGTCACACCATGACTGATGTCGTCTTTTACAATGTAACGGACAAATATCATGGTAATAAATATCCCAATCATTGGATATAAAAGATACATGTAGTTCCAGTCGGTGAGGTCAAAACCCTTCGTAAGCAGGTCATGCATGAAATGAATGGCATTTTTCAGTATCACTGCTGCCAGACCACTGAACAGACCAACCAGCATGGCAAGTATAAGCACAAAGTTTTGTTGGGAGATGTTCCGAACACGCCAGATAAGAAACTGACCAAAGAGTTTTGATATTTTTTCAGTGAGAAATTGCATAGCTCCAATTTGGGCTGCGAATTTAGACCTTATTCTATATATTTGCAAAAAAAAAGATATGTCATTAGGGATAGAAGGAAAAGATTTAGAGAATTTTATCATGGTGGGCGACCGGGTTTTAATTAAACCTAGGTCACCTCAAAACAAAACCAAGTCTGGTTTGTATTTGCCTCCCAATATTCAGGAAAAGGAGAAGGTGTTATCAGGTTATGTAGTGAAAGTGGGGCCGGGGTATCCCATCCCCGCCATTGCCGAAGCCGATGAACCCTGGAAATCTAAAGGGGATGATGTAAAATACGTTCCACTTCAGCCAATGGAAGGGGATTTGGCTGTTTATATGCAAAACAGTGCCATCGAAATTGAATTTAAAAACGAGAAGTATGTCATCGTGCCTCATTCCGCTATCTTGATGTTAATCAGGGATGAAGGGTTTTTTGATTAGCACACAAGTGTCAACTTAACCGTTAAGCTTCGGGTAAACCTAGTGCGCATGGAGGTTCACACTTGGGGGTTAGGAGCGATCGAGGGGCCACTTCGGATTTGACTTAACTCTATCGTCTTGTTAACAACATCCCTTTTATTTGTGTTTGACGAATGATGGTATCTTCCGGAATTGATAACCCGGAGTTGTTTCTGGTAAAAGTGTGTCCCTGAATCATTTTATCGTATGGCAGTAAAACAAGGAGATCCTGCTCCTTGTTTTGTTTAATTTCGTATAATCCGGTCTCCCTTCTTATTGATTCCCCATAACCTTCAATTTTTCCCGTGTATAAAATATATTTCATATTAATGGGGTCTAAATGAAGATTCATGCGGATGCCTTCGCCATCGGTATGCGGATATTTTCCGGTATAATGAACCGGGTATTCGCGGGCTACAATTTCGGGATGTTCAATGCCAAAAGCTGCTCTTCTCGACATCACTTCTGATGGAAGAACCGGCGCGCTTTCTGATGAGGTGAATACTTCACGCAATCCGGGATAAACCAGTTCGGCATAAACCCTGTTGTGGTTGGTGTCGAACATGATGATGCCGAGTGCCTGGATGGCATCGTCAGGCAAAACACCTATTGAGTATATGACGCGGTCTTTTTTCAGAGCCGATGCGTCCTGCATCAGGAAAAGAAATTCCATATATTTTTCATCACCCATCATTTTGGTCATGAAATATTCCACTTCAGGCATTGTCCATAGGCCGGTTGAACATGGCTTTCTTCCCACCAAACTGTCCAGTTCAGTCAATGAAAATGTAACCGGGTTTTGCACCACAGCAGTGCTGGATTCTTCTTTTTGACTTGTTGACAAGCAGGATGATAGCAGGATTAAGGTTAGTAACGAAATTTGAAATAGCATTCGCTTCATGTGTTGTGTTTTGTTTTATTGGGATTCCCTATGCTTCGGGATAAAATCCATTAATTGTCGTGCTCGTGTGGGCTAGAGTTATAAAAGAGGGTGTTTCGTATGAAAAATACATTGTTTAATTTAGTGGCGTTAGCCCTGACCATCTTCGTAACAACTTTTCTATTAATTTACCAACCGGATGTGAAAACTGCAAGTAATATGCCAAAGATGTTGTTTTTTTGCATTTGAACTTAATGATTTTCGTTTTGTTTAACAACAAAACGAAATTTGCTAAACAATAAACTTATGAAGAGATATCATACCACATTCCTTTTGGCTTTTATATTGGCTTTCAGCTACTCATCAGCTCAACAAACCACCACGCTTACAGGGGTCATAAAGGATGCCAATACCAATGAATTACTGCCTTTCACCAATATCATCATATTTAATACAACAACCGGGACTTCCAGTAATGAGGATGGGCGTTTTGAATTTACGGGATTGAATGTGGGTTTTGTGCGTCTTCAGGTTTCGAGTTTGGGCTACGAACCATTTATTTCGGAGGAGATATTGCTTTCGGCGATGAGACCAAACTACGTTGAAATTGCGTTAACACCTACAACTACTTCACTGGAGGAGGTAAGAGTGGTTGCCAGTCCGTTTGCCCAAAGAATTGAGAGTCCTTTGTCGCTTCAGCGCATCGGGCTCGATGTAATTGAAAGAAGTGCAGGCGCCAGTCGTGATTTTTCAAAAGTATTACAGAGTTTTCCCGGGGTGGGGAGCACCACCTCTTTTCGAAACGAGCTGATTGTGCGTGGCGGGGGGCCGGCTGAAAATCGCTTTTACCTGGATGGCATTGAGATTCCTGTGCTGAATCATTTCTCAACTCAGGGTGCATCCGGGGGGCCGGTTGGAATTCTAAATGTGGATTTTATCAGAGAGGTTGACTTTTACAGCAGTGCGTTTCCGGCCTCAAGAGGCAACGCTTTGAGTTCGGTTTTCGAATTCCGACAGATTGACCCCAATCCAGAGAGACCTGCTTTTAAGGCTACAGTAGGTGCTTCGGAGCTCTCATTGTCTGTTAATACACCAATTACAGAAAACACCTCAGGGTTGTTTTCTGTGCGTCGTTCCTATCTGCAGTTTCTGTTCGACCAATTGGGCTTGCCATTTCTTCCCACGTTTAACGATTTTCAGTTTGTAACCAAAACTAAACTCAACAGGCGCGATGAAATTACATTCCTGGGAGTGGGTGCATTGGACCAATTTAGATTGAACTCTTCACCGGACGACACAGAAGAGAACCGTTACATTTTAAGTTATCTGCCGGTTAATGAGCAGTGGAATTACACGCTGGGTGCTTCATATCGTCGGTTTATCGGTAGTAACAATTTTTTAGTCGCGCTCAGTCGGAACCATTTAAACAACACCATTTTTAAATATGCTGATAATGATGACAGTTCCCCGGATAACCTCTTAAACGATTATGTTTCCGATGAGATTGAGAATAAATTAAGATTTGAGTTTGTGGCAAACCCGGGTGAATACCGTTTGAGTGCAGGTTTTAACCTTGAACATGCTAATTATTATAACCGCACCACCAACCGCATTTTTGTAAACGATGTTTCTCGTTTAATTGATTATGAAACGAATCTGGACTTGTTTAAATATGGGGTTTTCGGGTCGGTTTCACGACGGATGTTAGAAGAGCGTTTACGTCTCTCGGGAGGGGTAAGAGTTGATGCCAACTCTTTCAGCAGTTCCATGCGAAATCCGTTGGATCAGATAAGCCCCCGCGCATCTGCTTCTTACGCTTTCCTACCTGAGTTTTTGGTCAATGCTTCTGTTGGCAGGTATTATCAGCTGCCACCATACACCACACTTGGGTTTCGTGATGAGAACGGGGTGTTACAAAACCGTTTCAACAATCTGAAGTATATCCGTGCCGACCATTTTGTTGCCGGTTTTGAATATAGAATAAACAGCAACACACGAGCCACCATCGAAGGTTTCAGAAAAAGATATGCCGATTATCCATTGTCGGTTAACGAAGGCATTTCGCTAGCCAGTAAGGGAGCCGATTTTGGCGTATTGGGTGATGAGGAGGTAACTCCTGATAGTAAAGGACGTGCCTATGGCGCTGAATTTTTAATTCAGCGTCGTTCTCCAGAAGGGTTAAGCTATATTTTGGCCTACACCTGGGTGAACAGTGAGTTTACCGATGCCTCAGGTGATTATGTTGCATCGTCCTGGGACAGTGGCCATCTTCTCACCTTAACCGTTAATAAAAACTTTAACCGCAATTGGGATGCCGGCCTCAAGTGGCGTTACATTGGGGCATTGCCTTATACCCCTTTTGACCGGAACACTTCTGAACTCGTGGAAGCATGGGATGTAAGAGGAAGAGAATACCTGGATTTCTCAAGATTTAATCAGGAGAGATTGGATCCGTTTCATCAACTTGATTTACGGGTGGATAAAACCTTCTTTTTCGAACGTTTCTCTTTAGGTTTGTATCTGGATATTCAAAATGTGTATAATTTCCAGAGCAGAAACCCTGCACGTTTGGTTCAGGCACTGGATGAAAATGATTCACCAATCATTTTCACTGCCGAAAATGACTCCCGCCCAAGATATGAATTGAGAGAGCTAAGGACCTCTTCTGGAACGGTTTTGCCGTCTATTGGGGTAATCCTTGAGTTTTAAGTCCTCAATCGTTCTACATTGTCTTAATTAACTCTATCTTTGTAGGTTCAAAATACAATTAAAATGCAAAAAAGCAGGATAACTGAACTTTTCAATATAGAGTATCCCGTGATTCAGGGAGGAATGGTCTGGTGCAGTGGATGGAAACTGGCATCAGCAGTAAGTAATTGCGGTGGTTTGGGATTGTTGGGGGCAGGAAGTATGTATCCCGATGTGCTTCAGCATCACATTCGTCAGATGAAACAGGCAACTTCAAACCCCTGGGGGGTCAATGTTCCATTGCTCTACCCCAACATTGATGAGTTGATGAATATCATTGTGGAAGAGGAGGTGAAAATAGTGTTTACCTCTGCGGGAAGTCCGGCCAAATGGACAGGCTTTCTTAAATCTCACGGAATAACGGTAGTTCATGTGATAGCCAACAGCCGTTTTGCTGCCAAATGCGAAGAAGCAGGTGTAGATGCCATTGTTGCCGAAGGATTTGAAGCAGGAGGACATAATGGGAGAGAGGAGACAACCACGCTGACCCTGATTCCTTTAATCCGCAAGGCAACATCGTTGCCTTTGATTGCCGCCGGTGGAATTGGCGCAGGAGAGCAGGTTTTAGCTGCCATGGTTCTGGGTGCCGAAGGGGTGCAGATTGGTTCCCGGTTTGCCTTATCCGCTGAATCATCGGCGCATGAGGCTTTTAAACAATATGCCATAGCCGCGAAGGAGGGTGATACCATGCTCTCATTGAAAAAGCTGGCACCAGTGAGGTTGTTGCGCAATCGTTTCTTCGAGCTTGTTCGCGAGGCAGAATTACGTGGAGCCACTCCGGAGGAGTTGTCTCAGTTATTGGGGCGTGGCAGAGCAAAGAAGGGGATGTTTGAAGGCGATTTAGATGAAGGTGAGCTGGAAATTGGCCAGGTGGCTGCGTTGGTGGATAAACTTCAAAGTGTGGCCGATATTTTTGAAGACTTAAAATCAGGTTATAACGAAGCACGGTTAAGGATTTAGTATCAAATCAACCGTTAGGCTTCGGGCAAACTTGGTGCGCTTAGAGGTTCCCCCATTGGGGTTAGGGGTGAGCGATGGAGATACTTCCAATTTGATTTGACATTGGAATAAGTAAATCATTAAAAATTAGATAAAACTCTATGATAGAAATATACAAACATCAGTTGGCAAACGGGTTAAAGATTGTGGTTCATCCAGATATCACAACACCTTTGGTAGCTGTAAACCTGCTTTACGATGTGGGTGCGAGAGATGAAGCCCCTGATAAGACAGGATTTGCACATTTGTTTGAACATCTGATGTTTGGCGGAAGTGTGAACGTACCATCCTACGATGAGCCTCTGCAAAGGGTAGGAGGTGAGAACAACGCCTGGACCAGCAATGATTTCACCAACTACTACGTGACTTTGCCGGCAGCCAATATTGAAACTGCTTTTTGGCTCGAGTCGGACAGAATGCTGGAGCTGAATTTTACCGATAAAAACCTTGAAGTGCAACGAAAGGTGGTGATTGAGGAGTTCAAACAGCGTTACCTGAACCAGCCCTATGGCGACATTCCTCTTCTTACGCGGCCTATGGCTTACAAACAGCATCCTTATCAGTGGCCAACCATTGGTAAAGACATCAGCCACATCGAAAATGCCACCATGGACGATGTCAAGAACTTCTTTTATCGTCACTATGCCCCCAATAATGCTGTGTTGTCAGTTTCAGGAAATGTGCAACCCGACAGCGTTTTTAAACTGGCCGAAAAATGGTTTGGTGACATCCCCCGCAGGGATGTTCCGGTTCGAAATATTCCGGCTGAACTCCCACAACAGGAAGCACGTTTTCTCCAAGTAAAACGTGATGTGCCGGCGCATCTGCTCAATATTCATTTTCACATCGGCGCACGGAGGGACGATGATTTCTGCATCAACGACCTGTTATCTGATATTTTATCAAATGGTCCTTCATCACGATTGATTCAATCGCTCATAAAGGATAAGCAACTGTTTTCAGATGTAAATGCTTATATTTCAGGTGATATGGATCCCGGTTTATTCGCCGTCACAGGGCGATTAATGCCGGGGATAAAAATGAAAGATGCGGAAGATGCCGTTTGGAACGAATTGCATTCGATTACTAACACTCTGGTGGATGACAGAGAGTTGCAGAAAGTTAAAAACAAGATTGAATCCAATCTTGTTTTCGCTGAAATCAGTTTTTTAAATAAGGCCATGAACATGGCGCAGTATGAATTGATGGGTGATGCGGAGAATATCAATCGTGAAATAGAGCACTACAGGGCAGTCACAGCAGAGCAGATTCAGGCAACTGCCGGTAGCGTTTTCCGAAAAGAAAACAGCTCAACCCTTCATTACCTGGCCGAAAAAGGGTGATGAGGTGGATTTAAGCTGAAATCGAAATATGCAACAAACAGACAAAAGAATTTTTATATGCACATAAAACCAGACCGGTCGAAAGGGCCGGCCTTCGAAACCATAAACCAGATCGGTTTTTTGCCGGTTGCCGGTTTGAGTTTGCCCAACGGCATTGAGGTTTCAATGATAACAGCCGGAAGCCAGGACGTGACAAAAATCGACTGGATGTTTCCGGCCGGAGCTGTGCAGGCGGGTAAACCATTATTGGCATCCACTGTTGGAAACCTGTTGATGGAAGGTACCACGAGTCGGACTTCTCAGGAGATTTCCGGTATGCTCGATTTTTATGGTGCGTACCTTAGCACCCAGACTTTTTACCACAACACGGTGGTTACACTGATTTGTCTGACCAAAGAACTTCCGGATATGTTGCCATTGGTAGAAGATATTATTAAAAATCCGGCTTTCGATAAGCGCGAAACAGATATCTATATTAATAAACGACGACAGGAGTATATTCTCGACTCAGAAAAGGTGAAGACCATTGCAGCAAGGCGGTTTCCCGAGGTTGTTTTCGGAGCAAACCATCCTTATGGAAAAACTTTGAAATTGTCTCATTTTGATGAGCTGACCCGGGATGAATTGTTTGAATTTCACAAAAATGCCTATACTCCCTTAGGATGTAGAATCATTGTATCCGGCCAACCGGGAAATGAAATCGGAGATTTGTTGGTCAAGTATTTCGGTTCCTCACAGTGGCTCCCCGGAACGGTCAATTTAAATGGTGTTGGCGAGATTGAGCCTTTGGGACAAAAGGTGCATCTCATAGAAAAGGAAGGGGCTTTGCAATCGGCTCTTCGCATAGGCCGGCCACTTTTTAATAATAATCACCCTGATTTTATTCCCCTGCAAATTGTGAATACCATTTTGGGAGGGTATTTTGGCTCGCGGCTAATGACTTCGGTTCGCGAAGAGAAAGGGCTTACCTATGGAATTGGTTCAAATATTGTAGCCTATAAAAATGGCGGGATGTGGGTTATTGGCTCAGAGGTGATGGGCGAAATGCGGCAGGCTGCCGTTGGTGCCATCATTGATGAGATGGTTCGATTAACGAAAGAACCTGTGCCTGAAAATGAATTAGAGGTTGTTAAAAATTATATGTTGGGGGAATTGATGCGCAATTTTGATGGCCCTTTTTCAACATCGGATATATTCAGATCATTGTGGGAATATGATTTGGATTTTACTTTTTATGCAAAAATGGTGGAGGAGATAACCAAAATTGATCAGCAACGTATCATGCAGTTATCCGAAAAGTATTTGAACCCCGACGACTTTTATGTCGTCGTTGCCGGAAAATAGTTGACCAAAAGTGACTAAATTGCTATTTTGAAATTCCGCTGATTGGGATTTTGTTATTCTTAATATCTAATAGTCTAAAATCTAAATAGTCTAACGATCAATCTATATGTCGGAGGAAACACTTAAACTGGAAGAGCAGGAAGCCAAGCAGGAGCTGGATGAGATTCTGAAAATTTGTAACCGTTGTCAGAAACCGGAAGATTACCGGCTTATTCAAAAGGCGTTTGAGTTGGCATTGGAGGCGCATAAGGGGGTGCGCCGAAAATCGGGTGAGTTATACATTACTCACCCCTTGGCTGTTGCGCGCATTGTTGCCGAAGAGATTGGTTTGGGGCCAAAGGGTATTTCTGCTGCCATTTTGCACGATGTGGTGGAGGATACCGATTATACTGTTGACGACATAAAAACAATTTTTGGTGATACCGTTGCCAATATTGTGGATGGCCTTACCAAACTGGAAGGTGCTTTTGATCAGACTCAATCCAAGCAGGCTGAGAATTTCCGCAAACTTCTTCTTACCATGGTTGAGGATGTTCGTGTTATTCTCATTAAACTGGCCGACCGACTTCATAACATGCGTACTCTGGACAGCATGCCGGAGCATAAAAAACTCAAAATTGCCGGGGAGACCCTGTTTATTTACGCTCCATTGGCTCATCGCTTAGGTCTTTATGCGATAAAGACTGAGCTGGAGGATTTGAGTCTTAAATATGAACATCCAGGTATATACCAGGAGATTTCTGATGACCTAAAAGAGTATCAGGAGCGAAATCTACAACTACTGAATCGTTTTTCTCTTCCGATTATTGACCGACTCAAGAAGGAGGGATATGAATTTGATATAGTAGGACGACCAAAGTCCATATTTTCAATATGGACTAAAATGCAAAAGAAACAGATTCCTTTCGAAGAGATTTATGATCTGTTGGCCTTACGCATTGTTTTTCAACCCAAACCTGCCATTCCTGAAAAATCGCAATGCTGGAATATCTATTCTTACATTACCGACTTATATAAACCGAAACCCGACCGGCTTCGCGACTGGGTAAGTGTTCCTAAGGCCAATGGTTATGAGGCGTTGCATGCCACTTTTATGGGGCCGGATGGCAAGTGGGTCGAAATACAGATTCGCAGTGCGCGTATGGATGAAATTGCTGAAAGAGGTTTTGCAGCACATTGGAAATATAAAGGGCAGAGCGACAAGGAATCAGAACTCGATAATTGGCTAAAACGCATCCGGGAGGTGCTGGAAAACCCTGATTCCGATTCGTTGGAATTTCTGGACGATTTTAAACTGAACTTGTTCAGCGCCGAAATGATGATTTTTACCCCTAAAGGGGATGTGAAGATTCTGCCGAAAGGCGCGACTACCCTTGATTTAGCTTTCGAAATTCACTCCAATATCGGCTATAAATGCATAGGTGCCAAGGTGAATTACAAATTGGTGCCATTGAGCCATGAGCTAAAAAGTGGCGATCAGGTAGAGATTCTTACTTCGGAAAAACAGACGCCAAAATATGAGTGGTTGAGTTATGTGACCACAGCCAAGGCCAAAACACGTATTAAAGATGCTTTCAAAAAAGAGCGTAAGGATATGGTTAAGCGGGGTGAAAGTGTTTTGGAAGATGCGCTTAAGAAAAAAAAGTTGACCATCAATGCCAAAATTCTGAAGAAACTTCAGAATTTTTATAACCTTCCCAACAAGGAAGAACTCTATATTAAAATCTCAAGAAATCTCATCAGACTGGATAATCTTCAAAAGATTCTCAGCGATAAAACCACCAACAAATGGGTGAGGTATTGGCGTTTATCTTTTGGGAAAACCCAAAGCGGGGTTCGCTCCGGTCGTCGCAGCACCGAGAAAGCATCTAAGCCCAACGAAATGGTGGTCTCAGATCAGATGGACGATGAAAGCTATCTTATCGCACCCTGCTGTAATCCCATTCCCGGCGATGATGTGGTAGGATATCACGACGATAAGGAGAAATTAATTCTGCACAGCCGTAAATGCCCGGTTGCCATCAGATTGATGTCAAGCCACGGTAATCGTATCGTATCAGCCAGCTGGGAGTCACATAAAATACTCTCGTTTTTGGCGGTGATCAATCTCTCCGGCATTGATCAGATTGGTATCGTCAGCAAAATTACCAAAGTCATCTCCGACGACCAGAATGTTAATATGCGTTCCATTCATTTCGACAGTCACGACGGCATTTTTGAAGGGACCATCTATCTATATATCCATAATACAGAGGATTTGAATAATCTCATATTTAATATTTCACGCATAAAAGGGGTACACAATGTATCCCGCCAGGAGAGAATTAATGCGTAGTTTTTTTTTACCACATAAGACACATAAGTTTAATGTTCGAAGTTTTAAGTTCAAAGTTGAGTCAACCTTGAACCTAAAACTTCAAACTTTTTTAAACCACAAAGATCACAGAGAAGACACAATGGACACTAAGTGATTCTTTGCGAACTTTGTGTAAACCTTTGTGAACACCGTGGTTAAATTTTCACACATTCGATCAGTAGTTCATTTACCATAACTCTTAGGGGCTAACACCCCAAATTATAAGGAGATTCGATATACCAATCTTTCAAAAAATACTCAACCATAACCCATAAACTCATAACTCGTCAACTTTAATCCACAACCCTTGTAAACTTTTTACCATGCCACCCTCCAACCGAGTAACCTTAAAAACTTATTTGCTTTCAGATATTCTGAAAAATTCCTATATTGCAGCTCTCTGTTTTTAATAGGATTAATTATGGATAAGGTTAAACCAAAAGATGCCGTAAGGCAGATTTTTACTGAATATCTTCAAAAAAACGGACACCGGAAAACACCCGAACGTTACGCTATTCTGGAGGAGATATATTCCCGTGATGGTCATTTCGACATTGAATCACTCTATATCTTTATGAAAAACAAAAACTACCGGGTGAGCCGAGCCACGCTTTATAACACCATCGATCTTTTGCTCGATTGTAAACTGGTGATTAAACACCAGTTCGGAAAGAACATTGCGCAGTTTGAAAAGGCTTTTGAATCGAAACAACATGACCATCTTATCTGTATGAAATGTGGAGGTGTTGTTGAGTTTTGTGACCCAACCGTTCAAATGGTGCTTAACAATGCTGCCAAAGTCATGAATTTTGAAGTGTCGCACCACAGTCTGTACATTTACGGTACATGTTCAGCCTGCCAGGATCAGGAGTAGTCATTTTCTTACAAAATTAAAAGCTCAAATCCTTTACAGTTGTGGAGTCAAGATGGTTTCGACAAGACAGGTTAAAAAATAAATCGATTTTTTACTCGTTATCCCATTTATAATATCTAATTTTACACATCGGAAAGTCATCCCTGAAAGGGACGGTTTTCCGATTTTTATTGTCCAAAAGTTTTCCGGCTGTTATTAACTAACAGCCCAAATAAATAGAAATAATGAAGGTAGATGTTTTATTAGGATTGCAGTGGGGCGATGAGGGAAAAGGTAAAGTGGTGGATGTTTTAACCCCAAAATATGATGTGATTACCCGTTTCCAGGGAGGCCCAAACGCCGGACATACACTGGAGTTTGATAATCAGAAGTTTGTTCTTCATAATATTCCGTCAGGAATTTTTCGTGAAGGCATTATTAATGTCATCGGAAACGGTGTGGTTTTAGATCCGGTCAGTTTTAAAAAGGAGATTGACGGGCTGTCGGCCAAAGGTTTTGATTTGACCAAAAACTTATATATTTCAAAAAAAGCACACCTGATTTTACCAACACACCGCATTTTGGATGCCGCTTCGGAAGCATCTAAAGGCGACACTAAAATTGGTTCTACCCTGAAGGGTATTGGACCCACTTATATGGATAAGACAGGTCGGAATGGTCTGAGAGTGGGAGATATTCTACACGATTTTGATAAAAAATATGCTGCCCTAAAGGAGAAACACATAAAACTGCTTGAAATGTATGATTTCGATTATAACATTGAGGAGTTTGAGGCTGGTTTAATGGAGGGCATCGAAAATATAAAGAAATTTAAGCTCATCGACAGTGAACATGAACTGAATGGGTACATCAACGAGGGGAAATCCATTCTGGCTGAAGGTGCACAGGGAACTTTGTTGGATATAGATTTTGGTTCTTATCCATTTGTTACATCTTCCAATACCGTATGTGCCGGAGCCTGCACCGGAATGGGAATTGCTCCCAACAAAATAGGCGAGGTGTTTGGAATATTCAAAGCCTACTGTACCCGTGTGGGAAGTGGCCCTTTTCCAACAGAACTGTTTGATGAGGTGGGTGAAAATCTGCGAAAAAATGGAAATGAGTTTGGTTCAACCACCGGACGTCCACGTCGCTGCGGCTGGCTTGACCTGGTTGCTCTTAAATATAGTGTAATGATTAATGGCGTGACCAAATTGATCATGATGAAAGGCGATGTGTTAAGCGATCTGGAAACCATAAAAGTGGCTACAGCCTATAAAATTGATGATGAAATTTTTGAGGAGTTCCCCTACGAACTGCCTGAAAACCTTGAACCGGTTTACACCGAATTGCCCGGCTGGAAGTGTGACCTCACCGGTGTGCGTTCCGAAAACGAATTTCCCGAGGAGTTAAATCTTTACATCGATTATTTGGAGCGTGAATTGGGAATACCTATTTCTATAGTTTCTGTGGGGCCGGATAGGGAGCAGACGATTGTTAGGTAAGGGTTGGAAGACCGGAGACCGGAGACCGGAAAGCGGAAAGCGGAAAGCGGAGTTTACGGTGACAGGGTAACAGGGTGACAAGGTAACAGGGTGTCTGGAATTAAAGCATATATGATATATAAGGGTATTGAAGAATCAGAAGGGGCATACGTGTTATGCCTCTTTTTTATTAATAAATGACCTGAAGACGTGAATAGGAATCTGTGTTATCTCTGGTTAAATTCAACCAAATAAGGTTTTTCATTGTGTTCGTTGTGCCTTTCATTGTGTCCATTGTTGTTAAAATTGACGTTTTTTTTTACCATATAAGGCATATAAGATCAATGTTTAATGTTCTAAGTTCAATGTTTTCAAACTTCAAACTTCAAACCTTAAACCTTAAACCTTAAACCTCTAACTTAAAACCATCAACTATCAACTCAAAACTTATCAACTTCACTCTTTTACCTAATCACCTTGTCACCTTTCAACCTTCCTACCCTCCAACCTTTAAAACCCTCCTATACAAACACAGAATCTTATACGAGAGAATTCCCAGAAACCAGAATGTCGGCCCCGTTACCACTCCCGTTTTGATAAGCACTTTGCCGATTCTCCCAAAGCTATATTTTGCCAATATCCAGCGTGATGAGCCTATGCCGGATAAAACACCTTTTACATCCTTGAAAGGGATGGGCTCATCTTCTTTTGCATTTCCATCTCCCCGGGTATAGCAAAAACCATTTTCAGATTTAATGAGCCGGTGGGCAATCCATCTGTTTTCACGGGTGAAAATCAGAATCTGGCCTGGTTTTAAATCATCATATCCAATGGGGCTTACCTGTATCACATCGTCCTTCATTAAAAAGGGAAACATGCTCATGCCAATTACCGGTACCTGCACGGTTTTCCCGTGCTTAAGCAGTTCCTCTAACCAGGACAAATATTCTATTTCAGTAAATGGCGACATGTAATTGTGGTTCAGGCCACAATAATATAAAAAAGTTATTACTTATTTGTAACAATCAGGTAAAACAATGCGCAAAAAACACCAACAGTGATATAATTATGTTAATCGTATGATGATGGTTCAATTTGATTATTCAAATTGTATTGATCTGAATTGTGTTTTTACTAGTATTATAGTGTTAATAGATAAGGTGTTAAGGGGTGCGTGGTTGATGGTCTCAATTTTCAGACCAATTGTTGTTTGTTTTTAGTTTTTAACATTTAAAAATGAAACAAGTCACTCTGTTTTTTCGTATAAAACTTCAAACGGACACTCTGAACAACAATGATAAAAATATGTTTAAGAGGTTTGTCCTGATATTGAAAAATGATTTTGTATTTAATACCAAAGGTATGAAGAAGATATACACGAAGAAATTGGGATTTTTATTAGTGCTTAGCATGCTGGCTATTGGTGAGTCCGCAGGGCAGTTTGTAAGCAACTCGATTGAAGGAAATTATGAGGATGCTTCAAGTTGGAATGGAAATCAGCCCCCAGTTACTGGAATCACAAGCCAGACAATGACAATTGTTAGTGGTGCAGTTATTACCCGAACAGGAGATTTTAATCCGGCACGTGTTACTATTAATGGCAGATTTACTGTAAATAACGGTAATTGCATCCTTGCTCAATGGGGTGGGCACGTGATAGAAAATGGAGCCTATGTTGAAATTTTTGGTAATCTTACTGCATCACAGTCATTAAATGTTAAAGAAGGAGCAACGCTGATCGTACATGGAAATGTTAATGTTACTGGTGCAGGAATCTTCATAAATGGGAATATGGTAGTTAAAGGAGATTTTACGATTACTAATGGTGCTTTATCAAATACGGGGAAACTTATCATAGGTGGAACATTTAAATTTCAGGGAGGAGGGTTTCAATCTCCTAATGGTAATAGTAACTTATATTTACTGGATCCGGATGCTGATCATGAATATGCCTATTCTCCAATAGCGAACAAGTATGGAGATATTGATGATTTTCTAGAGAATGAGTCTGGAAATGAAGATTTACTTGCGATTGCTGAGAAAGTGTTACCTGATGTTGTGAACATTGGTGGTTATCGGTTTTTATGGGTTGGAAGCATTGATGTTAATTGGGCTGATACGCGTAACTGGGGTGGCTCTTTGCCTGATATTCAATCTAATGTTAGGATAAAACCATCTGGTAATAATCCGGAAATTTCTTTTTATTCAGGTGTTATTGAAGTGAACAACCTTCTTATCGAAAACGGTGCCGTGCTTACCCTTAAACCCGGAGCACGTTTAACTGTCAATGGTAATTTAATCATTCAGGATGATGCAGAATTGGTTCTTGAAAATAGTTATGAGGAAGGCGGAATGGCCTCTTTAATAACATATGGTCAAATTACAGGAGATGCGAATGTCAAATTAACTCTACCCAAAGAGAAATGGTATTATCTAGGAAGTGCCATCCGAGATGCTACTTTTGGTAATTTCAGTCCGGGAGCTCAAGGTTCTGGAACGCTTGTCAATGTGTATCGTGATCGCTGGTATTCCACTTTTACTCAACATTATGAAACAGCTATGCGAAAGCTGGAAGGGGTAGCTGTTTTTTATCATAAAACTTCTGAATCGGATCACTTAATGGAGCTTTCCTATATGGGAGAGTTAAATTCCGGTGAGATTAGTCGAACTTTTGTTGAAAACAGATTTCAATTAATGGCAAATCCCTATCCAAGCTTTATTAACTGGTTAGATGACACAGGATGGGAGCGAGAACATTTTGAATCTACTATTTGGTATAGAACCCGAATTGGAGAGTCAATGACTTATATTACATTTAATAGATCGGCTGTTCCTGGAGCTCGTGTTTCATTATTTTCTGATAGTGGAGAATATAATGAGGAGGAAATGAGTTTAATACCACCTAAGCAATCCTTTTACGTACGTCCAATAGGAAGTAATCGAACAATAACAGTAAACAATCAGGCACGAGTACATGGCTTACCTGAATCACAATTAAAGAGCAGTAACAACGCTTATGGTGATGTTATTCGTATTACTGCCAATAACGGACTGACTCGTGATGGAGCAGTTATCTATTTTTCTCGGAGTGCATCTGAAGGTATTGATGAAGGTGACTCCGAAAAATATCGCAACAATGATGAGCGAGTGCCTGAAATATTTACCCGGACAGGTGAAACAGAATTGGCTATTAACGGATTACCCGAGTTGAATCAACCTGTTCGCACCATTCCGCTGATTGTTCGCAACAGGGTGCCAGGTGATGTGTCTCTCACGTTTGATATGAGTTATTACTACGGGATGCATTCTGTTTACCTGGAGGATCGGGACACGGGGGCTTTTATCCATGTTACTGCCGGAGGCGAGTATGTTTATACGGTGAGCGAACCGGGCGAACGGGATGATCGTTTCGTGCTTCACTTCTATATGGTCTCCACAGATTTGGAACCTGAGATGGAAGATCCAAGTGCAGCCGCAAGTATTCGTATCAATGGCGTTGCCGGAAAAGTTTTGGTAAGCATTGATTCGCAATTGCTTCAAATGGGGGAAGCTAACATTGAGGTGTTCTCTATAGAAGGTCAAAAAGTGAGCGAAACATTGGCTCGCAGCAGTCGTACTTTGGTGGTGCTTCCACGCACCAGTGCCATATTCATTGTACGTGTAACTGCCGGCGATGTGGTGAAGAGTGAGCGGGTAGTGGGGGTCAGATGATTAAACGCAGAGACGCTAAGACGCTGAGAATAATATAAGAGTTAAGACAATAGAGGGCTTCACGATATGTAAGGTCCTCTATTGTTTTTAAATGGTAACAAGGTTGAAAGGTGGCAAGTTACTAGGTCATTAGGTTGATAAGAAATGTTGAAGAGTTTTGAGTTTATGGTTCATGGTGTCAAACTTAAACTATTAACCCTATCTTATATGCCTTATATGGTAAAGTCCAACCACTTAGTTCACAAAGAATTACACAAAGTGCGCAATGAATTTATAGAGACCTCTGTGTCTTCTTAGTGCCCATTGTGGTTAAAATCTTATATGCTTTATGTGGTTTATCCCGCCTTACGGAACTCCGGTTTCCGGTTCCGCTATGCTGAATTCCGCTACGCTTCATCTCCTTTCTACCTTGTCACCCTTCATCCATTAATTCTCATTTTTAGCTCTAACAGACGGCAGGTGTATATATTAAAATATGTAAATATAATGTTTTTCTGACATTTATTTGTAACTATTCTTTTTTATGTTACGTAGAAAATAAAAAGGTATTTTGATGCCTATTTCGTTGTCTGAAATTATTCAAAGTTCTAATTTTTATATAATCTTTGCACCATGAAAAAAATCTACTTTAGATATTCTCTAATATCAATGGTGCTCATAGGAGCAATTACCGGATTGTATGCTCAATCTGGGCCGGGTGGTGTTGGAAATGCCTCTGGTGAAAATGGGCAGCCACAAAATGTTATTTGGTTTAATGCGGATATGCTTGAATTATCCGATAACGATTTTGTTGATATATGGCCGGATGAGTCTGGAAATGAAAATCATGCAGAGCAATCTGTAGCCGATTCAAGACCTAGGTTTCTTATAGATCAAATAAATGGTAGATCTGCTGTTTCATTTGATGGCTCTAACGATTTTCTGTCATTTGATGGTAATGTGATTGCCAACAGCGATTACACTGTGCTGTTTGTAGGGAAACGCAGAAGCAACAGTACTTTTAAAGCACTATTTGGGGGAACGGGTAGTGGAGCAAATACTAACCTGCACGTTTATTGGTTCAACGACACTCAGATACGTTCGCACCACTGGGGAAACGACCTCCAGACAAATATGGTGGCAGCGGCTCAGCCCCACTCAGGAGGCCGAACTGTAGATACCTATGGGATTTTTGCTACATCATTAAACTCATCGCTCTCAACAGCACACCGTAAAAACTTTCAAAATAACAGTTTTCTGGGAGCCAGAAATGTTGCAAATCAGCTCACTTCATGGAATGGAGCAGCGTTAGGTCGATATAATACAGGATACCATGATGTTGATGTCGCTGAATTTATAATTTATCGCTCTGCTTTGAACACAGCTCAAATGCAGATTGTTTCGCAATATCTCGCTTTGAAGTATGATATTACCATCAACAATAACCTTTTCTCCCCTCCAGCCGGTTATCGGGAAAATATGGCCGGAATAGGTAGGGAGTCCGATGGTTTTCACACCGAAGCTTCGGTTAGTGGTTTTTACCTCCGCGAAAACGGAGGCTTTAACAATGGCGATTATCTTTTTATTTCTGTTAATGATGAGGTAAATGATTCACCTGTTTTTACCGATTTACCTGTGGGCGTTGAGGAACGTTGGAAAAAAGATTTTTACCTGCACAAAGCAGGAAACTTTAATGCATCACTCATTTTTGATCTCTCCGAAGGAATATTAAACGGTAACTATCCTTCAGATATTGAGAATTATGTGCTTTTATACCGTTCAACTGCCTCAGGCAGTTATTCTGTTGTGCCGGGGGTTGATGCTTCTTTTGGAACCAATACTCAGGTTAAATTTGATGTGCCTGATAATACACTCCAGGATGGTTATTACACGTTAGGAACTACTGACCAGTTTGCAAGCCCTGTAATTGGAAAGGATGGAGTTACATGGTACACGCTTGTGAGTGGGGAGTGGACTGACCCGCAAATCTGGACGCTTGATCCGGCCGGAATGTTGCCCAATAATCCTACAAATAGCTATCCTCAGCAGGCCAGTGACAATGTGGTGGTTCGTAACGGGCGAACAGTGGTGGTTAATCAGGACAATCTGATTGGAAGTCGGCTTGTCGTTGAGGGGCGGTTAGACTTGGGAACAACTCAGGGGCACACTTTTGGAGAAATAAGAGGTACCGGGCGTATTCTTATGGCTGCCGATAACTTTCCGGACGGAGATGCCTCTCATTTTACCGGAAAAGGAAGAGGTGAAGGCACGGTTCAGTTTTATGGAGGCAGTTATAGCATTACCAATGCCCGAACATTTTATGATGTTCAGGTAGAATTGTCAAATCCTGCGGAGTCTATCACGCTTCTAAACAATCTGACTGTTGAAGGTTATCTTAAAATTGACAGAGGTGGTATTCGAATTAATGATAACAGCTCAACATCAATTCTTAATATTGATGTAAAGGGAAATGTTTATGTAGAGAGTCAGGGGAATATTTCTACCGGAACCGGAAATACCATAGGTTCATATTCCATTGGAGGCACCATGCCTCCAATTGGTCAGTATCATAATATCTTTCATCAATTTAGGGTGGGAGGTGATTTCATAAACAGAGGAAGCGTAAGATTTACAAATCTTACCGCTCCGGTTTACAATCAGTTTGCCTCTAATGGAGCCGTTACATTGCGTTTCTATGGGGAAACAAACAACTCCATGGAGCTTTATGGAGTTACTGATTTATACAATCTGGTTTTGGAAAAAGGTATCGACCGTACTTATACTTTGGAAGTATACAGCGACAATAATGACTTTTTTACTTTATATGGCTCCAACAATGCAGGTCGTGTAACTTCCAGTCCTTTTTCTGCTGCCAATCCGGAAGTTCGGAAAGCATTATGGATTAGGTCCGGAACTCTTAAACTGACTGGTGAAATACATATCCCTACACTTACTGAGGGTAATGCTTCTGGTGGCAACGGCGATTATGCCATTGGGCAAAATGGAGCATTATGGATTGCCGGTGCCGGGGTTGCAGTTTATTCAACAGCCTCTAATCAGGATCAAGTTCCCGGTTTTGAATCAACTGCGGTGGGTGTTGCTACAGGCGGAAGTAATCAGGCTATGTCTGTTTATGGTGCTTTTAGGATCTCTGATGGTTTCTTTGGAACGCGAAACAGTGCCGGATTTATTTTCTGGTCAGAAGCTTATGCCCAAGTACGTATTGATGGCGGAGAAATTGATGTTGCCCAATTCCGGAGTGGTGCTGTTGGAGGAGGAAAGACATCATTTACCCAGACCGGAGGATTATTTAGGGTGCGGGGAAATGTAACAGAAGCAGCTGAGAAATCCTCAAGCTATGCCATTTTTGGTTTCGATAGTGAAACCTCGGTGTTTAATATGTCTGGTGGTCAGATTATTTTAAATGATACAGGTGGAGGAG
Source organism: Alkalitalea saponilacus (assembly GCF_900168165.1). Classification (GTDB taxonomy): domain Bacteria; phylum Bacteroidota; class Bacteroidia; order Bacteroidales; family Marinilabiliaceae; genus Natronoflexus; species Natronoflexus saponilacus. The sequence goes on from NZ_FUYV01000003.1 coordinate 289,983, forward strand.
ATGTAAATGGATTATACATCCCAAGTACCGAAGGCAACTTTAATGTTACGGGAGGAACCATCATTGTTGATGTTCCAAACAATCGAACTTTTGAGATTTCTTCCAATGCTAATTTTTGGAATCTGGAGATCCGAAGGTATAACACTTCAGGTACTTCAACGGTTAGGTTAATGAGTGATTTAAAAGTTGAAAGGGACCTGATCATACATGCTAATGCATTACTTGATGCCCAAAGTGGATCAGATGTGTATGATTTATACATTGGCCGACATTTTGACCTGCGTAACGGAGGTCAGTACAACGCAAGAACCAACACCACTCATTTTTATGGTACTCAGTCGGGGAATATCCTCGCAAGAAATAATTCTGTCCCTGCTCCATTGGTCTTCAACAATGTAAACATAGCAAAAGATCAGGCATGGAACCCTTCTATATTTAGGTCAGTTTCTTTGGGCAGTACCGGTAGAACTACCAATCCTGAGGAAATAAATAATACAGCAATTAAAATTGAGGGTGATTTGAAGATCACCCGTGGAGAATTTAATACTTTCAGATACAAGGTGTTTCATGAGGGCAATATTGAAATAGTTGATGGGCGAATTCTGGCTAATGCAACCAATCCCGGGCGAATAGTACTTAATAATGAGTCTGAAGAACAGACGCTAAAAGGAGCTCTTACCCAACAACAAAGTTTTGGGAATATTGAACTAGATAACAGCCATGGTGCCAGATTGCTGAGCAATATTGCCGTTTCAGATATTTATCTGAGGGAAGGTATTGTGAATCTTGATACCTACAATCTGCTTGTTTCAGGTATAGTTGAGACCATACCTACAGCAGGGAGCTTCGGAGAAGAGCGTATGTTTATGACTGCGGGGAATGCATCAGATGGCGGACTAACGTTATCCCTTAGTTTGGAGAATAGGAGCTATAGTAATGAAGAGGTTCTTTTCTTTCCTATTGGATCTGAAAAGGGGTTTAATAATGGAAATGTTGTAATCAATGGAAACCCTGGTGATTTTTCTGGTCATATTACTATGAATGGTGTTGATAACAACCATCCATCAGCTACAAATCCCGGATCTGCTTTGGGTTATTATTGGGTGCTAAGAAATAATGGTTTTGATGGAATTAATAACAACGTTGTTAGCTATAATTTTACTTATCAGCCGGGTGGAATGCCCAATAATTGGAGGTGTGTCAGATTGATTGATGGCTCAACAGATTGGATAACTGGATCAAATAACACAGTTAATTCACCTGTTGTAAGTTTTCCCTCTGCCGGCATGGTATCAGGCGAGTTTACTGCTGGGCAAAATAATGGTTTCAACAACCTTACAGTCTTTTATAGTCGGGTTGCTCAAGGTAATTGGAACCAAAATAGTTCGTGGTCCACGCAAGGGTATGGAGGTTCACAGGCTAATAGGACTCCTGGAGTCTACGATATTGTTAAAATTGGTTATCATGGTACGGAAGGAAATTATACCAGACACAGAATTACATTAAATGCTGGAAGTGTTTCTAATCCGGTTGTAATTGCAACATTAGTATTGGAACAGAACCCTGAAGCGAACGGAATTGAAGGTGAGATGTCAAGGTTAATCATTCCTCCTAACAGAGGTCTTCGAGTTTCGGGCAAAATTTCCGGTAACGGAGAGATCCAATATCAAATGGATGAATCTAACATACCTCTTCTTGAGGGCGATTTGGGTGAATTTGTAACAAATCCGGAAGCCAGTTTCATCATGCGTTCAAACTCAGGGAATGTTGTTGCTCCTACCCATCTAAATCGTTTCCCAAGGTTAAGCATCCCTGGCTCAAGTGAAAGCTGGAATGATAATGTCTCCGTAACTTTTGCAACTGATATTACTTGCCTGAATTTGAATGTGAGATTTGGAGGAACTTTGCGGTTAAATGATGGTGAAGGGGGTGATATACATGTTCTTGATTCATTAAGAATTGGTGGTATTGGCACTGATAATGAAGGACGAATTGTCTTCCCAAATAATGGGAATTCCAGAACATTGAGGGTTGATGGAAACTTATCTATTCATACCGATGGTGATGGTTTTAAAAACAACAGGATAGTTGTAGAAGAAGGGGGAATCGCCAATCTGAAGCATCGGTTAGCAGTTTATGGAGATATTGTTTTGAGGGATAATGAATCCTATATGAATCTATTTACTGCAAACGATAATCTTCAAAGCAATGTTATACTAGAGCTTAGAGGAGATAGGAGTGCTGAGTTTCTTAGTGCTGCCACGTTTCCACCATCACTTTACCGCATCATCATGGATAAACAAACCAATCGTAACTTCACCTTCCGTGATTCATTTACGCTTGGTGGTCCAACCGATGGAGATCAGAAAGCCATTGACTTACGCGGCGGTACTTTAAGGTTGTGGAACAGTGGAATTGATGTGATGCTTTCATCGGGAGGTGCCGATTTTAGAATCCCTTCAGGAACAGGTCTTTATCTGGGATCCGGTGCTACAGCACGAGTGTCCGGGAATAATACCGGAATCTGGTTGGATGGAGCACTTACAGCCGGATTTAATACCAATCTGTTTATCAACGAGGGTGTAAATAACTATATCGAATACACATCATCCGGCAGTTCAGAAATCAATCTTCATCAGGCTACGCTTCTGGTAGGTTCCCAGATACGAAGGTCAGAGCTGGTAGAGGAGGGTATCTTAACCTTCAGGCAAAACCAGGTTAACTCAACCGTGAAAATTGGTACAAATGCCAATTTGGGTGGAGCAACCAACAGGGGTGTGTTTGAAATGGTATCACCCGGGTCATCGTTCTTTCAGGCAGCCGGAGCTCGTATGAGCCTTGTAAACGCTGTCCCCAATGCCACTGTTTCTTCTCTGTTGCTTAATGTTGATGAAGCTCAGGTAAATATCGGAGTTGGATCCACCATTGCTTTTGGTGATGATCAGACAGCGGCTGATCAGTCATTTGGCATTTACTCCAATGTAGAATTGCAAAACCTGCAAGTCGATAATCAATCTGAAAACAGTCCTGTATTAAATCTTAATACGGTAGATCATTCGCTGGACAATCTGATCATTGATGAAGGAGCTACCCTCAAAGCCAACGGTAGAACTGTAACCATTACCGGTGATTTTGATAATTTTGGAACGTACATCCCATCACAGAATACCACCATATTTAAAGGAGACAAGGATCAGTTCATAACCGGAAATACTCAGTTTTATAATCTTTTAAAAGAAGGGACGGCTGATTTGATGTTGGCGGATAATAATGCGGATTTAATCATCAACAATAATTTCAATTTTAATTCCGGCAATTTAATTGGCAATAACAATGAAATTACGGTTAATGGAGATCTGTTGTTCAATGGGACTTATGTCCATTCAGGTTCTTCCAAGGGAATTGTTATGAATGGGCTTGAAAACCAAAGGCTTACCGGTTCAGGTTTGTTTGGGATGCTTACGATAAATAACCCTTCGGGAGTTGATGTTCCCATAGGTAACCAGCTATCAATATCCAATCGTTTACGATTGGAGCGTGGGGTATTTAATATTGGCAGAAACTTGTTGGTACTTGGTGTTGATGCCGAAATTGAAGCAGGCGAGCCATTTTCAGCAAACAACATGATTCAAACCAATATCTCATTTACCGATAATGGTGTAATAAGATATTTACCATCAGGAGCAGGAACTTATGTTTTTCCAATGGGCTCTTCCGGGAAATACACCCCAGTAACCTTTGATGCCACAGCAATGACATCAACCGGGGGTAGTTTGTTGGTGAAGCCTGCCGGGGAACATCATCCAAGTGTTACCGACCCTGATAATGTATTACATTATCATTGGGTGCTACGTGCCGAGGGACTGTCTGATTTCGCCGGAACAGCACGCATGCGTTATTATCCGGTAGATGTTAAACCAACCATAGCCAATATAAGTAATTATGAGATCGCAAGGCTTTTATCGGATGGCTCGGGAGATTGGAATAAGTTCTCTGGTGAGGATGTAATAGACATACCCAATAGTGAACTGGTTTTTACTTTTACTACCGGAACCAATGATGATGGCATTAGTGGAGATTATACTGCCGGGCTAAATGCGGCAATCCCGGATCAGGTGCCGACTTATATTTCTACTCAGACCGGTGATTGGAATCAATCCTCAACATGGGACACCTACCCTGAGTCTGGTGGCATTGTTCCCGGCGGAGGTCCAAGAGGTTCAATGGTTATAGTAGCTCATGAAGTAAATGTGTCGGGTAATTTTATCTCATCTTACCGCACTACCATAAATAACAATGGAAAACTAAATATAGGTACAACTTTTGGTCATAGGTTAGGGGAAGTAGATGGTACGGGTATTTTGAGCATTGAAAGAGGTGATTTACCCGCAGGTGTTTATGATGGCTTCTTTTCATCTACAGGTGGAACCATAGAGTTTGCCGGTAGTGATAATTATGATGTTTTAAGTGATATTACTGTAGTTAATAATTTGATGCTTTCAGGTACAGGACAAAGAAGATTGCCAAACCTGAATTTGCAGTTGTTGGGAGATTTAACCATTGATGGTGTATCATTAAGAAATGAACACAACAGAACTCTTTCGGTTAGAGGAAATGTTTTATTTAATTCAGGAAGTTTTGATGCCGGTTTCGGTGAAAATTCAAGGGTGGTGTTCAACGGTACTTCTCAACAGTTGGTAGAAGGCAGTAATTCATTTACATCTACGAATAAGTTCCATCGTCTGGAAATTAGTAATAATAGTAATGTATTATTCAGAACAGGTGCTGATGTCGATCAGATTTTAACGCTTTCTGCCGGGCGACTTGTAGTTGAAAATGGAATGCCTTTTAGTGTTTTAAATGCTTCATCCGCAGCTATAGTTGGCGCTTCAACTCAAAGGTACATAGATGGGGCGTTATACAAGCGGATAAACAGCGGTTCATCATTCGATTTCCCGGTTGGTAACGGAAACAGGTATGGCCGTTTGGTTCTATCTGATGTGAATACATCCGGTATGTGGCGGGTTCAATACTTTAACAGTTCGCCAAATGGAGCCGATTTGCCAATATCCAGCAAAGAGGATCCCGTGCAGTTTGTCAGTTCAAACGAATATTGGAACATTGAAGCGCCGGCAAGTGCAACAGCACATGTTACAATGCGTTGGGATGCTTCAAGTGGGGTTAACCCTGCGGAATCAGGATTACGGGGCGTTCAATGGCTCACTGATAAATGGCATGAGGTCATATTAACCAATGTTGCCGGGACTCAATCAGCCGGCAGTGCCAGAACGTCAACTCTCATGAGTTTTAACGCCAATGTTGCAGGTAATTACGTTACTTTTGGAGCCATAACGATTCCAACCTATAGCTGGACAGGTTTAGGAGGCAATAATAACTGGTTCAATGCTGCAAACTGGGCAGGTGGTACAATTCCCTCAGGGAATTCAGATATTTCCATAGGAACTACAACTCCTTTCCCGGCTATATCTGGATCATCGGTAGCACAGGTTAACAATCTTTCCATTTTAGAAGGAGGACAGCTAACCTTATTACCCGGTGGACAGCTAACAGTAAATGGAAATTTGAATATTGAGTCTGTCGATGGACTCATCATCGAAAGTGAAACTGGGATAGGCAAAATGGCCTCTGTTATCACTCATGGAGCAGTTACCGGATTGACTAATATTAAGCTTACAATTCCTAAAGAACAATGGTTTTATTTAGGCAGTTCCATCCAGAACGCCACCTTTGGTAATTTCAGTCCCGGAGCACAGGGCTCAGGAACCTTGGTCAATGTTTATCGCGACCGATGGTATTCAACCTTCACGCAACACCATGGAACCGCTATGCGAAAGATGGAAGGTGTGGCTGTATATTATCATAAAACCAACGAGGAGGATAACTTTATGGAATTATCCTATACCGGGGTTCTTAATACAGGAGAAATTGAGCGAACATTCTTGGAGAACCGTTATCAGTTGATGGCCAATCCATACCCCAGTTTTATCAATTGGCAAAGCGATGCGGGATGGAATCGTGAACATTTTGAGCCAACTATTTGGTACAGAGCATTGATTGGAGAGGCGATGACATTTGTGACCTATAACCGTGCAGCTGTTCCGGGCGCCCGAGTGGCATTTTATCCTACCGGGGAGAGTTACAACGAGGAGGAGATGGGTCTGATCCCGCCTATGCAGTCTGTGTATGTTCGTCCGTTGGGAGCCAATCGCACCATTACCATAGATAATGATGCTCGCTCTCATGGTGTTGCCGATTCTCGCCTTAAAAGCAGTGAAAGTTCATATGGGGATGTTGTTCGCATCACCGCCGATAACGGACTCTCGCGCGATGGTACCGTGATCTATTTCGCTCGCAATTCTACTGAAGGTAAAGATGAGGGTGATTCCGAGAAATACCGTAACAGCGATGATCGTGTGCCTGAAATATTTACCCGAGTAGGTGAAACTGAGTTGGCTATTAACGGACTACCCGAGCTGAATCAACCTGTTCGCACCATCCCGCTGATTATTCGCAACCGGGTGTCAGGAGATGTAACGCTCACGTTCGATATGAGTTATTACTACGGGATGCATTCTGTTTATCTGGAAGATCGCGACACGGGAGCATTTATCCACGTTACC
>NZ_FUYV01000043.1 GCF_900168165.1 Alkalitalea saponilacus
ACAACCATACCACTTACCATTTTGGTCAAGGCGTATCATCTTCCTTTTTCGCCTTTTCCGTTTAATGACGGGTTCTGCAAACCTTCATTTAATTTAACCATGCCGTTCTACCTTAGCCCTTCAACCAACTTAGGAAGCATCGGAGGCATTACTTTTCTCACGAATTTCATACCCTCATATTGACACACGTGTCATGATTAGGAACATTGTCCCGGGAGCTTCACCCGATAATGGCTTCACCATACATCCGGTGTCCCGGTAAGGTACTATTGACGGAACAATAGGATTAATCAGTGTTTCAAAGAACAAGTTAATCACTCAATTAAAGACCTTTGCAGGTCGCACTAACGCCAACGGTCACGTATATGAAACGTTTGGCATTTCGAAGCACTTTCCTGTCAAGTTACAACTACTTTTGATGCGGGTTGAAATGCTCGATAACCCACTGACTGCCAAATGTTTTATATACGATGTTATAGGGCGTTTTTACTTTTTGAACAATTTAATATTCTCAGAAAGTCTCAAAATTATGAATTTTTCAATATCAATATCAGATGGTATTTTATCTCTAACAATGGGGAGAATGAATTGGCAATTTATTGAGTTAGCTAAATCAACCAAAATTGTGCTTAATTGATTGTCGTGCATATTTTCAAGTTGGTCGTGCATTATAAAGTGAATAAATTTCAATTCAATCTCTTCTGCAAATAATACATAGGCGAAATCAAATGCAGCAATTTGTCCCTTCTTTTTTCCTGTACTAGGGTTACCTTCAATATTTGTTACAATTAAATCGTATCCTTTTTCGTTTTTTTGAGTACTTAATAAATACTCTTCCCCATAAAGCTGACTTGATATTTTTGTAAAGAACTTATTAAAAAGCGTTATTCTTTTTTGGATTATACTGTCCTTAGAATTAATTTCCGAGTTAATTGTTTCTAATTCTTCATTAATACGATAAAGTTTTTCATTCGATGTAATCCAGAATTTTTTTCTCTCTTCTAAATTGCCTTTCTTTTCAAAAAATGAATTCAATTCAATTAGAATTTTGTCATAATCATCACTATAATCTGATGCACTTACAAACTCAGATAATTCTCGTTCGCGTCTTCTAAATGATGAGATATCCTTTGAAATTGATTTAAGTTTTTCTGTCAATGCCGGTAACTCATATTCAATGTATTTGATTTTCTCATCCAAAAGGTCATTGTGAAATTTAACAGTTTCTTCAAAAGAGACTTGTAAATTAGGTATCAGCTTTGAAGCTTTGCTATATAATGACTCTATCTGATTTACATCAATGTTAGTTCTTTCATTTTCTAATTCTACTTTACTTTCGAGAATTAATTCTCTTCTCATATTCAATCTACTTAGTTCTGTAGAAAGTTTTGAAAGATTTAACTTTAAATGATTTAGCTCTACTAATTGAGCTTCAAACTTTTCGTTAAAATTAAAATTGGCTTTTATTTTTTGAAGTTCCTCAATTTTTGAATTAACCAGTTCAAGTTGTTGTTCAATTAATGATAATTCGCCTTCTTTTTTAAGTCTTTTTTGAAAACTTTCTTCTCTGGTTTTTTCTTTTCCTAAAAGTTCCTTCTGATTATGGGTGTCCGTATTTATTCCTAACCAAAAAAGAAATAAAGCTTCATATTCTTCAATTTTAGTATATGGATTTAAAACTTTTACAATGTTTGCTAGTTTATTTTTTTCGTCACGAATGTTTTTAGAAACAATTTGTTTAAATGTTGGCTTTTCAACACTTGTGTTAAATATTAACTCTTTAAGTTTTAGGTCAAATTCTTTTTCATTTATTATTGCCTCCCCATTGATTTCTTGAATTTTCTTTCCGTATTTTAAGAAATTCTTCTTTATGGTAATTATATCTGATGGGAAGTCTAAATCGTCAACGAGCGTTAAAACAACGATAACCTCTGTGTTAATTAAAAAATCCTTAATTGTGCTGTTTTCTTGTTCTTTGAATTCGGAATCTTGATAAATGTTTTTCCCACTTGAACCCAAACAAAAATCTACAAGTCGCAAAACTGTTGTTTTACCAACATTATTACCTGTTGTTCTTTTATCCTTTTCTATGGTTTCATCCACAATCAAATTGAGTCCTCTATGAAATTCAATTTCACGGATTAAACCGAGACTATTCTCTATTTTTAGACTCTTTAGAAACATTTTTTTATTTTTCCGTTTTCACCTTTAACTACTATTCCTAAAATAAATAGCCAATCCAATGTTAATGAATATAAATTGATTGTAATTTCTTTTTCATTATTAATTAATGTGTATAAATCCATATAATCGACTTCTTTATTATTCTTTTTTTGAAGAATATCTATTAGAATCCCCCCCAAATAATATAAATCTCTTTCTGGATTAATGTTTTTATCAATTATCATGATTTATTTCTGCTTAGGTGGTTCTTCCAAAATATTACAACGCATAAACGCATCAACAATTACTATCATCAAACTGAAATCAATTGTTTCTTGGTCAAATTCATCCAACTTATTCGGTGCTTTATCAACATTATCCCATATAATTTCAATCACTTTATCCAGAATAATATCAGCATTATTCCTAATTTCTTCAATGTCTTTATATTCCGATTTTACTCTCAGATAAATTCGCTTAATATTATATAAAACTAACTCCTTTTTGGTGGAACCTTCTTTTTCAATTACTTCATAAATCTTGTTAAGTTTCACTTGATAGGGAGCGAATTCCCTAATCACTGATTCATATCTTTTAACGTTATTAAATAGAATTTTGGTTTCTGTATTTGGGGCATTTTCAGTTTCTGGTAAATCAAGAACTTCATCCATTTTAGAGCCAATTGTATTAATTACTTTATTTAAAGCTAATGGATGTTTTGATAATAAATTCTTACTTGAAATTAATTCTAAAATCTTTTTTTCGTGAGAATGTTTCCATTCTTTTAAAATAGAAGTTGGGTATTGAGCTTCATTTTCCTTATTGTCTATCATCACGTGATGTTCGTCACAAAGCAATATTAGATTATCAAAGCCCCTTCTTTCATCATCGGTCATATTATCATCAAACCTTGGACCTTCTTTGCTCGCAGCAGCAATGTGACAAATTTTACTAATTATTGAAACCCCATCTTCAGCAATCAGTTTTTTTGAACAATCGGGATGAGCACATTCATTTCCCGAAAGAGTATCTAATCGTCTTACTGTTGACGGTTTGTATTGTCTTGCTTTATCTTTCGTTTCTTTTTTTGTCATTATTTGTCCAATTTTACCATGCTAAAATACAAAATTTATTTGCTATTCCGTATCCCCAAATGCCCTATAACGGTCACATATATGAAATGTTGGGGATTGCGGGCGTCATCACTGTCTGCCGTTACAAAAGTTGGTGCGGGGCAGAAAGATTCACTTAAACACCAAAACCCCAATATTTTATATATGATGTTGTGGGTGTGTTGTTTATTCTTCGTTTCTAAATTCTTTTGGCATCCAGCATCTCATATACATTGATTCAATTTCACCATTTGGATAAATTACAGAATAGAAAGTGTGACCACCACCAAAACAGTTATCTGTACCGAAGTTTTCTGGTTTACTATTCCACATAAATCCTTTTGCGATTTCTTTTTTTAATTCAATTATGATACTGTAGCAATAGCCAGTTGAATCACATAAATGTTCAGTAAGTAGCTTCTCTGTTCTCCTATAATTTTTCTCTGGAATTTGCTTATTATATTGAATTAGTTTGTTTCTTATGAAAATCTGGATATTATCTGCAGGACAACCAATACATATGAAATCATATTTTTCAATCAATATAATTGTGTCATTCATATTTTCCGCTAGCAATTTATTCAGCTCTTCTTCGTACTGAATTCTATATTTTTTCTGTACTTTCAGTTTCGAAGTCATTCCGCTTGCTGTTTCAAATGGAGAATCTTTTAATGACGCTTTTTGACTGCGGTCAAGCTGCCTATTCAACTTATTAGTCACTGAACAACTAATAAAAAACAGCGTCAATAATACTAAGATTATATGTTTCATAGGTCTATTTTAATAACCCAAAACGGTCACATTTATGAAATGTTGGGGATTGTGGGAGTCTTCTCTGTCTGCTGTTCCGAACTCTAGTGCGGAGTAGTAAAATTCGCATAATCGCCTAAATTATTGTATTTACATAAGGTATATGGGTAGTTTTTTTAGACATTTTTCTTAATATATTCTTCAAGTTTACTCTTATTTTGAAGTTTAATGTATTTTTCCACATTATTATCTTTCTTCAAGTTTTCTTTATTTTTGATATAAAACTCAATAACCGCTTCTAATCCCTTTTGATTTCCCAATATCTTGTTTTTATAATCATTACTTTCAAGCGAGTATTTTGTCCAGCCGCATAAAAAAATTATTAGCAAATCAGGATTAGGTTTTAGAAAATTAACTATTTCTTGTTTTATCTCTATTCTAACCGTAGGACTGCCTGTCATCCATGTCATTAAGAATGTGTTAATTTCTTTTCTTTTGTCTGACTTGATATTAATTGGAGTTTTAAATAGCCAATCAATTCCTTTCAGAACATCAGCTTCATATTTAGCATAGTCATCTTTTTCTTTAAGTGCATAATTATTAGGCACTTCAAATTCTTGTGCTGTAATACACAAAGAAATCAATAGCAAAGTTAAGGTTCCAAAAAAAAGATTCATAGTTGTATTGGGTTAATAATCATCAAATTAATGTTGTTTATTTACTGCAATAATAACAAAGTGTAGTGTCATTTAATTCTTGAATTATTAATTGATAATCCGTTAATCTTTTGTTCACGTTCAATACAACACCAACAGGTTCATTGACAAAGAAAATAGAATCATTAATTAACTTATATTTTTTGCTCCTAAAATCAATAAAATCCCCAATACTATTTCCACCACAATGTTTCCAATTCATTCTTTCAATTTCCGTTTTACAAGAGGTTATTGTTAAAATCATTAATAAGAAGAATACATTTTTAATCATTGTGTTTATTTATAAGTATTTTAGAATCGTTGATTATTAGGGTTTTCCTAAAATATCGGGTAGCTTACGCCCCCTAAGAACTGCGCATGATAGTTTCCCATCACGCAGCTCGGGCATTTCTAAAAGTGTCTTGATAAATACACTCCGGTTGTATGTTCCACAGGTTTAGCAAATTTCTGTTAATGTCATTTACATTCTTTAAAGCTATGCAATTTTGTTTGGTTTTAGAGGATTTCACTTTAAGGTCTATGAATCTTTGTTTGAAATATTTCTGGTCGTTAATGTCGAATGGATTCGACTTTGCTTTGATTTTTACATGCCTTATAATGGGTATGTATGCTAACCGAAATATTTTGTTAATCCGTACTTTCTGCTTTTTGAACAGT
>NZ_FUYV01000069.1 GCF_900168165.1 Alkalitalea saponilacus
ACCGTTGTAACACATAAAAAGACACATCTGTATATATAAGTTGGCGTTGATACTTAAAAGAAGAAATGACCAGACTGTCAAAAATTTGGAGTGAATTATCAGAGATGAAATTTGAAAATCAGGTTTTGAACTTTTTCGAGACCAGACAGACCCGTATCATTGACATTCTGAAAACAGCGGAGACTTCTGAAGAATTGGAATTAGCAGGGCTTATTATACATAGATTTGCAAGAGCGTTTAACGAGAGAGAAATGTATTCTTCAGTTTACTATCTTTTTATCTCTGCATATGTTAATACTGCGGACAGGATTACAGGGAAACAAGAAGATATTAACGAACTGAAATATGAACTTGCACGTGGACTGCACCACAACCGAAAATATAAATACTCTAAACAATTATTCAATGAATTAGCTGATACAGAATTCGACACCAAAAGGATTGATTTCTGGTGGAATCAATCAGCTTTTGCAAGCACCAGAGATGAAATATGGATTAAAACTCATATTTTGCCAAGCGTAACAAGATTTTTACTAATGATTGCATATCTGACTGTAGTGCTGTGGACAAAGATTTTTGTGATTTCAACAATTGTATTTATCGGACTTTTCTTATTCGTAGAATTGCAGTGGTTTTTGTATAAAGTGAATTACTACCTAAAAGAATTCGAAAACAACCCTGATTTTGAACTGATTAAAAGAAAAATTAAAAACAAAATTGTTATACAGTTCGGTATTTCGATACTGATATTTCCTATTTACTATTGGGGACACGATTTGATTTATCTTACTACATTTATAATCGCAATTTATTTGAATGTTTATCATTATGGACTTGAATTATACTATTTGCCAAAATTGATAGCGACCCAGAACAGAAAAAAAGCATCTAATTAGACTATTTTTAGATTCTATATCATTGTTTTATAGGATATTATATAAATGGCATTGACATAAATGATATTCTCGAAAAATCACAAAATATAGGTAGACTATTATAGAAATTGATTTGTTCTAATATGCTATCATGAATTTTGGAATTGTCGTTCATAATGGTTTTCGCTAAATGATTTTTTAATTAAAAGGATATTAAGAGAATGAATTCAATTAGAAAAAATAACGACATAATTATAACAGCTCTTTTGTTAATCATCGCAGTGTTCGGATTGATTAAAAAGTTGGATTATGGTGTTTCGATTGAGATTAGAAATTATATTGCATATTCAGTTATTATTGGGATTTTTATTCTAAGATTATTTCATATACAAAAAACAAAATTAATCCTTGCATTGGCTTTGATAGTAGGCTCCTTTAATCTAATACAATTTACTCATAGTGATATTTATATTTCTTTCAGTATTGAAGACTTAATATTTTTAGGGTTTCAACCTGTTTCATTTTCTGCTCTGATAGGTTTAATACTCCTTGATATGAAAACCGTCGGAACTTTTTTTAGAAACATAATTTCAGAAAAGTCAGAGATAGAAATAGAACGGAATAAAAACCAATTGATTGAAGTATATAAGTCAAAATATAAAGATTACTCAAAGAATAAATTGCAAGATATTATAGATCAGCCTAATTTATTTCAGGAGGCGGCTGTAAGTGCAGCTAAAGAATTAATTAATGAATAGCAACGTGTTACAACATCATATATAAAATATTGGGGTTTTGTTTTTTACATTAACCTCTCTGCCCCGCTCCAGCTTCTGTAACGGCAGACAAAGACGCACACCGCAGCCCCAACATTTCATATATGTCACCGTT
>NZ_FUYV01000041.1 GCF_900168165.1 Alkalitalea saponilacus
GTCCCAATCCAGATAAGCGTTTATAATGACAAGTTAATCTTTTGGAATGACGCTCAATTACCAGAAAATTGGACTGTTGAAAAACTTCTAACTAAGCATCCATCGAAACCATACAATCCAGATATCGCAAATACTCTTTTTAGAAGTGGATATATTGAAGCATGGGGTCGTGGAACAATTAAAATGATTAATGATTGTGTTCAATTTGGGATTCCTGCTCCAAAGTATTTTTATGATATGTCAGGATTTTGGGTAGAATTTAGGAAAAATATATATAGTGGTGAATATTTAAAGTCAATTGGATTGAATGACAGACAAGTAAAAACCATTGATTTCTTAAAGAATAATGAAAAAATTACAAATCGTGAATATCAATCAAACTTTAATGTTTCCAGAAATACTGCCAGTAGAGATTTATCCGAATTGGTTGAAAAAGGCTTAATAAAAGCATCTGACACGAAAGGAGCTGGTTCGTTCTATGAAATTTGAATTGCACCATAATTGCACCAATTGCACCATAGAGTAACCGACAACGAATTCAAATAAAAATAGATTACTTGAAGAAAAAGACAACGAAACGGCAACATCATATATAAAATATTGGGGTTTTGGTGTTTACACGAACCTTTCTGCCCCGCACCAGCTTTTGTAACGGCAGACAAAGACGCACACCGCAGCCCCAACATTTCATATATGTCACCGTTGTGTTTAATGCTAAGAGACCGTGCAAATGCCCACCCACAAACAACACATTTAAAAATCCCGCAGGCTAACCCACTTCCAAAATTTTTAAAAGAGTTGTTTTTTCCCATCGCACAAAGAAAACTTAGTAATAATTTGAGAATATTAGTTTAATTTGATACTTTTGTCGAACATTTTCTTAATATGAATGCGAAAGAATATATAAAATACTTGCTATCCATTGAAAGCTATTCATTCTCAGTTGATGAGATTTCAAAGGCTACTGATGGTACCGCCAATTCATTAAAATTCGAGCTACACAGGTTATCGGAAAAAGGAGAAGTTATAAATCTACGTAAAGGATTTTATTTGATTATTACTCCTAGATATTCTACGTCAAAAAAAATCCCGATACAACTTTATTGTGAAAAGCTATTTAAATATCTTAATAGAAGCTATTACATTGGCTTATTCTCTGCTGCAAAAATACATGGAGCGAGCCATCAACAAGTTCAGAGAGATTATTTGATAACAGAACAACCAAAATTCAACGATATATTAAAAAACACAATAGATATCCGATTCTTCACAACAAGAAACTGGCCTGATAAAAATATTCAGTTAAAAAAATCTGATGCAGGAATTTATAAAATTTCAAGTCCTGCACTGACAATTGTTGACTTAATACATCATCAAACAAAGCTTGGAGGAATAAACAGAATGCTTGCAATCATTGAGGAGTTAGCGGAAGAACTAACAAGTGCTGACATGGAAGAACTTTTGGATTGGTACCCAAATAAAAGCACTTTGCAACGATTTGGTTTTTTACTGGAAGAATTTGAAATAAACGAGAATTTCCAAGAATTGATTTATGGTAATCTAAAATCAAGTAAGTTTTTTCCTGTTTTGCTATCTCCGAAATCGAAAGAAAAAGCAGGAGCCGTTGATAATAGGTGGAAAGTAGATGTTAATGTAAAATTAGAAAGCGATTTATGATACCAAAACCATATATTGCAAAATGGCAGGAACACGCACCTTGGAAAGAGTTTTCACAAGTTGAACAGGATTTGATTATTTCCAGAACTTTGGTTGAAATATTTTCAGATGATTTCTTGAGAGAAAACCTTGCTTTCAGAGGAGGAACGGCTTTACATAAACTCTATCTTAATCCAGCACCTCGATATTCAGAGGATATTGATTTGGTACAAATTAAAGAAGGCCCAATAAAACCCATAATGGAGAGGTTAAACGAGGTAATTACCTTTTTTGAAGAACCAAGGAAAACGCAAGTAAGAGGACATGGAGCAAAAGCATTATATCGTTTCACATCGGAATATGAAAAAATACGAATGCGATTGAAACTCGAAATAAACTGCAAAGAACATTTTAAGGTGCTTGAATGGGTTGATTTTCCTTTTGAAGTTAGAAGCGAATGGTTCTCTGGGAAAGCTGAATTGAGAACTTACAATATAAACGAACTTTTAGGAACAAAACTTAGGGCATTATATCAACGGAGCAAAGGAAGAGATTTGTTTGATTTAGATTATACGCGACATAATATGGATTTGGACTATGAGCGAATCATAACTTGCTTTAAGGAATACACTTCGTTTGCAACGGGGAAAAGACCACCAAGTAAAAAAGAGTTCCTACTTAACATTGAAGAGAAAGAGGTTAGTGTTGAGTTTATAGGTGATATGGAAGCATTGCTAAGACCCGATATTAAATACAATCAAAGTGATGCTTTTAATTGGTTGAAAAAAGAATTGCTAGAAAAAATGTAGAAAAATTGGATATTATGGATGAAACTAAAATAAGGGCAGAGTTATCAGAAACAGTAGCAAAAGACCCTAACAATATTGATAAAATATTGAAGCTTTCGCACCAACTTGCCTCTTTAGACAAGAATAATGTCCGATTTTCAGTAGACTCTGGTGTTATCGACAGGCTTGGTAAAGAATTAGTTGCAAGGCATGAAACTGCTGTTTCTGAATTGGTTAAAAATGCTTATGATGCTGATGCCACTAAAGCGACACTGCATTTTTTTAATGTTGATACTAGTGGAGGAACATTAATTATTGATGATGATGGTGCAGGAATGACCAGAGACCAATTAATAAATGGTTTTATGCGCATTTCTTCAACATCAAAAATTCATGAACCTGTTTCACCTATTTTTGGAAGAAGCAGAGCCGGTAAAAAGGGAATAGGAAGATTTTCTGCTCAACGTTTAGGGAACAAATTAACCATAATTACACAAACGAAGAATTCTGAATCGGCTTTAAAGATTGTTGTAAACTGGGAAAAGTATTTAATGGATGAAGACCTATTTATTATATCCAATAAAGTAGAGCAAATACCAAAAGAAAAAGAACAAGGCACAAAACTGATAATTGAAGATTTACGCGAGTGGTGGTCTGATTCAATGATTAAACGTGTTTATAGGTATGCAATTGATGTCATACAACCTTTCCCTCTTTCAAAAAAAGAGAAAAGAAAAGATGGTGAAATAGTTGACCCTGGATTTGAAATTCTTTGCTTAAAGGATGGAAATGAAATAGCTAATCAACAATCGATGTTTTACCAACATGCTTTAGCTGAAATTGAAGGGTATGTTGAAAAAGGAATAGGATATTGGATGATTAATGATAGTAAGGTTGACGCTATTACGAAAAACCCAATTGCTTTGGAAGCAGAAAAAAAAGGAACATATTTACATCTTAATGGTATAAGGTTTAAAGCATATTACTATATTTATAATGCTGGTTTAATCCCAAAACAAGTGGAAAGTTATATTAGAGAAACATCCAAAGAACATGGAGGAATTAGACTATATAGGAATGGATTTAGAGTTTTACCTTATGCAGAACCTCAAGACGACTGGTTGGGATTAGATGCTTCAATAAGGCGAAGAACTGTTTTACCTGTTCACGGAAATATTATTTTTTTTGGAATTGTTGAGATTGCTGAATCAAATGATGATTTTGTAGAATTATCAAGTCGTGAAGGGCTTTTTAAAAATGAGGCTTATTATGAATTGATAGATTTCGTATATAGAAGTTTAATCGCAGCAATTAATCGAATTGCGGGAGCACGTGGCAGGAAAAAATCCACGGGGCAAAAAAATTGGGAATCAAAATATTCCAAAAGTCCAAAAGAATCAATACTGGATACAGCTGATGACCTTGAAAAGATTGCAGATGATATTGAGAAAAAGAGTGAAGAGAAAAAAACTAATGAGGATGACAATGAAGAAGGTTCAGAAAGCAAACATGATAAAAAGGAAGAAAAAGAGAAAGCTGAAGAATATAGAAAAAAAGCACAGCAACTTAGAGATGCCGTTAAAAGTATTGATGAGTTAAATATGATTCGGGTTCTTGCAGGACTTGGGTTGATTATTGGTGAATTTACTCATGAGATAATGAACTACCTCGGAACTTTTGAGATTGATACCAAATATATTTTAGAAAATCTCAACCGGGCTTCTGAAGAATATAAAAGAGCCATAAGGCTGAGAAGAACCTTTCAGTCTTTTAATGTGTATGCTTCTTATTTCGATGAAACCATATCGCAAAATGTAAATCAGGAGCTAAAACCTGTTGAAATCAGAGATGTAATTAAACCTTTTATGCGCACAATCAAGCCAGATAGGGAACGAAATAATATCGATATGAAATCTGAAATTAATGGTTACGAATTGTTCACTTGCAAAATGCATACTTCAGAATGGGCTTCAATACTATTTAATTTATACAGTAATTCAAAAAAGGCAATTAAAAGAGCGAAACCTGATAAGGGACAAATTCTTATTACAGCGAGTAAAATAAATGACACAATAAATGTTGAATTTATTGATAATGGTGATGGAATCCCAATGGAGAATAGGGAAAAAGTATTCAATGCATTTTTCACCACATCCTCTCCTAAAGGGCACAAAACTTCATCAACAGATGAGTTAACAGGAACGGGATTAGGATTAAAAATTGTTCGGGACATTGTTGAAAGTTACAATGGAGAAATTTCAATTGAAAATGCCCCAGAGGGATTTTCCACTAATATTAGAATAACAGTACCAGTAGCAAAACCTGAAGAAACAGAAGAATATGGCTTATAAAGTAGTATATATTGATGATGAAAATGAAGATAGGAGTCAAGCATATGCTGATGGCTTATCGACATTAGGCTTAATTGAGATAACAATTAAAAAACCTACGAGTTTTGAGACATTACGAGATGAATTAGTTCATGAACAATCTAATATTGATGCCCTAATTCTTGATTTAAGATTGGATGGAAACCAGCAAGGCGAAAGAGTTGCTAAATACACTGCACCAATTCTGGCAACGGGAATTCGTTCTCATTGTTTAATTGAAGACGGTTTTAAAAAAGAATTTCCAATTTTCTTGATTTCTAGTAAAGATAATCTTAAAAAGTATTTTGATTCAGATACATCTAGCCACGATTTATTTGATTACACTTTCACTAAGGCAACTGTTGGAAATGAAGGAGATGCGTATGAAAAAATAATTGCATCAATAACTGAAGCATATAAGTCAATCGGTGAGGAGAAAACAGATTTTGTGAAAATGTTAGCCTATCCTTCAATTAGTGATATTGAAAACAGAATATTTACAACAAAATTCCTTACAGGAGAGGGAACTTCGGTGTCAGAGATTTCCCAATATATTTTTAGCGAACTAAAGTTCCAATCTGGTATTGCAGCCTAAAGGAGAGACTCTACCTTTGTATAATGAACAATACATTTTACAAGCAATACAAAGAGCATATTGCATTAACATATAACTGCTTTGACAGATTGGTTTTTAATGGCTATATACTTGGTACATACAAAGACTCCAATATTGTCCAACTACTGAAGAATCTGAATTTCAGCAAACTTACCAATGGGGTTGTGCGTTGCTTAACAGACCAGCTTAATGCTCATATAAAACAGTACGCAATCCACAATAATATTCCTGTTATCTGGTGGGACAGTATC